>NZ_JAVAXU010000001.1:0-1205278 GCF_041954965.1 Pantoea sp. BS_8
TCCAGTGGATGAGCCTCATGCGGTCTTGATTTGATATTCATCAGCATTCTCCAGGGAAGATAAGCGATAGCTCAACGCTGCGGTGCGCCAGAAAAGGTGTGCTTTTTCGTCGGCAGACACGTGTTCAGCCAGCCGTTTGCAGGCGTTCCAGAACACGCCATAGCTGAACATGCCTTTGTCGACCGGGAAATTGCTGGCAAATATACAGCGTGTGACGCCGAACGTTTCGACCAGCGTTTCAAACAGTGGCCGCCAGGCGAGAGAGAGCGTCAGCGAGTCCGGTGGTGTGGCGTTTTGTGCGAAGGGAAAGCCCATGACAGTCATGCCAAAGCCGCTGATCTTCATGCTGACGTTTGGTCGTTCAGCCAGAGCGGTAATGGCGTTTTGCCACGCCTGAAAGGTGGTATCCCTTTTGCCAGCATAAGGCCCCGTGCCGATCGGCCCGCCGCAGTGGTCCACAATGATATGAAGATCGGGTAGCGCATCTGCCAGCGCAATAATGTCATTAAGCTGGGTGTGGTAAACCCAGACATCCAGCGAGAGTCCGTTCCGGACAAGGCAGGCTGCGCCTTTGCGAAATGCGGTAGTGGTGGCAAGGCCAGCAGGCGGTGTGACAGGGCTTGATACGACGCGGGGATCACTGTGCCAGGCAAGCGGATTACGCATTCCTCGTAAACGTCCCCCTGAGCGCGCCATCATGAGTTCAATGACGGGTTGCAGGTCATCTCCTGCCAGCAGACTGGCACCACCTACAATCGCTTCGCAGCCTGCTGCCTTACCATAATGGCCACTGTCAAACATAGCGGCAGCGCCGCTCGCGAACTCAACCTCACCCACGGGCCTGAAAACTTCAGGTCCGTTACAGCGCAGCATGGAACGGCACTGCACATAAACCGTCGACAGAACCCGGTGTCCGGACTGCTCAATATCGTGGCTGAACTCAGGAACCAGATAACGTCCTGACTGGCGATCCCATAAGTGGTGATGAGCATCCACGATCGGTAGGTCGGGCATCAACGCGTTTTCGTGATGCCGTGCCAGCCAGTTTTCTCTGACAGGCAAATGCGGTGCGTTAACTGTCTCCATCGCTTCCCCTTATGCTTTGTAACCGAACCCAATCTGACGTTGCTGACAGGGCTCGGGAGCCAGTCTGCACACAATGCGAGGTTTACAGAGTAAAACTGTGTTTTACACAATAAATTGACTATAAAGTCATCGCCCAGCGGCAAGCCAGCAAAAAGAGGATGTTAATTGTGTAAATAAGATGTTAATCACAAATAGCCTGTCTTAACGTTAAAGCCGCGTTTTTAGCGCGTTGTTACCACGCAACGTGTACGGGGCAATCATTACGCGTAATAACCCTGTCAGCTGCAGGTTTAAGGCAGAACATCGCGAAGGAGCGCCTGCGCCAGGCATAAAGGGAGAACCGACACTTCCGGGGGCATCACTATGCTGATAGCTGCACGCGTCTGGATGGAATACTGTATTTAACCGGAAAGTTATGTCATGCCGCATACTAATAAACGGGTAAGACGGGATAGATGGGCGTTTTTCGTTAATGGAAACGGCAAGAAAGCGAATCGATGAAATCGATAGTGCACCGGTTAACCTCATCGCGCAACGCAGCGAATGTGTTAAGACTGCCGCAGCGTTCAGTTCGTGCGCCAGATCGTGTCTGTCAGGTTATCCGTGGGATCATTTGACCCGTCCCCGAAAAACCCAGAAAGCCCAGCTATTGTAGGCCAGTGTCAGGGGCATAATGATGGCGATGCCTGCCAACAAGAAATACTGGCCGGAGGCACCTGACGAGGCGTCATGCAGCGTTAACGTACCAGGAATCAGCCATGGATACATGCCGGTCATCAGGGTGATAAACGTGAACGTCACCATCAGCAGCGCAAAAATTAACGGCGATAAAGCGGCGTTACTTTTCAACTTCACGATCAGCCCTGCCCAACAGAGTGCGACAAGCGCGAGGCTTATTTTTCCGGGAAGCGTTGAGAGGGCTTTCTGCCAGGGGGCAGGTAAATACGCTATGTTAAAAATGAAAAACAGGAAAGTCAGCCCCAGTAACCACCCACTCAGTTGCCTCGCACGTATGTTTGCCTGATCGCCCACGCGCCAGCGTATCCAGCAACAGGCCAGCAGGCTGTTAATCCATACCATGCCCAGGCCACTGATTAATGCATATCCCGACAGCCAGCTAAATTCGGTTTGACCCGGTAAACCGCTCACCAGTAAGCCGGCCATGTAGCCCTGCAAAAAACCGGCCGCAAACGATGCGATAAAAAGGACGAAATCAAGCCAGCGCTTAACGCGAGATGAAGCCTGCCCGCGGTATTCCAGCGCCAGCGCACGGCCAAAGAGGGAGAAAAACATCAGAAACAGCGGAACATAGATAGCATTAAAGATCCGACTGTAGGCCGCGGGAAATAGTGCTAAAAGCGCACCCGCGGTCAGGACAAGCCAGGTTTCATTAGCATCCCACACAGGCAGGATGGACTGGACCAGGCGGCGGCGATCCTGCTCATTATCAAAAAAAAGAATAACGGAACCGACGCCCAGATCGGTTCCGTCCAGCAATAGGTAGATGAGTAACGAAAAGGCTACCGTGGCGGCGGACAGATCATCGAGACTCATGAAGAGGCCTCCGTACTGATTTCGTCGCTGAGCGCATGACTGTCGAACGAATTAACGAGGCGTAAGAAATAATAGATTCCCAGGCCAAAGACCAGAGAATACACCCCGATGATGCCGGTGAAAGAGAAGATGACGGTCGATAAGGAAAAGGGAGCAATACTTTGGTCGGTACGTAATAACCCGTAGATCGTCCAGGGCTGACGGCCCACCTCAGTCACGATCCAGCCTGCGAGCAGGGCAATAAAGCCAGCGGGCGTCAGGCCCACAACCCACTTCATCAACCGGCGCGGCCACAGCGCGCGCCGGTAACGCAGCCAGAGCGCGGTCAGGCTGGTCACAAAAATTATGAGCCCCATACCTACCATCACGCGGAAGGCAAAAAAGACCGGCCAGACCGGCGGCTGTTGATCAGGCTGGAATTCGCTCAGACTTTTAATGTGCCCGGTGAGGTTATGGCGCAAATAAAGTGAGGCCACTGTCGGGATCGCCACTTCTGCGTGGTTAACCTGCGCTTTTTGATCGGGCAGGGCGAAAAGGCGTAAAGGCTCCCCCTCACCCTGAGGCGGCCTGCGCCAGCTGCCTTCAATTGCAGCCAGTTTAGCAGGCTGGTAGTCATGGGTTTTTTCGCCCTGCAGATCGCCCGTTACGATTTGCAGCGGCATAGCAATCAGCAGCAGCCAGAGGGACCATGACATCACACATTTCGCGGCAAGGTCGGCGGGTTGCTTAATTAACCGCCATGCACTGGCCCCGGCAGTCACGCAAAAACTCGCAATAAGAGAGGCCAGCACCATATGCGTAAACCGCAGTGGAAACGAGGGAGAGAAGACGATGCTTATCCAGCTCCTGGCATGGAAAATGCCATGCTCATCGCGGAGATAGCCAACAGGCGTTTGCATCCAGGAGTTGGCGGCAAGGATCCAGAATGCGCTGAGGAAAGCCCCTAACGCCACCAGGCAGGTCACAACGAAGTGCAGTTTTGGGTTTATTTTACCCATACCAAATAACATCACGCCGGTCAGGCCTGACTCCAGGAAAAACGCCACCAGGATTTCATAAAACATCAGCGGGCCCATGACGCCACCCACTTTATGAGCAAAGGGGCTCCAGTTGGTACCAAACTGGAATTCCATGACCACACCCGAGACGGCACCCACTGCAACCGTGAGCGAAAAGACACGCATCCAGAACTGAAGCGCCTGCCAGTGGTGTGAACGGCGGTAGCGTAACCAGGCTCCTTCCAGCAAAACAATGATCAGGCCAAGCCCCAGAGTAAACGCCGCCAGCACAATGTGCATGCCTATCGTCAACGCAAACTGCGCGCGCGACAGCAAGAATACGATTTCGGATTCAGGCATCAGCTTGGCTGACCACGGTAACGGCTGACAGCGCACATGTCTTGCCGGGCCGGTTTTATCCCCCACCATAACGTTTCGTCTTTCATTAACCTGATGATGTGCTCATCAGCCCGTCCTGCCATCTGTGCTGTTTTTGCGGCATGAACGATGACTAACGCCACCGGATTATACGCCCCGGACGGAATCGTTACCTGCGGCTCAAAGCGCCGTAACCGCTTCTGCACGGCATTGCGCACACCAGGCGGATACGGGGCGTTGACTGGCTGCGCATAAATCGATGTGTGGCTATCGGCCTTGGCCGTGACAGGACGCAGCAAACCCTGTCGATGTCTGCTTCCCCGCAACCAGACAGAGCATCTGCTTGCCGTATGCCCGGTGCGGACAAATTGCGCGCCAGGCCTGGCGGTTCGGCGATAAGAATGTCGCTGGACAGGCAGCCTGTTCAGGGGGCAGGGGGTAACATGGCTGACGCCTGACAGCTGTTCCGCATCGCAGACAGAGGAGTATGTTTCCATCTTATTCGCCTTTCTGACCAGCAGGTCCGCGCGCTGAAAGGGGGACTCGCTGTTGCGCATAAACGGACCGGGTAATTTACTCAACGTTGTTTTAAATTAGCTGTCAGACGGGAATAAAGCAGGCGAACCGGCAGACTGAATGAATGAAAAGCCGCCGTCAAAGATAACAGCCAGAAAATTTTAATAACTGTAAACAGTCAGTTAGCGCAGCTGGATAGACGCTCGGGAATAATCTTAATTTTAGCCATGAGTGGGATGATCACGTTACCGCTTACCCCTGAAATAACAGGCTGCAATAAACGAAGCGCAGACGCTGATCTATTCGTTTGCCGCTGCGCTCTGAATGGTTATTCCGAATGGATTTTGATTCATAAAAGAATACATGTGCTGTAGAAAGTCAGGTAATGACAGAATTTCAACGCTACAGCTTACAACTCCTGTATCCTGTGCCAGTCCTTTTAAAATGATTTTATGCACGCATTAAACCTGTCACTGTGCAGAACGTATCAGACAGGACCAGGCAACCGGTAAACTGAGTCGGCGAGTCACGCAGGATAGCGTTGGCGCGACTGGAGCGAGGTAACATCAGCTTCAGGCTGAATATTCACTCTGATCCTTTACCTTTATAAAAACCCGCCAAAGCGGGCCTGGTAATCTGCCTCATGCGGCCATCTTCCTGCAGTGTTCAGCACACTGGTGACAGGCTCTGGCGCAGTCCTGACAATGGTCATGTTTGTGCTGACCACATTCATTGCTGCACCGCTGACAGACCTCTGCGCAGAGCTGACAAAGCGCTGACGCAAATTCGCTATTAAGCGTCATAAACTGCGCGGCAAGACGACATATATTGGCACATTGCATATCCAGTTTTATGCACGTGCGCATCATATCGACATTTTCTTCTTCAAGGCATGAGGCGGCACAATGGTCGCATGCGGCTGCACACAAATAACAAGCCTCAATACAGCTTTTGTATTCATCACGCATAATATCTCCTTAGTTAAGGTGGATTAATAAGCATGAAGAAGATGGCTGTTTATTCAAGGCTGAAATGACGCAATAACCGGTTATACAGGCTACATGGTTGACTTCCGGTGAATTATTCATGGGTGCTTAATTCCGTTATGCCGCGACGGACATAAAACGACGATTAACGTCACAGAGGGGATGACGCCCGTGCGTCATAATCAACGCACAGGCATCATCAGCGGTTTGCTAAGCCCGCATTTTTTATACGACGGATATGTTCCCGCGCAAGGGCGTCTCGACTGCCCACTTTTGTTTGTCCTGGCCGGAACCCGCGGCGGTCAGCGATTAAGGAATTATGCGGGCAGCTCTGAACTGTCTGAACAGACGGAAGAACATCTCATCTGTTGCCTGCATGCCCCGAAATCCTGCACGGCGCAGCTTACTGCCATCGCCGAACATGTCGTAATCCCAGCGAAAAACAAAGTCTGCGAACTGCCCGTCGTTCAGCTTCAGAATATCAGATTCTGCCAGACGCTTGCTCAGCGCAAGTTCACGCCAGACTGAGCGGTAATCTTTGAACATACGCTCAAACGACACTCTCACGGGCGGTGCGCATTCAATCTCAAACCAACGCGCAATCAACGGCCAGAGTTCAGCCCAGCGCCAGACATCGCCGTTGTTAACGTTGAACGCCTGGTTTGAGGCCGCAGGTGAGGTGGCTGCCCAGAGCGTTGCATCAGCGAGTAAACCTGCATCCGTGAAATCAACGATGCTGCCCCAGGTCTGCGGTGATCCCGGAAAACGGAGCGGGAGATTCAGCGACTGACAAAGTGAAGCATACAGCGCGATGCTCAGCGCAAGATTCATAGTATTACCGGGCACGTTACTGCCCACTACGCCCGGCCTGACAGCATTCCATCGCCATAACCGTCCGAGTTGATAATCGCTGAGCCAGGTCAGTTGAGCAGCATTGAATTCAGCGCCAGCAACGCCAGGATCGCTTTCACGCGCAGGCGTTTTAAAGGGACCAAGATGTGCGCCATACACTTTATAACCCTGCATCAGGCTTACCGTTTTTAACGATGCCACGGTATCAATGCTGGACACCAGATTACGCAGCATGGTGACGTTGGGTTCCACCATTTCGGCCCAGTTGGCCGCGTTAAGCCAGGCACTGTAAAAAATATGCGTGACATGCGTTAACGGCTGCAGCGCACGTGCGGCCTGCCCGGCATCCCGTAAATCTACGGTGACAACGGGTAGGTTTTGGAGATGCGGCGATGGGTTACGGCTCAGGCCAATCACCTCCCAGTCATTTTGCAGCAGCGTGTTAACGAGCTGACGCCCGACAATGCCACTGGCTCCCGCGACCAGCGCGACGTTTTTCGTTTGCAGCGTATTCATGCATTTTCTCCAGATAAGGTGACGGAAGAGAGTGTGATATATTCATTTTTTTGCGCATATCCCCCTTAACTGATGGCACTTATAAGTGAAATCATTAAATGAATAACAAGCTTAACGCGATGGCGACGTTCCTGCGGGTCGCTGAGGCAGGCTCCTTTTCCGCCGCTGCGCGCCTGATTGGCATGAAACAGTCTGCCGTGAGTCAGCAGATTGCCGCACTGGAAGCAGAACTGGGTGTAGTGTTATTTCGCCGGACAACGCGCGTTATGATGCTCACCGAGCAGGGAGAGAGGTACAGACGCGACATCAAACCTTTGCTGGATGCCATACGGGAAGCAGAGAGGGCGCTCAATCCCGGGGATCAGCAGTGGCAGGGCACGGTTCGCGTGCAGTTGCCCAGCGGCTTAGGGCGCCTTTTTCTTCCCCATCTGCTGGCGCTCCAGAAATCGCACGCCGGATTACATCTTGAGCTTTCACTTGATGATCGTATTGCCGACCTGGTCAGTGAAGGGGTCGATGTTGCGGTACGTCTGGCGGGCAAATCGCCAGACTTACATGCGGTACGCATGCTGGGCCGCGTGACATCCGGGCTTTATGCGGCGCCGGGATTTAAACAAATTCATTCAGTTGATGAGCTGACGCAGTTGCCTCATATCCGGTTCAGCGGTCTCGCGCTGGACAGGCCTCTGCAGTTAGTTTCAGGAGAGGAGGCAATCGAATTAAAGGTGAACACCGTTTTTCGGGCTAATACCAGCGAAGGGCTTATCGCTGCTATTCAGGCAGGTATCGGGATCGGGGGCATTCAGCATCCGCTGGCAACAGAAGGGCTGGCGTCGGGGTTACTGGTTCCTGTCCTGCCGACATGGCGACTCCCGGATAGATTTCTTTATGCGATTTTTCCTGATGCCCGTTTTATTCCCCCGAGCGTCAGGGGCGTTGTGGATGTGATCACGCAGTTACTTCCTCAACTGGTGGGTATTCACGGTTAAGCCTGGTCCGTTCAGACGGGCACTGAGCGGGTCAGAAAGCGTTTTAGTCTGCGCCAGCCGCACAGCAGCCTGGCAAGATTGACAGGATCTCCCGCCACATGGTTGTATAATACAACTATATCGTAAAGGGTCTACGCCGATGAACGCCGCAACAAACACCATTAACACTATCCGCGTTGCATCACGTCTGATGGTGCGCGAACTGGGCTTTATGAATCAGACCCTGGCGGCTACCGATTATTCAGCGTCTGCCGTTCATACCTTACTCGAAGCAGAAGCAAAAGGCTGCGTGACCGCGTCCCAGTTGGTAGAGACGCTGGGGCTTGAGAAATCCAGCGTGAGTCGCCTGCTCACTAAACTCGTCGAGGCCGGTGAGCTGGATGAAGCCCCGTCCGCGTATGATGGCAGAACGAAATACCTGCGGCTCACAGACAAGGGGATAAAGACCGTGGAGGCGATTAATCAGTATGCTGATGAGCGGGTCGCCGCTGCGCTGAGAAAGCTTGACCCTGCGCGACAGCACACTGTCTCACTGGGGCTGTCATCCTACGCCCGCGCACTCAAAGCCTGTCGTGAAAACACAGAGCTTGATGAACACAGTCATGTGAGCATCGTCACCGGCTACCAGCCGGGCATGGCAGGCCGCATTACGGAGATGCATGGCCGTTACTATGCCAGAGAGCACAATTTCGGTGCCTTTTTCGAAGCAAAGGTCGCAGCGGGCCTTGCCGATTTTACGGGACGTCTCGGTAATGAAGGCAACCAGATCTGACTGGCAGTCATGAACGATCGTATCGTTGGCTCTGTGGCCATTGATGGTGAAGATCTCGGGAACAATGAGGCGCATCTGCGCTGGTTCATTCTTGACGATGACTGCCAGGGCAGCGGCCTCGGTCGAAAACTGATGGCAATGGCGATGGCGTTTTGCGATGAGCAGAAGTTCTCTGCGGTGCAGCTATGGACCTTTAATAAGCTAACGGCGGCAAGGCGCTTATACGAGTCATTCGGGTTTGAATTATCGAAAGAGTGGGAAGGGGATCAATGGGGCAGCACGATTACGGAACAGCAATTTACCCGCAAAATCCGCTAACCGCGCCGTAAATATTCCTAAGCGGCGAAGATGACCCTGGTGGTTTGTCATTCCGCTGCGGGGACGACCCGGCGGTTAAACCTGTTTCCAAAAGGTAAGGATGCTTTCAGGAAACAGGTTTTTTTAACATGATCTTCAGAAGGCTGATGACGTCGTTTTGTTCATTTTTTTCTAACCTGTTCAGAAAATGGGAATCAACGCGTTCAGCTATCGGTGCCGCAGTTTTAAGCATCTCTTCGCCCTGAACGGTCAGCGTAATAAATCTACGACGTTTGTCTTTTTTTCCCTCTGCACGATTGATCAGTCCCTTACGTTCCATTCGAACAAGCAGTTCTGCCAGCGTAGCCTTTGAACTCAACGCCGCCTCCATTAAGTCCAGTTGTTCGATTCCCGGTTGAGCATGAACGGCTGACAGAACAGCGAACTGCTGCTTTGTCAGAAAGGGCATCTTTTCCTGCCATAAGGCGGTATGTTCCTGAAGAAGTTTCCGTGTCAGATGAAAGAAAAGGTTGCTCAAGTCTTTGTGCATTAAGGTTTATTCCTGATTTTTTACCCGCTGTGTCCCGCTAATGTTAAATCATTATTCCCTCCGTTCAACACTCTTTGTCGGCAGACATAAAAGATAACGCAGATAATAGTAACCGTAGAAATCAATTGACTTTCAGGGCGTGCCTGGCGTACCGTCAATTTCATTCGTACACGAACATTGTTTTAATGAGGCAGTCAGATGAGAATTGTCATCGGTATGACGGGAGCCACAGGTGCGCCTTTAGGGGTTGCGCTGCTCAGGGTTTTACAGGAAATCAGCGAGGTTGAAACGCATCTGATTTTGAGCAAGTGGGCTAAAACCACAATTGAACTCGAAACGCCTTTTTCATCGCGTGAGGTGATGAATATGGCTGATGTCGTGCACGGTCCTGCCGACCAGGCCGCTACCCTCTCGTCAGGCTCTTTTCACACCGATGGGATGGTGATTATTCCCTGCAGTATGAAAACGTTAGCTGGCATTCGCATCGGATATGCGGAAGGGCTCATTGGACGGGCTGCTGACGTCATCATTAAAGAAGGCAGAAAACTTGTCCTGGTTCCCAGAGAGACGCCTCTCAGTCCTCTTCATCTTGAAAATATGCTGGCCCTCTCCCGTCTTGGCGTCGCTATGGTTCCGCCAATGCCCGCTTTTTATAACCACCCCAAAACTATTGATGATGTGATCGATCATGTCGTCGCCCGCGTTCTCGACCAGTTTGGAATTGCCTCGCCAAAGGCAAATCGCTGGAAAGGCCTCAACTAGTCTTTAGAAATTTCTGAGTATGGAGAGTGAATAATGGCGTTTGATGACCTACGTAGTTTCCTGAAGGCGCTGGACGAACAGGGCCAGCTTCTTGAAATTGATGAAGAGGTGTTGCCCGAACCGGATATCGCCGCCGCGGCAAATGCGACAGGGCGAATGGGTGAAGGCGCACCGGCCCTCTCGTTTAAAAAAATTAAGGGTTACCATCATGCTCATGTCGTGATGAACACCATCGGTTCCTGGCAAAACCATGCCATTTCGCTGGGCCTCCCACTAAATACACCAGTGAAACAGCAGATAGACGAATTCATTCGCCGCTGGGAAACGTTTCCTGTGGCTCCTGAAAGGCGCGCCAATGCGCCCTGGTCAGAAAATACCGTTGAGGGTGAAGAGATCAACCTCTTCGACATCCTTCCACTGTTTCGCTTAAACGATGGCGATGGCGGTTTCTATCTTGATAAGGCCTGCGTAGTTTCACGTGACCCACTTGACCCGGAACATTTCGGGAAGCAAAACGTTGGCATTTACCGGATGGAGGTGAAAGGTAAACGCAAACTCGGGCTGCAGCCCGTGCCGATGCACGATATTGCACTTCATCTTCACAAAGCGGAAGAACGTGGCGAAGATTTGCCCGTGGCTATCTCGCTGGGCAATGACCCCGTTATCACGCTGATGGGAGCCACGCCGCTGAAGTACGATCAGTCAGAATATGAAATGGCAGGTGCACTACGCGAAAGCCCGTACCCCATCGCGACGGCCCCTTTGACAGGCTTTGATGTGCCATGGGGATCGGAAGTCATTCTTGAAGGCGTGATTGAGGGCCGCAAACGTGAGATTGAAGGACCGTTTGGCGAATTTACCGGTCACTATTCCGGTGGTCGCAAGATGACGGTTGTGCGGATTGATAAAGTCTCCTACCGCACTAAGCCCATATTCGAATCCTTGTATCTGGGCATGCCCTGGACCGAAATTGACTATCTGATAGGCCCGGCAACCTGCGTCCCTCTGTATCAACAGCTGAAAGCGGATTTCCCCGAGGTGCAGGCTGTAAACGCCATGTACACGCACGGTTTACTGGCCATTATTTCTACTAAGAAACGTTATGGTGGGTTTGCCCGTGCGGTAGGGCTACGGGCGATGACGACGCCGCATGGTCTGGGCTACGTCAAGATGGTGATCATGGTCGATGAAGATGTCGATCCCTTTAACCTGCCTCAGGTGATGTGGGCCCTGTCTTCCAAGGTGAATCCACAAGGCGATCTCGTTCAGTTGCCAAACATGTCCGTACTGGAACTGGACCCCGGCTCTAGTCCCGCAGGGATAACAGATAAACTTGTGATCGATGCGACGACACCGGTCGCACCCGATATACGCGGCCACTACAGTCAGCCGGTAAAAGACCTGCCAGAAACATCACTCTGGGTTGAGAAGTTAACGGCCCTATTATCAAATCGCGGTTAAGGAGAGAGTATGATTTGTCCACGTTGTGCTGATGAGCACATTGAAATGATGGCAACATCGCCTGTTGAGGGTGTATGGACGGTACAGCAGTGCCAGCATTGCCTGTACACATGGCGCAGCACAGAGCCGGCCAGAAGAACGGCGCGGGAACATTATCCTGACGCTTTCCGGATGACCCAACATGATATTGATACGGCGCCGGAAGTCCCGTCTGTACCTCCTCTGTTAACCCGGTAATTTCCTTATGGCGGGCCCAGGCCCGCTATGAATGATTTGCCACGTTAAACCTGCTTCATTTCTGTTACTGAATCAAAATAACTTGATGACATGACTTTGAACCGCAGTGATATTAAGCGTGTGAAATTAATAATCGACGGACGAAAGCAGTAGATTCAGGGCACATTAACAGTATTCGCATCCAGAGCTGGTGTTAGCTTCACTCGTCAGTAGCTGTCACAGCAATATAAAGCGCCTGGTTCACATGACTAAATTAAAAAAGGACTATTCTGCTGCGGGGTTACCCTGTAGCTGACGAAGGCCAAAAGGGTGCCCGGAGGCTTTCCAGCCTGAGGGGGTTATCTTCAGCGCTCGGGATTTACCCCAGACGGCTCAGCCATTTCCATGAGATAAAAGCCTCCAGAAGAGCCGAACCGAGTGGACCTGAAAGGTGATGCTGACGCTCGGTCCGGTCGAGGCACATACGATAATTCCCTTCCCATTGTTCAGAAATTTCTGTTCCCTGTTGCTCTAACCAACGAGCCCTGTGTCTGTCAGCACATCGCGCTGGCTTTCCCCGCTGGCAATCAGTCCACGGTTAAGCATCCCTTTTCGTGACTCATCTGCGTTTCTGGCTTTTTGACAAACAGCCTGGATTTTCTTCAGTCCGGCGGGCAATACAGGGGAGACTCAAATGATAAAAGCCTTCCAAAGGCAGTTGAGCTGTTCGCCCGCTCAGGGAGGTCTGGTCAAACCTCAGAAAGCTTTTAAAATCGTCCACCTGCTATATCCTTAAGTGTTTCTAATACCTTCGGGAGTCATGCCTTCTTGAATCAGTTACCCGATAACGTATCTTCCCCGCTGATGCGGACATCGCTTGGCCGTAGCCTGGCTGTATTTTTACTCGTGACGGCCCTGTCGGTTGTCGGTATTAACGCGTGGTCACTCTGGAATGACTGGCGCCTCAAACTTTTTGAGCGTGAGGAAGGCGCGCGTAATCTTTCCGTCTCACTTGCCAGGCAGGCCGAAGACGCGTTTCTTCAGGTGGACATCACTCTTAGCGACGCAGTGAGGCAGCTTACGTTAAACGGACCGGAGTATGCTTCCACGTCAGCATTTAAAGCGCAAATCCACGAGCAGCAGGGAAAGCTTCCCCAACTGCACGGTTTGTTTATCTATGACAGACAGGGCAACTGGGTCGCGACGTCAGGCAGCTTCGTGCCGGTAAAGGCAACTAATGCTGACCGGGACTATTTTATCTGGCACCGCACACATGCTGATACAGGGATTCATATCAGTCACGTAATCCGAAGCCGCTCAACGGGCGATTTGGTCATACCGGTATCGGTCCGGCTGAATGATGCCGCCGGCAATTTTGCAGGGGTTGCGCTGGCGACCGTGAAGGTGGACTATTTTCGGCAGTTCTACAGTTACTACAGCCTGGGCAAGCGGGATATGCTGGCGCTTATCCTTGCCGACACCTCCGTGCTTTACATTCGTCCTTTACCCGATTCCTATATTAACCGCAGCCTTTCTTCAAGCCCGTTGTTCAGGAGCGTGCTTAAAAATTCTGACAGCGGCAGTGCGTCATGGCGCTCTGCGCTTGACGGTGTGGAGCGGATATTTGGTTATGCCCGGCTGGAGCGGTATCCACTGATTGTGACGGCAGGATATGACCGGGACGAAGCCCGGGCTGAGTGGATATCTGAAAACCTGATCGATTTAGCACTCAATGTCGTGCTGCTGTTTGTCATCACCGGGATGGGGTTATTTATGTTGAGACATGTCAGAGTCAACGTAAAAAACCAGCTGGAGCTGACTCTGGTCAGGGATGAACTTACCGGCATTAACCATACGCTTCAGTCACTGGCACTGGTGGATGGCCTGACGGGACTGGCTAACCGCAGGCAGTTTGATGTGCTGCTGGAAAGAAATCTGAAACGCTCGGCTGAGTCAGGTGAACCGCTGTCGCTGATTATGGTGGATATTGACTACTTCAAGCGCTACAACGATACGTACGGGCACGTGACGGGCGATGAGTGTCTGAAAAAAGTAGGTGTTGCCCTTAAGAGCGTGATCCATCGCAGTGACGATATCGTGGCCCGTTACGGTGGAGAGGAGTTTGCTGTCATCCTGCCAAATACCGGTCAGGCTGATGCACTGAAAGTGGCGCAACGGGCGGTGCAGGCCGTGTCCGATGCCGGACTGGTGCATAAAGCAACCGCTGTAAAGGGCGGGATCGTAACTGTCAGCGCCGGTTGCGGGACGATAACCGCCAGGGGAGACGCCAGTGAGGCAGAAAGACTAAAAGAGCAGGCTGATAACGCGCTTTATCAAGCCAAGCGAAACGGAAGAAACCGCGCCGTCAGTGGAAACAGTCAGTCCTGAGAGTATGGGGTTTAAGTTGTTCAGCGTCGATCGTCTGCCGGAGCCACGCAAAGACATATACGGGTTATTTCAATCCGGCAGCGACCAGAAATCCACTGGGTTACAAACCTGTTTCCACACAACGCAGCCCAGACTTCGCTAAAGAAAGTATGAAAATCTTTCGTTATCCAGAAAGTCCGGTGCACATCCATTAATTCCTGAAGTGACAACGTCTGCTTCTGACACAAAGCGGACAGGCAGACTGAGATGAGGGTCCGCTTTGAGCGAAAAGCGGACGCGTGCAGTTAGCCGACAGTAGAGAGTTTGCTAATGAAGCCGCGTAGTCATTTACAGGGAGCAGGTCACGGTGATTCTGCAATAGAGACATAATCCTTTCCTTTTTTAAGGAGTAACTGGGGGAACAGGCTTCAGATCTGATACGGGGTTGTTGCCCGGCGAAGCAAAATACATTTTAAACGTTCGCTTCTGACGCCGTGCGGACCCACACAGGTGAATGCACAAAGGGTAGGACTTATCTGAATTTAACCCGGTTCAAAGGGGATAGTGATGCTCATCTTAAAGAGAAGAACTCACCTTATCGAAAGCACAAAGCCTTTATGAGAGCGCTTTTATCCTGGCCCTGAGTTGATGTGCCTGATCACTATCACCATTTGATTGCTACCCGTTAGCAACATATTCTTACTGTCTTTAATAACCCGTATTATCAAACTGACATATAAGCATTCTTGAATAACAGAGGCGCATCGGAGCCTGACGCTGAGAGCGTGCCTACTGTGTTTCTGAAGGTTTTATGATGATGTTTCTGGATTCGCTGAGCGCTGTCAGAGCCATCAGCATTCTGTTTACTTTAGCTGAGAGGAATCGTTATGCCTGTATCTGTCATGAAATCTGCCGTTAAAACCGCATCGTTAGCCGCAGTCTTACTGGCTGGCCTGCAGGGCGCTACGTTTGCAAAAGATCTGCCTTCCCGCGCGATGCCTGGGCTCGATTCAGTCAAAGATACGTCTGCTCAAAAAACCGATGTCTCGACCAGTGAAAGCGCGGTTAAACTGGCTGCGTGGCATCACCATCTGGAAATTAACCCAGGTTGTAATGATCCTTCTTCAGGTCTGGGTTGTACTGACGATGACAACGCATAACGCATAAAATCTGCAGGCACCCTTTACCATTGTGGTGTCTGCACCCTCTAAAAAAATTCAGCCTGCTTTACCCTGCGTTCATCTCATCGCATCAACTGCGCCTTTGTCAGTTCCTAAAAAATTTTTGCGTGTTCAAACAAATTCAGGATGTCAACTGACCGTACCGACAATGCGTTTTCATACTCCGGGAGGCATTACCACGCTTTCGACCTGGCGGACAGTAGCAATCACTGTGAGCCTGCCAGGCGGCTGCCTGCACTTGATGATGTCGTTTGTGATGCGTCAGGTTACCGACCGGCTGACCGAGCCGACCTGTGAGTGGCTTGTAGCAGACACATGCGTTTGAATGCCAGCATTCCCTCTGATTCCTTCGCCTTTTACCACGGCTTTAACGTAACCCTTCCTCAATCCTGTATGCAGTATTTCCCTGTCCGAAAACAGCGAGCAGTTCCCGTCAATAAAAAGGTACTGTCATTCTGACCAACACGGGAGGCGAAAATGAACTACAAAATTTCGGGGCTTGATGCGGGACAGTTCGTCCATCTTTTTGGCCAGGACGAACACTATTTAACTTTCCACGGTGCTGTAAGAGTCAAGGTCGAGAGTTGCCCGGGGTATCCCGACAGAATCTCGCTGCGCGATATTCCTGCCGGTGAAACAGCGATTCTGATCAACCATACCTATCAGCCCGCAAATACGCCTTACCATGGCTCTCATGCCATCTATCTGTGGGAGGGATGTACGGAGCAGGGCATATATCTCAATAACATACCGGAAGTGATGAGCCACAGACTTCTTTCCCTCAGAGCCTATAGTGAAAACCATCTCATGGTAAAAGCTGAAATCTGTCAGGGCAATGCAGCGGAACAATGGCTGAATCATTTTTTCGACGATCCTGCCGTAAGTTATATTCATTTCCACTACGCAAAACGGGGATGTTTCGCCTGTCTTGCCGAACGTGTTCTGTAAATGAACATGCCGTTTGGGATCGGTCAGGAAAAACCAGATGAAGATTTCTGATGTTGTCAGGCTTATTTTACTGGCCGCGGTGTGGGGTTCAAGTTTTCTGTTTATGAGAATAGCCGTGCCCGCCTTTGGATCCATTAACGTGGCTTTTTTACGCGTACTATTAGGATTTACGGGTCTTGCCGCCGTCGTCCTGTTCAACAGGCAATTACAGACGTTCAATGGGAAACTGAGGGCAACGCTGGTGCTCGGCATCATCAATTCCGGTCTTCCTTTTCTGATGTACTGTATTGCGGCGAGATGGCTCCCGACGGGCTATTCCGCACTGTTTAACGCGACAGCGCCGATGATGGGAGCACTTATCGGGTACTGCTTTTTTGGGGAAGTCATCACCGTAAGAAAATTGATCGGAATATTAACGGGTCTGGCGGGAATAATGCTTATAAGTAGTCCTGCTTTCTCTGGTTTAGGCGGAATGTTTATAGCAGGCGCGCTGGCCTGTCTGGTGGCGACAACCTGTTACGGACTTGCGGGTTATCTTACCAGACGATGGATTACCGAGCAGGGAGGCCTCGATCCGCTTCTGGTCGCACTTGGAAGTCAGGCTGGGGCATCCGTTTTTCTGTTCCCCTTTTTTGGCTGGAACCTGTTTTCAGCAGGTACCGTTAACTGGTTTCAGCCCTGGGTATGGAGCAGCGTAGTCGCGCTGGGCTTAATCTGTACTGCGCTGGCGTACATTTTGTATTTCAGGCTTATTGCAGATACGGGGCCTCTGAAATCTCTTACGGTCACATTTATTATCCCTCCCTTTGCCTGCTTGTGGGGCTATCTTGCGCTTGACGAGAAAATTGGAGAGAAATTTATTGCAGGCGCCTGCCTCATCGGCATTGCGGTCTGGATGGTGGCGTATTCGGGCAGAAAGAGGCAGACCTCATAACGGGAATATTTCTGCAATGCCGTACAAAGTGCCTGGCGGCGTAAACTGGCTTTTACCGCAAGGTGCCTTTTGTGAGAGTCCGCCCTGTATCAGGCCCGGCGATGCGGTTAGCCATACTATCCCGTCAGCCGTTTTGACGGACTGTAATGCTTTAAACAGCGTCAGGTTCAGCAAAAAGAAGGTCTGGTAGCGTTTGCATCAAGAAAGCATAAGGAGAAAGGCTACGTTCTATGCGAATACGGATCATTACGCCTTCATAACTGTGAATAACCAGCCTTGCCGCGCTTTCCGGAGACATGCGTGGCGATAATGTCTGAGACTGCTGAGCGTCAGTAAAGATGTTAATCAGATCGCGCTCCCAGGCGCTAAAAATTGCCAGCAGCTTCTGACGCATTTTTTCACTGTGTACAGCGCCCGTCTGCCCTATAATTCCTGCCAGACAGCCGCCTGCTTCGGGTTCACGCTCAATATATTCCCTGTGTCCGCTCAGCCAGTTTATCAGACGCTGGCGGGGAACAAGCGCTGTATTCAGCAGTGTATTTTCCCGGAGTGCGTCAAACGTCTTGATATAGACGTCAAGGGCGGCACAGGCAAATTCTTCTTTGCTGGAGAAGAGATTATAAAATGATCCTTTAGGCATTCCTGCTTCACCAAGAATAGTGGTAATACCACTACCTTCATATCCTTCCCTCATGAAAACCCTTACACCGGCATTTAAAAGACGTTTGCGCGTATCACTCTTTGCCATAATAATTAGACCGTTCTACTTTTTTCTAAAACTATAGCGAACAAGGATAAGCGATGCCACTGTTTAAAACCGCCAGCAGGCACAGTCTGGGGATAAGCATGGTGTGCCTTTCAGCCGTCATGTGGAGTTCAGCAGGTTTCTTCGTGAGAATGCTCGATATGAACACGTGGGCAATGGTCGCATGGCGGTCACTGTTTGCTTTTCTGTCACTGGTTCTTCTGCTGGCGCTGGGTGGGTATTTGCGCCGTTTTGCATTTCGTCATGATGTGGGTATAAAAGGTCTGATCACGGCTGCCATCATGGCGGTTTCTATGTTTTGTTACGTAGCGGCATTGAAACTCACCAGTGTTGCTGGTGTGATGACGGTTTATGCCACCATTCCCTTTTTTGCCATGGGGCTGGGCTGGCTGATACAGAAGAAAAAAATAACAAAGCGCGCGCTTATCTCGGCGGCACTTAGTCTAGTGGGGGTCATTGTTATGGCGACCTCTGCCTCAGGTACGGGCGATATGGCGGGTAACGCACTGGCACTCATGATGACGGCCGGTTTTGCCGCCAGCATCGTGATGTCCGGGACATGGCCGGATATGAATCTGCCGGCAGTTACGGCACTGGCGTGCGCACTCTGCGGTGCATTCTGTTTTATAATGATGCCGCAGGGCCTTCCACTTCCCGGTTTACATGACATGGTATGGTTATGTGCTTTTGCGCTGGCCACGCAGAGTCTGAGTTATCTCCTTTTCATGGCAGGTAGTCGGTATATTAACCCCGCTGAAGCCAGCCTTATTGCGCAAACTGATATTGTGCTGGGGCCTTTATGGGTCTGGATCTTCTTCAGTGAATTACCGCCCGGCAATACATTACTGGGCGGGGCAATAACCTTCATTGCGGTAACGGGTTACCTTGCAGGTGAGTATTACCTGAAGACAAGAGCAGCTTCGAAAAACTAATCGTTTTCGTATTTAACAGCGCCTCATTTTGGATTCCAGGTCTGATTCTGGCACAAAGCTACAGAACAATATCAACGCCCGGGAATAATGGAAATTACCTTCACTCCCGGGTAACCCCTTTATCATACGCACCATCCATCTGTGATGGCTTACCGTTTCAACAGCCACCACAGGAATGTATTTTAGCAACGAATTAGCCATCTGTTGAAAGTGTCAGGGATTCCCATTGTTCGATTTCATGATGCAAAGCGGCGAGCTTTTGCCGCACCAACGTTAATGCATCACTGCCTAACAACAAGTGCGTGGGTGGGCTCTGGCTTTCAATCAACGTCAGGATGGCCTGCGCTGCTTTTACGGGATCGCCGGGCTGATTTCCGCTTTTTTCCTGACGCGCCTGACGAATGGGGTCAAATAACGCGTCATAGTCCGGGAGGGTGCGGGCACTGCGTGACATTGAGCGACCGGCCCAGTCGGTACGAAACGAGCCGGGTGCGACCGCGGTGGCTTTTACATTAAACGGGGCCAGTTCCTTACTTAAGGTTTCTGATATGCCTTCCAGCGCAAATTTGCTGCCGCAGTAATAGCTGATACCGGGAAGGGTGATAAAACCGCCCATTGACGTGATATTGATGATGTGGCCGCAGCGTCGCTGACGCATCTCTGGCAGGACGGCTTTTATCATCGCCACTGCGCCAAACACATTCACGTCAAACTGGCGGCGCATTTCTTCCAGCGAGGATTCTTCCAGAATGCCTTCATGACCATAACCCGCATTGTTCACCAGAACATCAACAGGACCAACGGTAGCGACGATCTCCTTAACTGTCTCAGCGATTCGCTCAACGTCTGTCACGTCAAGCAGGCGACCAAATGCCCGCTGCGCATCAAGCGCTTCAAATGCCTGTAATGCGTCAGGGTTGCGCACGGTTCCGATAACCCGATGGCCCGCAAGCAGGGCTTCCTTCGCCAGGGCAAGACCAAAGCCACTACTCACACCGGTGATAAAAATCGTTTTTGCAGATGTCATAATTTATTCCCATGCAGTAAAAGCTGCATGATATTCTCTGCGTCGATGGATTTTCAGGCCATATCTTATGGTTTTATTGCCTGATTTTATGAGGGTGCGATAATGTCTGACATGATTACACGGGTAAAAACACTGGCCGTCCAGGAAGGGTACAACCTTACTGCGCTGCCCGATGTGAGAATTTTGCGCGCCAACCGCCCGCTTGCCAGAACCCCTGTGCTCTATGATCCCGGCCTTGTCATTGTCTGCCAGGGCCGTAAACGCGGTTATTTCGGTCAAAAGACCTATCTGTACGATGAACAGCACTATCTTGCCGTCTCAGTCCCCGTGCCCTTTACCATGGAAACTGACGCATCGGCAGACCATCCGCTATTGGCTATATATATTCATCTGGATTTTCAGCTTGCTGCGGAACTGATGCTGCAGATTGAGCAGCATGGTGCACCGCAACTTTCCGCCGCGCCTGAGAGCATGATATCGAGCCCGATGGATGACACGATAAAAACGGCTGTGTTACGTGTGCTTGACGTGCTGGAGAATCCCGCAGAAGCCGCCATCCTGGGGCCCGGGAGGATGCGCGAACTCTATTTTCGCGTATTAACCGGCGCGCAGGGCAACGCAATGCGCGCGGCGCTGGCTTTACAAGGTCAGTTCGGCAAAATCGGCAAAGCCTTACGACGTATCCATGCTACTTATGCTGATCCTTTAACGCTCACGCAACTGGCGGCGGAAAGCGGTATGAGCGTGCCGACCTTTCATCACCACTTTAAAGCCATAACCCAGCTGCCGCCGATGCAGTATGTAAAATCAGTTCGCCTGCATCAGGCGCGAATGCTGATGGTCCGTCAGCAGCTCACTGCCGCCGCCGCGAGCTACGCCGTTGGCTACGAGAGCCCGTCGCAGTTTAATCGCGAGTTCAAACGGCTGTTTGGCCTGCCACCGGCAGAAGAGATAAAGCGTATGCAACGTAATTTCGCCTTTCCGCCTTTGCAGCAAAACTCTGCATTTGTGTCATCGCACTGAAGCTGTGATGGCATCGCTGACGAAATGAAAATGAGCAGGTAGAAAACCGCTCTTTTTCTGATTTATCAGTCATATTTAAGCCGTGCTAATACCGGTAGATAACCGTATCATCAATCCGCCCCAGACTATCGAGGCGTTCATTAACCAGTCTGGCTTCGGGTTTGAAACCGCACTTTAACGCAACAGACTGACTGCGTACGTTACGTCCTGCCATACGAATTTCGATTCGCTTTGCCTGAAAAAAATCGGCGGCCATGTTTGTGACCAGCTTACAAGCTTCAGACATAATGCCTTTACCCCACATATCAGTGGCGAGCCAGTAGCCGATTTCATAATAAGGAATCGCGCGATTCCTGATAAATAAGCTAATACAGCCTGAGAGGTCATCTGACTGACGAACAATGATTAAAAACTTATATTCAACGTTGTCATTCAGGAAATTCCCGGCCGCCTCCGCCATACTTTTCTCAACAGCATTCAGAGAGTGAAAACCGGGAGACCAGAGCAGGAATTCATGATGAAGGGAACTAAATGCATTCAGTTTTTGCTGCATTTCTTCCGTACGACTCATGTCCGGGGCGATCAGATAAAAGGTTTCATGCTGCCGAAAATTAAGGGGAATATCATCCAGGTACATAACTCATCTCCTGAACTCAGATTAATTTTCTTTCTTATCACAAGCGATGAAGATCTGCATCCGCTTCAGATAACAGGTTGGGCAACCTCCACGCCGGACGCCGCGCCAACAACCCACTCACAGCGGAAAAACGCTCGCGCATCGCCAAAAACCACCGCACTATTCTACATTCACCTCATATAACCGTGCCGCTTCCCCATCCAAATGCGATCTCCGGCCTCACGAATGTTATATAACTGTAAGTATCAATCGAATAACGTTGTCACCTGGCGCGTTAACGCGTTGTCTGTTTACTGGAGAAGCCTGCTATGACGCGCGCTGTTTCTTTTTTGGTTGCTGGAGTGCTGCTGAGTCCGTTCGCCCATGCGGCCCCGCTTTACTACACGATTTCCACGCCTGACACGGCAATAGGGCTGTCATGGCGTGCCTTTGGCGGGATGTCGCATGCGAAACTGACGGGCGTGACCGGCGAGGTGACGCTGAACCCGGCGAATGAGCTGGATAATCATGTCCGGGTCACCATTCCGGTTTCCACGCTAATCGCCTCAAACAATCTGCTGACCTATCAGCTTAAAAGCAGCATGTTTTTTGATGCGCCGCGCTATCCCAACATCGTCTTTACCAGCACCCGCATCGTGGCGCGCGGCAACGGTAAATACCGGCTTTTTGGTGCGTTAGCGGTGAAGGACGTCCAGCGACCGGTGATCCTTGACGCGACGATGGAAGAGCATGATCGCACCGCAGAGACTGGCGACAGGATCTCGCTGCATGCGATGACCACGATCTCGCGCTCGGCCTACCATATGGATCGCTTTACCTCGCTGGTGGATGACAGGGTGACCATTACTATCGATATTCAGGCAGAGGCCAGCCATGTCCCCTGAACGCGCCTGGCTAACTGCCGCGTGGTGGTCAGGCGTTAAGCGCGGTTTTCAGGGCACTGGCGCTGGCGGATAATTCCCCGGCCGGATTGCGGCCAATCAGAACAAACTGGTAGCCGCGGTGATGCCACCACACCAGGCGCATATCATGGCGCTGTTCGCGCTCAAGCCCGGTTGAGGTCGGATGCGCATCGGGGGAAATGCACAGCGCCATCGGGCCATATTCCGCATGGATCCAGGCAATCTGCGCAATTGACGTACTGTCATAGCGCAGCATGCGCACCATTTTTAACTCTGCGTCGGGCAGCGTGAGCTGCTGCGTATTCAGATGCAGACCGATATCCTGTGCCGTGCGGGCCAGGCCATGCTGCAAGGCGGCAGGGGAGTTATCGGCATCCAGCAGGGTTTCTGCGCTGTAGAGCGACATGTACTGCGCTTCAAGATCGCGAATCTTCTCACACTCACTCAGCGCGATTTTGCCGGCGCGCGCCAGATAACCCAGTCCCGAGCCGATCAGCAGAAAACTCAGCGAGGCGGCGATCAGTGAACGACGACTGACGCCCGTAGTGGACGTCATTTTGGGTTCAGGCACGGGGGGAGCTGAAAGCGCATCCAGCTGGCGCCGCATGTTGGCTTCCGGGGCTTTGTCCAGTAACGGCGCAAAGGCCGCCTCAAAGTCGAGCTGGCTTTTCATCAGTTCATCGATGCGCTCAGCCAGATCAGAATCCGTCTCCAGCAGCGCTTCGAGCCTGCGCGCGTCAGCCGGATTCATCTCGCCATCCAGCCAGGCGACCAGGGCTTCGTCGCTGTACGGAGGCGTAAATTGCGACGTGTTCATGAGCGTTTCTCCTTTGCGGCATCCTGATCATCAAACGACCTGGCCAGCGCCGAACGCGCGGTGGCCAGCCTGCTCATGATGGTGCCGACAGGCACGGCCAGCGTCTCTGCGGCTTCCTGATAGGTAAAGCCTTCTACATAGACCAGAAACACGGTATTACGCTGGGCTTCCGGTAGCGCACTGACGCGCTGCATGATTTTCTGAAAATGCAGGCGTTTTTCATTACGTTCCTGCGCGTCCGGGGCCAGCAGTTCGTCACTGTCAACAAAGCCCTGTCCCAGTCGCACGCGACGGGCGCGCAGATCAGAAATCCAGATGGAGTGAAGGATCGTGAACAGCCAGCGATCGATGCGCGTGCCGTGCGTATACTGCGCGCTCTTTTCGAGCGCGCGAACGCAGGTCGACTGCACCAGCTCTTCGGCAACGTCGTGGTTTCGGGACAGCACCAGGCCGTAGCGCCACAGACGCGTCAGATGGGCAGCAAGCTGCTGACGAACTTCGCTGGTCGTAATATCACTGTCCTCGCATTGCGTATCAGGATTCCGGATGGCCAGCAATGGCGGCCTGCAAATCACGATACTCCTCGCAGCCCGTTCCGCACAGGCGGGCGAGAGTATTTAACTGCGCTTTCGCCAGGTCGGGACGACCTTTAATCAGCCACGCTTCGCCGAGATATTCGCGTACTTTGGCATAGCGTGGATTGAGCGCCAGCGAACGCTGATAATACCCGATACCTTCATCGGTTCGCCCGAGTTTTCGGGTGGCATAGCCGCGGTAATTCCAGGCTTCGGCGGTGTCAGGCTGTTTCAGCTTATCCAGCAGCGTCAGCGCGGCCTGGTACTCGCCTTTTTTCGCCAGATGATACGCATAACGGGTTTTGTCTTCGTCAGTCAGACGCGCCGATTTATCGGGGACGCACTGTTTACGCTTGCTGTCATAAACCTGCCCATGCGGACAGTCCGGGATCGTACTGTTGGTGCTGTCATCCCCTGCGGCCAGCGCGGGTGCGGTGTGGATAGCCAGCAGCAGCGCCGGAATCCATAGTTTACGGCCTGTATTATGCAGTATCGATGCAATGTTTTTCATGGCAGAGCTCCCGTTAGCGGAAGGGGCGAACGGGCAGCATGCGACGCAGCACGTTATCGCGGAAAACAAAGTGATGAAGCAGGGCGGCCAGGGCATGAAACGCGACCAGAACGATCAGCGTCCGGGCGATGGTGTTATGCCATTCCCTCAATGAATGTTTAAACAGGGGATCGACATGAACCCGCCCGCTCAGCCCGAAGAGGCCGAAAAAGTGAAACGGCTCCTGCTGTGCCCAGCGGAACAGAAAGCCCAATACAACCTGCGTGAACAGCAACAGACAGCGCGCGCCGTGCACGCAATGAGACAGAATGGATGCCGGACGGGATATCGACGCCGCAGGCAGGGCATAACGCGGCGAGCATTGACTCATCACCCGCCAGACCGGACGAACCACCATCATCAGCGCCAGCAAAATACCGCAGGAAATGTGCACTGACTGTAAGCCTTTCCTGAGCGGCGTGCCGCGCTCCAGCCATTGCCAGATGTGGGCGCTGGCGAATAAAAAGAGGAGGCTGGCGGCGGTGATCCAGTGAAGCGCTAGAGGCAGCCGGTCATCGTGCTGTCGGGGATTTACGGGTTGAGCATGAATCATGACGTGGGTTCTCTCGTTCAGATTTCTGCTGAGTAAACGTGCGTCCTGCGATTTCTATTCACTCTTTTTTTCGCAACCCATTGGCAGGGGCCGCCTTGCTCGAAAGCGTGGACAGAATGCGGCGAAGCCGATTGACGAAACCCTGTTGGTGTTTTAATGATGTAAAACTGTTTACAGGCGGCAGTGAAAAGCGAATCCGACTCTTGAGGCGCGCGTAACGATGACGATACCGATATGTATTCCTGACGATTATCAACTGGCTACGGCAGGACTGGACTGCCTGAAACGCCATCCGGCCTTTCACTGTACCGCCGTTGGGGATATCCATTGCGATCCCGCCGCCGGTGAAGCGCTGGCAAGTGCTCAGGCCCTGATCCTGATTCGCGAGCGCACCACCATTGACGAGGCGTTTTTACAGCGCACGCCCCAACTGAAGCTGATCAGCCAGACCGGCAAGATCGCCCGCAATATCGATCTTGCAGCCTGTTCCCGGGCTGGCGTGGCGGTGGTGGAAGGCGTGGGTTCGCCCGTTGCGCCGGCAGAGCTGACATGGCTGTTAATCATGGCGGCCCGCAGGAAGTTCGTACAGGCCGTTAACGCCATGCGTGCCGGACACTGGCAGGCAGAACTGGGGCAGGGTGTACACAAACAGACGTTAGGGATTCTGGGCTACGGCAAAATTGGCAAGCGTATTGCGGCTTACGCCCGCGCGTTTGGCATGCAGGTGCAGATTTGGGGCAGCGATCGCGCCCGACAGGAAGCGCAGCAAGAAGGCTTAATCGTGCCAGCCAGCCGTGAGGCGTTTTTTGCGACCAGCGATGTGATAACTGTTCATCAGCGGCTGGTGGCCGCCACCGAGGGCAACATCACGCTGAGTGACCTGGTGCAGATGAAGCCCGATGCGTTGTTTGTGAACACCAGCCGGGCAGAGCTGGTGGCAGAGGGTGCCCTGCTGAGCGCGCTCCGGCAGGGCCGTCCGGGATTTGCCGCGCTGGATGTCTTTGAGGCAGAGCCCCTTTACGATCCGGCGCATCCAGTGTTATCGATGCCCAATGTACTTTGCACGCCCCACATCGGCTATGTTGAAAAGGACAGTTACACGCTTTATTTCAGCACCGCGTTTGACAATGTGGTGCGTTTTTTCCAGGGTGACACAAGCCACGTGATCAACCCTGAGGCGCTGGGTTAAACGCAATTTGCTGCGTTAAACCGTTACGTGGACGCAGTGTCAATACGTACGGGTGTTCAGGGAAAAGATAACGCGTTTAAGAAAGCTAAACAGAAAGCCGGAAAGTGATAAAGCCATCCGCTGATCTGTTTAACTATCGCCAGGTTTGTCATCGATTCTACTCGAATTCACGGTTCACATACTCTAGCGCAGAGGGTAGGAAATGTTTTAATGGCCTGAAGCAGAAGCGTCGCGTTTACTGAACCGACCGTTATCTGCCTGCTCCGCTTTTAACACCCCAGGTGACGTCACTCACCCTCGCGAAAAAGGCATAAAAAATGAAGATGGAAAATATCCCTTTTGGCATAACCGACTGGTCACAGATCGAGGAAGAACGCCATGAAGGTGAATGCGGCTTCGCGCTCTGGCGTGTGGCAAAGTTTGGCGCTATCCGGGTCAGAATGGTTGAGTACTCTCCAGGTTATGTCGCCGATCACTGGTGTTTAAAAGGTCACATTCTTCTGTGCCTGAAAGGCGAAATGACCACGGAACTGGACGATGGACGAGTGTTTGTCCTGACGCCTGGCGTGAGCTATCAGGTGGCGGACAATGCCGAAGCGCATCGCTCGACGACAATGCAGGGCGCAACGCTGTTTATCGTTGATTGAAGGGAGGGAGGGTGACTTTCTTGTTGTACGCCAGTAAAGGGGGGAAGCGCGTTTTTTAAACGTGAGACCGGTTAATGCGCCAGAACCCGGCATGGAGCACGACAGGTGATGCCCTGCGTCATTAATCATGTGCTGAGTCAGACAAACAATATAAACAGGTCTGAAATATCGTGATGATTTCATCAGACGAAAATGAAAAGGACTATCATGTTCTACCTGTCAGAAATAAATAAAGATGACGCTGCGTTAGCCTGCCTGGTAAGTGAACTTGATGCGTTTCAACGCGTGCTTTATCCGGCAGAAAGTCATCATTGCCTGGACCTTTCCACCGTCAGTAATAAGAAACTGCGCTGCGTCATTGCGCGGGATGCTAATGGGCTGTCCGCTGGTTGTGGCACTTTACTTCTTCAGGACGGCAACGTAGGCGAAATTAAACGGGTTTACATTCGTCCAGAATATCGGGGGCGCCAACTCGGCGAGCAAATTCTGGCCTCACTTGAAAAATTCGCGTCAGAGAACAGCTGTTACCAGCTACGCCTTGAAACCGGCATTCATCAACAGCCCGCTGTAGCGCTATATCGTCGATGCGGCTACAGGCTTTGTGAGGCTTTCCCTCCCTATATCAGCGATCCTTTAAGCGTGTATATGTGCAAGGACCTGTAGCAGTACGGCTTACACTTCATCCCCCGCTTTTATAACGCGCGGTGACATCTTGAGCGTTTGTCGAGGGAGCTGCGTTGCAACTGAGGGTAAATAATTCAGGAAAGACGGTGCAGTAACCGGTTTGTAAGCCCGTCATGTTTGCCTGTAAAGGTGGTCGTTTCCCTCTGCCGGGGTAATGTCTGCTGCTCTGGCACTGTTTCTAATACAAGGTTCGCGAGGAAGGTGTCGCTTGTCTGACGCATGAATGTCTGCACGGTGGCAGAAGCGGACGTTTCTGACCTGCTTATGTAGTTGTTTGGGGCGCGCAGTCTGCTCACCCTGTCCCGGTTGCCTTGCTCACCCTCGCTCTGCGTCTATGCTTTTTCATTTAAGCTTTACAGGTAAAGTAAAATGCTTCCTTCTTCCGATCCTCAGATGTTGCTGCTGCTCTACTTTGTTTTGCCTGTCTGGCTTATTGCTGGGTTTGCGGACTGGCTTTGTCACAGAGCCACTGACATCGAAACCACCACCGGTCTGAAAGAAACCTATATTCATATTCTGATGTTTCTGGAGATGGGCCTGCCCTTACTCGCGGCCCTCTTTTTAGAGGTAAACGCGTTAGTCATTGCGTTTATGATAGTGCTGTTTTTCTGCCATGAGGCGACAGCGCTGTGGGATGTGACTTATGCTGTGACCGCAAGGCGGGTCTCACCGGTTGAGCAGCATGTGCACAGTTTTTTGGAAATGCTACCTTTAGTGGCGCTTCTGCTGGTGGTTTCCCGTCACTGGCCGCAGTTTTTGGCACTGTTTGGTTTCGGTGAAGAATCTGCACGATTTGAACTTAAACTCAGAACAGACCCGTTGCCAGGCCACTATATCGTGGCTGTGCTTACAGGAATAGTGGTGCTTGAATTGCTGCCTTACCTTGAAGAGTACTGGCGCGGCAAAAAAGCAAAACAGCGCACACGAAACATCTGACCTGCCATCTGATACATCAGTCGTCCTGATGCACTAAGCGGCGTCCGCTCAGACGCTTAAAGCCGTCGTTTGTTTAATCCTGCCTTGTCGGTATCCGGGGTGCCGATAAGCGTGGCGCAACCGTTATGACGCTGACGTGTTTCGTTGCGCTTCAGGGAGGATTTCACTGGGGTTCGTGTGGGGTGCAGACAGGAGTGGGAAGTCACAGTGTAAGGAAGATGGCGCGCTTTGTGTTTAAACGGATAATGTCCGGCCAGCACGGGAGCCAAGGTGCTCATACCGCTATTGATGACGATGCCGCACGGAGTCTTGATGTAGTCAAATCTGGAAGCGTAATGCGCCCACAGGGAGGGATGATCCACATGCTGCTGCTCGGGGCAGGCGCCTGGCGCAAGCAGAGACAATGCCGTGTCATCGTCAGCCACGGCAGGCTTCGGTTTACCCGACTGTCAGCGAATGCTGTCGGTCTGGAAATGGCGACTAACGCAAATGATAAGGGCAATAGTCGGCCCGGTGAGCCTGTAATGTCTGTTTATTCAGTTCGGTCCAGGGCGTCTTCTGACCGTGAAGAAACACGCTACAGGATCGGACAGGCCGGAGGCAGGGAAGAGCAGGGGAAGTCAGGTGCGGGGGCTGTCTGGCAGACATTATGCCTGTAAAAAAGCCCGTCGGCATAAACGCGACGGGCCAGCCCGAAGGCGATAAGTATCTTTCTGACAACAACCACATCACATCAGAGTTAACTCGCACTTCATGACAGGCATATTTCAGCCCACGTCAGGTTTCGGCTTCTCCGTTGTTTCTTTTGCGGCCTGACGGGAAAGGCAGTGAATAAAGTTTCCCAGTATGGCGACCGAACTGACGATACCCAGCAGATTTGCCGTGAGCAGCAAATCAGTACGCGCCAGGCGATCAATAAGACCGGACTGTGCCAGAAAGGGCTCAATATCCTTAACCATTCGCAGCAGATGATGGAGATTGTTGGCAAAGGTATCCGGGCTGCTGTAGTCACCGCTTTTCAGTTGCGTAAAAAGTACATCAACATCTGCTTTTAGTCTCAGGACGAGAGTCATGTACTCGATGTCACCCTTTTCAGACACGGAATGCCTCCACCATGCCGCGCAGGGCATGCGCCTGCTCAGAGAGGGAGCGGGATGCCGACGATGACTCCTCGACCAGCGCCGCGTTGTTCTGGGTCACGCCGTCCATCTGGCTCACCGCCACGCTGACCTGCGAAATCCCCTGCATCTGCTCCGACGAGGCCAGCGCAATCGTGTCCATGGATTCAGCCAGTTCACCGACCATATCCACGATTTTCAGGATGCTCTGCCCGGTGCCAGTGGCGACCTCCACGCCGCTTTCCACCTGGCTCACGGCCTGTTCAATCAGGGCCTTGATGTCCTTCGCTGCCGTGGCGCTGCGCTGTGCCAGCGTACGGACCTCACCGGCCACCACGGCGAAGCCGCGACCTTCCTCACCGGCGCGCGCCGCTTCAACGGCGGCGTTCAGCGCCAGGATGTTGGTCTGGAACGCGATGCTCTCAATCACCGATGTAATATCCCGGACCTTCAGCGCACTTGCCTGAATGTTATGCATCGTCTCCGTCATGTCAGTGACCTTTGCCTTGTCGGCGTCGACCGTGCGCGCCGTCTCGCGGGCGGACTCCGCAGTCTGCTGCGCACCGGCAGTGTTGCTCTTCACCGTGGCGGTCAGCTGCTCCATGCTGGCGGCGGTTTCCTGCAGCGCGGCGGCCTGTTCTTCGGTGCGGGAAGAGAGTTCTGTATTACCTTTGGCGATTTCGTCGGCGGCCAGGGCCACGGAGGCGGCGGCATCCTTGATCTGCGACACCAGGCCGCGCAGGTTGGCCTGCATGCTGTCCAGCGAGGCCAGCAGGCTGGTTGTGTCGTTGCGGCGAAGGACGACAGGGGTGGTCAGGTCACCTGCGGCGATGCTGGCAGCCAGCGTCTGCGCCTGTGCGGGTTCACCGCCCAGCTGACGCATCAGCAGCCGGGTAATGAAAACACCGGTGCCTGCCGCAACAAGCACGGATGCGACAGCGAGCAACATCAGGATGAGTGAGGCATGTGCGATGGCGGCACTGTTTTGTTCTCCGGATGTGACGCTAACCTTCTTCTGTATTTTTACCAGGTCAGTAAGGGCGCTGAGCATCCTGTCCTGAACCGGATTGACCTCTTTTGCAAGATAGGCAATAAAGGCCTTGTCCTGATTGGCGAGTCCGAGCTGTCTGGCATTTTCAAAAACGGTAAAAAAAGCGTTCTGAGCGTCGTTCAGTCTTTTCAGCGCTTCCTGACCCGCTGGCGTTGAGTCTGCTTCCATGATCTGATGCATTTCTGCAAGGCTGGTCAGAAAGTCGGCTTTACTCTTCTGCATGAGTACATCAGCAGGTTTCATGTCTTCAGGAGTGCTGAGCAGGCCGAGTGTCCTCACCGAGATGGCCATGTCTTTCAGTTCACTGAGCATGAGGGTGGCAAGCTGGCTTTTTTTCATTTTGTAACGAACAACATCATCCAGGCTTTCACGCGCTTTAATGAGGGCATGAAGCGCAGTGCCAGTACATATGGCAGACAGGAGGATAAGAAGGCCGAAACCGGCGGCAAGGCGGGTGGAAATTTTCATGCGCTCTCTCTTTTAAGTTGTTATTTTGCTGTGTTTTTAGTTACTAACTACAATTTACTATCGGCACACCGCTCCGCTTGCTCCACACTTGTTTTGTTAAATTAATATTTCACTTTCCATCCGCAGCCGTCCGACACAGGACTGAGCGGACGTTGCTGGGCGGCGTGCTATAGCGGATCACGCCTTCGCCTGATGCTGTGCTCTTTAACCCTTCTGCGTTCGTTTTCCGGGGACTGAACCCTCTCTGTACGTTAATGCCTGTGCCACATTTGGCGCGTCGAAAATGTTGGCGGACTGTAGGCTGAGCGCTGTCCTGCTCCCCGCCAGCATCTGACAGGCTGTCTGGCCGGGCACCGGAAGGTTAAGCGTGCGTCCGAAGCGGGCGGCAGCCTGGCTGGAGCTCATGGACAGACGAGAGGAGGGCGCAGTGCATAAATTCGGCAGAAGCGGCTGGTAATGCTATCAGCAGGCGCGTCGCCTGATTAACATCTTTGCTGACGCTCAGCAGACTGCAAACTTTCGCCACGTATGTCTGCGCAAAACGCGGCAGTGTGGGGTAGTCACCGTTATGAAGGAGTGATGATGCGTATTCGCGGAGCATTGATCCGTGTGATTGGCTGATGCAAACGCGATCGTTTATGAATCTGACCCGGAAGGCGGGTTTACAGAGTAAAAGGCGGTTTAAAACGACGCAACCCAGGCCACTTTACGTCCGATAGCCGAGTTTCATTATCATTAAACCTGCTCTGCTAACGGGCGCAGAGCAGGTGATCAATCATCACACAGACAATGTAAGCGACTTTCGGCGTGCATCCCGGGCGCATTGCTTTTCTGCTGCGGAAAACCAGCTTACCTGCAAAAAAGTGTAAGGTGTCGTGCGCAGGATGGCTGCGTATCGCTGACGTTTATCCTCTGTACGCACGGCGCATTTATTAAACGTCCTGGCTGGCATCAGATACACCCGAGCCCCGCTGTGTGCGACTTGCGCATGCTGTAAACGTACGGCGAAGGTAAGGCCGCACAAAACATGCCGAACCGCTGCTAACAGGTTGCGTATGGCCAACCAGGCGGAGAACAGGAGTAAGGAGCTGACGCTGATGGTCGGTGACGTCGCTCCGTCATTTGTCCAGGCGCAGGCAGAAAAGATTGGGGGATTTAGCCCGCAAATTTCATATATGCACACCTGATCAGGTAAGGTTCGACTGAATAATATGCCCAGACTGACGACAGGACATTCCGGTCATGCTGGCTGTCACCTGAGTAGGCTTTTAACAGTTTATCTTTCTTGTCTTTGGACAGAATCACCTCTTCAAGCGTGTCTTTCATCGCTTTCCGGACATCGTCAGGCGCAGCTTTAAAAATCTGGCTTGAAAAAACGGTATCAGACAGCGCTTTCATTTTTTCAGTGTGTCCAAACGCGTCAAAAATAACGGCATCAGAGGCGGCCTGAATTAACGGAATGGACGTGATGTGGCAGTATTCCTGTACTGTTTTAAGGTCTGGCGTCTGAGCGGCGAGAGCATTGCTTGTCATCAATAAGAAAAAATAAATTAATCGTTTCATAACTACCCTAGTGTAAAACCCCTGTTACAGAAACGCGGTCTGCCATAAAGTGAGAACACTCCGTCATCGGGATAAAGTGAAAGGGGAAAGGTGCAATCTTTGCCCGTCGGGTATTAAACGCTGAAATATGAAGTATTCAACGCCTCTGCTCAGCGCTAAAAGCCAATCCCTGGTCGCGATCACAAGACGAATATTAAGTGTAATGCTTTTCGCTTTCGTCCTTATGCGGGTTGACGTCAGGCGCGTATTCATGCTTTAAAACCACAGAAAAAAAGGGGCCCGGACGTGAGCCCCAAATGACTGCATTAACTTGCTATCGATTATAGAGTGTTACTCACCGGTTAGCCGGTTCGCTTAATGATAATCGGCAAAGTAAATGTAAATTGCAAGTTTATGATTATGTTGAAATATAATTTATATATTAGTCCGAATATCTCAAGTAATAGTATATTTCGCTGATGATTTGCGTTGTCAAACCATAATGGACCAGTCCTTTATAGAATGTATAAAGCACCGGGTGACAGACAAATCATAATGCGAAATGGTATCCGCCAGGACCTGGATGCTGATGTAATCCAGGCCTGCGTCAACATAGTTAATCAACGTGCTGTTCGCATCCTCAATAATGCGTTTAATACGGCTGTTTTACTGCCTGCAATATATTGCTGTGCATTCTGATTTGCCTTCGGTGAGCCGATAGCCCTGAGATGGCGGATATACCGCCGGGGCTGGCCGGCGGTATAACCTGTATGTCAGAACTGCGTCCAGTTATTCTCGCTACTCTGGTATGTTCCCGCCAGCGGCGTTAAGGTTACTGGTTGCGCGGCAGATCTGCCCGGATGTGGCTTGATATCGGGCTTTCTGACGTTCCCGTCTGCACCAGGCGTAAACGCGGCGACCAGGCCGTTCAGCGCTTCTGCCTGTTCGGTCAGAGAGCGGGCAGCGGAGGACGCTTCTTCAACCAATGCAGCGTTCTGCTGCGTCACGTCGTCCATCTGATTCACCGCCTGATGCACCTGGCTTATTCCCAGCGACTGCTCCTGCGCTGCAACCGAAATTTCTTCAATCAGATCGGTGACCTGACGGACTGCATCATCCATTCGCGCCATGTTCTCACCAACGTCACTGGCCTGAGACGCTCCGGCCTCTACAAACGCGATGGATGATTCAATCAGCTCTTTGATTTCACGCGCCGAGGCGGAGGATCGCTGTGCAAGATTTCTGACTTCGCCAGCCACGACCGCAACAGAAGTCGGTAATCGTATTCACTGACAGTCTTTTTGATAAAACATTAACCGGCCCTAAACGTCTGGCCGGCTAATCAAGCCTCAGACAAGGAACACTAATTTACAAGGCCAGGTTCAGCAGAACGCATCGCCGCATGGATTTCTTCTGCTGCGCCATCGCCTAAAGGAAGCAGGGGAAAACGCACTGTCGCATGGTCAAGAATGCCACGTGCAACCAGTGCATGTTTCAGTGCCACCATGCCTTCCATGTGAGATCCGCGATGGTAAACCGCTTTCGTTACAGGCAGCAGGCGGTCATGGATTTTACGGGCCTTACTGTAATCCTGAACTTTGCCCGCCTTAATCATTTCAATCCGAGGTTCCGGGGCGATATTACCGTAGCCCACTAGCATGCCATCCACATCAAAAACGGTGTGCAACAAACATTCATCGTGGCAGGTCAGCACCTGAAGATCAGGACGCTCCCGGCGAATCAAGGGGATTTCTGTATCCCAGCGACGCATGTTTCTGACACCGTTCTTCATGGCAAAAACCCCGGGCTGTGCTGAGATATCAAGTAAGGTTTTCAGGTTATAAGTCGCTTTGGTTACATCCGGGTACTGGAACAGAATCAATGGTAGCCCGCTTTCCTCATACACAACGCGATAGCGGTCCTGAGGAGCACCATCCTGATAACCGAACCGGAGCCAGCCATGTGAAGGGTAAAGAAGGCCAACTGAAGCCTCCGCATCAACAGCCCGCTTAGCTTCAAGCGCTGCCACTTCCGTCCCCTCACCGGTGATACCTGCAATCACAGGAATTTTTCCTTCAACAGACGTAACGAAAGCACGTATTACCGAGGCCTGTTCTTCCTGGGTCAGGAATGTGCCTTCATCCGCATGCCCCAGGACAACTCATCCTTTAACACCATTGATGCTGCCCAGCCAGCTCCCGAGGCGCTGAATGGCATCATAATCAATACGTCCGTCGCGCGGTGAAGAAGGCCGTGGTTTTGCCGTGGTGGCTGGCGAGGTACGTAATCTTGCGCAACGAACCTCCTCTTCGGCTAAGGAAATCAGAGAGCTGATTGATTCGTCGATGCAGTTTATCCATAAAGGTTCGGAACAGACTGAGGGGGTCAGATATAATCTTGACCGCATGAACGATGCGGTGAATCAGGTGAACGACCTTATTAATGAAATATCAGTGGCGGCCAGAGAACAGTCGCAGGGTATCAGCCAGGTTCATCAGGCGGTCAATCAGATGGATGACGTTACACAACAAAATGCTGCACTTGTCGAAGAAGCTTCTGCAGCTGCACTGTCCCTTAAGGAACAAGCCCTGTCACTGAGCAAACTGGTTTCTGCTTTTATTATATCGCCCCGCAAAACATCAGAAAATAAGAAGCCGGTAATCAGCCCGGAAACGTCAGGGCAGGGGCATGTTTATCCTTCCCCAGGCGAAGCGGCTCTTTCTGATAATAACTGGCAGACATTCCAGGAGCGTGTTCCGTTTAAGTGCCGGGTTGTCACGGTGGATAAATACTTTCCTGTTTATTCAGTAATATGCATCCGCCCTGCGATCAGGATTTATGTGGATAGCCTGAACTGTATGAAAAGGAAGGATCGGGCCAACGTTAACAGACTCATCTAAGTCAGCTGTTACAGGAAAAAGCAGTGCCGACAGCCTCGCAACGCTGCCGGCACAGCTTAACCAGTGTTTATTTTTTAGAAATTAAGGGGTTATTTGGCAGTGATATACTGATGGCTCATCTTAAATGATATGACCGGGAGTCTGCTTTGTGCCAGAAGCAAACATTGCAAATATCACTGTTTTAATAAGTCATAACATGTGGACTTCATTGACTGCGTTCCATCAACTCAAGCGTCTGACCATCGGGGCTTTGTAAATATATTACTCTGGTTCCCTGCATGGGTCCTGACAAAACTGTCTGCGGTTTCCCTGGCGTCTTCCAGCCATAGTCCGATACTTTGCTCAAGAGCATATCAAGATCCTGCACTATAAACGCAAGATGCGCGTAGCCTGGGATATAGGGCGCTGAAGGCTCCTGTGGCTGTTCAATGTTATTGTATTGTAATAATTCAATTTTAATGCCAGCCAGTTCAAGCAAAGCCATTCGTACATCCGCTCCCCTTGCGCCTGTTACTTCATCAATAACAGGTCCAGACATTTTCCCTTCGCGTAATAACTTCCCTCCAAGGATATGGGTCCAAAAGAATAATGAGTCTTCAATATTTTTAACTGAAAAACCGACGTGATCAGCACTTAAAATCATGAGATTACCTGCTCCCAGTTGACTGATAAGAGACTGCATTACAAGTCTTTACCAGGTGTAGAAAAACTACGAAGGTCCGCTCCTCGCTCAAAGCGGACCTTCATCTCAGTCAGCCTGTTCGCTTTGTGACAGAAGCGGATACTGACATATCCGCACTGCATTATTACATCAGCGCAGAGCAGTACTTATCAAAAATATTCCATAGGGCAGTATTCGTCTGACATTCAGGCAGGCCGAATCCGGATGTTTGGCTCAAAATGTAACGACGTTAAACTTTGCACCCAAAGTCGGCTGAGTTCTGTAGCAGAAATTATTACTGCAGAAAATACCTACAGGTCAAAGTGAAGGTGCTTCTGGCACACCTGCAATCGGCTATTACCCAGGGATACAAAGTAAGGAAGGAATAGGATTGACTAATTAATCAAGTATCCTGGTCCGAGTGCAAAAAGGTCGACGAAATATTTTAAAGACGAAGTTTTGTCGTGTAGAGGCACTAAGCCAACTTACTCTCTCCCTTTGTTAAAATATATCAACCTGACTCTGGCATCATAACGTCCGCTTTTCACGCGGCGGATTTATCTGATACATTTCCGGGAAGTCTTCTCTGCCGTCCGCGTTGTTACCATCTTGACTGTCGTAGTCATTATTCCAGCGTTGTCACTCCTTTTAAAACGGGCTCAGTTTCTGTGGGGACAGGATATTGAAAAAAGGATTTTTAACATGGCAAATCATTCATAGCGGGCCTGGGACCGCCAGAAGGGAAATTACCGGGTTAACAGAGGAGGTACAGGCGGGCCTTCCGGTGCAGTATCAATATCATGTTAGGTCATCCGGAAAGCTTCAGGATAATGTTTCCGCTCCGTTCTTCTGGCCGGCTCTGTGCTGCGCGATATATACAGGCAATACGGCCAGCTACATAGCCATTCGCTCTAAATCTGATTAATCCAGTAAGGCTATGAAATAGTAGCCTTTATTTTAAAAAAAGCCAGATAATTATAAGAACAAAAAGTTACAAAAAAAATATATTAAACAATTCATAAACACAACGAGGAATCTTCAAAAAAAACTTCCAATAATTTTATTACATGCGATAAATGGAAAAAAGGTTTCGTAACCAATTGAAATAATTGAAATAATTGAAATAATTGAAATAATTGAAATAAATTTAACATATTTCCGTAATTACGATTTACATGAAACTCGTAAAGCTAAGAAAAGTTTAACTTTAAATGTGCATGAAAGAGCTAATTTTTTATCAGCTTTGGCTCTTGTTGTAACGGAGTAGCAGTTATCTTAAATAGCTAACCTTGGGAGAAATGAAATGTTAAATGTCCTATCTGAAGAAGAATTTTTACTTGTTTCGGGTGGAAGCACAGCAAGTGATGGTATTGCATGTGCCGCAGGAATTGCCGCGACAGCATTAGCATCTGAAACTATAGCAGGAGGAGCAGCAGCGGCATTAGGAGCTGCCGCCGCATGTGCAAACTATGCAGATGATCTCTCGAATGATGATGATAGCGACGACGGCGATGACGATGGTGACGATGGTGACGGTGGTGATAATTAATTAACTAATAAGTGCCTGGTTTTGCAGGCACTTAATTTATAAGGGTAATAAAATGTCAAACAAACATAAAATTAGATTTTTTTTGGAATATTAGCTTTTCTTTTGATTGTTGTAAGTTTTTTTATTGATTTCAGTAATGATGAGCCCCCAAAGCCGTCTCACATAGCATTGCTAATAATCATTTTCGTAGCTATGGTTTTTTCAATTTACAAAACAAAAAACAGGAAGAAAGATAATGAGTAATGCTAAGAAAAAGTTATTTTTAACTTTCATCTCAATGCTACCTTTATCTGTGTATTTTGAAGATCATGTATCAAAATATTCAATTGAGGTTGTATCAAATTTTGAAGTTAGCAAAAATAAAAAAATAAAATCCGTGTATAATGAAACTATAAAGATAAATTCTGCTGTTGGTGCAAAAAGTCTATCAAATATAAAAATCCCCTTTGATCAATATTTTTGGAATTTAACTATAAAAAACGCAAAGATAATCAAAAAAAATGGTCAGGAGGTCGCTGCTATTGTAAGACAAGATAATAATGATTTAATCGGGGCAAAGAATAATTTGTCAGACATTAGGACAACTCGTTCAGTACCTCTGCGACCGGACCATCGTAGTCGCTCAGTCTCAGTGAACCACCAAACATTTGTTTAACTCTGTAACGTTTACACTACCGAGCGACAGATTGTAATCTATTTTCCATTTCCACCGCGCACTGCTCACGTTCAGATGTTGATTAGCGACTTCATGATTAAGATCTGCGTACTCGCTGGGCCGTTAATTCGCCCCTTTGAGAATGAATGAAATCACTAATTATCTTAAGACCAGTTCATCGTGACATAGCCAAATGTTGTCAGAATCATTGGCGTCTGACCAAATTTTCCAGTGGGTCTGCCGGATTGATCCGAAAGTGGCTCTGAGTTCGTAACGTTGTTAAGTGCCAGGTCAACATCGATGTTTTCACATATCTTGCTGTCAACGGTCAGATGCAGTTTTCGCCAGATAAGGCTTCGTTCTTTACAAGATTTTTTGACTTACCATTCGCTATAAGCAAGTGTTAATTATAAAGGCAGCCCTTCAATACCTGTTTCTTCTTTAAGATTTCTGGATGCAGCTGTTTAAAGAGTTTCTCCCTTTTCTAATCCACCGGCAGGCAAGCTGAAGCAACTGTTCATTCAGCCAGTATTACTCCTTCGAAGCAGGCAGAGTTCATCCCCTCGTAAAAGTAAAATAAACATTGCAACGGATAGGTTATGTCTTTCACGACTCTTGGCCATACTACAGGCTCCGCTCTGGACATCAGGGCAATGCGGATCTTTGTCGCGGTTGCAGAGGCAGGGAGTTTTGTTGCTGGCGGCAAGGCGATGGGGTTAACGCGCTCTGCGGCGGGTAAAGCGATAACCCGGTTAGAAGAGCACCTGCAGACAAGGCTTTTTCAACGCACCACGCGGCGGTTATCTCTGACCACAGAGGGGCATGAATTCTATCACCGCTGCTGCAGATTACTGGAAGACATAGAAGAAGCCGAAGCCAGTATCCGGCATAATTCACCAGTGCCAAAAGGCATTCTGAGACTGACCGTGTCAGAGGGTTATGGCAAAATGGTTATCCTTCCTTTTCTCCAGACGTTTTTACAGAACTCACCGAATATAAACATTGAAGTCAGCTTTAGCGATCGGGTTGTCGATCTGGTGGAAGAAGGATTTGACCTTGCCGTTCGGGTAGGCAATGCAGCCACAAGCCATCAATACATCACACAGGTGATCGACAGAGCAAGGTCACAGCTATTCGTATCACCGGACTATCTTAAGCAATGGGGTAAACCGGAATCACCTGCTGACCTCAAAGAGCATCGTCGTCTTGTTTATGGTTTAGGAGCGGCTTCAGGCGCATGGACACTCTTTGACGAGGAGCATGGGCAAATAACGCTGAACGGCAGGAACCATGTCAGGTTCGACAGCGGCGATGCCATACGCTTAGCTGCCATAGCCGGATTGGGTATCGGTTATTTACCTTCATTCATGATTGAAAAGGATATTTTAGCAGGGCACCTGGTACAGGTATTGGCTGATACACGAGGCGAGGAGGTTGCTATCCATGCTATTTACCCCACTCGCTTACATCTCTCCCTGAGGGTGCGCATTTTTATTGATGGCCTAAAAAGCTTTCTGAGTAACCATAAAAAAAGAAATATCTCTCGTTGAGAATATATATCTCCATTGCTCGCTCAACGCGGGCATTATCAGCAACGAGGCCGGGTTAAAAAAGCAGCAGTATATGACAGTTAAATGATTTCTCTGTGACACAGTTAAAGAAAGTAACTATTGTGGCGATAACGGTATAGCGTGATATACACGCTTTAACTACAAGGACTTAACATGGCCGTTATTAACACAAATACACTTTCACTGGTTACGCAGAATAACCTGACCAAATCACAGTCTGCTCTGGGCACGGCAATTGAGCGTCTCTCTTCCGGTCTGCGCATCAACAGCGCTAAAGACGACGCAGCCGGCGAAGCCATCGCTAACCGCTTTACTTCTAACATCAACGGTATGACCGTTGCAGCCCGTAACGCCAACGACGGTATCTCTCTGTCGCAGACGGCTGAAGGCGCACTGACCGAAATCAACAATAACCTGCAACGCGTACGCGACCTGACCGTTCAGGCGCAGAACAGCTCTAACTCAGCGTCTGACATCGACTCAATCCAGGCGGAAGTTAACCAGCGTATGCAGGAAATCGACCGCGTCACCAAACAGACCGACTTCAACGGCATTAAAGTCCTGAACACCGGTTCCGGCAGCACCACCTACAACTTCCAGGTAGGCGCAAAAGACGGTCAGACAATCGGCATTACGCTGAGCGCAAGTGACGGCTTCGACCTGGCGGCAGCGGGGCAGTCTGGCACCACCCAGAATACCGAGACAACCACGGGCCAGACCGTAAACGGCAATGCCCGCAGCACCTCTGCTATCGGCTTCGACGTTCTGAAGGGCGCGGTCACCGGCGGCACTGGCGGGACGGCGTCCAGCAATACGCCGCTGGCCGACATTGATAAAGCGATTAAGGCGGTCGACAACCAGCGCAGCCTGCTGGGTGCGTCTCAGAACCGTTTTGAGTCCACCATCAGCAACCTGAACAACACCGTGACCAACCTGACCGCTGCCCGCAGCCGTATTCAGGATGCGGACTACGCGACGGAAGTGTCAAACATGTCCCGCGCGCAGATCCTGCAGCAGGCCGGTTCTTCTGTACTGGCACAGGCCAACCAGGTGCCACAGACCATGCTGTCTCTGCTTCGTTAACAGACGCCGGTGAGCTGCATTCCGTAATGCAGCTCATCAGCATTCAGCGCCGTAAGCGTAAGCGCTCTTCCTGCCTGCATACCCTGTGATACAGTCCATAAAACAAGCAAAATCCAATCCATATTTTGTCTCATCGCGCTTTAACGCATATTCACTGATGACCAGGCCCGGTTTTGGACCCGTAGCAGGGGCAGTAAAGGGTATGATGCGCAATTCAGTCCGAGCCCGGCAAAATGGGATGTTGTGTTGAGTAGTGGGCACACTCCCCGGAAGCCAACCAGAAAGTGTGCGATGAAACTGAAGGGTGCAGTGATGATTTTAAAGGCGCGAAGAGGCATCCAGCCGGATTTGCAGACGGCTTATGTTTTCGGTTATCTCCGCGGTTCTGTCGGCCAGTTCGCGGATTTCGCTGGCAATAACAGAAAACCCTCGTCCCTGCACGCCGGCTCTGGCGGCCTCAATGCTGGCATTCAGTGAGATGAGTTTGATCTGAGCGGCAATATTGGCATTTTCAGAGACTAAATCAGCGATCTCACTGACAGAGGCTGATGCCTCATCTCTTCGCTGGCGTTCATGCTCAGCCTGAACTTCCTGGTCTTTCAGCGTCTGTATATCGATCAGCGCCCCGACCGCCCGCAAAGGTATACCCTCTTTGTCCCGTCGGGTCTGTCCACGTGCACGGAACCACCGGTAATTGCCGTTTTTGAGTTTAACGCGGTATTCAACGTCATAACCTGTTGCGCCCGAATGGTCGTTAAGGTGTTTGATAAAGGCATCCAGCGTGTGCTGACTGTCGTCGGGATGGAGACGGGAAGCCCAGCTGTCAATCACATCAGGAAACTCTTCAACGGTTTCGAATCCAAGCAGTTTTCTGAACTGTGGGGACCACCAGAAAACGTTATTCGGATGTAAAGGGTCACCATTGATGATCTGCAGGTCCCAGAGCCCGTCATTCAGCATTTCACGCGACAGGTTGAAGCGGGTCATGACAATGTCATATTCGCTTTCGTGCGCCACGTCCTCACTGATGTTCAGCAACGTACCTGTCAGCCTCTGGTTATGGCCGTCAGCGCCGCGCTCACGTTTAACGGCTACCTGAAACCATTCGTAGCTGCCGCCTGCCGTCATAAAACGGCATTTATGGGTCACACCGGAAGCGGCAGAGGGCTGAACGGTTCGTAAAAGCTGTCTGAAATGACTTTTGTCTTCATCATGAACAAGCGAGCAAAGCGCCGAGAGAGTCAGAATATTGTTGCCCCCTTGCGGAAAATTAAACGGCGCGGCAGATGAAATCCAGAGCGTAGTGCTGTCGGTGATGTCTTTCCCCTCACAGACCCACAAGAACTCTGGCAGCAGAGCCAAAAAACTGTCCAGACGATCTGATAACGCCCCGCATGGCGGCACTTCTTCGACGGGCACCTCCTGGCGTGGCGTTAAAATGACTTCTGGCGCGGGCGGGGATTTCCTGAATAATTTGCCTAACATAACTGCTCCCTGTGATTAAAATTAATTACAGACTGGTTATCGGCCATGTTGCAGGATGCATAAGTCAGCTAAATGATGAAATTTTCTACTGTTTAGCCGGGCAGCTTTGTCTGCAGATCATGTAGGGTAATGCCCGAATGGGGCTTTTTTTCGCGGGCCGGTCTCTTACAACGCAGAGAAAGGGAACGGGGCAGGCCTTATAATCACAGACCGCCGCCAAAAAATATTCGCGCCTGGCAGACGCAATACAGCCGATAAATCTGACCACATCAACCGCGATATTTTCGCCAGTCTTTTGCTTTTGCCGTCTTACCCATCATTTACCCCTGGTTATTACAGGGCCACGTGAAGTAGGTTATCCACTCCGCCATCATCGCCAACAGGAGACCCGGATGAAAAACGTTTTCGCGCTGTTGTTTGGTCTTGCAACACTTATCCCGTTGAAGGCTTCGGCTGACAGTACATTTGTGTTTTTCCGTCATGGCGAAAAGCCCGACAACGCCAGCGGGCAACTGACCTGCAAAGGGCTGAATCGCGCCCTGAAACTGCCGAGGGTATTGCTCAGCCGTTACGGCAATCCCGATGCGCTTTATGCTTCGGCACCGAAAGAGGATAAAACCGGCAGTTCACTGCGCCCGCTTTCAACCCTTATTCCTCTGGCGGTACAGGTTTCTCAACCCGTCATACTGCGCTTTCACGCCGACAAGCCCAATAAGCTGGTCGCGGATCTGCTGGCAGAAAAAGCGGTGCCTCTGACGTTTATCTCCTGGGAACACAAAAATCTGGTGACCGCTGCGCGCAGGCTGGTTGAAAAAACGGGTGGGGATGCCGGGCAGGTGCCGGACTGGTCAGCAACCGATTTCGATTCTGTCTATGTGGTGAAAATTGACGACAATCAGCATTTTAAATCCTTTAAACAGGATGCCGAGGGACTGAATGGCGTTTCATCTGACTGTCCTGACCGGTAGAAATGAATGCGCAGGTGGTTTGACATGAAAGCCTGTAACGAAGCCGCTAAAAGACAGCGATGCCTGATGGCTGAGAAACGGGAAAGGGGAGAGCTGAGAGCGGCGCGTTGAGCATGAAAGAGGCCAGCATCTGCATCTGGCCTCTGTCGGGGTCAGACCCTGAACGTTTCCACAATCGCCTGGAGCGCATGCGCCTGATCAGACAGACCGTGAGACGCGGTGGAAGATTCCTCAACCAGGGCCGCGTTATTTTGCGTGACGCCATCCATCTGACTGACGGCGATGCTGACCTGCGAAATGCCCTGCATCTGCTCAGACGATGCCAGTGAAATCTCATCCATGGCGGACGCCAGTGAGCCGACCATACCGACAATCTTCAGAATACTTTCCCCCGTTCCCTGTGCGACGCCCACGCCGCTTTCCACCTGCGTAACCGCCTGCTCAATGAGCTGCTTGATGTCACGGGCTGCCGTCGCACTGCGTTGCGCCAGTGTTCTGACCTCCCCCGCAACGACCGCAAAACCCCGGCCATCTTCACCGGCGCGCGCGGCTTCTACGGCGGCATTGAGCGCCAGAATATTAGTCTGGAAGGCGATGCTTTCAATCACGGCGATGATGTCGCGAACTTTAAGCGCACTGGCCGAAATCGTGTGCATGGTATCCGACATTTTCTGCACGTCAGTTTCCCCCTTACGTGCCAGCAATGCGGTCTCACGGGCAGACTCGGCGGTCTTCTGCGCACTGGCGGCATTGTTTTTCACCGTTGTCGTCAGCTCCTCCATACTGGCGGCCGTTTCCTGTAATGCGGCGGCCTGCTGTTCGGTTCGGGAAGACAGCTCGGTATTGCCTCGTGAGATTTCATCGGCCGCCAGCGAGACGGAAGCGGATGAGGCTTTAATCTGCGATACCAGGTCACGCAGGTTGTCCTGCATGCCTGCCAGTGAGGCCATCAGGCTGAAAGCATCATCGCGGCGAAGTTTAACCGGCGTACTCAGATCGCCGGCGGCAATGGCGGCGGCCAGCGCCTGTGCCTGGGCGGGTTCTGCGCCCAACTGTTTCTTGATACGGCGCGTAATCAGCCAGCTCATGACAAAGCCCAGAGCGATAAACACCACGGTGAGTACGCTCAGCGACAGGAACACGCCTGCGAGCCCCGTTTCGGTCTTCACTGCCGTACCGCCGGTCACACGATCCTGATAAGCCACCATATCGTTGACGGCTGAGCGGTAGTTCGCCAGGTCCGTCAGTAGCGCGTTGTCGATATGTTCACGGACGGCATTGCCGTCCTGTTGCAGGGCTCGCGTCGCACTGGCTTTGAAAGGCGGCGATGACGTTTCGATTTTTTTCAAAAAGTCAGAGGCTTCATCCACTTCGCTGAGGTTAATACCCGGAATGGTACGCGCACCGTTAATCAGCGTGCGGAAGTGGGCGGTGGTGTCATCACTGTTTTGTTGTAATGCCGCAAATTTTGCAGCGATATCCTGTATGGATGCGTGCCTGTCACCCGAGGATGCCGCCAGAAGCAGCGTAGTTTGCTGTGCAACGTTGTCCTTAATGGTCTGTAAGGTGCGTAAATCATTCAGTCGGGCTACCGTCAGCTTCTGCTGATCTCTGACCGTACTGAGCTTGATACCGGCAAAAAGGGTAATACACACGCCGAGCATGATGACGGTCAGGAAAGCCGCGTTGAGCATCATGTTGAGTGACATTTTTCCTGGTCTGAACATAAGGTTCTCCATAAGAATTGTTTCCGCTAATGTTGCAAAAAGGTTATCGGCAGGCCCGGCCAGACAAGGAATAATTTACATAGTCAGTCTCTGTCTTTACATAACCTCCCACGTGGCGGCTTGTTCAGGATGAAGCAAGGCAGCGGTAGCACCGCGTTTTTGCTGCGGGGACAAGCCAGTCTGCCGTGACGGTGTCCCTCGTCTTCCCGGGGCGTTTGTCAGTGACGCGCCACGCAGGACGAAAAAATTTCGCCCCAGCCCGATCAACACGATCAATGCGCCGCCTGGCTGCGGCTCTTCAGCAGCCTGTCAGCAAGGCAGGGCAGGGGCTTAGCGGGGATCATGCGAGGTGATTCGCAACTGAAAAGCATAAATCACTACGGTTCGCTTGTTTAATGCCGATAACACGATCACAGCGCAAGTGCTGGCAGAAGAATGAAAGGCAAAACGTCTGGCGTTTCCCGACGTGCAGCAATATGATGCGGCCATCTCACGGCGGCTCAACCTTTCATGACTGACTGAAAGAGAGGGTGACGGCAGACATTCCGCCAGCGCGCCTTTTTCAGATATGAAACCTCGTCATTTTATGAGGACTTAACGACTAATCGATCACCCATAACGGCCGGATGAAAACACGCGGCAGGTTGCAGGCACCTGAATGAACACGAAAAGAAAAAATGCGACATTGCATACCTGCTTTAAGAAACGGCTTCAGGCCGGTGAATTTACGCCTTATTTTCAGCCGATTGTGTCGCTCGAGGATGAGCGGGTAGTCGGCTTTGAAATGCTGGCCCGCCGCGTTTTACCGGACGGGCTTATTATCCCGCCCGATCAATTCATTCCCGAAATGGAACGTCAGGGCCTGCTGAATGAACTGACCGCCGTCCTGTTAACTCAGGGCATCCTGACCGCAGGCACCTGGCCCGAACAGCAGTTTTTATCGGTTAATGTTTCGCCTTCCCAACTGAAGGGCCGTCATCTGCCTGACATCATCAAGCACGTGGCAAATCAGTACGCCTTCAGTTTGCCCAGGCTCAAGATAGAAATCACCGAAACGGCTCTGATAGATGATGTGGATTCAGCGCGTGCGCAGATTGATTACCTTTCAGATATGGGCTGCATGATAGCAATGGATGACTTTGGCACCGGATTCTCAAGCCTGGCCTGGCTCATTCAGCTTCCTGCCACCACAATCAAAATCGACAGCAGTTTCATTCGCTCAATGCTGCACCAAAAGGACAGTCGCAAGATTGTTTCCAGCGTTGTCGGCCTGGGACGCAGCCTGGATATGGACGTGATCGCCGAAGGGGTTGAAACAGAGGAAGAGGCGGAAATGCTGCGGAAAATAGGCTGCACCTATGCGCAGGGCTATTTATTCGGCAAGCCGCTGACCGCAGATGAGACGCACGCGTTGCTACTCACCCGACCGGGTAAAAAATTTCATCGCAGGGTACAACGCATGTCTCTCGATCAGCGCGCGCATCAGATCTCGTCCATGTACGCTGCGCCCGGGACCTCCATCTGTTTCCTCAACACGGATCTCCGGATCGTGGATGCCAGTGAGACCTTCGCCGAACGCGTCTGCTGGGAACTGGACGATCTCATCGACCGTTATATCTATGAAGTCATCCCTTCGGAGGCGGATAAACTGTTATGGCTTCAGGATTTCCGCGAAAAAGGGCTGCCTTATCCGCCTTATGAAGTGACGCTGCCGGGCGGCCGTATTGATCTGGTTATCATTACCCGGGTGGAAGATGAAGCCAAAGACTTGCTGGGCTTCTGTGTGTTCGGTATCGACATCAGTAGCCGGATGGGCACAGAACACCCTGTGGAACAGGATTTTTCCGCTAAACAGCAGGGCGCGGAAAGTAAGATATTGCCGGGACGTTCAAAACCCAGCTGAATGGGCACGCTGCCGCATCGTAAAAACCTGCGCCCTCGCAGGCACCTCATCGGACGGGGCAGGCCGGAGATCACTTACCTGCTGTCATCTCCCTGCCTGATAGCGTTGTGCACGTTTATGTCTGCACACCGGTCTGACCCGCCAGACCGGCTCAGCACCGAAGGAAAAAACCGTTAGCACACAGGCAGGATCAGCGTATTGCCTGAATCTGTATTGACAGAGTGAGCATCCGGCAGCCTGTAATTAAAGCCCGGCGGGAACGGGCCACAAGCGCGAATACTGCCATGATAAATTAATACGCAGAAAGGTAATATAAGCCAGGCCGTGATAATCCCCTGCCGGGCATAATGCGCAACCTGTGAAAAATAAACACGATTTTCTGTCAGACATAAGGAATGCATGTTTTCGGATACCGTCTGTAATTAATCTGTTCAGGTTTACGGCCTTGCTGTGCATTAAATCAGCAGGCGGCTTCGCTTTTCTCCTTTGTAACTTCCGTTCACATAATCACCTTCTCAGATAAGTCATTGTAAAAAAAGTCTAAGTTATTTTTATTTGAATTAATTTTCACGATGAGCAGCAATTTTATTTATCTCAGTTACGCTTTTAAGACTGATTTAAAAAGAACATGAAGGCAAATCTTAACCACGAAGGAGAAATGTATCGCAGGTCATTCCAGAGGGAATCTGTCATTATTCCACCGTAGTTAAATTTGTCGGAAATATCCGAAAATATTGCGCAACCCTAATTATTTTAAAAACAGGGCAGGCAATCACGCTTTTTAGTCACGCGTATTTTAAGCGAACGGTCTCTTTCCACAGCGAACGCACGATTAGCGTCAGGCTGATTAACCAGCCCAGAAAATCCGATGCCGCTCGCCGTCCCGGTCAGGGCCGGTGGGTGCCAAATCATCCATGACCCGAGGGGAAAAATATGAAAGCAGTCGTTTATAACGGACCATACGATGTGTCAGTAAAAGACGTGCCCGATGCCAAAATTGAGCGTCCCACGGATGTTCTGGTTCGTATCACCACCACCAATATTTGCGGATCTGATCTTCATATGTACGAAGGGCGTACCAGCTTCGAACAGGGCCGTATCCTGGGCCATGAAAATCTGGGGCAGGTGGTAGAGATCGGCAGCGGTGTGGAGCGCGTGAAAGTCGGAGATTATGTCTGCCTGCCTTTCAACGTCGGCTGCGGATTCTGCGAAAACTGTGAAAAAGGGCTGACAGGCTTCTGCCTGACAACCAATCCAGGCACGGCAGGGGCGGCGTACGGCTTTGCCGAAATGGGGCCCTGGTCTGGTGGTCAGGCAGAATTATTGCGCGTACCCTTTGCCGATTTTAACTGCCTGGTGCTGCCACCCGATGCGGTTGAAAAGGAAGACGATTACGTCATGCTGTCTGATATTTTTCCCACCGGCTGGCATGCCACTGAACTGGCGGGGCTCAAACCCGGCGAAAGTGTGGCTATCTATGGTGCAGGGCCGGTAGGACTGATGGCGGCGCATTCGGCGATTATCAAGGGTGCCTCCGAAGTGTACGTTGTGGACACGCATGCCGACAGGCTGGCGCTGGCTGAAAAACTCGGTGCCATTGCCATTAATGCCACCGGGACCGATGCGGTAAATAAAATTCTCGACCTGACGGATGGCCGGGGCACCGATTGTGGCTGCGAATGTGTGGGATATCAGTGCTGTAACAAACATGGGGTTGAAGATAACGCCGACACCATGAACAGCCTGGTGGCCTCCACCAAAGCGACGGGCGGCATTGGCGTGGTGGGCGTGTTTGTGCCACAGGATCCCGGTGCTGCCACCGATCTGGCGAAAGAAGGTAAAATGCCTTTCGACTTCGGCAGCTTCTGGTTTAAAGGCCAGTCTGTCCGCACTGGCCAGGCAAACGTCAAAGCCTATAACCGCCAGCTGGCGCGTCTGATCGCGCAGGACAAAGCGAAGCCGGGACAAATCATTTCCCACCGGCTGCAACTGACAGAAGCCGCAGAGGGCTATAAACATTTTGACAACCGCGACAGCGGGTGGACAAAAGTGATTTTAAAACCCTGAATAATTCGCAGTTAACCGGGCCGCCGCAGTCTGGGATCTCGTCTGAGTACGGGGGACCGGACTGTTGGCGGTTAAAGACGGCCCCTGTGGTTAGCTGACTGACCGATGACGTTTTATCTCAACAGTATGGCTGGCAAAGTACGAGGCCGCCTCGCCTTCACCGTGCCAGCGTAAGTCACAGCCCATACCTGCTGTGGAAAGGTCTGGTACAGAGCGGCGTTTATAACGCGAGAGAAACGTGAATATAATCGTTTGGCATCCGAAAGTGTGCACCGAAAAAACGCGGGTCTGTTATATGATGGCGCTACGTCATTTTACTGGCTTTATTTTAGCGAAAAAAAACCGCCGGCGCGGCGGTTAAGTGAAACAGTGAAATTCGGTTTGGGGGAAACCTGTCGCTAAGTTAATTTCACAAAATATTTTTTCGCAAGCGTAAGCGGCAACCAAAAACTATTAGGAAGGGAGCAAAAAAAATAATTTAAGAGTTTTCCTGGTGGCTGGCTGCCTGTTTCATATTCCGTTGGTATAAGAATCCTGTTTCCGATATTGCGCTTACACTTTGTTACCCCTTTTCCCTCAAATTCTCCTGCCGTCTCGCCTGATTTATCGACTGTGCACAACTAGTTTTAACAGGAAATAAAAATTACCTGGCCTTTATACAGGCAGAAAGCCGATGACCGCGTATCCCATCCGCGAAAAGAAAAAAGGTAAAATCATGGAAACATGCACCATTGTCTACAACGGGGAACGGCTGTCAGGTCAGGCAGGTTTGCCCCTGATTGATTTTCTCGAACTGCACGGCAAAAAACTGCCGCATGTCTGTTATCACCCCGCTCTGAAGCCACTGGAAACCTGTGATGTCTGTTGGGTAGAGCATGCGGGCAAACTGGTGCGGGGATGTACGCTAGAAACCGTGCACGACATGGTGGTGAGCAGTGTAGATCCGCAGGCGCAGGCGGCGCAGGAAGAGGGCATGGACCGCGTTTTAGCGCGCCATGAACTTTACTGTACGGTATGCGAACACAATACCGGCGACTGCACCTTACACAACGCGGTCAGCGATATGGCGATACCGATTCAGTATTATCCCTATGAGCGTAAACCTGCGGAAAAAGACCATACCAACCCCTTTTATACTTACGATCCTGACCAGTGTATCCTCTGTGGTCGCTGTGTAGAGGCATGCCAGAACGTCGAGGTAAACGAAACGCTGTCTATCGATTACACCGCCGACCATCCCCGCGTATTGTGGGACGGTGGCGAGCGCATAGCCGGATCAAGCTGTGTGAGCTGCGGCCATTGCGTTACCGTTTGCCCCTGCAATGCGCTGCTGGAAAAAACGATGCAGCCCAATGCCGGTCCCTTCACCAATATGCCGGAAACCGTTAAACGTCCGCTGATTGACGTGGTTAAAAAACTGGAAAACAGCATCGGCGCGGGACCCGTTACCGGTGTTTCACTGATCGATATGGCGATGCGCCAGTCTGAAATTAAAAAAACGAAAACGGTCTGCACTTATTGTGGCGTAGGCTGCAGTTTTGAAATGTGGACGCGTGATCGCCACATCTTAAAAGTGCAGCCGGTTGCAGATGCACCCGCAAACGGCATTTCAACCTGTGTAAAAGGCAAGTTTGGCTGGGATTTTGTGAATGATCCGCACCGCCTGACTACCCCGCTTATCCGTGAGCAGGGGCGCTTTCGTCCCGCCAGCTGGGATGAAGCGCTGGCGGTTATCGTCCAGCGCCTGACGCAGATTCATCGACAGTCGGGCGGCAACAGCATCGGCTTTATCGGTTCCAGTAAAGCCAGTAATGAAGAAGCCTATCTGACACAAAAAATCGCCCGTTTAATCTTTGGCACCAACAATGTCGATAACTCCTCCCGCTATTGTCAAAACCCTGCCACCCAGGGATTGTTCCGGACCGTCGGCCATGGGGGCGACGCGGGAACCATCAAGGATATGCAGCAGGCGTCGCTGATCATTATCGTCGGCAGCAACATTGCAGAAAATCACCCTGTCATTGCCTCCCATATCAAACAGTCCCATAAACATCACGGGCAGCAGCTTCTCGTTGTGGATCCCCGTCGCTATGAAATGGCTGAGCGCGCGGATCTGTACCTGCGGATTAAGCCGGGTTATGACATGGTGTGGGCATCGGCGATGGCGCGTTACATGTTCGATCACGGCTATGCCGATGAGGCCTTTCTTGCCGAAAAGGTCAATAACGTCGCCGAGTTTCGCGCGTCGCTGGCGCCTTTCACGCTCGACTATGCCAGTCAGTTAACCGGTCTGAGCGTGCAGGAACTGACGAACGCGGCAGAAATGATAGGCCAGGCCAAAAGCGCCTGTCTGTTGTGGGCGATGGGCATTACGCAGCACAGTCACGGTTCGGATACCAGCACCGCACTCTCGAATCTGCTGCTGGTGACCGGCAACTATGGTAAGCCAGGCACCGGCGGGTATCCCATGCGCGGCCACAATAATGTGCAGGGGGCCAGTGATTTTGGCTGCCTGAGTAATGTCTATCCCGGCTATGAAAGCGTCACGGATCCGGCCGTGCGGCAAAAATGGGCGGCGGCCTGGGGCGTCGATCCGGAAGCGCTTTCGGCGGAAGTGGGCGCAGATAATTACCGGATGATCGAGCAGGCGCATCAGGGCACGCTGAAAGCGATGTACATCATTGGTGAAGAAACGGCATTTGCGGATGCGCATTCCACAAAAGTCCATGAGGCGTTCAGTCGGCTCGATTTTATGGTGGTGCAGGATATCTTTATGAGCCGGACGGCAGAATTTGCGGATGTCGTGTTGCCTGCCTGCCCGAGCGTCGAAAAAGAGGGGACGTTTGTGAACACCGAACGGCGTATTCAGCGCTTTTACGAGGTGCTACCGCCCTTAGGCGACAGTCGTCCCGACTGGCGGATACTGACCGAACTCGCCAGCCGCTTGGGCCATCCCTGGTATTATCAGCATCCCGCCGACATTATGGCGGAAGCGGCGCGCATCGCCGGTATCTTTGCCGGCGTCAGCTATGACCGGCTGGCGGGCTGGCAGTCACAGCTCTGGCCTGTCAGCGCCGACGGCAGTAGCACGCCGTTGCTCTATACCGACGGTTTTCACTTCCCCGATGGCAAAGCGCGGCTCTATCCGTTGCAGTGGGAAGCGCCTGCCGAGGAGAGCGATGCCCATTATGATCTGCTGCTTAACAACGGCCGCATGCTGGAGCATTTTCAGGCCACCAACCAGACGGGGGCGGGGGGACGAATCACCTCGCTGTCGCCTCACTGGTACGTTGAAATCAGCCCCGCACTGGCACAGGAGCGTCACTTGCAGGAAGGCGACTGGGTCAGGCTGACGTCACGGCGCGGTGCGCTTGAGGTGCCGGTGATCATTACTGAACGCGTGGCAGGTAATATCCTTTTTATCCCGATACACCATGGTAAGCCGGGCGTAAACGGACTCACGGGGGATCATCACGATCCTGACGTGCAGACGCCAGCCTATAAAGAAATTGCTATTCGCCTGGAGAAGCTGGCGCGTCCTCCTCACGCTTCACCGCTGCCGTCGCACAATTTTCGCCATGGGCACCGCACGCCGCGCGATCATCTGCCCGTTGAGGATAAATGGCGTCAGCCAGGTTATACGCTGCCGCCTGAACACACCGCCCATCCGGAGAAGTTTTAATGGCTGAACCGCTAAAGTATGACGTGCCGCCCACGCGCACCGAGCCCACAGCAAACGAAGCCCTTGCCACGCTGCTGGAAAGCCTTCATCAACATGGCTTCCTGCGTCTGGCTACAGATATCGTCAATGCCAATACCCAGATTGCCGGAGTGCTGGTTGACGGCCTGAACCAGCCTGGAGCGCTTAATGCCATGCAGAATCTGTCCCTGGTCTTTAAGGCGCTGGCAACGATTCCCCCCGAAGAGTTCAATCCTGTGCTGTTGGGGATCGTTAATGCCGCAAAAGCGATGCGGGGGGCCGGACTGGCCGGGGAAGACAAAAGCGCACCCGGCATCCGCGGCATCATCCGATTACTGAAAGATGAAGAGTTATGGCGCGGGATTAAACCGGCTCTGGCAGGCGTCCGCGCGTTTGGACGTGAGATGAAACAGCCGTCTGAAAAACCGATCAGCCGGTATAGTGGGAAGCCTACCCAAAGTTGAGTATCGGGTAACGGTGGCTTTCCCGGGAGCCTGTTGTGCCGGTAATCCAGCCCGGACGGGCTGGATTACCGGATCCGTTCAGGACGCTGGCAACAGGCGCAAAATGTGCCCGTTTAATAAAGATGATTCACTGACATCCGCTGTTTAAATAAGGGCACCGCACTGCGTCATTTTCTCACTTATTCTCCCTTCATGTTGCGGACAGGGTATTAACACACCATCAGCGGGCCAGATAAAAAAGTTCCGTGCCGCCTGACCAATCTGTTTTTATTCCCGGCAGGCCAGAACACATCTTTACGTGTCGGCCTGGTGCAAAAAAACGCCGTCTGTGACTGCCCGCTCTTATTGAACGTATTAATGAGGATGAGGAAAGCCTGTTTTTGCGTCTGACGTTCCCGGATCGGATGGCCCGGCAAAATGCGAACGGCGGGCGTACAAAGCCTGACTAAGGCAGGGCAGAAGGTAGGCGCGTCAGTTTCTCAGGGGGCTGTTTCACCGGCTTTCAGGCTCAGAGGCGTCCAAAACTGTGTCACGACTTTTTTACCGGTGACGGAATGTTTCAATTACCTTCACAATATATTTTTCGGATCATTGCAGTGCGCCTTGCACCGTGATCTCCTGCTTAATTTTGCCCTGATTGTCGACAGATCTGTTTATTTCCGTAGAAAGCCTCGCCTGAAACCCTTTATCGCCTGCTTATGTGAACCAGAATGTTTCTTACATAAACCATCACGACAGTAAAATAGTGCTGGCACACAATATGCTTTATTCCCACGCACAACATCTAATAATCAAAATCATACAGGGGCATATTATGGCGTCCACGGGACTTAAAAAGAAATTAGGACTGGTCGATCTGTCGTTACTGGGCATTGGCTCCATGATCGGGTCGGGCTGGCTGTATGCCGCCCTTAACAGCTCCGGTTATGCAGGCAGCCATACCGGCTGGGCCTGGGTGCTGGGTGCGGTGATTGTGCTGATGATTGGCCTGGTTTACGCCGAGCTCTCCTCGGCGTTGCCGCGCGCAGGCGGTTTTGTGCGCTATCCCAACTATTCGCACGGCAATATCGTCGGCTTTGTCATTGGTGTCAGTTCTCTGCTGGCGTATACCAGCACCGCCGGAGTGGAAGTGGAGGCCGTTCGTCAGTACGCGATTTACTGGTGGCCTGCCCTGGGGCATACTGACGGCAGCCCAACGGGATTAGGGTTTGTGGTGCAGATTGGGCTGCTGGTGGTATTTTTCCTGCTTAACTACTGGAGCGTGAGTTTTTTTGGTCGTGTGAATACCATTGTTACCACCTTCAAATTTATCGTGCCGGTACTGACCATCATTACGCTCCTGCTTTACTTTCATGCGCCGAATCTTGACGTTCCGCCAGCACCGCCGGGCGGGGCGCATGGTGTTTTTAGCTCGCTGACGGGGGCAGGGATTGTCTTTGCCTATCTTGGTTTTCGCCAGGCCGTGGATTTTGCGAGTGAAGCCAAAAACCCACAGCGCAACGTACCGCTGGCGATTGGTATTGCCATTGCCGTCAGCTTCGTGATTTACCTGGCCCTGCAGTATGCCTTTATGGGCGCGGTGCCGGCCGATTTACTGTCACAACATGGCTGGGCCGGGCTGAAGCAGGTGTTCCAGTCGCCCTATGCCGATTTAGCGCGCAGCCTGGGACTGACCTGGCTGATTAACCTGATTCTTATCGACGCCGTGATTTCTCCGGCCGGAACCGGCAACATCTATCTGGCGGGGGCTGCGCGCGTGCTGTTTGCCTGGGCGCGTAACGGTCATCTGTTTAAAGTGTTTGGTGAAGTGGATGCAAAATCGGGCGTACCACGCGGCGCATTGTGGTTATCGCTGCTGCTGGCCATCGCCTGGACGCTGCCTTCTGAGTTTCAGGTCTGGGGCGGATTAATCGGTGCGGTCACCTCGGCCACCGTCTTTACCTATATGCCGGGCCCGATCACGCTGGGCGCATTTCGTCGTCACCTGCCTGACATGCAGCGCCCGTTTCGCCTGCCGATAGCCGGGCTGCTCAGTCCGCTGGCGTTTGTAGCCAGTACGCTCCTGATTTACTGGAGCGGCTGGTCGGTCAATGAGATTCTTATCCCGATCCTGATTATTGCCTGGGTCGCTTACGCCGTCTTTGGTAAGAAGAACAGCGAATTCAGTCAGGATCTGCGTTGCGCCTGGTGGCTGCTGGCTTACTACATTGTGGTGATGGTGATTTCCATGCTCGGTACCTACGGCGGGAGCGGCGTGATTAGCACGCCATTCGATATGATCCTTATCATTGTCGCATCCCTGGTCTGCTACTTTTGGGGCGTGAGCGCCAGCCTGGCGAAACCTAATATTACCAATGAGGAGGAGGAGTCGGTATCCTTCGGCAAACACGCGTCCTAGCCTTTATCGTCTGCACCTGTGCCCGGCACAGGTGCAGTTTCTCATGACGGCGCTCAGTTGTGACATTCACTTTTTTGACCGCCCAATCCCGCCCACATCAGGCATTGTGCCGTTCTTCTTGCTCCTGCTGAGTGTGAAAAATCCTTTTTTTTGAGCCCATATATTAAAAGAAACAGAAAGCGGACAGGCAGCCCATAAAACTGATGCACGGACGTGCATCAGTTATCGAAATTAGTCCTCATTGCCCCATTGATTCAGAAAGGTGGCGATCTCGTCAATACGCGCCGCATCAATGCCTGCCTCGGCGGCCATCTCCTGCTGCGCGTCTTCGCTGATCGCTTCGTTATTCATCAGCCGGGTAATCAGTAACTGGAAGTAGTGCGCCAGCGCATCATGTTCTGACTCGCTGACCGGCGTTGCTGTCTCTGCCGCGTATTCTTCAGCAATGTCATAATACTTGAGTGGAACATCAGGGGTCATATCAGGTCCTCAGGGAAAGTGCTTACTGCTTTCAGGCGGCGATCATAGCAGGGTTGCGTGGGTTTTTCTGCCCTGCGGGCTGTCGTTACCGCGGGGCAGGTTCTGTTTCACCGGTGAGTGAACACAGCGGCAAGCGCGCCAATATCCCTGACGATCACATCGGGTTCAGGCGCCAACGGGAAAGGCGTTTGTCCCGGCCGCGCGATAAAGGCGGTTTTCATCCCCGCGCGCTTCGCACCGCCGACATCCCAGCCGTGCGCGGCTACCATCATGCATGATGTGGCTGGCTGTTTCATTTCATCCATTGCCCAGCGATAAACGCGCAAATCCGGCTTATAGACCTGTAATGACTCGACGCTGAGCACCCGGCTGAAAAAAGAGCTTAGTCCCGCCTGACTGAGTTGTTTTTCAGCCAGCGCCTGTGACGAGTTCGTCAACGCCACCAGCGTCAGGCCGTGCGATTTTAATGCGGATAAACCGTCTGCAACGTCAGGAAAAGCCGGCATGGCCGATAAGGCGTCAGCCAGCGAAGTAGCGTCAGGTAAAGGCGTGATCCCATAGCGTTCGGCGGTCATCTGCAGCACGGCTTCTGCGATATCACCAAAGCTGTGCCAGCTGCCTGTGACGGATTCCACCAGCGAGTAATGCAGCAGCGAAGTGAACCAGGCTTCTGCGCGTTCGGGTTTATTGCCCAGGCGACGCACCACACAGGCTTTTAACGGCGCGGTATCCAGGAGGGTTTCATTGACATCAAAAAAAAGCGTGTGGGTATCTCTACGGGTGACAGTCGTGTCTGTCATTTGACCTCCGTTAACCGTTGAATATAAACAGACGGTACAGTAACGCCCATCTGGTCAGGCTTAAGCGTAGAAGGCCCATCCGAAACACTCAACTGCGGGAAAGCGTGGCGCGTCTGGCCACGCCTCCAGTGGCTGGGACAAACAGCCCCAGCCCTGTTTCTCAGTGACCGTTCATCAGTCTTTCAATCTCGTCAGGTTTGTCATGCACGCCGAAGCGGTCAACCAAAGTTTGCGTTGCCGCATTCATTCCCCGCAGCCCGACCTCCGTGCCTTCCCGCCGGAACTTGATCACGATGCGGTCCAGCGCGCTTACTGACGTGATGTCCCAGAAATGTGCATGGGTGACATCAATAATGACGCGTTCCACCTCCTCGCTGACGTCAAAATGGCGGGTGAAGCGATCGGACGAGGCAAAAAAGACCTGGCCCGTCACGGTATAAATTCGTGTGTTGCCTTGCCGTTCAGAGGACACCGCCATAAAGCGCGCCACTTTAGTGGCAAAGTTCAGCGAGGCAATCAGTACGCCGATCAGCACACCCAGCGCCAGGTTGTGAGTGGCGACCACAACGACGACGGTGGCCAGCATCACCACGCTGGTGGACATGGGATGGGTGCGCAGGTTGGCAATCGACTGCCAGGAGAAGGTTCCTACAGATACCATAATCATCACGGCGACCAGGGCTGCCATCGGGATCTGAGACACCCACTGGCGCAGAAAGACCACCATCAGCAGTAACACCACGCCCGCCGTCAGGGTGGACAACCGTCCCCGGCCGCCTGACTTCACGTTAATCACCGACTGACCAATCATGGCGCAGCCCGCCATACCGCCAATAAAGGCGGTACAGATGTTGGCGATCCCTTGCGCTTTGCACTCGCGGTTTTTATCGCTGCCTGTATCGGTCATGTCATCCACGATGGTGGCGGTCATCATCGACTCCAGCAATCCCACCACAGCCAGGCCTGCGGCGTAAGGCAAGATGATCAGCAGGGTGTGCAGATTCAGCGGAATGTCCGGGATCAGAAACACGGGCAGGCTGTCGGGCAGCCTGCCCATATCGCCGACGGTGCGCACATCCAGATGGAGCCATACAGAGATTGCAGTCAGAACAATAATGCAGACCAGGGGGGAAGGGATGGCTTTGGTGATCCGCGGGAAAAGATAAATGATGCCGAGCCCGGCAGCGGTCAGGGCATAAACCTGCCAGCTCACATGAGTCAGTTCCGGCAACTGGGCCATAAATATCAGGATGGCCAGCGCGTTGACGAAGCCGGTCACCACCGAGCGGGAAACGTAGCGCATCAGACTGCCTAACCTGAGATAGCCTGCCAGCAACTGCAGAAGGCCGGTCAGCACGGAGGTCGCCAGCAGATACTGCAAGCCGTGCTCTTTAACCAGCGTGACCATCAGCAGCGCCATCGCGCCGGTGGCCGACGAAATCATCGCCGGTCGGCCACCGAGAAAGGCCATAACGAAGGGAATACAGAACGCGGAGTAGAGTCCGACCTGGGGATCTACGCCAGCGATAATCGAAAAGGCGATCGCTTCTGGAATAAGGGCGAGCGCGACCACAATACCGGCAAGGACGTCACCCCGGACGTTACCCAGCCAGTCCTTACGCGTCGAGGACAGCAACATATTGATTTCTCAGTTTTTTAGATGAAAGTAAGCCCATGCGGGCAAAATTTAGTGATGCAAAAGCACATCCGCAGTCGGGATGTTATTGCGTGCGCGATCGGTTAAGCCGGTGCGCCAGGGAAGGGGGAAAACTCAGGGTGGCGTAAGACGCATGATGGTAATTCTCCTTTACGGCCATAAGGGGCTTTCAGGAAGGTCATTCCTGCCCGGACGCGATATCCGGGGCAGACGGCGATGCCTGTCAGGGGGCAAAATGGTGCTTTCCTGAGCAGAACAGCGACTCACTATAAACAAAACGACACGCAGGTCAACGTTAAATCGTCCTGCATATTTCTGACAGGCTGCAAAGTCAACCCGAAAGTGAGTGTCAGGGGAACACAGTGAGGAAGGGGGGCGGCCGTACTTGAAAGAAAGCGCCACGCGTCGTGAGCCAGCTGTATCCGCGTGTTTGACGCGATCGTTTCGTTTACAGAACGTGTTTTGACCGCACGAGGAGCAAAAGACAACACCGTGGTTATGCGCAACATGCCGTGAAGTGTCGTCCCTGACAGTATCTCCGGCCGGTACACGCTCGCGCGAGACCGATGAGGTTATCTCGTATCGTCGTCTTCCGGCCGGGGCCGGACTACGTCCATTGGCGTTATTTCTTTTCTTCGTTCAGGCCTGCAAGTGTCTGCAGGTAGGGCACTGGCTGCTTTACGAGACCGGGCGTTAAAAATGCTCTTAGCCATGTTCTGGCTTCCAGGATTTTACTCAGGCGATCGTCGCTGCAATTGTCTGTTGCCATGCGTCTCAGTTCATTCATCAGAGAAGTAATGTTTATTTCCCTGTCAGCCAGCGCCAGGTGCAATGCTGCTTCGCCAATAATGACGTGGCCTTTCTCGTCGTCTTGAAGTAACACGGTCAATCCTCCATAAGTACGATTTATGACAACCTCACCACTGACTGTAGTCGTCCCCGCAGATAATGCCTGCTTAAAATATTCAGCACTTACCCTGTTCTGTCGTGATGCGCTCAGAAACAGGTACGCGTAACCCAGACCAGGTCTGTTATTCGTGCGTTAAAGGGAACATAATGGCACTGCGACCGGAAGGGAGAAAATCTTTTTCATTTAAAGTTATTACCGTTAGCGTAATCTCTTCGGGTGTTCAGTTTCATTTGCACTGTCTTAACCTGAAAGCGCAAGAAAGAGCCAGGGTTGGGTGGTGGGATGAAAAGTGATAAACTGTATGTTTATACACCTGCCGGGAGGACGATTGAAAAACAATGAGCACGATATTTCACAAGAGGTGCTTGCTCTGGTAGGCAGAACCGTCAGCCAGCTCCTGAGACGGGAGGGCACTGTCATGCCTGAAGACCTGACGAAGGCCTTGCAGACGATGAGTGAACATAGCGTAGAGGCAAAAACGCGCGCGGACTGCGGTGAACTCATTATCCGGCTTATGAAAAAGATGCATTAATATCCGCTTCACGTCAGGCATCTTCTTATCTGCGTCGCAGTCGGGCCAGTCGCCGTAATCTACGTGCGCAGAATATCGGGCCTTACTCTCTCTGGTGTCGTTCCGGTCACGGTAATACGAAACGTTTTGTCTTCCAGAAAGCCTTGCCTGGCAGGGATAGCGCTTCGACGCTATTTTCACCCCCAAACAGACAGCCTGCTTGTGTCGTTAATCGTAAATGACTTGCTTTGACAGACGTGTATAACGCTGAGACACGGTCAGTTCCGTGAGGTTTCATCGGCATCTTGTGACAGAAGGGCGGCATGGTCATCGTCCCTGTCATCAGGAGAGCGACGAGCGGCCATATCGGCTTTAATTTCACTGATGGCCATGCTGACTGCGCGGCTTTTCTCTTCGCTGTCAGAAGAACGCATGATGGCATCAAGATTTTCCAGCACGCTCTTTAATGTGACGCTGCCCTGCTCCTCAAGGGATGCCAGGGCAGCCTCTCCAATGAGTGTGTCACGGAGTTTTTCATCTTTACTGTATGTCATTATTACTCTCTGAATAAGTTTTGCCTGCCCGGCTGTCGTGTATGTCAGCCACTGTGCCGCAAAGTCCCTTTCAGAAGGTTCCAGCCAGTATCAGAACAGAAGGCGCAACAGTTCCTGCAGGTGTTCTTCTTCCTGAGGAGAAGAAACATGGCTCATACGTTCAATGAGCGACTTGCAAAGCGCTTTGCGGTTCAGCGTACGACCTGCTCTGAGTATTTCAACCACAACAACGCCCAACGTTTCCTGCTGAGAGGGCAGTGATGCGCGGCTGAAGAAGGATGAAACATCTTTACTTACGCCAGTTACGGGCAGTCTGTGTTGCATAGGTTTCTCCATTGTACAGTTATTATGCTGAGTGTATAGATCTAAGTTATACAACAAATCAGTCATTGTACAGGTTTGTTTTGGGTTCTGATTTTTAGAGGTCAAATCATCAGGTTTCAAAGTAACTGACCTTCCAATGACGTTGGGAGAAAGAGACAGGATGAGCCAGACAGCCGCTCTGACGGGACAGGCAACAAACGCCTGTAAACACGGGGGCTGGGCCTTTTCTTCTTAACGCGACATCGTTCCGCTGTACACCGCTGGTTTAATGACAGGCGTATTTCTCTGTTATGCTTTGGCCACGTCTTTTTAAATATCATAGCCAGTGTTATCCCTGGCTAAGCGCGAAGAGGGTGTGCCATAAAACGGGTGGGCCGGGTCACATCCTGTTGCCAGCGCCTTCGCCGCCGATCAAAAGTCGGCTTGCCGGGCCCCTGTGTTGTGATGTACGGCGCGCCAGTCCTGGCGGTAAATGTTTTTTCTCTGAGGATTACACTATGACGGCCTTTTATCAACTCAGTGCTACCCGTTTACATGGCGAGCGCATTACGATGGCCGACTACGCTGGCAAGGTGGTGTTGGTGGTGAATACCGCCAGTCATTGTGGCTTCACGCCCCAATATGCAGGCCTGGAAGCGCTTTACAAAAAGTATGCCGATCAGGGGCTGGTGGTACTGGGCTTTCCCTGCAACCAGTTCGGCAGGCAGGAACCCGGTAATGCCGACGATATCGCACAGACCTGCCATATCAACTATGGCGTGAGCTTCCCGATGTTCGAGAAAGTCGAGGTCAACGGCGCCGCAGCGCACCCGGTGTTTCGTTTCCTGAAACAGGCATTGCCAGGTGTGTTGGGTGGGCGGATTAAGTGGAATTTCACTAAGTTTCTGATCGCGCGTGATGGTAAACCGCTCAGACGATTTGCCCCCATCACTTCTCCTGAAAAAATGGAAGCCGCGATTGTTGCCGCGCTGGAAAGCACAGCGGCTGTGATGTGAAGCGTTGATCTGAGTGCCAGCAAAGGACAGCGACCCGGTCAGGTTGTCTGCCGTGCCGCAACCGGCGCCAGGAGGCTGACTGGCGCAGCGTTTGCCTGTCACCTCAGTAGCGCACCCGGCTGCTGCTCAGACGCAACGCGGGCGCGGCTGCCATAACCGGGCCCGGAATGACCGGCATGCCACCCAGCACAGACAGAAATGCCTCTGCCCAGTGATGGCTGTCATGCAGATGTAACCCCTTCATCAGCCGCGCGTGCAGGTGTCGCCGTTCACGCAGCGGCATCAGCAGGGCACTGTGAATGGCATCGGCCATGGCATCCGGATCGTAGGGATTGACGATAAGCGCGCCGTCCATCTGCTCCGCCGCGCCCGCAAACTGTGACAGGATCAACACACCCGGGTTTTCCGGATCCTGCAGGGCCACATACATCTTCGCCATCAGACTCATGCCTGACATCAGGGGCGTGACCAGCGCGACGCGTGAGGCACGATAAATACCCGCCTGCTCCTCACGGCTGTAGGCATGCGTCAGGCAATTCACGGGATACCAGTTCATCATGCCATGCACGCCATTACATTCTCCGCACAGAGTTTCTAACGTGTGCGTGACAGCCGCTGCCCGGTCCGCGTAGCCCGCAGCAGGCGGGGCCAGTTGCAGCAGGGTAATATTTTTTTGATAGACGGCATGTTTGCGCAGTAACACTTCTACCGCGCTGATGCGGTAAGGCAGTCCGGCGCTTTCATCAAGATGACCGCCGCTCAGAACGGTGTTTTCCGGTAAGCTTTCACGACACTGCATTTCCATAAACGCACAGCTGTTGCTGTCACGCAGGCAGCGCACATCATCCAGATCGATCCCGACAGGAAAGACGCCGAGCTTTACAATCCGCCCCTGCACGCGAACGCTGTCTACGCTCAGGCGCTCGGTGCGGAATTCGCTTTCCAGCCAGACGATAAAGTTGTTCAGGTCCTGAACGGTCTGAAAGCCGAGCAAATCACAGCACAGCAGCGACTGTGTGAGCCAGCGCCAGTCGGGAATCGCCTCAAACATCGTGCCTGAGGGAAAGGGCTGGTGCAGGAAAAAGCCCACAGGATTAGTCAGTCCGGCCTCACGAAGGTAATGGGCGCAGCCCAGCAGATGGTAATCCTGTATCCAGATGGTGTCATCGGGCATAGCGTTATCACAGATGACCCGCGCATAGGCTTCGTTAATCTTTTTGTATTCCCGATAGCCGTCAGCAGAAAAGCGGGCCAAATCCGGACGCTGGTGGAAAACCGGCCACAATCCCTGATGAACATAATGGTGATAACCCTCTTTCACTTCGGCGGAAGACAGAGGAAAGGTCAGCGTTTCATAAGGGCCTTTCTGCTGAATGCTCAGCGGCCTTGGTGCATCAGAAGGCAGCATCGTCGTCTCACCATCCCAGCTTATCCAGAGTCCGCCGTGGCGGGAAAGCAGGCCTTCATAAATTGCAGACAGCGTGGAACGTTGTGAATGATTATGTGATACCAGGATAAAACCTGACATGGTGTTTTCCTTATGGGCGGGCAGGGCATCAGTTGCCGTGCCCGGCGTCCAGCCGTGATCGGGTTGAGGTCGGATGAAAAACTGCAGCAAGCCACACATGGCAAAGCGTCCTGTCCGCTTAATGGTGGTGGGCGCGGTCAGCGCTCAGCGAGTCGCTCAGGCCGTAAGGCGCAACCGCCCTGAGATAAAGACCCGGCAGAGAGGCATGGCAAATGAATCCGTTGCGTTCAAGAAAGTCCTGGGCGCTGTCGCTCAGCGCAATAATGCGATGACAGCCACTGGCGCCAGGGTGGGTCAGACAGCAGTGGAGCAGCCAGGATCCCAGCCCGATATAGCGATACTCTGGCGAGATAAACAGGTCCTGTATAACCCAGGTTTCGGCCATATCGGTAACGACCCGCGCAAAACCGATCTGCCGGGTATGACGATAGAGGCCAAAGCAAAGACTGCTGTTCAACGCCAGCGTCAGCAGACGTGCATCGGGAATAGCCGAACCCAGCCACTGGGCAATCAGCCGCGGATTGAGCATGGACGGATCGGTGTTGACCTCCATCGTCTCTCTGAACCATTTACGGGGAGAAAGCAGGCGCAGCCGCTGCTGCTCGGCAAGATCCGCAATCACGGCATCACCACAAACCGGCAGGAAAGAGGCCGCATTCACACATTTCATCAACGGTTTCCTTTTACATGGACGCCTTAGCGCCCGGTGCCGTTGATTTAAGCGCCCGGCGTGTAAAAGTGGCGTAAAAAAGAGCGGGTGCGGTGTAAAAAGGGTGCAAAGGAAAGGGTGAAGACATGGGGGCATGAGCCAGTGAAGAAGCCCCCGTGGCGCAAAGATTACGTGCCGTCGTATCCCCAGCCTGATATATCCCTGTCTTCTCTCCTGAAAAGGGCGGCATGCATACGCTGAGGACGGGACAGACAAGCAATGTTATGTGAAGGCGACTCGCCTTCGTCTCTGCCCGAGCTGTACCGCAGGTCGCGTTTCAGGTGACCGGTTCTGACGATTTAACAGGGTATAAAGCGGCTATCTTCTGCTTTATGCGCCGATCTGCCATTGTTTTGCTGCGTTCATCATCCAGGCTGCTGCACGCGTTCATACTGCGCTGATAAAGGGCAGTGAGGGATTTTCCTACCGGCGGAGTGATGCTGATTTTTGCCGCAAAAAAGCCGAAACAGCCACCATCAGCCCGGTCGTTCCGCCGTGAGGATAACGGTAACGCTTAGGTGAAGGGCGCGGTGAAGGCAATCTGGCAGAGTCATCATGACAACGGGAGATAACCGCACACATTACATATTTACAAATTTAAATGTGTAAATATAATGCCAGCCCTGTTTCTTTTTAAGGATGTTAATTATGCCGTCTCTTTTCACGCCCCTGACGCTGGGTGATCTCAGGTTGCGTAACCGCATTGCGCTTCCACCCCTGACCCGTTGCCGTAGCGAGCAGCCGGGCAACATTCCCGGCAGGATGATGGTGGAGTACTATCGCCAGCGTGCCAGCGCGGGCTTCATGATCACCGAAGGTACGCAAATTGAACCGCGCGGGCAGGGCTATGCCTGGACGCCTGGCATTCACAGCGACGCACAAATTGCGGGATGGCGAAACGTCACCGACGCTGTGCATGCAGAAGGCGGAACGCTCTTTTGCCAGCTCTGGCACGTGGGCCGCGTATCGCACAATGCGTTGCAGCCCGGTAAACAGCCGCCTGTTGCTCCTTCCGCCGTTGCCGCCAGCGGCGTACGGGTCTTTATTGAAACCGGACCAGGTGCCGGTATGCTGACGGAACCCAGCATGCCGCGCGAACTGACCACATCGGAAGTCAAAGCGATTGTGGCGATGTACCGCACGGCAGCAGAGAACGCGAAAAAAGCCGGTTTTGACGGTGTCGAGCTGCATGCCGCCAACGGTTATCTGATCAATCAGTTTATTTCTGAACACACCAATTTCCGTACCGATGAATATGGCGGCTCCCTTGATAACCGCCTGCGCTTTCTGCGTGAAGTCACCGAAGCGGTGAGTGCGGTATTTGGCAGTCACCGTGTCGGCGTACGTTTCGCGCCATTGTTCTCAAGCACAGAGGAAGAACGCGTTTATCTGGGGCTGGTTGAACGCGATCCGCATGCTACCTACATTCGTGCTGCGCAGATGCTAAACGAGCTTGAAACTGGCTATCTGTCTATCGCCGAAGCGGACTGGGACAACAGTCCGGAGATGCCCGAAAGCTTCCGTATTGCGCTGCGTGAAACCTTCCGTTCCCCCATCATGTATTCCGGACGTTATACCAGGGAAAAGGCCGAACGTATGCTGGAAAAGGGATGGGGCGATCTGTTTGGCTTCGGGCGCACGTTTATCGCTAACCCGGATTTACCGGCGCGTTTCAAAATGGGCTACCCGCTGAACAACGCGGATCCTGCCTCACTGTATGGTGGAAGTGAGAAAGGCTATACTGACTACCCTTTCTATTCTGCTTGAGGTTCTGAGACGGCATGACACCTGAAAATGCCATTAAATTACTGGCTAACCCGACACGGGTTGCGGTGCTCAAATGGCTTAAACGCCCTGACGAAGCCTTTGCTGACTATTCTCAGCTGTATCCCTTCGATCAGTACGGTGTCTGTGCCAGTCTTATTCAGGACAAAGCGGGCCTCTCACAGCCCGCCACCTCGTTATGTCTGAAAGCGCTGCATGATGCCGGCCTGCTTGAGGCAAGCAAGGTCGGTAAATGGACATACTATCGCCGGCGTGAAGAGGCGGTTCACGAGATGAATATGTCAATTATCCAGGCCCTGCAGGATCTGTAGGCGGCTTGTCAACGACAGTCATACGGACGTCCGGTAACGCTGCGTTGTGGCACATCAGGACATGCATGAAAATCAGCGCCAGGCTCACGCATTTCGCTGGCGAGGAAGAGAGGGCGCATGAGCGCCACTCTCTTTTACCGTTGCGACGTTTAGGGCAGCCTGAATAAGTCACGATACAAAGCGCCATCCCTTCGCAACACGCGCCGGAATCTGTCGCAGATACCACAGCCTGTGAACCTGCGCCAGGCGGATGTGATTGCCCCTGTACCTTCCTGATGAAGCCTGGAATGCCGGCGTTACCTGAATGTTCAGACGCTAAACGATCCAACAATCTGTCGTAATGTTTGGGCCTGTTCAGACAGCGAACGGGAGGCCATTGACGATTCCTGGACCAGCGCCGCGTTATTCTGTGTGACGCCGTCCATCTGATTCACTGCCACGCTGACTTCTGAAATTCCCTGCAGCTGCTCAGAAGAGGCCCGGGCAATCGAGTCCATCCCTTCAGCCAGGTCGCTGACCATACTCATGACCTTCAGGACGCTCTGCCCGGTTAGCGCGGCAATTTCTACGCCGCTGTCAACGTGTGCGACGGCCTGTTCAATCAGACGCTTGATGTCTTTCGCGGCCGTGGCACTACGCTGGGCAAGTGTCCGCACCTCACCAGCCACGACGGCGAATCCGCGACCATCTTCACCTGCACGCGCGGCTTCCACGGCGGCATTCAACGCCAGGATGTTGGTCTGAAAAGCGATGCTTTCAATCACGGACGTAATATCACGGACCTTGACTGCGCTCTCATGGATGTTGTGCATGGTATCGGTCATGTGGCTGACCTTGGACTTGTCGGCGTTAACGGTCTGTGCTGTTGCCCGGGCAGATTCAGCGGTCTGCTGCGCACCGGCTGTGTTGCTCTTCACCGTGCTGGTGAGCTGCTCCATGCTGGCGGCGGTCTGCTGCAGCGCGGCAGCCTGCTGCTCGGTTCGTGATGAGAGTTCTGTATTTCCCCGGTCGATTTCATCGGCCGCCAGCGCAACGGACGCGGAGGCGTCTTTAATCTGCAACACGATCCCGCGCAGTCTGGCTTGCATCGCGTCGAGAGACGCCATGAGGCTGCGGTCATCATTTTTTCGCAGTTGAACCGTTGAGGTCAGATTCCCTTGTGAAATAGCGTAAGCGAGCCGTTGCGCTGTAACCGGCTCACCGCCGAGTTCACGCATAATCTTGCGAATCAGGTAACTTCCCGTCAGCAAGCCCAAAATGACCGCAATGCCCAGCAGAACCAGCAAAATAATATAGGCCTGCTCCGTTGTCTTACTGTTCTGACTGACGGCATTATCAGAGCGCTGAGTGAGCACTTCGCCCATTGAGGTGAGCCCGTCAATCAGGGGGTTCTGGGCTGGTCTGACGGTATCAAGAAGAAATTTCACTGTTGCTGCGTTATTTTTCCCCAATGCCAGAGGAACAGTATTACTGAAGGAGTCCAGGGCATTTTTTTGACTCTTTTCTATTGCCTCAAACGCTTTTTTTTCCTCGTTACTGCCCGACTGGTCAATCATCTGGCCCAGTTGAGAACTGCTGTCAACAAACCGGGCTTTTAATTTTTCAAGACGAGCGGATTGCTCTTCAAGACCTTTTTCATCTGTAAATAAGGACAGATTCCTTACCGTGATTGCCATATCACGCTGAATAAGTGTCAGGTCTGTGATTAATTTTGTTTTCTTCATATCACCCTGAACAATGGCTTCAAGGGTGTTTTTAGACTGGTATAAAGAATGAATGGCTACCACTATGCACAAGGAGAAAAAAATGATTAACGTGCCAAAACCCAAACCGAGCCGTGTTGCGATCTTCATAAATCTATCCTGATAAAGGGAGAGGGGGACGGTGATCTTTCGGCACAGACAGACCAACCTTTATCGAAACCAGGACAATTAAATGTAAGAAAACACGTCATGGTAATTTCTGTAAAAATTAAATTTTGTCAATGAGTTAAGACGCATTATTCATAGGTTTTTCTTATATCCCTCCCGTCATCAAAGCATCGGTAAATCGCAGTAAAAAAGTCATGTCTTCCCCTCTGTCTTACGGCGTGACGGGTTTTAGCATGACTAAACAGAAGGGCAGATCACTGCGCTGGCCAGGAAGGCGTCCGGGCGGAAAGGGCGCGTCAGTTCTGTGCGCATCTTAATCGCGGGCGGGCATCCCAATGAAAATGCAGAGAACCAGCCTGCCGCAACTGTCGCCCTGTCCAGCGCTGACCCATCAATAACAATAATCGCAGTAATCGTTGAAGCAATTGCCTCCTGTGTCGATAACGCATGCTCAGCTCAATGTTGGGGCTGAGCCTGAAGCGTCAAAGCTGATTATTACTCAGTCATTTGTGTGCTTTTTTACGACACCAGTACGTGCATTCCTTTTAATTACAGTGGAAACAACAATATGTCTGTCATCAAGACAATGACCAGAAGCTTAACCGGTTCACGTTTTGCGGGGGGATCTCAGCCCGCCAACGGGATCTTTAACTGTGAAAGCTTACCCACTTCGCTCTCTGCAGCAGGCCTCAGCAGTCGTGCTGCGGGTATTTTGCTGACGTTTGTGCCGCCAGAGGCCGATTTTCATAAGGTCAGTCAGGCATGGCAACGCTTTACATCAACAGATTTGACCGTCATTACGCTCTCCTCTAACGGAGCGCTCAGCGCCAGCGGCAAGCAAACAACGTACTGCAAAGGCGACGGGCAGGAAGGCAGCTGGCTCTGGTTACCCCGTAACCTGATTGCAGAGCATGAAACACATGTGGTCGATCTGCACCTTCACGATACCCACACGGCGACGGATCGCATTCGTGCCATCCAGGATGAGCTGGCTGCGTTGAGGCTGAGCATGCCGCTCTCTGCTGACCGTACCTTTGCCATGATTTACTGTGACGGGCTGTCTGCATCGGAAGGGTTTTTAATGCAGGCCTGGTATAATACGGGCCGCTTTCCCTGCCTGGCAATCGGCGGATCCGCCGGTGGACGCGTCACCTTTGACGGGACATGGATTGGCGCTGGCGGGCGTGTACTGCAGGGGAAAGCCGTTATTGTTTTCTGCAAAATGGCGGCGGGTAAGTCCTTTTCACCCTTTAAGAGTCAGAACTTCGAGCCACTGAACAAGAGCTGGCTGATTGCCGAGGCGGATCCGGTTAAGCGTACCCTGACTTCCGTGTTCAACCCACAGGGGCAGCAACAGCCCTTCACCCAGGCACTGGCTGAACATCTGGGCTGCAATGAACAGCAGCTGACGGAGCGTCTGAAAGGTTTAACATTTGCGGTGAAGGTAGGTGACGCGTATTTCATTCGTTCTGTAGCGAAGATGGACAGCCACAGTGTACAGTTTTTTTGCGATCTGGAATTTGGCGATCGGCTTTACTTAATGCGTGAAACCGATTTTAAGCAGGCTACGCTGCGGGACTGGCAGGCCTTTACGCAACGTCACGGCAAACCGGCGGCGGTCCTGATGAATGACTGCATACTGCGCCGACAGGGCAATCCCGATAAGCTGCACGATGCACATTTCTTTAAAGGCATCCCGGCGGCCGGGTTCTCCAGCTTTGGTGAAATTCTGGGCGTACCGATCAATCAGACCTTGTCTGCACTGGTATTCTTCAATCATAACGTAAACGCCATGGCGCAATTTCCGGTGGAATATGCCAGCTATGCCGCGCACTATGCGCAGCGCGCGTTACGTCGCTGGGAAGCGCTAAACCGCGTCCAGTCGGGCGTGCTGGCTCGCGTGGTGAATTATCAGCAGGAGTTGGCACCTATCGTTCAGGCGCTGCCGGTACTTGAGGCGGCAACCCAGAGCCAGAGCGAAGCGTTGTCGATGGCCGAAAGCAGCATTCGCGCTATCAGCACTCTCGCCAAAGAAAGCCAGCAGGCACAAGGGCGCCTGGGGGGCGGGCTGGACGATCTGGAAGCGATATCTAACGGCATCAACGTTATTACGCACGGCATCAGCAATATCGCTTTCCAGACCAATATTCTGGCGCTCAATGCCGCTGTCGAGGCTGCACGCGCGGGGGAAGCTGGCAGAGGATTTGCCGTTGTGGCAGGGGAAGTTCGCCGTCTGGCGCAATCCTCGAAAGAGCAGGCTGAAGCGACCGCTAGCAACATTAATGATGCGGTCGACACGATCTCGCGTATCCGCGATGTCGCGACAAACACGGTACAAACCGCGACGGACATGACAGACCGCAGTATCCAGGCTGCCGATGCGATTGCCGCCATGAGCGATCGAAGCCGTCATGAACGGGCAGGGATGGCGAAACAGCTGGATAATCTGCGCACCTTAACGGCAGGTATGGATGCCATGCAGGAAGCGGTCGCCGAGCTGAAAGTGCTGCAGACACTTTCCTCGTCACGGTAAATCACTGCTGGCGCCGCGACGAGGAAGGCCCTGCGCCAGTCTCTGTTAAGCAGGGATAACAACTAAGGTAATAGCAAAGTGAACCCGGGCTTTCTTGTTGTTATTTATCACACCTCGTCAGGTTGCTTATTTGCCACCTTATTTTCAAGACGGAAAATTCAGCATACGTTGCGTTTGATCCTGAATGTCTTAGTGGCTTTTTCAAACCTGTTCTGTGAAGCTTTAAAAAAAAAGCCACGCATTCGCGTGGCTTTCACAACCTTATTCATTCACGTGCAGTTCACTTCACCGTGTGGATTAGACGTTAAACAAGAAATTCATCACATCGCCATCTTTAACGATGTACTCTTTGCCTTCTGAACGCATCTTGCCCGCTTCTTTCGCGCCTTGCTCACCCTTATAGGTAATAAAGTCTTCAAACGCGATCGTTTGTGCGCGAATAAAGCCTTTCTCGAAGTCGGTGTGGATTTTACCGGCGGCCTGTGGGGCGGTGGCGCCAACAGGGATAGTCCATGCGCGTACTTCTTTGACGCCGGCGGTGAAATAGGTCTGCAGATTCAGCAGTGCGTAACCGGCACGAATCACGCGGTTCAGGCCTGGCTCTTCGATGCCCAGCTCGGCCATAAACTCGTCACGATCTTCGTCTTCCAGTTCGGCGATATCAGATTCGACAGAGGCGCAGACTGGCACAACGACAGAACCTTCTTTGGCGGCGATTTCGCGCACTTTATCCAGGTACGGGTTGTTTTCAAAGCCATCTTCATTAACGTTAGCAATGTACATCGTGGGCTTAAGCGTCAGGAAGCTCAGATAGCGCAGGGCGGCTTTGTCTTCATCGGTCAGATCCAGCGCGCGCAGCATGCCCGCGTTTTCCAGATGAGGCAGACATTTCTCCAGCGCCGCCTGTTCCGCTTTCGCGTCTTTATCGCCGCCTTTAGCTTTTTTCTGCACGCGCTGCAGTGCACGTTCACAGGTGTCCAGATCCGCCAGCGCCAGCTCGGTGTTGATGGTTTCGATATCATCAGCCGGATCGACTTTATTATTCACGTGGATAATATTGTCGTTTTCAAAGCAGCGAACCACGTGGCCGATCGCTTCGGTTTCACGGATATTGGTCAGGAACTGGTTGCCCAGGCCTTCACCTTTCGATGCACCTTTTACCAGACCGGCAATATCGACGAATTCCATGGTAGTCGGAACCACGCGCTGTGGCTTGACGATCTCGGACAGCTGATCCAGACGCAGGTCAGGCATAGGCACAACGCCCGTGTTGGGTTCAATGGTGCAGAAGGGGAAGTTCGCCGCTTCAATACCCGCTTTTGTCAGCGCGTTAAACAGAGTGGATTTACCGACATTTGGAAGGCCCACGATACCGCATTTGAATCCCATGGTTTAATACCCTTTATAGCTGGATGGGCAACGCCTGAACGCAGGCGCCGCCGGAAACGTAAGATAATTTTCGCGCATTATACACAGATTCGCGACAATCGGGGCGATTAGACAGGCTTAAAGGCATGCAGGCGGTTCATTGCCTTAATGCGATCTTCCTTCAACCACAGTTCGGTGCAGCGCGCTGCTTCATCAATGGCGTCATCGATCAGCTTTTGCTCGCTGGCGGGCGGTTTGCCTAACACAAATCCGGTCACTTTGTTGCGGTCACCGGGATGGCCGATACCGATGCGCAGACGATGAAAGTTATTATTATTGCCCAGCTTGCTGATGATGTCTTTCAGGCCGTTATGACCGCCGTGACCGCCGCCTTGTTTGAATTTCGCAATGCCCGGTGGCAGATCGAGTTCATCGTGCGCCACTAAAATTTCTTCGGGCGCAATACGGTAGAAGGTCGCCATCGCCGCGACCGCTTTGCCGCTGAGGTTCATAAAGGTGGTGGGCACCAGCAGTCGGACATCTTCGCCCGCCAGCGCCAGTCGCGCCGTATAACCGAAAAATTTGGCTTCTTCTTTTAACGACTGATTGTGCCGCTCAGCCAGCAAATCCAGATACCACGCACCCGCGTTATGGCGCGTGGCGGCATATTCCGCACCGGGATTCGCCAGGCCGACAATCAGTTTAATGCTGCTCACAAGGAATATCCTGCTGTTATCACCAAAGGGCAGTAGTTTACTGTGCCAGGCTGCGGATCACAAAGTGTGAGCCACGAATTATTAGTGTCGGTGATTAATTGTTTTCCATCTAAATCAATAAGCTGTAATTATGCTTTGGTCACACTTATCCTGCTCTGAGTGTGACGAAGTGCACAAATTAGCCTGCTGTCATTGCCTAAACTACTGACAGGTTAACATTGTGTGCGCTCATCGGACCGCACCGTCAGGAGGTGAAAGATGAAACGTCATCACTCACGTATGGCAGGAAATGCCTTAATGGCACTGGGCTTAGTGACCATGGTACTCGGCGTTGGTTTTTCGATTATCAACCAACTTCCCTCTTTAAATCTGCCGCAGATACTGGCGCAGGGCGCGATGTTTGGGATTTTCTTTGGCGCACTGTTATGGCTGGCCGGTGCCTGCATTAGCGGTCGTGAGAAAGTCGAAGATCGCTATTACTGGGAGCGGCATTATGGCGATAAACGCTGCCGCCGCAGCCATCACTCGTCATAATCACGTTCCCGGCAACGTCAGGCAGGATTGGGTTCGGTTTCTGCCTTTGGCTTTTGCCTGATAGAGCGCTTTGTCAGCCAGCGCCATCAGTTCGCCAAAATCAATGTGGCGATTGTCGGCGGTAGAGAAGCCAATGCTGACGGAATAGGGAATCTGCCCCGGTCGGGAAAGGTGGATCGCCTGGCGCACCTGCTCGCACCAGACGTTAGCCTGTGCTGACATCATCGGCAGAAGGGCGGCAAATTCTTCGCCGCCCAGTCGCGCAAAGCGCGCCCCTTCAGGCAGCATGCCGGACACACGGTGACTGAAATCAATCAGAACCTGGTCGCCCTGATGATGCCCGTAGCGGTCATTAATGCCTTTAAAATGGTCCAGATCGAATAACACCACCGTCAGCGCTTTATTCTGCTTCTGACAGGCTTTAATCATCACCTCGGCCCCGGTAAACAGCGCACGACGGTTCCAGATATTGGTCAGAGGATCGTGCAGTGAAGCCGCTTTCAGCGCATTGCGCGTCCGCTCATTGACCATCGCCAGAATCGTCACGGTAAACCCAATGACAAACAGCATGGATTCCATAATCACATAGACGGAGAAATTCGATCCGCTTATCGCGCCCTGAACGCCGACCGGGCGGGAATTATCCAGAAATATGCGAGCCACATGGAATATCAGGTGAATCCAGAGCAGGAGCTGGGCAGGCCAGAACGTTGCATCCATATTGCGCCGCGCCAGCCAGAGAAAATAGATAAGCGCTCCGGTATACCCGATGCAGAGCAGGCAGAGCACCAGTACGCGCAGCGATAAGCTGTAATAAAATCCCGGAATCAGGCAGAGCAGTGACCAGATCAGCGCCCCGACCAGACCACTCATCCCCGGCTGCTTACCGCAAAAGGTGCGAAACGCGCTGAACAATCCCCCGTAAGCCAGCATAAGCAACACGTTGCTCATGGCCACCGGTAAAAACTGATAGCCCTGGCTGCGCAGGCTACTGAGAATAAAGGCGACCAGCGTCAGTAAAATGGCCACGCAAACATAGCCCAGCGTGCGATCGTAATGCGAACCGACCCAGGCAAATGCCAGGATCAGACTCATAAACCCCAGTACGTAGAGTTCGCAAATAAATAACGTATAGACGTCGAGGTTCATAGTGGAAAACGATCGCAATAAAAAGTGCGGGCAAAGTACCACTCAACGCAGAATGGCAAAAGAGCAGATAAGATAATTTCAGCGAAAGAGTTTTTCGTAGTAAGCGTGACAATAACGGCGGTGACTCATAACGAAAATTTCTGTGAATCAAGCAGCTTTGTCGGAAGGGGAGAGGTACAGACAAAAGAAAAGGCCGGACAGCGTGTCCGGCCTGCGAAGATTAGTGTTCGAACATTGCCGAAATGGACTCTTCGTTACTGATGCGGCGAATGGCTTCTGCCAGCATGCCTGACAGCGTCAGGGTACGGACGTTTGGCAGCGACTTCATCTCTTCGGATAACGGAATGGTGTCACACACGATAACCTGATCGATGACAGATTTACGTAAGTTTTCCACCGCGTTACCGGAGAAGATAGGGTGCGTCGCGTATGCGAAGACGCGCTTGGCACCGCGCTCTTTCAGCGCTTCCGCGGCTTTGCACAGTGTGCCGCCGGTGTCGATCATGTCATCGACCAGCACACAGTCACGGCCCGCTACGTCACCAATGATATGCATGACCTGAGAAACGTTCGCACGCGGGCGACGTTTGTCAATGATGGCCATATCGGTGTCGTTCAGCAGTTTCGCAATAGCACGGGCACGAACCACGCCGCCAATGTCAGGCGAAACAACAATCGGGTTTTCCAGGCCAATCTGTAACATATCCTCCAGCAGAATGGGACTGCCGAAGACGTTATCAACCGGGACATCGAAGAAGCCCTGGATCTGCTCAGCGTGCAGGTCAACCGTTAAAACACGGTCAACGCCGACGCTGGAAAGAAAGTCAGCCACGACTTTGGCGGTAATAGGCACACGCGCAGAACGCACGCGGCGGTCCTGACGGGCATAACCAAAGTAGGGGATAACAGCGGTAATACGACCAGCTGAAGCACGACGCAGCGCGTCGACCATCACGACCAGTTCCATCAAATTATCATTGGTGGGAGCACAGGTGGACTGGATGATGAAAATATCACCACCGCGTACATTTTCATTAATTTGTACGCTTACTTCGCCATCACTGAAACGACCGACAGCGGCGTCGCCCAGGCTGGTGTAAAGGCGGTTGGCAATACGTTGTGCTAGTTCCGGGGTGGCGTTACCAGCAAAAAGCTTCATATCAGGCACGAGAAGAACCTCAGGCTTTGCGTCCAGAGAATGAACGTCATGACAGTAACCGGCGAATACTGTCGTGATCGTTCACACGGGTATGTGAGTGCGAAACGTGCTGTATCTGGAACAGGGTGACACAGTCACGCTATCGCTAATCGCCTTGCAGAGTGCGCTGTAACGGCGAGACGTTAACGCCTCGGGCTACAAAACCGCGCACCCATGACGGGGCAAGTTCCAGCACCTGGCGAGCAGCGTACTCGGTGTCAAATTCAGCAAACACACAAGCACCTGTCCCTGTCAGGCGCGACGGCGCGTATTCTAGCAGCCATGAAACAAGCTCATCAACCTCACGAAAACGTTTTCTTACTACTGATTCGCAATCGTTAAGAAAGGGGGCCTGTAAAAGTGCTGATAAAGTGCGCACGGGCGTGTCACGGGGAAGTGCCGGATCGTTAAAGACCACTGGCGTGGCCACGCTGACGCCGGGATGGGCAACAAGATACCATTTTTCGGCAGGCGATGCGGGAGAAAGCACCTCGCCGACCCCTTCGGCGAAGGCGGCGTGCCCTTTTACGAACACCGGGACATCCGCACCCAGTTTCACGCCCATCTGTGCCAGTTCCGTCGGCGTAAAACCGGTTTGCCAGAGATGATTAAGCGCCACCAGAACCGTAGCGGCGTCAGAAGAACCGCCACCCAGTCCACCGCCCATTGGCAAACGCTTTTCAATGGCGATCCGCGCACCCGCCTGCGCCGGCAGCGTTCCCTTCTCGCGGGCAGCCGCCTTAAGCATGTCGGCGGCACGCACGATCAGGTTTTCAGCATCCGGCACGCCGGACACGGGCGTGAGAAGGGTAATGGCATCGCTCTGATCGGGAACAATCTCCAGACTGTCGCCATAATCCAGAAACTGAAACAGGGTTTGCAGGTTATGGTAACCGTCCGCCCGGCGCCCGGTGATGTACAAAAAAAGGTTCAGTTTTGCCGGAGCAGGCCAGGTGGTGATCATTTCAGCGTCCAGCTATCCATACGTAACTTGATGCGCTGATCGCCTTCTTTCAGCTCCAGGCTGGCGGGCAGCGCAGGGGTGACGTTGCTGTCGTAGCCGGCGATGGTCACCTGCCAGGTCTGGCCATCATGCTGATAGTTCAGGCTGCGCAACTGATACTGATCGTTAAGCTGGTAGTCGGTCGCATCGCCCGGCAGGCCCATCATCCACTGACGCAGGTTGGTCAGCGGAATATCCATGCCGGTCAGCTGCGAGATCATCTTCTGCGCATCGTTGCTGACATAGCGTTTGCCCTGGCTATCCACGATCTGCACCACAGAACCCTGCGCATCCAGCTGCAGTTCTGTGCTGCCTAACGGGTTGGTTAACAGCAGACGATAACGGTCAGGTGCGGTCTGCTGCCAGTTGAAGCGGGCATAGACTTTTTGTTTGTCCGACAGATAGGCGAACGCGCCGCGCGTCTGGTACTGCGTCACTTTACTGACCGCTTGCTGATGATGTTGCCATTGGGGCGCAGTGGCGCTCGGGCCGGGACCTTGTGGTTTATTGATGCTACAGGCAGCCAGCAGAACAGCACCGGCCAGGGGTAAAAGGCGCAACAGATTGCGTGGGGAAGTAAGCATCAAGTGGTCATCTCCTCGGACTCATTTTTCATTGGTAACAGGTAACGCTAACCATCCGCATTTTAACCGTCAATGCTGTTATACGGCAAAATCGCTATGATCGGCTTAATCTTATTACAGTCATAGCCTTTGTATGGCTTTTCTTGATCTGCTGCATCTTGTAGAATGCGCTTCACAAAACCCTGACATTATTGGGACAACCCAACCTAAATCGCCATGACGCTGCTCGCTCTCGGAATCAATCACAAAACTGCACCCATTGCTCTGCGCGAACGCGTTGCGTTCGGGCCGGAGTCGCTGGAACAGGCCTTAGACAGCCTGTTATCCCAGCCCATGGTGCAGAGTGGCGTCGTGCTCTCCACCTGTAACCGAACCGAACTCTACCTGAGTGTAGAGCAACAGGTCGATCTGCAGGAACGTCTGGTGCGCTGGCTGTGTGACTATCACCAGCTTGATGAAGAGGATGTACGTAACAGCCTCTACTGGCATCAGGACAATGAGGCCGTCAGTCATCTTATGCGCGTCGCCAGCGGGCTGGATTCGCTGGTGCTGGGCGAGCCGCAGATTTTAGGTCAGGTGAAAAAAGCCTTTGCTGATTCGCAGCGCGGTCATGCACTGAGCAGTGAACTGGAACGTATGTTCCAGAAAACCTTCTCGGTTGCCAAGCGCGTGCGTACGGAAACGGAGATCGGCGCGAACGCCGTTTCCGTTGCCTTTGCCGCCTGTACGCTGGCGCGGCAGATCTTTGAGTCCCTCTCCACCGTCAACGTGTTACTGGTTGGCGCGGGGGAAACCATCGAGCTGGTGGCGCGTCATCTGAGCGAACATCAGGTCAAAAAACTGATTATTGCCAACCGTACCCGCGAACGCGCGGACGCGCTGGCGAAAGAAGTGGGCGCGGAAGTGATTGGCCTTGCGGACATCGACGCGCGCCTGGCCGATGCCGACATCGTCATTACTTCCACCTCCAGTCCCTTGCCCATCATTGGTAAAGGCATGATGGAACGGGCGCTCAAAGCGCGCCGTAACCAGCCAATGCTGCTGGTGGATATTGCGGTGCCGCGCGACGTAGAGCCGGAAGTGGGCAAGTTAGCGAATGCCTATCTCTACAGCGTTGACGATCTGCAGGCCATCATTGAGCAGAACCTTGCCCAGCGCAAAGCCGCTGCGGTGCAGGCCGAAAGTATCGTGGTGCAGGAATGCAGCGATTTCATGGCCTGGCTGCGTTCCCAGGGCGCGGTCAACTCTATTCGTGAATACCGTGCTCAGGCGGATGATATCCGCGCTGAACTGGAAGGCCGTGCGCTGCAGGCGCTGCAGCAGGGTGCCGATCCGCAAAAAGTGATGCAGGAACTGGCCCACAAGCTGACCAACCGTTTGATTCATGCACCGACCAAATCTCTTCAGCAGGCCGCGCGCGACGGCGACAGCGAACGCCTGCAGATTTTACGCGACAGCCTGGGTCTCGATTAGGCACACTGCTGTCGTCTTCTGTTACGGGAATCCCACAGTTAAATGAAAACCTCTATTGTTGCGAAACTGGAAGCGCTGCAGGAGCGCCACGAAGAAGTGGAAGCGATGCTGGGCGATGCAGGCGTCATTGCCGATCAGGAACGCTTTCGTGCTTTGTCGCGTGAATATGCTCAGTTGACCGATGTCACGCGCTGCTTCCGCGACTGGCAGCAGAACCAGGATGATATCGAGACGGCTAAAATGTTACTCGACGATCCTGAAATGCGCGATATGGCGCAGGAAGAGCTGCAGGCGGCACGTGAGAAAACCGACGCGCTGGAGCAACAGTTGCAGCTGTTACTGCTGCCGAAAGATCCGGACGATGAGCGCGACTGTTTTGTCGAAGTCCGTGCCGGTACCGGCGGCGACGAAGCGGCCATTTTTGCAGGTGACCTGTTCCGTATGTACAGCCGTTACGCCGAGTCACGTCGCTGGCGGGTGGAAATCGTCAGCGCTAACGACGGTGAGCACGGGGGCTATAAAGAGGTGATTGCCCGTATTATGGGTGACGGTGCCTATGGCCGACTGAAATTTGAATCCGGCGGCCATCGCGTACAACGCGTACCCGAGACGGAATCCCAGGGCCGTATTCATACCTCTGCCTGTACGGTGGCGGTGATGCCTGAACTGCCGGAAGCGGAGCTGCCCGAGATCAACCCGTCAGATTTAAAAATCGATACTTTCCGCTCCTCCGGTGCCGGTGGGCAGCACGTTAACACCACCGACTCCGCGATCCGTATTACCCACTTGCCGACCGGTATTGTGGTGGAATGTCAGGATGAACGCTCTCAGCACAAGAACAAGGCAAAAGCCTTATCGGTGTTGGGCGCGCGTATCCATGCGGCCGAAATGGCAAAACGTCACGAAGCTGAAGCCAGCACCCGCCGTAACCTGCTGGGCAGCGGTGACCGTTCCGATCGTATCCGCACCTATAACTTCCCGCAGGGCCGTGTGACCGACCACCGCATCAACCTGACGCTCTATCGTCTGGATGAAACCATGGAAGGTAAACTGGACAGCCTGATCGAACCCATCGTTCAGGAATACCAGGCTGACCAACTGGCGGCGCTGGCCGGTCAGGATTAATGGATATTCGCCACTGGCTCAAACAGGCGGTTGCCACGCTGTGTGGGGGCGACAGCCCGAAGCGTGATGCGGAAATCCTGCTGGGTTATGTCACAGGCAAACCCCGCAGCTGGCTGGTGGCTTTTGATGAAACCCTGCTCAGTGACGCGCAGTTACAACAGTTGACGGCGTTGCTGGCACGGCGCGCACGGGGGGAACCGATTGCCCATTTAGTTGGCGAGCGCGAATTTTGGTCGCTCCCGCTGAGGGTTAGCGACGCCACACTTATCCCGCGGCCGGATACCGAGATCCTGGTTGAACAGGCGCTGGCCCGATTGCCTGCCGCACCTGCGCGCGTGCTGGATCTCGGCACGGGCACCGGTGCCATTGCCCTGGCGATTGCCAGCGAACGGCCCGATTGCACCGTGATCGGCGTTGATCGTGTCCCTGCTGCCGTTGCGCTGGCGCAGGATAACGCTGCGCATCTGGCGATAGCTAACGCGACGTTTGTGCACAGCCACTGGTTTGCACAGCTCACCCCGACCCGATTTGATCTTATCGTGAGTAATCCGCCTTACATTGATGCCAGCGATCACCATCTGGAGGAGGGCGATGTGCGTTTTGAACCGCGCAGCGCACTGGTGGCAGATGAGGCGGGCATGGCCGATCTCCGGTGGCTGATCGCACAGTCACCCGCCTGGTTACAGCCGGGTGGCTGGCTGCTCCTGGAACATGGCTGGCAGCAGGATGAGGCGGTGCGTCAACTGATGTGCCAGCACCACTATCAGGCAGTGGACACGGTGAAGGATTACGGTGGCAATCCCCGGGTCACATTTGGGCAGACCGCGCCGATACCGGTATAGTGCCGCAACGTAAAATCACAGGGATGAATGATGTTTACTTATTACCCACTGCTAAAAAACCTGCATCTGCTGACCGTGGCGATCACGGTTTCGCTGTTTCTGCTGCGCTTCTACTGGCAGCGCGTTGGCGCAGCCATACTGCAACGCCGCTGGGTCCGTATTCTTCCACATGTCAACGACACGTTGCTGCTGCTGAGCGGCGCAGCGCTGGTAATGCTGACCCACTTCTATCCGTTTTCACCTCAGGGAAGCTGGCTGACGGAGAAGCTGTTAGGCGTTATTATCTATATTGCCCTTGGGTCCGTGGCGCTGAGCCGCCGCCCTCGTTCTGATCGCACCCGCTGGATGGCCTTTGTGGTCGCCTTAATCGCGCTGGTGACGATCATTAAGCTGGCACTGAGTAAAATGCCGTTATTGGGGATAGTATGAGCTCCACCGAACAACTCGATTACAGTGAAACACCGCTCTGTGAGGCGGTGATGGGTGCAACCAAAGCCATTCGCACCGATTTTCCGACCCTGTCGGTCGAACAACAGTTAGCGGCGTTAGTGGCTGAAGCCCGGGATTACGTCAGCGACCAACAGGATGCGGATTTAAAGCTCGAAAAGCTGCTGGAGCTGTTTTACAAGCAGTGGAAATTTGGCGGTGCCAGCGGCGTGTATAATCTGTCTGATGCACTCTGGCTGGATAAAGTGCTGAAAACCCGTCAGGGAACCGCCGTGTCACTGGGCGTGATTCTGCTGCATATTGCGGCGGAACTGGAACTGCCCCTGATGCCGGTGATTTTCCCGACGCAGTTGATTCTGCGCGCCGACTGGCTGGATGGCGACAAGTGGCTGATTAATCCCTTCAACGGGGAAACCCTGGATACGCACACGCTCGAAGTATGGCTGAAAGGCAATATCAGCCCGCTGGCGCGTCTGTATGATGACGATCTCGACGAAGCCAAAACCGTCAGCGTAATGCGCAAAATGCTGGATACGCTGAAAGCGGCGCTGATGGAAGAGAAGCAGATGGAGCTGGCCCTGAACGTCAGCCAGGTGTTGTTGCGCATTGACCCGGACGATCCCTATGAAATTCGCGATCGGGGATTAATCTATGCACAGCTTGAGTGCGATCATATCGCGTTAACGGACTTAACCTACTTCGTTGAACAGTGTCCTGAGGATCCGGTCAGCGAAATGATTAAAGTCCAGATTCACGCAATCGAACAAAAACGCGTGACGCTGCATTAAGCGTCACCCCAGATAAGGAAAGGGCATGACACAGAAAGTTGTCAGTATTGGTGATATCAGGGTCGCAAACGATCTGCCATTTGTTCTCTTCGGCGGCATGAACGTGCTGGAATCCTACGACCTCGCGATGCGCATCTGCGAGCACTATGTAAACGTGACCGACAAACTCGGCATTCCTTACGTTTTCAAAGCGTCTTTTGACAAAGCCAACCGCTCCTCCATCCACTCTTACCGTGGCCCCGGCCTGGAAGAGGGCATGAAGATTTTCCAGGCGCTGAAGCAGGCCTTTGGCGTGAAAATCATCACCGATGTGCACGAAGCGGCGCAGGCTCAGCCTGTGGCGGATGTTGTTGACGTGATTCAGCTGCCGGCCTTCCTGGCGCGTCAGACCGATCTGGTTGAGGCGATGGCGAAAACGGGCGCGGTGATTAACGTCAAGAAGCCCCAGTTTGTCAGCCCCGGTCAGATGGGCAACATCGTGGACAAGTTTGCCGAAGGCGGAAACGACAAGGTTATTCTTTGCGACCGCGGCAGTAACTTTGGCTACGATAACCTGGTAGTGGATATGCTGGGTTTCAACGTCATGAAAAAGGTGACGAATAACTCGCCGGTGATTTTCGACGTGACGCACGCGCTGCAAACCCGCGATCCGTTCGGTGCAGCCTCAGGCGGACGCCGTGCTCAGGTGGCCGAACTGGCGCGTGCCGGTATGGCGGTGGGCATTGCGGGCCTGTTTATTGAAGCCCATCCGGAGCCGGACAACGCCAAATGCGACGGTCCGTCGGCGTTACCGCTGGATAAACTGGAACCGTTCCTGGTGCAGATGAAGGCGATTGACGATCTGGTGAAAAGCTTCCCGGCACTGGACACCAGCAAATAAGCCGCAGTGCAGACGAAAAAAGAGCGAATTCTCGCTCTTTTTTTTCGTCTCAGGTTTGTGAGATTAGAGCATGATGGTCATCAGATAGCCGACAAATAAGGCCAGGTGCGCGGCACCATTCAGCACATTCGTTCTGCCGGTTGAGAAGCTAATCTGACACAGGATCAGAGAGGCAATCATAATGACCATCTGCGGCGGTTCCAGGCCGAATATCAATTCCTGGCCTGTCAGCGTCGCAATAATAGATACCGCCGGTACGGTCAGCGAAATCGTGGCCAGCACTGAGCCAAAGAACAGGTTCATCGCGCGCTGTACCTGGTTCATCAGGACGGCCCGGATGGCACCCAGACCTTCCGGTGAGAGGATCAGTAACGCCACCAGGAAGCCGGTGAACTGCTTCGGTGCGTTGAGGTCGGTCAGCAGATGCTCCAGCGGGTTAGCATTCATCTTGGTGACGGCAATCACCGCAATCAGATGCACGATCAGCCAGATGGCGTGCCAGAGGCTACTGTGCGCAGAAGGTTTACCGTGGTGAGGATCGCCATCATCACTGTCATCTTCGTGCTCATAGACAAACAGGCTCTGGTGCGTTTTGGTCTGAATCAACAGGAAAACGCCATACATCGCGGCAGAAATAGCGGCAATCAGTAAACTTTGCGCAGCGGTGAAATTTCCGCCCGGCAAGGCATTCGGAAACACCAGCACCAGGATGGCTAACGGAAAAATAGCGATCAGGTATTGCTTTACCCCGGCCAGATTCACGTATTGCGTCGCAAACTTTCTGCCGCCCAGCAGTAAGGCAAAGCCCACCAGCCCGCCGGTCACGATCATAATGATCGAGTAGAGCGTATCGCGCATCAGCGCAGGTGCCGCATCGCCGGTGGCCATCAGTGCCGAAATCAGGCTGACTTCCAGAATCACGACAGACAGGCTGAGGATCAGGGAACCATAGGGTTCGCCCAGGCGGTGAGCCAGCACATCCGCATGACGCACCACGCTGAACGCGCTGCTGAGAATAGCAACCAGCGCCAGTAAATTAATGCCGACGACGAGCAGGAGTGAGGTTTGTGCACCAAAAAAATAGAGTACACCCAGGGCAATAAGGGGAAGTATCAGTGAAAACTCTTTGTGACGTGTTTTTTCATGTAAAGGCATTCACTCTCCTCGCTGCTGAATAAAAGGGGCAATTCATTTACCCACCCTGACAGTGAAATATATAAGTCAGGCAGTGTAACTTTTCAATCGAACAGCAGGTGAAAATTTACCGCTTTTTACTTTCACACACATTCAGCCTGAAAAGGGGTTTATAAAAATTTATTCCCGCTTTTGTCAGATAAATCAGTCATCAAGTAAATCCTCTTTCGCGATAATCTTCCGCATTATTGCAAAATACATCCCAATAAGGTGATCGTTAATGCCGGAACAGAGAAATAACAAGCGGAGAGGCGCAGAAACCACAGTTTGCATTTTGGCTTATCTGCGCCAGACTTATAAACCATCATGTTAGAGGAGGATAAACGATGCCTTATGCTAAGCGAAGCGACCTGCCAGAAAGCGTTAAGCACGTCCTGCCAGCGCATGCCCAGGATATCTATCAACAGGCCTTTAACAATGCCTGGTCACAATATAAGGATCCCGATGACCGGCGAGGCAATGAATCACGCGAGGAAGTGGCCCACAAAGTGGCCTGGTCAGCGGTGAAACATGACTATGAAAAAGGGGATGACGATAAATGGCATCCCAAAAAATAGTGTGTTGCGTTGTGGGCCTGAACAGCAGGCCCGTTTATATGTCCCGTCCCGCCAGCATCATGTCCGTTCTCACGCGCATTTCTTCCCTCTGATCGCCCACGTTTCAGGCTTCTTTTCGCGCCCACGTTACGCATGTTTACTTCACGTTGCGCGAGCAGGGGTTATCCTGAACGCCAGGATGCCGTGAAGAAACTCATCAGCCCTTACCGTTTTACGCGCTGTAAAACACCTTTTTGCGGTGTTATAGCTGCCGCTTTTAATAGTTAAATAAAGGCTATTTTTTAGCGGATATTCCCACTCTTACTTGAAACTGATTTTGTTAATAATTAATGTCAGTTTAATGAATACAGCGTAAATTTGTGAATGTTCACGCAACAGAACCGAGGAGTGTCTTACACAGGACGTGGTGAAAGTCGAGGAGGTCGCATTGCTTACCCGGGAATTTTTATTAAAAGCGGATTGTAAAACATCATTTGGTGATATTGAGGAGACATTACTGTGGAGTTGTGAACAGCGCGCGGCGTCGCTGGCGGCAACCCTGGCATGTCGGCCCGATCACAGCCCGGTATGGATCTTCGGCTACGGTTCTCTGATGTGGAACCCGGTATTTGAAGCCGATGAAGTGGCATCGGCCTCGCTGCACGGCTGGCACCGTGCCTTTTGCTTACGCCTCACAGCCGGGCGCGGCACGGCTTCCCATCCGGGGCGCATGCTGGCGCTGAAAGAAGGCGGCATCACGCAGGGACTGGCATTTCGCCTGCCGGAATCACGGCTGCACGACGAACTGGCATTACTGTGGAAGCGTGAAATGATCACCGGCTGCTATTTGCCGACCTGGTGTGAGCTGGTGCTGGACGATCAACGCCGCGTGACGGCGCTGGTTTTTATTATGGATCCGCGTCATCCGCTTTATGAACCGGATACCTGTCCTCAGGCGGTTGCGCCCCTGATCGCAGCAGCCAGTGGACCGTTAGGCTCGAACGCCCAGTACCTGTTTTCGCTGGAAGAAGAACTGACTAAGCGCGGGATGCAGGAGGACGATCTGATCCGCCTGGCGCACCAGGTGCGTGAACTGCAGCAGCACTGGCCAAGACAGGCGTAATCCGCGCCCGCCAGGCCAGCAGCATCCGGTCACTGGGTTGGGTTAATCAGCCAGGTGCCCGGTCTGTCAATCACCACGGACTGACTGCGCGTCGTATTCCCGGCATGCACATCAATGCGGTACTGGCCTGCCGCCAGGTTCAGCACGGCAAAACCGTTGCTGCTGGCGTGCAAGGCCACGGGCTGACCGTTCAGGACCACCTGTTCATCACCGGCCAGTTTCAGGTAAACCATCGCCAGGCCCGCGGGCACTGTGCCGGTCGCTGGTGCAGCACTGCGTTTCGCCACCTGCGGCACCGAAGCGGTTTGCGAGTTTTCAACCCACACCACCGCGCCGACGGCAATAACGGCAACGGCGGCCAGCGCCAGAAGCCCCGGTGACAGACGACGCACTGTGCGTCCGGTCAGCGGTTCCGCCATCGTCGCCCCGTGATTCATCGCCAGGACCACCGGTGGGACCGTGTCGGCCGCGGCTGCGTCCTGTTGGTTTTGCGCGTCATTGCGCTGTTGCAGACTGTTAACGACCGCCTCCACATCGCTGACCGGTAAGGCAATGAGGGCAGCAAACACGTCGATGCTCTGCGGACGATCGTGCGGTTTCATCAATAGCGCACAGTCAATAGCATGCAGCAGCGGCAGCGAATAGCCTGAAGGCTTACGCACCACCAGCGGTTGATAGTTGTCTTCAATGCAGCGCACCACGCTGACCGGCGGCGGGGAGCCGGTAATCAGCGTGTGCAGTACCGCGCCCAGCGCATAGATATCTGTCCACGGGCCTTGTTCACCTTCGCCTTCTTCGCTGTACTGCTCAATGGGGGCAAACCCCGGCTTCAGCATGATTTCGGTTTCATCAGAGAGATTGCCTATCTCTTTGCGGGCGGAGCCAAAGTCGAGCAGCACCGGCAGTTGATTTTCCTGAATCTGAATATTATCCAGCGAAATATCACGGTGCAGATAGCCAGCCTGATGAATGGTATTGATAGCCCCCAGCAAGGGCGGCAGTAAGCGGCGAATCCAGTCTTCGGTGATAGACTCATGGCTGGTTAACTGCCACTCTTTCAACGTCATGCCGTTGTAGTAAAGTGTGCCCATATAGGCGGTGCCGTTTTGTTCCCAGAAGCGCAGGACATGCAACAGGCCCGGATGATTGAAGCGTGCCAGCAGTCGGGCTTCCTGAATAAAGCTGTTCAGACCGGCATTAAACAGCTTCTGAAAACGTTCACCGCGCAACTCCAGCGACATATCCGCCGTCCTGACCGCCAGCGAAACAGGCATGTATTCTTTAATGGCAATGGTGCGTTCAAGTTGATGGTCCCATGCGCGATAGACAATGCCGAAACCGCCGCCGCCAATCACTTCTTTGATTTCGAACTCGTTAAAGCGATATCCGTCAGGCAAGGCATTCGGTACTGCTTTCTGATTGTCATTAGCCGACATAGTGGACTCTCTGAACTGGGCCTGCTTGCCAGGCAACGCGATAATTAATGGATGTTACGCCAGGCACCTGCGCCGGGATCAACCTGATCCGCGCGCAAGGTGTCCACAAGTAACACATTCACTTTCTGTTGTGACGGTAAACTGCCTGCCCACCGGCTTCGCACCATGTCGAGCCGTGCAGACAGGGCGCTGGCATTCTGCTGCGCAGTGGCTTTATCCGCTCTGACCAGAAGGGTGCCCTCAAAGCGCCACAGATGTTGCGTATCGTCGAAAGGCAGCACCAGCCAGCTGTCAGGCGCATCAGCACGGGTCACAATCATGCGCTGTTTATTGACGCTAACGATTTGCAGGGCGTTACCGGCAATGGCCAGACTGGCGATCGGGTAACCCTGGTAAAACGTGACGGCAAGCGTCTGCGGTTGGCCGTGTCCACTGACGGTAATATCACTGTTGCCTTCGAGCCAGCCTTCCGACGAGCAGCGCAACCGACCGCCTTGCGGGACAAAGATCGACAATCCGTTTTCGTCCCATGCGGTGCGAAAGCGGCAGCCATCAGGTAACGCAAAATGCTGTAACGGGGTGCTGTCTGCTGGCCGCGACGCGACAACCGGAACGTTACTGCTTGTGGCGGCATCAGCGTTCACAATCAGACGCCAGTTCTGCAATTTACTGGCGCTGCCGGAAGCCAGCACGCTGCCCTGGCTGTTGGTCATTTGCCAGGGCAGAACGTCCAGTTCATTGCACTGATTCGCTAACAGTGTCCCGACGCGCGGCAGGAACGATTTAAGGATCTCTGCATTCTGGCTCTTACCCGAGACAATACGCAGTGGCAGTGTCTCCTGGCACCAGTCGTCGGGCGTTTTGCCTTCAACGTTGTCGATATACACTTCCAGTTCGAGGCTGGGTGAGTACACCACGCGATAATTTTCCGCCTGCGCAGTAAAGGCCATCAACAAGGTAGCCAGAGCGGGCAACCACACTTTCATAGCGTTTCTTTCATCCATCACGAGAGGGCAGAAAACGGGTTGAGTCAGCCAGCGAATAAAGCAGCGTGGCCTCCTGCGGTTCGCCGATCCACACGGCCAGCGCACTCAGATTATCTTTCTTTACTTCACGGCTCACGGCATGTTCCATCAACGTCAGCCACTCCTCACAGGCATTCACCATGCGCAAGGTCTGCTCCATTTCCCGGGTGGTCAGATTGAGCCAAAACCCGTCGCTACAGACTAAAAACGCATCGCCGTCTTCCAGCAGTATTTCGTCAGAAAAGCTCACAGGATGGGCAGGTTCTGTGCCGAGCGCATTATAAAGTAAATTACTGTTAATTCCGGTATTTTCATAGCCTGCCTCGCTCAGTTTTTGCACAAGACTGTGGTCGCGGGTGACCGCATTGAGCACGCCATGCCGAAAGTGGTAAACCCGGCTGTCGCCCGCGTGCGCCCACCATGCGCGCTGTCGGGTGCGGTCGATAAACAGGCCCGCCAGCGTGGTGCACATCGTGGCAAAATTCGGATTATTACCCTGTGCGATTTCAAGCACAGAGCGGCACGTTTCTATCGCCTGCTGTGTGAAGGCGAGGGTAAGGTGCGGACAGGTGTGCAACTGAGTCAGCAGGCTGTCGCATACCAGTTGTGCCGCCTGTTCCCCACCGGGCAGTCCCGCTACGCCGTCGCATACCACGAAGCTGGCCTGATGGGCATTCAGTACCACACCGGTGCGATCTGCATGTTCATCACGCTGACCTTGCTGACTTCGCTGGGCAAACGCGATATTCATGCATCATCCGTACGCGTCTGGGAATCTTTGTACTGATTCACCTCCATGTCGTAAGCATGAAGGAAAGCTTCACCAAACAGCGTATGGAAATCGTCTTCGATTTCACCCGCAGTGCGCTGATAGCGGCGAGTGAAATAGTCCCACAGTGCGGCTTTTTGATAAGGCGTAAACGGGACTTTTGACACGGCACCGTCTGACTTCGCCTGCTCCTCCAGCCCCTGCGGATTAAACGACTGCAACATGGCGGCGATGATGGCGCGGATCCCGGCGATCATGCCCAACTGATGTGCCTGCAGATCCACCAGCGCATCCCGTACCGCCTGTTCAGGCTGCATAAAGCCCGGCATCTGGCTCTGGTACATCTGCATCAATACGGTTTTGCCCGAGGGCAGAATCTTGAACGGGTTATTTGCTTCGTTCAGGATCATCGTCATTTCCGCTTTGACGCCCCGTTTAAGGATAGAGCGCGACGACAGCAATGCCACCGTGCCCTGCGAAAACAGACTTAACATGCGGCCAGTGGTCCGCATCTGTTCTTCGTTAATCACCGTATTGTGGCCGTTGCTTAGTCCCATACCGTCAAGCAGCGCCGCGACCAGGTTGTCGTGATCGTGTGCGGCGGGCGAGGGCGCATATCGGGACTCACCGGCCTGGGGATCGATGGCCAGCCTGGCATCGCCCCGGTGGTCGTGGCGTCTGGCGACAGGTTCCTGAGCGGCCTCTTCGACTTCAGTAAATTCGGGGATATCCAGCGGATTCGTCTGCGGGCCCGTATGGCTAAAAAACGCCAACGGATCGCTGTTGATGCCCTGTACCGCGGGGTCACGTACGTCGATGGCATAGTCGCCGATGCGCAGAGCATCCCCGTGTTTCAGGCTCACCTGCATTCCCCGGCTGAGCGGCACACCGTTGTGTTCGACCGGTGTCACGCTGCCCTGATTAGTCAGGCGGCACTCTCCGTTACAGGACAGGTGCACCAGCGCCTGCAGACGAGAAATAGAACGGGCTTCATCCGGTAACACCAAATCGTTATCCTGACTGCGGCCGATCGTGCCGCCCGGCGGATGAAACGTGACGGTTTTCACCGGCACATCAGACGTGCATTGAACGATGGTAAATTGCATGAGCTATCCCGTTATGAAGGACAAAGGCAACGTCTCACTCGAACATCGGTGGATAGAGGCCGTTGCGTCCCGGCTGTGCACCTGCTGCCGGATTAAACAGTAATGAGAACAGTTCTGCCGTGAGGGTACCGCTATGCTTGTGTGTCGCATGTACGAAACCGTCACTGCGGTTGCTCCACCAGTAACTTATGTGTTGCTGCGGGTCGAAATGTTCGGCGACGTCCTGCCAGCTCAGTGTGCAGGGCAAATCCGCGAAACCGATTACATCCATAATATCTGACGGCTGCTGGACCGGGACCATCAGCGGAGCCAGGGCCTGGATGTGCTGATCGAGCTGGTCCGGGCTCAGGCCGTGAGTCACAGCATTCAGCAGCGTGGCCCCCAACTCCTGATACCAGTCTCCCGAGATCGTTAACTGTGCCGGATGCCACTGACTGAGCGGAAAGCTCAGCAAGGCCAGCAGCGGCCAGGCGCGCCCCACACGATCGCATGACGGTAACAGGCAGCCCATCTGTACCTGCTGACGCGTTGGCGTGATCGGTAACACAAAATTCCACACCGGCGCGCGCAGAAAATCGGCGCTCACGGCCGCGTCCTGCTGATGCCAGTGAATGAGGCCCTGCTGAAACCAGTGATTCCACGGCGTGATGACCTGTTCAGTGAGCCGATGATGTATAAAGTCCCCTGTTGAGGGCAGTTTGCCAAACCAGCCAGGGGCCAGAGATACAGACATGTTCACCTCGCCATTATGGATTATGCGTTGTCGGGCGCTGTGCCTTCGCGGGGGCAATCGCCAGTACCGCACCGCCGCGCCCCGCATTGTTCAAATTATCAGCCAGCTTGCGCATCATTAGCGCATTGTCACGCGCATAAGGTGAAGACTGAATTTGCTGATCGAGTAGCTGGCTTAAGTGCCAGTCAAGCTGCTGCAAATCCCGCGCGCTGACCTTTTCAGGTAACGAACGCTGCAGATTTTGCAGTAGCCAGGCCCGTAGAAATTCCCCATCGTAGTTTCTGGGCTGATACAGCATCTGATAAGCGCGGAGCGCATTACGACTGTATTCATTGTCATCACCGGGATCGTTACGCAGCAGATTGGTGATCTGCTGAGCGACCCGGGGCAGCAGTAAAGACTTAAGCGCATTTTGATAAAGCGCCCAGGCGGCATCGCTGACCTGATTGCCACGATATAAGCCTGCCCGCATAGTAAGCGGCGGATTATCGAGAGAAAACTGGTCGGACACCGGTAACTTCACCAGGTTATTCAGAAAGGGTAGCAGATCAAAAATATTATCAGCGGGCTGATGTATCACTTGCTGACTTTGTGCAGAAATTGCCGGTACGCGCGCGGTAACCTGCTGCAGATAATGCTGGTTCTGATAGTAGCTGATCAACCACAGTCCGCTCATGATCACCAGCGCCCCGGCCAGCATGCCATAGCCAATCCAGTGCAGGAGCTGATTACGGTATTCCCAGCGACGATTGCTGCCCGCCAGGCCACTTTCTTTAAACACCAGATTGCTCAGCAAATCACGAATAAAAAAGCTCTGGCCTTTATTGCCGGGAATAGGGCTGTTGCGGTTGACCCGATCCCAGGCGGCAATCGAGTGTGCCCCCGCCTGACGCAGTTGCAGTTTGCGGCTCAGCTCGCCCATCACGCGGTCAAAAGGCAAACCTTCCTGTGTACCGCTGGTAAAGAACAGCCCACGAGGATTCCAGGCCACGGTCTCAGAACGCGGGGAAAAAATGCTGTCCAGGTATTCGCTGAGCAGGGGACGCAGCGAAGCAAACTCCTGCGGAAACAGAAAACATTCTGCCCGCTCATTGAGGTCGCGCTCATGGGTCATTTGCCCGGCCAGTTGCTGCTGCAGTTGCTGTTCTAACTGGGTAAACTGCCCCTCGAAGTGAAGATGCCAGTCCTGCTTGTGTGGCTTACCGGCTTCCCAGGGAAACGTGAAGCCCCAGATAGCATCGCGGCGGGCCTTCTCCATGCTGCCAAAATAACTCATAAAGCCTTTCAGCAGGTCGGTTTTGGTCACCATGACATAGACGGGAAAATGAATACCGGTGTGCTGATGCAGTTCGTTCAGCCGTTCGCGCAGGGCGTTCGCCTGTTCGTAACGCGCCTCAGCCGAATCGCTGAGTAAATCCGCGACGCTGATGGTCAGGATGACGCCGTTGATCGGCTGCCGCGCCCGATAGCGCTTCAGCAGATTGATAAAACTCTGCCACTCGCTGGCATCGCGTGCCCGCTGGCTTTCCTGTAACGCATAGCGCCCGGCGGTATCGATCAGCACGGCGCTGTCGGTGAACCACCAGTCGCAGTGCCGGGTACCGCCGACGCCGCGAACGGCCTCGTTGCCGAACGTATCGGTCAGGGGAAATTTCAGGCCGGCATTGAGCAGAGCGGTGGTTTTACCGGCACCCGGCGCACCAATCATCAGATACCAGGGAAGCTGATAGAGGTAATTGGCGTTAATCCGTGCCCACAGGCTGCCCTGGCGTCGGCCAAAATGGGTGCGCTTGAGGCGCATGGCCGCCTCACTAAAGCGCTGGCTGAGCAGCGCCTCAGTGGCCTGCCGTTCCGCCGGATCGTCGCTCTCTGCGACCTGCAACCGGTCAAGCAGGCGACTGTTGAACCAGGCACGGTACAGCGCAGGAATCAGCTGGAAACCAATCCAGAGAAGATAAAGCAGACTGACCACAATCTTGCGGTGTAGCGCGGGTTCAAGCGGGCGGGTTTCATTCCACGCGATAAGCGGTCCCAGCATCCACAGCAGGCAACTCAGTGCCGTGACGCCAATAAAGCTCCACAGCAGCCGATGCGTTAAGAATAAGCGGAAAGAAGCGCGCATCAGGGTGTTCCTTGGTGAGTACTCAGTGTTTCAGGTGCGGCAAACAGCGTAATTTCAACACGGCGATTACGGGTACGGTTCTCGCTGCTGTCGTTGGGCAGCAGCGGATCGCTGTCGCCGCGGCCTTCTGACCGGAGCACGTGTGAATCGGCCAGTTGCACCTGCAGTAACTGGCTAATCGCCCGGGCACGGGCGAAAGAGAATTCATAGTTTGAGGCAAACCGACTGCCGTCAACAGGCTGATCGTCGGTAAACACCGACACCAGAATGGTGCCTTTGACGTCTTTCATCGCTGCGGAGACGCGCGCCAGAAGCGCCCGGCCCACCGGATTAATCACCGTGCCCTGTTCGGCAAACAGCTTGTCTGCCGGGATAATCACTTTGCTGCCAAACGCACCGTCGCTGACTTCGAGCTGGCCGGCGGCGATCACGTCATTTAACCGCTGACGTAAGTCGAGCAGCGCCTGTGGCGAAGAAGGGCGACGATTCATCATGATTTGTGGCAACGGCATATTATACAGACTGCGCAGCAGGGGCTCAGCCGCGTTGCCGAGCCGCCAGTTGAGTCCGCTGTAAATCAGGCAGCCGATCAGGGCGACCAGCATGGCACAGGCCCAGAGTGGCACCATCGGACGGGCCAGCGTATTAACCAGCGGATGTACCTGCACCAGCGGCGTGGACTCCGTGGTTTGCTGCGCACGGGTTTCGTCGATCAGCGCTTTTAACCTTGCCCGCAGGCTGTCGCACTGCGCCCGGCCTTTTTCACTGCCCCGGTAACGCCCTTCATAACCCAGCAGCAGGCAGTAATGAATAATTTCCAGCAGCCAAAGGTGCTGCTGAGGGCTTTGTGAAATGCGTGAAAGCAGCTGGAAGAACTTTTCGCCGCCCCAGCTTTCATTGTGGAAGGTCACCAGCATGCCGTTGCCGGACCAGACGCCGCGCGTGCCCCATGGCGTTTGCGCGGCGGCTTCATCCAGGGCACTGCACACACAGTACCGTGCACCGATGATCATCTCAAACGGCAGGCCTGCCTGCTTGCAGCGTTGTTCAAACAGGCGGATTTCATCAATCAAAGACTGACGTAAACCTGCCGGGTCATCGTGGGTGGCAGCCTGACGAATTTGCACCACCGCATTCAGCAGAGGCGCGGCCGCTTTAAGTAACAAATTTTCGCGACCAGAGGTCGTCACCTCACGCGGTGAAGATTCCACGCTCATGGCTGTGTGTACTTCCCGCGTTGCGTTGCGCGTCCGGCAGCATGCGCAGGACGGCAGGGGTTAAATTTCATCAGTTCATGATCCAGGTTGCCGTCGTGACAGGACCGCAGTGTCTGCTGTCGCCACCCACGTCAACGCACAGGGGTTAAGTTATCTGGCCATGCAAATGCGTGCTGCCTCGCATGTCACCGTCAGGACGATGGTTCACACCGGTGGTCAGCTCAACCTCGCCGGGAGCCTGCCCGCGGACATCACCGCAATGGCATATCCGTATCGGCAACGTCAGGTTGGACCGGGGCTGTGTTGAGCCTTTGCCCGCGCGGCCTGACTCAGGCAAGGGCGGTGGGCATGTCCCGAACAGGGCGCGCGCGTTCCACTGCACGTCACCGGCGAATCGGCATTGACCGAGGAGGGGGCGTTTTGCTGCCGGACAAAAAATGTGCAGCTAACGGGCAAAACGCTAAATGGTTTTTCACCCTTTTCCTCACGTCAGTGTCTCTGCCTGCACGATGTTTATCTAACGTATCGCGCCTCCTCATCGGGAGGCGCACAGCCGGGCAGGTGATCTGTTCAGAGACAAGGCCGCTCATGGTCACTCTTTACAGCGCTCAGTCTACCTAAGACTTTTGAGAATTCAAACCATTGCACCCAATGATATAGCATGGTAATGGCCGTTTAGCCCGTTCCTTGTGCAGGGGCTTCAGGGATGGCGCCTCCGGGGCAGTATCGGGCGCATTACTCGCGACATTTCGCCTCAAAAACGCGGGTGATCCCATCCCTGCCACGGCCCGACTGCCTGGATAAAAGAATAAGCCGCGTTAACCACTTTACACCGCAGTGAGAAACGGAAAGGGCGGAACGTGCGGCACAAGCCGTCAGGCTAAGAAAAGACGGCACGGCTTTTGCTTGACTCCTTTTTTGTACGAAAAGGGGGTGAGCAATGGATGACGCACTGAGCTGGGTGCAGGCCTCACGGCAAAGCGATATTGCCAGCCTGCAACGCCTTCGCCAGACCGGTAAACTCATTACCACCGTCAGCGAGCTGGTGCATCAGCTTCAGCGTGAGCGGGGGGCGAGCACTCTGTGGATTTGTTCTGAAGGCCGGCTTTACGGTGAGCAGCGGCTCGCCAGTGAGCAGGATGTGACGCGCTGCCAACGGGATTTTTGCCAGGCCTTACCCAAAGCCGAAGCCCAGCCGGGATACAGCCGGTTCTGTAACCTGATCGCCGCCGCGCTGCAGGCCCTGGCCGGGTTACCGGCGTTGCGCCAGCAGATTACGCAACAACAGATTGCGCACGCGCAGGCCGTTGCGGCATTCAACACAATTATCCGTAGCTTACTGAACCTGGTCTTTGAAGCCGCCGACACCGCCAGCCATCCTGACATTACCCGCGCGCTCATTGCGCTGTTCAGCTTTATGCAGGGCAAAGAGCTGGCGGGACAGGAACGCGCTCTGGGAGCGGCCGGCTTTGCCGCCGGCCAGTTCAGCGCCGAGCAACGCAGCGCCATGGTGGCCTTAATTGAAGCACAGGAACAAAGTTTTTCGACGTTCCAGCAGTTTGCTGATGAGGCGGTTTTGCACCACTGGCAGCCGCTGGCGCAGGCCAGTCGCGAGATTGAACGACTGCGGCGCATTGCCTGTACCGACGGGCGGCGGGATGACAGCGGCGCACCGCACTGGTTTTCACTGCTGTCACAGCGTATCGATCAAATGAAACTGCTGGAGGATCAGCTGTCAGCCACGCTGATGTCGCGCTGCCGCGAGGCGATCGCACTGGCACAGCATCAGGCCGCTGAACCCCTGCATGTGGCACAGTCGGGCTGCAATTTTACGTTATATGTCTCTGGGGCGGACTGGCTGGCTGCCGAGTCCGGTGCGCTGAACAGCGACGGGCTGGCGCCCCAGCTCGGTCGCTCGCTGCTGTCGTTGATCGCGGAGCAGTCCCAGCGTTTGCAGCATCAGGCCAATGAGCTGGCCACTCTGCGCGCCACGCTGGAAGAGCGCAAACTGCTCGACCAGGCTAAAAACTGGCTGATGCAGCAGCATGGGTTGAGTGAAGAGCACGCCTGGCAACGGCTGCGTAAAAGCGCGATGGATCAGAACAAACGGCTGCCGGAAATCGCTCAGGCGATCGTCACGGTGGCCGCCACGATGAAGAGGTAACTCGAAAGCGTTAGCTGCACAATGCTTGTGCGTGATCTGCGTCACCAATGTGCAAAATCGGTTAAAAACTCGCCAGAGAAACCCTGAAGCGCCACGCGCAGGACCGTTTCAAAGCTGGCACGCGGTTTGCTTTACCTTACTGAGTGTGTGCATTTGCTTTGCCAACGGCGGTAAAGCGAGTGCTTTGGATAAAGGCGTCCATCTCCCTGTGAAAGCAGTGGAGAGGACGCCTTTTTTTATTTCCTGAGGGTGGCAAAAAATGAGCAAATCGCCAGTTTCACTGTCTCGTCGTCAACTGCTGTTATCCAGCGCCGCCGTTGGCGGGCTGTGGCTGTTGCCGGGATTGCGCAACGCCGTATGGGCGGCGGGTTCCGATGCGCCAGAAAAAGCCACCGTGCGGGTGGGATTTATTCCGCTGACCGACTGTGCGCCGGTCGTCATGGCCTCGGTGAAAGGCTTTGACAAAAAATATGGTCTGACGCTACAGCCCAGTAAAGAAGCCAGTTGGGCAGCCGTTCGCGACAAGCTGATCTCCGGTGAGCTCGATGCGGCACACGTCCTGTACAGCCTGATCTATGGCCTGCAACTGGGCGTTGCCGGCCCGCAGCATGCGATGGCGAACCTGATGACGCTCAATAATAATGGCCAGGCGATCTCCCTGTCGAACCAGCTGAAAGCGCAGAAGGTTACCGATGCCGCCAGCCTGAAAAAGACCATCGACAGCCAGGCCAAAGGCAGTCTCACTTTTGCCCATACCTTTCCGACCAGCACCCACGCGATGTGGCTGTACTACTGGCTGGCGAATGCCGGTATCAATCCGTTTGATGACGTGCGCACCGTCGTCGTGCCGCCGCCGCAGATGGTGATGAATATGAAGATTGGCAATATGAGTGGCTTCTGTGTGGGCGAGCCGTGGAACCAGCGCGCCATCAGCGACGATATTGGTTTTACCGTCGCCACCAGTCAGCAGATTTGGCCCGATCATCCCGAAAAAATTCTCGGCACCCGCGCCGCGTGGGTGAAAGAGAACCCCAATACGGCGCGCGCGCTGACGGCGGCTGTCCTTGAGACGGCACGCTGGATCGATGCCTCCGATGATAACCGCCGCGAAACGGCGCAGGTGCTGGCCGGGCGCGCCTGGATCAACACCAAACCTGAGATTCTGCAAGGCCGCATGCTCGGCCAGTACGAAAACGGGCTGGGACAGAAATGGCAGGATCCGCATGCGATGCGCTTCTTCCATGACGGCAGCGTCAGTTTCCCGTATCTGTCCGATGGTATGTGGTTCCTTACCCAGCTTAAGCGCTGGGGAATGCTGACCCAGGATCCGGACTACCTGGCTGTCGCAAAGCAGATCAACCAGATCGATATCTACAAACAGGCTGCCAGCGCTGTCGGCAACGTCACGTTGCCCGGCAGTGAGATGCGCAGCAGCACCCTGATGGACGGCAAAGTATGGGATGGATCGAATCCTGCCGCTTACGCCGCCAGCTTTGCCATTAACCATAAAGAGAGGTCGTGATGAAAACCCAGACTCGCTCGCTGGCGCAGCCTGAGACGCTGCCCACCCACGCCACCGTGGTGCCCCTTCAGGTGACGCCAAAAAAGATGCGTTCACCTGCGCGCCTGCGTCCGTTTTTGCAGCGTGCCATTCCCGCGCTGTGCGGTGTGCTGCTTCTGCTCCTGATCTGGCAGATCGCGGCGCTTTCCAGCAAAGGCTTTCCCGGCCCGTACGCCACCTGGGAGGCGGCGAAAGTCCTGTTCGCCGATCCGTTCTATAACAACGGTCCTAACGATCAGGGCATCGGCTGGAATGTGCTGGCCTCGCTGCAGCGCGTGGCTGTCGGCTTTGGTCTGGCCGCGCTGGTGGGGATTCCCGCAGGCTTTCTGCTGGGGCGTTTTACCTTTGTGGCACGCATGTTCAATCCGGTTATCGCGCTACTGCGCCCGGTCAGCCCGCTGGCCTGGCTGCCTATCGGCCTGCTGCTGTTTCAGCGGGCCGAACCGGCCTCCAGCTGGACCATTTTTATCTGTTCCATCTGGCCGATGATTATCAATACCGCAGAAGGCGTACAGCGCATTCCCCAGGATTACCTCAACGTGGCGCGCGTGCTGCAACTGTCGGAATGGACCATCCTGCGCCGCATCCTGTTTCCCGCCGTTCTGCCAGCGGTGCTGACCGGGGTCCGCCTGTCGATTGGCATCGCCTGGCTGGTGATCGTGGCCGCCGAAATGCTGACGGGCGGCCTGGGGATCGGCTTCTGGATCTGGAACGAGTGGAACAACCTCAATGTTGAAAACATCCTGATTGCCATTTTGCTGATTGGCGTCGTCGGCCTGCTACTGGAGCAGGGACTGATGCTGCTGGCGCGTCGCTTTAGCTGGGATAAATAAGGGGAACACTATGCAACCTATCATTCGTGTACAGCAGGTCAGCCAGCGTTTTACCACCTCCGGCGGCGATTTTCTGGCGCTCGATAATGTCAGTTTTGATCTTCATCAGGGGGAAACGCTGAGCCTGATCGGTCACTCTGGCTGTGGTAAATCCACGCTGCTCAACCTGATCGCCGGTTTAACCCGGCCTACCAGCGGTGTCCTGTTGTGCGATAACCGCGAAGTTACCGGCCCCGGCCCTGAGCGCGCCGTTGTGTTTCAAAACCACTCGCTGTTGCCCTGGCTGACGGCGTATCAAAACGTTGAGCTGGCGGTCGAGCAGGTGTTCAAAGGCAAGATGAACAAGGCCGAAAGGCGTGACTGGATCGAGCACAACCTCAACCAGGTGCAAATGAGTCATGCCATGCATAAGCGCCCCGGCGAGATCTCCGGCGGCATGAAGCAGCGCGTCGGCATCGCCCGCGCGCTGGCAATGAAACCTCGCGTGCTGCTGCTGGACGAACCCTTCGGTGCGCTGGATGCCTTAACGCGCGCGCATCTGCAGGACAGCGTCATGCGCATCCAGCAGGCGCTGAACACCACCATCGTCCTGATTACCCATGATGTGGATGAAGCCGTGTTGCTGTCCGATCGGGTGCTGATGATGACCAATGGCCCGGCGGCGCAGGTGGGCGACATCCTGACGATTGACCTGGCCCGGCCGCGTTCACGCGTGGCGCTGGCGGATGACGTGCGTTATCACCATCTGCGCCAGAAAGTGCTGCATTTTCTCTACGAAAAACAAACCTCGGCGGCATAAGGACGACACCATGAGACAACGGTTGCTGGTTGTGGGTAACGGGATGGCGGGCATGCACATGGTGGAAACCCTGTTGCAGCTGGCGCCGACGCGTTACGACATCACCGTGATTGGCAGTGAGCCGCACGGCAACTATAACCGTGTGCTGTTGTCGCCACTGCTGGCCGGAGAAACCACCGTTGCGCAAACGCTGATCCACGATCGTGACTGGTATCACCGTCACGGCATGACCTTGCTGGCGGGAGAGACGGTGGAACAGGTGAATGTCGCTGAGCGGACCTTACGCACCGACCAGCGCCTGCTGCACTGGGACCGCCTGGTACTGGCGACCGGATCGCAGCCCTGCCGGCCGTCTGTCCCAGGCAGCGACCTGCCGCATGTCAGCACCTTTCGCACGCTGCAGGATGTGGACACTTTGCTGGCGGGGCAGGGTCCGGTCGTGGTGGTCGGCGGGGGCTTTCTGGGTATTGAAGCGGCCGCCGGCCTTCAGGCGCAGGGGCGCCAGGTTACGCTGCTTCATCGTCAGTCGTGTTTGCTGGACAGACAGCTGGACGCCAGGGCAGGGGAATTACTGCTGGCTCAGCTCCGGGCGCGCGGCATTCGCTGTGAACTGAATACCAGCCTTGCGGCGATCCGGACGGATAGCGTGATCCTCCACGATGGCCGGGTGCTGGCGGCGCGGCAGGTGGTGATGGCCATTGGTGTCCAGCCGGCAATCGCCCTGGCGCAGGCCGCCGGGATTCCCTGCCAGCGCGGCATTCTGGTGGATCGCCAGTTGCGCAGTGCGCACGCGGGAATTTATGCCGTAGGCGAATGTTGTGAAATCAGCGGCGAGACCTTCGGTCTGGTCGCGCCCTGTCTGGCCCAGGCGAAGATTCTGGCGGCGCAACTGGCCGATCGGCCTCAGGCGGATTTCTACAGCGCGGCCACGGGCACCCGTCTCAAAGTCAGCGGCATTTCCCTGTTTAGCGCCGGTGACGTTCGCGAAGCGCCGTCTGTCACTAGTTTTGACCCGATCGCCGGGCACTATCGCCGCCTGTTCCTCAAAGACGGCCGGCTGAACGGCGTGCTGCTGTATGGCGACTGCCAGCAAAGTGGTGCGCTGCTGAACCAACTCCATAATGCCGGACCGGTTTCTGTGAATACGCTGTTCGGCCTTGATGAACCTGAAACGCAGCCGCTGGCTGCAGGAAATCCTGTGATGAGCCAAACGAAACCTGTATTAGCCGTGGTGGGTCACGGCATGGTCAGCCACCATTTTCTGGAGCAACTGGTCGATCGTAACCTGCATCAACATTATCACGTGGTGGTTTACGGCGAAGAGCGCTATCAGGCTTACGACCGGGTTCACCTTTCCGAGTATTTCACCGGTAAAACGGCCACGCAGTTGTCGCTGGTAAGCGAAGAATTTTTTGCCCAAAACGCGATTGAACTGCGTAGCGGTTGCCGGGTAGAGGCGATCGATCGCCAGCAGCGCAGCCTGCTCGACAGCGCGGGCCGTGAGCTGGCCTGGGATAAGCTGGTGCTGGCCACCGGCTCGCGCGCCTTTGTCCCCCCGGTCCCCGGCCATGACGGCGAGCGCTGCTTTGTCTACCGCACGCTGGACGATCTGGATGCCATTGCAGCCTGTGCCCGCCAGAGTCAGCGCGGCGTGGTGATCGGCGGCGGGCTGCTGGGCCTGGAGGCCGCCAACGCGCTGAAGCAGCTTGGGCTGGAGACCCACGTGGTTGAGTTTGCGCCGCGCCTGATGGCCGTGCAACTGGACGAAGGCGGGGCGCTGATGCTGCGGCAAAAGATCGACGCGCTGGGCGTGACGGTACATACCGCGAAGCAGACCGAACAAATTGCCAGCCAGCCTGACGGCAGTCTGGTGCTGCACTTTGCCGATGGCGGCGAGCTGGCCACCGACCTGGTGCTGTTCTCTGCCGGTATCCGTCCGCGTGATGAGCTGGCCCGCAGTGCCGACATCAGCGTGGGGCCGCGCGGCGGCATTACCATCAATGACCATTGCCAGACCAGTGACAGCGACATTTATGCCATCGGCGAATGCGCGCTGTGGAACGGGCAGATTTTTGGCCTGGTAGCGCCGGGCTACCAGATGGCGCGAGTGCTGGCCGGGCATCTGGCGGCCGAACCCGCGCAGTTCACCGGTGCCGACATGAGCACCAAACTGAAGCTGCTGGGCGTAGACGTCGCCTCCTTTGGCGATGCGCACGGCAAAACACCGGGCAGCCTGAGCTACCACTGGGCCAATGGACCCAAAGGCATTTACAAGAAGATCGTCGTGAGCGCCGACAATACACGACTGCTGGGCGGCGTGCTGGTGGGAGACAGCAGCGACTATGCCACCCTCCTGCAAACGATGTTAAATGACATGCCGCTGCCGACAGCACCGGAAGCGCTGATTTTGCCTGTATTAAATGGCGCGCCGGCCAAAGGGTTGGGCATCGCTGCGCTGCCGGACAGCGCCCAGGTGTGCTCCTGTCATAACGTCAGTAAAGGCGATATCTGCCAGGCGGTGCAAAGTGGCTGTGGCGAGATGGCCAGTATTAAAAGCTGTACCAAAGCGGCAACCGGCTGTGGCGGCTGCGCCGCGCTGGTAAAACAGGTGATGGAGTTTCAGCTGGAAAACCAGGGCGTCGCCGTTAAAAAAGACATCTGTGAGCACTTCGCCTATTCCCGTCAGGCGCTGTATCACCTGATCCGTATCAATGGCATCAAAACCTTTGACGAGCTGCTGGCCAGCCACGGACGGGGCTGTGGTTGCGAGGTATGCAAACCGCTGGTGGGTTCGCTGCTGGCCTCGTGCTGGAACGATTACCTGCTGAAACCGGCCCATTTACCCTTACAGGACACGAATGACCGTTACTTTGCCAATATCCAGAAAGATGGCACCTATTCGGTAGTGCCGCGCGTGCCAGGGGGCGAGATCACGCCACAGGGCCTGATCGCCATCGGCGAAGTGGCCGCGCGTTACGATCTCTATACCAAAATCACCGGCGGCCAGCGTATCGATCTGTTTGGTGCGCGACTGGACCAGTTGCCTGCTATCTGGGAAACCCTGCTGGAAGCCGGCTTTGAAACCGGTCATGCCTACGGAAAATCCCTGCGTACAGTGAAATCCTGCGTTGGCTCGACCTGGTGTCGTTATGGCGTGCAGGATTCTACCGCCTTCGCCATCGCGCTGGAGAACCGGTATAAGGGCCTGCGCGCACCACATAAGATCAAGATGGCCGTGTCCGGCTGTACCCGCGAATGTGCGGAAGCGCAAAGTAAAGATATCGGGGTCATCGCCACGGAAAACGGCTGGAACCTGTATGTCTGCGGCAATGGCGGCATGAAGCCACGCCATGCGGAACTGTTTGCCAGCGATCTGGACGATGACACGTTGATCCGGTACGTCGACCGGATTCTGATGTTCTACGTGCGCACGGCGGATCGCCTGCAGCGTACCAGCGTCTGGATGGATAACATGGAGGGCGGGCTGGACTACCTGCGTGAGGTGGTGATTCATGACAGCCTGGGGATCGCCGCCACGCTGGAACAGGACATGCAACAGGTGGTAGACACCTGGCAGTGCGAATGGCAGACCACGCTGGCCGATCCTTCGCGACGTGCGCTGTTTACCGCCACAGTGAACAGCGATCACCCGGATGAAACGCTGCACTATGCGCGCGTGCGCGGACAACGCCAGCCCCACAAGGCCAGCGGTATTCCCCTGATGCATCTGCCCGCCGAACCCTGGAGCGAAATCTGTCCGCTGGAGGCCATCCCGCCAGAGGCCGGCATCGGGGCCCGACTTGGCAGCGTCCGTATTGCTTTATTCCGTCTGGGTGATGACTGTTATGCGCTGGAGGATCGTGAGCCAGGCAGCGAAGCCAGCGTGCTGTCACGCGGCATCCTTGGCGATGTTGCCGGGGAGCCGGTGGTGATCTCTCCGCTTTACAAACAGCGGGTGCGCCTGCGGGACGGACAGAGCCTGGATAACCCTCAGCATCAACTGCGCTGCTGGCCGGTCAAACTGGAGGACGGCCAGGTGTGGGTCGCCAACCGTCCGCTTAACCTGATGGCGCAGGCATCATGAAAACCACCTGCGCTTATTGCGGTGTGGGCTGCGGCGTCGAGGTCACGCAGTCGCAGAGCGCGTCGGCTCAGGTCCGGGGCGATGCCAGTCATCCGGCGAATGCCGGGCGGCTGTGCGTGAAGGGCGCGGCGCTGGGCGAAACCCTGACACAGGCCGGACGGTTGCTGCATCCTCAGCTTCATCACCAGCGCGTCAGCATGGAGACGGCGCTGGATGCCGCGGCTGACGGACTGCGCAGGATTATCGATACGTACGGCCCGGAGGCGGTGGCTTTTTACGGTTCCGGCCAGTTGCTGACCGAGGATTACTATGTGGCGAACAAGCTGATGAAAGGTTTTCTCGGCGTCGCCAATATCGATACCAATTCACGCCTGTGTATGGCCTCAGCGGTGACGGGCTATAAACGGGCGTTCGGCGCGGATGCCGTGCCGTGCTGTTACGAGGATCTGGATCAGGCCGAGGTGGTTATCCTGGTCGGCTCGAACGCCGCCTGGGCTCATCCGGTGCTGTTTCAGCGCCTGAAGCAGGCAAAAACGCAGCGCCCTGAGATGCAGGTTGTGGTGATCGATCCGCGCCGCACGGCCAGTTGTGAATTCGCCGATCTGCACTTACCGCTCCGGCCGGGCAGCGATCCGGCCCTGTTTTCGGGCCTGTTGCACTGGCTGGAACAGCATGGCGGCATTGACGCCACGATGCTGCCGCATCTGGACGGTGTAGACACAACCTTACAGGCCGCGCGGCAGTGGGATTGTGCGACGGTGGCAGCCCATTGTGATATCAGCCACGACATGATCGCGGCGTTCTACCGGTTGTTTACCCGGCATGAGCGCGTACTGACCTTATGGTGTATGGGCATCAACCAGTCACAAAGCGGCAGTGACAACAACAATGCCATTCTCAATGCGCATCTGCTCAGCGGCAAGATAGGCCGACCCGGCTGCGGCCCGTTTTCGCTGACCGGACAGCCGAATGCGATGGGCGGGCGGGAGGTTGGCGGACTGGCCAACCAACTGGCGGCTCATATGAGTTTCACCGCGGAAGACTGCGACCGTTTACAGCGTTTCTGGCGCAGTCCGCGTATGGCGCGTCAGCCCGGCCTGACGGCGGTCGATCTGTTCGACGCCATTGAGCGCGGGGCGATCAAAGCCGTATGGATTATGGGCACCAATCCGGCGGTTTCGATGCCAGAAGGCAATCGCATTGCCCGGGCGCTGGCTGCCTGTCCGCTGGTGATAGTGTCAGACGTACTGGCGCAAACGGATACCACCGCCTTTGCGCATATTTTGCTACCCGCGCAGGGCTGGGGGGAAAAGAACGGCACCGTGACCAATTCTGAACGCCGGATTTCCCGCCAGCGCGCGTTTATGCCCCCGGCCGGAGAAGCGAAACCGGACTGGTGGTTACTCGCCCAGGTCGCCCAGCGTCTGGGCTTTCATGAAGGCTTTGCCTGGACGCACCCGGCAGCCATCTTCCGCGAACACGCGGCGTTGTCGGGGTTTGAGAACAACGGCCAGCGCGCGTTTGATATCAGCGGTCTGGCCGGGATGAGCGACGCACAGTGGGATGCGCTGACGCCGGTGCAGTGGCCGGTCAACGCCCGCTATCCCCAGGGTTGCGCGCGGCTGTTTAGCGACCGGCACTTTTACCATCCTGATGGTAAAGCCCGCCTGTTGCCACCGGCCACGCCGCAGCCCGTCGCGTGCAGGGCGGCGTATCCGTTATTGATGAACAGCGGACGGATCCGCGATCAGTGGCACACCATGACACGCACAGGCCTGGTTCCCCGGCTCATGCAGCATTGTGATGAGCCGTTTGCAGCACTGCATCCGCAGGACGCACAACGCTATGGCCTGTGCGCGGGGGCACTGGCACGGGTGCAGTCCGACGCGGGCTGGATGACGGTGCGCGTGACGCTGGACAGCGGTCTGCGACGCGGTGAGATCTTTGTCCCTATGCACTGGAACCGACAGTTCAGTCTGCAGGGCACGGTCGGCGGGCTGGTGGCCTCAACCCGCTGTCCGGTCTCGGCGCAGCCTGCCTTTAAACAAACCGCCGTACGTATCCAGCCGCTCCACACCCACTGGCAGGGCTGGCTCTGGCAGCGCGACGTAAGCCCGCCTGACGGACTGCGCTACTGGGCGCGTACACCCTATGAGGGCGCGCAACGTTTTAGCCTGGCCGGAGACGGTTCGCCAGAACAGTGGCTCACGGCAACGATCCCGCTGGACGGGCTGCAACGGCAAACCGCCCACGCGGCGGAACCGCATTACCGCCTGCTGGCCTGGCGCAACGGTGAGCTGCAGCTGGCTTTTTATGCCGGCGCGTCGTTACCCGCGATCGATCATGACTGGGTTGCGCAGGCTTTTCGCCAGGCGCCGGCGAATGCGGCGGAACGGCATGCTCTGCTGGCAGGACAATCGGCACAACGTGCCGTGGCTGGCCGGACGATCTGTAGCTGCTTTGGCGTCGGAGAAAACACGATCTTACAGGCGATTAAACAGGGCTGTCACAGCACCCAGGCACTGGGTAACGCACTCAACTGTGGTACTAACTGCGGCTCCTGTCTGCCGGAGCTAAAACACCTTTTGCTTTCCGTTGCTGTACCGGAGGAAGAATGACGATCGCGATCAACGCTTTAGATAAACTGCTGGCGCCGGAAAACGCGTCCAGCCCGGGCAAGGTCTGGCTGGTCGGGGCTGGGCCGGGGGATGTGGAGCTACTGACAGTCAAGGCGCTGCGTTTGCTGCAACGCGCGGACGTCGTGGTTTATGATCGCCTGGTCAGCGAAGCGGTGATGGCGGAAGTCGCCAGCAGCGCGCTCTGTATCGACGTCGGTAAACAGCCGGGTCATCACGGCCTGAAGCAGGCACAGATCAATCAACTGCTGGTGGATCTGGCCGCCAGCGGGCGCAATGTCGTGCGGTTAAAAGGCGGCGATCCCTTTATCTTTGGCCGTGGCGGCGAAGAGATGGTCAGCCTGCAGCAGGCGAATATTGCCTGCGAGGTGGTACCCGGCATTACCGCCGCCGTGGGCTGTGCGGCTGCCAGCGGCATTCCGCTGACGCACCGTGACTGCGCCCAGTCATTGCGCTTTATCACAGGGCACGGGCGCAGCGGCGAACCGCAGCTGGATGCGGCGGCGCTGACCGCCACCAATCAGACGCTGGTGTTTTACATGGGGTTAAGCTGGAGCAGCGTGATTAGCGCCCGGTTACGGGAATATGGCCGCAGTGAGGCGACGCCGGTGGCAATCATTGAAAACGGTACGCGCCGGGACCAGCGGGTGCTGATCACCACGCTGGCCGGGTTGCCTGATACGGTCGAACAGCAAAAACCGGTGTCACCGTCGTTACTGATTGTGGGCGACGTGGTGCGCTATTACCGTGCCGATCTTATGGCTGCCCAATCGCGCGAGACGGCGATGAGCGTGACGGCATCGCACTGACGATGACGGCGTCGGGGGAAAAATCAGGGACAGACTATCCTGACCGGCGGGTCGGAGTGGGCGCAACCAGCACCCTGACGCCCAGCGCTTCAAAGGCCGCAATATGCGACGGGCTGATCCCACTGTCGGTGATCAGATAGTGGATGTGGCTCCAGTCGCAGGGCAGGGCAAACATCGAGACCTTGTCGATTTTGCTGGAGTCCGCCACGACATAAACGGTACTGGCGGAGTTAATCATCGCCATTTTCACTTTAATATCGGTTTCACTGGGAAAGCTCAGGCCCAGCCGCGGCGAAATACAGGCGGTGGCGAGAAACAGCTTTTCCGCCAGCACATTTTCAAAAAAGCTGGCCGCTTTCTCGCCCGACGTTGACAGCGTCGGAAACTTAAAGGTGCCGCCTGTCAGCAACACATTAATGCCCGGCTCACCGCCCAGTTTCAGGGCGATGTTGACGGCGGTGGTGACCACAGACAGACGGCGAATGTGGCTGATGGCATCGGCAATCGCCGTCGTTGTCGTACCGGAATCGAAAATCACCGTATCGCCATTTTCGATGTGCTGCGCGGCCAGACGACCAATGGCGTCTTTCTCTTCCAGATGCGTCTGACGTTCAAGCTGCAACAGGCCGGTGTTCTGCTTGCCGGTCATCAGCGTTGCGCCACCATGATAGCGTTGTACAAATCCCTGTTTTTGCAGCATGCGCAGGTCGGTCCGCAGCGTGGCCTCGGTAAGCCCAAAAGTTTGGGTTAACGCTTTAACCGTTACCGTGCCGTCTTCCCGAATCATCTCTAAAATCTTTTCACGCCGCTGCTGCATTTCAGCTAACTGCTCAGTTTTGCTTTTCAATCGAAATGCTCCCTCTTTTACTTGCATCGGGCTTCGTGCATTCACGCGCTGTGAAAGAGTTTACCTTGCCGGTTTCGCGTTGGCGAGTGAGCGCCGATTCTCTGTGTGTTTTCGAACGAAAATGAATGTGACTTATTGTCGCCTCCTGTCTCTCACCCTGTCACCGTTTGCACCGCCTGTTTCACGGGATCTGTAATCTGGATAACGGGATTTTAACGGGCTGTCGCTGCCTGAAGGGCATTTTCGCGAAATTTGATCTTAGCCACATTAACCATCAATTCGATAGCATATATTTTTGTTCGAAAATGATTGTGGGGAATTAAAAACCTGAGAGGACAGTCGGATGAGCAGTGAATATGACGTTAACCTGCGTTATGGCGTAGACAACAACATGGATCTCAGCGGCAAAGTAGCCGTGGTGACGGGCGGTCTGGGCGGCATTGCCATGGCCAGTAACGAGATGTTGTTGAAGAAAGGGGCTCGCCTGGCGCTGCTTTATCCGCCTTTTGAAGCCGAAAAAGCGGAACACCTGCGTGAGACGTTCGCCGGTCAGCCGGTGCAACTGGTGTGCTGTGATGTGACGGAACCTGCCGACGTTGAACGGGCGTTCGGGGAGGTGGAAAACCACTACGGACATATCGACATTCTGGTGAACTGCGCGGGCTATGTGATGCTCCAGCCGGTGCTGGACACCGAATTTGCGGAATGGCAAAAGCAGATCGCCGTCAATCTGACCGGGCCTTTTCTGTGCTCGCAGGCAGTGGCGAAACGCATGGTCCGGGCTGGCAACGGCGGCAAGATTATTAATATCGCCTCTCAGGCGGCCTCCATCGCTATCGACAACCATGTGGCCTATACCTCGGCGAAAGCTGGCCTGCTGGGTATGACAAAGGTGATGGCGAAAGAGTTCGCCCCGCACCGCATTAACGTCAATACCTTATCACCGACGGTGGTACTGACGCCCATGGGCGAAAAAGCCTGGCGCGGTGAGAAGGGCACAGAAATGAAAAAACTCATCCCCTTAGGCCGCTTTGCCTATACCGACGAAATTGCCGCCGCCGTCCTGTTCTTTGCCAGCAATGGCAGCGACATGATCACCGGTGCTGACCTGATGATCGACGGTGGATTCACCATCTGGTAAGGCGACCGGCCCGTCATCTTTTCCCTGCCACAACGATAATAGCGAGACATCACCATGAAAAAAACGACGTTGCTCTGTACTTCGATTGCCGCCTGCCTGTTTTCCCACGCGGCGCTTGCCGTGGAAAAGGGCACCATCATGATTTTGGTTAACTCCCTGGATAATCCCTATTACGCCTCAGAAGCGAAGGGGGCCAATCTGAAAGCGCAGGAACTGGGCTACAAAACCTCGGTGCTGTCTCATGGTGAGGATGTCAAAAAACAAAACGAGCTGATCGATGCGGCCATCGGCAAAAAAGTGCAGGGCATCATTCTGGATAACGCGGACTCGACAGCCAGCGTCGCAGCCATTAAGAAAGCGAAAGACGCCGGGATACCGGTGGTGTTAATCAATCGCGAAATCCCGGTAGACGATGTGGCGCTGGAACAAATCACCCATAACAATTTTCAGGCCGGTTCGGATGTGGCCAACGTGTTTGTCGAGAAAATGGGTGAGAAAGGCAAGTATGCCGAGCTGACCTGTAACCTCGCAGATAATAACTGCGTCACCCGTTCAAAATCCTTCCACCAGGTGCTGGAACAGTATCCCGATATGCAAAGCATCGCCCGTCAGGATGCCAAAGGCACGCTTATCGACGGCAAACGCATCATGGACAGCATTTTACAGGCCCACCCGGACGTAAAAGGGGTGATTTGCGGTAATGGTCCGGTTGCGCTGGGCGCGATTGCCGCACTAAAAGCGGCAGGCCGCAACGATGTGGTCGTGGTCGGGATTGACGGCAGCAATGACGAGCGTGATGCGGTGAAAGCCGGGACCTTAAAAGCCACCGTCATGCTGCAGGCCCAGGCGATTGCCGCGCAGGGCATGACTGACCTGGATAACTACATCCAGAAGGGCGTCAAGCCGGAGAAACAACGTGTGATGTTCCGCGGCATTCTGATCACGCCAGACAATGCCAAAAACGTACAAGATTTTAACTACAAGTCGTAATTCACGCGTATTGCGCCCGTCTTTACGGGCGCCAGGGAGAATGTATGTACAACCGACTCTGTCTGATAGTGGTGGTCGCCGCGCTGAGTGGCTGCCGTATTGTCTCGCAGCAGGAACTGGCCGATCTCAAGAATCCCCCCAATCCGCACATGGCCAACATCCACGCCCTCTGGCAGCAGAAGCTGGTTCCGCAGATCGTCGCTCAGGCCAGACCGCTGGGCGAGTTGATGCAGCGGCTGCAGGCAGAGAAGGATCTGGACAGCGCCTGTAAGGCGCTCGGCTATCGCTCACAAAGCGAAAACCCCTGTGTCTTTAGTGTCAGTGTCAGCGGCGATGTGACGGCGCTGGAGACCACCTCGCGCAACGGCAAAATGAAAGTCAAAGATGCATCGGGTGACACTGTCACTATTCAGACGGGCCCGATTATTCGTGGTACGGCGCTGCGGGATGCGTATAAAGGCATCAGCTATCAGGACTTCAACAATCAGGACCTGTTCAGTGATTTTGGCAAAGCCATTAATCAGCAGGCCGTCAACATGATGAAGGACAGCCATATCAAAACCGGTGATCACGTCCAGGTGGTAGGGGTGTTCAGTAGCTGGGATATTCCGCGCGCCCTTCCTGCTATCACGCCAGCCCAGATTACGCGTCAGTGAGGAGGTGATCATGCCTGAAGCGCAACCGCAAGACGACGTCATTATTGAAACGCGTGGCCTGTCACGCGTGTATCCCGGTGTGACCGCGCTGGATCAGGTCAATTATCGGGTCTATCGCAACAAAGTAAATGTGCTGATCGGGGAGAACGGCGCAGGCAAATCCACCATGATGAAGATGCTGGCGGGGGTTGAAACGCCCTCATCAGGTGAAATCTGGCTGGATGGCAAGCCGGTTACGCTCAGTTCCACTCATCAGGCTGAGAAGTTGGGCATCAGCATTATTTTTCAGGAACTGAACCTGTTCCCCAATATGAACGTGATGGACAACATCTTTATCGCCAACGAATTCTTTCAGCGCGGCGTCATCAATGAAAAGTACCAGTATCAGCTGGCCCAGGCGCTGCTGGAGCGGCTGGAGCTGGACGTCGATCCCTGTGCGCCGCTGGATGAGTTGGGCATTGGTCATCAACAACTGGTAGAGATCGCCCGGGCGCTGTCAAAGGACACGCGCGTGCTGATCATGGACGAACCCACCAGCGCCCTGAGTCAGTCGGAAGTCAAAGTGCTGTTCAACGTGATTGAGCAACTCAAGCGACGTGGCGTCACCATCATTTATATCTCCCATCGGCTGGAAGAACTGATGGAAATTGGCGACCACATCACCATTTTCCGGGACGGGCGCTTTATTGCGGAACGGGAGGTGCGCGAGGCCAGCGTGCCCTGGATCATTGCGCAAATGGTGGGCGACAAGACAAAACATTTCGACTATCAGCCTGCCGTACAGGGCGAAACGGTACTGAAAGTCGACGGGCTGACGGCGCTGCATCAGAACGGCGGTTACCGCCTGAATGCAGTCAGTTTTAGCCTGCGCAAAGGCGAGGTGATTGGGATTTATGGTCTGCTGGGTGCCGGGCGAACGGAGCTGTTTAAAGGTCTGATCGGGCTACAGCCCTGTCAGGACGGGCATATCTGTCTGGGTGAGCAGCGACTGGATACCTGTAATTTTCAGCAGCGGCTCAGGCGTGGTATTGCGCTGGTGCCGGAGGATCGCAAGGGCGAAGGCATCGTGGGGTTGATGTCGATCACCGCCAACATGACGTTGTCCGATCTCAGCCTGCGCGGGTTTCGACGCGCGCTGGGCCTCGTAAACCCTGAACGGGAGCAGCAGCGGGTGAATGAGATGATTCGGCAGCTGGCCATTAAAGTCAGCGACAGCGAACTGCCCATCACCTCGCTGAGCGGCGGCAACCAACAGAAAGTGGTGCTGGGCAAAGCGCTGATGACCGGTCCTCAGGTCGTCCTGCTCGATGAACCCACGCGCGGCATTGATGTGGGCGCCAAAACCGATGTGTACCACCTGATTGGTCAGCTGGCGCAACAGGGGCTGGCGGTCATGTTTTCGTCGTCTGAACTGGATGAGGTCATGGCGCTGGCCGATCGCATTCTGGTGATGGCCGACGGCCGTATTACTGCCGATCTTCCCCGCGCGGATGCCACGCGCGAAAAACTGATTAGCGCGTCAACCCCGCAAGCCTGAGGTGCCGGAGAACTCCATGAACCAAAAATATCTGCTTTATATGTATTTGCTCAAGGCGCGTACTTTTATTGCCTTACTGATCGTCGTCGGTTTCTTTAGCGTCATGGTGCCGAATTTTCTGACGCCCTCTAACGTACTGATCATGACGCAGCATGTGGCGATTACCGGCCTGCTGGCGATTGGCATGACGCTGGTGATCCTGACCGGCGGCATTGATCTCTCGGTGGGCGCGGTTGCCGGTATCTGCGGTATGGTCGCGGGGGCGTTGCTGACCGCAGGCATCCCGTTATGGGACGGGAACCGGCTCTTCCTGAACGTGCCGGAGGTGATTCTGGTGGTAGCGCTGTTTGGTGTGCTGGTGGGCATCCTTAACGGGGCGATAATTACCCGGTTGGGCGTCGCCCCCTTCATCTGTACCCTGGGCGTAATGTATGTCGCCCGCGGCGCGGCGCTGCTGTTTAACGATGGCGCGACCTATGCCAACCTGGTGGGCCTGCCTGCGTTAGGCAACACCGGCTTCGCGTGGTTAGGATCGGGCACCTTCTTGGGCGTGTACATTCCGATCTGGCTGATGATCGGCTTCCTGCTGCTTGGCCTTTATCTCACCCGTAAAACGCCGCTTGGCCGCTACATCTATGCGACGGGCGGCAATGAACCGGCCGCAAGGCTGGCCGGTGTGCCGATTATTAAAGTGAAAGTATTCGTCTATGCCTTTTCGGGCCTGTGTGCTGCACTGGTCGGCCTGATCGTTGCCTCCCAGTTACAGACTGCGCATCCGATGACCGGCAATATGTTTGAAATGGATGCTATCGGTGCCACGGTACTGGGCGGTACCGCGCTGGCGGGGGGGCGCGGTCGTCTCTCCGGCTCAATCATCGGGGCCTTTGTTATCGTCTTTCTGGCCGACGGCATGGTCATGATGGGCGTCAGTGATTTCTGGCAAATGGTGATCAAGGGCGTGGTGATAGTGACCGCCGTGGTGATTGACCAGTTCCAGCAGCGCCTGCAGAGCAAAGTGATACTGCTGCGTCGTCATGAAAAAAAGCAGCCGGTCACGCCACGGGCTGATATCAGTCATGGATAACAGGGGAGCAGCATGAACCGCAATTTTAGTGGAAAAACCGTGGTGATCACCGGCGCCTGCCGCGGGATTGGTGCCGGCATCGCCGCCCGCTTTGCCCAGGACGGCGCAAACCTTGTGATGGTCTCCAATGCTGATCGGGTATTTGCCACGGCCGACAGTCTTCGCGCCACCGGGGCCGCTATCCTGGCCCTGCAGGCGGATATCACGGATGAAGCGCAGGTACAACGCCTGTATCGGCAGGCCGCAGAACGTTTTGGCGGCATTGACGTGTCGATTCAAAACGCAGGGATTATCACCATTGATGCGTTTGATGCGCTGCCGAAAAGCGATTTCGAGCGCGTGCTCGCCGTCAATACCACCGGTGTCTGGCTGTGCTGTCGTGAGGCGGCCAAATACATGGTGCAGCAAAACGGCGGCAGCCTGATCAATACGTCCTCCGGCCAGGGACGCAAAGGCTTTATCTACACGCCGCATTACGCCGCCAGTAAAATGGGGGTAATCGGTATTACACAAAGTCTGGCACTGGAACTGGCGCGCTGGAACATTACCGTGAATGCGTTTTGCCCGGGCATTATTGAAAGTGAAATGTGGGATTACAACGATCGGGCCTGGGGGGCCATTCTCAGCAGCGATAAGAAAACCTATGGCAAAGGCGAACTGATGGCGGAGTGGGTCGACACAATTCCGTTGAAGCGCGCCGGACAGCCGCAGGATGTGGCCGGGCTGGTGGCGTTTTTGGCCTCGGATGATGCGCGCTATATTACCGGGCAAACGATCAATGTGGACGGCGGATTGATTTTCTCCTGATGTTTTCCCCGGCGCGTTACGTCGGTGAAGGGTTATCTTAACCCCGTTTCATGCGGGGTTTGCCGCTTCGCTTAGCACAAATATCGCTTCAAATCATTAATCTGTGTCACATTATGCTAAAATAGTCTGCGCTGGTTTTGTCATTCTCGTTGAGAAACCACCTGATAATGTTTATGCCCGGACCTGATGATGTGATTTACAGACCTGTTCTCCTCGCGTTGACTGTCATGACGGCCTTCGCCGCCGCCCCTGTTCGTGCGCTGCAAGCCGACAGTCAGATTCCTGCCACCCCGTTTGGCGATCCCGCTCGTTTCCGGCAGTCGCTTGACGACCTTCCGTCGCTGGGGCATGTCGAGGAGGATCATCAGTGGAGTGAAAAACTGGCGAAGGCGGCGAAAAGCATTGCAGAAGCCAGTGAAAGCAGCAGCGATGTGACCTTTGGTCAGCAGGCCGGGCAGTGGGCGTTTAATCATCTGCGTGACGAAGTTGCGACGCGGGTGGAAACGGAAGGGCAGTCGCTGCTCTCTCCCTACGGTAATGCAGAATTCGACCTGAAAGTTGACATGGACGGCAATTTTGACGGGACCGGCGGTAATCTGTTTAGTCCGCTGGCCGATGAAAACCGCTATCTGACGTTTAGTCAGCTTGGTCTGCACGATACGGTGGAAGGGGTGGTCGGTAATGCGGGACTGGGCCAGCGCTGGGATCTGGGCAACTGGCTGTTAGGCTACAACAGTTTTATCGATCGCAGTTTTCGCAGCGGCCTCCAGCGCGCATCGGTGGGAACGGAAGCCTGGAGCAACAACCTGCGGCTCTCCGCTAATTACTATCATCCGCTTTCAGGATGGCGCAATCGTGACAGCAGCCAGCAATACCGCATGGCCGAAGGTTACGACATCACCACTCAAAGCTATCTTCCTTTTTACCGTCAACTGGGCGTGTCATTCAGTTATCAGCAGTATCTGGGTGAAAAGGTTGATCTGTTTAACAGCGGTAATCGCTACCACAATCCGGCGGCACTCTCGCTCGGGCTGTCTTACACGCCCGTGCCGCTGGTGACCTTCACGGCCAGCCACAAAACCAGCAGTGCCGGCGAGACCCAGGATCAGGTTGGGCTGAAACTGAATTACCGTTTTGGCGTGGCTTTAAGCCGCCAGCTGGATGCCAGTAACGTCGCCGAGATGCGTTCGTTGCGTGGCAGTCGCTACGATACCGTCACGCGCAGCCAAACGCCGGTAATGGCTTACCGGCAGCGCAAAACCCTCTCCGTGTTTCTGGCGACGCCGCCATGGCAGCTTAATCCGGGCGAGAGCGTTCCACTTAAGCTGCAGGTACGCGCCAGTCATGCGATTAAGGGGCTGAGCTGGCAGGGCGACACGGCGGCGCTGAGTCTGACTGCTCCTCCGAACAACAGTGCAACGGACGGCTGGAGCGTGATTGTGCCGCCGTGGGACAGCACGCCAGGAGCCAGCAATACTTACCATCTGTCGGTTACGGTCGAAGACAGTAAACAACAGCGCGTGACGTCCAACTGGATCACCCTCAGGGTCCAGCCGCCGTTGTCGCTGGATGAGCCGCCCGCGGAACAGGGGGACGCGCGCTCGCCGGTTACCGATCCGCTGAGCTTCAGCGACTAACGTCACAATAAAGTGTGATTTTTGTCACACTTTTTCACTGGTAAAAGCACACGCACACTCGCAGAATCGGCAAAAATATCCATTCATCTGCACACCATGATTCTTCGACCACCTAACCATTGGTTTATCCGCCTGTTTGCCTGGCATGGCTCTGTTCTGCCCGATATCCTGTTCCGCCTGTTTCTTAACCTGTTAATGTCGCTGCTCGCCCTGGCGTTGCTGGACTGGTATGAAACCCTGGGCATTAAGCTCACGCTGGCGCCGTTCAGCCTGTTGGGCGTCTCCATCGCTATCTTTCTGGGTTTCCGTAACAGCGTTTGCTATGCGCGATTCAGCGAGGCCCGCCTGTTACTGGGGGCGTTGCTGATTGCCTGCCGTAATATTTTGCGTCAGGTTATTGCCTTCTGTCCGGCAGATGCGGAGCGGGTGCAGGCCATGCTGCTGGCATTCTGTGCCAGTCTGAAACATCAACTCCGTCATACGGATGCACGTGACGACCTGACGCGCCTGCTGGGCAGCGAGGCCGAGGTGCTGCTGGGCCAGCACTCGGCGGCAAATATGCTGCATCTGCAATTGTCGCAGTGGCTGGCAAAGCAGCGACAAATAGGGGTAATCAGCGATATTGTCTGGAGCACGATTGACAACAACCTCAACCAGATTGCGGCAGTGCTGGGAGGATGTGAACGGCTGGCCAGCATGCCGGTGCCGTTTGCCTATGGCTTGCTGCTACGGCGTACCGTTTATCTGTTTTGTGCGTTGCTGCCGTTTGCGCTGGCGCCGGACCTGCATGCGATGACGCCGCTGGTGTCGATGTTTATTTCCTACACCTTTTTGTCACTCGATACGCTGGCGGAAGAGCTGGAAATGCCGTTTGGCTATAAGAATAACCATCTGCCGATGGATGCTATCTGCATCAACATAGAAATCAATTTGCGGGAAATGTCGGGAGAGAAGGATCTGCCCCAACCGATGCAGCCGGACTGTCACTATCGCCTGAGCTGAGAGGACGGGGTAAAGAGAAACGGCCCGTCAGACACAGGCCGGGCCGTTTAACAATGAGGGGGTAACGCTTAGAACTGGTAGGTCAGACCGACGCCAGTAATATCGTCTGTTGCTCTGCCCAGCGCATTGTTTTTCTTCAACAGGTTAAATTTGTACTCTGCATAGACGGACATGTTTTTGTTGAAGTAGTAGGTGGCACCCACAGAGGTGTACTTGTAAAGGTCACCGTCGCCAATCCCTTCGACATCTTTCGCTTTCGATGTGACATAACCCACGGAAGGACGGAAGCCGTTCAGGAACTGATACTGAGCCACGAGTTCCAGATTTTGCGTTTTATTCGCAAAGCCCGAAGAATTACCCACTTTGATTGGGGTGGCGTTGAGCGTTTCACCGTACATTGCGGCCAGGTAAATCTGGTTAGCATCGTACTTGGCGGCCGTTGCCCACAGCTGCGCTTTATCACCGCGACCAAAGACCGCGCTGTTCTGTGCCGTAATGCGGTTCAGGCTGGCAAAGGAGCCGACAAAGCTCAGACCAAAGTCAAAGTCATAGGATGTTGACAGGGCATAACCATCGCCATTCGAACGACGGACTTCCAGACCTGCATCCGTGGTGCTGGTACGGTCGTTTTTGCCTTCATACTGCGCCGCGACGTTCCAGCCCTTAACCAGACCGAAGAAATCTTTGTTGCGCCAGGTCAGCAAACCGCCTGAACGCAGGCTCAGGAAGGCATCGGTGTTAGCGGAGTCACCACCAAATACCGGCAGCATGTCTGTATAGCCCAGTGCATCATAGACCAGGCCATAGTTACGACCATAATCCAGTGAACCCAGTTGACCAAATTTCAGACCGGCATAACCCAGACGGGTTTTGTTGGTGTTGTTGGCATCTGACCCTTCAGAGTTAGACAGACTGTACTGATACTGCCAGAAACCATAACCGGTGAGTTGATCGGTGATGGCGGTTTCACCTTTGAAACCGATACGAGTGTAGCTGGAGTCGCCATTATTCGAATCGTCTTTAGAAAAAAGACGCATGACGTTGACCTTGCCTGTTAAATCCAGCTTATTCCCGTCTTTATTATAAATTTGTGCAGCCTGAGCAGTCGGCAGGCCGATCAGTAACGGCATTAATGCCGCCACTAAAGTGCGCTTCATCATTTATTATTTACCCTGTGGTTGTCTTATTATTTACCCCTCTGGTGGGGTGAAAAGAAAATGACACAAATTGTTAATCCAGCCTAGCGCAATAAGTGTAACTAATTGTGTATTCAGGGAACTAAACGATAAAATCGCCATTGCTGAGTAGTGTTTACCCGGTGTTATTGTTTTTTCTTATGATTTATCTGCCAATGAAAAGAATAAAATATCATATATAACAGTGGCTTGTTTGGTGTTGCTCGCCCGCCTTATTCAGCATGACAAAAAAATAAAAATGCCAGTAGGTGTGGTGAAATAATCACCCGTATCTGGTTAATAAATAATCTTAAAAGGTAGCGATCATACCATTAGTCTGCATATTAATAATCGACCTGGCCTGGCAAAGGGTTATTAACTTCCTGATAGTCACCCAGGAAATAAAATAATAAAACAGATGAATAAATAATAATTATGGCGTCGTGAATGCGTTATTTTCAGCCTTTCTTTTATTTTTTATTTGAGTTTATTCATCCCGACCACGGCATTTTTCTTTTTTATGCACAACAACCATGCAAGCGCCCCATTGTGAGGCGCACTTTGCACGCTTTTAAACAAATAATTTATCAGCGATCACAAAAGCAATATTTCATATCGCCGTTGCATAATTCCGCTATAAAAAACGCTACTATCCCGTCTTCCTCAGACTATTATTCACTATTTATGCATTTTAAATGAATAGGCGCCACTCGTAAGTTATTGATAATTGGTTATGCGCTCCATTTTATGCATTTTAGTCCTTGGCTGGCACGCTATCTGCAATCTATCGTAGGACGAGTCTTTACATTCTTAACATTTAACAAACAAACAGATTACCCCTGGGGTACAGGAGAAGGACTATGCCACTGCAGGTTTCGCGTCATGATTTTGATCACTGGATGATGCCGGTTTATGCACCCGCCAGTTTTGTACCGGTCCGCGCAGAGGGCTCAACCGTCTGGGATCAGCAGGGAAAAGACTATATCGATTTCGCCGGCGGTATCGCCGTTAATGCACTGGGCCATGCGCATCCCGCGCTTCAGCAGGCGCTTCAGGAGCAGGCTTCACGTCTGTGGCATACAGGCAATGGATATACCAATGAACCCGTTTTACGTCTGGCGAAACACCTGATCGATGCCACCTTTGCTGACCGTGTGTTCTTTTGCAACTCCGGGGCAGAGGCAAACGAAGCGGCGCTGAAGCTGGCCCGAAAAGTGGCACATGACCGGTTTGGTAACCATAAAAGCGGCATCGTCGCATTTAAAAATGCCTTTCATGGCCGCACGCTGTTTACCGTTTCTGCGGGAGGGCAGCCTGCCTATTCAAAAGATTTTGCGCCACTTCCGGCAGATATTCAGCACGCGGAATTTAACGATCTTGCGTCTGCTGCCGCACTGATTTCCGATCAGACCTGTGCCGTCATTGTCGAACCTGTTCAGGGCGAAGGCGGTGTTGTTCCGGCAGAGCCCGCGTTTCTGCGCGGCCTGCGTGAACTGTGCGATAAACATCAGGCCTTGCTGATTTTCGATGAAGTGCAGAGCGGCGTTGGCCGGACCGGCTCGCTGTACGCCTATATGCACTATGGCGTGACGCCGGATGTCCTGACCAGTGCCAAGGCGCTGGGCGGTGGGTTTCCCATCGGTGCCATGTTAACGCGTGAAGACCTGGCGCAGGTGATGGGCGTGGGCACGCATGGCACAACCTATGGCGGTAATCCCCTGGCGAGCGCGGTGGCAGGGAAAGTCATGGAACTGATTAACCGGCCTGAAGTGATGGACGGCGTGAAGATGCGCCATGACTGGATTGTGGCGGCGCTGAATGACCTCAATCAACGTCTGCATCTGTTTAAAACGGTGCGCGGGTTAGGGTTATTGATTGGGGCCGTACTGAACGACGACTTTGCGGGGAAAGCCAAACAGATCAACCTCGCCGCCGCTGAACAGGGCGTTATGGTACTGATCGCCGGGGCTAACGTGGTGCGTTTTGCGCCGGCGCTGAATATCAGCGAACAGGAAGTAAAGACCGGTATGGCGCGCTTTGCCCAGGCCTGTGAACAGCTGTTTAAGGGCCAGGCATCATGATGGTGATTCGTCCGGTCGAGCGGGATGATCTGAGTCAGCTGATGGCACTGGCGGCAAAAACAGGCGGCGGACTGACCTCCTTGCCGGTTGACAGCGCCACGCTACAGGCCCGAATCGAACGCTCGCTGCATACCTGGCAGGGCACGCTGCCGCGTGCTGAACAGGGCTATGTGTTTGTGCTGGCTGACAGCCAGGACAATCGCGCGGTGGGGATCTGCGCCATTGAGGTGGCTGTAGGTCTACAGGAACCCTGGTACAACTTTCGGGTCGGCACACAGGTGCATGCCTCAAAAGAGCTGAACGTGTACGCCACGTTGCCGACACTGTCATTAAGCAATGACCATACAGGCAGTAGCGAACTCTGCACGCTGTTTCTGGATCCCGACTATCGTGACGGTAAAAACGGTTATCTGTTATCGAAGTCCCGTTTTCTGTTTATGGCGAACTTTCGCGACTGCTTTATGGCGCGGGTGGTTGCCGAAATGCGCGGCGTCAGCGATGAACAGGGGCATTCCCCGTTTTGGGACAGCGTGGGCATTCACTTTTTCTCGATGGAATTTCGCAAAGCCGATTTTCTGAGCGGTACCGGGCAGAAAACGTTTATTGCGGAACTCATGCCCAAGCACCCGCTTTATCTGCACTATTTAACCCCGGAAGCGCAGGCCGTCATTGGTCAGGTCCATCCTAAAACCGCGCCTGCACGGGCGGTACTGGAGGCGGAGGGTTTCCGCTACCGCCAGTATATTGACATCTTTGATGGCGGGCCGACGCTGGAATGTGACATTGATGACATCCGCGCCGTGCGGGACAGTCGGTTACTGACGGCACGAAAAGGCGAGGCCCGGCAGGATGCGCCACTTTGTCTGGTCGCCAACACCGATTATCACCGGTTTCGTGTCGCACTCATACCGGTCGATCCGAGCGCTGAACATATTCAGCTTAATGACGAACAGTTACAGGCGTTGCAGTGCCAGCCGGGTGACAGCCTGCGCGTAGTGACGCTGTGTAGTGAGGAGAAAAAGGCATGACGCACCTGATTAACGGACAGTGGCTCGCTGGCGAGTCAGATCACTTTTCCAAACAGGACCCGGTCAGCGGCGACACGCTGTGGCAGGGGTGCGCGGCTTCATCGGAGCAGGTTACAGCGGCCTGCCAGGCGGCCCGGTCGGCCTTTCCGGCGTGGGCAAGACAGCCTTTTGCCGCCCGTCAGGCCATCGTTGAACGTTTCGCGGTACAACTCGAGAACCATAAAACCGCCCTGGCCGACTGCATTGCGCAGGAAACGGGGAAACCGCGCTGGGAAGCGCTGACGGAAGTGACCGCGATGATCAACAAAATTGCGATTTCCGTTAAAGCCTATCACGCTCGCACCGGGGAGCAGCAACAGGGCGAAAATGCCCTGCGTCATCGTCCTCATGGCGTGCTGGCGGTATTCGGCCCGTATAATTTCCCGGGCCATTTACCGAATGGTCACATTGTGCCCGCCTTGCTCGCCGGTAACTGTGTGGTGTTCAAACCCAGCGAGCTGACGCCGGCCACCGCTGAGAGAACGGTACAGCTGTGGCGGGAGGCGGGCCTGCCAGATGGCGTCATGGGACTGCTGCAGGGCGGACGTGAAACCGGCCAGGCGCTGGCGGCTGAGCAGGGCATTGACGGCCTGCTGTTTACCGGTAGCGCACATACCGGTTATCAGCTTCATCGCCAGTTTGCCGGGCAGCCTGAAAAAATGCTGGCGCTGGAAATGGGCGGTAACAATGCACTGATCGTGGACGATCCCGCGGATATCGACGGGGCGGTGCATATCGCCATTCAGTCAGCCTTTATCACGGCAGGCCAGCGTTGTACCTGCGCGCGCCGCTTACTGGTCAAACGGGGCGCGGCCGGTGATGCCTTCCTGACACGGTTGGTTGAGGTGGCCGGGCGGTTGCAACCCGGCGCCTGGAACGCCGATCCGCAACCTTTTATGGGCAGCGTGATCTCCTGCGCCGCTGCCGAAAAAATTTATGCCGAATGGCAGCAGCGCGTCGCGGCGGGCGGCAAGATACTGCTGGCAATGCGCTGGCCCAACCGGCAACAGGCGCTGTTAACGCCCGGCATTATTGACGTGACCGCGGTAGACAATTTGCCGGATGAAGAAGTATTTGGCCCGCTACTGGCGGTGATGCGTTACGACGATTATCCGCAGGCGATTCAACTGGCTAACCAGACGCGTTACGGCCTGGCGTGCGGGTTAATTTCACCTTCCCGCGAGCAGTTTGACCAGCTGTTGCTGGAAGCGCGTGCCGGTATTGTGAACTGGAATAAGCCGCTGACTGGCGCTGCCAGTACGGCACCGTTTGGCGGGATTGGCGCCTCGGGTAACCATCGCGCCAGCGCCTGGTATGCCGCAGACTATTGTGCCTGGCCGATGGCCTCGCTGGAATCGCCGCAGCTTACGCTTCCGGCAACACTGTCACCGGGCCTGGATTTTTCACCGCAAGGAGGTCGCCCATGAAAGCCACAGAAGCCAACTTTGATGGGCTGGTCGGACTGACGCACCATTACGCGGGGTTGTCATTCGGTAACGAAGCCTCGACGCGCCATCAACACCAGCCGTCGAATCCGCGGCTGGCGGCAAAGCAGGGCTTACTGAAAATGAAAGCGCTGGCCGACATGGGATTTGTTCAGGGCGTGATCCCGCCGCATGAGCGGCCCGGCATTGCCGTGCTGCGTCAGCTGGGTTTTAGCGGCAGCGATGCGCAGGTCCTGGAAAAAGCCCATAAAACGGCCCCCGCGTTACTGTCAGCCGCCAGCTCGGCCTCGGCGATGTGGGTGGCCAATGCGGCAACGGTATCACCCTCAGCCGACAGCGCTGACCGTCGGGTGCATTTCACCGTCGCGAATCTCAACAACAAATTTCACCGTTCCATTGAAGCCCCGCAAACGGCCGCTCTGCTGCGAGCGCTGTTTCGCGATCCGCGACATTTTGTTGTGCATGATGCGCTACCGCAGGTGGCCAGGTTTGGCGATGAAGGGGCGGCCAACCATAACCGTCTGGGCGGCGACTATGGTGACGCGGGTGTACAACTGTTTATCTATGGTCGCGACGGCCAGTCTGATACGGCCCCCCGACGCTACCCGGCCCGGCAAACCCGTGAAGCCAGTGAAGCGGTCGCCCGCCTGCATCAGCTCTCGCCTGAAAAAGTCATTTTTGCGCAGCAAAATCCGGCGGTCATCGATCAGGGCGTTTTCCATAACGATGTCATTGCCGTGAGCAATCAGCAGCTGCTGTTTTGCCATCAGCAGGCTTTTGTTGATCAGCCCGGTTTACTGGCGCAACTGCGCGACCGTGTGCCGGGTTTTGTCGCCCTGGAGGTGCCAACAGCCCGGGTCTCCGTGCAGGATGCCGTCAGTACCTACCTGTTTAACAGCCAGCTGCTGACGCGCCCGGATGGCAGCATGATGCTGGTGCTGCCGGAAGAGTCGCGCCAGCATCCCGGCGTCTGGGAATACCTGCGTGAACAGGTGGAAGGCGGCGGTCCGTTACAGTCCCTGCAGGTGTTTGACCTGCGGGAAAGTATGCACAACGGTGGCGGCCCCGCCTGCCTGCGGTTGCGCGTGGTATTAACCCCCGAGGAGCGCCAGGCCGTTAACCCGGCGGTGCTGATGAACGATCACGTGTTCGCCACGCTGAACCGGTGGGTCGATAAGCACTATCGCGACAGGCTGACGCAAAGCGATTTAGGCGATCCGCAATTACTGGAAGAAGGGCGGGTTGCCCTTGATGAATTGACCAGGCTGCTAGACTTAGGAAATGTGTATACATTTCAGCAGTGAAGCAGGTGGTGCCGTCAGGGTTGCCCGCTTCCGCTTTTAAGGAGAAACGATGCAGGACTTTTTGCAGCAAACGCTGTCGGGTGAAGCGCCACGTTTGCGTAGCGGTGAGACGGCGCATCTTCGCTGGCAGTGGTTATACCATGGTCTTTTGCTTATGGAGCCAAAGGCACCGGTTAACCAGGCGCTGGTACTCTCTGCGGGCGTTCACGGAAATGAAACCGCCCCGGTTGAAATCCTTAATCAGCTCATCACGCCTTTACTCCGGGGCGAAAAACCACTTCAGCAGCGTATGCTGGTGGTGTTAGGTAATCCTTCGGCGCTGCGCGCGGGGAAGCGTTATGTGACCTGTGACATTAACCGACTGTTTGGTGGCCGCTGGCAGCAGATTGATGATGGCGATGAAGCGCGGCGGGTGCTGCGGCTGGAACAAACGCTGGAAAACTTCTGGCAGCGGGGGGCATGTGACGAAACCCGCTGGCACCTGGATATGCATACGGCACTGCGCGGCTCTTACCATCCCCGCTTTGGCGTACTACCGCATAATCCGCGTCCCTGGCCGGACGCGTTTTTGCACTGGCTGGGCGCAGCCGGTCTGGAGGCGCTGGTATTTCATCGTTCGCCGGGGGGCACCTTTACCCATTTCAGCTGCGAACATTTTGGCGCAGCCAGCTGCACCCTGGAGTTGGGGCAGGCGCGGCCGTTTGGCGAAAACGATCTGTCGCAGTTCAGCGCCGCGTCTCAGGCCCTGGCTGCTCTGCTGTATGGTGAAACATTGCCTGAGCCCGCCGTTCGCCCGCGCCGTTATCGGGTCTGCCAGCAGATCACGCGCTTAAGTGAGGCGTTTCAGCTGCATATGCCGGATGACACGAAAAATTTTACCGCGTTTCCGCAGGGGGCGTTGTTAGCTGAGGATGGCGAGACGCGCTACTTTGTCCAGCAGGCGCGGGAATACGTGCTCTTTCCCAATCCCCATGTCGCGCTGGGATTGCGGGCGGGTTTAATGCTGATTGAAGAGAGCGAGCAGACTCAGGCGTTACCTCTCTGAACGGTCTCACCGCGCAGTTTAAAAAAAGAGCGGAAGAGACCTTCCGCTTTACTGCTAAAGGCATTACAATTCTCCACGATTTATCCGAAATTTCCTGATTATTCATACTCTTTTGCAATTCCTGACGCCATTCTTCTTATTCCCTCCATGATCGGCTGAAATATGACTTTTGTGCTTTCACGCTTTTACGCTCACTCGCAGTAGTTGACGTTCAACGTCGTATGCTTGTTTCCGAAGACGCGACAGCGCGCTGTCGTAACGAAAGTGAACAAGTAAAAAAGGACACTGTTATGCGTAAACTGACTTCTCTGTTACTGGCTTCTACCCTGGCATTTGGTGCGGCATCTGTAGTGCATGCCGAAGCGGATAACCTGACGCCACCGCCAGCAGGCAGTGAGAAACCGATGCACAAGCCGATGCACCGGGGTGGGATGGACATGATGTTTGGCGGACTGAATCTGACGCCAGAACAAAAAACAAAAATGCATGAAATTATGAAAGCGGGCCGTGGCGAGATGCAGCGCCCGTCAATCGAAGAGCGTCGCGCTAACCATGCGATTATCGTCTCTGACAGCTTCGACAAAGCGAAGGCCGAAGCCCAGGCGGAGAAAATGACCGCCAACGCCAAAGCGAACGCAGTGGCAATGATGGAAACCCAGAACAAACTGTACAACGTACTGACGCCAGAGCAGAAAAAGCAGTACAACGCGAATTTTGAAAAGCATCTGACTGAAAAACGCCCGATGCATGACAAAGCGGCTCCGGCCCCTGCTGAATAAGCTTCGGGTTAATCACTAAAACCGGTCTGAGACCGCCGGCCTTGTCCACGTTGCGTGGGCAGTGTCGGCGGTTTTTTTATGCACGCGCGCCAGCGGGAAGGCGGTTAAGGAAAAGGGCGGTTCTGTCGCGTCACGCGGTCAACTCAGGGTTGCGCTGCAGGTCGCCATCTGTCCGCCTTTTGTGCCGTCAGCAGGCGGTTCAGAGCGGAATGACCGGATACTGGCCGGACAGCACCGGACGGCACAGGATCTTATAACCATCGTGGTCGAACCCGCCTTTACCCCGTTTCAGCCGTCTGGCTTCTTCAAGCGAGTCAACTGAGCCCAGATAGAACCAGTGGTCAATGACATGAATCTGCGTCATCTGTTTCCCTTCTTCCACCAGCGCCACCGCACCCTGCCAGGGCCAGCAGAAGACGCGGACGTTTTCCAGCGCCGCCAACAGTCGGTCCTGATGATCGCTCACGGACTCTTTGCCGCAGCAGGCACCCGCACAGCGGCGTAACGCTGAGCGGAAACAGCCCCGGCTGGGGCTCAGTGCTTCCAGACCTAATAAGCCGTGGCAAAGCTGATACTCATCGGCCAGCTGTTTCAGCCGTTCCAGGGCAGCGAAGCGACTGCGGTATAAACCAAACAGGTTGGGCGACTGACTGAAATCGACATCGCGCGCATACACGACCTGTGCTTTCCCTTCGGGCGTAATTTGCAGCGAGCAGAGCTGGCGATTTTTGCGCAGGCGTTTATTGAAGAGCGGCTGCTGAGTTTTAATCATCTGCGCTTCCAGTAGCAACGCGCCGAGATCGCCCGCCGTGGGGATCCAGCTAACGCGTCGCGACTGGCGCAACATTTTGGCTTCATCAGGTGTTCGGAAATGAGACATGACGCGCGAACGCAGGTTAACGCTTTTGCCAATGTATAACGGCAGCGTGTCGCTTTCGCCATGAAAGGTATACACGCCGGGCAGGTTGGGCAAGCCTTCCAGCCATTCACGCAAATGTTCCGGGTATTCATAAATCGCTGCCGCATCAAATTCGAGGCGGTGGGTTGCTGCACGTCTTGCCAAAACGAACTCCCTATACTGGTTGTCCATACAGCATAACAGGCAGGTTAAATGATCGCCAGCCTCAGATTCATAACCGGTATGTTGCCCGCCAGCCGATCAGCGAGCCTGCGGTGATCAGGGCAACACCTTGCCAGAAGCTGGCGGGCGGTGTCAGGCCCAGCCATAAGGTGGCCAGCAAGGCGGACAGCACGGGCGTAAAACAGGAGGCGGTCGCCAGCAGGGGCAAATTTCCCTGCTGAATGCCGTCGTTCCAGGCAGAGTAGGCCACGGCGGTAGAGGCACCCACGAACAGCACTTGCGCCAGCGCGGCTGCGCTGACGTGCATCGCTTCCTGCTGTGTGCCGAACGCAAATTTAAGCCAGCGCGCCAGCGCGGTGACGATAAAAAACAGTGAAACACCGTTGCTACCGCATGCATAACGGCGTGTCACATTGTTATAAAGCGCCCGGGCCAGGGCTGCCGCCCACCAGCAGATAGCGACGGGGCAGGACACGCGGATCGGGCAGGCCTCTTGTCAGGCACAACAGCAGGGCGGTGATGGAATAGATCAGGGCGGCACCGCCGGTGGGGCCAAAAGCCTCACTGACGCTACGCAGCAGACCCAGGGTGGTACTCAGAGTAAAATTGCGCTCAGCCCGGTCAGGGTGGCGTTCGTGTAACGTTACGGACATGGGGTTTCAGCAGTTAAGGCAACCCTTGCCGGGCGGCAAGGGTCGGCGGCGTTATTTCCAGAAATCGTCAAAAACAGTGATAGGCGGTCGACGTTTGTGCTCGGTTTTCAGATACCAGCCTTCAATGATTTTCGCGCTGTCCGGATCGATCGTTTTCCCTTCAAGGTAGTCATCGATCATGTCGTAGGTGACGCCCAGTGCGACTTCATCCTGCAGACCGGGGCGATCGTCTTCTAAATCGGCGGTCGGTTTTTTCAGATACAGATGTTCCGGGCAACCCAGCGTTTTCAGCAGCAGTTTGCCCTGGCGCTTATTGAGGCGGAAGATAGGGTTAATATCGCTGCCGCCATCGCCGTACTTGGTAAAGAAGCCCGTGACGGCTTCTGCGCCATGGTCGGTGCCCACCACCACGCCTTTGGTCATACCGGCAATGCTGTACTGCGCTTTCATACGCTCACGGGCTTTCTCATTGCCGCGGACGAAATCCGACAGCACAATGCCGGCGTCTTTCAGCGCGCGCTCACTGGCCAGCACCGCTTCTTTAATATTGACCACCAGCGAGCGGTCTGGCTGGATGAAGGCCAGCGCATCCTGGCAGTCCTGCTCATCAGCCTGCACGCCGTAAGGCAGACGCACCGCGATAAAGGTGTAGTCGTTATCGCCTGTTTCCTGGCGAAGCTCCGTGATCGCCATCTGGGCCAGCTTGCCCGTCAGGGTAGAATCTTGTCCGCCGCTGATACCGAGTATTAACGCCTTCAGGCCGCTGTGGCGCGTTAAATACGCTTTGAGGAAATCCACGCTGGTACGAATTTCCTGCTGCGGATCGATAGTGGGTTTCACACCCAGTGCGGTAATGATTTCCTGCTGCAGTGACATCAACATCTCCTTAAGTCTTTAGCCAGCCGGCACAATACAAAGCCTGTCTTAAAGCTAACGCGCATCCCCGAAAACAACAAGCCAAAGCGGGTGATGTTTTCTTTTTGCTGGTCTGAATCCGACAATTTTTACCTCAGCGGAGGTTTTTTTGCCAAAACGATAAAGGTCAGTATAGCCAGCATGAAGCAACCAAATATCGTCAACGTCATACTGATTACTGATGTGCCGCCCATCCCGGTTACCGGCACGGCGAGTGCGCCCAGAGTGAACATCGTCACGCCAATGACAGCCGAGGCGCTACCGGCACGTTGCCCCTGACTTTGCATCGCCAGTGAGGCGGCGGTGGTGGCAATGACACCATTGCTGGCAATCGAAAAGAACAGCGCAACCAGCAGCAGCGGGAGCGGGGCGTGCGTTAACCCGGCGGCCAGCAGCGCGCTGGAGGCCACGAATGCCAGCATCAGGCCGCCTTTCAGGACGCGATATTCACCCCACAGCGGGCAGAGACGGGCGCTGGTCTGCGAGGCAATCACTAAACCGATACCGTTGGCGGCAAAGCAAAAGCTGAACGCCTGGGGCGACAGACCGTAGATTTCCTGCAGCACGAACGGCGATGCGCCGATATAGGCGAACATGCCCGACATCATAAACCCTTGCGTCAGGCAGAAACCCATAAAGGCACGGTGGGTGATGACCTGCCCCAGCGCAGCATAAGCAGCAAAAACCGAGCCCTGACTCCGCCGATCAACGGGCAGACTTTCATGCAGTTTCCCGCGCGCCAGCAGGATGAGCAAAATGGCGATGCCGCTCAGCACAACAAAAATACCGCGCCAGTCCAGCACGGTCATCAGGGCTCCGCCCAGTACGGGGGCGCCAATAGGGGCAAGGCCGTTAACCAGCATCAGCAGCGCAAAAAAGCGCGTCAGTTCATGGCCATTGTACATATCGCGCGCTACCGCCCGTGACAGCACCGCACCGCCCGCTCCCGCTAATCCCTGAAACAGACGAGCCAGTAACAGTTGATCGATAGTCTGGGCAAGGGCGCAGCCCAGCGACGCGATAAACAACAACGTCAGTGACAGGGTCAGAGGGCGCAGACGACCAAATTTGTCGCTCATGGGACCAAACAGAAGCTGACCGGCGCCCAGTCCCAGCAGGCCGGCGGTAAGGCTGAGCTGTGCCGTAGACGTTGGCGTAGCCAGGTCACTGGCTAACTGCGGCAGGGCGGGCAGATACAGATCGATGCACAACGGTCCCAGCGCAGCCAGTAATCCCAGGGTGATGGCGTAAACCAGCCGGTTGGGTGAGGAAAGCGTCATTTGGCCTCTGATGATAATGTTTAAGTGACGTTGTCACAAAAGTGCATTCAGCGCGTCTTTTGTGCCTGTAAAAACGGCACTGGCCAACACGCAATGGTGCAGTGAGCCAGCATGCCTGGTCTGTTCTGGCGCATTTTAACAAATCCCGCGAGACAGATTGAGTTTAAGTCTGTCATTAACTTGATAAAAACCGTTTTATGTTCCAGGCTTTTCACCACATGGACAAAAAATGAGGAACAACAAGATGAATAAAGTGATGGGATGTATCGCTGCAGCGCTGACGCTGGCTGCGCTCTCTGGTTGTACGACTTACGATCGTGCGGAAAGCTACGTGACTAAGCCAGTGGTTAAGGACGTCAAAAAAGGCATGACCCGCCAGCAGGTCCGTCAGATTGCTGGCCCTGCTTCAACTGAAATCACCATGGTGCATGCGCGCGGTACCTGTCAGACCTATGTGATTGGCGAGCGTGACGGTAAAGCACAGACTTACTTCGTCAGCTATAACGATATGGGTCGCGTGATGAACTACGGCTTCCAGAGCTGTGCTGAATACGATACCGATCCGCAGGTTAAGCAGTAAATTTTCGCTGACCTGAAAAAACGGCTCGCTTATGGCGAGCCGTTTTTTTATCTCTACAGTCCAGCCGGACGCGGCACTTCAACGTAGCTGCCGTTAATCTCCCGCTGATAGTAATGCCCGTCCTGCACGTAGAACCGTCGGCCATTAAAATCCAGCACCCGCATACCGCCGACGCTGCTGACATAGGTCGGAGCAGGCGGCTCAACAACCACGTACTCATCACCGTGTCGCTGATAATAACTGCCATTCAGCAAATAGTAGGTTAATCCCCCAATCAGAACCGCCGTTGCCGCCAGTGGCAGAACGTGGAAATGGTCAGGACCATGCCAGCGTGGCGCAGGACCATGCCAGCCTGGGCCGGGCCGGTACCAGTGAGGGCCGGGCCCCCAGTCGCCGGGGCGCGCAAACACTGCGCTGGGCGTAATCATCGCTAACGCGAGGAATGAAGCGATAACCGTTTTCATGTGCATTCTCCTGCTGTGACTCGCTGCAGAATTCTCCTTTTAGCGTCCAAAAACAAGCAGAAAGCGCACGTATTATTGCCCCTTTACCACGCTTAACGTTTCCTTAACGTGAATGTAAAGAGAGAGGGGAAATAAGGAGAAACAGGCAGGGAAAAGGGAGAAGACCTGGCACCGGGTGCCAGGTCAGATGTGATTAGCTGTGCTCTAATTCACGGTGTTCGTCTTGCTCAAGAACGCGTCGGTCTGTCAGGCCCAGCCAGCGACTGGTCAGGGAACCTGCGGTCATTGCACCATTCACGTTCAACGCGGTTCTGCCCATATCGATCAACGGCTCGATCGAAATCAGCAGCGCGACCAGCGTGACGGGCAGGCCCATCGCGGGCAGCACGATTAACGCCGCGAAAGTCGCGCCACCGCCGACACCGGCAACGCCCGCTGAGCTCAACGTCACAATGCCCACCAGGGTGGCAATCCACAGCGGATCAAACGGGTTAATGCCCACTGTCGGCGCTACCATCACGGCCAGCATGGTCGGATAAAGGCCGGCACAACCGTTCTGCCCGATCGTAGCGCCAAACGACGCCGAGAAACTGGCAATGGATTCCGGCACGCCCAGACGACGGGTTTGCGCTTCCACGTTCAGCGGAATGCTGGCGGCACTGGAGCGGCTGGTGAAGGCAAAGGTCAGCACGGGCCAGACTTTGCGGAAAAAGCGCATAGGGTTGATGCCGTTTACGGACAGCAGCAGACCGTGTACCACAAACATAATGCCCAGGCCCAGATAGGATGCGACCACGAAGCTACCCAGCTTAATGATGTCCTGCAGGTTCGATCCGGCAACTACTTTAGTCATCAGCGCCAGCACGCCGTAAGGCGTCAGTTTCATGATCAGGCGCACCAGCTTCATCACCCATGACTGCAGCGTATCGATCGCCGTCAGGACACGCTGGCCTTTCACTTCGTCATCTTTAAGCAGGTGCAGGGCCGCCACGCCTAAAAAGGCTGCGAAGATGACGACACTGATAATCGAGGTGGGGCTGGCACCGGTTAAATCGGCAAAGGGGTTTTTCGGGATAAAGGACAGGATAAGCTGCGCCGCCGTCAGATCGGCCACTTTGCCTACATAGTTATTCTGGATGGCACTCAGACGCGCCGTTTCCTGGGCACCCTGTACCAGGCCGGTTGCATTAAGATGGAACAGCCCGGTCACGAAAACCCCGACCAGCGCCGCAATCGCGGTCGTAAACAGCAGCACCCCAATGGTCAGGAAACTGATTTTGCCCAGCGAAGAGGCGTTATGCAGGCGCGCCACCGCGCTCAGAATTGAGACAAAGACCAGCGGCATCACGATCATCTGCAACAGCTGGACATAGCCGTTACCGACCACGTTAAACCAGCCAATTGACGCTTTGACCGTATCGCTGTTACTGCCGTAAATAAACTGCAGCGCCAGGCCAAACGCGAAGCCAAACACTAACCCGACCAGCACTTTTTTTGACAGACTCCAGTTGGCGCGGCTCAGGCGTGACAGCAGAAGCAGCAGCACCACAAAGGCAATGATATTAAGCGTTAAAGGGATATCCATAGAAACTCCGAATCATGCAGCATTCCCCTGGTAAGGAAAGCAAAAGTAGTTATTGTTCATACAGGTGTCCGGAAATGGTATCAGGTGAATTTAGTGCGATCTTATATCCAAATGGAATAGCTTATAACTTTGCTTGAGCGGCCAGTGGCTCAGGAGCCGGAATGCCCGGACAGGAGGCGGCTGACGCCGTTTTGCAAGGTATCAAATACCTGAGTGGGCCAGCCATTTTCGCCAAACGCAGGCATCCCTGGCGGGAACCACAGCGCGTAAGCCATCAGGCACAGGCACAGAGCGCGCTCCAGTTGATTGCCTTTTTGGCTGTTCAGAATGGGCAGACGAAAACGCCAGCGACAGGGCCAGAGCAGAGGAACGCCGGCCGGAGTGAGCATATCGGCCACAATGTGGCTCAGGTAACCCAGCGTCATGCCCTGCAGAACATCGGCGGGCACCGGCCAGCTTTTCGGCACGTTAATCTGGAACAGCCACAGGCCAGCCGCGACGGCAAGCAGGCTGTGGGTGAACCCGCGATGACCAAATGCCCGGGCAATGGGATGCGACAACCAGCGCAGGCGCTGGCCCAGCAAGGACTTAGGATGATCGATGTCAGGCAGCAGGCAGGTCAGCAGGCTGGCGGGAATTAAATGCCACCAGTCCGCCTGAGCCATCACCGGGGTGAGCTCGGCCCGTTTCGCAAAAATGGCGCTGGCAACTGCAAAAAAGATATGGCCTTCGGCCGTCATGATAAACCTGGCTGCAAAAGAAACTGTCAATGCATCCAGTATAGGGATTTATCCAGTAAATGAGAACCTGTGACGCTGTAACGAAGCGTTAATTTTTAAGGGGATGCAACAGGTTACAGCGCCTTTGCGGTTAAGCCTGCAAATGCTCCCGCGTTAACTGCGTCAGGCTGCTCAGCTTCACGTCGGCAAGCGCCCAGCGGGCATCATCCTGATGGCTGGCTGCCGGAATCACAATTGATCGCATTCGTGCGGCTTTGCTTGCTACCATGCCGTTCACCGAATCTTCCAGCGCGACGCAGTGAAGCGGATCAATGCCCAGCGCCTCGGCGGCGTTGAGGTAGACCTGCGGATGCGGCTTGCTGTAGGGCAGATGTTCGGCGGAAGACAGCACATCAAAATAGTGATTCAGGTTAAACATCGCCAGTACCTGTTCCAGCATGAAGCGGGGCGATGCGGAAACCAGGCCGGTCTTCAGGCCGTGCTGTTTGCACAATGAGAGGGCGGACTCAACACCGGGCAGAAGCGGGCGGTTTATCGCAATCAGTTCCATTGCACGGGCGATGATACGCTGTGTGACCGCTTCCTGACTTGGTCCCGACCAGGGCAACGTTTCGTACCACATGCGCACCGTCTGATCGATACGTAATCCGAGCGTATCAGGTAATTCGTGGCGTCGGGTCAAATCGATATTCAGGGTTGAGAAGATGTCCATTTCAGCCTGATCCCAGAGAGGTTCAGAATCAATCAACAATCCATCCATATCAAATAAAGCTGCAAAAACAGGGCGGTGGTAAGACATGTGTCGCTCCTTAAAAAGTTCAGGCTACCTTAGCATGAACACAGGGTTGGTGCGCAGATGAGGCGAAACGGGCGCAGACCGCTCTTTTTTTTGGGAAAATTCTGCAAGGGCAGGTAGACTGAAGCAAATGGGATTTTGGGTTCAGGAGATATCATGACCTATCAACAGGCTGGCCGCATTGCCATCCTTAAGCGTGTCGCTGGCTGGGTGATTTTTTTACTCGCGTTGCTGTCTACCATCATTTCACTGCTGAGCTTTTTGTTTAAGCACAGTGAAAAGAAACCCGGTATTGATGCCGTAATGCTGGATTTCATTCATGTCATGGTGGATATGATTCGCTTTAATACGCCGTTTCTGAATGTGTTCTGGCACAACTCACCGGTGCCCGAGTTCAATGGACAGATGAATCTGGGCTTCTGGCTTATCTATATTTTGATTTTTGTCGGGCTGGCGCTGGAAGCGTCCGGTGCGCGCATGGGACGTCAGGTGCGCCATGTGCGGGAAGGGATTGAAGATCAGATGATTCTTGAGCAGGCAAAAGGCAGCGATGGTCGGACCCGGCAGCAGCTGGAAGAAAAGGTACGGGTCCCACGCCACACCATTTTTCTGCAGATTTTCCCGCTCTACATCCTGCCGCTGGTGATTGCCATCGCCGGTTACTTTCTGCTTTCTCTGCTTGGTTTTCTCTAAACGATCAGGCCGGTTTCACCTGACCGGCTGCCCGTGCATCGTCATCCAGCAACTGGCCCACGGCAAACTGCGCCGCGCCCAGCCAGTTGCCGCCAAACACGTTGGCCCGGTTCAGGAGATAGTAAAGCTGATAAACCGGCTGACGCTGCGAAAAGCCATCGGGTAATGGCCAGCTCTGGTGATAACCGTCAAAGATCGCCTTCGGCAGATCGGTAAACCAGCTCAGCATCGCCAGGTCGCATTCCCGGTCGCCCCAGTAACAGGCAGGATCGAAAATCCAGGGGCCACTCTCGCTGCCCGCACAGTTAGCTGGCCACAGATCGCCGTGGAGCAGGGAAGGTTGAGGGTGATGGGACGCCAGGGTCCGTTGCACACAATCAATAATCCGTTCGGCATCGCCGTACAGAATGCCTTTCTCAGCGGCAATCTGCAGTTGCCAGCCGATTCGTTGCTCCGCAAAGAAAACTGACCAGCGCCGCAACCAGCTGTTGGGCTGTGGTGTAGAGGTCAGATTATTATCGAAATCAAGCCCGAACTGAGGTTGCTCGCTCCACTGATGCAGACGCGCCAACTGCTGGCCTAACTGGTAGGCGCTCTGCGGATTCAGGGGCTGAGGTTTGATAAATTCCAGCAGCAGGAAACTGTAGTCACGATCGCTGCCAACGCCATAAACGTCCGGAACGCGGACCGTCTGGGTACGGCGCAGCAGGGCGAGTTGATCGGCTTCCCAGCTAAACAGGGACACTTTATCGCGGCTGTTGCACTTCACAAACACATCCTGCTCACCATAGCGGATGAGCCAGGCGGGATGAACATCACCCCCGGGGAGTTCGTGACGTTGGGTAATTTCGGCGTTGCCAAATTGCTCGTTTAACAGACGACTAATGGCTGACCACATCGGGTTATCCTCTTTATTCGCTGCCTGAGTTCAATTGTAACGCGGACGCACGCGATAAAAACCTGCGCGTGTGCACAGACTAGTCTGCGGCACCTGTTGCTTGGCGCAGAAAGTCGTCAAGCGTGGTCAACGTCACGTCGGGTTTCTGGCCCAGCGCGCTTTCGCCCGCGGCAAGAGCCTGCTGTTTTAGCGCGACCTCATCCAGTGTGGTGACAATGCCAAAACTGTTGGTGCCAAGCTCATGGGCGGTGCCACTGTCATCCATTAACGTGGTAGAGAAGCCCCCTGATGTCAGAGCACCGGTCAGGTTCAGAACGTCACTGAGTCCGGCTTCCTGATAATGAAAGGTCACGACATAGCGATGTAGATCTCCACTGCTCATTTTGCACCTCGAAAGGGTTAAATATCACACAGCGTAGTACAGGGTGAAAAAACAGGCGAATAATGAAGGGGATGAGCCAACAATTCGGACTAAACTGTTTACCGTTTGTGCGGATGCTGGCGACCCGAACGTATGTAAATCTTGTAAACGAACAGATGTTATTTGGCAAAAACAACTCTATAATGCGCGCCGAACTCAGGTTAACGTCCAGCAAATACGGGACGTTACGCTAATGCATGATGTTCTGAGCGAATTCATATCTCTTTACAAAAGTTACGGTAAAGGGGATTGATCGCACCGGGAAACCCTTCAGAATCTTCGTTTTCAAAACTGTTGCACGGATCACACTTAATGAACGCCTTTAACAAGCTGTCTGCTGTTCTATTGCTCTCTGCCGGAGCGTTTTGTCACCAGGCGCTGGCCGATAACGCGGTCTTCACCGCGATGGATGACCCTTCAACGGCGAAAAAGCCTTTTGAAGGATCGGCCTCTGCAGGTTACCTGGCGCAAACCGGTAACACCACCAGCTCATCGTTGACCGCACAGACCAACATGACCTGGTATACAGAATCAATGGCCTACAGCTTGTGGGGCAATGCCGCGAATACCTCTGCAAACGATGAGCGCTCGTCCGAAACCTATAACGTAGGTGCGCGTTCGCGTTACAACATGAGCGCCTATGACTACCTGTTTGGTCAGGCAAGCTGGTTAAGTGACCGTTACAATGGTTATGACGGACGCGATGTCCTGACCGCCGGTTATGGTCGTCAGATCCTGAATGGCCCGGTGCATTCACTGCGTGCGGAATTCGGTCCTGGTGTCCGTTACGACGATTACCGCGAAGGTGGCCATAAAACGCAGGCGCTGGCTTACGGTGCGGTGAGCTACCAGTGGCAGCTGACAGATACCACCAAATTCATTCAGGGTGTTTCCGTGCTGAGCTCACTGGGTGACGATACGACAGTGAACTCTGAAACGGGCTTACAGGTAGCGATTAATGACCATTTCGCTCTGAAACTGGCGTATAACGTCACCTGGAACAACAATCCACCTGAGTCTGCGCCCGACCATACGGATACCAAAACCACGGTCATGCTGACGTACGCGATGTAATCCGCGTTAACTCTGTCTGACGGAGAAGCGGTCTGGCCTGGGGCCTGGCCGCTTTTTTTTGATCTGTCTGAGAGTTAGCGGAAAGGCATGGGTTTTGCTCACGTCTGAAAACTGCTATTATTCGTGCCGCATCAACTTCCTGGCGACATTCCGACAATGTGGGTCTGATTTCACGCCAGGTGAATCAAACTACTCAATTTTGTATGTAGGCTTTCGTGTGGCTTACCACTGCAACTAAGGACATTCTATGCCTGTAATTACGCTTCCTGATGGCAGCCAGCGCACTTATGATCGCCCTGTCAGCGTGATGGACATCGCGCTTGATATCGGCCCCGGTCTGGCCAAAGCCTGTATCGCCGGACGAGTGAACGGTGAACTGGTCGATGCGGTTGATCCCATCACCGACGACGCGTCTGTCGCCATTATTACTGCAAAAGACGAAGCGGGTCTTGAAATCATCCGTCACTCTTGCGCGCACCTGTTAGGCCATGCCATTAAGCAGCTGTGGCCCGACACGAAAATGGCTATTGGTCCGGTTATCGACAACGGTTTCTACTATGATGTCGATATCGATCGCACGCTGACCCAGGAAGATATTGAGCTGCTGGAAAAACGCATGCATCAGTTGGCTGAGACCAACTACGATGTCGTGAAGAAGAAGGTTAGCTGGCAGGAAGCGCGCGATGTCTTCGCGGCGCGGGGTGAAGTCTATAAGACCACCATCCTGGACGAGAATATCAGCCATGATGATCGCCCTGGGCTGTATCATCATGAAGAATACGTCGATATGTGCCGCGGTCCGCACGTACCGAATATGCGTTTTTGTCACCATTTCAAACTGCAGAAAATTTCAGGTGCCTACTGGCGTGGCGACAGCGACAACAAAATGTTGCAGCGCATCTACGGCACCGCCTGGGCCGATAAAAAGCAGCTGTCTGCCTATCTGCAGCGTCTGGAAGAAGCGGCGAAGCGCGACCACCGTAAGATCGGTAAACAGCTCGACCTCTACCATATGCAGGAAGAAGCGCCGGGTATGGTTTTCTGGCATAATGACGGCTGGACAATTTTCCGTGAACTGGAAGTGTTCGTCCGCAGTAAGCTGAAAGAGTACCAGTACCAGGAAGTAAAAGGTCCGTTCATGATGGACCGCGTGTTGTGGGAAAAAACCGGTCACTGGGAAAACTACAAAGATGCGATGTTTACGACCTCTTCGGAGAACCGTGAGTACTGCATCAAGCCAATGAACTGCCCGGGTCATGTGCAAATCTTTAATCAGGGGCTGAAATCCTATCGCGATTTGCCACTGCGTATGGCCGAGTTCGGGAGCTGCCACCGTAATGAACCCTCAGGTGCGTTACATGGTCTGATGCGCGTTCGTGGCTTTACTCAGGATGATGCCCATATTTTCTGTACGGAAGATCAACTGCGCGCCGAAGTGAACAGCTGTATCCGCATGGTTTACGACATGTACAGCACCTTTGGCTTTGAAAAGATCGTGGTGAAACTGTCTACCCGTCCTGAAAAACGCATCGGTTCTGATGAAACCTGGGATCGTGCAGAAGAGGATCTGGCTGCGGCGCTCAATGAAAAGAACATTGCGTTTGAATACCAGCCGGGTGAGGGCGCCTTCTACGGCCCGAAAATTGAATTTACTCTATACGATTGCCTTGACCGTGCCTGGCAGTGCGGAACAGTTCAGCTAGACTTTTCCCTGCCTAAACGTCTGGATGCCACTTACGTGGGTGAAAACAACGATCGTCAGACGCCCGTGATGATTCACCGTGCGATTCTGGGGTCGATGGAACGCTTTATCGGTATTTTGACCGAAGAGTTTGCCGGTTTCTTCCCTAGCTGGCTGGCACCAGTGCAGGCTGTCGTCATGAATATTACCGACGGTCAGGCAGAATATGTTGAGACTTTGACACGTAAATTGCAGAATGCTGGCATTCGTGTGAAAGCGGACTTGAGAAACGAGAAGATAGGCTTTAAAATCCGCGAGCACACATTACGTCGCGTCCCTTATATGTTGGTCTGTGGTGATAAAGAGGTGGAAGCTGGCAAAGTGGCCGTTCGCACCCGCCGTGGTAAAGACCTTGGGTCGATGGATGTCGATGTGTTTGTTGAGAAGCTGCAGCAAGAGATTCGCAGCCGCAATCTTCACCAATTGGAGGAATAAGGTATTAAAGGCGGAAAACGAGTACAACCTACGCGTCCGAATCGCATCAACAGTGAAATTCGCGCAACAGAAGTGCGCTTAACAGGCGTTGAAGGCGAGCAACTTGGTATTGTCAGTCTACGCGAAGCTTTGGAAAAAGCTGAGGAAGCGGGTGTAGATTTAGTTGAAATCAGCCCGAACGCCGAACCGCCGGTTTGCCGCATTATGGATTACGGCAAGTTCCTCTATGAAAAAAGCAAATCTTCTAAGGAACAGAAGAAGAAGCAAAAAGTTATTCAGGTTAAGGAAATTAAATTCCGTCCTGGAACCGATGATGGCGACTATCAGGTCAAACTACGCAACCTGATTCGCTTTCTGGAAGAAGGCGATAAAGCCAAAATCACGCTGCGTTTCCGCGGTCGTGAGATGGCGCACCAGCAGATCGGTATGGAAGTGCTTAACCGCGTCCGTAAAGACCTGTGTGATGATCTGGATTTGGCTATTGTCGAATCCTTCCCTTCGAAGATCGAAGGCCGCCAGATGATCATGGTGCTCGCACCTAAGAAGAAACAGTAGGCATTCAAGTAGCAATGACCGCGCAGCGCTCGCGTTGTGCGGTTTGTTGTTCGCCTGTCTGGGTCATGTTATCAACAATGCGAAGTGGATATTTTTTAAAATGCCAAAGATTAAAACTGTACGTGGCGCGGCTAAGCGCTTCAAGAAGACCGCTTCTGGCGGCTTCAAGCGTAAACACGCGAACCTGCGTCATATTCTGACTAAGAAATCTACCAAGCGTAAACGTCACCTGCGTCCGAAAGGCATGGTGTCTAAAGGCGATCTGGGTCTGGTTGTTGCCTGCCTGCCGTACGCATAAGTAAATTTTTTTAATTAATTCAGAATATTAAACAGGAGAGCTAAATGGCTCGTGTAAAACGTGGTGTAGTTGCTCGCGCACGTCACAAAAAAATCTTAAAACAAGCTAAAGGTTACTACGGTGCACGTTCACGTGTTTACCGCGTTGCCTTCCAGGCTGTTATCAAAGCTGGTCAGTATGCTTACCGCGACCGTCGTCAACGTAAGCGTCAGTTCCGTCAGCTGTGGATCGCGCGTATCAACGCAGCGGCGCGTCAGAACGGTATGTCTTACAGCCGTTTCATCAATGGTCTGAAAAAAGCAGCCATTGAAATTGACCGTAAAATCCTGGCCGACATCGCTGTATTCGACAAAGTGGCATTCACTGCACTGGTAGAAAAAGCGAAATCAGCTCTGGCGTAAGTCAGTTGAAAAAGGGAGCTTGCTCCCTTTTTTATTACCTGTAACCTGAGCAAAAGATTGACTTTTTCGCCTCTGCGCTTTTCAATAGTGCCGTTGAGTATCACGACAAGGTAACGCAAGCATGAATGCTGCTATTTTCCGTTTCTTTTTTTACTTTAGCGCCTGACAATCAGGGGCTTTTGCGCATAAGAAAAGAAACGAAAAATCGCGCTGAAAGCCTCCCACGTGGAGGCTTTTTTATTTTTGGCGCTGGCATATTGGACCGGCAGGTCCCAACAAGTACTAACCAGCCTGACTGGAAAAAGAGGAAAACATGTCCCAACTAGCAGAACTGGTGGCGAACGCCACGGCGGCCATCGACGGGGCGACCGATATCGCCGCCCTTGACGCGGTGCGCGTCGAATATCTGGGGAAAAAAGGGCATCTGACTTTGCAGATGACCACGTTGCGTGAGCTGCCAGCAGAAGAGCGTCCAGCAGCCGGTGCCGTGATTAACGAAGCCAAACAGCAGGTGACAGATCGTCTGAATGCCCGCAAAGAAGCGATGGAGTCGGCGGCGCTCAACGCCCGTCTGGCGGCGGAAACCATCGATGTCTCGCTGCCGGGACGCCGTATCGAAAACGGTGGGCTGCATCCGGTTACCCGTACTATCGATCGCATCGAAACCTTCTTTGGTGAACTGGGCTTTGCGGTGGTGACCGGCCCGGAAATTGAAGACGATTACCATAACTTTGACGCGCTGAATATCCCCGGCCATCACCCGGCACGTGCCGATCACGACACCTTCTGGTTCGATGCCACTCGCCTGCTGCGTACGCAGACATCCGGCGTACAGATCCGCACGATGAAAAACCAGCAGCCGCCGCTGCGCATTATCGCCCCGGGCCGCGTGTACCGTAACGACTACGATCAGACACACACGCCGATGTTCCACCAGATGGAAGGCCTGATCGTCGATAAGAACATCAACTTCACCAACCTGAAAGGCACGCTGCACGATTTCCTGAACAACTTCTTTGAGGAAGATTTGCAGATCCGTTTCCGTCCGTCTTACTTCCCGTTCACCGAACCGTCTGCGGAAGTGGATGTGATGGGGAAAAACGGCAAGTGGCTGGAAGTGCTGGGCTGCGGCATGGTGCATCCTAACGTGCTGCGCAACGTCGGTATCGATCCGGAAGTCTACTCGGGCTTCGCCTTTGGTATGGGCATGGAGCGTCTGACCATGCTGCGTTACGGCGTGACCGATTTACGCGCATTCTTCGAAAATGATTTACGTTTCCTCAAACAATTTAAGTAAGGGCAGGTTATCCAATGAAATTCAGTGAACTCTGGTTACGCGAATGGGTAAATCCAGCCCTTGACAGCGCAGCGCTGTCAGAACAAATCACCATGGCGGGTCTGGAAGTGGATGGCGTTGAGCCAGTGGCTGGCGCGTTTCATGGCGTGGTGGTCGGTGAGGTCGTAGAGTGCGGTCAGCACCCGAATGCCGACAAGCTGCGCGTGACCAAAATCAACACCGGGGGCGATCGTCTGCTGGATATCGTGTGCGGTGCACCGAACTGTCGTCAGGGCCTGAAAGTGGCCGTCGCCACCGTGGGTGCCGTTCTGCCGGGCGATTTCAAAATCAAAGCCGCAAAGCTGCGCGGTGAACCCTCGGAAGGCATGCTGTGCTCGTTCTCGGAGCTGGGTATTTCCGATGATCACAATGGCATTATTGAACTGCCTGCCGATGCGCCTGTGGGCACCGATATCCGTGACTATCTGCAGTTAGATGACAACACCATCGAAATCAGCGTGACGCCTAACCGCGCTGACTGTCTGGGCATCATGGGCATCGCTCGGGATGTTGCGGTCCTGAACGGCCTGCCGCTGAATACGCCCGCCATCGAGTCGGTCACTGCCACGATTCCCGATACCTTCCCGATTCGCGTTGACGCGACCGATGCCTGTCCTCGCTATTTAGGCCGGGTGGTCAAAGGCGTGAACGTTGCCGCAGCAACGCCGCTGTGGATGAGAGAGAAACTGCGCCGCTGCGGTATTCGCTCTATCGATCCGGTCGTGGATATCACCAACTACGTGCTGCTGGAGCTGGGTCAGCCGATGCACGCCTTCGATCTGGATCGTCTTGACGGCGGGATCGTGGTGCGCATGGCAGAAGAGGGCGAAGCACTCACGCTGCTGGATGGTACAGAAGCCAGACTCAGCAGCGATACGCTGGTCATTGCTGACCACCAGAAAGCGCTGGCGATGGGCGGCATTTTTGGCGGTGAGCATTCCGGCGTAAACACCGAAACGCAAAATATTTTACTGGAATGCGCCTGGTTTGAGCCGCTGGCGATTACCGGCCGGGCGCGTCGTCATGGTTTGCATACGGATGCTTCACATCGTTACGAGCGTGGTGTGGATTCGGCGCTGCAGCACAAGGCGATGGCGCGGGCGACGCAGCTGCTGCTGAGCATCTGTGGCGGCGAAGCCGGTCCGGTTATCGATCAGACGGTAGAGGCCGCGTTGCCGGTGCCAGCCACCATCACCTTACGTCGTGAGAAGCTGGATCGCTTAATCGGTCATGTGGTCAGCGATGCCCAGGTGACCGACATTCTGACCCGCCTTGGTTGTCAGGTGAGCGTAGGCAATCAGGAATGGCAGGCGGTCGCACCGACCTGGCGCTTCGATATGGCTATCGAAGAAGACCTGGTGGAAGAGATTGCGCGCATCTACGGTTACAACAATATCCCCAACGTGCCGGTGCAGGCCGGGCTGGTGATGACGAAGCACCGTGAAGCCAACCTGTCGCTGAAACGCGCGAAGATGCTGCTGGTGGATAAAGGCTATCAGGAGGCCATTACCTACAGCTTCGTGGATCCAAAAGTCCAGCAGTTGCTGCATCCCGGCGAAGAGGCATTGCTGCTGCCAAGCCCGATTTCCAGCGATATGTCCACCATGCGTCTGTCGCTGTGGACCGGTTTGCTGAGCGCCGTGGTCTATAACCAGAATCGTCAGCAGAGCCGCGTGCGCCTGTTTGAGAGCGGCCTGCGTTTTGTGCCTGATACACAGGCAGATTTAGGTATCCGTCAGGATTTGATGCTGGCCGGCGTACTGAGTGGCAATCGCTTCGAAGAGCACTGGGATCTGGCGCGCCAGGCGGTTGACTTCTATGATTTGAAAGGCGATTTAGAGTCATTACTGGATTTAACCGGTAAGCTCGACGCCATCACTTTCCGTGCAGAAGCGAATCCGGCGTTACATCCGGGACAAAGTGCGGCAATTTATTTGCATGATGAACGAATCGGATTTATCGGAGTGGTTCATCCCGAACTTGAACGTAAGCTGGATCTCAACGGTCGCACCTTAGTCTTTGAACTGCTTTGGAATAAGGTCGCAGACCGCGTCCTGCCTGATGCGCAAGAGATTTCGCGCTTCCCGGCAAACCGCCGAGATATCGCCGTTGTTGTGGCGGAAAACGTGCCCGCAGCAGATATCATCGCAGAGTGTAAGAAAGTTGGCGTAAATCAGGTAGTTGGCGTAAACTTGTTTGACGTGTACCGAGGTAAGGGTGTTTCCGAGGGCTATAAGAGCCTCGCAATCAGCCTGATTTTGCAGGATACCAGCCGGACACTCGAAGAAGAGGAGATTGCCGCGACGGTTGCCAAATGCGTTGCGGCATTAAAAGAGCGATTCCAGGCAACCTTGAGGGATTGAACCTATGGCGCTTACAAAAGCTGAGATGTCAGAATACCTGTTTGAGAAACTCGGGCTGAGCAAACGTGATGCAAAAGAGTTAGTGGAGCTGTTTTTCGAAGAGGTTCGCCGCGCTTTGGAAAATGGAGAACAGGTTAAACTGTCGGGGTTTGGTAATTTTGATCTGCGTGACAAAAACCAACGTCCGGGCAGAAACCCAAAAACGGGAGAGGATATTCCGATTACTGCACGTCGCGTAGTCACCTTCCGTCCAGGGCAGAAGCTTAAAAGTCGCGTTGAGAACGCCACACCCAAAGACAGTGACTGATCCCAGTGTTTTAAAAAGGCCGCGCAAGCGGCCTTTTTCATTTCTTTTTTTCGCAATCCTTTTACAATCAATTCCCTGTTACCCAGATCAATTCCGCTTATGTCCCAGTTTGAACAACTTGCACGGCACAGCACACGGCAAAATCAAAAATGGCTGATGGGCCTGAGTCTGCTGCTGCTGGCGCTTTTTACGGTCAGCCTGTGTGCAGGCGAGCGCTGGATAGGGCCTGCCGCCTGGTGGAGTGAGAGCGGCAGGCTGTTTGTCGGCCAGTTACGTTTACCCCGTACCGTCGCGGTGATGCTGGTGGGGGCGGCGCTGGCGTTGAGCGGGGTGATGATGCAGGCGCTGTTTACCAATCCGCTGGCCGAGCCCGGCCTGCTGGGGGTGTCCAGCGGGGCAGGCATTGGCCTGGTGGCGGGCGTGCTGTTCAGCGGTGGCGCATTATGGAGCCTCTCGCTTTCGGCGATAGCGGGCGCGTTGGTGATTACGCTGATTCTGCTGCACTTTGCCCACCGCCATTTATCCGTCAGCCGTTTGTTGCTCACCGGCGTAGCGTTGGGCATGATTTGCAGCGCGATGATGACCTGGGCGGTGTATTTCAGCAGCAGTCTCGATTTGCGCCAACTGATGTACTGGATGATGGGCGGATTCAGCGGCATCGACTGGCGTTATGGCTGGATGATGCTGGCGTTATTGCCGGTGATTCTGGCCAGCATGACGGCGGCCCGCGCGCTCAATCTGTTGGCCCTCGGTGAGACCTCCGCGCGCCAGTTAGGACTGTCTCTGGTCTGCTGGCGTAATCTGCTGGTGCTAGCCATGGGCTGGCTGGTCGGGGTAAGCGTTGCGCTGGCCGGGGCGATAGGATTTGTCGGGCTGGTCATTCCTCATCTGTTACGCCTGGTGGGATTGCACGATCATCGTGCGTTGCTGCCGGCCTCCGCGCTGGCAGGGGCCAGCGTACTGCTGGGGGCAGATATTATTGCCCGTCTGGCACTGGCCTCGGCTGAGTTGCCTGTTGGCGTGGTCACGGCCACGCTGGGTGCGCCATTGTTTATCGTTCTGTTAGTCAAATCGACACGTCAGCCTGCGCTGACAAACAAGTCTTAACCACAGGAACCCCGTATGAGCATTTATCAAACTGAACTGGTTACGCTGGATGGTGAGAAAACCACGCTGTCTGCCTGGCAGGGCAACGTCCTGCTGGTGGTGAACGTGGCCTCGAAATGTGGTTTAACGCCGCAATACGAAGCACTGGAAAATATCCATGAAGCCTGGCATGACCAGGGCTTCAGTGTACTGGGTTTTCCGTGCAATCAGTTCCTGGAGCAGGAACCCGGCACCAGCGAAGAAATCAAGACGTTTTGCAGCACCACCTACGGTGTGACCTTTCCTCTGTTCGAAAAATGTGAGGTGAATGGTGAACATCGTCATCCGCTTTATGCGCAGCTGGTGGCCGCAAAACCGGATGCCGTTCGGCCGGAAGAAAGTGGCTTTTATGAGCGTATGGTCAGTAAAGGCCGGGCACCAAAAGCGCCAGGGGATATTTTGTGGAATTTTGAAAAATTCCTGATTGGACGTGACGGCAGCGTGATCCAGCGTTTCTCGCCCGATATGTCGCCAGAAGACCCGATTATTCTGGAAACGATTAAGGTCGCGCTGGCGAAATAGGTGTTACTCAGCCTGCAAGCGGTCGCCGTTGCCGGACGGCTGCAACCGGTGAGCGGTGCGCTTCATGCCGGGCATCTGATCCATCTGGTGGGCCCGAATGGCGCGGGCAAAAGCACCTTGTTGTCCGCGCTGGCCGGTCTGGAGCCGATAACCGGTCAGATGACTTTACAGGATAAAGCGCTGGCTGACTGGCCCGGACCGGCGCTGGCCCGGGTGCGCGGCTGGCTGCCTCAACAGCAGCTGCCACCTGGCATGATGCCGGTTTATCACTATCTTCGTTTGCATCTGGCGTCTTCAGGGCCACACAATGATGCGCGGTTAATGAGCTTACTCGCCCGGCTGCAGTTGACAGAAAAACTCTCCCGACCGCTGAATCAGCTTTCCGGGGGCGAATGGCAGCGCGTCCGACTCTGTGCGGTCATGGCACAAATCGATCCGCAGATTAATGCGGACGGTAAACTGCTGATTCTTGACGAACCCATGACGGCGCTGGATGTGGCGCAGCAACACGCGGTCGATAATCTGATTCAGGAACTCTGTCGTGCAGGGGTTTGTGTGATTGCCAGCAGCCATGACCTTAACCACAGCCTGTGGCATGCCGATCGGGTCTGGCTGTTGCATCAGGGCGCGGTTGTGGCACAGGGTAAACCCTGTGAGATCCTGCGCCCGGAACAGCTCACGCCACTCTACGGTATCCCTTTCCGACAACTCACCCTGGAAGGCCGTCCGCTGCTAACGGTTTTACCCTGAGACTTGCCACGTGGCGGGCTTTGCCGCTACATTTACCCCGTTATAACTGATTAAGGATGAGCTGTGATGCGCATGGGGTTGCTGTTCGTGGTGTTACTGTTGGTGGGCTGTAGCCATCGTGCACCGCCTGTCAATGGTCGCCTCTCTGACTCCATTACCGTTATCGCGCAGCTCAACGATCAACTGGGGAGCTGGCGGGGAACACCGTATCGCTATGGTGGCATGAGCCGCAAGGGTGTTGACTGCTCGGGTTTTGTCTATCTGACATTTCGGGATAAGTTTGATTTGCAGCTCCCACGCAGTACCGCCGCCCAGAGTGATATCGGCACGCGTATCAGCAAAGAGGACCTTCTGCCCGGCGACCTGGTGTTCTTCAGGACCGGCAGTGGCGAAAATGGCTTACATGTGGGCATTTACGACACGGATAACGCCTTCATCCATGCTTCAACCAGTCAGGGCGTCATTCGGTCCTCGCTGGATAATGTCTACTGGCAAAAAGTGTTTTGGCAGGCGCGACGCATATAATTTGTCAACCTAAGCCCGCCCGGTTAGTGCGGATTAATTCAGAAAATGACCGGATCTAAAAAATATTCCTAATTTGGCTTTAACCAACTCATTTTATTTATAACATTGGGAGCGGGAATCTTTTTCATACTTTACAGAATTGTCCCAAAAATTATTTGGCTTAAAGTTTATTTTCTTAAAACTAAAGCCAGTAATGGCCTAAAAATATCTATCTCATCAGTCCTTTGCTACTATTGCCAGTAAGTTTTTAATCATATACGATGCACTATCGCCACATATACTGGCTGTAAAATGAAAATTCATCTGTCGGCCGACTATGAGTCGGAAATTTGGTTTTATGCCGCCTGTTCCCAGGAAGGGCACTTAACCGCTATTGAGCTGGCTACCCAGTTCGTCCACGAAAGTGCGCCTATCACGTTGCCGCAGGATGTTCTGTTGCCGCAGCTTGATGAGACACAGCGCCTGCGCCTGCTGCAGCGGCAGGTTTCGTTACTGGAAAAGCATCAGACCTTTTTCGAAACGCACAATCTGCTGGCCTTTATGCCCACAGACGAGGGCATGGCAAGCACCCTGCTCGAAAGTGAGTTTCTGACGCGTAAAATAAAACAACTGCCCTTTTTAAGGTTGGATATCAGCGAAACGTTTCTCTCGCTCCATTTGGGAAAAAATAATCCGCTTCTCGCGGCGTTATATGGTGAGTTTAAATTGTCTCTGTCGCATTTTGGCGCGGGGAAATCGTCGACGACTGCCGTTTACGATAATCTGTTTAGCTGTATCAGGCTGGATAAACACTTTATTCAGTCGCTTGCTAAACGTGCTTCTTTTTTACCATTTATGCAAAGCATCATTGATAATTTCCGTAGCCATTGCGATCGGATGATTATTTGTGGCGTAGATGACGAAATTTTACTGGATAAAGTTAGCCATCTAAGTAATGTGCATCTGCAGGGGGCCTTGTTCCCGGTGGTGAAATCTGATGCGTTTGAGTCCTTGATCTACTCCGAGCAATTCCTGCACTCTCCCTGATATTTGCACGACTGTCGCCTGTTTAATCCCGGCTATCAACGCTACACTGTGGGTTTTATCATACGATACCCGGTGTCGTTTGGGAGTAGACATGGTCTTTGACAACAGCTGGTTTCGAGAGCTTTCGGGTACTTATACCGCCTTACATCCCACCCCGCTTGCCGGTGGCAGACTGTTATATCACAACGGTCCGCTGGCGCACGAAATGGCGCTGGAGAGCGATCTGTTTACCGTGCAGGGGCACGGTGTCTGGTACGGTGCGTCACTGTTGCCGGGTATGCAACCGCTGGCGCAGGTATACAGTGGCCATCAGTTCGGCGTCTGGGCAGGTCAGCTGGGTGACGGGCGCGGCATTCTGCTGGGTGAGCAGCGCCAGCAAGACGGCAGCCGTCTCGACTGGCATTTAAAAGGCGCAGGGCTGACGCCGTATTCGCGCATGGGCGATGGTCGTGCTGTGGTGCGCTCGACGGTGCGTGAGTTTCTGGCCTCGGAGGCGCTGCACCATCTGGGGATCCCGACCACGCGCGCGTTAACGATAGCCATCAGCGATGAGCCGGTTTACCGTGAAACCGCTGAGCGCGGTGCAATGCTGATGCGGATCGCGCCGAGTCATCTGCGCTTTGGCCATTTCGAACACTTCTTTTACAGCCAGCAGCCTGACAAGGTCAAACAGCTGGCGGAGTATGCCATTCGTCATCACTGGCCGCATCTGACGGAGGACGCCGACCGTTATTATCTGTGGTTCGCCGATATCGTCCTGCGCACAGCACGCCTGATTGCGCAGTGGCAGAGCGTGGGCTTTGCGCATGGTGTGATGAATACCGACAACATGTCGATCCTTGGCCTGACGATGGATTACGGCCCTTACGGTTTTCTGGATGACTATCAGCCGGACTTTATCTGTAATCACAGTGATTACCAGGGGCGCTACAGCTTCGAGAATCAGCCGATGATCGGTCTGTGGAACCTTAATCGTCTGGCGCATGCCCTGTCAGGATTACTCAGTACAGAGCAGCTAAAGCAGGCGCTGAGCGGTTATGAAAACGAACTGATGCGCGTCTGGGGCCAGCGGATGCGGGCGAAACTGGGCTTTCTGACCGAAGAGGCAGGGGATAACGCGATTCTGACCGGTCTGCTCAGCTTAATGAGTCAGGAACGGCGCGATTATACGCTGACGTTCCGCCTGCTCAGTGAAACGCAGCAGTCAGAACAGCGATCGCCGTTACGGGATGAATTTATCGATCGCGCTGCCTTTGATCGCTGGTATCAGGATTACCGCACCCGTTTGTTGCAGGAGCAGGTCAGCGATGCGACGCGCCAGCAGGTGATGAAAGCGGCCAATCCGGCGCTGGTCTTGCGAAATTATCTGGCACAGCAGGCGATCGAGGCGGCGGAGCAGGGTGAGAGCGGGGCGCTGGCCCGTTTACATCAGGCGCTTCAGCAGCCCTTCAGTGACGCGACGGCCGCTGAGTATCGTCAACGGCCGCCGGACTGGGGCAAATCACTGGAAGTCAGTTGTTCCAGCTAAGTTATAAACGGTGAGTAACTGCCTCAGCTAACAGGGCCAGTACAGCTTCGCTGTCTTGCCAGTTGAGGCAGGGATCGGTGATGGACTGACCGTACGTCAGGGGCTCACCGCTCACCACTTTCTGATTGCCTTCTTCGATAAAACTTTCGATCATCACGCCCGCTACCGCGCGTGAACCTCCTTTGATCTGTTCAGCCACATCAGCAGCAACGTCGCGCTGACGACGATGCTGTTTCAGGCAGTTGCCGTGGCTGAAATCAATCACCAGCTGTGGCGCTAAGCCGAATTCATTCAGGCAGGCAGTCGCCTCGGCGACATCGGCGGCATGATAATTGGGCTGTTTACCGCCACGTAAAATCACATGGCCGTGCGGGTTGCCGCTGGTCTGGTAAATGGTCATCTGCCCCTGTTTATCCGGCGACAGGAACATATGGCTGGTTCGGGCAGCGCGAATGGCATCCACAGCAATACGCACATTGCCATCGGTGCCGTTTTTGAAGCCGACAGGACAGGAGAGCGCAGAGGCCATTTCACGATGGATCTGGCTTTCAGTGGTGCGGGCTCCAATGGCCCCCCAGCTGATCAGATCGGCAATAAACTGCCCGATCACCATATCCAGAAATTCCGTTGCTGTGGGTAAGCCGAGGGCGTTGATATCAATCAGTAGTTTACGGGCAATGCCGATGCCGCGGTTCACATCAAAGCTACCGTCCAGATCCGGATCGGAGATCAGGCCTTTCCAGCCGACCACCGTACGTGGCTTTTCAAAATAGGCCCGCATCACGATTTCCAGCCGGTCCTGATACTGCTCGCGCAGCGCATTTAAACGCCGGGCATAGTCTAAAGCCGCCACCGGGTCATGCAGGGAGCAGGGACCAATCACGACCAGCAGACGGGGATCGTCGCCCGTGAGGATGCGCGCAATGCGCTTGCGTGCTGCGGTGATATTATCGGCCATGGCGGAGGAAAGCGGATATTCAGCTGCCAGACTGGCAGGAGAGATCAGGCTGCCAATGCGCGCCGTGCGCAGTTCGTCAGTTTTATTCATGGTGTTCTCTAAATGTGTTCTTCGCAGCGGTGGAATACCGGGAAGTGATGAGGGTCACAATAAACCATTAGCTTGTGAATTCAAGCATCAACGTGACAATGGCAGGCAAAATTACGGCAGCGCCACGTTACAGGGCGCTGCCGGCGGCGGATCAGTACATGCGGCGCGTCAGGCCCATAATATCGAGGATCTTGGTGGCGATCTCTTCCACGGAATAGTTGGTACTGTTGAGATAGCGAATCTGGTGGGTACGGAACAGCGCTTCCACTTCGCCCACCTCCAGTCGACACTGACGCAGGGAAGCATAGCGGGTATTTTCCGCGCGTTCCTGACGTATGGCCGCCAGGCGTTCCGGGTCAATTGTCAGACCAAACAGTTTATGCTGATGCTGGCGCAGAGCGGGCGGCAGTTTCAGGTTATCCATATCATCGGCAATAAACGGATAGTTCGCGGCACGAATACCAAACTGCATCGCCAGATAGAGGCTGGTGGGGGTTTTACCACAACGGGAAACGCCTAACAGAATGACCTGCGCGTCTTCCAGGCCGCGCAGTGAAATGCCGTCATCATGTGCCAGGGTGTAATCGATCGCCGCAATACGCGCATCGTATTTGCCCAGATTGCTGGCATCCAGTCCGTGCGTTCGGTGTGCGACCGGAGCCGGTGCGAGACCAAGCTCCTGCTGAAGCGGAGCGACCAGCGCCTGAACAATGTCCTGACAAAACCCGTCACTTTGCAGAATGATGTCGCGCACTTCCGGCGTGACGATAGAAAAAAAGACCAGTGGACGCACGCCGCTTTGCTGAAAAAGGGCATTGATCTGCGCTTTAACCGCCTGCGCGCGCTGAACATTCTCAACAAACGGCAGGGTGACACTGTTGGTGTTAACGGGAAACTGCGATAGCACCGCGTGGCCTAATACTTCGGCGGTAATCGCAGTGCCGTCGGAGATATAAAAAACGCTTCTGTCGGTGGTCATGGAGCAGGCCTCGTGCAAGGAAGTCGTGAAAAGACGGAGCAGGGTTAAGTTCAGGCGCGCGAATCCCAGCGGGGGCATGTGAAGTCTGGCTTAACCATTTGTCGTACAGTTTTAGCATAACCGACAGAAAGTATTCCTTTTCTCCGCCACAGATTTGCCATGAAAATCGCGCCTGAAGCTGCCTTTTCCACCCGCCTTGTTGCGCAACAAAAACGACGCTTTAGAGGACCCTGAAATGAAAAATACTTTTAAATGAGTGGGTTGTGATAAAAACAATCCTTTGCGCAACGTCTTAAAAAAGCGGGTTATAGTCTGAAACTGCCGTGCAGAATCTGCTTTAACGATTCAACAGATCGTGTTTGCCAAAACGTTATGCCAGGCTGATTGTGTTAATAGCAGGATTTTCCATGTGCCCATTCATTAATAAAGGATCAGTTCAATGTCCAATAAAGGCGAACAGCCGTTAGTACTCTGGTACAACCAGCTTGGCATGCATGATGTTGATCGGGTAGGAGGCAAAAATGCGTCTCTGGGTGAGATGATTACTAATTTATCCTCTCTGGGGGTTTCGGTACCCAATGGTTTCGCGACCACCTCCTGGGCCTTTAATCAGTTTCTTGAGCAGAGCGGTCTGAACCAGCGTATTTATGCATTGCTGGATGACACCAATATTGATGATGTTGATCAACTGGCGAAAGCAGGTAAGCAGATTCGTCAGTGGGTCGTCGAAACGCCCTTCCAGCCTGAACTTGAAGCCGCCATTTTGTCGGCTTACGAACAGCTCTCAGCAGACGATGCCGAGGCCTCTTTTGCCGTACGCTCCTCGGCCACCGCAGAAGATATGCCCGATGCTTCCTTTGCCGGACAACAGGAAACCTTTCTGAACGTGCAGGGCATCGAAGCTGTGATGGTAGCGGTGAAACATGTTTACGCATCCCTGTTTAACGATCGTGCCATCTCTTACCGTGTTCATCAGGGCTACGATCACCGGGGTGTTGCCCTGTCGGCAGGCATACAGCGTATGGTCCGTTCCGATCTGGCCGCATCAGGCGTGATGTTTACCATTGATACGGAATCTGGCTTTGATCAGGTGGTGTTTATCACGGCGGCGCTGGGTCTGGGCGAAATGGTGGTGCAGGGCGCTGTCAACCCGGATGAGTTTTACGTGCATAAACCCACACTGGCCGCGAAGCGTCCGGCAATCGTGCGCCGCAACATGGGCTCGAAAAAAGTGCGGATGGTGTATGCCGATTCACGTGAGCACGGCGAGCAGGTGCGAATCGAGGATGTGCCGGAAACGGAACGCGACCGCTTCTGCCTGAACGACAGCGAAGTTCAGGCGCTGGCACAGCAGGCGGTACTGATCGAGCAGCACTATAAGCGCCCGATGGATATTGAATGGGCAAAAGACGGGCATACCGGCAAGCTGTTCATCGTGCAGGCGCGACCGGAAACCGTGCGCTCAAATGGTCAGGTGATGGAGCGTTACACCCTGCAAGGCCAGGGAAATGTGGTCATTGAAGGCCGTGCAATTGGCCATCGCATTGGTGCCGGGCCGGTTAAGGTGATTCATGACATCAGCGAAATGAACCGTATCGAAAAAGGTGACGTGCTGGTGACCGATATGACCGATCCTGACTGGGAACCGATCATGAAAAAGGCCTCCGCTATTGTCACCAATCGCGGGGGGCGTACCTGTCATGCCGCGATTATAGCGCGTGAATTGGGAATTCCGGCGGTGGTCGGGTGCGGCGATGCCACCGAGCGCCTGAAAGAAGGTCATACCGTGACCGTGTCCTGTGCGGAAGGCGATACCGGCTATGTTTACGACGAACTGCTCGATTTTGACGTGACCAGTTCGCAGGTCGATACCATGCCGGACCTGCCGCTGAAGGTGATGATGAACGTGGGTAACCCGGATCGCGCCTTTGATTTTGCCTGCTTACCCAATGAAGGGGTTGGGCTGGCGCGCCTGGAGTTCATCATCAACCGCATGATCGGTGTGCATCCTAAAGCGCTGCTTGAGTTTGACCAACAACCGCCGGCGTTGCAGCAACACATTCGTCAGCTGATGAAAGGCTTTGACGATCCCGTCGAGTTCTATATTGCGCGCCTGACTGAAGGTATCGCGACCCTGGGCGCGGCATTCGCACCCAAACGGGTGATTGTGCGATTGTCCGACTTCAAAACCAATGAATACGCCAATCTGGTCGGCGGGGAACGGTACGAACCGGAAGAAGAGAACCCCATGCTGGGCTTCCGCGGCGCTGGCCGTTACGTGTCAGAAAGCTTCCGCGACTGTTTTGCGCTTGAGTGTGAAGCGGTGAAGCGGGTGCGAAATGACATGGGACTGACCAATGTCGAGATCATGGTGCCGTTTGTACGTACGGTGGACCAGGCGCAGGCGGTGGTCGAAGAGTTAGGTCGCCAGGGGCTGAAGCGGGGTGAGAACGGACTGAAGGTCATTATGATGTGTGAAATCCCGTCAAATGCTCTGCTGGCGGAGCAGTTTTTACAGCACTTTGACGGCTTCTCCATTGGCTCGAACGACATGACGCAGCTGGCGCTGGGGCTCGATCGTGATTCCGGCGTCGTGTCTGCCCTGTTTGATGAACGCAATGAGGCGGTGAAAGCCTTACTGTCCATGGCGATCAAGGCGGCGAAAAAACAGGGTAAATACGTCGGTATCTGTGGACAAGGGCCTTCGGATCATCAGGATTTTGCGGCCTGGTTGATGGAGCAGGGCATCGACAGTTTGTCACTTAACCCGGATACCGTCGTGGAAACGTGGCTGAGCCTGGCGGCCCTGAATAAGTCTGCCTGACGCGACGTTTACACTGTTACTTTAAGGCCAGCGCAAGCTGGCTTTTTTATTCCCGGCGGAAAAGCAGACGGGTTGATCAGTGCTGACCCGCTCCGGTTGTCGAGATATCACTTGCGCGGAAAGCGTATAAGGGGCGAGGTTGCTCTTCGGCCTGTTCATACAACCTGACCGGTGAAAAAGGGGCGCAACCCCTTTTCGACAGGCAAAAAAAAAGCCCATCACAGGGGATGGGCAAAGACTACACACAGCAATTCTTTACGCTACTCAGGGGAAATAAGGGTGTTTAGAAATCAGTGAGTTGATTTCAAACTTGTTAAATATGTTATTCATACCGCTTGCTGGCGTCTTTAAGAATCCTCTTATTAGTTTAAAGGAAATAATATTTTGACCATCATTAAGAGCGTTGAGGAGAGTTATTATGTATGAAAAATAATCATTTCAGGCCGAAAAATGGGCTTAAAGCGCTAAATATGCGTTTTATCTTAAAAACTACTAATGAAAAAAAGGCTGGTGATATCTTAATCAGCCAGCCTACTTAACCACTACTAATCATATGAAATGCAGAACAGGGCCTATTGATCCGTCTTTTCGTCCAGGGCTTTGAGCGGATCGACCGGTGGTCTGGGCACTTCATTCATCCAGACGGACACCAGGCGATAGGAGACAGCCAGCACGACGGGGCCGATAAACAGTCCGATCATGCCAAACGCGATGAGTCCGCCAATGACACCGGATAAAATAAGAATCAGCGGCAGGTCGGCACCCATACGAATCAGCACGGGACGCAAAATATTGTCCAGTGTTCCGACGACGCAGCTCCACACCAGCAGCACCGTGCCCCAGGTCGTATCGCCGCTCCAGTAGAGATAAACGATGGCGGGCACCAGCACCAGCAGGGGACCAATCTGGACCAGACAGCAGAGGATCATCAGGACGGTCAGCAAGGTCGCATAAGGAATGCCGGAGATGGCCAGCCCGATACCGCCCAGCACGCCCTGTACCAGCGCAGTCACCACCACGCCCAGCGCCACCGCACGTACGGCTTGCCCGGCCAGCAAAACGGCGGCATCACCGCGACGGCCCGCCATGCGCACAGCGAAATGGCGAATTCCCAGCGCCGCCTGTTCACCGCGCCAGTAGAGCAGCACGCTAAACAGCAGCATCACGGCCAGATGAATCATAAACCGGCCAAAGTGTCCGGCCTGCGCAACAAAGAAGCCTGTTGTACGACCGACGTAAGGCTGAAGCTTGGCCATGATGGCCGCACCGCCGCCGGCCACCAGTTTCTGGTAGCTGGCATACAGTTTTTCCCCGACCACAGGAATGTCATTCAGCCAGCTCAGCGTCGGCAGCATATGGCCCTGCGTCGCCCAGGCAATTACCGGAGCACTGTTATCAATCAGGCTGTTCACCAGCAGGGCAACCGGAATAATAAACAGCAACAGAAGCAGAATGGTCATCACAATGACGGCCAGAGAACGCCGGCCCCAGAGCAGTCGCTGAATTCTCAGCATCAACGGCCAGGTTGCAATCACTACCATGCTGGCCCAGGCGAAGCCGAGGATAAAAGGTTGCACCACCCATAAGCAGGCGGCAATCAACAGCAAAATGAATATCAGAGTGAACAACATTTGGGGAAGGTCTATCTGCCGTTCCAGGCTTTTCATCTTAAGCATTACCTCTTTGAGATCCGTCAACGCAGGGGATGACAGTGACCCGTCATCATGAGCTATTTGAGGGCGTTTAAACAGGCTTGTAAAGAAATGGTTTCAGCCTTTCCTGAAAAAACGACAGGGCTGACAGAAATGTGATAAAACAGGAGATTAACGCACGCGACAGACGCAAACCTACACAACATCTTTGGTCACAGAATCATGATCCCACAGATTTCTCAGGCACCGGGTCTTATCCAGCGGGTGCTGACATTCCTTGAAACCCTCAAAGAACAGGGCTTCACCGGCGATACCGCCACCAGTTATGCCGACAGGCTTTCTCTCTCAACCGACAACAGCATCTATCAGCTGCTGCCCGATGCGGTGCTGTTTCCGCGCTCGACGGCTGATGTCGCGTTGATTGCCCGCGTAGCGGGGGACCCGGCGTTCTCGAGTCTGGTTTTCACCCCGCGCGGTGGCGGGACCGGCACTAACGGCCAGTCACTGAATCAGGGCATTATTGTGGATATGTCCCGCTACATGAACCGTATCCTGGAGGTTAACACCGAGCAGGGATGGGTGCGTGTAGAAGCGGGCGTGGTTAAAGATCAACTTAACGCGTATCTGAAACCGTTTGGTTACTTTTTCTCGCCAGAGTTGTCGACCAGTAACCGTGCGACGCTGGGCGGCATGATCAATACCGATGCCTCCGGCCAGGGATCGCTGGTGTATGGTAAAACCTCTGATCATGTTCTTGGGTTGCGGGCGGTCCTGCTGGGGGGCGATATTCTGGATACCCGGCCCATGCCCACGGCGCTGGCCGAAAGCCTGGCGCAAACGCCCACGCCAGAGGGCCGCATCTATCAGCAGGTTCTGACGCGATGTCGCGAACAGCGTGACCTGATTCTGGAAAAATTTCCCAAACTGAACCGCTTCCTGACCGGCTACGATTTGCGTCATGTCTTCAGCGACGATATGCAAACGTTTGACCTGACGCGCCTGCTGTGCGGCGCAGAAGGCACGCTGGCCTTTATCAGTGAAGCCCGGCTGGACATTACGCCCCTGCCTAAAGTGCGGCGCGTGGTGAATATCAAATACGACTCCTTTGATTCTGCTTTGCGCAATGCGCCTCTGATGGTACAGGCGCAGGCTCTTTCCGTCGAAACGGTGGACTCGAAAGTGCTCAATCTGGCACGGGAGGACATCGTCTGGCACTCGGTGAAAGCGCTGATCACCGATGTTCCCGACAAAACGATGTCAGGGCTGAATATTGTGGAGTTTGCCGGGGATGACGAAGCGAAAATTGAGCAGCAACTGACGCAACTCTGCAGCCGACTTGATGCGCTGATCGCGCAGCAGGAAGGCGGCGTCATTGGCTATCAACGCTGTAACGACCTGGACAGCATCGAACGCATTTATAACATGCGTAAAAAAGCGGTGGGATTATTGGGCAATGCGAAAGGGCGGGCGAAACCGATTCCGTTTGTCGAAGATACGGCCGTGCCGCCGGAACACCTTGCCGACTACATCGTCGAGTTCCGGGCGCTTCTTGACAGCCATGGACTGAGTTACGGCATGTTTGGCCATGTGGACGCGGGCGTGCTCCATGTCCGGCCGGCGCTGGATATGTGCGATCCGCATCAGGAAATGATGATGAAGCAGATTTCTGATGAGGTGGTCGAACTGACCGCGCGCTATGGCGGTCTGCTGTGGGGCGAACATGGCAAGGGCTTTCGCGCGCAATACAGTCCGGCCTTCTTCGGGGACACCCTGTTCAACGAACTGCGCCGTATCAAAGCGGCGTTCGATCCCGATAACCGGCTGAACCCCGGCAAGATCTGTACGCCTTATAACAGCGATGCGGCGATGATGCAGGTGGATGCCACCAAACGCGGCAGCTATGACCGCCAGATTCCTGTACAGGTGCGTGACACCTGGCGTGGCGCGATGGAATGTAACGGTAATGGCTTATGCTTCAATTTCGACGTGCGCAGCCCGATGTGCCCCTCGATGAAAATCACGCGCAACCGCATTCATTCACCTAAAGGGCGCGCCACCTTAACACGCGAATGGCTGCGCTTGCTGGCAGAACAGGGCGTGGATCCGGTGATGCTTGAGAAAAAACTGCCGGAGAAGACACTGTCGTTGCGGGGGCTGGTTGGCCGCATGCGGAACACCTGGTATGCGAATAAAGGGGAATATGATTTTTCGCATGAAGTGAAGGATGCCATGTCAGGCTGCCTGGCCTGTAAGGCCTGTTCAACCCAGTGCCCGATTAAAATTGACGTGCCGGCTTTCCGCTCGCGTTTTTTGCAGCTTTATCATACGCGCTATCTTCGTCCCCTGAGCGATCATCTGGTGGCCGCGGTGGAAAGCTATGCGCCCGTGATGGCAAAAGCGCCTACGGTCTTTAACTTCTTCCTTAAACAGCCCTGGGCCGCATCGTTCAGCAAAACGCACATTGGCATGGTGGATTTGCCCTTGCTTTCCTCACCCACTCTCAAACAGCAGCTGAGCGGCCATCCGGCAATGCAGATGACGCTGGAACAGCTTGAAGGGCTGACGGAGGCGCAGCGGGCGAAAACGGTGCTGGTGGTGCAGGATCCCTTTACCAGCTTCTATGAGGCCCGGCTGGTCAGCGACTTTATCAAACTGATTGAGAAACTCGGCTATCAACCTGTTCTGTTGCCCTTCTCGCCAAACGGTAAGGCACAACACGTTAAAGGCTTTTTACAACGCTTTGCCCGCACGGCCAGTAAAACCGCCGATTTTCTCAATCGCGTCGCCCGGCTGGGCATGCCAATGGTCGGCATCGATCCCGCAACGGTCCTGTGTTATCGCGATGAATATCGCCAGACGCTGGGGGAGGCGCGGGGCGATTTCAATGTGCTGTTGGTGCATGAATGGTTGCAGAATGCGGTGCAGGAACGTGACGTCCAGATTGCCAGCGGCGAAGCCTGGTATCTGTTTGCGCACTGCACCGAAGTCACCGCCTTGCCTGCAACACCCGGTCAGTGGCAGGCGATTTTTTTACGTTTTGGTGCAAAGCTGGAAAACATCAACGTGGGCTGCTGTGGCATGGCGGGCACTTACGGACACGAGAGCAAAAATCTGGACAACTCGCTGGGCATTTACGCGCTCTCATGGCATCCGCAGTTGCAAAAGCTGCCGCGTCAACGCTGTCTGGCAACCGGTTTTTCCTGCCGGAGCCAGGTTAAACGTGTTGAAGGCAATGGCATGCGCCATCCGCTTCAGGCTCTGCTTGAGCTGGTGTAAAAAGGCAGGAGACGTCAACCGCAGGCTGGATTAGAATATCCAGCCTGCATGTTTGACAAAGTTACTCTGGAGCACCGTCGCCTGTTCCCATTCACCTGTAATGGCCAGCTGGTGGCATAGCCGGGTCAGTGACAGTCTTGCCAGCTGGTAAGCCTGAATGCGAAACAGCCGATCCCGGTCGGGATTTTGCATTTCTACGACCAGTCGGTGATGAAGCTTACCCATGGCATGCAAATAACTCTGGTCGTCACCGTTCAGTTGGCAAAGTTCTGCCATATCCAGACAGGTATCATTGAACTGACGTAACTGCTGAAAGGTACACTCAGCCCGGTCAAGTCTGGCCTGCGCCAGGTAAAAATCGACAGTGAGATCGCGAACCGAAAAACGGTATTCATCAAGTTTGTGCTGAAGCCAGGCGGAAACCGATAACGACATAACGCATCCTGATGCTGAATGATAATAATTATCATATTCAACTGAACAGCGATTGCAATTGGCAAATGAGAATTTTTTTCCGATTTATTTCACCTGTCGGTATAATCGGAAATAACAATCTGTTTACAACACAGAAAGGCGTAACCTATCAATAAAGGGTTTATCATAAAGTGATGATTTTAAAATTCACCAGTTATTAACAGGTTACGGGGTCGTGCTTCCTGCCTGTTTTGCGAATGCAAGCCTGGCTGAAGACGCTATGCTTAATAAATGCGCTGTTAAAAACAGCACCTAATGATTATCCCTGCAAAACAAGAGGTTGAAGTGATCAGTGAGATCACTACCATAGGGGGATAGCCTGAAAAGGTCCGGACTCACAAGAGGTAGCAACATGTCATCCGTGAATGCAGACTCTTTCTCACCTGACGAATATGTGTGGAAAGGGTTAACGCTGACCGAAACCGCAGCGAAACAAATTCTAAATCTGGCCGCAGAAAACCCAGAAGTCAAGGGCCTGCGTTTAGCGATTAAACAATCCGGTTGTGCCGGCTTTGGTTATGTCATGGATCTGGTGAAGCAACCAGAAGATGACGACCTGCAGTTTACCTACTACGGCGCAACATTGTTTGTACCGCTTCAGGCGATGCCATTTATCGATGGCACTGAAGTGGATTACGTCCGTGAAGGCCTGAATCAAATTTTTAAATTCAATAACCCTAAAGCTCAACACGCCTGCGGGTGCGGTGAAAGCTTTGGCGTCGAGTAAGTGAAATATGTCACGACACAGCGAAACATCTGACGATGTACAAATGTGGGAAGGCAAGCTCAATTATAAAGAGGGCTTCTTTACCCAGTTGCAAACCGAAGAATTTGCCAACGGCATCAATGAAGATGTCGTGCGCGCAATTTCGGCTAAGCGTAACGAGCCAGAGTGGATGCTGGAGTTTCGGCTTAAAGCTTTTCGTGCCTGGCTGGAAATGGAAGAGCCACACTGGCTGAAAGCGCACTACGAAAAGCTCGACTACCAGGATTACAGTTACTATTCCGCGCCGTCGTGCGGCAACTGTGACGATACCTGTGCGTCGGAGCCGGGAGCCACGCAGGCTTCAGGCGCGGCGCCTGCCAACGATTACCTGACGCAGGAAGTGGAAAACGCCTTCAACCAACTGGGTGTACCGGTGCGCGAAGGCAAGGAAGTGGCGGTTGACGCCATTTTTGACTCGGTGTCGGTGTCCACCACCTACCGTAGCAAGCTGGCGGAACAGGGCATTATCTTCTGCTCGTTCGGTGAAGCCATTCACGATCATCCGGAGCTGGTGAAGAAATATCTGGGCACGGTAGTGCCACCCAACGACAACTTCTTCGCTGCCCTGAATTCAGCGGTTGCGTCAGACGGTACCTTTGTTTACATCCCGAAAGGGGTGCGTTGTCCGATGGAGCTGTCGACCTACTTCCGTATTAACGCGGCGAAAACCGGTCAGTTTGAACGTACCATCCTGATTGCTGATGAAGACAGCTATGTCAGCTACATTGAAGGCTGTTCTGCACCGGTCCGTGACAGCTATCAGCTGCACGCAGCGGTGGTCGAGGTGATCATCCACAAGAATGCGGAAGTGAAATACTCCACCGTGCAGAACTGGTTCCCGGGCGGTGAAGGCGAGGGCGGTATCCTTAACTTCGTGACCAAGCGTGCGCTGTGTGAAGGCGACCACAGTAAAATGTCCTGGACGCAGTCGGAAACCGGGTCGGCCATTACCTGGAAATACCCGAGCTGTATCCTGCGTGGCGATCACTCCGTGGGCGAGTTCTACTCCGTCGCCTTAACCAGCGGACGCCAGCAGGCGGACACCGGTACCAAGATGATTCACATTGGTAAAAACACCCGGTCGACCATTATCTCCAAAGGTATTTCTGCCGGTAAAAGCCAGAACACCTACCGTGGCCTGGTGAAAATCATGCCGACGGCCACCAACGCACGTAACTTTACCCAGTGTGATTCCATGCTGATTGGGCCAGATTGTGGAGCACATACGTTCCCATATGTTGAAACCCGCAACAACACCGCCCAGCTGGAGCATGAAGCGACCACTTCACGTATCGGCGAAGATCAGATGTTCTACTGTCTGCAACGTGGCATCAGTGAAGAAGATGCTATCTCGATGATCGTGAACGGCTTCTGTAAAGACGTATTCTCTGAGCTGCCGCTGGAATTTGCAGTGGAAGCACAAAAACTGTTAGCCATCAGCCTTGAGCACAGTGTGGGCTGATTGACGCCGTCACACGCGTTGCCGGAAGCAATGTGAAGGAATAAGTATGTTAAGTATTAAAGATTTACAGGTTAGCGTTGAAGACAAAGCGATCTTACGTGGTCTGAACCTTGAGATTAAACCAGGCGAAGTTCATGCCATCATGGGACCGAATGGTTCAGGTAAAAGTACGCTGTCTGCGACCTTAGCTGGCCGTGAAGACTATGAAATCACCGGCGGTTCAGTGACTTTTAAAGGCAAAGACCTGCTGGAGCTGGAGCCGGAAGAGCGCGCGGGTGAAGGGATCTTCATGGCGTTCCAGTATCCGGTTGAAATTCCTGGCGTCAGCAACCAGTTTTTCCTGCAGACCTCTGTGAACGCAGTGCGCAAATACCGTCAGCAGGATGAGCTCGATCGTTTTGATTTCCAGGATTTCATCGAAGAGAAAATTAATCTGCTCAAGATGCCTGAAGATCTGCTGACCCGTTCTGTCAACGTCGGTTTCTCCGGCGGTGAGAAGAAGCGTAACGATATTCTGCAGATGGCCGCGCTTGAGCCCGATCTGTGCATTCTGGACGAAACGGACTCCGGTCTCGACATCGATGCCCTGAAAATCGTGGCTAACGGCGTAAACAGCCTGCGCGATGAGAAGCGTGCGTTCATCATCGTCACGCACTATCAGCGTATCCTGGACTATATCAAACCTGACTTTGTGCATGTGCTGTATCAGGGCAAAATCGTGAAATCTGGCGACTTCTCGCTGGTGAAACAGTTGGAGGAGCAGGGTTATGGCTGGCTTACCGACGAAGAGTGATACTGCGCTGCAACAGTGGCACCACCTGTTTGAATCGCGCGGTGAACTGCGCTCCATGCAGGCACAGCAGCACTGGCAGCAGTTAATGCGTCTGGGCTTGCCCACGCGCAAGCATGAAAACTGGAAATACACGCCGCTGGATGGCCTGCTGGCACAGCACTTTGTGTTGCCTGAGTCTCAGGACGTCAGTGCTTCACAGGTTGAAGCGCTGGCTCTGCCGCTGGATGCCATTCGTCTGGTGTTTGTCGACGGCAAATTCCAGTCTGCGCTGAGTGCGACCGGGACTGATTTTTTCGAGATTCAGCACAGCGTTGCCGCTGAGCGTCGCGATCTGCCTGCGCCCGTTCAGCCAGAAGTCTTTCTGCATCTGACGGAAAGCCTGGCTGAAGAAGTGACCCATATTCGTCTGCCGCGCGGTAAGGCGGCTTCACGTCCGCTTTACCTGCTGCACATCACCAGCGGCAAAGATGATGGCATGAATACCGTTCATTACCGTCATCATCTGCAACTGGAAGAGAGTGCAGAAGCGGAAGTCATCGAGCACTATGTCACGCTGAACGACAGCGCGCACTTCACCGGCGGTCGCTTTACCTTTGCTGTCGCTGATAATGCTACGCTCAGGCACACCAAGCTGGCCTTTGAAAGCACTAAAAGTTATCACTTTGCCCATAATGACATCGTGATTAACCGTGATGCGCAGGTGACCAGCACCAGCTTCTTACTGGGTGCGGGTTTAAGCCGTCATAACACCAGTACGCAGCTCAACGGCGAAAACACCCAGCTGTCTTTGAACAGTCTGGTGCTGCCCGTGAATCAGGAAGTGGCGGATACCCGCACCTATCTTGAGCACAACAAAGGCCACTGCCTGAGCCGTCAGATGCACAAAACCATCGTGCGTGACAAAGGGCGTGCGGTCTTTAACGGCCATATCAAAGTGGCGCAGCATGCGTTAAAGACAGATGGTCAGATGACCAACAACAATTTGCTGTTAGGTCGCCTGGCCGAAGTGGATACCAAGCCGCAGCTGGAAATTTATGCCGATGACGTTAAATGCAGCCACGGTGCGACTGTAGGCCGTATTGATGACGAGCAGATGTTCTACCTGCGTTCGCGCGGTATTGAGCAGGACGCCGCGCAGACCATGATCATTCACGCCTTTGCGGCTGAGTTAACCGAAACGCTGGAGAACCCCGTTCTTCGCCAGGCGGTGCTCCAGCGCATTGCTCAGCGTTTTCCTGGAGACAACTCATGATGAACTTCGATCTCGAGCGTATCAGAGCGGATTTTCCGGTTCTGAAGCGTGAGGTCAACGGTCATCCGCTGGCTTACCTTGACAGCGCGGCCAGCGCACAGCGTCCTTTGTCGGTCATCAATGCCGAAAGCCATTTCTACCAGCACGGCTATGCCGCCGTGCACCGCGGTATTCACACGCTCAGCCAGCAGGCAACCAGCGATATGGAAAACGTTCGCGAACAGGCGGCACGTTTTCTGAATGCGGCTTCTGCGGAAGAAATCGTTTTTGTTAAAGGTACGACGGAAGGCATCAACCTGGTTGCCAACAGTTGGGCGGGCAGTCAACTGCAACCCGGTGATAACCTGATTATCACGCAGATGGAGCACCATGCGAATATCGTGCCCTGGCAGATGGTGGCTGAACGCTGTGGTGCGGAAATTCGGGTACTGCCCCTGACCGACAACGGTGAGCTGGCGCTGGATCAACTGGCGGGGCTGATTGACAGCCGCACGCGCCTGCTGGCGGTCACCCATGTGTCCAATGTGCTTGGTACGGTGAATCCGGTCAAAGCCATCGTCGCGCAGGCCAGGGCAGCAGGTGTGGTTACCCTGATCGACGGGGCGCAGGCCGTGATGCACAGCGCCGTCGATGTACAGGATATCGACTGCGACTTCTATGTGTTCTCCGGCCATAAGCTCTATGGCCCAACGGGCATTGGCGTGCTGTATGGCCGCAAGGCGCTGCTGGACATCATGCCACCCTGGGAAGGGGGCGGATCGATGATTGGTGAAGTCCTGCTGCCCACCGGCACCACCTGGAATACGGCACCGTGGCGTTTTGAAGCCGGAACGCCGAATACCGGTGGCATCATTGGTCTGGGCGCCGCACTGGAGTATGTTGAGGCGCTGGGACTGGATACGATTCATCAGCGGGAAACAATCCTGATGAATTATGCGCTTGATAAGCTCGCCTCCGTGCCGGATATCCAGATCTACGGTTCGCAGCAGCGTACCGGTGTGATTGCCTTTAACCTGGGCAAACATCACGCCTTTGATGTCGGCAGCTTCCTTGATCAGTACGGTATCGCGATTCGTACCGGCCACCATTGCGCTATGCCGCTGCTGCGCCATTATCAGGTCCCCGCGATGTGTCGCGCTTCTTTCACGTTCTACAACAGTGAAGACGAAGTGGATCGGCTGGCGGCAGGTCTGACGCGTATTCATCGCCTGCTGGGCGGCTGAACAACGTAAACGGAGTGATTCATGGCCACGTTGCCAGAAAAAGAGAAACTGGTGCGCAACTTTAATCGTTGCGCTAACTGGGAAGAGAAGTATCTGTACATCATTGAATTAGGTGCCAAACTCCCGGAATCGTCTGAAACACTGCACCAGCCTGAAAATGCCATTACCGGCTGTCAGAGTCAGGTGTGGATCAAGATGACCCCGCAGGCAGACGGTACGATCGCCTTTGAAGGTGACAGTGATGCAGCTATCGTTAAAGGACTGATTGCTATCGTATTTAGCCTTTATCAGAACCTGCAACCCGCTGAAATCGTGGCACTGGATGTTCGCCACTGGTTCAGCGAACTGGCCCTCGTTCAGCACCTCACGCCGACGCGCTCGCAGGGGCTGGAGGCGATGATTAAGTCAATTCGCCATACCGCTCAGAACCTCAGCTAAGATACACTCCAAAGACGCCATCCGGCGTCTTTTTACTGTCTGATGAGAACATCGCATGAAACCTGCTTTTTATATAGCCGGTGCATTGCTGCTGACCTGTTTTGGGCTCTCTGCACCCGGTTTTGCTACCGAATATCCCTTGCCGCCGCCTGGCAGCCGCCTGACAGGTGAAAATCTTGTTACCCAGGTGCCAGATAATAAACGCCCGCTGGAAGATATCGCTGCGCGTTATCAGGTTGGCCTGCTGGGCATGCTGGAAGCGAACCCAGGCACCGATCCGTGGTTGCCCAGGCCGGGTACGCAGCTGACCATTCCGCTACAGATGATTCTGCCGGATACGCCACGCGAAGGCATTGTGGTAAACCTGGCGGAACTGCGGTTGTACTATTACCCAAAAGGTGAAAACAAGGTCATCGTGTATCCGATTGGTATCGGTCAGATGGGGATCATGACGCCCGTGATGGTGACCAGCATCAGCCAGAAAATCCCTAATCCCACCTGGACGCCTACCGCGAATATTCGTAAGCGCTACGCGAAAGAGGGCATTACCCTGCCTGCAGTGGTGCCCGCAGGCCCGGATAACCCTATGGGGCTGCATGCGTTGCGTATGGCGCGGGGAACCGGGCAATATCTTATCCATGGTACTAATGCCAATTTTGGTATCGGCATGCGCGTGAGTTCGGGTTGTATTCGCCTGCGCACGGACGATATCGAAGCGCTGTTTAATGCGGTGCCGGTGGGAACGCGCGTGCAGGTGATTAACCAACCGGTGAAATATACCGTTGAGCCCGATGGCAAACGTTACGTTGAAGTCCATCAGCCCTTGTCGCGCAGCGAGAAAGACGATCCGCAAACCGCGCCTCTGGCCTTAAGTGCGGGCTTCAGGACGTTTATGAAGAGCGAGAAAAGTGACCAGGCCTTGATTAACGCTACGCTGACGCGCCGTTCGGGCATGCCGGTGCTGGTCAGTGCCGGTGAGCCGGTGCGGGATGAGGCAAGCGTCCTGTCGGCACACTAATTAATGCGGGACAGGGCGCGAGTCCTGTCAGTGTACTAACCGAAGCAGATTGAGGCGACAGGCCTGTCTGGACATAACCGATGCGGAATGGGGCTATCGGACAGTCGCGACAGTAAACGAGGCAGGACAGGGCAAACGTGCTGTCGACGAACGACGCGGCATCAGTGAAAGAGAAGGCGTTAGTTGCGGATCAGCAGACAAAAAAAATGGTGCCACAAGGGCACCATTTTTAAAACCAGAACTCTTACTTACGGTAAGAGTGAGCCTGGTTGTCCAGACGCTGGTTAGCGCGAGCTGCGTCATCTTTAGCAGCCTGAACGTCAGAACGCACTGCGTTCACGTCGTTGCTCAGCTGGTCAACTTTAGCGTTCAGAGTCTGAACGTCTGAAGACAGCTGGTCGATTTTAGCGTTGCTTGAGCAACCAGCCAGCAGAGTTGAACCCAGGATTACCGCGCCCAGTACCAGTTTAGTACGATTCATTATTTATACCCTCTAGATTGAGTTAATCTCCATGTAGCGTTACAAGTATTACACAAAGCTTTTTAACTTGAGAATAATTTTTTGATAAGAACATGCTTAAACATGATCGTTCGCTCAAAGAAACAGCGGATCAAAGAAGAAGATAAAAAAATTTAGCTAAAACAGAGAGATTTAATCGGATTAACCTTAATTTCAGGGGCGTTTTTATTGTTGTTTTGGGCTGGCGTTTTCAGGAATCTGTATTACAAAGCCCATAAAAAAAGCGCCTTTTAAGGCGCTTTCGATAATAAAGCCATAAACCCCGTATTACAGCACGTGTACCGATGCGGTATTCGTGGTTCCACTTGGCACCAGCGCGCCAGAAACCAGCACAACAACATCGCCTTTTTGAGCAAAACCGCTTTCCAGCGCCGCTTCTTTACCCAGACGATAGAAATCGTCGGTTGAGGCAATTTCGCTGACCATACGCGTCTCAATACCTTTGCTCAGAATCAACTGACGCGCTGTGGTGGCATTGGTGGTTAAGGCCAGGATGGTGGCGTTAGGGAAGTACTTACGCACGGCCTTCGCTGATTTACCGCCTTCTGTTGCGACAACGATAAGTGGCGCTTCCAGCTTCTCGGCGGTTTCAACGGCACCACGGCACACCGCTTCGGTGATACGCAGTTTGCGGTTGTCATTCTGCTCATCAATGCGCGGCTTCATCACGCGGTCGGTACGCTCACAGATGGTCGCCATGATGGTGACCGACTCCAGCGGATAACGGCCTTTCGCACTTTCGCCCGACAGCATGACGGCGTCCGTCCCGTCCAGGATGGCGTTCGCTACGTCGCCGGCTTCTGCGCGAGTAGGGCGTGGATTCTTGATCATGGAATCCAGCATCTGGGTGGCGGTGATAACAACCTTACGCGCCTTATTACATTTTTTGATCATCATCTTCTGCGCGAAGATCACTTCTTCAACCGGGATTTCAACGCCCAAATCGCCACGGGCGACCATGATGCCGTCAGACGCATCCAGGATCTCGTCGAAGTTGTTCAGGCCTTCCTGGTTTTCAATTTTAGAGATGATCTGAATATTTTCGCCGCCGTGCTGCTTCAGGTGCTCACGGATTTCCAGCACGTCAGAGCGCTTACGGATAAAGGACGCGGCAACGAAATCAACGCCTTGTTCACAACCAAAAATCAGGTCGCGTTTGTCTTTCTCGGCCAGCGCAGGCAACTGGATAGAAACGCCTGGCAGGTTAACACCTTTATTCTCACCTAAATCACCGTTGTTCAGGACTTCACAGATGACGCTGTTTTCGGTGACTTCAGTCACTTTCATGCCGATCAGACCATCGTCAACCAGAACGGTATTGCCGATTTTCAAATCGTTGGCAAAGCCAGAATACGTCACCGCAACACGTTCGCTGTTGCCAATCACGCTCTGGTCAGTGGTAAAAGTAAAGGTCTGGCCAGCTTTCAGTGACACATCATTGCCACCTTCCAGCTTCATGGTGCGGATTTCCGGACCTTTGGTATCCAGCAGAATAGCGGCAGGAATGCCAGTTTTTTGGGTGACAGCACGCATATTGGTGATGCGCTGACCGTGTTCTGCATAGTCGCCGTGCGAGAAGTTCAGACGCATCACGTTCATGCCTGCTTCAAGCAGCTGGGTCAACATCTCTTCGGATTCGGTTTTTGGGCCGATAGTACAAACGATCTTAGTCTTTTTCATGACGGGTTATCTGTAAGTTGTGATGGATGATAAATAGGGTTTCGATGCCAGCGCACCGAAATGAAAACGCTGGTTGAAAGAGAAAAGGGTGATACAGGATAAGAATAGGTGACGAAGGCCAGGCGTGCAGAGAAGTTGCGTGGTTAGTTGGCTTAACCACCGGGACGTTGTTGCGCAAACAATCTTAATTATCGTCATAAGCACGTAGTCGCTGAAACCTTTCAAGTAAACAACGCGGCCAGTATAATCACTAAGTATGCGAAAACCAATCGAAAAACAGTACGTAAAGGCAATGTAAATCAAGAAATGGTTTGTTGCGCAAGTGAAGAAAGGAAGTAAAAGAGTGGTGCGCTCTAATGGACTCGAACCATCGACCCCCACCATGTCAAGGTGGTGCTCTAACCAACTGAGCTAAGAGCGCAAAGTAAATTTGGTGCGTCCGAGTGGACTCGAACCACCGACCCCCACCATGTCAAGGTGGTGCTCTAACCAACTGAGCTACGGACGCACTTGGTGCGCTCTAATGGACTCGAACCATCGACCCCCACCATGTCAAGGTGGTGCTCTAACCAACTGAGCTAAGAGCGCAACATGCTGTCAGGGCGACAGCGGGGACGAATATTAACGACAGCGCAGAAGGCTGGCAAGGAGAAAAACGCAAAATTGCAAATGAATGAACATCATCTGTGCGAAGCGTCGTTTTTTTGAACGTAACGGGCCTGTTACGGCCCGTTCTGCTTTTAACGCGATGCGCGCGAAAGGATTAACGCGGCCGGGAGTTGCTGCAAACGCCGAACCCGCCACAGCATCATGACGGCGGCTGAGGTCAGGCCGACAATAAACCCACACCAGAATCCTGCCGGGCCCATGCGCGGCACCACCCAGTCGGTCAACGCCAGGATATACCCTGAAGGCAGCCCCAGTAGCCAGTAGGCGATAAAGGTTATAAAGAAAATAGACCTTGTGTCTTTGTAACCGCGCAGGATACCGCTGCCAATCACCTGAATGGAATCCGAAATCTGGTAAATAGCGGCCAGCATCATCAGTTGAGCAGCCAGCGTCACTACGGCGGGGTTATCGTTATAGAGCTGCGCAATGTGATGGCGGAAGGTCACCGTAAAGATCGCCGTAAGCACGGCCATACTCACGCCCACACCCTGCGCGGTCCAGGCGGACACGCGCGCCTGTTCGGTTGATCCCTGACCCAGACGATAGCCCACGCGAATGGTTGTCGCGACGCCCAGTGACAGCGGCAGCACGAACATCAGTGAGCTGAAGTTCAGGGCAATCTGGTGACCGGCCACATTCACAATGCCCAGCGGGGAGACTAACAGCGCCACCACGGCAAACAGAGTCACTTCAAAAAACAGCGCCAGGGCGACAGGCAGGCCCAGACCGGCCAGACGTTTCAGAATGGCGGGCGAGGGCGATGACCAGCGCTGTTCAGGCCGGATATCCTGCATGCTGCGCATGCGCCGCACCCAAAAGCGCATACAGATAAACATCGCCCAGTAAACGGAGGCGGTGGCGACGCCACAGCCCACACCGCCCAACGCGGGCATACCAAAATGCCCATAGATAAAGACATAGTTGAGCGGAATGTTGAGCATCAATCCCAGAAAGCCCAGCACCATGCCGGGCTTGGTTTTAGACAGCCCTTCACACTGGTTACGCATCACCTGAAAAAACAGGTAACCCGGCGCGCCAAACAGCAGGGCATGCAGATAACCTTCCGCTTTTTCAGCCAGCAGCGGATCGATATCGTGCATCGAGCGAATAAAATAGCCCGCGTTCCAGAGGACCAGCATGATGAGCAATGAGAGAAAAAACGCCAGCCAAAACCCCTGACGACTCTGTTCAGCAATGCGCTCGCGGCGACCTGAACCATTAAGTTGCGCAATGGTCGGCGTCAATGCCAGTAAAACACCATGACCAAACAGGATGGCGGGAAGCCAAATGGACGTGCCAACAGCGACGGCGGCCATATCCGTGGCGCTGACGGCGCCGGCCATAATGGTATCTACAAATCCCATCGCGGTTTGCGCCACCTGAGCCAGGATAACGGGAATCGCGAGGGCCAGCAATTGACGCGCTTCTGTTAAATACTTCTGCACGTAAACACCTGACTTGTGTGATTAATAAGGAAATGAGGACGACTTCAGGCGAAGTCGGCACTAGTGTAACTGCCGCAGCCGATTTCTCCAATCTTTGTCACGCTTTGCGGTTGCGCATCTCTCAGCACGTTGAAATCTAAAAGTTAAGCGCGCCTGTGATAAACTGGAGGCAAACGTCACAGAGGCAAAGATTATGTTTACCGGTATTGTGCAGGGCACCGCAGAAATCGTGTCCATTGAAGATAAAGGTTTATTCCGTACTCATGTTGTCCGGCTTCCCGCTGAACTGGTGCCAGGCCTGGCACTTGGCGCATCCGTGGCCCATAACGGCTGTTGCCTGACCGTTACCGAGATTAACGGTGATTTGGTGAGTTTTGACCTGATCAAAGAAACCTTACGCGTGACCAATCTGGGCGACTTGCGCCAGGGCGACGTGGTGAATATTGAACGCGCGGCCAAATTCAGTGATGAGATTGGCGGACACCTGATGTCGGGCCATATCATGACCACGGCAGAAATTTGCAAAATTATCCGCTCTGAAAACAATCGCGAAGTGTGGTTCAGGATTCAGGATTCTCTGCAGATGAAATACATCCTGCACAAAGGATTTGTCGGCATCGATGGCATCAGTCTGACCGTGGGTGATGTGACAAAAACGAAGTTCTGCGTCCATTTGATTCCTGAAACGCTGGAGCGCACCACCCTGGGAGCCAAAACCTTTGGCGATCGGGTCAACATTGAAATCGATCCCCATACACAGGCCATTGTGGATACGGTAGAGCGCGTGCTGGCGCAGCGTGAAGCCGCTGCCGTGAAGGCGCTTGCGGAGCAGGCCGATCATCCGGAAGCCGATCACGAATAAGGCCCGCCAGGCAACAATCTTGTTGTCATCCGCATGCGGGTATTGCAAAAAAAGCAGCCCTGTTATCAGGGCTGCTTTTTTATCGGGAAACCGCTGACGCGCCGTCGCGTTTCGTCGCCCCGGCATCTCAGCCAACCGACCTGAGCCGGTTCGGGCAATGCGCGGCGCTAAACCGCAGCGCGTCCTGTTACCGTGCTACGCGCAATCCTCCCTCTATGCCTCGGCTAAACACCACCTGCCATAGCTGGATCTCGCGGGCGCGAAACGCACCCGCGCAGGCATTCAGATAGTACGTGAACATGCGGCGGAAGCGTTCGTCATAGCGCCCGGCAAGCTGCGGCCAGGCATGTAAGAAGCGTTCGTGCCAGGCCATCAATGTCGTGTCATAGTCCGCGCCAAAGTTATGCCAGTCTTCCATAATAAAATGGGGTTCGCTGACGTCAGCGATATGGCGCAAAGAGGGCAGGCAGCCGTTCGGAAAGATATATTTGCCAATCCAGGGATCGACATGCATATCCGTTTTGATCGCGCCTATTGTGTGAAGCAGGAAAATCCCGTCAGGCTTCAGGTTGCGATCGACCGTAGCAAAATAGGTGGGGTAATTTTTAGGCCCGACATGTTCAAACATGCCCACCGACACAATGCGGTCAAACTGCTGATCGAGATCGCGGTAGTCCTGCAACAGGATTTGGACATCCAGCCCCTCACAGCGCTGTTGAGCCAGTTTTTGTTGCTCTGCCGAGATGGTTACGCCCTGAACGCTCACGCCATAATTTCTGGCGGCAAAGGCCGCCAGGCCGCCCCAGCCGCAGCCGATATCCAGCAGGCGCATTCCCGGTTTGAGTTGCAGCTTGCGGCAAATCATATCGAGTTTGGCTTCCTGCGCCGCCTCAAGCGTGGTGGCGTCTTTCCAGTACGCGCAGGAATACTGCATGTAAGGATCCAGCATCAGGCTGAAGAGATCGTTGCCTAAATCGTAGTGGGCTTTACCCACCTGCCAGGCCCGCTTTTTGGATTGCAGGTTCACCAGACGCGCCAGCGCAATACGCAGGATGTCCTGAATATGATGCGGCAGTTGCTCGTCGAGTTTATGCTTCAGCGCCCGATGAAAAAACATATCCAGCCGCTCGCATTCCCACCAGCCATCCATATAACTCTCGCCCAGGCCCAGGGATCCTTTCTGCAGAACGCGTTTGAAAAAATCGGGGTGTTTGACCTGAATATCCCAGGGCCGCGAACCGTTAATTTCAATATCGGCTTTTTGCAGTAACTCCTGAACGATGCGATACCAATGGTTACGTTCGATGCCTACTTCTTCTACACATGATGAACTCATAGCCACTCCATCACCAGAACCGTCAGAACCTGAGAAAAAGCAGGAGCTGTTTCTCAGGATTATGAGAAAAGTCACAGATGACGCCTTGCGCCAGACAACAAAAAGGGTACAGAGAAGAGAAAACGTCGGTATCCATGCAGCGTTGCTCACACAGATGCCGTCACAGCCTGAAGGCTGTGTGAAACATTTTTATTATGATGACAGTGCGAGTGGGTCTGGCAGAGGAGGCACACTGGCAGACCCTGATTCAGTCAGTGAAAACGGGTAACACGCAAATCGTTGCCTCAGTGATTATCCTGGCAGGGATGTGCAGATGAGGCAATATCAGTTTGTGCGCCGGCGCGGCGCTGTAGCTGATAGCCCATCAATGCCAGACCAATCGTCACCATCATAATTAGCGTGGTCGTAAACAGAGCCTGGATCAAGCCTGCGGACACCGCAAGGCTGGCGGCAAAACAGAGTCCGAGCTGAAGCGTGTTCTGCAATGCCGCCGCTTTCCCGGTGGCATTTGGGAAGGGCAGCAGCGCACTGGACACCACAATCGGATAAATCGCGCCATTTGCCAGCGCCATGCCGCAGAACGGCACCAGTAACGCCGTGAGTGACGGGCTTCCCGAAAGCGCGACGGCAAACAGCGCCCCGACACTCAGGCTATAGACGCCGAGCAACCACGGCAGCAGTGTTGCGCCAGAAAACCGGTTGAGCAGCGCACGGCAGCCAAACCCGCCGATTAAAAAGGCGATGGTTTGGGGAATATAACTGAGCCCGATATCCGCAGGAGACAGACCAATATCAGCCAGAATAAACGGCGAACCCGTCAGCCATGCAAAAAAACTGGCCGAGCAGGCGGAATACATCAGTACGTTACCGCTGTAGGCACGTGCGCGCAGCAGCGTCAGAAACCCAGGCTGCGGAGCAGAGGAACGTTGATTTTTTTGCGGCGAAGGCAGGCGCAGCGTGACCAGGATGAGCGCCACAGCAATTCCCGTCAGCACCGCAAAAATGGCGCGCCAGTGAAAATGGCCAATCAGCCAGGCGCCCAGTAACGGCGCCAGGGCGGGAGACAGCGCGACGAGCGGCATAATGGTAGCAAAGACTTTATTGGCCTGTGACTGAGGATAGCGATCGACGACCAGCGCCTGCCAGCTGACGGCCGCCGCGCACACGCCGATAGCCTGTACAAAACGCAGTACCAGCATCAGGATCACATTATCTACCCACAACATACCCGCACAGCCCAGAGCAAACAGGGCGAGGCCTGCCAGCAGCACCGGCTTACGCCCCAACCGATCAGATAAGGGGCCCCAGACCAGTTGCCCACAGGCAAAACCGGCCAGAAACAGGCTCATGCTGGCGCTGATCATCCCGGCTGACGTGCTAAAACTTTGCTGCATAGCGCCGAAGGCGGGCAGGTACATATCGGTTGCCAGAAAGCCCAGCATACTGAGCACGGCAAGATAGGGAATAAAGCCTTTTGAAGCGGTCATCGGGTTCTCATCAGTTGCAGAATAAACGCGGGGCAGTGTAAAAGCTGTACTTCACGCTGTGAAACGGTAAAATTTGCCTGTTGCTGTTAAAAATTTTGAAGGCAAATTATGTGGTCTGAATATGCGCTGGAAGTGGTGGATGCGGTCGCACGCGGTGGCAGCTTTAGCGCGGCCGCCCAGGAACTGCACCGTGTGCCTTCTGCCATCAGCTATACCGTTCGCCAGCTGGAAACCTGGCTGGCTGTGCCGCTGTTTGAACGCCAGCACCGGGAGGTGATTCTCACCCCGGCGGGCGAGCATTTTGTGCGGGAAGGGCGCAGCGTTATCAAAAAAATGGATGCCACACGACGTCAGTGTCAACAGCTCGCCAACGGCTGGCGCGGTCAGATTGGTATTGCCGTCGACTGCATCGTCAAACCGCAGCGGACCCGGCAGTTTGTCAGGGATTTTTACCGCCATTTTCCCGACATGGAGTTGCACATCAGCTATGAGGTCTTTAACGGCGTCTGGGATGCGCTGGCAGACGGGCGAGTGGATGTGGCGATAGGTGCGACACAGGCGATTCCGGTGGGGGGGCGTTTCGCCTTTCGCGATATGGGCACCCTGAACTGGCGTTGCGTGGTGGCGCATCAGCATCCTCTGACGCAGGTTGCTACGCTGGATGATGAGGCGTTGCGCAACTGGCCTTCTCTGGTGCTGGAAGATACGTCACGCGCGTTACCGCGTCGTATGACCTGGGCGCTGGATAACCAAAGCCGGCTGGTGGTCCCGGACTGGCAAACCGGTCTGGACTGCGTGCGCGCCGGCTTGTGTGTCGCGATGATACCCGGCCATTTAGCGCGGCCCTTACTGGACAGCGGCGAGATGGCAGAGCTGAACTTACCGCAGGCGTTTCCGGAAAGTCCCTGCTGCGTCAGCTGGGCGGAAGATCGCGCATCACCGGCGCTGGGGTGGTTACTCCAGTACCTGGGCGATGCGCAAACGCTAAATCAGGAGTGGTTGAGCGAGGATTAACGGCGGTAATCGCGATAAGGGCCATAGCCCACCGAGCGTCGCTCAATAAGCGTCGGGTGGACTTCAATTGTCTGCGACTCTTCCCGTTTACTGGTGATGCGATCTAACAACATCTCCAGCGCTTTCTCACCCAACTGGGCTTTAGGTTGATGCACCGTGGTCAGTGCCGGAGTGAAATAGCGCGCATTGCGCACATTGTCGTAACCAATGACGGAGATATCCTGCGGCACGCGCAGGCCCATTTCGTCGGCCGCGCAGATTGCGCCCATCGCCATGATGTCGCCCCCACAGAATACGGCGCTTGGGCGCTGCTTCTGTGACAGAATCTGCTGCATGGCCTGATAGCCAGATTCGGGTTCAAAGTCACCCTGCACAATCCATTCGGCACGTGGCTGAATACCCGCTTCTTCCAGCGCCTTGAGGAAACCGGCATGGCGACCGCCTCCCGTGTTACGCTCCATCTGGCCGGGAATGGCACCAATATCGCGATGACCACGCTCAATCAAATAACGTCCCGCCAGATAACCGCCCTGGAAAGCATTGTCCAGTACGGTATCGGTAAAGTCGGCACGGGATTCGCCCCAGTCCATCACCACCATCGGAATATTGCGGTTCGCTTCCAGCATTTGCAGCAGATCATCCGGATACTCTGAACACATCACCAGAAGCCCGTCAACGCGCTTTTGCGCCATCATTGACAGATAGGCGCGCTGTTTTTGCAGGTCATTATGTGCGTTGCCCAGAATCAGGGTATAGCCTTTATCGAAGCAGTGATTCTCAATGGCTTCGATAATTTCAGCAAAGTAGGGCGCTTCACTGGACGTGGCGAGCAGGCCCAGCGTTTTGGTGTGATTCACCTTCAGGCTACGCGCGACTGCGCTGGGAGAATAATGCAGTTCCCGAATCGCTTCCCACACCGCTTCGCAGGTATTTTCTGCGACAAAGCGCGTTTTATTGATGACGTGTGAGACGGTCGTGGTGGACACGCCCGCACGCTTCGCCACATCTTTAATTGTTGCCATGTAAATCGAACTCCCGGGCCTATCTAAATTATTGATAAGCATATTGTTAAACGTTTGCGTCAGCGGACGGTTATTTCTACGAAAAACATCGCTTTTCTGTCCGGTATTGAGTCATCAGGGCAGGAAATAACGTCTGAAAAGGGCGCGGACGCAACCGATATTGCGCGCTGTTGCGCAACAAAGGGGGGATTCTAACAAGGCTGTGCGGATAAAACGAGATTTTTACCCACGCGTATGTGAAAATGCTTTCACCTTAAAAACGTCAGGGTTAAAGGAGAGGGGATGAGTACCGATTTAAAACTGTCATTAATGACGACGGCAGCCGCACTGTTAATGATCATCGCGTTTAGCTTCACCGCTATTCTGCACTAGCCGCATTCGTTTGCAGCGACGCTATACTGGCTGACTGGCTGACTGGCTGACTGGCTGACTGGCTGACTGGCTGACTGGCTGACTGGCTGACTGGCTGACTGGCTGACTGGCTGACTCGCTGACTCGCTGACTGGCTGACTCGCTGACTCGCTGACTCGCTGACTCGCTGGCTGCGCGTCCAGCCTTGCTGGTGATACGTCCTGTCTGTCAGACCTTATCATCGGCAGGTGCGGCATTTTCGCCTGGAACATCCGGCTGCACAATCGGGGTGAGGTGGGCAATAAAAAAGCCGGGAAGTTGCCTTTCCCGGCTTTTTTGTATGAAGGACGTTTAGCGAACGGTCTTTGGCGTCATAACGCGACGCGCACCAATATAATGGCGCTGCCAGTAATCTTCGCTCAACGCACTGATTTGAATATCTTTACCGGTACGCGGTGACTGAATGAATTTACCGTTGCCCAGGTAAACCCCGACATGATCTGCGGTTCCACGCCCGTTGATGCGGAAGAAAACCAGATCGCCTTTTTCAAGGGATTCGCGGTTGACCGGTGCTGCATCCCGCAGATGGTACATTTCGTTAGCGGTACGGGGGATCTTAAACTTCACGACGTCTTTGTAGGCGTACCATACGAGGCCACTGCAATCAAAACCCGTATGGGGCGATTTGCCTCCCCACTGATAACGCTTGCCAAGTTGCCCCATCAGTTTTGCCATCGCCGTTTCACGCGCTTTCTGGTAACGCTGGCGATGCGCTTTACTCATTTTAATGGTGCCGGTTTCGGTATTGTCTGCCGTTAACGCCTTCGCAGCACGTTGATGACCATACCGTTTTTTGCTGGCGGCATTGGCGGCGACTTTTTTGCTCAGCGTCTTGTGCGAGGCAGTCGTTTTAGCGAGCGTTTTGTGCGTGGTGGTGTGAGAGGTCGTTTTGCTGGTTTTCGTGGTCTTACTGACTTTCTGAACAGCGGAGGTGCGACTTTTTTTAGATGAGGCTTTAACCGCGCGTCGTTTGCGCCGATCATCGTCGCGCGCACTTTTTTTCTCTACCTTATGCAAGCTGGCCTTAACCGTCGCATGCGGGGAGGCAGCAGCGATGTTAAAGAAGAGTTGCGCAAAAGCCAGAATAAGAAGCGTAATGATTGAACGCATAGTCCGTTTACTGGTTAAGCTGTCAGATCAAACAGGTCTCTGACAAAGTTAAGAAAAATCTGATCACCGATCAGCGCCGAAGTCATTCTAGTCCAGTTTTTTTTAAAAGAGTAAGTCCTTTTTTTATTAATTGATGGCCTGGATAAAAATCAGGCATAAATCAGGAATTTCAGTCTCTTATAACAGCAAATTCATTGCAAATTATGAATACATTCATAGTCTTTGTCACAGTTTCCTGCGAATGCCTGACCAGCCTACTTAGCAAACATGGCGATTTAACGTCGGACGAGCCAAAATCTCGTTTTCAGTCCTGGCGTGAAGTCGCTACAATAAAGAAACACGAAGTGACGAATTAAGGAAGGCAATAATGAGTACTGTAGAAAAAATTCAGCGCCAGATCGCAGAAAACCCGATCCTGCTGTACATGAAAGGTTCGCCGAAACTGCCAAGCTGCGGTTTCTCTGCGCAGGCGGTCCAGGCGTTGTCTGCCTGTGGTGAGCGCTTTGCTTACGTGGATATTCTGCAGAACCCGGATATTCGCGCAGAGCTGCCAAAATACGCCAACTGGCCCACGTTCCCGCAGTTATGGGTTGATGGCGAACTGGTCGGCGGCTGCGACATTATTGTTGAAATGTTCCAGCGCGGCGAGTTGCAGCCGTTAATCAAAGAAACCGCTGAGAAGTTTAAAGAAGCGGAATAACTGAAAAAGGCCGACCTCGTCGGCCTTTTTTACGCGCGTTACTCGGTTGTTTCTCCACCCGTCGCCGACGCTTCCGTTACAGCTAACGGCCAGCCTCCCAGCCGTTTCCAGCGGTTAACCAGCTCGCAAAATAAGGTCGCCGTTTGCTGTGTATCATAGAGCGCGGAGTGCGCCTGACTGCTGTCGAACGTCATTCCTGCGGCTTTGCAGGCTTTCGCCAACACGGTCTGGCCCAGCACCAGTCCGCTCAGCGCGGCCGTGTCGAAGGTCGCAAAGGGATGAAAGGGATTGCGTTTCAGGCCCGCACGTTCCGCCGCCGCATTCATAAAGTTCAGATCAAACGTGGCGTTGTGAGCGACCATGATGGCGCGGTTGCATCCGGTCTCTTTGATGCCTTTGCGCACCATTTTAAAAATGGCATGCAGGGCCTCATATTCGCTGACTGCGCCGCGCAAAGGATTCGTGGGATCGATGCCCGTAAACGCCAGCGCTTCAGGGTGCAGGAGCGAACCGACAAAGGGTTCCACATGAAAATGCAGCGTCTCGTCGTGATGAAGCCAACCCTCATCATCCATTTTCAGGGTGATGGCAGCAACTTCCAGCAGCGCATCGGTTTGCGCATTAAAGCCCGCCGTTTCAACATCGATCACGACAGGATAAAAACCACGAAAGCGTTGATTGAGTGCGTTGGGGGAAGACGATTCAGACATCAGGATCTCATTGCAGAAAAAGGGCAGCGCGTAGTATGCCAAAAAAGCGCACTCTCTGCAGCAGATGTGGGCGAGGGAAGTAAGAATCAGCCTGCAGGAGGCAGGCTGATAGGCGGTAACGGTTAGTTACCGAGGCCGTGACCGGCATGTTTGTTTTCGATCAGCTCGATCTTATAACCGTCAGGATCTTCAACGAAGGCGATGATGGTGGAGCCGCCTTTCACCGGGCCCGCTTCACGGGTCACGTTGCCGCCGTCGTTACGGATACGTTCACAGGTTGCCGCGACATCATCAACGCCCAGCGCAATGTGGCCATAAGCATTCCCCAGGTCGTAGCTGTCTACGCCCCAGTTATAGGTCAGTTCAATCACCGCGCCTTCGCTCTCTTCGGTGTAGCCGACGAACGCAAGCGTATATTTATATTCAGCATTTTCGCTTTGACGCAGCAGACGCATGCCCAGCACACGGGTGTAAAAATCGATTGAGCGTTGTAAATCGCCAACGCGCAGCATGGTATGAAGTAAACGCATAGTTTCCTCTTTAAAAAAACGTCATCCCCGGATGACATAAATATGCAGTATAGCGACGATCATCGCCAAACAATAACCGCAGCCGTGACACCTTCTCACGGCTGCCTGCTGTTTTACAGCGCAGGATAATCAGTATAGCCCTCTGCGCCACCGCCGTAGAACGATTCGGGACGTTGTGGGTTAAGCGGAGCATCTTTTTGTAAACGCTGCGCCAGATCCGGGTTGGCGATGTAGTCACGACCAAACGCAACGGCATCGATCAGGCCACGGCTGATCAGGTCATCGGCTTTTTCGACCGTGTAGGCGCCGGCACCAATGATGACGCCCGGGAAGGTATCCCGCACTTTCTGGCGGAACGCATCGCTGTAAGGCGTGCCGCCTGCCCAGTCCGGTTCGGACATGTGCAGATAAGCGATGTTGCGTTTCGCCAGCTCAGCGATAAACCACAGCGCATCTTCTTCTTCGTTCGGACCGTTATCCAGGTTCTGGAAACTGCCAACAGGCGACACGCGAATACCTACGCGGTCTGCGGACCAGTTAGCAATGGCGGCATCGACGACCTCCAGCGCAAAACGGCCACGGTTTTCCACGCTGCCGCCGTAGGCATCGGTACGATGGTTAGACGACGGCGACAGGAACTGATGCATCAGATAACCATGAGCAGAGTGCAGTTCCAGCAGGTCGAAATCAGCTTCACGCGCATTGGCGGCTGCCTGACCAAAATCCGCCACAATCTGCTGGATTTCACTGACGCTCAGCTCGCGCGGCATCGAGGTATCTTCGCGATACACGCTGCCGTCTTCAGCACGCAATGAGGTGCGGGTGCCTGCCGGAATGGCGGACGGTGCAACCGGTGCCTTACCTTCAGGCTGAACGCTGTTATGTGAAATGCGGCCGGTGTGCCAAAGCTGGACTGCGCTGTGGCCGCCTGCCTGATGAATGCCCTCATTGATGACTTTCCACGCGGCAATTTGTTCCTGCGTGTGCAGGCCTGGCGCGCCCGCATAACCTTTCGCCTGGAAGGAGACCTGAGTCGCTTCAGTGATAATTAACCCCGCACCCGCACGTTGGCGATAGTATTCGGCCATCAACGGCGTCGGGATATCGCCCGGTTCGATGCTACGTAAACGCGTCAGTGGGGCCATAAAGACACGATGAGGAACGGTAATTGCGCCCACTTTTAACGGACGAAACAACTGAGTACTCGCCATAACAACTCCTTTCAAGTAGACCGGTCGTCTACAAATGGTGGTTTTTTTAAACCAGCGGTTTTGTTAGCCACTGTTCGATGGTAATTAAGGCCAGCCGCATGGGCTGTGCATTACGGGATAGCTTGCTCTGTAAACTCGCACCCAGCCAGAGAACATACAGCAGTTCAGCCAGTTGCCCCGGAGGCGAGGGCAGAGATAAATCCTCTTCGTGCTGTGCCTGCGTCAGCGCCTTAACATAGACGGCGATAACGTGGCTGGCTCCCTGCTGCAAGGCTATGCGCATAGGCTCTGACAGGTCGCAGACTTCGGCTGATAATTTTACGCTCAGGCAGCCCACAATATTGCCCTGCCGTTCAAACAGATCGAGCGCATGGCGAAAATGGGCCAGTAATCGCTCACCCGCCGATCCCGCAGGCTGGAAGAGCTGCTGCTCAAGGTTCTGCAGGTAACGGACAAAGTACCGCTCAAGCAACGCCACGCCAAAGGCTTCTTTAGAGGGAAAATAGTAATAAAACGATCCCTTAGGGATCTGCGCCTGGTTCAGTAGCTGGCTCAGGCCCATGCCGGTAAAGCCCCGTTGCAGACAAAGCGATTCGCCTGTCGTCAGCAGGTGTTCCCGGGTTTCATTACGTTGCGGCATCTTATTCATGGGGTTCATCCTGGTAGACCAATCGGTCTAATGCAAACTTTTATCGCGCGCCAGGCACGCAGTGTTAAATTGAAGGCGATTTAGAGTGAATAAATTGTTCAAGTTATGATTATTTCTTGCACAAATGCCGGACTCTGGCTTCAATAGACGTATCACCTTTTCAGTAGAGGCCGTTGTGGCAGAGCAGCTTGAGTTTTTTCCGGTACCCAGTCCCTGCCGGCGTATTTGCGAAACCGATTCACGTGGCTACTGCAAAGGCTGCCTGCGCAGCCGTGAGGAACGTTTTAACTGGCTGCAATACAGCGACAGTCAAAAGCGTGAGGTGCTCCGCCTCTGTCACCAGCGCCGTTTGCGCCTGTTACGTCAGCAGCACAAAGAAGAACCGCAGGAACCGCAGCAACCCACCTTATTCTGACCGCATGGTGATTTCCGTTATACTCCCTGACACACATCCAGCCTCAAGGCCACAGGGAGAACACTATGCTACAACCGCAAGCCATCGCGCCACAGGGCCCCGACTTTTCACCGCTGATTATGGGCTATTGGCGTTTGATGGAATGGGGCATGACACCACAGCAGCTGGTGGGGTTTATTGAGCACCATCTTTCACTGGGCATTTCGACGGTCGATCATGCCGACATTTATGGTGATTACCGCTGTGAGGCCGCATTTGGTGAGGCGCTCAGACAGGCCCCGGGATTACGTGATCGGCTGCAGATCGTCACCAAGTGCGGTATCGCGACCCGCGCAAAACCTGAACACCAGATTGGCCATTACATTACGGAAAAAGCGCATATTGTGGCCAGTGCCGAACGCTCGCTGGGACATTTCAATACCGATCGCCTTGATCTGCTGTTGATTCATCGCCCCGACCCGCTCATGGCGGCCGATGAGGTTGCCGAAGCCTTTCTGCACCTGCATCAGGCAGGCAAAGTGTTGCATTTTGGCGTGTCCAATTTTACCCCCTCGCAGTTTGCCCTGCTGCAGTCTCGTTTGCCGTTTAGCCTCGTGACCAACCAGCTTGAGATCTCACCCGTTCAGCAACATGTTCTGCTTGATGGATCGCTGGATCACTGCCAGCAGCAGCGTTTGCGCCCAATGGCCTGGTCGTGCCTGGGGGGCGGACGTCTGTTCAGCGATCCGCATTTTCAGCCGCTGCGCGACGAGCTGGAAGCCATTCGTCAGGAGATCGGGGCATCAAGCCTTGAGCAGGTCGTCTATGCCTGGGTGATGCGTCTGCCGAGTAAACCCTTGCCCATCATCGGGTCAGGCAAAACCCATCGCATTACAGAAGCGGCAGGGGCGGCCGGGCTGACGCTCAGTCGGCAGCAGTGGTTCCGCATCCGCAAAGCCGCACTGGGCTATGACGTGCCCTGAGCGTAAACATTCGTCAATTTGCGGCAATCTTTGCGCTACGGGGCCAGGCTTAAGCTGAACCCCAGAGCAAAAAGGAGCCACAATGAAAGTGAACGCAATTGCGATAGCGACGCTGTTAGCCTGCGGTGCCGCGCAGGCGGCCAGCGAACAGGTGACAATTCATGCCGTTTCGGCGCAGGGAATCGGCAATGCCATCGGCACGGTAAATATTGAAGAGACGCAATACGGTTTGCAACTGACGCCCATGCTGGAAGGACTGAAGCCGGGCATTCACGGTTTTCATGTCCATGCGAAAAGCAGCTGTGAACCCGGCGAATCGGAAGGAAAAAGGGTGGCCGCGGGGGCGGCAGGGGGGCATCTTGATCCGGCGAACACCGGCAAGCACCTGGGGCCTTATGCTGAGGGCCATTTAGGGGACCTGCCTGCGCTCTATGTCGATGCGCAGGGTAAAGCCACCTATCCGGTGCTGGCACCGCGCATTAAAACGCTGAGCGAGGTAAAAGGCAAAGCGTTGATGGTGCATGTGGGCGGGGATAACCATGCGGATCACCCACAACCTTTGGGCGGTGGCGGGGCACGGTTTGCCTGCGGTGTTATCTGACGCTGTGTGTCGCTGATGGCGGCAGATTTTGCCGCCATCACGGCTTTTCGCTTGTTGACAATTTGTTGTAGCATCATCGTCTTATTCCCCCCTATGATACTGATTCCCGTTACAAAGCCTGACAAACTGAGGAGCAGTGCAAATGAAATGGAAGGGCGCCTGGCTACTGTGTCTGTTGCTGGCAGGATGCGATAAACCCAATGATACGCAACTGATCACAGAAACAGGACGTGAACTGCAGCGCACCATTGATACCAGTTCAGCACGCCTTCGCTGCGAAGAGATTGCGAAGGGCCGTGAACGGCTCAGTCGGGATGTGCGGCAAAAGCTTGAAGCGCAGCATTGCCAGAATGTTCTGCGCAGCGCCACGGAAACCAATTTCACGGATACCACCATTTACCGGCATAACACGACAATGATTTGTGGTGGCATCCTGGGCAAAAGTTTTACGGGGTCGATGATTTACCGGCGTTTTATCTATTCACCCGACGAAAAAGCCCTGGTGATTGAGCCTGTTTCCGAAGCCGATAAAACCCGGTTCGAAGGGCAAAAAACCGTTCAGCAACTTCAGGATGATTTTAACCGGCAGCACCAGCAGTATTGCCAGTAATCAGTCGGGAATCGCCTGTTTCAGCTGCGCCAGTGAACAGCGCAACCGCCACAGCAGGCCGGCCAGCGTGCCGGCGTCGGCACTGTTGACACTAAGCGCCTCTTCTGTGAGGTCCTGAAGCGCGTCCAGCGCGGTGTCCAGGTGGCGATGCTGCACACCGTGTAAGCTCATAATATTCTGTAGATTGTGCAATGCTTCGCTCCGGTACTGGTTCAGTAGCAGTGTGTCTGTTTGCCAGTCACGCAGTTGCCAGACGAGATGGGAACAGTTAAGCAGAACGACGCCCCAACGCAGTAGCCAGACGCGCGCCGTTTCATCTTTACTGTTACTGAGTTGACCAATTTTATGATAAATCAGCGATTCAAAACGGTTCTGATCCCGATGGGGATGCTGACGAAGCTGATCCAGAAACGCCAGCCTCAACGCCTGGATATGGCGACGGCTGCGGCGTGAATCGGAGCTGGGACGCAGGATCTGGAAAGCCAGCCAGGCCAGCAGCACACCGCAGACTTTCGCTATGTTATCGTTCACGAACCCCTGATAATCCCAGTCGGGCGGATTGGTGACGGCCAGAAACGACCCCAGAAAAACAATAAACTGGCCCCACATCGCCGCCCGCTGTTTTTGCTGTACCCGGAACAGTTGTAGCGTCAGCAGCAGCGGAAACAGGATGGCCAGCAGTTGCCACAGCTGATTAAACTGCACCATCACACCAAATTTAAACAGCACGCTAAAAGCAAACAGCCAGAGCAACGTTTTCAGTAACAGCGTAATGCTGCCTGTGGGCGAAAGGGCCGAGGCGTAAAGGACACAGGCAATCGCCGTAAACGTCAGGGCCGAGGCACCCGAGGTCCATTGTGTCGCGATCCAGAATGCGCAGCCTGCCACGATGATGCTGAATGTTCGTAGCGCACTCCAGCCGGCTTCGGCGCTGTCACTTTCGCTGGCCAGCGCAGACACTGCAGGCGGTTGAAAGCGGGTATCGGCATCAGCCTGTTCCAGTTGCCTTATCCAGCGCAACACATTGAGATACATCCAGCAGAAGTAGCGCAGCCGCTGACAAAACGCCCGTTGCCGGTAATCACCATCGCTGGCAGGGGTGATGCTGCGTAACAAAGCTGCCAGCCGGTACTTATCACAGTCCGGTTTTGCCAGCTCCTGCGTAATGCGTGTTAAAGCCTGATACAGCGCTTCCGGCGCATCTGGCCAGTTCAGCAGCATGCGCCGCAGGCTGGACAGGACGCTGGTCAGACGAAGCTGCTGATGCAGGATATAGTTCAGAACGTTATTTTGGCGACGAAAGCGGTAATGGCTCCAGAATGCCTGGATACGCAATAAATTCATGGTCAGGATCTGGCCAATCACCGCTTCATGAGCGTGACGGATCTCGTCGTTCCGGGTGTCCTGCAAGAGCAGCGTGGCGTGATCCAGCAGACGCGTGTGCATCTGCTTCAGGGCGGTGATCAGGGCTTCACCGTCTGACGTACTGGGCAGGATCATCATCATTAAACCCGCACAGAGCAGCCCGGAAATCACCTCACAGACGCGCGCCTGGGCAATGTCCCACAGGCCACTGATATCGGTCAGATTGACACAGCTGAAGGCAATGATCGCCGCAGTGTACCCGGCCAGCGAAAACCCATAGGCGACATTATTTTGATAGTGGTTGGCCACCCAGGTACACAGCGCCAGCCAGCCTGCGATAAAAAAGGCAAACAGCCAGGGTTCATTAAGCGTATGGCCCGCAATCAGCAAGGCGGCCGTTGCCCCCAGCAGGCTTCCAACAATACGTCCCAGACTCTTACTGATCACACCGCCGATTGTCGGGAAGCTTACCACCGCAGCGGAGGTCATGGCCCAGTAGGGTTCGTTAAGATCCAGTCCATAGGCAATGCTAAGAGCCAGGCACATGGCAGCCGCATTACGCAGAGCATAACGCCACTGATTGCTGTCCGCTTTCAGCCAGGGCAGGTTTTGCCAGGCCAGTCCGTTGAGGTTCATGGTTGTATCGTAATCGTGCAGGTCGTACCGGCGATTAACAGAGCGTTATCCGGGAGAGCAGCGAGACGAATGCGTACAGGAACACGTTGAGCAAGGCGCACCCAGGGCACGTTCGGTTTGATATCGGGCAGCAGCCCACTGTCGGCGTCCAGACTCTGATCGTAAATCGCGCGCCCTATGCTCTCAACCTGACCGGATAACTGCCGGCCCGTACTGTAGAGCGTCACCTGAGCGGCCGCACCCGGACGAATATGGCGCAATTTGGTCTCTTCAAAGTAGCCCACGACATAAAAAGCGTGACTGTCCACCAGCGCAAAAAGCGGAGTGCCAGCCGTGGCGAAATTGCCGGGACGTAGTGTCAGATTGCTGACCCAACCGTCCGTGGGGGCGTTCACGGTGGTTTGCTGTAAATTCCATGCGGCCTGTTCACGCGCGGCCTGCGCGGCCTTGACGTTGGCCTGCGCCGCCGCTGCATTCAGTCGGGCGACATCCAGATCTTCGCCCGAGATGGTATTGCGCGGCAGTTTACTGCGCCGGTTGAATTCATTTTGGGCTTTCGCCATATCGGCCTGCGCCTGGCTCAGCTGTGCGTCGGCTTTATGCAGAGCGATTTGCCAGGGCACAGGATCCAGCGTCAGTAACCGATCCCCTTTATGTACAAACTGATTATCGACCACGTTCAGTGCCGTGATCCGTCCCGAAATTTGCGGGGTGATCGTGACCAGCTCGGCACGTACTTTGCCGTCGCGCGTCCACGATGACTGCATGTAGTAGTTCCAGGCCCACCAGGCGCTGAGAAGCGCCAGCGTGAAAACAATCAACGTAGAAAAGTACTTTAATCCTGAAAGGTTCATCTTTTTCATCCGTGCGCCATTAACCAGAGTGCGCCTGTTACACACAACACAAACAGCGAGAGATCGAACAAGGTGGGATGCCAGACCTCACCCGACGCAAGCCAGCCGCGCAGAAGCGGGTGGATAAATAACCAGAGAACAAAACCGGCCAGCACCGCTTTAAACAGGGGAGGGAAATAGAGTGAGGCGCCGAAAATCAATTCGGAAAGCGGGCTGATGCTGAAAAATCCTTGGCGAATGATATCCATTGCAGTGCAGTATCCTGGAACCTGTGCGTGAAACAATTTCAGCCGAAACTGTTCACTTGGTTATTTGTAATTTAAACTTCGGGCTTGCAAAATGCTATACAATGCAGCTTGATAGCTGCGTACATACATTATAAGGAGATAGCATGGATACCCCTCTCGGCACGGATCTGTCCAGGCTGGTGCGAATCTGGCGAGCACTGATTGATCAACGTTTGAAGCCGTTAGAGCTGACTCAAACGCACTGGGTAACACTGCACAATATCCATCAACTGCCGCCTGAGCAGTCGCAAATCCAGTTAGCGAAAGCCATTGGTATCGAGCAGCCTTCTCTGGTCAGAACCCTGGATCAACTTGAGGAGAAAGGGCTGATTACCCGGACCACTTGCGCCCACGATCGCCGGGCCAAACGCATTAAGCTCACACAACAGGCAGAGCCAGTCATTCAGCAGGTTGAACACGTGATTGATATTACCCGGGATGACATTCTCTCCGGTATCAGCCGCGACGAAATCAACCAGATGGTGACGCTGATTGCGCGTCTTGAAAAGAATATTCTCGAACTGCAAAACAAAGAGAAATAAAACCGACGCGCAGTGCGACCGGCACCGGCGTCGGTTGGTCACTGCGTTAACGCGGAGAAACGGTAACCTGACTACCGTCGGTGGCCAACGCAACACGTTGTCCGACTGAGTAACGGCTGGCTGCCTGTTTCTGCACCACCATAATGGTGTTGCCGTCATCCTTACGGATTTCCAGCTCAACGCCGTCAGTTTTGTTCATTGCGCCTTGTACGCCCTGACCTGCAACGCCACCCAGCACCGCGCCTCCCGCTGTTGCCAGGCTACGTCCTGCACCACCGCCGATGGTATTACCCAGGAATCCACCCAGTACGGCGCCGCCAATGGCCCCAATGATGTTGCTGTCGTCTCCACCCTGGATTTTAACCGGGCGAACTGAGACTAAGGTACCGTAAGAAACACTTTGTACCTGCTTGGCCTCACTGGCACTGTAGGTATCGCCCGATAACGTATCGGTATTGCTACAGCCCGCCAGCATCGCACCAGTCAAAGCGACCACAATTAAACGCTTAATCATTTGAAACTCCTTTATTCAAGAATGCGCCATCTCTATCGCGAAATCCTGTAAACAGTATAAGACAGAAAACTGGCGAATTAACCTTCTGCGGAATAAAACATGGCTGTCGACAGCATAGACCGCAAATTTTTAACAATGATTCAATCAATCATAAAAATACCCGGGACGTTAACCACCAGACAGTTTATTGATTTAAAACAAAGTAATCGTGGATTCAGGGCCGATATTTTGTCAGGCTACAGGCAGCGTATTCACTTTTTCATCCCGATGAAAGGAACGGCTATGAAATCAGGACGCTACATTGGCGTGATGTCGGGTACCAGCCTTGATGGGGTCGATGTCGTGCTGGCCGCCATCGACGAAAATATGGTGGCGCAGCAGGCGAGCTACTGCCATCCCATGCCGCCCGACCTGCGCCAGAGCATTCTGGCGATTTGTCAGGGCCAGGCAGTGACGTTGTCGCAACTGGGGCAACTGGACACGCGACTGGGCCAGCTATTCGCTGACGCAGTACTGACGCTTATGCAGCGCGAGGCGCTGGAGATGAGCGATGTGGTGGCGATTGGCTGTCACGGTCAAACGGTATGGCATGAGCCGCACAGCGCGGCACCCAATACCTTACAAATTGGCGATAACAACCAGATAGTGGCGGCAACAGGCGTGACGGTGGTCGGGGATTTCCGTCGGCGCGATATGGCGCTGGGTGGGCAAGGCGCGCCGCTGGTGCCTGCCTTTCATCAGGCCCTGTTAATGGATGCCACGGAACGGCGCATGGTGCTGAATATCGGCGGTATTGCCAATCTCTCCCTGCTGATTCCGGGGCAGCCCGTGCGCGGCTTTGATACCGGGCCGGGCAATATGCTGCTGGACGCATGGATATGGCGTAATCAGGGCAAAGCCTATGATAAGGACGCGAACTGGGCGCGAAGCGGTAAGGTCAGTCCTGCGTTACTGGAAGCGCTACTGCGTGAACCCTGGCTGGCGCGGGTGCCGCCCAAAAGTACCGGACGTGAACTGTTTAATCTGGGCTGGCTTGAACAGCATTTGCGCCACTTTCCCGGCATCGCTGCTCAGGATGTGCAGGCCACGCTAAACGAATTTACCGCCGTGACCATTGCGCAACAGGTACAACTCAACGATGGCTGCGATCGGTTGCTGGTATGCGGAGGCGGCAGCCGAAATCCGTTGCTGATGGCCCGCCTGGCGGCGCATCTGGCCGGAACAGAAGTCACGACAACCGATACCGTCGGGATTAATGGTGACGACATGGAAGCGCTGGCATTTGCCTGGCTGGCTTACCGCACACTGTCTGGTTTGCCGGGCAATTTACCTGCGGTGACCGGGGCGCGGGAGAAAAGCATCATCGGGGCGATTTATCCGGCGAATCCGCGCTTTTACCGCTGAGAGAAAGGGGACAGGTTTGTCCCCTGAGCAGAAGGCGCGTAAAACAGCATCAGGCCACGCCGGGCAGGTGCGTCAGTTTACGCACGCCGGTAATGACGGTGGCGACGATCGTTTCACGTCGTGTAATGACTTCAACCTGGTAGTATTTGCTGCGATAGGCAATTGAATAGATAACCGGATGGTATTTATTTCCCTCACCATAGCGGGACATATGGGCTTCAAGCGCGCGCGAGGCGGCTACGATATGGACGGGTTCTTTATCACCGCGGATGATTTGCTTCATTCAGTTCCTCAAATGCTGTACCTGTGGGGCGCGCCTTAAAACGGCGCGTGACTTCGGCCTTTAACACTGAACATCTGACTGCTTAACATCTTTGATAATTTAAAAACAGCGTGCACGTCGACTATTGCAATGCGATGACACAATCTGAAACGCGCTTCTAATATTTAGCAGCGCGTTTTCAGTCCGGCAAGGAAGAACGAAAAATTCACTTTCCTGCGGATAACCGTCTTATTTTAACTCAGGCCAGGTAACAGAGGAGACGCCGTTGACTTTCGGCCAGGAGAAAAGAAACCCCTGGAATTGTGAAACGCCGGCCGCTTCCAGCCACATCCATTCTTCGGGCTGTTCAATGCCCTCTGCAATCACGGTAATTTCCAGTGACGAACAACAGGCTAAAATAGCGTGCACAATAGCCTGCTTCGGGCCGCTTTTATGCACATTGCTGATAATGCTGCGATCAATTTTTATTTTGTCGGGCTGAATCTGCGTCAGTAAGGATAGCCCGGCATAGCCCGCGCCAAAATCATCCAGTGCCACGCTGATGCCCGCTGCTTTGAGCTGTTTCAGCGCCGCTGCAAAGTCGTCAGGACGGGAAATGATTTCATTTTCGGTAAACTCGACCACGATCTGCTCAGGAACCAAATCGTGGGCATAGATTTCAGTAAGCAGAAACGTTACGGCATCCGGCACCAGCACCAGCGACATGGGCAACAGGTTGACTGACAGCATAATGCCTTCTATCCCCAGCGCCTTCGCCTGTGCAAAAGCGATGCGTTTGGACTGCAGATCGTCGCGGTAGATGTTCTCCGGCGGGAGGCGTGAAAAGTAATCCTGTTGTGTTTCGCCCTGCGAGCCCCGAAGCAGGGCTTCCAGCGAGACGATTTTACGTGCAAGGGGATCGATAATCGCCTGAAAAGCAAAATTGACGCCTTCGTGATTAATCAGCGCGTCGTCACCTTCGCGCACTTCCTCATCATCACTGATAAAATCCCAGCTTTCCGCTGAGGGAATTTCAAAATAATTCTCTTTTTCCCGTGCTTCGACAAAGGTGCGCAAAAATTTAAGCGCTCTGTCTTCATAGGTCAGCTGATATTTGGTTGTGCCTTTTTCAAGCACGGCATTAAGCACAGTGGTTTTATCGTATTCACGCAGATCAAACAGCTCCATGCCCACGTTACCGAAACGGCGGGAAGGCGCATAATCCCGCATTAATTCCACAATATTATGATGGCTGGTATCACGGCAGATACGTTCGTAAACCGCCAGTACATCATTCTCTGGACCTTCAAGAACCTGAAAAAAATGGGTGCCATTAAATAATAAGATGCCGGTAACGCTTGATGACTCATTAATTTTATTGGCTTTAGCGACCAGGCCTTCCAGCATTTTCAGTGGAACATGATCAGCGATGTGACTGCGATAGATAATTGTCAACAACATAACGTCTTCCAGATTCTTGTTCTTTTTACCGCACACATTGCCAAAACCCAGACCGGGCGGCCCCGAGCCTGCGTGAATGCCGTTGCAAAATGTGTTTGAGCCAGGCGTTTCCAGCATGGCGCAAGGAGGGTGCTTACCTGTGAGGTTCCGTTGTCACAGACGGGTTAATAGCGTTCAGATCACGCTGTCGGGCATCAACCGATTTGCTCTGGTTTTTTCTTTACCAGCGTGGTATCGCATCGTTTCCATTATATCAGCACTTCGACGTCCGGCGAGGAAATCCTGGTGTCTTTTTTGCAGTTTATGAACGGTTAATAAAGCAGTTTCTCTGCCTCAGCAGTCAGGTTACGCGGGGTAATCAAATTTTCTCTTTTATTGTCTCCTGCACGGGATTTAAAAAGGGTAGTGCCTTGATTTGGTATGATTTTCTCAGCGGGAGGCCAGACGATAAGGCCGAACGTAATGATTAAGACGGCGAACCGAACTTTTCGTATAAACCGTTTTGTAAAACAGGATGCTGATGCAACATTAACGGAAGGGCGAAGATGGGTTGCGAATAAATCTCAAAACCACCGTTTTATAATTGCCTGCGTAGTTTTAGGCATAATTCTCAGCTAGTGTTAATGACGCTACATTATTAAATAAAATCATACTTTGCTTTTTCTCACCTGATTGATACAGCAACCACCGGGGGCAGTACCATGCTTAAATCAAGCTACTATTATGTGTGTCCATACAACAGAAGCGGATGGATCATTCATAAAGAAGGCTGTGTTCATCTTTATAACAGCCGTGGCCGGGAATTTATTGGTTCACTGTATAGCCGTCAGCAGGCGCTGACAGTGGCAAAAATCCATCATCCCGAAGCGATTCTGTGTACGGTCTGCCTGAGCCATTATGTCTGTCCCACAGCCGGCAACCGTCTCACTTCCCGTGGCCGTCCGCTGCCGACACGACATACGCCAAAATCATCCTGAATAAGGCTGAGTGATAAAGCAGGGGACTATGATGTCAGAAGGCGGAGGGCGCCGGTCAGCCCGACGTGCCAGAAGTTGAAATGGCGGTTGCTGAGCCCGTGAAATAACGGGCAGCGGCGCTGTCGTGCAGTCAATAAAAAGCAGCTGCGAACAGCTGCTTAAGTCGGTTAAGCCTGTTTAGGCTGACCGTTTGAGGCGGTCAGGCCGCCATCGACAGGCAGATTCGCCCCGGTAATGTAGCGGGCGTCGTCGCTGGCAATAAACGCAATCGCATCAGCGATATCTTCCGGCTCCCCGGCGCGACGTAGCGGAATTCGGTCGTAGAAGCGTTCAAGCAGTGCCTGATCGTTCTTAACGCCTTCGGTCAGGTCGGTAAACGTAAAGCCAGGACAAATGGCGTTGACCCGCACGCCATCGGTGCCGTAGTCCATCGCCAGTGAGCGGGTAAAATTGGTGATTGCGCCTTTCGCCGCGTTATACACACTCATGCCCCAGTCGCCGCCCAGGCCTGATACTGACGAAATGTTCACGACGTTGCCCCGGGTTTTCAGCAGGGCAGGCATAAAATAGTGCACGCAGTGGAAGACGCCGTCGAGATCAACGCTCATCAGCTTTTTCCAGTCAGCGAGTTCAATCTCGTGAATGCGGCCCTGCACGATGATCCCGGCGTTATTCACCAGCACATCAACGCGGCCATATTTTTCTTCAACGCGGCTTGTCAGGTCCTGAACCTGGTCGGCTTCAGCGACATCACAATCGGCAACCATATGGTCCTGACCCGACAGTTGTGCCGCGACCTTTTCCAGTTTATCCCGGGTACGTCCCACCAGCACAACAGACGCGCCTTCCTCCGCAAAGCGTTTTGCACTCGCTGCGCCAATTCCTGATCCGGCGCCTGTCACTACAACGATTTTTCCTGTAAATCTGGACATGTTGCCTCCTTAATGGCGTTGCTTTTCTGTTGATACGCGTTTAAGCCTGGCAGCCACCAGGCTCAGGTCAAGCGCAGCGCGTCCGGATGCGCAGAGTTTAACCTGAGCAATCGCGGTACGCGTTGCGCTAACGCCGGCCTACGGCCTTCTGAACAGCGCCATACTGCGGCCTTCCAGTTCGAAGTCCTTTTCCTTGGTAATCACCAGACCGCGTTTATCCACATCGCTGGTGGTCAGTTCCAGCACCCAGCCGCCGTCACCGAACTGCGGAATACGGAAGGGCACATTACCCTCGAAAGGATTAATTAACATCAGCACGTCATACCAGATTCCTTCCTGATTCTGCAGGTCGGGCCGACCGATATAAACGCCAAGGGTTGAGCCTTCATCCCACTGTTCAGCCTGTTGCAGACCGCCGCCCGCATTGAACCATTTAATTTCCATGCCATCGCGCCAGCTTTCGCGCCGCAATAACGGCTGGGTTTTACGTAAGGCGATAATGTGACGGGTAAATTCGCGTAACGCTTCGGCGGAAGGGGGCAGATTGTCCCAGTGAACCCAGGAAATTTCACTGTCCTGACAATAGCCGTTATTATTGCCCATCTGGCTACGGCCAAACTCATCGCCTGCCAGCAGCATGGGCGTACCGTGCGAGAAAAACAGGGTGGCCAGGAAGTTACGCTTCTGACGCTCACGGACGGCATTGATGCCTTCGTCATCCGTCGGCCCCTCAACGCCATAATTGTACGAACGGTTATCGTTATGCCCGTCGTTATTGTCTTCACCATTGTCGGCATTATGTTTCTCGTTGTACGACACCAGGTCGTTCAGCGTGAAGCCATCATGCGCCGTGATAAAATTGACGCTGGCCCAGGGGCGGCGACCGCGCTGGTCATACAGATCGCCGGAGCCAAGCAACCGCGCCGCAAAGTCGGTAGAGACATTATTGCCTTTCCAGTAATCACGCACCGTATCGCGATACTGATCGTTCCATTCCGCCCAGCCCGGCGGGAAACCACCGACCTGATAACCACCCGGACCAATGTCCCACGGTTCCCCGATCAGTTTTAATCGGGAAAGCAGCGGATCCTGAGTAATGGCGTCGAAGAAGCCGCCGCGTGGATCGAAGCCTTCCGGTTCACGTCCCAAAATTGTACCCAGATCGAAGCGGAAGCCGTCGATATGCATGGATTCTGCCCAGTAGCGCAAGGAGTCCGTGACCATCTGCAACACACGTGGATGCGAGGTGTTGACCGTGTTACCGGTTCCGGTGTCGTTAATGTAGTAACGATGCTGGTCCGGTAATGTACGGTAGTAGGAGAAGTTATCGATGCCTTTAAACGACAGGGTTGGACCGAGCTCATTGCCCTCGGCCGTGTGGTTATAAACCACGTCCAGAATCACTTCGATACCGGCATCATGGAAGGCGCGCACCATATCGCGGAATCCCTGAATCCCACGCGGGCCGAAATAACGTGTGGCCGGGGCAAAAAAGTTCAGTGAGTTATAGCCCCAGAAGTTTTTCAGCCCTTTATCCAGCAGGTGTTGATCGTCGGGAAACCAGTGCACCGGCAGCAACTCTACTGACGTAATGCCCAGACTTTTGATATAGCCCACCGTCGACTGATGGCTCATGCCATCGTAGGTGCCGCGCATCTCCGGAGGTAACGCCATGTTCAGTTGGGTGAAGCCTTTCACATGGGTTTCATAAACGATGGTTTCTGACCAGGGAATCTGCGGCCGGTTCTGATCCTGCCAGTCAAATTCGTTCGGATCGATGACGCGACATTTCGGCGTAAAAGGCGCACTGTCGCGATCGTCAAACGTCAAATCTTTATCGTCGTGATACAAATCATATGCGAAGTGCGCCTCATTCCAGGCAATATCCCCGGCCAGTTCGCGCGCATACGGATCGACGAGTAATTTGTTAGGGTTGAATCGGTGACCGTTTTCCGGGTCGTAAGGGCCATACACCCGGTAGCCATAAAGCGCACCTGGCTGTAAACCCGGCACGTAACCGTGCCAGATCTCATGCGTAAACTCTGGCAGCTCCAGACGGGCGATCTCCTGCTTGCCGCTGGGATCATAAAGACACAGCTCTACGCGTTCTGCATGCGCAGAAAACAGCGCAAAGTTGACGCCTTGCCCATCATAATTTGCCCCAAGCTGATGGGCCGATCCCGACGTAATTTCAAAACGATGATTTGACATCTGTCCCTCTCAATTAACGAACCCAGTAACGGCGTTTTAGTCCTTGTACCAGCCTGTTTCTAGCAAGCTAACAGTGCCAGTGCCCAAAAGTTATTTAATCTGTCCAGCGCAATATGGTCGGTCAGGGTGATTTCCTCACCGCTCAGCAGATCGCGGTAGCGTCGATGCGCCAGCGTCTCAGGCAGCGGGATCGCGGTGTCATCCCAGCGTCCGGCAGGTGGGGACGTCAGCGTCTGTAGCGTGTTAAAAATCAATCGCGGCGTAATCACGATAATCGCCTCGTCACCCTGCGTGCGGGCAAACGCCAGCAGCGCGTCCTCATGGGCGCCCTGTGCCGTCAGCGGCAGGTACGCGCCCCGGGCAAACAGCGCGGGGTGCGACTGCCGGGCGTTCAGCAAGGCCTGCGTGGCATACTGGTTCACGTGACCACTGAGCCAGCCCTCAGGCGTATCGGGCAGCGCGGTGATGCCAGCATGCAGCATCTTGTCCAGCGCCGCGTAATCGGGCTCACGCCGGTTGTCTGGATCGACCAGGCTGAAGTCCAGCGCTTCACTTCCCTGATAAATATCCGGCACGCCGGGTGCGGTAAGTTTGATGATTCGCTGGCTCAGACTGTTTATCAGCCCGGCCTGAATAAACGGCTGTAATGCGGCGACAAAATCCTGCAGAAAAGCCTGATTATCAGGGGAGAGCAGATGATGAGCGTAATCGAGTACCGCCTGTTCGTAGTCCGTATTGTTTTCCGTCCAGTCGGTACGCAGCTTGGCTTCACGCAGGGCTTTTTCAACGTAGCCGGCAAAGCGCTCGGCCAGGGCTGCCAGTCCGGCACGATCATCCGGTTGCAACGTCGGCGGCCAGACGCCCGCCAGTGCCTGAAAGAGTAGCCATTCCACGGTGGCTTCGGGTGCCGGACCTTCCGCAAGCGAGCGGACCGCCGGGCGATTCAGCTCACGCCAGCGCGCGACGCAGGCTGCCCACTGCTGCGGTGCTTCTGTCAGGGTATAGAGACGGGCACGGGCATCTTCGCCACGCTTGGTATCATGGGTTGAACTGGCGGAAAGAGCATCGGGCTGGCGCGCAAGGCGGTCCTGCATTTCCTCATGAAACTGCGCCGGTGAAAACTGCGCCTGCAGCGGTTCTGCGCCCACTTCATTCAACGCCAGCGCCATGTTTTGACGATAAAACAGCGTGTCTTCGATGGATTTCGCCATCAGCGGGCCGGTCAGTTGCTGGAAACGTGTACGGAAGCTGCCTGCCTGCCCGGTCACCGCATGCGCCACATCACCCTGCATAATGCGCAGCAGGAAATCCAGCGCGTGGCTGTCCGGTGCATGGGCTGATGCCTTGACGTCTGCGGCGACCGCCTGTAACCGTTGCTGGTCATCGGCGGCCAAGCCCTGCGTATTGCCATAGGTACGATAAACCGGAAACGCCACCAGCAGCTCACGCAGCGCGTTACGCAGATCGTCCGGGCGCACGGCGACGTTTTCATCTTCGGCAATAGCCGTGGCCAGCTGCAGCAGACGTGAAAACTCGCCGGCAAAGTTACGGTCTGCCATCAGGCATTTCGCTTTACGCAGTTCCTCTTCCATCTGCACGTCAGCGCCGCTGACGTCTTCCCAGGCCTGACGCAGTGACCCAAGCGTTTTATTATCCACCAGCACATGAGACAACGCGCTGATAAATTCATAGCCCGTGGTGCCCGAGATGGGCCAGTCGGCCGGAAGGTGTTCTCCGGCGCCCAGGATTTTCTCAACGGTGAGATAACAATCTGGCCCGGCGGCCTGGCGGAGTTGCTCCAGATAGCCTTTGGGATCGGCCAGCCCGTCAACGTGGTCAACGCGCAGTCCGTCAACCGCACCGCTGTGTACGAGGCTCAGAATAAGCCGGTGCGCATCTTCGAACACCGCCGGATCTTCCACCCGCACGCCCACTAAACCGGTGACCTCGAAAAAGCGACGATAGGAGAGGTCGTGTGCAGCATCGCGCCATGACATCAGCCGCCAGGGCTGCTGCTCATGCAGTGCCGCCAGGTCGCCTTTGCCGCTGAGCTGGAGCACCGCCGCTTCATGACCCTCCCAGCTTGCCGGGGTCAGCGGATAATAGCTTTCGAAATAGGCCAGCGCGGGCTTACCTGTATCGGGATCGCGCTTCACGCTGATCTCGCCATTTTCCAGCACGGTATCGATATCGTCGCCCAGGAACGGCAGTGTTAAGCGCCGTGACCAGTCAATATCAAAGTAACGTGCATAGCGGCTGTCCTGACCATGCTCAAGGACGTCGCGCCACCAGCCATTTTCCAGCGAGGCCGCCATGTGGTTGGGTACGATATCAATAATCAACCCCAGTCCGGCGGCTTTCAGGGCGCTGACCAGACGATCAAAGCCCGCACGACCGCCAATGGATGGATCGATCGCGTTGACGTCGGTGACATCGTAGCCGTGGGTGGATCCCTTTGTAGCGGTAAAAATGGGCGAGGCATAAAGATGGCTGATGCCCAGGTCTTTCAGATAGGGCACCAGCGCCGCAGCACGATCAAACGTCATGCCGTTACGAAACTGAATACGGTAGGTAGCGGTTGGAATACTCATTTGCTGTCTCCCGCAGCCAGACGAACCACGATGGAATGTTGGGGCAACCGATCGGCCGCTTGTGGCCAGGCAAAGAGGGTTTCACCGGGCATTTCAGGCAGCGGCTGGGCCTGCTCACCTATGTTCAGCGCCATGGACAGTGTCCCCGCAGGGAAGGTCCAGCTCACGGCAACAAAGCCCTCGGCGGTCGCCAGCACCTGACCGCTGTGACCGCCTGCGGTGGCCAGCAGCGGGACAATGGACTGCTGTCGGATTGCCAGCAGTGACCGGGTCAGCGTCAGCCAGCGTTGGCCTTCCTCACTTTCCAGCTTGCGCCAGTCCAGCTTTGAACGCACAAACGTCGCTTCGTCGTTTGGATCGGGCACGCTTTCGCCCTCATGACCGGCATGGCCTTCAAACTCTTTTGCCCGGCCTTCACGCACGGCTTTAGCCAGATCGCCATGAAAATCGGTAAAGAACAGGAAAGGGTGGGTTTCGCCATACTCTTCCCCCATAAACAGCAGCGGGATATGCGGTGATAACAGTAATGTCGCCAGTAGCACCTGTGTGCGTTCAGCGCCGGCCAGCGAAATCAGCCTTTCGCCCTGCGCACGGTTGCCCACCTGATCGTGGTTCTGAATAAAATCAACAAAGGCCACAGGCGGCTGTCCCGTGCTGTCTACACCGCGTTTCTCACCTGACTGAACGGACACCTCACCCTGATAGACAAAGCCCTCGGCCAGCGCGCGCGCCACGCGTTTTTCAGGCTGATCGGCAAAGTCTTTGTAGTAAGCGTGCGTTTCACCGGTGGCGAAGACATGCACGGCATTATGGAAGTCGTCATTCCACTCCGCCGTAAACAGCGGCACGCCGCCGTTTTCCGTCCTGGGGTGCAGGAAAATGACGTTACGGCAATCTTCGGTGGTGAGGTGAATCTGGCGGTCAGGAATGTCCGCCCGGATCCGCTCAGCAATCTCCGTCAGCACGTGTTTGTCAGCGATATCCTCAATCTGATCGATGGCATCAAAACGCAGGCCGTCCAGACAATACTCCTGCAGCCAGAAAAGGGGCGCTTCCGCGATATAGCGGCGAACGGCGTCAACATCATAGGCAATACCCGCGCCCCATGGCGTCATGCGATCTTTGTGAAAGAAGTCGGGTGACAGCAGCGGCAGATAATTTCCGTCCGGACCAAAGTGGTTAAGCACGATGTCGAGTACAACTGCAATGCCATAGCCATGCGCGGCATCAATAAACGCTTTGAAATCGTCGGGCGTACCGTAGGCGGCATGCGGTGCGTAAAGCAGCACGCCATCGTAGCCCCATCCGCGCTGGCCGCCAAACTGCGAGACCGGCAACACCTCAATCATGGTGATGCCGGTCTCAGCCAGATAAGGCAGTTTTTTAATTGCGGCCTGGAAAGTACCTTCTTCCGTAAACGTGCCGATATGCATTTCATAGACCACGCTTTCCTGCCACGGACGACCACGCCAGTCGGTGTTCTGCCAGCGATAGTGTGTCGGATCGATAACCAGCGACGGTCCACTGACATCATCCTGCTGCGCGCGTGAGGCGGGATCGGGGATAACGGTGCCATCGTTCAGCACAAAGTTGTACGCTGCGCCCGCCTGAATGCCGCTGGCATGATATTCAAACCAGCCGTCTTCGGCGGGTGTCATGGCACTATCCTGACCGTCCAGTCGCAGCGTGACCTGCTGCTGGCCGGTCGCCCAAACGCGGAAACGCACGCTCCCGTCGGCCAGAAACTCCGCCCCCCAACTCTTACAAAATGCTGTCGATCCCATTCCGTTGCCTCTTTAATCAGAAAGTACGCAATAAGCACCCTCACGCTATCGGTCAGCCGAGGGTACGGGTTGAAAATGTTGTTAACGAGATCAGGCACCCAGGAGAGGGGAACGCCTTCATCACCTCTGCCTGCGTTACTATTCAGAAAGTGTTATGTGTCATACCGCTTCAGACGCCAGGCAGCGTCTGTTTCACACCATGCTTAAGCCCTAATCATAGACTACGTTGCCGCATTTACTGCGCGTGCCCGCCTTTGTACACGATTTATTCCTCAGCGAGGCTGATACGCACCGCCATCGGGCCCGCCCTGGTTTTCGCTGATCTTTATGGAAAATCAGATAAAACCCTGTGCCGTTATGCACAAAAAAACCGCCGTAAACAGCGGTTTCGCGGTCAAACAGGTGAATTTATGTGACGTTGTCACGATAACGTCAGCCAGACCCGAAAGCCTGGCTGACGCGCCATCAGGCCGGGATGGTTTCCGCCTTTTGGCTACGTGACCAGACGCGGTGTCCGGCCATGGCCGCCGTGAAATCATTCATCAGCGCGATTTCAGCATTGTCGGCTTCCACGATGCCGTCTTCCTGCTGATTCTCATCCAGGTCAAACTGCGCTTTAAAGCGACGCGCTTCCCCACTCAGACCAATGACTTTCAGGTGCTTGTACGCTTCCTGCAGGAAGTAGCGCGCATCACCGCTTTTCAGCAGCGCATCCATGTTGCCATTGGGGACGATCACGGCGTCGAACGTAAGGGAAGGCAGGCCGTTAAAGGTGGCATCGATGGGTAACTGTGATCCATCGTCGGCACTGACCTGGCCCATGTGCGCCGCCAGCAGTTTCGTATGCACGCCGGCCGTTTTCAGGTGTTGCAGGATATGCAGCACATCATCGGCGTTAACGCCCTCGCTGACTAACAGCGCCACCTGGCGGCCTTTGATATCCCCATCCGGGATCGCGTACAGGCTCAGGCTGTCATCTTTTTGCAGGCCGTTAACCTCTTTTGGCGCGGCGGTATTCAACTGGTCGTCGCTGAGCGCAATCCCCAGATTGGCGGCAACGCCCTGCGCCAGCGTGACGTCAATGCGCAGCAGATGATCGAGCACGCGCTCACGAATGTAAGGGCGAGCCACTTTACTCAGTTCAAACGAATACGCGCCAATAATATGTTGCTGTTCGATGGCAGTCTGGCTGTTCCAGAACAGTCGCGGCTGTGAATAGTATTCGCCGAATGAAGGGCTGCGTTCGCGCACTTTATGTCCTTCAATGCGCTCCTGATAGCTTTCAAAGCCGCCTCCTTTTGCCGCCGGTGGGGTTTCCCGTGGCCAGTTGTCATTGATCGAGTTCGGCTCGTAGTTGGCCGGATTGGTATCAATGTCCATCCGGTGCATGCCCTGACGCTGAAAATTGTGGTAAGGGCAAACCGGGCGGTTAATCGGAATTTCATGGAAGTTAGGCCCGCCAAGACGGCTGATTTGCGTATCGGTGTAGGAGAACAGACGGCCCTGAAGCAGGGGATCGTTGGTGAAATCCAGGCCGGGAACGATGTGACCGGGATGGAAGGCGACCTGCTCGGTTTCGGCGAAGAAGTTGTCCGGGTTGCGGTTCAGCACCATTTTGCCGACGCGCACCACAGGCACCAGCGCTTCAGGAATCAGTTTGGTGGCGTCCAGAATATCAAAGTCAAACTTAAACTCATCCTCTTCCGGAATCATCTGCAGGCCAAGCTCAAACTCAGGGAAATCACCCGCTTCAATCGCTTCCCACAGATCGCGACGGTGGAAGTCGGGATCGCGGCCTGTCAGCTTCTGAGATTCGTCCCACAGCAATGAGGCTTTACCGGCCAGCGGTTTCCAGTGGAAACGCACAAATGTGGCTTTACCTTCGTCGTTGATCAGGCGGAACGTATGAATGCCGAAGCCTTCCATCGTGCGGTAGCTGCGTGGGATACCGCGGTCGGACATCGCCCACATAACGTTGTGCAGGGTTTCGGGCTGCAGCGAGACATAATCCCAGAATGTGTCGTGCGCACTCTGGCCCTGAGGGATCTCATTGTGCGGTTCGGGTTTCACCGCATGCACAAAGTCCGGGAACTTATGCGCATCCTGAATAAAAAAGACGGGCGTATTGTTGCCCACTAAATCAAAAACGCCTTCCTCGGTATAGAACTTGGTGGCAAAGCCACGAATATCCCGCACGGTATCCGCCGAACCGGCACCGCCCTGAACGGTAGAGAAGCGCACAAAAACCGGCGTGATCTGCTCAGGCTCGCTCAGAAAATGGGCTTTGGTCACGTCCTTCAGCGAGCAGTAAGGCTGAAAGTAACCATGGGCGGCCGAGCCGCGCGCATGGACGATGCGCTCAGGGATGCGTTCATGATCAAAATGGGTGATCTTCTCCCGCATAATAAAATCTTCAAGCAGCGTCGGACCGCGTGATCCGGCGCGCAATGAGTTCTGGTCGTCTGCAATACGGGTGCCCTGGTTGGTGGTCAGCGCGCTGCCTGTGCCGCCTTTGCGGTTCACCTCCAGCTGATCCAGCTTTGCATTACGCGTCTCAGGGGCTTTAAGGCTGCCGGGCGCCGTTGGTTGTTTCCCCGGTGGTGTGGGTTCGGCAGGAGGCTGATGTGAACCGTCTTTGGGGGCTAATGATCCCAGGCCGGGCTGTGAGGATTCGGGGCCGGTGGTTGGGGCACGGTGATTCAGGGGCGTAGTAGATTTCTCATTCGACATGACACATTGCTCCAGCTTTTTTTATACGACGTGAGGTGGCTGTAAATATAGAACACCTCACCGATTACGCCTGAAAATATTCTGTTTAACCGGTGCGCTTAAATATCGCACGGTGTGTGATGCCTGTTTTTTTATTTTCAGCAAAGCACAGGCGGAAATAATTCATTAGCGAAATTAAATGGCGAATTCTTGATGATTTTTATTTGTTTTTCATCTGGTTGATTGTTTTCTGTAAAGGCGGGGAAGGGCCGGGGTAATCGCCGCACGTTTATTTTTCATGCGGTACTTTCTGAAACAGGTCGCCTCTCGTGATTAACGCACTTTGCTGGCGATACGGTATTTTACGCATAGCGTTATACCGCTGCGCTTATTAAGATAAAGGGCGATGTGATTGAGTCAGACAAAAGACAAAGCAGAGCCGGTGATAGTGTGCAGAGCGGATAAAAGGGGAACTGACAGAGGAAAAGTGCCAGTCCATGGCGTCGTCCTTCCTTAAGGCGCCTTACTCAGAACTACTTAGACGTGCGTCGGCTGGTTTTGCCGCCTTTCCGACCGGCCTCCCTGGCTCTTTCAGGATCGTTCCTTAAATTACCTCCGCTGGCTTTGCCTCCTGCACTGCCAGCTTCACTGGCGCGATCAGGATCGTTAGCAAAATTTCCGGCTCCACCTCTGTATTTCTGTTGTGTCATAGTCAGACCTCATATCAGTGTTCCGTAAGATAAAAAGGACTAGCTAGTCACACTGTCATTTTAGTTGTTACAGGAAATTATGCCACTCTGCACACGCAGACTTTTTGCGGCTTTCGTAAGTTATTTCCCGAAAAATCAGTAAGTAATATTCTGTTACGGGTAAGCGGCTGTGACGGGATGAGTGACGCTTATCGTTCACCCACTGTCAGAATGGGTTTAATGAAGCATTACCTGGAAAGATGGTCATTAACCTATTGATAAAATTGCCCAAAATGGCGAGTTAAAAATTAGCTGTTACACTTTCTGGATACCTTTCAGGAGTGACTATGAAATTAGGCTTTGCATGCAAGTACTTAAATGCGGACGGCAAGCAGTTCTTTCCCTTTCGCGCCACCACCCGGACACGTTTTCTCCGCCTGGATAAGGCGCAGGGCAGCGCACTGCTTTATGAGATCGCGCAAACTAATTTGCAGAATCTGTATTTAACGCTGGAGGCGATAGCGACACAGCCTGACGCGTTAAGAATGATGCGCATTGGCAGCGATTTACTGCCGCTCTACACCGTGCCAGAAGCAAAACCCCTGTTTGCCCGTTTTTTGCCGGAACTGTATCCGCTTTTTGCCCGCTGCGGTGAACTGGCCAGACAGCATAACATTCGTCTGTCATTCCATCCGGGACAGTACAGCGTGCTGGCGTCAGACAATCCTGATGTAGTAACCCGCGCGCTGGAAGATGTGGAATACCATGCCCTGTGCGCCTGCCTGATGGGCTACGGCAAAACCTTTCAGGATTTTAAAATCAACATCCATATGAATGGCAAACGGGGTTTTGACGGGTTTAAACAGGCCTTTCACCGTCTCAGTCCCGAAGCCCGCCTGATGCTGACGGTAGAAAATGATGAGATATCCTGTTCGCTGGACGACGTGCTTCAGGCCCGTGCATTGTGTCCCGTCGTGTTAGACATTCATCATCACTGGGTGAAAGAGAATCAGTTTATTCAGGCCGATGATGTTCGTATTGCCCAAATTACAGAGTCCTGGCGTGGCGTACGGCCAGTATTGCACTATTCCATTTCGCAGGAGGGCCTTATCCCTGAGAAGGGGTTCCCCGATCAGCAGCAACTGGCGGTGCCAAAAACCAAACTGCGGGCACACTCCGATTATTATTTCAACGCGACGCTCAATGACTGGGCATTGTCGTTTAGCGATTTCGACATTATGTGCGAAGTGAAAATGAAGAACCTGGCCAGAGAAACGCTTTACACGCAGGCAAAAAGTCACAGGCTGGTGGCCTGACAGGACCGGCGGGCAAAAAAAGAAGGGCCGGTGGCCCTTCAAATCATCACAATCCCTTTTTCAGTGGCGGAACGCCACCTTCGATTTGTGCCTGCTGAGCACCGGAACCGGGGCGGGCATTCCCCAGCAGCGGCTCTTCTCCTAAAATATCCGGCTGCTCTTTCGCGCTAAACTCACCGCGACCGTCGAAGGAGGGGCCTTCACTCCAGCGGCCTTTCGGCAACGGTTTATCCAGTGAGGTATTCAGGCAGTAGTAAGCGTGTTCCTGCGCTTCCCCTTCCTGTGGGAAACTGTCCGGGATGGGCAGCGACGCATCCAGGCCGCCTAAATCTTCGATTACCGCCAGCCACTGCTGCTGGTGCATCGTGTCGCGGGCAATCAGGAAAGACAGGAAATCCTTCATGCCTTTATCCTCAGTCAAATTGTACAGGCGCGTCGCCAGTACCCGGCCAGTGGCTTCAGCCGTCACGTTTGCCAGCATATCGGCAGCCACATTGCCGGACGCGTATATATGGCTCATGTCAAAAGGCATGCCGTTCGCATTCACCGGCAGGGCAGCCAGCCCTGATGACAGGATATGACGGGGATTCATTCCGCCGAGAATCGCATTCACCACGGGATCTTTTGCCGAGGCTTCCTGATAAGAAAGGGGTGCGCCCTCCAGGTTGAGGGCCACCGCATGGCCCAGCATCTCAATATGGCTCAGTTCTTCAGTTGCCGTAGAGATAAGAAGATCTTTGATCCGCGCATCGCCGCGTGCGCCCATGGCCTGGAAGAAGTACTGCATTGCCACACGTATTTCGCCTTCCACGCCGCCAATGGCTTGCTGGAGTAACATGGCGAATTCAGGATCGGGTTTCTCTACTCGCACGGGGTACTGCAGCTTTGATGAGTGATGAAACATGGTTATCTCCTGGTTAGTGAGGAATCGATCAACAGCCAAAAGCCTGGTCATGAATGCCAGAGAAATAAAGCGCAGCGAGGTAGGTTTTCTTCATCGCCGCTGCGTTTAACCTGTTGATTTACCGCGAAAGGAGAGGCGAGGTAAGCTGAAAAAAAATAAAAAAAAAGCCCCTGAATCAGGGGCGAATTTTTAGGGAAGGCAAAGCATCCATGCTAATTAGCGTTTCATCACAACTTATCAAAAACGGACATCGCCCGGCGTACGCTGAAGCACAATCTCCAGGGCCTGACGATAGATATCCTGCATGGTCACATCGGTTTCACATTCGAGTTTGTGAATCAAACCCAGCACGATGTCTTTTTCAGAAACGTGAGCCTTATAGGCAGCAAGCTCTGACCAGGTTTCGGCAATCACATCTTTTTCGCTGGTGAAATGGGCACCCGCGTTCATGAAATAGTCTGAAATCTGAGACTCAGTATTCGTTGTCGTTTGCATCATGGCCTCAAAATCGTTAGAAAGAAAAATTTTGCATCTGAAGGTGGAAATCCACTCACCTTCAGATGCGGTGCAAAGCACCTTTCGTTACAAGTTACTTAACATCACGCCTTAAAGTTATACAAAAAAACCAAGTTTGTACAATTTTTTGTATAAAATTTTAAGTGGTCGGATGACTTTTCGGCGCTTATTGCAACATAAAATCTAAAAATATTAACATTTTCTGTTGATTTTTAAGGGGTTATTGAGGGTGCACCTCTGTGCGGCGCCTCTTTGGAAAGTTGTACAACCTTGTACAAGATGGCTTTTCTGAGCGGGCCGGATTGTACAGGCGACGCGGGAACGGATCACTGTCACGCGTGCTGTGTGCGGCAGCGTCCTCCCTGGCGGCAACGTCGACATGGCAGGCTAATAACTCCTGAGCTCAGACGGGGAACCGCGTCTGGCAGGTGAACTCTGCAAACAGGCCGGGGCGGGCGCGTTGCCCGGAAGCGCCGTGTGAATCTGTCGGGAGCCGTGGTCATAATTTACTTTCTTATGAACGCGCAGGGCGTTAAGGTTTACGCCTCTTGAATCACAAGGACATGATAATGGTTAACGACTATTTTTCACTGCCGCCCGCGGGCATGACGCAGGAACAACACAAACGTACGGTCGCCGTTGCGGCGGCGCTGGCAGTGGCAAAAGAGTCAGTCAGCGCCTCGACGTCAGCGAATGGCTCTAAAGCAGCCTGGGATTTGCAGGCCGTGGCAAACGAAATTGCCAATCTGGCGGATGCGATTCAGGATGCGCTGGAGGCCGACAGCACCGTGTAATCTCCCTGCCTGACGGGATGCGCGACGCTGATTGCCTTCACGTGCCAGCCGTCAGGCACGGCGACCTGGCGGGCGCAGGGCGGATTAAGGAACGTGAGCGTCAGCTGTCCGCCAGCCGGATTCTCCCGGTTATATTCACGACAGACAGCTACGTAGCGATCCGGATGCCGCTCACATCGCGTACAGGAAAAGCGGTACCGCCACGACAGGACAACGCCGCCCGGCCACGGACACTCACGCAGTGCGGGCTTAAGGCACGCGGCGGGTGTTATCAAACCCGGCCAACAGGCGGGACATTTTTTCCTGGGGCGTGGTGTCAACGCCGTCTTTACCGCCGTCTGCCTGGCCCATCCAGCTCTCGTCGGCTTCCGGATGCGGTCCGGTTAACACAACCGTGCCTTTTCCATACGTATAGTGGGCGATAGCGACGTCACCATTCCGGTAAAAGGCCAGAGGGGTAAAACCATCCCGGGCTTGATTGCCCTCAAGGTACGGACCGTCCTGATAATAGAACCGCGTTGGCTGACGCTGCCAGTCAACGCGAATCGTGTAATCGCCCTCATCAGCAATGCCCGAGCCTGGACGGCCCACTTCCGATTCCAGCGGTGAGCTAATCAGCCCCAGCCACTGACTGTCTGCCAGGTAGGCCCCCATGCAAAGGCCCAGAAACCCCTTGCCGCTGCGAACAAACTGTCGAATAGCCCGGACGCCTTCCTCTCCCAGTGCGGCATAAGCCGCGGGAATATCCTGACCGCCGCCAGGCTGAATATAGAGATCAAACTGACGCAGGTTCTGTGCCGTCAGCCTGAGCGTTTCATGCTCGCCGATGTACGTTGTGCGAACCGGCCGGGTGAGGCCGTGGAGCGATTTCACCACCATTTCCGAACAGCCGTCACATCCTGCCGCGCCGCGATAAACGGCGATGTTCAGCGGCGGCGGGACAGCCAGCACCGCGCCGGGCACCAGGCTTAAGGCAAGCAGCAGGGCGGTCAGTCTTCCGTTACGGGGGCGAAGGATTGCATGATAAGCCAGCCTCATAGGTTATTTCCTGTCGGTTAAATAACGTGGGTATGCACGGCGTAATCCCGGCCAGTCGCCTGTGCTCAGGCAGGCGTACTGGCGGTAAACCGGTGACTTGAGCAAGCGCTCAATTTAGGGAAGTGACGGATGCCTGTCAACGGGTTTATTGACCTGACAAACCTTTTCAGCGGCGTGATACAGCCCGTACAGACAGGCCATATCACGTGTTAACGCCGTTACGGTCGCTTAGTTTTCATAACCTGAGGCGATAATTTTTGCGGCGCTGGCCAGCACATCCTTACGCGAGGCCGCGTGTTTGTCGGTCTGCGTGTAGTAGGTCACCAGCACCAGCGGGGCATGATGCGGTGGCCAGATCACGGCGATGTCGTTGGTGGTGCCGTAATCACCGCTGCCGGTTTTATCCGCGACCACCCAGTCAGCAGGCAGACCCGCACGTATGCTGTAGGTGCCGGTTGTATTGCCCTTCATCCAGTCGGCTAACTGCTGGCGTTGAGCAGGTGCCAGCGCCGTGCCTAAAACCAGTTTTTGCAGGCTCTGCGCCATCGCTGTCGGTGACGTTGTATCACGTGTATCACCCGGAATAGCGGTATTAAGCGTGGGCTCGGTTCGATCGAGACGAAACGTGTTATCGCCGATGCTGCGGGCGAAGGCGGTCACGGCATGCGGCCCGCCAAGATGCGTCAGCAGTTTATTCATCGCCGCGTTGTCGCTGTACTGCAAGGCCGCCGCACTGAGTTCTGCCACGGTCATCGTGCCGCCCACCTGTTTTTCGGTCACGGGGTTGTAATTCACCAGGTCGGCGTGACGAATCGCGATGTTTTCATTCAGCAGGCCTTGTGCGGTTTCCGCTTTCTTCAGAATGGCCGCCACCGTAAAGACTTTACTGGTGCTGCAAAGGGGAAAACGTTCGTTACCACGATAAGTAAAAACAGAACCATCACCGGTGTCGATCGCCGCCACGCCTAAGCGTCCGCCTGCGGCGTCTTCCAGCTGCCGGACAGGTTGCGCTAACAATGCGTCATTGAAATGGGCCTCGGCGACAAAAGGGACCGCCAGCGCCAGTAGGGTTGCCGCTGCACAGATGCGCAGCCGGGGAGCCGTAGCCATATAAACCTCCGTTAATGTGTATCTGCATTCAGACATACCCGGCACCTCACCGCCTCAGGAAGCGGGGCGTGCTGAGCGAAACGTGTAAAATGCGCCACTCGTGAAACTTATGTCAGTTTCTGCCACCTGATGCCCCCGTTATGACACGAAGGTCGCGTTATTGCGGGACATATCGCCTGTCAAAAGTGTGACGAGGGAGAGATTAAGGGATTTCAAATTATCGACAAGCGAGATAATTTGAGAGAAGCCAAAAGAATTTCTGGGGTTAACAATGAAAAATGATGTTCCGCTTAATGCACTTCGGGCCTTTTATGCTTCGGCCCGGTACCTGAATTTTACTCACGCAGGTATGGCACTTTTCGTCTCGCAGGCGGCCGTGAGCCAGCAGGTCAGGCTACTTGAAGAGCGGCTGGGCGTGACGTTATTCCGGCGCTTACCGCGTGGACTGGAGATGACGGACGAGTCCCGGCTGCTGTTTGCCGAGGTGTCCGAGGCGTTCACCCAGCTTGAAAAAGCCTGGCGCCGGTTTGAAGGGGGTGAATACCGCGAAGTGATGACCCTCGCCTGTGTCGGGACCTTTGCGCTGGGCTGGCTGCTGCCGCGTCTGGATGCCTTTCATCAGCAGCATCCTGCGCTGGAAGTGAACGTGCGCACCCATAATAACGTCGTGAATCTGGCGGGCGAAGGCATCGATTATGCCATTCGCTTTGGAACGGGGGCCTGGCCTGCAACGCACAACGAACCGCTGTTTACCGCACCGCTGACTGCGCTTTGCCGGCCAGATATCGCCCGTCGGCTGCAGCAGCCCGGCGATCTGTTACGGGAAACGCTGCTGCGTTCTTATCGCGCGGATGAGTGGGGCAACTGGTTCACTGCGGCAAATATCACGCCCCCCAGAATGACTGGTCCGGTTTTCGACTCCTCGCGGCTGATGGTCGAGGCAGCGGTTCAGACGGGCGGTGTCGCGCTGGTGCCGGTCTGCATGTTTCAGCGGGAGCTGGAGGCGGGCATCCTGGTGCGGCCTTTTGACATTGAGATTGATGTCGGTGGCTACTGGTTAACCTGGCTGCGATCAAAAACGCTGACGCCATCGATGGAGATATTTCGCGAATGGATAAGGCAGCAGGTAAATGGCTGACCGGATCGGTCACAAGCCCATGCGCCCCACACGCCGCTCAGGTTACGGGCGCAGGCGGAAAGCGCAGGGCGAGTCAGGCGCGCGGTGACGTTATCCCGGCATGATGACGGCGCAGGGTTAACCGATGATGCCTGCGCGGACATTGTGCGTATTCATCACACGGGCGGAGGCAACGTATTATCCTGCCATGCGGGCAAAACAGCGCGACGTTTTTTATTTTCTGAGATGAATCAGCCAGAGGATAAACTCACTGTTATTTCTCACGCCTACTTTCTGCATGATTTTTTGCTTAAGATAATAGATGACGTGTACAGGTGAAGCCATCTGGTACGCGATCTGGTTAACCGTCATACCGGTCATAAAAAGCCAGCTTAAAGAAAGTTCCTGCTCGGTTAAATAGACCTTTTTTCCCTGTGTACTTTTCAATTCCATTTTTATTCTGCCTCTCAATGCTTTTTTCAATGCCACGGTGATAGCCGTGTTCGGCGGTAATGCAGGCATGATAGGCAAACGTGTTGGATATCACAGTATAAATCATTTCACGTTATCTTATTTTTTTAACTATATGATTATTGTCACTTTTAATCCGAATGAGACACGTTCACATCACAAAAGATGAACGTTGTATCCGGCGATCCTGTCTTCATTTTTGCAAAAAAGATCGGCTGTAGTGATTTTCCCGTCATAAAAGCAGCGTGAAACAGCGCTGGCAAATCAGACCCCGTTTATCGCCTGCTATTTTGACGCCTTTTTTCGGACTTGCTTAGGGCTATTTTTATCACTATGCACGGTCAGGCGGTTGTTTATTTCCGTTATCGTCTGCGCGCCGCTTGTACGCTTAGCCGATTGATGTTGCTAACGCTGTCAGCATTATTTCCGCCCGGATTGTGCGGCGAATAAGTACGCGCCGCTAACGGGCAGCGTTCCGTGCTTTTTAAACATCCGTTCAGCGAAGAGAAGAATTCTGCATGCGCCGGCGAAAAAACAACCGGTACGGTTAATGGCTGCACAGGCCTGTCATAAGGCGATGAAAAGGGCAGAAAAAAATATCCATCCACATCAACTGTTTTACATAAACCTCTCCGGTTTCGCTTGATCGCACTGGCGGATCGCGATTACTGTAATTATATACAGTAATTTGGCGTGAGAGGTGAATATGGAATTTATCAGGCCAGCAAAAGTGAGCACGCCTTTGCAATTACCGCTGTTTGTCGAGCGGGTGCCGTGCGGTTTTCCGTCTCCGGCGCAGGACTACGTTGAGCAGCGGATTGATTTGAACAAGCTCATCGTTCAGCATCCCAGTTCGACATACTTTGTGCGCGTCAGTGGAGAATCGATGTCCGGAGCGGGCATTAACGACGGCGATATGCTGGTGGTGGACAGCGCACTGGTGGCTTCTCATGGCGATATTGTGGTGGCCGCGATTGAGGGCGAATTTACCGTCAAGCGGCTTCAGCTTCAGCCCTGCCTGCAACTGATGCCAATGAACCGTCAGTTCAAACCCATTGTGATTAGCACAGAAGACGCGCTCGAAGTGTTTGGCGTTGTGACCTATGTGATCAAGTCGGTTTATTAATCATGTTTGCGCTGGTCGATGTGAACAATTTTTATGCCTCCTGTGAAACGGTGTTTCGACCGGATCTCAAGGGCAAGCCCATTATTGTGCTCTCTAACAACGATGGCTGTGTGATTGCGCGTAATGCCGAAGCCAAAGCCCTTGGCGTCACCATGGCCGTGCCGTTTTTTAAAATGAGAGAAATCATTGCCCGCCATAACGTGCAGGTCTTTAGCTCTAACTATGCGCTGTATGCGGATATGAGCACCCGGGTCATGACGCTACTGGAGGAAATGGCCCCGTCGGTAGAAATTTATTCGATTGATGAGGCCTTTCTGGATTTAACCGGCGTCAGCCACTGCATGTCGCTTGATACCCTGGGGCACCAGATTAAAAAACGCATCAAAAAAGAAATTCATCTTAACGTCTGTGTCGGGATTGCCCCTACCAAGACGCTGGCGAAGCTGGCGAATTTTGCGGCCAAAAAATGGGCGGGCTACACCAACGGTGTGGTCGATCTGTCCGATCCGGTGCGCCAGCAAAAACTGCTGGCGAAGGTGTCGGTCAAGGATATCTGGGGCGTTGGCCGCCGTCTCAGCCAGCGGCTTGAGGAGATGGGGATAACCTCGGCCGCAGACCTGGCGCGTCAGCGTCCCAGCCTGATTCGTAAGAATTTCAGCGTGGTGCTGGAACGCACGGTCAGAGAATTATGCGGTGAACCCTGTCAGGATTTAGAAGCCCTCGAACCCACCAAACAGCAGATCATGTGCTCACGTTCTTTCAGTAGCCGTCTTTCAGACTATGCACAGGTGCGTGAGGCAGTCTGTACCTATGCCGAACGTGCCGCCGAAAAACTGCGGAAAGAAAAACAGTACTGCCGACAAATCGGGGTGTTTCTGCGCACCAGCCCCCATGCCGTTGGTGAAAACTTTTACGGCAATCAGGCCACTGGTCAGTTACTGACGCCGTCGCACGATACGCGCGACATTATCCGGGTGGCGACCGACATGCTGGACTACATCTGGATCGCGGGCCACCGCTATATCAAAGCGGGCGTTGTCCTGAGCGACTTCTTTGACCACGGCGTGACTCAGTTGGATTTGTTTGATGAGCGACCGGTCAACCCGGGCCGTAACGATCTGATGCAGGTTATCGATCAGATCCACAAAGCGGGCAAGGGGAAAATGTGGTTCGCCGGACAGGGGACAGAGAAGCGCTGGGCGATGAAGCGCGAAATGCTGTCGCCGGCTTATACCACGCGCATCAGCGATCTGCCGGTGGTGAAGTAAGGCGTGGGCAGGGATGACAGCAACAGAATGCTCTTATAAGGGGGCCGTTTGGGCTGCCGCTCGGTTTAAATCTGGCGTTGTGGTCTAGGCTAAAACAGGTATCCATCCCCTTAAGGAGAGCTTTGTCATGTCAGAACTCAGTAAATCGCCGGTGGCAGATCGGGCCGAACATAACGCCTTTTTTCCTTCTGCCTACTCACTTGACCAGTTCACCCGCCCCACATCTGATCTCGGTGATGCCGACTATCCCCAGCCGTATTCAGGGAATAAAAAGGTCCTGGTGATCTGCACCGACGAGCGCTATCTGCCGCTTGATAACGACACCCTGTTTTCCACCGGTAACCATCCGATTGAGACGCTGCTTCCGATGTATCACCTGTATCAGGCCGGTTTCCAGTTTGATGTGGCGACGTTGTCCGGGCAGATGGTGAAGTTTGAACACTGGGCGATGCCCCAGCAGGATGAGGTGGTCATTGGCTTTTACAATCACTGCCTGTCGCTGTTTCGTTCCCCGCTGACGCTGAACGCTGTCGTTCAGTCACTGACGCCCCGGTCAGAGTACGCAGGCGTCTTTATTCCGGGCGGTCACGGCGCGCTGATAGGGCTGCCCGAAAGTGAAGTCGTCGCTGAGGTGATCCGCTGGACGCTGGCCAACGATCGTCACCTGATTTCGCTGTGCCATGGCCCGGCTGCCTTTCTTGCTCTGGACAAAGGCGACAATCCGCTTAATGGCTATAAAATTTGCGCCTTCCCCGATGCGACCGACAAACAAACACCGGATATCGGCTACATGCCGGGACAGTTAACCTGGTTCTTTGGGGAGAAACTTCAGGCCATGGGACTGACGCTGGTTAACAGCGATATTAAAGGGACCGTGCATAAAGATCGCCGGGTACTGACGGGCGACAGTCCCTTTGCGGCGAACGCGCTCGGTAAACTGGCGGCAGACGAGCTGCTTAAAGCCAACGCCTGATCGGCCTGCTTTTTATCCCACCACGGCATCGCCTGCACCGCACTTTGTGCAGACGATGCGCCGGGGTGGGATTCGGGTGTACTTGCACCCGGTGCCTGAGATACAATCGTTCTGCCTATCGTTTCCGGGTAATGTCGGAAATGCAGCCTCTCAAACTGGTCGTCATGAGCAGCCAACAATCCACAGCGAATAAACAAAAAGAACGCGGCAGGCCCAGAGAATTTGATATCGAACAGGCTCTGGACCAGGCGATGATCGTGTTCCGGCAAAAAGGATATCATGCCGCCTCGCTTAACGATTTGAGTGAGGCAATGCAGCTTTCTGTCGGTAGTATCTACAAAGCGTTTCAGGACAAGCGATCGTTGTTCCTGCTGGTTTTTCAGCGTTACATCACGCTCCGCAACGAGGATCTGCGCGGACGCCTGGCCCGCTTTTCGACCGGCCGCGCAAAGTTAAGTGAACTACTCCAGTTTTATCTGGATTCTTCCCGGTCAACGGAAGGGCGGACCGGCTGTCTGGTCGTAGGCAGTGCTATTGAATTACAGGTGCTGGATGCGGAGCTGTCACAACAGGTTACACAGGTTATCTTCCGCAATAAGGCCTTTCTGATGTCACTCTTGCAGGAAGGGCAGCATGATGGCTCCATCAGGCGCGACCTGGATGTGGAGACGGCTGCAGGACTGATTTTGCGTATTGCCTTTGGTATGCGTGTTACCGGCAAGGTGGCGGATGTACACGATGAACAGGCTACGATTGCGCTGGCCCTGAAAATCCTGGATTAATCTTTGCTCATTTAGGAAGTAAATATTCCCTTATGTCATCCATGCAGGGCGGCCGGTCACCCACGGGCTGCCAGACACAGGCACAGTGTGCCTTCTCTAAAACACTTTGCTGTTACAGAAAAAGTAAAATTTGAGGATTATGCGTGAAACATGACAGGGCAAACATCGGTGAAGAGATTCACGCGCTTTTAGGGCGCGTTGTGTCAGACATCCTGCAGCCGGGTAAAACGCTCACACTGCAGGAAATTATTGGTGCGTTGCACCAGCAAAGTCTACAGACAAGCTGTAAAACGACCCGACAGACCTGCGAAGAGGCTATCCGTATCCTCGCGCATAAACTCCATTAATGACGACGGGCTGAAGCAAGGAAGCCTGTACGGCCGTCACGTCACAGTAACGACAGCAGCAACAATAATGCCAGCAGCAGCAGCGAAAAGGCCGCAACGGCTTCGCAACGATGCCCCGTCCCGTCACGGCAGTCACTGGCCGTCTTAACGACCAAACAGCAACCCAATCAGTTCACGGCAAAGGCGCTCTTCTTCCTGACTGGCTGACAGCTCAAGACGGCGCAGCAGTTTAGTGCAGATAGACTTACGGTTCACGTTCTGACCGGCGCGTAAAATATCTACCACGATTTGCCCCAGCATTTCCTGCTGTGAAGGGAGACCCGCCGCAGAAAAATAGCGGGAGATATCGTCGGCGCTCTGCGGTAAGCGATGATTGCGTTGCATAGATGTTCTCGGGTGGTTCAAAAGTAGTCAGTTGAAAGTAGCGTAAAGTTATACAATAAAATAAAACTTGTACAGCTATTTTCGCAGAAAAAGTGCGCGGCGCGATTCAGACGGGGACAAGGAGAAGGGCGCAAAGCGGACACAAAGAGAATACAGACAGTTAGCACGCAGTAAACGCGGACGCATCCGGCGTCCGCGAAGCGCGGTATCGCACTAACCTGTCAGCGTTAATGCTCGGTCACATTGGCGGGAACCTGGCCCGTTACTACCATCCAGTTGAGTTCGGCCCGCTCGCGCGTGGCCACGTTAATAAAGCTTTTCAGCCATTTACGCGCATCGGCGATCAGGAGCACGCGCTCATCGTCACTTTCATGGTCCGCCATCGTGCTGAGCTGGCGAATCAGTGAAACCACCGTGATCTCCTCATTCTGTAGTGCCAGGTTCACCGCAGCTTCACCAATAATCTTATGACCGGTAGCCTCATCGTGAAAATTCATATGCACCTCCTGAGAGTGAGTGAGAATGTCGTCGACCCAGTGATTAGTTTAGTAAAAGAAATGAATAGCGATAGTGTGATTTCATTCGGTGATACCTATCAAAGAAAATATTAAAAACAGTGAACTTTCATACCGCAGGCTAACACCTTAATAAGCGAGCGAAAATTTATACAGACCCGTTTTATCCGCCAGAATTGAAGTGATTAAACCACTAGATAGTGGCGAACTGGCCTGGAATTACGATAGGTCCTTGACACAGTGACCTGGCCGTCAGCGGCATTCCGGACCGCAACCTGACGCTGTAAATAAAATGTACATAAGAAAGAGATGCTAATGTTTTTGTGTTGTCACAAAGCAAAGTGAGAAGGAACGAAAAAGGCCATAACAGGCGAGCACCTGCGTCAGAAAGACAAAAGGATATATGAGCCATGATCATGCCGTGTAAGTCGTTATTACACTGTTTACGACGATCCGTTATTTCCAGATAAAAAGAAATTGAGAGGGTGAAGCAATGAAGAGGCGGCAGGAAATAAAAAAGCCGCCCTGATCAGGCGGCAACGCTGTTATTTTGGCACTTCGGAAACGGCTTTAACGTCCGCTTTATTGATCTGCTGTTTCACACCATTGGCATCGGTATAACCCAGTAAACCGGCATCAGATTCAGACGGCTTGCCGTCGCTGATAATAGTGCGGCCATCGTTGGTATGAATAGCGTAGCTTGTGCGGGTACAACCTGTTAATGCGGTCATGCCGATCAAAACTGCCAGCGGTAAAATCAGAGTCTTCTTCATATTATCCACCTTATTTCTGTGATTGAGTCCGTTAGTTATCAAGTTCACTCATATTGCTGATCTGATCGCGATTAATTTGTTCGGTTTTGCCTGTCTGGGCGTCACGATAGGACACCAGCCCCGTATCGCTGTCAATTTGAGGCTTACCATCGGTCACTATTGTACGGCCGTCTGACGTTTTAATGGACTGGTTGGAAGAACAACCGGCTAACGTTGCCAGAGAGAGGGCAAGCAAAACGGCAGCTGACAGGGATTTAGTATGCATTTCATCTCCTTGAAGTGGACCTTGAATTAAACAGCATAGTCGCTTTTGAGAATTTTGCAGGGCGGTGAGCGAAACAATAAACGCACTTGCGCAGAAAAAGCGCGAATAGCTAAAGCGTATTTATGCCTCTCAGAAATTTCACATTTAGCGCCTGCGGTTTGGTATTTAGTCTGCGGCCCTTTACGCTCGTTGACAGGTTAACGAAAAAAAGGAATCGAGAATGAAATGGCAAATGGGTGCAGTTGCAGCGTTATTAATGGGTTCCGTTGCTTGTGCGGCAGAAACAACCGCGATGAAGAATCCGCTGAGTGTACACGTATTAAATCTGGAGACCGGCACGCCGACTCCCGGTATTTCTGTTGACCTCGAACATAAAGAACAGGGCAGGTGGGTTAAGCTTTCCTCAGGGGTAACCGATAAAAACGGCAGAATTAGTGCACTATTCCCGACAGATAAACAATATGAAACGGGCGATTATAAAGTTGTATTTAAAACGGGAGATTATTATCAGAAGGTTCAGCACGCGTCCTTTTTCCCGGAAATTCCGGTGATATTTCACATGGACAAAAGTGAATCGCATTACCATATTCCATTGCTGCTGAGCCCGTACGGCTATTCTACCTATCGCGGTAATTAATCTTCACCGGCAACGCCTGAATACCCGGGTGTTGCCGGTCTCTTTCGCCCCCTCCACCCTGGTCATCGCCGCGCGATGTCGCGTTTTCCCGACCGGACCCTGGCTTTGCAGTCTTCACCTTGCCACGCCCGGACAAAAAAACTTTTGCTGCTACGGGTGCGATCATCGGTTAAATTGCCCCTCTGTGCCGGAACGGTTAACCTGCCGGTGCCGGAACCTTCATACCGAACAAAACAGGGCGCGCTGTGCCTGCTTTACGTACAGGAGAATCGCTGATGCGAAAAGGATTAACTGTGGTTGCCATGGTCATGCTGTCAGGCTGCAGCCTGATGCACAAATCGTCGCCCGCGCCAGAAACGTTACACTATCGCTGTGGCACTTTGCCGCTCACCGTCACCCTGGATAACGCTAAAGATCAGGTCAGCTTTATCATGGATGGCAAACCGCTGACGCTGACGCAAACCGTTTCTGCCTCGGGGGCCCGCTACAGCGACGGACAGTATGTTTTCTGGTCTAAAGGAAACGGTGCTTTTATTGAGCGCAACGATAAAATCGTCGTGAATGACTGCGAGCTGCAACCGGCTGGTTAACGTTATCTGAGTGAGTGTGCATGATGAGTGACAATGAAATGCTGCAAAACATTGCCCACCTGCGTCGTGAATACACGCGTGGTGGTCTGCGTCGTAACGATTTGCCGGATAATCCGCTGGCGCTGTTCGAAAGCTGGTTAAAGCAGGCCTGCGAGGCACAATTGCCCGATCCTACAGCCATGACGGTAGCCACGGTCGATGAGCAAGGCCAGCCTTATCAGCGTATCGTGCTGTTGAAGCATTATGATGAACAGGGCATGGTGTTTTATACCAACCTTGGCAGCCGTAAAGCACAACATCTGGCCAACAATCCGCGTATTTCGCTGCATTTCCCGTGGCATTTTCTGGAGCGCCAGGTCATGGTGCTGGGCGAAGTCGAAAAACTGTCGCCGCTGGACGTCCTGAAATATTTCAGCAGCCGCCCGCGTGACAGCCAGATCGGTGCCTGGGTTTCGCGTCAGTCCAGACGGATTTCTGCCCGCGGTGTGCTGGAAGCGAAGTTTCTGGAACTGAAGCAGAAATTCCAGCAGGGCGATGTGCCGCTGCCCAGTTTTTGGGGCGGCTATCGGGTAAAATTTAACACCATGGAGTTCTGGCAAGGGGGCGAGCATCGCCTTCACGATCGTTTCCTCTACCAACGGGATAACGACGGCTGGAAAATTGACCGGCTCGCCCCGTAAAACTGCGCTTTCCCCTTATCAGCGCTGGCACAGAAGCCGTCAGCGCTTTATGCTATAGCCCTCATTTTTTTCTTCCGCAACTCAGCGGAAAGCTGTGTACCAGCCTAGGTGCAGTCTGATCAATTTGGAGTCAGTGATGACCAGCAGTAACCTGATACAACAATTGCAAGAACGGGGCCTGATCGCCCAGGTGACGGATGAAGACGCGTTAGTCGAGAAACTGGCGCAAGGGCCAATTTCGCTCTATTGCGGCTTTGACCCCACTGCTGACAGCTTGCACTTGGGCCATCTGGTACCGCTGCTCTGCCTGAAACGTTTTCAGGACGCCGGACACAGGCCGGTGGCGCTGGTGGGCGGCGCAACCGGTCTGATTGGCGATCCCAGTTTTAAAGCGGCAGAGCGTAAGCTCAACACCAGCGAAACCGTCGGTGAATGGGTCGAAAAAATCCGTAAACAGGTTGCGCCATTCCTGGATTTTGACTGTGGTGCGAACAGTGCGATTGCGACCAACAACTATGACTGGTTTGGCAATATGAACGTGCTGACCTTCCTGCGTGACATTGGTAAACACTTCTCGGTTAACCAGATGATCAACAAGGAAGCGGTCAAACAGCGTCTGAACCGTGACGACCAGGGGATCTCGTTTACCGAATTCTCCTACAACCTGTTGCAGGGCTATGATTTTGCCTGCCTGAACGAACTGCACGGCGTAACGCTGCAGATCGGCGGCTCGGACCAGTGGGGCAACATCACTTCCGGTATCGATCTGACACGTCGTCTGCATCAGAACCAGGTGTTTGGTCTGACCGTTCCTCTGATCACCAAATCGGACGGCACCAAGTTCGGTAAGACCGAAGGCGGCGCGGTCTGGCTGGATGCTAAGAAAACCAGCCCGTACAAGTTCTACCAGTTCTGGATCAACACCGCCGATGCGGATGTTTACCGTTTCCTGAAATTCTTCACGTTCCTGAGCATTGAAGAGATTAATGCCCTGGAAGAAGAAGATAAAAACAGCGGAACCGCGCCGCGTGCACAGTATGTACTGGCCGAGCAGGTTACGCGCCTGGTTCATGGCGAAGAGGGCCTGGCAGCCGCGAAACGCATCACGGAAAGTCTGTTCTCCGGTGCGCTCAGTGACATGACCGAGGCCGATTTCGAACAGCTGGCGCAGGACGGCATGCCCACCATTACGCTGTCTGCTGAGGACGATCTGCAGCAGGCACTGGTTAAAGCGGAGCTGGTACCCTCACGCGGCCAGGCGCGCACCATGATTGGCTCAAATGCCGTATCGCTGAACGGTGAGAAGCAGTCTGATGCGGAATACCGCTTCCGCGACAGCGACAAGCTGTTTAACCGCTTCACGTTATTACGCCGCGGTAAAAAACATTACTGCCTGATCAACTGGCAGTAGCTTTTCAGGGCCGGTTTCCGGCCCTTTTTTATGGCAAGGCACGACAGGGTAAAAAAGTGAAAAACGTTTTAGCAATTCAGTCGCACGTGGTGTTTGGTCATGCAGGCAATGCGGCGGCAGAGTTCCCGATGCGCCGTATGGGCGTGAACGTCTGGCCGCTGAATACCGTGCAGTTTTCCAATCATACGCAGTACGGGCACTGGACCGGCACCGTCATGCCGGCGTCGCATCTCACCGACATTGTCAAAGGCATCGCCGATATCGACCGCCTGAAAACCTGTGATGCGGTGTTAAGCGGCTATCTGGGATCGGCCGAACAGGGCGAAAAGATTCTGGACATCGTGCATCAGGTAAAAGCCGCCAACCCTGAGGCCTGGTATTTTTGCGATCCGGTCATGGGGCATCCGGAAAAGGGCTGCATTGTGGCACCGGGCGTGGCGGAGTTTCACTGCAAAATGGCGCTACCGGCCAGCGATATCATCGCGCCAAACCTGCTGGAGCTGGAAATGCTCAGCGAACGCACGGTAACCAGTGTCGAATCCGCCGTTGAGGCTGCCCGCCTGCTGATCACGCAGGGGCCAAAAGTGGTGCTGATTAAGCATCTGGCACGGGCAGGGCGCCGCAGCGATCGCTTTGAAATGCTGCTGGTCACCGCCGACGAAGCCTGGCACATCAGCCGTCCGCTGGTGGACTTTGGCGTTCGCCAGCCTGTAGGCGTGGGCGATTTAACCAGCGGCTTATTGCTGGTCGATCTGCTGCACGGACAGTCGCTGCAGGCGGCGCTGGAGCACGTCACGGCCGCCGTCTATGAAGTGATGCTGAAAACGCATGAGATGGGGGAATATGAGCTGCAGTTGGTTGCCGCGCAGGACGCTATCGCCCGGCCAACGCACTATTTTCCGGCAGAGAAGCTGTAAAAAAAGGGCCGGTAACGGCCCTGATCGTGTCAGATAAGGCCTTCCGCTTTTAGCGCGGCCTGAACCGATGGCCGTTCTTCAACGCGCGCAAACCACTGTTGCAGGTGGCTCAACGCGCTGACATCCAGGTTCAGCGCTTTCGCCCAGCGCGTCACCACATACAGATAAGCATCCGCAACGCTGAAATGCACGCCCATCAGCCACGGCTTGTCCTGCAGTTCACCGTTTACCCAGGCAAATTTTGCCTCCAGCTGACGGCGCACCAGCGCTTTGTACTCGTCGGGCGCATCGTTGCGGAACAGCGGTGAAAAACTCTTATGTAACTCACTGCTGATGTAGCCGAGCCACTCAATGGTGTGATAACGCGTCAGGCTGCCGACGGGGGCCAGAAGATGACGATCGGGCTTGAGATCGGCCAGGTACTGCACAATCGCCGCGCCTTCGGTCAGGACATTACCCTCACTTAATTGCAGCGCCGGTACCTGACCCTTGGGGTTGATTTGACGAAAATCATCCCCGCGCTCGGTGAGCTTGGTTTGCAGGTCGACATTGACCTGAGTGAAATCCAGACCACATTCACGCAGAACAATATGGGGTGAAAGAGAACAGGCACCAGCTTTACAAAACAGTTTCATCATGAAGCCACCATGTTGCGAGTCGTGTTTGCATAGTAATCCCCTGTGGCAGAATTACCAGTTATTAGCATGAGTAATCTACCAGGAACCGATCGGCGACAAAAACAAAAAAACCGGGCAAGGCCCGGTTTTTGCTGCGTGTCAACATCGCCACTCAGGCTTTTTCCGCTTCCGTCGTCTGCGTCATACGGTTCAGCAGCGGGGCCGTCACCAGCATCAGCACAGCGATGACGGCGGTGGCAATCCCGATCTGCTGGAACACTTTGCCGTACGTGACCAGCGAAATCAGCGGATCGGTAACGTTTTCAGGCACCGCCATCAGGTTGGCCACTTTACCGGCAATGACGGCAGCACCCGCGGTGGTCAGGAACCATGAGCCCATGATAAAGCCCATCAGGCGCTGTGGAACCAACTGTGCCACCATCGCCAAACCCAGTCCCGAAATCATCAGTTCGCCGATACTTTGCAGGCCATAGCTGAGAATGAGCCAGTTCAGGGACACGATACCGGCATCGCTGGCAAATTTCGCGCCGACAGGCAATACCAGGAACGCGGCAGAACACAGCACCATGCCGATAGCGAACTTGTGCGGCATCGGCAGCTTGTCGCCCAGCTTGTTATACACGGCTGCCAGAATGGGGCTGGCCAGCATAATCCAGAACGGGTTCAGCGCCTGGAACTGCTCTGGCGCAAAGGTAATGCCAAAAAGGGTATGCTCAACGTTACGAATCGCAAAGAAGTTCAGCGACGTAGGCATCTGCATGTAAAGCACGAAGAAAACGATGGCTTCGACCATCAGCAGGAAAGCGACAATCATACGGCGGCGTGCCGCGCCCTTCAGTGCGAAGGCTTCTTTGGCAAAGATCACCATAATGCCCAGCGCAATCAGGCCCAGCAGAATACGGGCAATGGCCTGATGGTGCAGCATCCAGTTAGCCAGGGCGATCAACACCACAATACCTGCCAGCGTCATCAGCAGCTTGCCGAACTGGAGTGGGGCAAAGTCCGGTTTGGAACCAAAGTCTTTCACCAGGCGCTTACAGAACAGGAAGTTAAGCAGCGTGATGACCAGGCCGATCACCGACAGCGAAAATGCCACGTTATAGCCATATTTCTCGGCTAACCACGGCGTCAGCATCATTGAAAACAGTGAGCCGATGTTGATGGACATGTAGAACATGGTAAAGGCGCCATCAATGCGCGGATCGTCTTTCTCGTAGCAGGTGGAAAGCAGGGAAGAGGGGTTCGCTTTAAACAAGCCGCTGCCCACCGCAATAGTCGCCATACCGATATAGACGACGCTGACGTTATGACCGGAGAAGGCGACAAGCGCGTAGCCGATGGCCAGCACCAGTACACCCAGCACGATAACGCGTTTGGTGCCCAACACTTTATCGCCCAGCCAGCCGCCGATAGCGACCAGACCATAAACCAGTGCGCTAAAGGACGAGAACAGGGTAATGGAGTCGGACTCCGACATGCCCAGCTGTCGAACCAGATAGACGGCCATAATGGCCTGCAGGCCGTAGTAGCCAAAACGTTCCCATAATTCGATTGAAAAGATCAGGTAAAACGCTTTGGGCTGTTTAAAAGCATTAAGGCTGACGGCCTCGTCGGTGTGTTTGTTTGCAGTTGACACTTGTACCTCTGTTATTTCATATCCTGCGTCGTGACAGGCATTCCGTCCGCGCCATGTGATCACACCATGGGCCAGATTTTTATTAGATGGGAAAAACGGCGACTAATTTGGCTGAATAAAGGCGGCAGGGCAAGCGTTTTCTACCTTCTGCCAGAAAGGGTCAATATGGTGTTAAAACCTAAATAAATATTACTGATTGAAATTTTGTCATGTTTTCAGGTTTTTTATTGGTTCAAAATACCTGCGTGAAGCTTTTCAGATCGTCAATAATGACATTAACCACTAAACGGCGGTTGCGTAGAGCTTTGCTTTGGAAAGTGATCTTTCATCAGAATAAAGCGCCGGAAATGCGGCTTTTGACGTCGTTTTGCTGAAATAATCTGCATATTATGACGCAAAACGACGTCGGGTGCGCAATAAAGTTGATTAAACTCACATTATTCGCTGTTATTTCAGCAGAAGAAAAATGGTTTCATCAGGAAATAATGCGTCCGGCCCTTAATTAACAGGCGTAAAAAACCAGCAAAAATGCGCTCACCTGCTCGACAGCGCACGCGCACTCACGTAGCCTCTTTATTTCCTAAAAAGGATGTTGCTATGTCGTTATCTTTACGTCTCGCCTTAGTGGGTGACTACCGCCCGGATGCTGTTTCGCATCAATCCATTCCCCTGGCGCTGGCGCGCGCCGCGGCGCACCTTGCCATCCCGATTGAGCCTGACTGGATTCCCACCACGGATTTAGATGATCTGTCCGCCGTTACGCAGCATGATGCCGTCTGGCTGGTGCCCGGCAGCCCCTATAAAAACGATGACGGCGTGTTTAGCATGCTGCGTTGGGTACGGGAAAACGGTAAGCCCTTTCTCGGCTCCTGTGGCGGGTTTCAGTATGCGGTTATCGACTATGCCCGCCACGTATTGGGCTGGGAAGATGCCAGTCATGCCGAAACCAGCGAGATCGGTCGGATGGTGATTGCGCCGCTAAGCTGCTCACTGGTCGAACAGCGAGGGGAGGTCACGTTTGTACCCGGCTCGCGTATGGCCAGCGCCTACGGTGCGCTGACCAGCGATGAAGGTTATCATTGCAATTTTGGCGTGAACCCGGCTTTCAGTGCGGCGCTGCAGGGTAAAAACATGCGGATCACGTCCTGGGATCTGAACGGCGATGTACGCGGCATTGAACTGACCGATCATCCTTTCTATGTCGCCACCTTATTCCAGTCCGAACGGGCGGCATTACAGGATAAGGATTCGCCGCTGGTGATGGCCTGGATGCGGGCGGCGCTGGCGCAGCGTCAGCGCTGAACAGTAAAACAGCCTGTGACCGGTCACAGGCTGTTATCCGGGCTTACTCGACCTTATCGGGATATTCACACAGGTCTTCAATCAGGCAGGACCCGCAGCGCGGTTTGCGCGCCACGCAGGTGTAACGCCCGTGCAGAATCAGCCAGTGATGGCAGTCGACTTTAAACGCCTTCGGCACGACTTTTAACAGTTTCTCTTCGACCTGCTCGACGTTCTTACCCGGCGCAAAATTCGTCCGGTTGCAGACGCGGAAAATGTGCGTATCCACCGCAATCGTCGGCCAGCCAAAAGCCGTATTCAGCACCACGTTAGCCGTTTTACGGCCGACGCCAGGTAAGGCTTCGAGCGCGGCGCGATCTTCAGGCACCTGACCGCCGTGCTGGTCCAGTAAAATACGGCAGGTCTTAATCACGTTCTCGGCTTTACTGTTGAACAGGCCGATCGTTTTGATGTACTCCTTCACGCCGTCCACGCCCAGCGCCAGCATCGCAGCAGGTGTATTCGCCACCGGGTACAGCTTTGCAGTAGCCTTGTTAACGCTCACGTCCGTCGCCTGAGCCGACAGCAGAACCGCAATCAGCAGTTCAAACGGCGAGGTGAACTGCAGCTCGGTCGTAGGGTGAGGGTTGGCCTGCTGCAGACGACTGAGAATCTCAATGCGTTTCGTCTGGTTCACACGGCTTTTCCCGTGTTGCCCTGCGGCGCATCAAGCGCCGCGTCTTCTGCGCGACGCGCTGCGCGCTGCTTCATTTTCTGATCGATCACATATTTCCCCGCCAGCATCATGCCCAGACCGATAAAGGCACCCGGCGGGAGCATTGCCAGCAGCATTGGCGAGTTAAAATGAATCACGTCAATCCGCAACACTTTAGCCCAGGGACCCAGTAACTGATCCGCACCGTTAAACAATGTGCCGCTGCCGATGATTTCACGGATCGATCCCAGTACCACCATTGCACAGGTGGCGCCCATACCGATAGCAAAGCCATCCAGTGCGGCAAGGGGAATACTGCTTTTCGAGGCCACGGCTTCAGCCCGGCCCACTACGATGCAGTTGGTCACGATCAGCGGAATAAAAATACCGAGTGACTGATACAGACCGTAGGCGTAAGCGTTAATCAGCATCTGCACGCAGCTTACGACAGAGGCGATGATCATCACATAGATAGGAATACGGATCTCAGAAGGCACCCAACGACGCGAGGCCGAAATAAAACTGTTTGTCAGGGTCAGCACCAGCGTCGTGGCAAGCCCCAGCCCCAGAGCATTGGTGGCCGTGGCGGTCACCGCCAGCAAAGGGCACAGGCCCAGCAGCTGCACCAGCGCCGAGTTATTTTTCCACAGCCCGCCGACCAGCAGGTTTTTCGCTTCACTCATTGGCGTCTCCACATTCGGGTAACGAAGAGAGTTTCCCTTTCAGGGATTCAATTAACAATGCCGTACGTTTGGTGGCATTCACGACGGCGCGCGGGGTAATGGTGGCACCGGTAAACTGGTCGAATTCGCCGCCATCTTTTTTGACGGCAAACGCTTTGTCATTCGGCCCGGTTACCACTTTGCCATTAAAACTGTTGATCCAGTCAGAAATCCGTAACTCGATTTTGTCCCCCAGGCCCGGCGTTTCATGGTGCTCAATCACCCGCACGCCGAGTACCTTACCGTGAAAATCCGCGCCGACCAGCATCTGAATCGCGCCAGAATAGCCATCCGGGGCGGTGGTTTCCAGGGCGGCGGCCACAGGTTCGTTGCTTTTTCGCGCCAGATAAAGATGATGAGGACTGGCATTACCCAGCGCCGCATCAGTGACAACGTAACATTCCTGCTGAATGTGGTTATCGTACATATCGGTCGGCACCACCTGATCCAGCAGATTTTTTTGCTGTAATTGCGTCTGGTGCTCGACGGTGGGTTTGGTCACGGTATTTACAACAGCAGTAACGCCGGTGGTAATCGCGGCAAAGAGAGCCAGGGTCACGCCATTCTTGCGTATGGTGTCCAGCATCATTTAATCCTTTTGATGACCGTAAACGCGCGGCTGCGTGTAATAGTCAATCAGCGGTACGCATATATTAGCCAGCAGAACGGCGAAAGCAACGCCGTCCGGATAACCGCCAAAACTCCGAATGAGCCATACCAGCAGACCAATAAGGGCACCATAAATCAGACGGCCACGGTCAGTGGTGGAGGCGGTAACCGGATCGGTGGCGATAAAAAATGCGCCCAGCATCGTCGCCCCGGAAAACAGATGAATCAGCGGACTGTTCAGCGAGGCGGGAGCCAGTAACCAACCAAGCGTGGCGCAGACGGTCAGCGACAGCAACATCGCGGCCGGAATATGCCAGCGAATGGTGTTTTTCCACAGCAGGAATACCCCGCCAAGCAGGTAACCCACGTTGACCCATTGCCAGCCCAGACCGGCCAGAACGCCGCTGTAAATGGGCTGGGCTAACAGTTGCTCTGCACTGTGGCCTGCGCGCAAGCCGGTTTTAAAGGTATCCAGCGGTGTAGCCTGGCTGACACCGTCTACGCCCAACTGCAGTTGCTGTAACGTATCGCCCGCCAGGGTATGACCCGTAAAGATCATGCTCAGCGAGTCCAGCACGCCGGGTTTAATCACCTGTAAGGCTTCTGGCGGCATCCAGCTGGTCATCTGAACCGGAAATGAGATCAGAAGAACGACATAGCCGACCATGGCCGGGTTGAAGGGGTTTTGTCCCAGGCCACCGTACAACTGTTTGGCAATAACAATCGCAAATACCGTACCGACCACCACTAACCACCAGGGGGCCAGAGACGGGATGCTGATCCCCAGCAGAATTGCCGTCAGCAGGGCGGAGTTATCGGCCAGCTGAGGGGCGACCGGTGTGTTACGCAGGCGCAGGATAGCCGCTTCTGTCAGCAACGCTGTCAGCGAGGCCAACACAACCTGCAATAAGGTTCCCACGCCAAAAAAGTAGCACTGCGCGGCAAAACCAGGCAGCGCCGCCAGGATAACCAGCATCATGATGTTGCCGGTACTGCGGCGGTTATGAGTATAAGGTGAACTTGCGATACGGAACGCCATTTAATCCTCAGGTGTCAATGTCGATTGCGCTTTACGCGCTTTGGCACGGGCGACAGCCGCCGCAATCGCGGCTTTACGCGCATCGGCGGGGTGATCGAGTTCAGGTGCCTCTTCGGCTTCGGCATTGGCATGATTAGCCTGCTCCTGCGCCCTCTCTGCCTGCTCAACGTCCCTGTGCGCTTCGGCCGCCGCGACAGCCGCCTCACGGGACGCGTCTTCTGCCTGCGCCTGCGCGGCAGCGCGCTTTTTCGCTTTGGCACGTTCAATGGCGGCGGCCACCGCGGCTTTACGCGGATCTTCGGATGTGGTGTCGGCAGCCTCAGCGTCAGCCACCACCTGGGCGGCTTTCTTCGCTTTGGCACGTTCGACGGCAGCGGCCACCGCGGCTTTGCGCGGATCTTCGGATGCGGTGTCGGCAGCCTCAGCGTCAGCCGCCGTCTGAGCGGCTTTCTTCGCTTTGGCACGTTCGACGGCAGCGGCTACCGCGGCTTTGCGCGGATCGTCGGATGCGGTGTCGGCCGTCTCAGCGTCAGCCGCCGCCTGAGCGGCTTTCTTCGCTTTGGCTCGTTCGACGGCAGCGGCTACCGCGGCTTTGCGCGGATCGTCGGATGCGGTGTCGGCAGCCTCAGCGTCAGCCGCCGTCTGGGCGGCTTTCTTCGCTTTGGCACGTTCAATGGCGGCGGCCACCGCGGCTTTACGCGGATCGTCGGATGTGGTGTCGGCAGCCTCAGCGTCAGCCACCGCCTGGGCGGCTTTCTTCGCTTTGGCACGTTCGATGGCGGCGGTCACCGCGGCTTTGCGTGGATCCGCCACCGCCGTTTCAGTCGTGTCCGCACTGTCAGGCGTCACCGGTTTCTTCGCTCTGGCACGCGCAATTGCCGCTTCAACCGCAGCCTTGCGTGGATCGGTCGTCTGACGACTCAGCGCCTGGGTTTCCGCCTGTGCCTCAGCCTGCCGTAACCGGGCCTGCGCATGACGTGCTTCGGCAGCGGCATCTTCATTCTCTGCAGATTGTTTCGCTCTGGCGCGGGCTTTTGCCGCAGCCAGTTCTCCGCTTTCGCTGCGGGCTACGCGCTGTTTGGCTTCAGCATGACGTGCTTCACGCGCCTGCTTTTCCCGCTCCAGTCGTGCCTGGCGTGCCTCAAAACGCGCTTTCGCTTCCAGCGTGCGTTTGGCTTCCAGGTCGATGGCGCGCAGCTCAGCTTTCTCCTGGCGATAGTACTGCACCAGCGGAATGTTACTCGGGCAGACGTAGGCGCACGCACCACATTCAATGCAGTCATCAATGTGATGGGCACGGGCTTTATCGTGATCGCCTCCCTGGCTATACCAGTACAGCTGCTGTGGCAGCAGGTTGGCCGGACAGGCGTCAGCACAGGCAGAGCAACGAATGCAGGACTGTTCCTGTTGCGTGTTGCCCATCTCAGTGCCGGACGGGGCCAGAATACAGTTGGTGATCTTCACGACCGGCACATCCAGCGACGGCAGGGTAAAGCCCATCAGCGGGCCGCCCATAATGACCATTTGTCCTGGTGAAGGGTGAAAACCGACCTGGTGCAACAGGTGGCTGATTGGCGTCCCTAAGCGGCTCCACACGTTCCGGGGTTGCGCGATGGCTTCACCGGTGAGTGTCACCACGCGCTCGGTGATCGGTTCGCCATTGATAATGGCGCGCTTCACGGCCCATGCCGTACCGACGTTTTGCATCAGCACGCCAATATCCGTAGAGCGACCACCATGCGGCACTTCCATGCCGGTGAGTATTTTGGTCAGCTGCTTAGCGCCGCCGGACGGATATTTCGTCGGGATAACGCGGATCTGTAAATCCCGCTCACCACCCAACGCCTGCTTCAGGGCGGCGATAGCCTCGGGTTTGTTATCTTCGATACCAATCAGCACGCGCTCCGCCTGAAGCACCCAGGCCAGAATGCGGCATCCTTCCAGCACCTCGGCGGCGTAGTCCTGCATCAGACGATCGTCAGCGGTGATGTAAGGTTCACACTCAGCCGCGTTAATGATCAGCGTGTTGACGCCCTGCAGGCCGCCTTTCAGTTTGGTGGCCGTCGGGAAGCCCGCGCCGCCCAGACCGGCGATGCCGGCATCATGTATGCGTTTAAGAATGGCGCTGCGTTCATGCTGACGGTAGTCCGGAAGCGGGGAGAGCGGCATCCAGCGATCGTCACCGTCAGGCATCAGAAAAATACACAGCTCTGACAGGCCAGACGGGTGCGCTGTCATGTGCTGAGCGATAGCGTCAATGACGCCCGACGTGGGCGCATGTACAGGCAGCATTCTGCCCTGTCCAAACGTAAGCGGCTGGCCGCGCAGCACCTTATCGCCAGGGGAAACGCAAATTTCGCCTTCGTGGCCAATATGTTGCTTCAGGGGAATGATAAACCGGTGCGGCAGCGGCAATTCAGCGAGCGGCGTGCCGTTGGACTGGGTTTTCATTTCAGGCGGATGAATCCCGCCCTGAAAATCCCAGATCTTCTCTTTTTTAAAGAAATTAAGCAGATTAAGCATGACTCTCTACCGGGATCACCCGAACAGGAATGGTATTCAGATCCCACTTCCAGTTGGCCGTGGTGGTGGCAACCGGACGCATTTCAATGCAGTCGGTAGGACAGGGGGCAACACACAGATCGCAGCCGGTGCAGACATCGCTCAGCACGGTATGCATGGCGCGCGTGGCACCGACGATGGCATCAACCGGGCAGGCCTGAATGCACTTTGTGCAGCCAATACAGTTTTCTTCGTCAATCCACGCGACGGTACGCACGGGCGCTTTGGCCTCGTCATCGCCATCGATCGGTTGTGGCTCAACATTGAGCAGGGCGGCCAGCTTAAGCATGGTCTGCTCACCACCGGGCGCGCATTTGTTAATGGCTTCGCCATTGTTGCCCACGGCGTCAGCATAGGGGCGACAGCCGGGGTAACCACACTGACCGCACTGGCTCTGCGGCAGCACGGCGTCAATCTGCTCAACAATGGGATCTTCTTCGACTTCAAAGCGGCGTGACGCGTAGCCCAGCAGAGCACCAAAGACCAGGCTCAGGGCGCTCAGTACCGCCACCGCTATCCAAATTGCACTCATCAGAATTTCACCAGACCTGTAAAGCCCATAAAGGCCAGTGCCATCAGCCCCGCGGTGATCAACGCAATAGAATTCCCTTTGAAGGGGGCCGGGACATTCGCCAGCACCAGGCGCTCACGCATCCCGGCAAATAACACCATCACCAGCGAGAAGCCCAGCGAGGCGCTGAATCCATACAGCGCCGCCTGAAGAAAGGTGTGATTCAGGTTAACGCTCAACAGGGGGACGCCCAGTACCGCACAGTTTGTCGTGATCAACGGCAGGAAAATACCCAGCAGGCGATACAGCGATGGGCTGGTTTTGCGCACCACCATTTCGGTGAACTGAACGACAACCGCGATCACCAGGATATAAGCCATGGTCCGCAGATACACTAAGTCCAGCGGAACCAGAATGAGGTGATTCACCAGCCACGCGCAAATGGAGGCCAGCGTAATCACAAACGTGGTGGCGAGGCCCATGCCAATGGCCGTTTCCAGCTTTTTGGAAACGCCCATAAACGGGCAAAGGCCGAGAAACTTCACCAACACGAAGTTGTTCACCAGCACTGTGCCAACAAAAAGGAGAAGATAATCGGTCATTTTTTCGCCTGAATACCAGAAAGCGGCTTATTATCATTGATAAAGCGCTGCATCACAACTCCATCGCATTATTGCCAGCCGCCAACCGCACTCAGAATTAAACTCTTGACGAAAACAGCAGCGTTATCGCTGAGTAAATGTCGCTTTTACCCGCGCGGAACGTTTGAAATAGGGAACAAAAACGGCGGCGGCGGCCAGTGAGAGTAGCAAAGTCTGCAACGCGCGTGCATCAGACACCGGCGTAAAGGCAAAGGTTTTTAGCGCCAGCAAAACGGTGATCAGCAACCACACGATATAGTGACGCGGCAGACGGTGCGAACGTTTAAAGAACATCCACACAACCCACATGCTGTAAGCCCACAATGCGGTGGCGGTCAATAATGAAATGGCCCAATAGCCCGTCACCAGCGAACGGTGGTTAAACAAGGTTTCGCGCCATTGCGCATCAAACAGTGGCGTCAGATACATGGCCATCACCAGCGCGGTGGTCAGTAGCGTCATCAGCAACCATGCCAGTGGCAGTAAAAGCCAGCCGCCAATACGTGGGGCTGTAATCGGGGTCGTCATTGCGGTTCATCCTGTTTCAACGTCGTCAGCGGGTCAGAATAGCATGTTAAGACAGACGCAAACCAACAGTGAAAACAGGAGGGCGGGAACAGGGGAGATGCGCGGGATTACACCACGTAGCGCCAGACTGACTTTGGTACGCAGCCCAGGTCGAACAAGCGGCCACCCGATGCGAGTTCAGCACGACGATGGTCGGCTGCCCGGTACATATTGATAATGTCTTTGTCGTCCGACAGCGAATAATTCAGATGGTCATACAGTTTTTCAAGACTTTCAAGGTTATTCACTTTGCGAAATTTTAACAGGTAATCGTGCGCAGTCATTTTTGTCATAACGAATCAATAAGAAAGAAGGCCAAGTATAGGGAGCCGCTTAACGCTGTCCAGTTCCGCGGATGAAAAAAAGCAAAAATCAGACAAACGTGGGGCATAGCTCGCTAAAGGTGAATTTTATCAGGTTTTGCATCGTCGCCATAATCCTGTCGCTGTAAAGCGGTGCATCCAGACCCAACCTAAAAGAATCATTTCTGAGTCACAAGTCACTTTTTATCTGCTTTTATGTACGAATCGATTGTGTATAACTGCGATTCAGGGCCGGATAACAACATAACCAGGATAAACCTCAGGCCAGTGCGGTCAGCGGAATCGTTTCATGCCGGAGACAGGGGATTTCTGTGTGTGCTGGAAATCACAAAACAGACTTTTCCCGGGGCTGAAAACGGGATGGCTCATTCTGTACGCCTGGCTGTAATCGTTTTCAGCAGGGTCACACTTAAGCGATTCTGTTTATTACATTTATTTAACGTAAGTTGAAAAAAGACACAGGCGTTTTGTCCATAAGCCCGCGCTGAGAGTATTCCGTTAATCAACGTAACCCCTTTAAATCGCTCAGTTTTGTGAGGCGTGTCGCCCTAATCTACCCTTTTTTACGTCAGGCTACACAGGCACTTTACCCTGTACAGCAAACGCCCTTCAGAGGAAGAAAAACTATGTGGAAACGTTTACTCCTGACGACAATGGTCAGCGCCGCATTAAGTGGCTCAGTGTTAGCGGCGGAAATGACAGTGGGATTCTCACAGGTAGGCTCAGAATCCGGCTGGCGTTCGGCTGAAACCAATGTCGCAAAAAGCGAAGCCAAAAAACGCGGCATTAATTTAAAGATCGCCGATGGTCAACAGAAACAAGAGAATCAGATTAAAGCCGTGCGCTCCTTTATCGCGCAGGGCGTGGACGCCATCTTTATTGCGCCTGTTGTGCAGACGGGCTGGGAGCCGGTATTAGAAGAAGCCAAGGATGCCAAAATCCCGGTATACCTGCTGGACCGCGCCATCGTCGTAAAAGATAACTCGCTGTATCAGGCCGTTGTCACCGCCGATAACGTTCTGGAAGGCAAGCTGATTGGTGACTGGCTGGTAAAAACCGTCGGCGATAAAAAATGTAATGTCGTAGAGCTGCAAGGCACGGTCGGCGCGAGCGTCGCCATCGATCGTAAAAAAGGCTTTGCTGAAGCGATCAGTGGCCACCCGAATATTAAAGTGATTCGCTCTCAGTCTGGCGACTTTACCCGCAGTAAAGGGAAAGAAGTCATGGAAAGTTTCATCAAGGCCGAGAACAACGGCAAAAATATCTGCATGGTTTATGCCCATAACGACGATATGGCCATCGGGGCCATTCAGGCGATCAAAGAAGCCGGTCTGAAACCGGGCAAAGATATTCTGACCGGATCGATCGATGGTGTGCCGGACATCTACAAAGCGATGCTGGCCGGGGAAGCCAACGCTAACGTCGAGCTGACGCCAGATATGGCCGGCCCGGCCTTTGACGCGCTGGAAAAATTCAAAAAAGACGGCACCCTGCCACCCAAAATTATCAGAACCGAATCAAAACTCTTTTTACCTGCTGACGCGCAGGCCGAGTTAGACAAGAAAAAGAACATGGGTTACTAAGCCGCAGGCCGCCCTTCGGGGCGGTCTTCTTTGATGTAGGGCGGAGTTGACAGCATGACGACACACAATGAATCACCTCTTTTAGCCATCAACGGCGTCAGTAAAGGTTTTCCCGGCGTGAAAGCGCTGGACGATGTCTCTTTCAGCCTGCGCAAAGGCGAAATCATGGCGCTGTTAGGTGAGAACGGCGCAGGCAAATCAACCCTGATCAAAGTGCTGACCGGCGTGTACACCCGCGACAGCGGCACGATTACGTTAAACGGTCAGGCCATTTCGCCGCGCAGTACTGCTGAAGCACAGAAAATCGGTATCGGCACGGTCTACCAGGAAGTGAATATGCTGCCGAATATGTCGGTGGCCGATAATCTGTACATTGGGCGCGAGCCGCGTCGGTTCGGCATGATTGATCGTAAGCGCATGGTGCGCGAGGCGGATGCCCTGATGCGCAAATACGGTTTTGCACTGGATGTCACGCGGCCGCTTGGTCATTACTCCGTCGCGATGCAGCAGATTATTGCTATCTGCCGGGCGGTGGATCTCTCCGCCCAGGTATTAATCCTCGATGAACCCACCGCCAGTCTGGATGCCAGCGAAGTGGAAATGCTGTTCACCCTGATGACAGAGTTAAAACATCGCGGGATGAGCCTGATCTTTGTCACCCATTTTCTGGACCAGGTTTACCGCATTACCGATCGCATTACCGTTCTGCGCAACGGCAAGTTTATTGCCACGCACGACACCGCTACGCTGCCGCAAATTGATCTGGTCAAACTGATGATTGGCCGGGAACTGATGGCGACCGCGCTGCAGCGTCAGGGCAATACGCTGAAGAGCAACCAGCCGGTCGTGTCATTCGAAGATTATGGTAAGAAGGGCACGATCGAACCCTTCACGCTTCAGGTCCGGCCGGGTGAAGTGGTCGGGCTGGCAGGCTTGCTGGGCTCGGGGCGGACCGAAACCGCAGAGGTGCTGTTTGGCATTCGCCGCGCCGATCGCGGCACGGCAAAAATCAAGGGCAGAGTTGAACCGATCCGAACGCCCGCGCAGGCTTCCCGTCTGGGGATGGGCTTTTGTCCGGAAGACCGAAAAACCGACGGAATTATCGGGGCGGCTTCTGTCCGCGAGAACATCATTCTGGCGTTACAGGCGCAGCGCGGCTGGCTGCGCCCGATCAAGAAACGCGAGCAGCAGGCGATTGCCGAGCGTTTTATTAAAAGCCTGGGCATTCGCACACCGCACGCGGAGCAGCCCGTCGAGCTGTTGTCGGGCGGAAACCAGCAAAAGGTGCTGTTGTCTCGCTGGCTGGTGACAAAACCGCAGTTCCTGATTCTGGATGAACCCACGCGCGGCATTGACGTGGGCGCACATGCCGAAATTATCCGCTTAATTGAATCGTTATGTGCCGATGGGCTGGCGCTACTGGTCATTTCCTCGGAGCTGGAAGAACTGGTGGGCTATGCCGATCGCGTCATCATTATGCGCGATCTGAAACAGGTAGCAGAAATCCCCCTCGAGGCGCTTTCTGTGGCGGCAATCGTTAACGCCATTGCTGATGGAGGTACGCAGCATGCTTGAATCACCGGTTACCCCGACCCGGGCGACACGTCGCACGTTCAGGCTGCCGCCAGGCATGCCGCAACTTATCGCGCTGTTGCTGGTGCTGTTGGTCGACAGCCTGGTCGCCACGCATTTCTTCGCCATCCATTTACAGGATGGCCGGCTGTTTGGCAGCCCGATTGATATCCTCAACCGGGCTGCGCCGGTAGCCTTACTGGCCGTCGGCATGACCTTAGTGATTGCCACAGGCGGGATCGATTTATCGGTCGGCGCCGTTATGGCGATTGCCGGCGCGACGGCGGCCACGCTGACCGTGGCGGGCCACAGCGTGCCGTTTATTATTCTGGTCACGGTGGCCAGCGGGCTGGCCTGCGGGCTGTGGAACGGCATTCTGGTTGCGTTGTTACGCATACAGCCATTTGTGGCGACGCTGATTTTGATGGTGGCCGGGCGCGGCATCGCCCAGTTAATTACGCAGGGACAGATCGTGACGTTTAACAACGACAGCCTGGGCTGGTTCGGCAACGGCGCGCTCTGGCTGTTGCCGGTGCCGGTCTGGATCACGATTGCGGTCGCGCTGCTGGTCTGGCTGCTGGTGCGTAAAACGGCCCTTGGGTTGTTTATCGAAGCCGTCGGGATCAACCTGCGCGCTGCGCGTAATGCGGGCGTGAATGGCTGGCTGGTCGTGATGTCCACCTATGCCATCAGCGGAATCTGCGCAGCGGTGGCGGGGCTGATTGTGGCGGCCGATATTCGCGGGGCCGATGCGAACAACGCGGGGCTGTGGCTGGAGCTGGACGCCATTCTGGCTGTGGTGATTGGCGGTGCCTCGCTGATGGGCGGGCGATTTAACATTCTGCTGTCGCTGATAGGGGCACTGATTATTCAGGCGATGAATACCGGTATTTTACTGTCGGGCTTTCCGCCGGAACTTAATCAGGTGGTGAAGGCGGTGGTGGTGATGTGTGTACTGCTGCTGCAATCCCCGCGCTTTATTGCGATGTTTAAACGGAGACGTGCATCATGATTAAACGTCATCTGCCTTTAATGATTACGCTGCTGGTGTTTGTACTCGGCTATCTGTTTTGCCTGAGCCAGTTTCCCGGTTTTGCCTCGACGCGGGTCATCTGTAATATTCTGACGGATAACGCGTTTCTGGGCATTATCGCGGTGGGCATGACCTTTGTGATTCTGTCGGGCGGCATCGATCTGTCTGTGGGGGCCGTCATCGCGTTTTCTGGCGTCTTCCTGGCCAAAGTCATCGGCGATTATCACCTTAATCCGCTGGTGGCCTTTGCCCTGGTCCTCTGCATGGGGGCGCTGTTTGGTGCGATGATGGGCTGGCTAATCGACGCACTCAAAATCCCTGCGTTTATTATTACGCTGGCGGGCATGTTTTTCCTGCGTGGATGCAGCTATCTGGTCTCCGAAAACTCCATTCCGATTGATCATCCGCTGTACGCCACGCTTTCCGGCCTGGCCTGGAAAGTGCCGGGCGGCGGGCGGCTCAGTTTGCTGGCGCTGATCATGTTGCTGGTGGTTGTAGGCGGAATGATTCTGGCGCACCGCACTCGGTTTGGCAATCAGGTGTACGCCATCGGGGGCAATGTGACCTCGGCGCAGCTGATGGGCATTTCAACCCGCGCCACAACCGTCAAAATCTACATGTTGTCGACTACCTTAGCCACGCTGGCGGGCATTGTGTTTTCCATCTACACCTCTGCGGGTTATGCGCTGGCCGGGCTGGGCGTTGAGCTGGATGCCATCGCCTCTGTCGTCATCGGGGGAACCCTGCTGTCCGGTGGTGTAGGGACCCTTCTCGGCACGTTATTTGGCGTCCTGATTCAGGGGCTGATTCAGACCTGGATTAACTTCGACGGCACGCTCAGTTCCTGGTGGACCAAAATCGCCATTGGCATCCTGCTGTTTGCCTTTATCGCCCTGCAACGGTTACTCACCGTAATGTGGGACAGGCAGCAGAATGCACCGGTGAAGCGGCTGAGTTGACGTCAGGCAGGTGCATGAGAAAGCGGCGCTGCGGCGCCGCTTTTGTCGGTGTCGGGCAGGGAAGACGGACGCGACGAACCTGCGGCAACCTTACCGTCATCTCAGACGCGAGCATCAACGATGAGGGCTCGGGCACAGGGGGAATAAGCCCGCACGGCCGCCGGGCTCTGTCTTTGAAACCGCCGCGCCGGTACCCGACGCGGTAAGGTTATTAAAAGCTCGTCCAGCCGTCGTCGGCATTGTCCGCCTTCGTGGTAACCGCCTTCGTCTGGCGTGGAGACATGACCGTGGGCGCGACACCGGCCGTCGCCACCGTGGTCGCCGGAGAACCCAGGCTGAACACGGAAACGGCCTGTAACAGCATGTCGGCCTGTTCTTTCAGACTGGATGCGGCAGACGCGGATTCTTCCACCAGTGACGCATTCTGCTGTGTGGTGCTGTCCATTTCCGTCACGGCGGTGCCCACTTGCTCAATGCCACGCGCCTGTTCGGCACTGGCAGTGGTAATCTCTTCCACCGTATCTGTCAGTTTGCCCACAGCAGACAGAATGCCTGACATGGTTTCAGACGCGTGAACGACCAGTTCATTTCCCTGGCCTACGCTTTGGGCGTTTGCCGCGATCAGCTGGCGAATTTCACCGGCTGCGGTGGCGCTGCGCTGTGCCAGCGATCGCACTTCACTGGCGACGACCGCAAAGCCTTTGCCGTGCTCGCCTGCACGGGCGGCTTCCACCGCGGCGTTAAGCGCAAGGATATTGGTCTGGAAAGCGATCCCGTCGATAACGGCGGTGATTTCAGCGATACGGCCGGAGCTGTCGCTGATGGATTTCATGGTGCCGGTGATCGCCTCTGTCGCGTCACTGCCTTTATTGGCCACTTCCCGCACACTGACCGCCAGTTGCCCCGCCTGACGGGCATTGTCGACGTTATTTTTGACCGTCATACCCAACTGCGTCATCGTTGCGGCGGTCTGTTCCAGCGAGCTGGCCTGTTCTTCGGTACGTTGTGAAAGCTCCGCATTACCCTGAGCAATCTGTGTGCTGGCCGAGGCAACACTCTCCGCGTTTTTCCTGACCAGGCTGACCGTATTGATTAGCGAATCCTGCATTTCGCGGATAGCGGACAACAGTTTGCCCGTTTCATCTTTACCCGTGGTTACGACGACACCGCTCAGATCGCCGTGGGACACGCGATAGGCGGCCTCAACCGCTTCTTTCAGTGGACGCGTAATACTGCGGGTGATAATCGCGGCGGACATGGCGGCCAACAGCAGCGCAACAATCCCGGCAATAATGAGTATCATCAGCGCATCGGCGCGATCTTCCCCCGATTTGTCGGCCGCGTATTTCATGCGCGCTTCCTGAAACGTCTGCATCTCTTTCAGCGACGCCATGAAGTCACCCTGCGTCTGGTAACGCGGGCCAAAAAGCAGCTGCGTCGCCTCATCACTTTTTCCCTGCTGAGCCAGCGCGACAACCTCATCGATAAAAGGCAGGAACAGGGCTGAGCGGGCGTTCAGTTGGTCAAAAATCGCTTTGCCCTGAGACGTGCTGACCTGATTGCCCATCTGCGCGATCAGCGTATCCACTTCATGACGTTCCCCACGGTAATCACTTATGGCTTTCTCTCTTTTCGTCACGTCTTTAAGAAGAATGGCATTTCGTGCCAGACGGCTCATATCAGAGGTGTAATAGCGCAACGCAGCAGACGAAGAGGATTTGCTGTAGAGCGCGCCCGAGATCTCATCATTGGCGTTGCCGAGTGAGTTAATTTTTATCACGCCGATCAGGACCATAAAAATAACCAGCAGCGCCATAAAGCCGAAGGCGGCCCCAAGCCGTATTCCAATTCTGATGTTGTTCATATGCATTCCATAGTGTCAGGCCCCGGCATGAACCAGCCCTATGGGCGAGCTGATGCGAAGATGTTTTACGTAAAAGTCGGAAGGTGATCGGTATAAAATTTTGTAAGGTTAACTATCGCCTTGGTATCGGCATTATGCGGCAAAGGCTTTAGGTGAAATATTCACGTTGAGTAACATTTACTCATGTGAATAATTTGTTAAATAAAGCATGGCTGAGTGGTTGTCTTATGGCCTCGTGCGGCGCATCGTCAGAACGAGACCGCTAAAAGCCGTGACAGGCGTAAACTGCCAGGTTCAGAAAGGGCGTAACCCGTCGGGTGAGGAAAAAACGTGTCTGTGTCGATATGGCCGCCAGACAGCAGCGGTAGTGGGCGCAAAGCGGCCGGACAGGGCGCGGACCCACACCGCAACGAAACAGACGGAAAGGCGGTTCAACGGTTGATGTCTCAGGTAACGCCCGTCCCCGTGCACAGGCCGGTTACTTACCTATTCCCAGCTGCAGTTTCCGTTGGCAATTACGCTCAACGGTTCTTCCCGCCACGGCCAGGGGTGCCTGAGCACCACGCGGCTGGCGAATTTGGCAATGCCGATTTCGTCGTCCAGCAGCCGCGCCATTAAATCCTGAAACCGGTAAAGGTTGGGGGCGATGATTTTCAACAGATAATCGTAGCCGCCGCTAATGTTGTAGCACTCGACAATCTCCCGATACTGACGGGCACCGGTTTCAAACCGCAGGAAATCAGCAGGGTAATGACTCGCCAGGGTGATCTCGGAGAACACCACCAGATTGCAGCCCAGTTTATTCAGTGAAATCCGGGCGGCATAACCGGCGATAATGCCGCTCTGCTCCAGACGGCGGGTTCGCGCCAGACAGGGACTGGGGCTGAGGTTTATTGCCTCAGCCAGTTCGACAATCGAACAGCGCCCCTCGCGTTGCAGATGCTCAAGTATCCGGATATCGGTGCGGTCAGGGAGCCTGGCATGTGACATAGATGGCGTATTCTCTCAGGTTGAATGGCCCATGCGTGCTGCGGTGGCGTCCGTCAACGCCTGGTCGAGCACGTCGATTATTATTTCCGCCTGTTCGGCCGTCAACACCAGAGGAGGACGGATCTTCAATACGTTATGGCCCATGGCGCAGGCACTCAGCAATACGCCTTTTTGCCGCATCCGGTTCACCACCTGACTGGTCAGCCAGCGGTCGGCTGCGCGGCTCTGCCGATCAGAAACCAGTTCCACGCCGACAAACAGGCCCGCCCCCCGGACATCGCCGATGGCTTCGTGCCGGTGGCTCAGGCCGCGAATGCCTTCCAGCAGCCTGTTCCCGGTTTCACGCGCATGCGCAATCAGTCCCTCTCGCTCAATGGTATCCAGCACCGCCAGGGCCGCCGCGCAGGAAACAGTATTACCGGCAAAGGTATTGAAGTAGCGGGAGCGCTGCCCAAACTCCGCCAGCACGTCGGCTGTGGCCAGTAAACCGGCAACAGGCTGACCGTTGCCCATGGGTTTGCCCAGCGTCACGATATCCGGTCTGAGTCCGTGACGTTGAAAACCCCACATGTTTTCGCCCGTGCGGCCAAAGCCGGGCTGGACTTCATCGGCGATAAACAGGCCGCCAGCCTGCCGGATGGCGTTCACCGCGCCGTGCAGGAAGCCGGTCGGTCCGGGCAGGATCCCGTCGCTGGTAAAGAGTGAATCCACGATCAACGCGGCAGGCTGAATGCCGTGACGTTGCAGATCGGCAATGGCCATTTCCACATCCTGGGTAAAACGTTCGCTCAGATCGACACCGTCGGCGTGATAGGCGCGCGGGGCAGGGACCAGCCGAACATGCGGCCCCAGATCGACGCTTTTGCCCAGCGAGGGTGAGAACTGTGAGACGGCGTCCGTAATGCCATGATAAGCGGTTTCGGTCACAATAATTCCGGTGCCACCGGTCCGGATTTTGGCAATACGAAAGGCCAGATCGTTGGCTTCACTGCCCGTGCAGGTCAGCATCAGGTGAGCCAGGTGGGTTTCAGGTACCGTCGCCAGCAGGCGCTCAGCCAGGGTCAGAATCGTGTCATGCAAATAGCGCGTGTTGGTGGCCAGCGTTTTGACCTGATTGCAGATGGCGTCCGTCACCGCCGGATGGCAGTGCCCCAGCGAGGTCACGTTGTTATACACATCCAGATAGCGGCGCCCTTCGGGATCGAACAGCCAGGCACCCTCACCGCGCACGATGTGCAGAGGATGTTCATACATCAGGCGATAGGCCGGGCCCAGCAACGCATCGCGGCGGTCAATCATCGCCGCGGTCACCGGGTCAACATCGGCCTGCCCGGGGATATAGGCATTAACCATATTCAGGTCGGTGGTGCTTTTCATGGAAGTCTCCCGTATCAGAGTTCGGCCAGCAGGCGATCACGTGCCGTGTCGCGGGACAGGTCTGCCAGCATTGACAGCGCCTCCCAGGCGGCAGGATTGTGACGCATGATGTAAGCGCGGTTATGTGGATAGCGGGCCGCGCGCCATTCGGTAATCAGAACAGTAATCAGATGACGCGTCGTCATCAGGTCGGTGACAATAGCCTGTTCCAGATCGGTGAGCGGCAGGGTTTTGTGGTAGGCACCGACGAACTGCGCAGCTCCTGCGAAGGGATCGTCACAGCCGGTCATCTGAAAGGCCGCAGCAGTGGCCACTTCGCCTACCAGCGGTGCATAGATCATGTCGCCAAAGTCAATGATGCCGGTGAGACGCTCCTGTGCATCTGGCGCAACCAGCACGTTATACAGGTGATAATCGTTATGGATCACCTGCGCCCGCAGCGAGCCAAGACGCGGCAATACCTGGGTGGTGAAGCGCATCATAAATTTTTCTGCGAGGCGACGCCGTGCCGGATCGATGACTGCCTCCAGTTTGTCCATCAGGCGATGCGCGGCGGAAACATTCCACAGCAGATCGTGGCGGGCGGCCGGATGTAAAAAATCCTGTAACGCCAAATCCAGCCGGCCCAGACAGCACGCCATGGCCCGACGCTGTGCGGGGGTAGGTTGGGTATCCCTGACCTGAGTGCCCTCCAGCCAGCTCAGCATACGAACCAGCGTGGTGCTCCCTGCTGGTAACGTGACAACGTCACACTTCTTGCCCGCTGATGTGCGCACGACGCGCGGTATGGGCAGATCCGGTGCCACCTCGGCGATATGCTCAAGCGCGGCGATCTGGAAATCGACAATCGCCTTCGCTTCGGCGGGATTACTGATTTTCAGGACAAAACGCGTACCGGTCGGGGTTTCAATGCAGCAGTTCTGGTCGCGTTCGCTTGCCAGTGGCTGCACAATGGTATCCGTCATACCGTACCGCTCTGCCACTAACGCCTGTACGGCAGATAACGACAGCGCAGGCGCGGCGGTATTCAGAGCGACAGCCTGATGTGTCTCAGTTTCAGACATGATGTTTCCCTGCCGTTGAAGAGATTACAGGCCCAGCAGGCCGGGAAGCTGGCGGAAGTCGGTCAGGCGGTTCACACCGTAACCGTCAATGGCCGGCTCATGACCGCGATCGATAAACGCCCTGGCCATAAAGCCCAGATCGCACGCTGTCATCAGGTCATAACGAAAACTGGATGAACAGTGCATCATCTGTTCGGGGCCGCAGCCCAGTTGGTCGAACATATACTCAAAGATCCGGGCACGCGGCTTGTAGGCCTGGGCTTCTTCGGCGGTGTACACCGCATGAAAGGGCGCGCCGAGACGGGTAACGCTGTGCGGGATCAGGTCGATCATGGAATTGGATAAAATCACTAACGGAATATGCTGTGCTATCGTCGTCAGCGTCTCAACCACATGCGGATGAGGTTGCCAGCTGGCCACGGCAGCATAAAGCGTCTGCGCATCGCTTTCCTGATAGACGACGCCATGGGCATGACAGGCGCGCTGAAGCGCATTTTCAATCACCTGGTAAAATGGTTTCCAGGCACCCAGCACCTCATCAAGCCGGTAGAAACGAAAATGCGCCAGGAAAGTCGCCATGTGCGCTTCGCTGACCCGATCGGCATAAATGCCCTTTGCCGTTGGGCCCATTTCGAAATTGATTAGCGTGCCATAGCAATCAAAGCTGATAAATTTTGGCCTGAAAATCATTTGCTTAACCTCTTTCATGTGGATGAAAGAAGTATATCGCGCGACACAAACACATAATTTCTTATTACCGCGACAAAGAAGGGGTTTTTGCTCAATTGCGGCCGCTTTACGGCATCGGGCCGGGTGGTGGGGAAGATCCTCACTGACGGGGCAGGCTGAAACGGCGGGACCGGACGTAATGATGCCCAAAAACGTAGTGCGTACGGGCATTGTGTTTTACACTGCGCGCTGCAAAAATTAAGGTGATAAACGATTAAACAGGCGACAATGGCGATGAACGGTACAATTACTACCTGGTTTCAGGATAAAGGCTTTGGTTTTATTAAAGATGAAAACGGCGATAACCGTTATTTTCATGTCATCAAAGTTGCCAATCCTGACCTGATTAAAAAAGATGCCTCGGTCACGTTCGAACCTACGACGAATAATAAAGGGCTGTCAGCGTTTGCGGTGAAAGTCCTGCCGGAGAGTAAATACATTTATATTGCGGGTGAGCGCATCAAACTCACCGCGATTAAGTCTTACGTTGTTTTCAGTGAAGACGTCCCGGCGGATGCAGGGATTGATAAAGAAAACACGGTGCTGTCGGTGGGAATACTGATGAATAATATCCGACCCAAATCAGCAGAAAAGACGAAAGCGATGCGCACCCTGAAAAAACTGGCAATCACGACCTTTCAGGGCGCAACCTTAATCTTCACGGAAGATGAGATTGATATTGACGCTACCGTCAAAATGCTCAAAGTCTGATGCCCGATGACGCCGCTGGCCCGCTGGGACGACGGCCTGGCCGACAAGGCGATGCCCACGGAGCGATGTCATGCGCCGCCAGCAGCGCCGTTATGACGACGCGCCGCCTGCCACGCGCCGCAGATCCGTACCTGACCTCGCGCTTTCCGCCTGTCTGCCGACGCAAAAAGGCGGGGCGGTAACGCTTCAGGCTCACTTCTACACCCTAATTTCACCGATGCAGAGACGACAATGACAAAACTCACTCTTCAGGAGCAGTTATTAAAAGCGGGACTGGTAACCAGTAAAAAAATGGACAAGGTCCAGAGAACCGCGAAAAAATCACGCGTGCAGGCGCGCGAAGCGCGAGAAGCCGTAGAAGAAAACAAAAAAGCGCAGATCGAGCGGGACAGGCAGCTCAGCGAAAAGCGTAAACAAGCGGTGCTGGCGAAAGAGTATAAAGCGCAGGTGAAGCAGTTAATTGAAATGAACAGAATCGTCGTGGCAAAAGGTGAGATCGGTTTTAACTTCACGGATAACAACCTGATTAAAAAAATCATGGTCGATAAACCTGTGCAGACCCAACTGATTAACGGTCGCCTGGCCATTGCCCGTCTGATGGCAGAAAACAGCGACGAGCCGCACTACGCGATTATTCCGGCCAGCGTCGCGGATAAGATCGCGCAGCGCGATCCCGACAGCATTGTCTTAAACAGCGCACTCAGTCAGGACGCGCAGGAAGAGGACGATCCTTATGCCGATTTCAAAGTGCCAGACGATTTGATGTGGTAATCCACGCGACATCAGCCGCTTCAGAGCGCCTCCGCCTGGTCGCGGGGGCGCAGAATAACCGCGTGGCGTTTTACCCCTAAAACGGACTGTCATGACGGGCCTGAATCGCGTCTCCGCTGACAGGATGGGTAAAATGCAGCTCGCTGGCATGCAGCATCAGTCTGGGTGCCCGTGCGCTGTGCGGCGGCAGACCACCATACCACTCACAGCCTAAAATAGGGTGCCCCAGGTACTGACAGTGAATACGCAGCTGGTGAGTGCGGCCGGTTTCAGGACGTAATTGCACTCGCGTGACCGGCAGAGACGGCCCGTCATCTGGGACATACGTAAAACGCGCCAACACCTGATAGCGCGAGCGCGCTGGTTTGCCGGTGCGTGCGCAAATCGCCATCAACGGAAACTGCTTCGCAATCGGCGCATCCACTCTTCCCTCATCATGTTCAACGTGGCCGCAAAGTAGCGCGGTGTAAACTTTGCTGACGCTTCGCTGACTGAACTGCGCGCACAGGGCGGCATTGATCGCCTTATTACGGGCAATGACCATCAGCCCGGAGGTGCCGAAATCAAGCCGGTGAACCAGGGTACAACCGGGAAAGCGCGCTGCCAGCCGGAAATGGACCGAGTCCTGATTTTTCGGGTGCCTGCCGGACAGGCTCAGCAGCCCGCTGGGTTTGTTAATCAGCAGCAGGTGCGCGTCCTCATAGAGGATCGCGATCGCCTCATGGCAGGGCGGCGCAATAAAATCGTCGAACAGGGCAGACATCAGGCAGCCTCAAAGGGAAGCGGGCGCGGATAGTAACCCATTTTCCGCCCGTAGGCGAATCACGCCAGGCGCAGGACAAGCCCGCGCACGCTGCGTTAGTTAATGCCGGTCACAGCGGCTAACGGCTAATAGCCAGCGCGGTGATCGCTGGCGTGCTTACCGGCAGGCCGAACGTCATCAGTTCACTGCGGGGATCTGACCAGATCAGCACGGTTGCGGGCACCGCGCCAGTAAGCTCCGGGCGTGACACGCTGTTCACCGCCTTGTTGCAGGCGGGAACAGACATCACGACAGGGCGCGACAGACCAGGCGCATCCTGCCAGATAACCGGGCCCGCGCCACAACAGGCTGCATTATCTTTCCGTCTTTCCCTGGCGCTGGCAGCGACACAGCCGGTTACGGGGCGTCAAAAAAGGTTAATAAAAAATACCTAAAGGTTTTTCATGAATACCCGTTATAGATAAATGCAGTGTGATCATTATAACTGCATAAAAAATAACGATTTAGGGCGACTGAATAAAGGGAATGGCATTCATGATGAACAAAATTATCGTTACGGGCACGCTGGCTTTACTCTTTCTGACGGGATGTGCGGAGAATAAAAATACGCATTTGATCAAGGCGGAGAACGGCAGTTCACTAACCGTCAACACGATTTTCGCACCTACCGATATGAATAATAATACCTACGCGGATGTTAAACTGCGCCAGGTCACGCCGGCCCGAGCCGGGACAGGAATGGGAATAGCGGTACTGAGTGCCGTGCTGGGGGGCGGCATCAGCACGGGTTCATTTGATAAGAATAACTACAAGGGCAGTGATATTGACAGCATGCCGGAACCCACCGCCGCGTATTTCACGCCCAAAGCCGACGTCAAAATCCAGCAATGGCTGAATAAAAATGGCGGGGGTTATGCTTACACACAACCCTTGTTCATTGCTGCCTCAAAATGGTCGCTGGTGTACACCGATATGTCGTCCGGCAACAGTAACTACGATTTAACGTATCGGGTCCTGTTTTATAAACGTCCGGAAGGCGGCACGATCCTGAGTCCCTATGTGGTTGCGGAATGTGAACCCGCGCATGTCACCGCACCGCTGAATGACTGGACGGCCAACCATTACGCCAAAGTCACGCAGGTGACGCAAAAGATGATGGATGCCTGCCTGCTGGAGCTGGATAATCAACTGCCACGCTTACTGAAAAAATAGTGAGCAGTACGGCCTGTTTTAACCGGCAGGCCGTGCAACAAGCGCCTCAGTCTCCGCTGTAAATCCGCCTCCCAACGTCCTTTATCCGCTGCGCCATAAAGATAATGACCACAGCAATTAATTTTCAGGCCGCGCCTGCCGATAATCTAATCACAACTCTGAACGGAGGGCGTTTCGATGTCTGAACTTAAACTGTCTTTATCTGCGGATGATACGCGCACACTGATCATTCGTGCAGGTTTTATGCTGCGTAATTTACGTAACAGCCTACGTGAACTGGGCTACGATCAAACCCTGTCCGAGGTCGCGGGCGGGATCCCGGATGCCCGCGCGCGTCTGGGCTATGTGGTGACCATGACCGAAAATGCGGCCAGTGAGGTACTGGGCTGCGTGGAGCTGACACAGCCTGCGCAGACAACGCTACAGGATACGGCGGAAAGTCTGCTGGCGCGCTGGAACAGCACGGCTATCACACCGGAAAACGAGGCCGCGGCACGGGCGCTGGCGGAAGAAACGCGCACATGGCTTGGCACAGTGCCGCAGTTAACCGGTTTCACCCGTCAGCAACTTCAGGCGGTGATGATGGCTCAGGGTTTCCAGGACCTGACCGGCCAGATTATCCAGCGCATGACGAAAATGCTGAATGAGCTGGAAGTCCACCTGGTTCAGGTGCTGAGGGATAACGTGCCCGCACAGCCCGTGGCCAAAGTGGCCAGTCCACCGGCTGCTGCACAGCCAGCAGAGAGCCCGTCAGCCTCGCAGGATGACGTGGACGATTTGCTCGCCAGCCTGGGACTCTAAGGCTGGACTCGCTCTCTTTAAGACCGATCTCTTCCGGCATACTAAAGGGTTGGCTGCGCCATTCGTCAGGCAGGGGGGCGACCTCTCAGCGATACCGCCCACCGGCGCCTTTTCCGCAACACCGACGGCACAGCGGGACAGATTTCTTCTCCCGTTTTGCCAGCCGCACCGCGCATCCTGGCGCGGTACTGTCAACGGCGGCAGTCGCGTATGCCTGCCTGGCCGTCGGCTGTCAGGGCTTGCGCTGACATAAACATCCCCACACAGAACGGCGATCCGCTGCTTCGCGAAAGAATAAAAATGCTATAAATAACAGTTAATTGCATTCGGCTGTCTCGGGCCATATGCATGCTGGCAGGGCTTTTTTACCGACAGGTCAGTCAATTGTTAAAAAATTTCATAAACTAATGTGCGCAATGACTTCATTCGTAGATAACCGGGAACACAACGGTTACTGATTTTAGTGACTTATCCGACAACTCAGGTTGCTGACGGACTATAAGGGGAAATGATGCCATTACTTATTGGGGAGTTATCGGGTGCGCCAACATGGATACCTGCTGTATTGCTCGTCACGCTTTCATTTATCGTGGGCTTTCTGGCCCGGTTTATTTTTCTCAGGTTCATCCGCTTCTGGCAGAACCGGGACCGAAAACTGTTCAAATCACTGGAAAAGCACCTGCGCGGTTCGCTGTTTCTGTTTATCCCCTTGGTGTTGATCAATATCGGCATTAACTACATCGATCTGCGTCCTGAAACCGTGGCGTTTATCACCTCCACCGCCAATATCTTTATCATTTTATCGATTTGTTCCATTTTGATTCGGTTGACCAATGTGGCGCAGGATATGCTTTTCATTCGCTACGATATCAATCTGTCGAACAATCTGCGTGCCCGTAAGATTCGCACGCAGTTAATTTATGTGAAAAAAGTGGCCATCGTGATCCTGGTCTCGCTGAGTCTGTCGATGATTTTGCTCAGCTTTCCCGGCGTGCGTAAATTCGGCACGACCATCCTGGCCGGTGCGGGCGTCGCAGGCATCATCATCGGTTTTGCGCTGCAAAAGTCGCTGGTTAACCTGTTTGCCGGTATTCAGATTGCCTTTACCCAGCCGATCAAAATTGATGACGCTGTTGTGGTGGAAAAAGAGTGGGGCTGGATAGAGGAGATCAATCTGACGTATGTGGTCGTGCGTATCTGGGATCTCCGTCGGCTGGTGCTGCCGATTACCTATTTCACGGAAAACGCCTTCCAGAACTGGACGCGCAACAACGCGCAAATCCTGGGCTCGGTGTTTCTGTATGTGGATTACTCCCTGCCGCTTGAGCCGCTGCGTCAGCATTTCGAGAAAGTGCTCAGTGAAACCAAACTCTGGGATCAGCAAACCCAGGTGCTTCAGGTCACCGACACCTCCGAAAAAACCATGACAATCAGGTTATTAATGACGGCACAAAATTCGCCCACCGCCTGGGATTTGCGCTGCTACGTGCGGGAAAAAATGATCGAATTTATTCAGCAGAACTACCCGCAGAGCCTGCCGCATGTCAGGGCAACGCTGACTGAGACGGACTCGCGCTGACGCCAGGGGTTCTCACGTCTGTATTGAGGCAGGAGGCTGGCTCACCCGTGTGGGGCAAACGGGCGTGGGGCAAGGAAAGTGTGGCGCTCAGCCACAGGCGGGCGCGACGTCTGGACTGCATTGACACACCGGTCTCAGGGACGGACAGCGGCACCGCTGCGTGCGGGGCGGTGGCGTTCCTGGCGCACAGCATGATTGAGCAAGAAAACTGCCGCTGTCGACAGTCCGCCAGGGACAGGCTTTGTCATGACGACGCCCGCCTGTCCCTGGAGGTTTGTGCCGAATTTATTGCTCTCTGGCGGCGGTTGCCGCCTTTTTTACACCTGGAATGCCGCGACCATGCCGCGCAGCGCATGCGCCTGTTCCGACAGTGAGCGTGACGCCGAAGACGATTCTTCAACGAGTGCGGCATTGTTCTGCGTCACGCCATCCATCTGGCTCACCGCGATACAGACCTGTGAAATGCCCTGCATCTGCTCGGAGGAGGCCAGAGAGATATTATCCATGGCGTCAGCCAGTTCGCCGACCATTCCAACGATTTTCAGGATGCTCTGACCGGTTGAGGAGGCAACCGTCACGCCGCTTTCCACCTGTTCAACGGCCTGTTCTATCAGCGTTTTAATGTCACGTGCTGCCGTAGCGCTGCGCTGGGCCAGCGTGCGCACTTCGCCCGCGACCACGGCGAAACCGCGTCCTTCCTCGCCGGCACGGGCCGCCTCAACAGCCGCGTTCAGGGCCAGGATATTGGTCTGAAAGGCAATGCTTTCGATCACGGCGGTGATGTTGCGCACTTTAGTGGCGCTGACCGAAATGTCATGCATGGTGTGCGTCATGCGCTGCATGTCAGATTCGCCCGTGCGGGCAAGCTGTGCGGTTTCACGTGCCGAATCGGCCGTCTGCTGTGCACCGGCCGTATTGCTTTTCACCGTGGCCGTCAGCTGCTCCATGCTGGCAGCCGTCTCCTGCAAAGCCGCCGCCTGCTGTTCGGTACGTGAGGACAGTTCGGTATTGCCCTGCGCGATTTCATCGGCAGCCAGCGCAACGGAGGCCGAAGCCTCTTTAATCTGGGAAACCAGCGCACGGAGCCTGGCTTGCATGACGTCAAGGGAGGCCAGCAGGCTGGTGGTGTCCTTGCGGCGCAGTGACACGGTGGCGGTCAGATCGCCGGCTGCGATGGAGGCGGCCAGCGCCTGCGCCTGTGCCGGTTCACCGCCCAGCTGGCGCATCAGCACGCTGATAGTGACCGCACAGGCACCGACCGCGACAATCACAGAAGCGGTGGCCAGTAGCATCAGAATCAGCGAGGCGCGGGCAGTAGAATGGCTGTTTTGTTGCACAGCAGCCTGGCTGTTTTTCTCCTGAATCTCTGTCATATCGCGCAGAGCATTCAGTAACTTAGTCTGAACAGGACGCACGTCCTTTAACAGATAGTCCGTGGTTTCTTTATCAAGATTGGCCAGCCCGAGCTTGGTTGCCTGCTCCAGGGCGGCAAACGTTGGTCCTTCGCTGTCGGTAATTCTTTTGAAAGCCTCACGACCCGCCGGCGTACAGTCGGTTGCCAGGATAGCGCCGAGCGCCTGACGGTTAGCAATAAAGAGCGCTTTCTGTTTCTGAATCCGCGTGACTTCAGGCTGCATCGCCTGGGTGTCGCTGAGCAGCGCGATATTCCTGACGGCAATGCCCATATCTCTGACTTCACCGTACATGGATTGCGCTAACTGATACTTTTTCATCTTGATGTTGACGGTATCGTCCATGCCTTCACGGGCATGATGCAGGGCCTGTTGGGCGATCCCGGTGCACAGGATGAACAAAAGAATAAGCAGGCCAAAACCTGCAATAAGGCGTGTGGATATTTTCATTATTGTCTCATTATGTAGGTTAAATTTGCTGTGTTTGCGTTCGTAGCAAAAAGGACATTAATTTTTACGGCTACGTTTAAATCGTATCAGAAATAAGCAGTTTTGCTTTTTCGTGCGCACATTTTGCCGAACAGGCCTCATCACATTTTCCAATGACGCATGGCCTTGTCACTTCAGCGTGAGCATGACACTATCCTTGCCTGTCTATACATGTACTGTCACCCTGCGTTGGCGTCCGCCGGACGTAAACAGCAACGCACCCCATACACTGCCCAGTGAGGAAATGATGCCAGCCGAAACATCTGCAGCAGGTTATTCAGGCGTTGAGAAACCGCGCCTCTCTGAAAGCCGTTCCATTGATTACATCCCACTGCGGGAGCGACATGGTCATCCTTTTAGCCAGTTCACACTGTGGTTTGGCGGAAATCTGCAAATCACCGCGATAGTTACGGGTGCGCTGGCGGTGGTGTTGGGGGGCGATGTGGTCTGGTCACTGGTGGGATTACTGGTCGGACAGATCCTGGGCGCAGGCATCATGTCATTACATGCGGTTCAGGGGCCGCGCCTGGGTTTACCGCAAATGATCACCAGCCGCATGCAGTTCGGCGTCTATGGGGCGGTCATTCCGCTGCTGCTGGTATGCATGATGTACGTCGGTTTTTCGGCCAGCGGTACCGTGCTGGCCGGCCAGGCGCTGGCTAAGCTGGTGCATGTCAGCCATGCGACGGGCATGATCCTGTTTAGCGCGATAATCATCGTCATTGCGGTGCTGGGTTACCGGGTGATCCATCAGCTTGGCAAACTGGCCAGCCTTGTTGGTGTACTGGCTTTTGCTTATCTGTTTATCACATTGGTGGTAACGCATGACTTAACGCCTGTCTGGCAGAATCAGCACTTCACGCTGGCTCATTTCCTGTTGGCGGTGTCGCTCTCCTCCTCATGGCAGATCGCATTTTGCCCTTATGTCTCCGACTATTCGCGCTATTTGCCTGCGAATGTCTCCGCGAAAACGTTGTTCTGGTCAGTGTTTTTCGGCACCGTAACGGGGACGCAGGCGTCCATGACGCTGGGTGTGATTGTCGCGGCGCTGGCCGGAAAGGCGTTTGCGGGCAATGAGGTTGGCTATATTATCAGCCTGGGCAGTACGCCCACGATGGCGATGGTGATCTATTTCGCTATCTGCTTCGGCAAAATCACGTTCACCACCCTGAACGCTTACGGCAGTTTTATGGCACTGACCACTATTGTCTCGGGTTTCCGCCAGCAATCCGCAATGGGTCGGAGTGCACGCATTCTGTTTGTGGTCCTGATGGTCAGTGTGGCCTGTGTGATTGCATTGCTGAGTGAACCTGCTTTTCTGAAAACGTTCACCCATTTTCTGTTGTTTTTACTGGCGTTTTTCGTGCCATGGAGCGCGATTAGCCTGATCGATTTTTATGTGATCACCCAGGGCAAAGTGGATATTCCTGCGCTGTCACAGCCAGACGGACGTTATGGCCGCTGGAACAGGGTGGGGATTACCGTTTATGTCCTGGGTGTGCTGGTACAACTGCCGTTTATCGACAATCCACTTCACCATGGTTCACTCACCTGGCTGTTTGCCGGTAACGATGTGTCGTGGTGTATTGGCTGGTGCATCACGGCACTGCTGTGGTGGATGGCCCGCCGCTGGGATCGCCGGGGCACACCCGTCCATTCAGTCTCCCCGGCAGAATAGCCGTTGCCATGCTTTCTGGCGGCAGGTAAGACGGGTTAACGGGGGAATGGAAAAGCGTTTTACGGCATCTTCCCCGTCTGAACAACGGACAACATCGCGTCACAGGCATTTCCGAAAGGGACCCGATGAATCATCCTGACCGTGTCGATGCTCATCGCAAACCGGGCACAGAACCGCCTCCGCCCGTACAGAATTCATGAGGTTACGTCTGGCCTTCGGGCGTTGCCGTCAACGTAACACACTGCTGTTCACAGAAGCGGGAGATCGCATTCGAACAGCATGATCCCCCTGTGTCGGGAGATGTCTGATACGCCGCGTTTTATCGTGACATGTTTACTAACAATATTCTGAAAAATAAGTTTTCGCCCTCCCAGCCGCGCTATGCGCGACTTTGCCGTATTGGCTTTGCTTTCTGTCCGCTCTGTCCCACCCGAATTCCATTTTGTCATCTATATAGATTTCCCTGTCAGCCGTTACTGACAGGTGAAGGAAACACACATTTTCATTTGCAGAGATCTTTCCGGCAAATGTATTCAGCAAAATCGGACTACACACAGCAGTAGCAACATTATCGGGGAAAACACCATGAAAATTGCCACACGTCTCGCTGCAGGCTTCAGTCTGCTCATCCTGCTTTTTGTGCTCTGCACAGGCATTGCGCTTCACGCACTCTGGCAGGCACGGGACGACATGGATAATGCCGTCAACAATAAAATGTATCGGTACAATCTGATCCAGGATATGCGCAGTGCTGCCCGGGATATGTCCGTTGCGGTAAGAAATATTGCCTTACTGAGCGATGCAAAAGAGAAGCAAACCGAGTGGGAGCGGGTGCAGAACCAGAAAGCGAACTACCTGGCGAAACGCGAAAAACTGGTCAGCAGCATGTCGCAGAATGTATCAGCCGAAGGGAAAAATGCCCTGGAGAACCTGCTCGCTAAAGATGACCAGGCGCTGAACCTGATCACCATGGCAGGCCAGAAGGCGATGCAAAGCGACCAGGCGGCCACAATTGATTACCTGCTGAAAACGGTACGGCCGGTACAGCGGAAAATGCTGGACGCCCTGGATCGGCTTTCCGAGATTCAGATGGAGGTGAGTCAAAAAACGGTTTCTGATGCCAGAGAGTCAGCGTCACGTACGGCCAGTCTGATGGCGATAATGGTCTTTTTGTCTCTGGTTGTTGCTGTGATGGCCTGCGTTATCATTATCCGTACGCTGATGCGCCAGCTGGGCGGCGAACCGGCGCAGGCACAGGCGCTGGCAGCATCGATTGCGTCCGGAAATTTAACGTCACCTGTCACACTTCGTCGCAACGACACGACCAGCCTGCTGGCTTCCCTTCATGCCATGCAGGCCAACCTGCGCAACATGGTCGCGAATATCCGGGATACGTCGAACGCTGTCGCGTTAGCCGCCGATGAAATTTCCAGGGGGAATGCCGAGCTTTCTTCCCGCACAGAACAGCAGGCGGCAGCTTTACAGGAAACGGCCGCCAGCATGGAGCAGCTGACGGCCACGGTGAAAAGCAACACCAGCGGCGCACGGCAGACCGCCGAATCTGCCCGCGAAACCGCCCGTCTTGCCCGAGGCGGCGAAGAGGATGTGCAGCGGATGGTCGATACCATGCAGGACATATCCATGAGCGCAACGAAAGTGCGTGATATTACGACCGTCATTGAAGGCATCGCTTTCCAGACCAATATTCTGGCGCTCAATGCTGCGGTTGAAGCGGCACGCGCAGGCGAAGAGGGCCGGGGATTTGCGGTAGTGGCCGGTGAAGTCAGAACGCTTGCGCAGCGCTACGGCTGCGCGCGATATCAAACTGCTGATTGAAGAGGCGGTAGGTCAGGTAGAAAACGGCACCACGGTGGCATCTACGACCGGACAGAGCATTGTTAACATTGTGGGGAGGGTGAACGAGCTGGCTGAGGCTATGGATAATATTTCTCTGGCTTCCTCTGAGCAAATGCAGGGCATTTCGCAGGTCAGCATCGCGGTGAGCCAGATGGATGGCGTAACGCAGAACAATGCAGCCCTGGTCGAGGAGTCATCCTCTGCCTCCCATTCGTTGTCAGAACAGGCGCATGCGCTGCGTAACATGGTGGAGGCATTTCAGGTCTGACAGAACACCGCCCGCCGGGCCATCCGGGCGGGCGGTGCAGTAACCGGATGAACCCTGTTATCTGACGCAACGTCATGAATGTTGAGGGGGATATCCTCACTGTCTCAGCTGACAGCGAGTCATTATCAGCATGACACGGGTGACTAACAGGATGCGCCTGGCTGCGAAAATCAACGCCCGGTGAGGCGCAGCCCCTGTCAGGGCTTTCTGATGCGCGCAGACCGGCTGATGGCAAAAGCCGCCTGTGAGACACTTTTCTGTTAACGTAAATATGTCCCGCGCCTGCGTCGTAAAAAATAACCTCATGTTCACGATGCCGTTTAAAAAAGCAGACAGCAGCAAAGCGTTTATATGGCTGCAATGACACAGCATTGCAGAAAAGAGAAAAATGATATAAGGCTATTAAAATAGTGTGGCGCTTAATTGAGTTTTGCGAAAAAATAACATCTGATTACATCTCTTATGGTATTCCCTACAGTAATAATGCGGCGCTCAACTACACTTTCTGCGCTGCGCTATACAGTGTCGGCCTAAAGGTGGCAGTTTATTGATTTTTGTTAGCCCGGCATGCCGGGCTTTTTTTATGGCTACAAGTAATGAGTTATCGCTTAAGGATAAATTAAAAATAGGGTTTTATGCGTTGCCGGTTCATCACTGTACAGGCATTCAGCGTGGCTGATGACGTAAAATGTCCCCGTATTGAAAACGACAGGATAACGGTTTAATGGCACGTGTCGCCACGCGATTTTGCCATAATTTTTGTTTTAACAGTATTTTTATGGCGTTTTCGTGTAGTGAGGCTGGCTGTCGCATCAGAAAGCAGCAGGACGCCGCTCTGCAATGTGAGGACGCGATGCAGGATTCCCCCCCTTACAGAACAGCGCTCCCGCGTAAAGAAAAAATATTTAAATATGTCATTTAAAATACTGCTTTAATTTTCTTGATGGTTTTTCCCTTTTAACAGGAAGAATGAATGATAAAGGCGGGGGCTTAACGTCAGGCACAGAAAAAGGGGTGTTATTACGTTTTAAATGCGCGGCATTAAATTTTTAGAAAACAGCGTTGCAAAAATAACTGAGGCCTTTCAGTGAGTTGTTTTTTCAGGAGGGAGGTATGTATAAATGGCGTGTAAACAGAGCGGGAACTCCGTTTGATTATTTTTTTATGGCGCCGATATTTTATTTGACTGTCTGTATGTCGCCTCTTTTCTGAATCATATCAGACGTATTTCTTTTCTCTTTTACCAGGTAAAAACAATGACTATAACTCAGCGTCTTTTGTTCACGTTTTCGCTGCTTTCCGCAGCGCTGGTCGCTATGGTTGTCGTATCTGTCAGCGTGTCGCAAGGGTTTCAGACCCGCTTCAAATACGTTAACGAAAATACGGTCCCGTCAATCACCGGTATTTCAAAGATGATTGAAGGCAGTAATGCCGTCATCATCGCCCTTTATCATCATCAGAGCGTGACTGACCTGGCCAGGCAGGCTGTCATCGAAAAAGAAGTCAACGACACAATCAAACATATTCGTGCGCTTAATCAGCACTACCTTGCAGAGGACACGTCCAACGAGCAAGACAGGCAAATGACGGAAAAGGCGTTTACGATGATTAATAAAATAGAACGCGACCTGCCGGCCTTTCTGGCCGCCTCACGTGCTCAGAATGATGCTGTGTCTCTGGGAATGTTGCAGGGGACAACAGGGATTGGCGCCGAAGCCCGACAGCTCATTGCGAATTATCAGCAGCAACTTCAGCTCAATACCGATCTCGCCAATGCGCTCAGCAGAGAAAACGACAGAACCTATCACCATACACTGTTAACCCTGATCACCGGCTCAGCCGCCGCTATTTTGCTGCTGGGGTTTTTTACCGTTAAGACAATTTTAGCCATTCGCCGCCAGCTGAATGCCATGCGCCTGACGATGGAGCAGGCCAGCGAAAACCTCGATCTCACTCTCAAAGCAGATGACACACGCTCTGATGAAATCGGCCTGACGGCAAAAGCGTTTAATCATCTGATTCAGACTGTGTCGCTGTCACTGAACGCTGTGGAAAGTGCCGCGCAGTCTGTCAGTACAGCGTCATCGCAAATGTCAGCGGGTAACGAGGATTTATCGGCAAGGACTGAAGAGCAGGCGGCATCACTTGAGCAAACGGCTGCCAGTATGTCAGAGCTGAGTGAAACGGTGCGTCAGACGGCAGAAAATACCCGACTGGCCAGCCAGTTAGCGAAAAATGCGCGCGAGATTTCAGAAGACAGCGCAGATCGGGTGAAAACAATGCTGACGACGATGGGCGATATACGCGAAAGCTCGGCCAAAATTACCGACATTATTTCTCTCATTGAGGGGATTGCCTTTCAGACCAATATCCTTGCCCTGAATGCGGCGGTCGAAGCCGCACGGGCAGGTGAGCAGGGCCGTGGTTTTGCGGTCGTGGCTGGCGAGGTGCGCAACCTGGCGCAGCGTTCGTCATCATCAGCCCGCGAGATTAAAGCGCTGATTGAATCGTCAATAGGCTTTGTGGAAGCCGGTGCGGTACAGGCTGAAGGGGTGGGTACAAATATGCACAAAATGAACGATGCCGTCCGGCAGGTTACCGATTTGGTCGATGAAATCTCTGTCGCCGCCCAGGAACAGTCTCAGGGAATTAGCCAGGTCCATCTGGCCGTCAATCAAATGGATGATGTGACGCAGCAAAATGCGGCCCTGGTGGAAGAAGCATCCTCTGCGTCGCGTTCATTAATGGAACAGGCCTCAGCATTAAACCGCCTGGTTGCCACGTTTGTTATCCAGCGTGCAGGACCTGACGCGCTTAAGGAAGTGAAAAGCGCGATAGCTCCGCCCGCCATGACGCGCCCTGTCAGCAATATTGTTCCCGCTGCAGCGGAGACCAACTGGCAGAGTTTTTGAAAATCAACACAAACGCCTGTGCTGCTGAAAACGGGCGCAGGCTCTGAACGGGCAGGGGTCACCACAGATTCTCCGTGGTGACCTTGCGGTTCTTACAGAACGTGATCCTTGCAAAAAATCCCTACCGGAGTAAGTTGAAATCCGCCTGACGTGTCACGTCACCGAGGCACGCCACGACCGGGTGTGCGATGACAGAAACATGCAGGCTGTTCGCCGCTTCAGGCGGGATACCCGGGAGGCAGAGCTCAATTCGTCATGCAGAAACCCAACCCTGAAGATGTGGCAGAGGTGTAAAATAAAGGTGCAGGCAGGCGCGATGGGTTCCGGCGCTTCACCGCACGGAATGGCGGACGAAGGGGTGCGCGCGCTTCCTCAAGGAGCCCCTTCAATGCCGAACCTTAATTCTATACAGTCAGGTCACTATGAAACCATCACTGAGCAGATATGCGTTGGCCGTCTTTGCGAGTGCGGCTTTTCTCTTCCCGTCCCTGTCGGCTGTCGCCAGCCCGGTTCCGGCTGGCAACGTCCAGTCCGTGCCGCCGCAGGATGCGCCCTGTTGCGGCGCGCTCACGCCCAACGCGCAAAAGATTCTTGCCGTGCTTGACCATGCGGACGTGGAGCATTTATGGCTGAATCATCATCACGTCAACTGGGAAACGGGCAAGCCTGACAGACCGGATACCTATTCTGGTCCCGGTAATCATACGCACTGCAGCGCGTTTGCGGCGGCGGTAGGCGCACGCCTGGGCGTCTATATGCTCAGGCCGCCTCAGCACAGCCAGATTTTCCTGGCGAGCGCACAAACACGCTGGTTTGACAGTAGTGAAGGGCGTCAGTCAGGCTGGATCAGGGTCAGCGATGCGTGGCACGCTCAGCAGCTGGCGAATAAAGGCATGCTGGTGGTGGTCGCCTATGAAAGCCCCGATCAGCACAGACCGGGTCATATCGCGGTTGTCAGGCCGTCACGCATCTCGCTGGCAAGATTACGCGCTGACGGTCCGGATATCACCCAGGCAGGCAGCCGAAATATGACGATCGGTCACGCCGCTGCCGCCTTTTCAGGCCATCGGGGCGCCTGGCCTGATGGGGTTAAATTCTTTGCGCATGCACTACCGCAATAGTGCCCGTGTCAGCCGGCTAGTCACAAATGCTAGCGTTGAGTGGGGCCTGCAACAGATGACTTGCCCGCTGCAAACCCGCATCCCTCTGTTCAAACCGGTGTCTGCTCGTCCCGTATTTCCTCCCGCGCCGCATGGCGTGTGGCATTGGCGACCGTGCCGTGGTCGATCAGTTTTGCCTGCAACAGCAGATTATACACGGGCGCATGGGGCCGGTTCAGACGGTTCTGCAGAAGCTGGATGGCTTCGTAGCCCAGCTCCCGACACGGGACGGCAAAGCCTGTCACCGGCCTGCCGGCCGCGCCCGCCAGCTGACTTGCCAGATCGGTCGTCATCAGTGAGATATCTTCGGGAATACGCAAGGAACGTGCCGCCAGCACAGTCTGAACACCGGTAATAATCCCTTTGCCCACCGGCACTATCACATCGGGCCACTCCTCACGCGGATGTTCGTCCAGCCAGCCATTCAGGGCGGCTTCGGTTTCATGCTCAGAATAGGCTTCAACCACAATCAGGTCCTTCTGCGCGCTAAAGGGCAGGTGAAAATGGCGGTACGCGTCTTTAATTCCCTCCAGCCGCAGAAACAGCGTTTCACGGCGCAGACAGGTGACGGTCAAAACCCGGCGGTGCCCTTGCTCAAACAGGTGCTGCATGGCGCTGAACCCAATCGCATGGTGATCGGGGGAGACCGCATCCAGTTTCATGTCTTTATCGCGGGAATTTATCAGGACGCAGGGTTTATTCAGCGAGGCTGCCAGGCTGAATATCGCCTGATCGTCGGTGCCGATGATGATGATCGCATCGTTGCTTTTTGCGCCCGCCTTCTCCAGAAACAGTTTCACATCGGCACGCTGTTCCTCCAGTGGGCAGTAACTGATGTGCACATCATGGCTGGCACAGGCTTCGGCAATCCCGCGCGTCACTTCCAGATAGAAGTGATCGCCGCGCGGCGCAAAGGTCCGGGCGGGCGCAAAGACCACCAGACCGTTAATTAACAGGCGGCTGCTGACCATGTCGTGCAACACACCCAGTTGACGTGCACAGCGCACAATCGCATTACGGGCTTTTTCACTGGTATAGGCCTTGCCGCTCAGTACGCGCGAAACGGTACTGACAGAGTACCCGGTTTTTGCCGAAATTTCGTCCATCCTGAGCTTGCCCGCCATAGTGTGATCCCCGTCCCAATCAATTTTTGCAATTTTTTGCAGCCGTAGTGGCTTGATAGTAATGCGGTTTTACATGCTGTTCACAAACTACCTTGCCGCTCTGCGAACATTCTCACAAAAACAGTTTGTCCCACGACAGCCGCTTTTCTATGTTCCTCGCAAAGACGACAGCGACGGTCAAAGACGGAGAAGTGGCATGTTAAAAATTGCGATAGTAGGTATGGGTAATATTGCCAATTTACATATTCAGGCGTTTTTGCAGTTTCCCGAACGCGGCAAAATTGTGGCGGTAGTGGATGTGTACCCGGACAAAGCCCGCGATAAATTGCAGCGTTACGGCCTGAAGGATGTACGCGTGTACAGCGATCATCTCGCCATGCTGGCGGATGGCGCAGATATCGATGTGGTGGATGTCTGCACGCCGCCTTATGTGCATGCCGAGAATACGATAGCGGCGCTACAGGCAGGCAAACATGTGCTGTGCGAGAAGCCGATGGCGGCATCGCTTGAAGAGTGCGATGCCATGATCGCGGCGCAAAAGGCCAGCGGCAAAGTGCTCTCCGTGGTGGCGCAGAACCGCTTTACCGATGCCTTCTGGCGGTTAAAAGCGGCGGTGGATTCCGGCCTGGCAGGAAAGATTTGTCACGCCCAGGTTGATTCATTGTGGTGGCGCGGTCATGCCTACTACGACCTGTGGTGGCGCGGGACGTGGGAAAAAGAAGGTGGGGGCTGCACGCTCAATCATGCTGTGCACCACATCGATGCGCTGCAATGGATGCTCGGCGCACCGACGGACGTGGTCGCCATGATGAGCAATGTCGCTCATGACAATGCGGAGGTCGAAGATCTCAGTGCCGCTATTTTCCGTTACCCGAACGGCACGCTGGCACAGCTGACGGCCTCGGTGGTGCATCACGGTGAAGATCAAAAAATCATTTTACAGGGCGAGAAAGCGCGGCTCTCTGCGCCCTGGCAACCCGTTGCTTATCAGGCGGCGGAAAACGGCTTTCCGGAACAGGATCATCATATCGCGCTGGAAAACGAACTGGACCAGCTGTATGCGCAGATCCCGCCCTTGACATGGACACTGCATGCCGGTCAGGTGGATGACTTTTTCTCGGCCATTGAGCAGCAGCGTGCGCCGCTGGTAGACGGTGAGCAGGGCAAGCAATCCCTGGCGTTAATCACCGCCATCTACAAATCGGCTATAACCCATACCACCGTCACGCTGCCGATTGCCAGCAACGACACCTTCTACCGTACCGGTGGCCTGATTGCCAGCGCACCGCACTTTTATGAAAAACAGGCCTCCGTGGAAAATTTCGCGGATGAGGATGCGATCCCGTTAGGCAAAAACTTTGCGTGAGGACAACACCATGAATCAAAAGGATGGCATGAACTACGCGCCGAAAGGCAAACCCCAGCCGGTTGTGAACCCAGGCGAGTTTATTATCGCTGCCGCCGGGCTGGATCATGGGCATATCTATGCGATGTGCAATGGCCTGACTGAAGCCGGGGCGACGCTGAAATGGGTTTATGACCCGGATGCGACCAAAGTCGACAGGTTCCTGCAACAGTTTCCGCAGGCTCAGGCGGCGGATTCCCTGGACACGATTCTCGCTGACACACAGGTGCGGCTGGTGGCAGGGGCGGCCATTCCCTCGGAACGCTGTGCGCTGGGACTGAAAGTCATGGCGGCCGGGAAAGATTACTTCACCGATAAAGCCCCACTCACCAGCCTGGAACAGCTGGACGATGCCAAAGCCATGTGCGCCAGAACCGGCCGCAAATATGCGGTGTACTATAGCGAGCGTCTGCACGTTGAGAGCGCGGTTTTCGCGGGACAGCTGGTGGAACAGGGCGCGATTGGTCGGGTGGTGCAAACCCTTGGCACGGGCCCGCATCGCGAAGGAACCGGCCGTCCGGACTGGTTCTATCAACGTCGCTACTTTGGCGGCATTTTGTGCGATATCGGCAGCCACCAGATCGAGCAGTTTCTCTATTACACCGGCAATAGTCAGGCCCGTGTGGTTGCCAGTCAGGTGCGCAATTTTCACCATCCGCACCATCCGCAGTTTGAAGATTTCGGCGAGGCGATGCTGGCAGGGGAAAATGGCGCAACCGGCTATTTTCGCTGTGACTGGTTCACCCCGGAAGGCTTATCGACCTGGGGCGACGGGCGAATGACGCTGCTCGGAACCGACGGTTACATCGAAATTCGCAAGTATACCGATCTCACGCGTGACGAGCAGGATGTGGTTTACCTGGTGAATCAGGACGGTGAGTTTCGCTACAGCGTGGCGGGCACGGTGGGTTTCCCGTTCTTTGGCCAGTTGATCACCGACTGTCTGCATCGCACCGAGCACGCCATGACGCAGGAACATGCGTTTAAAGCGGCTGAACTGTGTATCAAAGCCCAAATGTTAGCTAACGCGGTGTAGTCAGCCCGCACGCCCATTCTTTTCCAATTCTGTTGATAACAGCGACGGCAGGCACTGGCTTGCCGTTATAAAACACCGACCAGAACAGGAAGCAGATAAATGGTTAAACCGACTGAACGTCGCGTCGGGTATGGCGTAGCAACAGGCTACGGCATTACCGACTTATTTGGGGGCGGTGCCTTTGCAGTGATAGGTGCCTGGTTACTGTTTTTTTATACCACCTACTGCGGGTTATCGGTGCTGGAAGCCGGATCCATCTTCGCCATCGCCAGGGTGATTGATTCCGTACTGAGTCCGATCATGGGTTACATCACGGATAATTTCGGCCATACCTGGGCCGGGCGCAAATTCGGCCGTCGTCGTTTCTTCTTGTTAATTTCCTCGCCTCTGATGCTGCTGTACGGCGCATTATGGGTCACGGATATGAACTACTGGTATTATCTTGGCACCTATCTCACCATCGAATTGTTATCTGCCATGGTGCTGGTGCCGTGGGAAACCCTGTCGTCAGAAATGACCAACCGTTTCAGTGAACGCACTCGCCTTTCCGGCGTGCGGATGATGTTTTCCTCGCTGGGAAGTTTTCTCGCGGTCTCGGTACCGGGCGTCATCATGACGTACACGGGCAAAGACAACGCCATCACCTATACACTCACGGGCGTGATTTTCTCAGTGATTTACTGCGTCGCGGTATTTATTACCTGGTATACCACCTGGGAAGCGAAAGATATTCAGGATGCAGACGAGGTTCAAAAGCCACCGGCACCCGCGCGTCATTTTCTTTCGCATGTGAAACACATGTTTGTGGATCTCGCCTCGTCATTTAAAATTCGGGCGTTTCGTCAGCATCTGCTCATTTATATCTGCTCGTTCACAGCGATGGATGTGTTTCTTGCCGTTTTTACCTATTTCGTTATTTATGGGTTAAAACAGGATGCCTCATTAGCCTCGCTGCTTCTGAGTAATATGATGTTTATGTCTATCCCCGGCACCTTTTTATTTATGCTGTTGCTGGGCAGATTTTCTATGACGCCCTCTAACGCCTTGAGACTCTCTTATATATCTATTGCCGTCGTGCTGCTTTTTCTGTATGCCGTTTATCTCTGGCAGTGGCATGTACCCGTGCTGTTATTTAGCGCCGCCTTCCTGTTTATGGGGATAGCGCGCGCGGGGCTGTATTATATTCCGTGGAATATTTACAGCTTCATTCCCGATATTGATGAAATGGTAACCCGTCAGCGCCGGGAAGGCATCTTCGCGGGCGTCATGGTGCTTACGCGCAAAAGTTCGGTCGCGATTGCCATCTTTATTATTGGCGTGGTGCTCCAGGAAAGCGGGTTTGCCAAGGGGAACGGCGCTCAGCCTGATAGCGCAATCACCGCCATTGTCCTGCTGATGGCAGGCGTGACATGCGCGCTTCTGGCCGTGAGTTTCTGGCTGACGTTCCAGTTCAAACTGACCCAGCGCAGCCACAAATTGCTGATTAAAGAAGTCGCACGCCGTAAGCTGGGCGGTTCACCTAAAGACTGTGATGCCGAAACCCGTGAGGTGATCAAAGCGCTGACCGGCTATGCCTATGATGATGTCTGGGGCGCCAGTAAAAAAAGAACCTCTACAGGATGCTGCTGTAAAGTCAGAACTGAAAGGGTAAGCGAACAGGCCGTTAGCGTGACTCACCGGAGAAATATAAACCGCCAGAAGCGTCAATGGCCAGCCAGAAATAAGCAGAACGGATAAATGAATATCACGCGACGCGAGTGGATATGATTTTTCGTCGTCATTTTCCCGCTATTTGGCGGGCGCTGCCTGCCCATGATTATGCAAATGAAAGGTGACGCCGGCTCGCTATTTACGCGTAATTTAAAATTCTGCCTTTTAAGCGAAACACGGTGGGTAACGCCGTTGGGACACAAAAAGCGCATAGGCTGCAATTAACCGCAGCGAGGTAACATTTTGCAAAAATTAAATCAGGCTTTGCGCCCTGCTTAACAGGCGTGTTCCCAATCCTGCACCAGGCTTAAGCAAAAGTCATTGATACAGGTTGGGATAAAAATGAAAGAAACGAATCGTACTTTTGGGGTCAAACCGTATGGCGGCTCAGCGGGTGGCTGGGGCGCATTAAAAGCTGTAGCGGATGCGATTCGGGGACAAATGGCGGTGAAACAGGACGTCATTGCCCTGTTCAGGGTGAACCAGCCCCAGGGCTTTGATTGCCCCGGCTGCGCCTGGCCTGATCCGCAGCATACGTCTTCTTTTGAGTTTTGCGAAAACGGGGCCAAAGCGGTGTCGTGGGAAGCCACCAGTAAGCGTGCCACGCCCGATTTTTTCGCGGCTAACAAGGTCAGCGATTTGTGGGCGCGCAGCGCGTTGGATCTGGAAGGCGAAGGGAGGCTGACCCATCCGATGAAATATGATGCGGCCAGCGATACCTATCAGCCCATCGCATGGGAAACGGCCTTTCGTGAAATAGGTGAGCGGCTGCGCAGCTATAGCGATCCGAACATGGTTGAGTTTTATACCTCTGGCCGCGCATCGAATGAAGCCGCTTTTCTCTGGCAGTTGTTTGCCCGCGAATACGGTACCAATAACTTCCCAGACTGTTCCAACATGTGCCACGAACCGACCAGTGTGGGGTTGCCGGAATCCATCGGCGTAGGAAAGGGCACCGTCGAGCTGGATGACTTTGACCATTGCGACCTTGTCTTATGTATTGGTCATAACCCGGGCACCAACCATCCGCGCATGTTGGGCACGCTCAGAGAGGTGTCAAAACGTGGTGCGACGATTGTTGCGATTAATCCGTTACGCGAACGCGGGCTGGAGCGGTTTACCTCACCGCAAAGCCCGATTGAGATGCTGTCGATGGGCTCAACCAAGCTGGCGTCAACCTATTATAAAGTGCGCGTAGGCGGTGACGCGGCCATGTTGAAAGGGATGATGAAATTCCTGCTCGCCATGGATGCGACGGCCAGAGAACAGGGCGAACCGGGTGTGCTGGATGAGGCCTTTATTCATGAACACACTGAGGGCTTCGAGGCGCTGAAGGCCGATCTGGAGGCGACCAGTTGGGCGCACATTCTGAAAGTTTCAGGGATGGAGCGTGAAGAGATTCAGCATCTTGCCCGGCTGTATGCGGAGGCGGATCGCACCATTATTTGCTACGGCATGGGCATTACACAACATCAGTACGGAACACAAAATGTACAGCAAATCGCGAATCTGTTGCTGATGCGCGGCAACATGGGCAAAAAGGGGGCTGGCATTTGTCCGCTGCGCGGCCACTCCAATGTTCAGGGTGATCGCACGGTTGGGATTACCGAAATCCCGTCTGACAGTCTGCTGAACAGTCTGGAAAAAGTGTTTGGCTTTACGCCGCCCAGACAACACGGTCACGGCGCGGTTGAGGCAATTCGCGCCATCCGTGACGGCAGTGCTAAAGCGCTGCTGTGCCTTGGCGGCAACCTGGCTGAAGCCATGTCTGACCCACAGGTCACCTTTCCTGCCATGCGCAATCTGGATTTGGTGGTGCATATGGCGACGAAGTTGAACCGTTCACATCTGTTGATGGCAAAGCACAGTTATCTTTTTCCGGTACTGGGACGCACGGAGGTGGATGAGCAACCCTCGGGTGCGCAAAGTGTCACGGTTGAGGATTCCATGTCGATGGTACATGCTTCACGAGGCACGCTCGATCCCGCCTCGCCGCACCTGAAGTCAGAGCCGCTGCTGGTGGCCAGCCTGGCGAAAGCCACATTGCCTGATACGGTTGTCGACTGGGACAAGATGACGCGTGATTACAGTAATATCCGCCAGGCCATTGAAGCGGTGTTTCCGGGCTTCGAAAATTATAATCAACGCATTCAACAACCGGGTGGTTTTCGCCTGCCCAATGGCGCATCCGAGCGCATCTGGCACACGCCGTCAGGAAAAGCGCAGTTCCTGGTGATGGCGGGCATCAATGAAGATCCACGCTCACTGACCTGCCACGATCTGGTGCTGACGACATTGCGCAGCCACGACCAATACAATACAACGCTCTATGGTCTGAACGATCGCTACCGGGGCGTAACAGGACGCCGGGATGTGCTGTTTATCAACTCGGATGAGGCCGAAAAACGGCAGTTACGCGTCGGCGAGCAGGTCAACGTCATCGCCCTGGACCCGGACGGCAACCCGACTTCAAGGCGCATGGATAAGCTGACCATCGTGGTGCACGATATGGCCTATGGTTCGGTCGCAGCCTATTATCCGGAAGCGAACGTACTGGTACCGCTGGACAGCCATGATACCAAAAGTGGTATACCGGCCTATAAAAGCACCCCTGTCAGGCTCGAACGCGTTCAGCCTGAAAGCGCACTGGCCGGCTCTGCCACACGTCGTTAGCCCGGTATTCACAGAACGTGTGCGCCCTCTGAGAGAAGCGGTACGCAGCGGGCGCAGAATCGCGTCGCCACCGCATTGTGCGCCGCCAGTGGCATTGAGTTGTATGGGGCGCATCACTGGGGGCGTGCACCGCCGGGGATGCGTAACCGGAAAAGGCGGCCCGGAACTAACCTGTCCGGCGCAATCACCGCCATGCTATGGCCCGCGTTAGTCCACGGTCTTTCATAAAACGTCAGGATTGAAGGACAAATGAGTGCGTTTACTGTAAGGCTGGGGTCACGCATATCCACACCAGAACAGCACGCAAGGGGAGTGTCAGAACGCAAGGGAAAGCGCCGGAGAACATACCGCAGCCACGCGGAGTGAAGGGAAAACGCTAACCTGTTTGCGGAATGAAGAGGGGAAGGGCAGCATTAACGCGAACCGGCTACTGAACGCTGATTTGGCTGGCCTGCCAGATCAGATGGTGATCGTAAGACTTACGCTGATGAGCTGGCAGCGGCACAGAGGTGTCCACGCAGACATCCACACTAAAGCCCTGTGCCGTTAACCGGATGGCCTCAAGCAGCACATCCGTGTTCTGTACTTCACCTGCAATCTCAAGCAACAGCGGTACGCTGGCCGAGCGAGAGGCAGCGCGGGTCACACAGGCGTGATGATGCTCCGTGACATGTTCAAAGCGGGCAAGCCTGCGCGCAGCGCCACGACGCTGGTCCTCGCGCAGCCAACTGCAGAGTGGACGCATTAAAGACCGGACAAAATCGTCACCGGCAAAGTCACGACTCAGGCTACGGATAACCCGGATCAACTGCCTGTCTGAACCAAACTCCAGGCTGGTCAGGATTTCGCCACGGCGGGCGGGCCAGCCATACGTCATTACGCCCTCTGATTGCCTGCGGCCATCGTGTATTTCCTGCGCCGTTGCGCCGTGGGCATTGGCTGACATGACTTCGCGGATTTCTTCGAGCTGGGCTTCTGTCCAGTAGTCTGTCACGGGATCTACAGCAACAAGTCCATACCGTTGCCAGCGTCGTACATTGGTCAGGGAGGCGCCTGTGAGCGCACAAAGCGTGTCGGATGACAACATAAAAACTCCTGTTTATAAAAATCAGATGTGCGCCAGCGCCAGGAAGATAAGCGGCCTTTCTGGCGTTGCGCGTTTCGATGGAGGTATAAAGAGATGCTCGCCAGCGCGGCAAAGGCAGACGGGCGAAATCGCAAAGGGAACTAGCCCGTACGACGGCTGACTTTTCCCCCTTTACGGCCCGCCTCTACTGCACGCTCGGGGTTGTTCCTGAAGTTTCCGCTACTGTTTTTGCCGCCTTTCCGACCCGCTTCAGAGGCTCTCTCGGGGTTTGCTGCAAAATTTCCTGCGCCGCCACGATATTTGACCATGGGTCTGTCCTCTCTCATTTCATCATTAACAGTGGAAAGCCTCATTTTGGTCGATGGTTTCTGATAATTCCAATGCGAAACAATACAATGGAAAAAAATAAAAAACTGTTTTTTTAATACCGCTTCGTCTTGAAAGGTTTTTTATTCTTTGAAAGTGAGGATTATTAGCATTAAATTTGTACGAAAGTTTCATTCCATGTACAGCTTTACTGCCCGATTTTTTTAAGACGAATCTTAACTTTTTTATAGCCTGTCGGCCTGACGGCGACATATTCATGCTGCCACGCAACGATCCCATTTTCTTTTTTTACCCAACAGAAACGCTCAATCCGCTTATCAACACACAGGGCGCGATAGCATTTTTTGATGTCAGTGAATGCCACTATTTTCATAGCTGGCGTTGGGGGCGTCCTGTTATGTTTTAACCGACGAAACGGGAGGTCGTCTTTTTAAACAGCCAGGCGAGTAAATAAAGCGGTATATTCACTCGCGCGACAGGCACGGGGAGCCTTTTTTAGGCGCAGGGTTTTATTTAGAGCGCGATGAGTAATGAATATTCACAATCGCCGTGGCTTTTCCTGAGCGCGCGCTGTTGCCGCTGACGGATGACTGAAATACATTACCTGCTCCTGACGACAGACCACTCTCTTTTATTTCCAGGCAGCGTTAGTGTGCCCCTGATCAATAAGGCCGTTAACACGTGGCCGACGCCCACAGGTAAAGCTTAATGGCAGAGCACGGTATTACAGGGCAGGCGTCAGACGTGGTAGCGTCGTTTTCTGAGGCTGGCAAAAGGTTGAGTGGGATGCTGCGGGAGCACGTGGTGGTGCGTAAACAGATTGTCTTTTAACCGTGAAGGGATGTCAGCCTAAGGCTGAGTATTTATTTTGCCTGAAAATTGCCGTTCTACACGCCTAAATGTAACCTCTTGTTAATTTTTTGACGAATGAAAGCAGTCGCATTTAAACAAGAGAAGCGAGTTTTATGGTGATTATCTTGTTGTTTTTCGCTTTTATTTTCCGCCCTCCGTTGCGGTTGCGCGGCAGTATTAAAAGCGCTAAACAAAGCGGCGAATGTTTTATCCGCCACGCTTGCAGATTAACAGGCGCGTTATAACCTTAACAGTGCCATGCAAATGGTGAAGCAAAGAAGCAGACAACTTTAACCTGAAGAGGAAATATTATGACTGAACATCGTGGCGGATCAGGTAATTTCGCGGAAGATAAAGAGAAAGCTTCTGAAGCCGGTAAAAAAGGCGGCCAGAACAGCGGCGGCAATTTCAAAAACGATCGTGAAAAAGCCTCAGAAGCCGGTAAGAAAGGGGGCCAGAACAGCCATCGTGGCTCCTGATACCGGCTTATAAGGGACTGAACAGCGGAGCAGGGACTGCTCCATGATCCCACCGTTTCCGCAGGCATGATCAATGCCCAGGCTAATTCATCAGAGACGGCATCGATCCACGCACGAAAAAGCCCGGTCAGTGCCAGGCTGTTCTTACACAAAGGGATGATAACGACAAGGCAGGGATGGCAGGCGAGTCACGTCAGCGCGCTCACCTGCTACAGATTACCCGCGTGAACTACGCTGAAAGCTCCTGACGGACAATAGCCGCGCCCGCGCTTAAGGCATGGAGCTTGCCACGCGCCACCTCACGGGATAATGGCGTCATACCGCAGTTGGTTGACGGATAGAGTTTGTCGGCATCCACAAACTGCAACGCCTTACGCAGCGTCGCGGCCACTTCTTCCGGCGTTTCAATGGTATTGGTTGCTACATCAATGGCACCCACCATGACTTTTTTACCCCGAATCAGCTCAATCAGCTCCATCGGCACGCGCGAATTCTGACATTCCAGCGAAACGATATCGATTTTTGATTTTTGCAGTTTCGGGAAGACTTCTTCATATTGACGCCATTCCGTCCCCAGCGTCTTCTTCCAGTCGGTATTGGCTTTGATACCGTAGCCGTAGCAAATATGCACAGCGGTTTCGCACTTCAGGCCTTCCACAGCGCGTTCCAGCGCGGCGATGCCCCAGTCGTTGACTTCATCAAAGAACACGTTAAAAGCGGGCTCATCAAACTGAATAATGTCGATGCCAATCGCTTCTAACTCTTTGGCTTCCTGATTCAGAATTTTGGCAAATTCCCAGGCCAGCTTTTCACGACTCTTGTAATGGCCGTCATACAGCGTATCAATCATGGTCATCGGACCCGGCAGCGCCCATTTGATCGGTTGCTTAGTCTGCTGACGCAAAAATTTCGCATCGTCAATAAAGACGGGTTTCTGACGGCTAACCGCGCTGATCACCGTCGGTACGCTGGCATCATAACGATTACGGATACGGACAATTTCGCGCTTCTCGAAATCAACACCATTCAGGTGCTCAATAAATGTCGTCACAAAGTGCTGGCGCGTTTGTTCACCGTCGCTGACGATATCAATACCGGCCTGGATTTGATCGTCCAGAATTAAACGCAGCGCATCTTTTTTCCCTTCAGCCAGTTCTGAGCCTTGCAGCTTCCAGGGCGACCACAGCGTTTCAGGCTGAGCCAGCCAGGATGGCTTCGGTAAACTGCCTGCGGTTGAGGTAGGTAACAACATTTTCATAATAGGTGACCTTGTATTTCGGTTAATCAAAGCGCGTAACTGGCAGACCACTCTTCAAGAACGGCTTTGTAAGGTTTAATGAATTTCTCTTCGGTAAATTTCCCTTGTTCTACCGCTAACAGGCTACGCTCTTCGCGATCGTAAACAATGCGCGTTAATGAATAGTCCAGATGGTTCAGGCTTGGCTGATAACACTGGCCCGCCGGTGAATTAGCATTGTAAATCTCAGGACGATAAATTTTCTGGAACGTCTCCATCGTACTAATGGTGCTGATCAGCTCAAGATTGGTGTAATCACTCAACAGGTCACCCGAGAAATAAAACGCCAACGGGGCAACACTGTTTTCCGGCATGAAATAGCGCGCCGTCAGGCCCATCTTGTGGAAATACTGGTCAGTCAGGGAATAGGCATCCTGCTGGTATTCAATACCCAGTACCGGATGACGGTTTCCTGTGCGGGTATAAACGTTTTTGCTGGACACGCTCAGGCAAATGACCGGCTGTTTTTTAAAGTTCTCTTTAAAGGCCGAAGAGTTCACGAAGCACTTGAAAATATTGCCGTGCAAATCGCCAAAGTTAGCAGGTGCGCTGAAGCCGGTGTTGTTTTTATTGTGCTCAGACAGCAGCACGCTGAAATCATAATCGCGCACGTAAGAGGAGAAGTTATTGCCAACAATACCTTCAATACGCTGCTGAGTTTTTTTATCGACGATATGGGTTTTCAGAATTTCAATTACAGGAAACGCGCCGCGTTGCGTCTCGTTTTCGATATTTAACTCAACCGAGATAATTTCAAGTTCCACACCATAACGATCGGCCTTTGGATTATCCCAGTGCGCCAGCGAGTTGAAGCGATTATCAATCATCGTTAAGGCATTGCGCAGGTTTTCCTGACGGTTTGTCCCGCGCGCCAGGTTAGCAAAATTGGTGGTGATGCGCGTATTTTCAGACGGGTTGTAATTCTCATCGAAAACACTGCTCTTAATCGTAAATGTGAATTCTTTTTTCATCGTGATGCACCCTGCGTTCTGATGTGAAAAACGGTCTGTGGCTGTTAGTTATCCAGACTGGCCTGCATTCTGGTTTTTCGTTTAACCGCTTTCACGTTGTGTGTTTGTCAATAAAGCATATTTTATGCCAGAGCCGCGGAGGAAGGGAAAGCGACTTAATTTCAACACAACATGAGCCATCTTCATGGTCGACAGAGGTAAAGCCTCTGCCATACGCGTAATGGAGACAAAGGGACAGAGTGTGCCGTGATGCAATGCGCCCTGAACCCTTGTGGCGTAAGGCCTGCCGATATCCCGGTTTCCGTCTCCTCATGAAAACGGCTCATGTGAAGGTTTCTCATGTTGCGGAAAAAGCGGTGATATTTATTCAGGTTAATGAGCCTCTTTCATGAGCGTTGTACAGGCCCGCAGCAAGCGCTGCCGTACTCACGCAGGGATTTTCAGCGCCGCGCAGCCATATTCCCCTGAAGCCCGCCATCATCCCTGGTTTCGGGCCGCCCGATCAGGCGTTTTCTTTACTGAACTTGCCCGGTGAAACACCGATGACACGCTTGAAGGCTTTTGCAAAGGCGCTCTCAGATTCATAGCCCAGCCCGGCAGCAATCGCGGTAAGCCCGCCATTCCCTTTTTTTAACTGGTCGCAGGCAAGATGCATGCGCCATTGCGTGAGATAGTCGACGGGCGCGATGCCCACCGTTTGCTTAAATCGTTCAGCAAAAACCGCGCGTGACATTCCCACCCTGGCTGCCAGTTCCGCCAGCGTCCACTTGTGTTCGGGGTGCTGGTGCATGCAGGCCAGCGCCGCGCCCAGCTTTTTATCCTTCAGGGCCGCAAGCCAGCCCGACTGCTGCGGGTCATTTGCATACAGCCGTAACGCCTGAATGAGCAGCATAAATGCCAGCTGTTGCACGATGAGGACGCTGCCGGGCTGCGCTTCACGGACTTCCTGTGACATTCTTTCCAGCGCCCATTGCATGGCGGCTCTGTCTGCGCTGCGCCGGATATGCACCACTGGCGGCAGCGTACCTAACAGCATCTGTGCGGGCCGTCCGGTCAGCAGGAAATGCCCGCCTACCAGTAAACAGGCGGAGGTTTCATCAAGCTTTGCCGCTGTCACGGCAACCATCTCAGACCGCACCGTCTGGAAATCGACAGTCTGCGCGTCCGGGTTTGTGGCCAGCCTGAAAGGTGCGCCTGGCGGGAGCAGATAGCACTCGCCGGCGTTAAGGCGCAAGGGTTCCGCAACACCGTCAACGGTCAGCCAGCAGGCACCCGCTACGACGGCATAGCACTTCACGCCATCATGAGCGGGCCATTGTACCGACATCTCCGGCGTCAGTATCACACCACCGGAAACGTAGCGTTGTGGTTCAAGCAGGGCTAAGAGCTGTGAAAGCGGGTCCATGATCATCCCAGACGGTCAGACATAAAAAAGCGACGTTATCACATAGAGCGCATTCCTTCTCCATCGTAAAGTAGACAACCACGGTTGCGAAGGCTGACAAGAGGACGAACAGACATGCGGTTATTTCTTACAGGAGCAACGGGTTTTATCGGGTCGGCGATTGCGGCCGATCTGATCACGGCAGGGCATAAGGTGGTCGGACTGACCCGACATCAGCAGGGTGCTGACATGCTCAGCAAAGCAGGCGTCGAGCCCTTTTGGGGGGATATTAACGATCACGATAGTTTGCAACGAGGCGCGGCAAGCTGCGAGGGAGTGATTCATACCGCCTTTAACCATGATTTTTCGACGTTTCTGACAAACTGTGAAGCCGATCGGCAGGCCATCGCCGCGATGGCCACGGCACTGGCAGGAAGCGCACGGCCCTTAATCATCACCTCGGCGGTGGGACTGGGCTCGCCGGGGCAGGGAAGACCTGCCGTAGAAGACTATTTCAACCCGCTTCATCCTAATCCGCGCCGGGCATCCGAGCTGGCCGCGATGGCGGCACTGGAAAAAGGGGTCAACGTTTCCGTTGTGCGGTTATCTCAGGTATATAATCCGTTGAAACAGGGCCTGGTTACGTCGCTGATTGAAGTGGCGAGACAGACAGGCGTTTCCGCTTTTATTGATGAAGGCCAAAACCGCTGGTCAGCAGTGCATCTTGACGATGCGGTTTGCCTCTACAGGCTGGCGCTGGAAAAGAACAGGCCAGGAAGCCGTTATCATGCGGTCGCCGAAGAAGGCATTACGCTGCGCGTGCTTGCCGACGCCCTCGGGCGGATCCTCAACCTGCCGGTCATATCCCTTTCAGCCGCTGAAGCTACCGGTCATTTTGGCTGGCTGAGTCATTTCGTTGCGCAGGATATGTCCGCCTCAGGCAGGCTTACTCGGGCGCAACTGGGATGGCAGCCCACAGGACCGGGATTGATTGCCGATCTTGAACGCATGCCGGGCTAAGCGTGCTTAGCTGCCGGGAAGATGGCAAGATGCGACGAGTCAGTATCATTTTTCCTTGATTTGAGAGGTCATATGTCTGTGACGTCGGTTTACCGCGTAGGTGAGTGCGAGGTCTTTAAAATTCCTGAACTGGACGCGTCTCTGTCCACGGAATGGCTGTTTCCCGCGCAGGCGTTAGCGAGCGGAACGCCGGAAACGATCACGCTCTCTGTTCACAGTTGGGTGGTCCGCACGCCTGACAACCTTATTGTGATCGATACGGGCAGCGGCAATGGTCGCGAGCGGGCAGGCTCTCCGCTCTCCCATCAGCTGAATACGCCGTATGCGCAGCGCTTACGTGACGCGGGCGTCGATCCTGACGCGGTGGATATCGTGCTGATCACCCATCTGCATGGCGATCATGTGGGCTGGAATACGCACTGGATGGACGGTAAATGGACACCGTTTTTCAAACATGCCCGCTACTACTGTTCTGATAGCGGGTTGAAAGGCTGGCAACACGATCCGGCACGCAAAACGCTGTTAGAGGACAGCATTAATCCGGTTATCGCGGCGGGTTTGCTGGAGACGTTCGATGTGACGCAAGAGCCGGTGTTTGCTGATGTGCTGCGCTATGTGCCCACGCCCGGCCACAGTCATGACCACGCGTCGATTATTCTGCACAGTGCGGGCGATTATGCGCTGTTTTCCGGTGACCTGATGCATAACGATTTGCAGGTCAGTCAGCCCCAGCTTGCCTCGCGCTTTTGTGCTGATGCCGCGCAGGCCGAAGCCCAGCGGCGCTGGGCAATGACGTGGGCGAGTGAGCATCAGGCACGCTGGTTTAGTTCGCATTTTCCGGGCTCGTCGGCAGGTTATGTCAGCCAGACCTCTGCGGGATTTGAATGGCAGTTTATCTGAGTTTTACGTTCTGTAGCTAAGCTCACGGACGTAAAACGGTAATGAGACGAGTCCTGTTAATGATGCAAAAATCACAACAATTTATGCTGTTAGCGCTGGCGTAGTCCCGCCATGCGCTGCCGCATTGCAGACCTAACCCACCGGTAGGGTGCGTAATTGTTCACAATGGTCGGGTTGTCTCGACCGGATTTACCCGTTCACCGGGTTAGTACCATGCTGAGGCTGATGCACTTTCCACACTTACGTTACCTGTAGAAGAGTGCGAAATCTATGTCACGCTAGAGCCCTGTGCCTTTCAGGGCAGAACCCCGTCCTGCGCACTAACACTGGCCCGGCTCAGGCCCAGACATATTTACATCGCCATTGAAGATCCGCATCCGCGTAATCGCGGAGAAGGGATTGCGATCTTAAAGCAAGCGGGCATCGGCGTGACGCTGGGGGTGGCGAGAAATGACGTTGAGTGTTTTCTGGCGCTCTATTTAATTCGCTCGCTTGCGTAAAATGTAGGTGAGAAGGCGTGCTGTTAGCCAGACATCGGCATTTACATCCCTGAACCGCTGGTGAAACATCGTGAGATTCCCTTTCAAAGCGTAACGACTGGAAATGAACTTCTGTTTTATCTCTGCTCCGGGGCATGTGATGTTAGGTGTGCGGTGAGGCCTTTTGCCCGCCAGGGAGCAAAACGTTTCCGCGACATCCCGTAAACAGACCACCAACGCGCACTGAGTTAAGGGTAAAAAATGGAAAAACCATTTTTACAACAGCCATCTCCTGAGTCGTCCCGCGTGGCCGCGGCTGGCGGCGTTTCCTCTGCCTCACTGTTTGTGCGGCGTAATCTGTTCTCGCTGGTGGTGGGGACGGTGAGCCTGATCTGTTTTGTCGACAATCATGCGTCCGCTCTGCGCCAGGTGCTGTCCAGCCGACACGCGTCCGCGCGTCCGCTCAGCGCCGCTACTGCACCCAACCCAACCGGACAAATCGCTGCCGTCAGTGAACATTTGCCGCATGCCTCCGTGCCTTCAGTCGTTATGATCGCCGAGGCAAACCGTCAGGCACTCAAAGGCATGCAACTCGTCAGCGATCAGTTGAAGCTGGAGCAGGGCAGCCTGCTGCAGGACATGGCTCACACGCAGCAGCTGGCACTGCAACAGGTCAGTGATAACCACTTCCAGGCCGCTATGCTGAACGGACAACTGGCGCAACTTGATCAGCAAATCAAAATCGAGTCCGCGCAGGTTGGCATGGCGCAAAACCTGGTCAACAAATGGCGACCGCTGCTGAACAAAGGCTATATTTCGGCGTTGCAGTTTGCACAGGAGCAGTCGGTGGTCTGGGGCTATGAAAGCCAGTACCGCGCGTTGCTGCAACAGCAGTATGCGACCCGTCAGCAGATTAGCGTGCTGGAAGATCAGGAACGTCAGATTCCGCTGGCGACCGCAGTGAAACTCAATGTGCTGCGGCGGCAGCTGGCGCAGGTGAATGAGAATCTGGCCCAAAATACGCTGACCGAGGCGCGGATAGCCTGGCAGCCTTCGGCAGCGCCCGTGAAGCCGCTTCTGGTCAATGCAGGCAAGGCCGCCGGGACGCCCACGCAACAGACAGAGCAAGACAGCCGCTTCCTGTCTGACAGGCCCGCGCGCGTCAGCCACAGCGACGTTCACTATCAAAACATTAACGATCAGACGGGCAGTCATAGCGTGACGCCGCGTCACACTGCCCTCACGCACAACGTCTGAGCCGCATGACAGCCATGTAACGGTGCCTCGCGGAGGGGAAGGTTAACGAAGATAACCTGTCCCGTTATCGGGCGGTCATATCGCCAGGCCGGCAGCGGCTTTTGCCGATCGACTGGCAAAGGAAACAGACAGCGGTCAGGGGGGATTATTGTCCGATATCAGGGCAGTAACGCTGAGCCTCAGGTTGAGCGCGACGCATAAAAAAGCGGGCCGCCAACGGGCTGACCCGCCGCTTTGTTAATGCGTTCGCTACCGGTGCTTAACGCTTCATATGGTAATACGCGTCATTCCAGCGCAGCGCATCTTTAAAGGCCGGAAGCCGGGTGTGCTCATCAATCACCAGCACTTCAATGCCGTGCATCTCGCCGTACAGATACATATCGTCCAGCGTCAGAGCCTGACTGAACACCGTATGGTGCGCACCGCCTGCCAGAATCCAGGCTTCAGAGGCGGTCGCCAGAGACGGCTGCGCTTTCCACAACGCGCGGGCTACCGGCAGTTTTGGCAGTGGTTTAGGCTGTTCAATCGCGTCCACTACGTTAACCAGCAGGCGGAAACGATCGCCCATATCGATCACGCTGGCGTTAATGGCACGACCGGCCGGCGTGGAGAAAATCAGCCGCGCTGGATCGGCTTTGTTGCCGATGCCGAGAAACTGCACGTCGATCAGCGGCTTCTCTTCCCGCGCGATAGACGGGCACACTTCCAGCATATGAGAACCCAGCACTAAATCGTTGCCCGGAGAGAAGTGGTAAGTGTAATCCTCCATAAAGGAGGTGCCGCCGGGACGGTCACCCGCCAGCACTTTAAAGATGCGCAGCAGGGCGGCGGTCTTCCAGTCTCCTTCGCCCGCAAAGCCATAACCCTGGCCCATTAGGCGCTGTACCGCCAGGCCGGGCAACTGCGTCATGCCGTGCAGCGTCTGGAAGTTGGTGGTAAACGCCTGGCAGCCTTCGTCGTCCAGAAAACGCTTCAGGCCCAGCTCGATGCGTGCGGCGTCCAGTACGTTTTGCCGTTTTTCACCGCCTGCGGCGGCCACGTCGGAGAAACGATACTGGCTTTCATATTCGTCAACCAGCGCATTGACATCACCCTCGCTGACGCTGTTGATCACCTCCACCAAATCCCCCACGCCCCAGCCATTAACCGCATAGCCGAACTGGATTTGCGCCGCCACTTTATCGCCTTCGGTGACCGCGACTTCACGCATGTTGTCACCAAAACGCGCGACTTTCAGATGCTGACTGGCCTGTTTGGCCAGCGCCGCACGCATCCAGTTGGCGACGCGCTGCTGGCTGTGTTTATCCTGCCAGTGGCCGGTCACCACGCTGTGCTGCAGGCCCATGCGCGCACCAATAAAGCCAAACTCACGGCCACCGTGCGCCGTCTGATTCAGGTTCATAAAGTCCATGTCCATGCTGTCCCAGGGGATCTCGGCATTGAACTGGGTATGAAACTGTAGCAGGGGCTTCGTTAAGACATTCAATCCGCCGATCCACATTTTGGCCGGCGAAAAGGTATGCAACCATGTAATGATACCGATACAGTTTTGATCGTGACTGGCGTCACGGCACAGCGACAGCGCTTCATCAGGCGATTTGACCAGCGGTTTCAGCGTCAGACGTACAGGCAAACCCGCCTGATTTAATCCGTCCACCACCTGCCGGGCATTGTGTTCAACCTGACGTAACGTTTCCGCGCCGTAGAGGTGCTGTGTACCAATGACAAACCACACGTTGAACTGTTGCATAAAACCACTCCTTTACTTAGCGGAAGCGGAACGGGCGGCATAATGGGGTTCTGCCGTCTCGCACCATTGTTGATAGCGTTGATAAAGTGCCTGATAACGCGCGACGCGTTGCGGATCGGGCTGCAGCGTCACGTCAATCGGGCTGGCCATGACGTCCTGCGCCTGCTCCACATCGCGGTGAACGCCCGCGGCGACGGCAGCGAAGATGGCTGCGCCCAGCGCACAGCACTCATCGGAGGCGACGATATCCAGCGGCCGGTTCATCACGTCACAGCAGGCCTGCATAATGGCGGGGGATTTACGGGCAATGCCGCCGAGGGTAAGAATGTTTTCCACCGGAATTGCCTGCTGCTCGAAGCACTCCATGATGGCGCGGGCACCAAAGGCGGTGGCCGCAATCAGGCCGCCAAACAGGGCCGGAGCATCCGTGCCGAGATTCAGGTCGGTAATAACCCCTTTCAGGCGCTGGTTGGCATTGGGCGTACGGCGGCCGTTGAACCAGTCCAGCACTACGGGCAGGTGATCCAACTGCGGACTGGCGACCCAGGCCTCGGTCAGACGGGTGATCAGTGACGTTTGCATCTCAGCCAACTGCGGTTTGAGTTCGGGATGGTGCTGCGCTGCCAGCTGCAGCGGCCAGCCCAGCAGGCGGCTGTACCAGGCATAAATATCGCCAAACGCCGACTGGCCTGCTTCCAGACCAATCGCGCCCGGCACGACGCTGCCATCAACCTGACCACAGATGCCTTTGATGGCGCGGTCGCCGACTTTCCCGGTGTCAGCAATCAGGATGTCGCAGGTCGACGTGCCAATCACTTTCACTAAGGTATAGGGTCGCGCACCGGCGCCGACCGCGCCCATATGGCAGTCAAATGCGCCGCCCGAAATCGTAACCTGCTGCGGTAAACCCAGGCGTTGCGACCATTCCGGGCTCAGCGTGCCCACCGGGATATCCGCGGTCCAGGTCTCGCTGAACAGGGGAGAATCCAGCTGTTGAGTCAGCGCCGGGTCCAGCGCGTTAAGGAAGTCGGCGTCGGGTAAGCCGTTCCAGTCAGCATGAAACAGCGCTTTGTGACCAGCGGCACAACGCCCACGACGGAGTTTGTCCGGGGCGACGGTATCGCTGAGTAAGGCGGGCACCCAGTCACAGAGTTCAACCCAGGACACGGCCGCATCGCGCACGGCAGCATCCTGGCGGGTAATATGAAGAATCTTGGCCCAGAACCATTCCGACGAGTAGATCCCGCCGATATAGCGGCTGTAATCGGTAAAGCGGCCGCTGCGACACAGGCGATTAATCTCTTCCGCTTCTTCAATGGCCGTATGGTCTTTCCACAGCACAAACATCGCATTGGGGTTTTCCGCAAACTCCGGCCGCAGGGCAAGTACCTTGCCGTCACGATCGATCGGAGCGGGGGTGGAGCCGGTGCTGTCGACACCGATGCCGACGACGGCGGCCCGTTGCGTGTCGCTCAGCGCCGCGAGCACACCCAGCATGGCCTGCTCCATAGCATCAATATAGTCCTGAGGATGGTGACGAAAGCGGTTGCTGTGAGGATCGCTGTAAAGTCCCTGCTGCCAGCGTGCATAGTTGGCCACGGCACTGTGCAGCTCCTGACCAGTGTGACAATCCACCGCCAGCGCACGCACCGAATCACTACCAAAGTCCAGCCCCAGGGTGATGGCTTCAGTACGCATTTGACTCTCCTGTTGTGAATAAACCTCCTTATCCTGAGATGTGTAAAAAAGAAGGGTTAGTCACGGCTGGCTGAGAATATGCACTTTTCTGCCACAAGCAGTGAATTTGTGATCCATTGCAAAAGTTAACAGACGGTTAAATTTGCTGAATATATGGATCATTCTGTCGTGATTTTAAGATGTGATACCGCTCTACATTTTTCTTCTTCATTCCCGCTAAAACTAGGCCAGCGTTTAAGCAGGCTACCCTCATGGCTCCCGCTAACGTGCTGATTTACATCTGTACCTACAAAAGAGAGTGAACTGGTAGCGTTTACACCGATTCGTATTTAACAGCGATAAAACCACTAGCGCCGGAGAGCATCATGCATAAATTCACTAAAGCGCTGGCAGCCATCGGGCTGGCAGCGGTTATGTCACAATCAGCTATCGCCGAGACCATGAAGCTGGGTTTTCTGGTGAAGCAGCCGGAAGAACCCTGGTTCCAGACCGAATGGAAATTTGCGGATAAAGCCGGTAAAGACCTGGGCTTTGAGGTGATCAAAATTGCCGTTCCGGACGGCGAAAAAACCCTTAATGCTATCGACAGCCTGGCCGCGAATGGCGCAAAAGGCTTCGTGATCTGCACACCGGATCCCAAACTCGGCTCCGCCATCATGGCAAAGGCGCGCGGTTATGGCCTGAAGGTGATCGCCGTGGACGATCAGTTTGTGAACGCCAAAGGCAAGCCGATGGACAGCGTACCGCTGGTCATGATGGCCGCGACCAAAATTGGCGAACGTCAGGGACAGGAACTGTATAAAGAAATGCAGAAACGCGGCTGGGATGTCAAAGACACCGCCGTGATGGCGATCACCGCTAACGAACTGGATACCGCGCGTCGTCGTACCGGTGGTTCGATGGATGCCCTGAAAGCGGCTGGCTTCCCGGAAAAACAGATCTATCAGGTCCCGACCAAATCGAATGACATCCCCGGCGCATTTGATGCCGGTAACTCCCTGCTGGTTCAGCACCCTGAAGTGAAGCACTGGCTGATTGTCGGCATGAACGACAACACCGTGCTGGGCGGCGTGCGTGCAACCGAAGGTCAGGGCTTTAAAGCCGCTGACGTGATCGGTATCGGTATCAACGGCGTCGACGCCGTCAGCGAACTGTCAAAAGCCAACGCGACCGGCTTCTATGGCTCACTGCTGCCAAGTCCGGATATCCATGGCTATAAGAGCAGCCAGATGCTCTACAACTGGGTAAGCAAAGGACAGGAGCCACCGAAATTCACCGAAGTGACAGACGTCGTGTTGATTACACGTGACAACTTCAAAACCGAGCTGGCGAAGAAAGGGTTGATGTAATAACAGGCAGTACGGATAACACCATCGGGTCATCAGGAAAGCAGGGCTGAACACCGCGACGGTATTCAGCCTGAGCGTCAGGTGCCCCGATTCCTCACAGCAATCTATTGGAGACACCATGAACACTGATTCAGCCTTTCTGTCGTTTCATGGCATCAGTAAAACTTTTCCCGGCGTGAAAGCGCTGCAGGATATTTCATTTGAATGCCATGGCGGTCAGGTGCACGCGCTGATGGGGGAAAACGGTGCCGGTAAATCGACACTGCTTAAAATCCTCAGCGGCAGCTATCTGCCCAGTGGCGGCGAGATTCGCATCAAAGGCAAGCCGATGAATTTCCAGCACACCACGGATGCGCTGGATGCGGGTGTCGCCATTATCTACCAGGAACTGCATTTAGTGCCCGAAATGAGCGTGGCGGAGAATATCTATCTGGGCCAGTTGCCGCATAAGCATGGCCTGGTAAACCGCAAGCTGCTGCGTTACGAAGCCGGGCTGCAACTGAAAAATTTAGGTATGGATATCGATCCGGACATGCCGCTGAAATACCTGTCGCTGGGCCAGTGGCAGATGGTTGAGATTGCCAAAGCGCTGGCCCGTAACGCGCGCATCATTGCCTTTGATGAGCCAACCAGCTCGCTGTCCGCACGCGAAATCGACAATCTGTTTCGGGTGATCCGCCAGTTGCGCGCGGAAGGGCGCGTGGTGCTGTATGTCTCGCACCGTATGGAAGAGATTTTTGCCCTCAGTGACGCCATCACCGTGTTTAAAGACGGGCGCTATGTGCGCACCTTTACGGACATGGCCAATACGCATCACGACGATCTGGTGCAGGCGATGGTCGGACGTAATCTGGGTGATATCTACGGCTACGCGCCGCGGGAAAAAGGCCCGGTACGGCTGGCGCTACAGGACGTAGAGGCGAAGGGCGTCAGAGCGCCAATCTCGCTGAATGTGCATGCCGGGGAAATTGTCGGCCTGTTTGGTCTGGTGGGCGCGGGACGCACCGAACTGCTGAAAGGGCTGTTTGGCGCCACGCGCCTGCGCGGTGGCCGCATTCTGCTGGACGGGGAACCCCTTAACGTGACGGCGCCAATTGATGCGATTCGGGCGGGCGTGATGCTGTGCCCTGAAGATCGCAAAGCCGAAGGCATTATTCCGGTGCATTCGGTGCGCGACAACATCAACATCAGCGCCCGACGTCATAACCTCACCGCCGGTTGCCTGATCAAAAACGGCTGGGAGGTGAAGAATGCCGACAGCCATATCCGTTCCCTCAAAATCAAAACGCCCAGCGCTGACCAGTTGATCATGAACCTGTCCGGCGGTAACCAGCAAAAAGCCATTCTTGGCCGCTGGTTGTCCGAGGAGATCAAGGTGATTTTGCTGGACGAGCCTACCCGCGGCATTGATGTCGGGGCTAAACACGAAATTTATAACCTGATTTACCAGCTGGCGAACAACGGCATTGCGGTGCTGTTTGCCTCCAGCGATCTCCCGGAAGTGATGGGCCTGGCCGACCGCATTATCGTGATGCGCGAAGGGGCGGTCGCCGGGGAATTACTGCATGACGAGGCCACAGAGCAGCTGACGCTGAGCCTGGCCATGCCTAAAACGACACATGCGGCCGCCGTGGCCTGACAGGAGAGTACCGTGACTTCTTCCACGACATCAAATACGCCGCCAGCCGCCCCTCGCCGGGGTGTGCATTTTGGGCGCGTCTGGGACAACTTTGGCATGCTGGTGGTGTTTGCCCTGCTGTTCATCGCCTGTGCGGTTTTTGTCCCTAACTTTGGCTCCTTTATCAACATGAAAGGCCTGGGGCTGGCCATGTCGATGTCCGGCATGGTGGCCTGCGGTATGCTGTTCTGCCTGGCCTCCGGCGATTTTGACCTGTCGGTGGCCTCGGTGATTGCCTGCGCGGGCGTGGTCACCGCCGTGGTTATCAATATGAGCGAGAGCCTCTGGCTGGGGGTGGCGGCCGGGCTGTTACTCGGTGTCATCACCGGATTTATCAATGGGTTTGTTATCGCCCGACTGAAAATCAACGCCCTGATTACCACGCTGGCGACCATGCAGATTGTGCGCGGTCTGGCCTATATCTTCTCGGACGGTAAAGCGGTAGGCATCGAAGACGAGCGCTTCTTCGTACTGGGCTTCGCCAACTGGCTGGGCGTGCCTGCGCCCATCTGGATCACGCTGGGTACCATGGTGATCTTCGCCTTCCTGTTGAACAAAACCACCTTTGGCCGCAACACGCTGGCGATTGGCGGGAATGAAGAGGCTGCACGGCTGGCGGGCGTGCCGGTTGTGCGTACCCGCATCATTATCTTTATTCTCTCTGGCCTGGTTTCTGCGGCGGCGGGCATCATCCTGGCGTCACGTATGACCAGCGGTCAGCCCATGACCTCAATTGGTTATGAACTGGTGGTCATCTCGGCCTGCGTACTGGGCGGCGTGTCACTGAAGGGCGGCATCGGCAAAATCTCCTATGTGATCGCCGGGGTACTGATTCTGGGCACCGTTGAGAATGCGATGAATTTATTAAATATCTCGCCATTCTCACAGTATGTTGTGCGGGGTTTGATACTGTTGGCAGCGGTGATATTCGACCGCTACAAACAAAAGAATAAAGTCTGATTTGGCGTGAAACCTTCCCGCGGACGCGAAAGGTGTCCGCGCGTGATCAATCAACGACGAAGTGAGGACAGTATGTATCACCGTGAATTACCGGCAGAGCAGCAGAACCCTTTGCTGCCCGGATACGCGTTTAATGCCTGGCTGGTGGCGGGATTAACCCCGATCACCGCGGATGGTCCGCTGGATTTCTTTATTGATCGCCCACACGGCATGAAGGGCTATATTCTCAACCTGACCATTAAAGGCAAAGGGCGGGTGTTCGACGGCGAAAAGGCCTTTGACTGTGAACCGGGTGAAATGCTGCTGTTCCAGCCAAAAACGGCTCACTATTATGGTCGGGCGCCCGACAGTCCGCAGTGGTTTCACCGCTGGGTCTATTTTCGTCCGCGCGCGTACTGGCATGACTGGCTGCGCTGGCAGGATGAACAGGAAGGCGTCGGGCGGCTGCGCTTACCGGAGTCACTGCGGGGCGAATTTGATCGCCTGTTTGCCACTATTGAACAAACCCACAACTCATCGCGTCGTTTTGCCGAAGAACTGGCAATGAATTTGCTGGAACGGCTGTTGTTACGGGCGGTGGAAGAAGATCCACGTAACCATCAGCAAATCCGCGATCCCCGTATCATCGAAGCCTGCCAGTATGTGAATAATCATCTTGCCAGCGAGGTCAAAATCGAGGAAGTGGCGCGCCATGTGTGTCTGTCACCTTCGCGGCTGGCGCACCTGTTCCGCGAGCAAATGGGCGTGAACCTGCTTCGCTGGCGGGAAGATCAGCGCGTCATTCGCGCTAAGTTGCTACTGCAAACCACGCAGGAACCCATCGCCAGCATTGGGCGTGAAGTGGGCTACGACGATCAGCTTTATTTTTCGCGCGTCTTCCGTAAGCGCGTCGGCGTCAGCCCGAGTGATTTCCGCCGCCGCAATCAGGACGTACACGATAATCTGGCCAGTCAGAGCGCCTGGAACGGTGCACGGCGCTCAGTCTCCTGATTTTAAGGGGAATCCTCCTTGTCCTGACCCGACTATTAGTCTTAAATCAGTCTGGTAAGCGATTAATGAGGAAAAGGAATGAGCGAGAAACTGCGAGTAGGACTCATCGGCTATGGCTTTGCCAGCAAAACCTTCCACGCGCCCCTGATCGCGGGCACGCCGGAGGTTGAACTGGCTGCCATCTCCAGCAGCGATGCCAGCAAAGTCCATGCCGACTGGCCCGCCGTGCAGGTCGTCGCCGAGCCCCAGGCCCTGTTCGACGATCCTACGTTAGATCTGATTGTTACCCCTACACCGAATGATACGCACTTCCCTCTGGCTAAAGCCGCACTCAACGCAGGCAAGCACGTCGTGGTGGACAAACCGTTCACCGTGACGTTGTCACAGGCGCGCGAGCTGGATGCCTTAGCTAAAGCCAAAGGGCTGCTGTTATCCGTATTCCATAACCGCCGTTGGGACAGTGATTTCCTGACGCTGAAAGGCTTACTGGCAGCGGGTGAGCTGGGTGAGGTGCGTTATTTTGAATCGCACTTTGACCGTTTCCGTCTGGAAGTACGGCAGCGCTGGCGCGAGATGAAAGGGGCGGGCAGCGGCATCTGGTACGATCTGGGACCGCACCTGCTGGATCAGGCGCTACAGCTGTTTGGCCCGCCGGTGGCGATTAACGTTGATCTGGCGGAAATGCGGCCGGGTGCCCAGACCACCGACTATTTTCATGCGACGCTGACCTATCCACAGCGCCGGGTGGTGCTGCACGCCAGCATGCTGGTGGCGGCCGAATCCGCACGCTATACCGTGCACGGTACGCGCGGCAGTTACGTCAAATACGGTCTGGACCCGCAGGAAGATCGGCTGAAAGCGGGGGATTTCCCGCCGGGCGAGAACTGGGGTTACGACATGCGTGACGGTACGCTGACCCAGGTGGAGGGCGACGCGCTGAATGAAAAAACCGTCCTGACACAGCCGGGCAACTATCCCGCCTATTACGCTGCGATTCGTGATGCCATTACCGGGCGCGGGGCGAATCCGGTGACGGCGGAAGAAGCCATTCAGGTCATGGAACTGATTGAGCTGGGGCTGCAGTCGGCGGAAAAACGCCAGACCATGTCGCTGAAATAAGCGCTTTCAGCGCTAAAAAGGCCGCGAATAACGCGGCCTTTTTTATGCTTACTGCACTTTCGCCCGGATGGCGGCTTTTTCTGCCGCGCTTAAAAACGCGATAGTCAGGCCGTTGTCCTGTGCCTGACGCATTTGCGCCTGGCTCAGTCCCGCAGCCGGGGCGGCATGCAGGTACTCATGGGCCAGCTCAATGCCCTGTACGGCGGGATCGTCGGTGTTGATGGTCGCCAGCACGCCATGCTCCAGGAACGTTTTCAGCGGATGCTGCGCCAGCGAGGCGACGGTGCTGGTCTGGATATTGGAGGTCAGGCAGGATTCGATACCAATACCGTTTTCCGCCAGATAGTCCATCAGCGCGCGATCTTCAATAGCCTTCACACCATGACCGATGCGTTCAGCGCCCAGATCACGAATCGCCTGCCAGATACTTTCCGGGCCTGCGGCTTCACCGGCATGCACGGTAATATGAAAACCGGCATCCCGGGCGCGACGGAAGTGGCTCAGAAAACGGTGGCCCGGCGCACCGAGTTCATCCCCGGCCAAATCCACGGCGGTAATATGGTCGCGATGGGCGAGGAAGCCGTTCAGTTCATCCAGACAGGCCTGTTCGCCAAAAGTCCGGCTCATGATGCCCGTTAAGCGCACGGTGATATCATGCTGCTGGCAGCCGGCCTTTACGCCATCAATCACCGCCTCAACCACACCGGCAATCGGCAGATGGTGGGTCATCGCCATATAGCCGGGTGAAAAGCGCAGCTCGGCATAGTGAATCCCGGCGCGGGCGGCATCCTCGACGTTCTCACGCGCGATTCGCTGACAGGCGTCAAGATCGCCCAGCACTTTCACGCCCCAGTCCAGCTTTTGCAGAAAGCTGACCAGATCCGGTTGCGTTTCGGTGACCTGAACATGCGGACGCAGGGTGTCCAGCGTATCCGCCGGTAAGGTCAGGTTAAACTGGCGGCCTAAATCAAGGATGGTTTGTGCACGGATGTTGCCATCAAGGTGGCGGTGAATGTCGGTAAGGGGAAGCGTTGAATCAATCATGGAGTGCACTCGTCTGGATATCTGTAAAGTGCAGAGCATTATAAAAATATCTTGCGCAACAACGCCAGTGATTTGCGCAACAAGTGTGAAAGGCAGGGGTTAACTGTTCACTTTATAAACGGGAACGCCGCGCAGGCCGCCTGATAAGAGCGAATCGGGAGAGAAAAGCGGGCGATGCAGTGACGTAAAAAAGGCGGCCAGGGCCGCCTTGGTCGAAAAGGTTGGCCTTATTGCGGCATGCCTTCGTTTGTCGGGACGCCAAGCATATAGCGTGACATGAACTGCTCCAGCGACATCTTATCGCCGTTCATGTTCACCTGACCGTTGGCATACTGCAGGCTGGTAACGATGTTGTTGTCCTGCGTTTGTGTCAGACGGAACATCTGGCCCATCGCTGCCAGCCCTTTAACCTGCTGATCGGCCAGTTTCTGCGCGTCGTCAGCCTGATAACCTTCAGCCAGGCCAATATGGCGCATGGTTTCCGTCGCCATCGGCATGTTGACAGACAGCTTCAGATCCAGCGTTTTCAGCACGCGATCAACGGATGCCGCCAGCGTCTGCGGTTCGCCTGTCACCGTGGACGGATCGTTAAAGTGGGCATTCAGGTTGAAAGTACTCTCGCCTTTATCGTTCTTCCAGCTCAGTGGTGCGATGCTGATGGACGGGGCCCCTTTCAGCAGGGTCGGCAAATTGTTCAGCAGGATCGCGCGCACACCGTTCTGGAAACGCACCGGATCGTCTTCCACGCCAGGCTGGTTCATCAGGGTGGTCAGCTGAGCGTTGTAGTTATCCGAGAAGGCTTTGACGCTTTGCGCATCAAACTGTGACAGCTTCATTTTTAATGCGAACTGACCCAGGTTCTGCTTCTGCACCTCAACGCCGTCAATTTTGTAATTAATGTCGCCATTGATTTTGCCGGACTGATTATCAAAAGAGGAATCACCGACCATCTTGTTAAGAATAACCGCGTCCTGACCGCTGACTGCGGCGGCCACTTTATCCACGCTGATGGACTGATCGCCAATGCGTACGCCTTCGTTGGTGAGATGCGTATCTGCTTTCAGCTTCAGGCCGTTCAGCGTAAACATCACCGGCTGATCGACCTGATTTTTGGTGGTGATGGCAATGCTGTCGATGTCACTGTCCAGGCCCACTTTATCGCCTTTGTTGTCTGCGCTGATATTCAGCGTGCCGCCGCTGGTGGCTAAGCGTTGCGCTGTTTGCGCATTTTGATAATCGATGGGCAGAATTTTTATTGCGGTGTCGGTGCTGCCGCTGTAACCCACACGCGTTTCGGCGTTGATAAACGACTGGTTGTTGGTCAGTTCAAACAGCTTTTTGACCGCATCGGTATTGGTCAGCGTGGTATGCACGGACGCCATGCTGGGGATCAGGTTGGCTTTTTTCAGCTGTGCGAAGGGGAACGGGCCGTGGTCGATCTGCTCGTTCAGGATGATGCTCTGGCCGGGCTTGAGCAGAGGATTATCTTCGGTCTGAGAGCTGGCCTGGATAACCACATTCATTTTACTGCTGAAAATGCCGCGTTGATAATCCTGATAGCTGACTTTCAGACGACTGTTGGGCGCCAGGGTGGTTAACTGAGCGTTAGCATTTTGAATCATTTGATCCATATTGCTTTCCAGCTTTTTGCCGGTAAACCACGCCGCGCCTGTCCAGACTACGCCCAGAGCGACTACCACACCAACGGCAACTTGAGTCTTTTTCATTGCTGAATCGTCCTTATCCTTGATTTCACCCGTGTCACAGACAGCGGGTGAAGAAGCGCCCGCAGGCATTTTAGCTAATAGTTTGAAATAATAGCAGTTAAGCGCAATGGCGTCAGCCGTCTCAGTTAAACGTGTTATACACGCGCGCCACCCGACCCTGGCCGGTGAGTGACACTGGCGCATCGGCGGCGGCCACGAAACAGGACTCGCCGGGTTTTAGCACCAGTTGCTGCTGGCGATTGGTGACGGTGGCCTCACCTTCAATACAAAACAGCAGTGCCGCGCTTTCCTGATGCAGGGTAAGCGGCTGCGCATTCACCGTATGAATGGAGAAAGCAAAGTCGTCTACCGGAATGGGAAAATACTCGCCATCCTGCTGTATCTCCGGTTGTGTAAGAAGCTGGCTGGCCGGCTTTTCGTCAAATTTGAGGTTGGCCATCAGTTCCGGAATATCAATATATTTTGGCGTCAGGCCAGCGCGCAAAACGTTATCGGAGTTGGCCATGACCTCCAGCGCCACGCCATGCAGATAAGCATGCGGCGTTTCCGCAAACAGGAACATCGCCTGTCCGGGCTGCAGAGTAATCACATTGAGCAGCAGCGGCGAGAATAACCCGCTGTCATCCGGATAGTATTCCGCAATCTCATGAATGGTTTGCCAGGGTTCGCCTGTCTGCTGACTGACGACGTTTTTCAGTACGGTTAACGCCTGCGCTTTTTCGTCCTGTTGAAGCGACAGCAGGGTTGAAAACAGTTGCGCCAGGTTGTCGGGGCTGGGCTGGCGCAGGAAATGCGCGATCTCTGGATGCGCGTCCGCCACTGGGGTGAGCAGTGTCACCATCTCGTTGCGCTCGCGAAACCCATTGATGGCTTTAAACGGCGTTAAGGCGTACACCAGCTCCGGTTTATGGTTGGCATCTTTATAGTTACGCTCAGGCGAACTGAGCGGTACAGAGGCGGCATTTTCACGCGCAAACCCCTCTTCGGCGGCGGATTTGCTGGGGTGCACCTGAATTGAGAGCGGCTGATCGGCACACAGCACTTTAAATAAAAAGGGCAGTTCGCCAAAGCGTTTCGCCACGGCGTCGCCCAGCATCTGCGACGGATGGGCCGCGATGACATCGCGTAACGAGCGGGATTGCCCCTCAACGTCAACGGCGGACGGGCTTTTGGGATGTGCCCCCATCCACAGTTCCGCCATCGGTAAGTCTTCAGGATTGGCGATGCCATACAGGGAGGTTAATGCCGTCTTGCTCCCCCAGGCATAATATTGCACCGCATTACTCATCTTTTTCATTTCACTGCCTTTCTGGCATGGGAATATTGCGCTTATTAAAGCAGAAACTGACATGGAAAATACATATCCAGCGCAAGAAGGATGCTAAGCTCGGATGATGTTAAAAATTTGTATGAGTTTATCTGCTTCATGCGTACCGAACACCCGCGCGTGAACGAAGGGTTTATTTAAAACGGTGAAAGGAGAAAGTCATGGCAGCCAATCGCGTTGAAAAAGATTCAATGGGGCCAATTGATGTACCGGCTGATAAACTTTGGGGCGCACAGACACAGCGCTCCCTGGAGCATTTCCGTATCTCAACAGAGAAGATGCCGGTGGCGCTGGTGCACGCGCTGGCGATGACCAAACGCGCGGCCGCCAGCGTTAACCGGGATTTAGGCTTACTGCCTGCGGAGCGGGCGGAGGCGATTATTCAGGCCGCTGATGAAGTGCTGGCGGATAAACACAGTGATGAATTCCCGCTGGCGATCTGGCAGACCGGCTCCGGCACCCAGACCAACATGAACATGAATGAAGTGTTGGCCAACCGTGCGAGTGAGCTGTTAGGCGGTGAGCGCGGCATGTCCCGCCTGGTGCATCCCAACGATGACGTTAATAAAAGCCAGAGTTCAAACGATGTCTTCCCGACGGCGATGCACGTTGCGGCGGTCATTGCGGTACGTGAGCACCTGATTCCCCAACTGAACGTCCTGAAGCAAACCCTGCGTGCCAAATCTGACGCCTTTAAAGACATCGTTAAAATTGGCCGTACCCATCTGCAGGACGCCACGCCGCTCACGCTTGGTCAGGAGATCTCCGGCTGGGTCGCCATGCTGGAGCACAACCTTAAACATATTGAGCAGAGCATTCCGCATCTGGCCGAGCTGGCGCTGGGCGGCACCGCGGTGGGAACTGGCCTGAATACCCATCCTGAATATGCTGTACGTGTGGCCAAAGCCCTGGCGGAACTGACAGAGCAGCCGTTTGTGACCGCCCCTAATAAGTTTGAAGCCCTGGCCACCTGCGACGCGCTGGTGCATGCACACGGTGCGCTGAAAGGCCTGGCGGCTTCACTGATGAAGATTGCTAATGATGTCCGCTGGCTGTCATCCGGTCCGCGCTGTGGTATCGGCGAAATTGCTATCCCGGAAAACGAACCCGGCAGCTCCATCATGCCGGGCAAGGTTAACCCCACCCAGTGTGAAGCGATGACAATGTTGTGCTGTCAGGTCATGGGTAATGACGTGGCGATTAACATGGGGGGCGCATCAGGCAACTTCGAACTGAACGTTTATCGTCCGATGATTATCCATAACTTCCTGCAGTCCGTTCGTTTACTGGCGGATGGGATGGACAGTTTCAATCACCACTGCGCTGTCGGTATCGAACCGGTGCGTGAGCGTATTGATCAGTTGCTCAACGAGTCGCTGATGCTGGTCACCGCGCTGAATACGCACATCGGTTATGACAAGGCCGCTGAAATTGCCAAACAGGCCCATAAACAAGGCTTAACGCTGAAAGCTTCGGCGCTGAAGCTGGGCTATCTGACGGAAGCGGAGTTTGATGCCTGGGTGCGTCCGGAAGACATGGTAGGCAGCATGAAGTCGTAAGTGAGGTCTGTCAGGGCCTGCACAGGCCCTGATATCACACCGGGCAGTCCACCCAGAGATGCAGCCGTGGGATCAGCAAATGCAGGGGTTCTGCGGCGGGTTTATAGCGATGCGTAATTGCCTCCGCATCGTAATTCAGCAGCTCACCTAACTTTGGCACCTGGGTGCGATCCCGGCACAGCACAAGAATCGGTGACGGGCAGGCAAGCTGCGTTTGCTTTTTCTCTTCCGCACGCCAGATGCGCGCAACCGGCTGCACTTTCACCGGACGTTTAATCTTCAGGCGCGCGGATGCGGGCAGGGCGCGTACATCCGCCAGTTCCTGCTGCACTTTTTCCGCCCACTGCTCGCGTGTCCAGGGAGCCTGGGCACGGCCAGCCTTCAGACTCTTTTCCAGTTGGGCGATGATCTCGTCCCGTTTAACGTTCTTAATGACCTGCTTGTTTGCCCAGCCAAAGCGCACACTCTCTGGCGCGGGAAGGGCGGTGATGGTCCGGTAAGCATTCAGGGTAATTAAGCCGCGCAAATGCTGATGCACAAATTCGAACCGGGCTTCGGAAGGCAGACCGGACTCCACGGTGATCATGTGCTCAAGACGGGCTTTCAGCTGGTTGATGCTGTTGATAAACGCGGTAAGCTGCTGCGCGTCCTGCTCGCTGCATTCGATGCAGAGCGCACCCGGCAGGCGCACGGCGGCTTTAGTACTGAGCTTTTCTGACTGGTGCTGTATGAACAGACGGCAATAGTGGTTGAGCGCCCGCTCCCGCGCCTCTGTGCCCAGGTGCTGCTCCACGGCAATCTGAGTAATCGCATCGTGTTCATGCCCTTTTTCAATCGGGGGCAGACTGAAGACCCGGGCGATTAACAGCGGCTGCGCCTCAATCTGCTGCCGTAATGCTCCCAGGGCTTCTTCGAGATCCTTGACGCACTGCTGCATATCTGTGACTAAATCATAACGCACCGCAGTCTCTCCTGTAGTTACAACATGCGCAATGTGGCAGAAAGATCGCGCTGCTGCAAACGTCTTTATAGTTACAACATACTAAACAGGCTTTCTGAAACGGTGCGGTCTGTGTCATAAGCAGGGCGAAGATAGCACAGGGTGCGATGAGGCCCACCAGAAAAAAGCGAGTGACAGCTCCACGCGGGACAGGGTGCATTACCATCGTCACCAGCGTAGACAGAATCGGCGGGAAGCGGCTGGTCACCGACGGTGACAAAACCAAAAAAGGTTATTCGGTGCCTGGCGGGCGCTCTCGCCGCCTTCAGGCACCGGGGTTAAGCGGCGCAGGATTACGAATGTCGGCTGAACAACTGATAAATCCGTTCCGGGAGCAGGCTGAATAAACATATTGATACGGCTTCGCAACATGACAGCAGCGTTTCGCCTTTTTTGCGCCAGAACAGGGTTACGATGATCACGGCTACGGCCGCTACACCGAGCGCGCCTGCCATATCCAGTGGGAAGTGAACCCCGAGAAAGATGCGTGACCAGGCAACCAGCAGTGAGACGAGCGTGAGAATGCCACCGGAGCCCCAGTTACCCCTGGCCCATAATGCCAGCGTGATACTGAAAAACAGCGTGCCGTGGTCGCTGGGAAATGACGTATCCGCAGCGTGATCGATCCACAGATGACCCAGCCGAATCATAAAAGGGCGCGGATGAAAATAGAATGCTGAACAGAGAAAATTCAGTGTCAGCCCTGTGATGGCCGTTACGATGGCAAACAGGGCGGTTTCGCGTTCTGCGCGCCCACCTGTAAACCAGTAAATCAGCAGCATAAGCGGCAGCAGAAAGATCAGATACTCTGCGCTGAATGTCGCAAAATCGATGAGCCAGCCGGGCGTGCCGGGAAGGGCATTAATGGTAAGGAACAGATCCTGATTATAGGTTTCCAGCAAAGTATTCATCAGCGCGTGGGCTCTGTGGTAAGAGAGGACAAGGGCCATTTTCCCCGCGCAAGATTAATAAAACCTTAATCGTCATTCGCCGCGTTCATCTGTTCAGCTGGCTGAATGAGTGGAAACACGTTCTCAAGAAAGAGGCCCGCCTTGCGGCTGCCATAAACACCACAGCGGTAAGCGCAGGGTATCCTCAGGCGGGCATGATATGTCAGCGGCAACGCGCATTTTCTCCCTCACAAACAGGGGGGATCTCGTTCAGTCAGTGCCTGACCGTTAACCCCACCCATGAATGAAGAACACACCGCATCGGTAACGTGACGTGGTGCCTGAAACATCACTTCGCTAAGACTTTCAACTGCGATCGGGCCGTGAAAAAACGACGATACGACAAATAGACGGCGATGATGGTCGATAAACTGGCTGTGCCAAGCAGCATAAACGTAACCATAATCTGGTATTTAATCGCCTTAAGCGGGTCAACACCCGCAAAGATCAGCCCGGACATCATGCCGGGTAAACTCACCAGACCAACAGTTTTGGCGGCATCAACGGTGGGGATCATCGCGGCGCGAATGCTGTCGGCAAGGATTCGCTGCGAGGCCAGTTTGACCGGCGCGCCAAGGCTCAGCATCTCCTGAATTTTTTGGGCATTGTCGCTGAAGCGCTGGTTCAGGTTGCTGTAACACAGCCCCACAGCAACCATGGTATTGCCGGCAATCATGCCGGAAACCGGAATGACCTGCATAGGCAGAAAGGCGATTGCACCGCTCATGACCAGAATGGTCAGCGTAATGGCGGTGCCACTCGCGATCGCAACGAACGAAATCACAAAGGCATTATCAATGTTACGGCTGCGCTTACGGGCATTAAGCGCCGCATTGACGCAGATAAACAGCACCATCAGCACGGTCAGCCCGCCGTTATTCACATCGAAGACCGACTTGAGGACATAGCCTACGATGGCCAGTTGAACGATCGCGCGGCTGACGCTCCACAAAATATCTTTGCTCATGCCAAGCTTCTCTTTCTGGCTGATAAGCAACGCCATCAGGACCAGAACCAGCGACAGCAGTAGCGAGTTGTCACTTATTGTTGTCTGATGCATTCATCTTCTCCCTGTCAGGTGACGTGAGGCGAAGCACATGCTCTGCCTGCTGTATGTCGTTAACATCGTGACTTATCCAGACGACGGCCATCGGGTGTTCTGCGACAAGCCGCCTGATCAGCGACTGTACCGTCAGGCTGTTTTCTTCATCAAGCGCGCTGGTCACTTCGTCAAGTAACAGCACGGCCGGCACAAACTGCAGATGGCGCAGCAGCCCAATACGCTGCTTTTCGCCGCCAGAGAGGGGCTCAATCGCAGCATTCAGCATATCCGGCGAGAGATTAACGCTCTCCAGCGCCGCCTTAAGTTTTGCCTGTGGCGGCGTCTGGCGGCGAAGTTGCCAGGGCAGGGCAAGGTTGTCATAAACCGTCTGACCGAAAAGCTGTGGCGTCTGAAAACAGTACGATACCTGCTGACGGTATTCCTCGGCCCTGAGCGTGGCGATATCGCGGCCCTGAAAGCGGATCTCTCCGGTCGTTGGCGTTAACAGAGAGGCAAGGATCTTCAGGAAGGTACTTTTGCCACTGCCGGAGGCACCGGTGAGCACGACAACGTCGCCCGGCGACAGCTGTAAAGAGACCGGCTGCAATAGCTGTCTGCCGCCGTGTGAAAAGGTGACATCCTGCGCATCGAGCAGGGGCAGAGAAGGGGTCATCGTTGCTTCCTGGATAGGGGTTAATAAGTCCGGTTCGTCGATATCTGAAAAAAGGCGGTGCATTCAGCCTTTTACTCCTTGCGTGGCTTTCCAGCCCGGCCTGGCATCTTCCTGTTTATGCCGTGTCCTGTCAGGTCATGAGTCAGAATAGCCGAATTCACCACCGGTGCTAACGGAACGCACAAGCCGGTTCAGACGGGCAACGACATCACGCCGCGCGTCCCGCTTCGGCTCAGGCCTGAGCGGGACATGCCTTTTTCATTTTGGTTGCTGATTTTTTCACATCCTGCCGGGCGATTAACTGTGCGGCAGGGCAACAGCACATTTTGAATGTCCTTATCGCCTTAGCTGCGTGTGCTCTACCACCACAGGGAGAAGAAATCCCGCTGGGGCGCGTTGGTAACCGGACCGTTGGGGGGCGTAAAAAAGCGGTAAAGCCAACGGCGGCATTTTTCCTTTTAGCTGAACATGTTATAAAAACACTTTGTTTGCTAACGGATCCTCAACATGGACGTGATTAAAAAGCCGGGTGTCACGCAAATTGTCACGCTGGGCCTGGTTCAGATCCTCTCCTGGGGCGGTTCGTTTTATCTGATGGCGGTCATGGCCGCGCCTGTTGTAGCAGAAACCGGATGGTCGCAACAGTGGGTTTACGGCGCGTTATCGCTGGGCATTTTAGTGTCTGGGTTGCTCGCTCCGCGCTGTGGCCACCTTATTGCACGCACGGGCGGTCGCCTGATGCTGGCACTCAATGGCATCGTGATGGCGGCAGGGCTTACCCTTATGGGATTCAGCCATCACTTACCGGTGTTTTTACTGGCCTGGGTCATCATCGGCATCGGCATGGCGATGGGGCTGTATGATGCGCTGTTTGCGACGCTGGGCACCCGCTATGGTGGGCAGGCACGCAGCGCCATTACCGGCATAACCCTGATTTCCGGTTTTTGTACCAGCGTGGTCTGGCCTGCCACCGCGCTGCTTATTCACTGGCTGAACTGGCGGGGCGCGTGTTTCGCCATCGCCGCGCTGTTGCTGGTCAGCGTCTTACCGGCCTATTTTTATGCTTTGCCCAAAGGCCATCTTATCTCACCCGTCAAACGTAAAAGCGCACCCGGCACAGCGCCGGATTTGCCCGCAGTCTTGTTTTACCTGTTGTGCGCCATTTTCACGCTGGCCTCGGTGATTATGACGGCCATTTCGGTGCAGCTTATCACCCTGTTGCAGGCCAGTGGTTACAGCATGGCGGCGGCGCTGGCAATCAGTACGCTGCTGGGGCCGTGCCAGGTGGCATCCCGTCTCATTGATATGGCCTTTAAAGGGGGCCATCCCATCTGGACCACTTTTTTTTCGGTGGGGCTGGTGGCGCTGGGGTTGTTGTTGCTGGCGCTGTTTCCGCAACTGGCCCTGTTAAGTATGATCTTTTACGGTGCGGGAAACGGCTTACGCGCCATTGTGCGCGGCACTTTGCCGCTGATGATGGTAAAACCTGAAGCGTACGCGGTACTGGCAGGCCGGATGGCGCGTCCGGCGTTAATGGGGCAGGCGGTAACGCCGTTAGGCGTGGGCTATGTGTTTGCGACGTTGGGGCCCAAAGCCACGCTGTGGTTACTGTGCACACTGGCAGTAATTAACTTGCTGCTGGTGGTGGCACTGAAAAAGCGGCTTCCAGCGCCAGCGCCATCTGTGCGCTAATGCTGTCCGCTACCGCTGGGCAAATAAGCACCTTGTGCGGTCGCGGGCTTCCGGGTGGGGAATATGTGCCTTGTGGCGGGTGGGTTGCTTCTAAAAAGTGACAGTGTTTGTTATATTCATCCCTGTTTGTTGGTTCACTTAGGCGGCTATATAACAACAAGAATGCACCGCAATTCAGGATACAAAGATGCTTGATTATCGCTTCCCGACAGCTTTGCAAATGGTTCTGAGTGTGGCGGTGGCGGAGCAAATGGGAAAACGCTCTACCAGCGCGATTCTCGCTTACGGGCTTGAAGCAAACCCGAGCTTTATACGTAAGTTAATGGTGCCATTAACCCGTGATGGCATTATCGTGTCCACTCTGGGTCGTACGGGTTCCATTCATTTGGGCAGACCCGCAGCCGAAATCACGCTGCGTGATATTTATGTCTCTGTGACAGATGATAAAAAACTCTGGGCGGCTCGCCCGGATGTGGCACCGCGTTGCCTGGTCAGCGCCAACCTGTGCTGGTATTTTAAATCGATTGCCGAGGAAGCCGAGCAGGCATCACTGGCGGTACTCGCGAAGCGCACCGTCGCCGACGCGTTAAATGAGCTGAAAACCCACGACACCAGCAACTGCACCGCCGTGCCTGAGCCTGAGGTGACGGAACCGGATACCGACTGCAAAAAAAGCCGCTGATGCGGCTTTTTTTACGTCTTATGTAAACTGACGACCATCACGTGCAAGGGTGTTGCATTCATCATCGGCAGCTTTCACCGTCACGTCCTCTCTGCCTGTCTCTGACGAACGCCCGTACTCAGTAATTCCGTCCGCGCGCGCACAACGCCTTTTAAATAAAATAAACGCTAACCGGCTCCGCCAGGGCACGGGTCGGGCGTTGTATATACTGACGTTGAGAGGCAGTGCCCCGACGTCCGCAGGATCGTCGGGGCACACGCATTACTGCGCGTGTTCCGTAACCGGGCGCGCGGCGTTACGCGTCACCAGCTTACGCAGCGCCACATAAAACACCGGCGTTAAAAACAGGCCAAACAGCGTCACCCCTAACATACCGGAGAACACCGTGACGCCCGTCACGCCGCGGACTTCCGCGCCTGCGCCTTCCCCCAGAATCAACGGAATAGTTCCGGCGATAAAGGCGATAGAGGTCATCACGATAGGGCGCAGACGTAACCGACAGGCCTCAAGCGCGGCGTCGACAATCCCTTTACCCTGCATCTCCAGTTCGCGCGCAAACTCCACAATCAGAATGGCGTTCTTACAGGCCAGGCCCATCAGCACCACCAGACCGACCTGCACAAAGACGTTGTTGTCTCCGCCTGTTAACCACACGCCCAGCAGGGCCGACAGCATGGTAACCGGCACAATCAGAATCACCGCCAGCGGTAACGTCCAGCTCTCATACAGCGCGGCCAGCACCAGGAAGGCCAGTAACACCGCCACCGGGAAAACAATCAGCGCGGTATTGCCCTGCGTCGCCTGCTGGTAGCTGAGGTCGGTCCATTCGATGTTCATGCCGTTCGGCAACAGCTGGCCGGACATCGCCTCAAGCTGGCGCATCGCCTGGGCGGAGGACAGTACCCGGGGGTCCGCATCACCGATCAGGTCCGCCGCCGGATAGCCGTTGTAACGAATAACCGGATCGGGCCCGTAAGTGGTGGTGATATGCACCATGCTGCCGATGGGCACCATCTCGCCACGATCGTTGCGGGTACGCAGGTTGGCAATGTCCTCCACGCTGTCACGAAATTCGCCATCTGCCTGTGCCATCACCCGCCAGGTCCGGCCAAAGCGGTTAAAGTCATTAACATAGGATGACCCCAGATAAGTTTGCAGCGTACTGAACAAATCCGTCAGCGCCACACCCTGTGCCTTGGCCTTATCACGGTCAACCTGCACATCCAGTTGCGGTACGTTGGCCTGATAAGACGAGATGGGGAAGTGCATGCCCGGCGTCTGCATTACCGCGCCGGAGAGTGTATTAATCGCGGTTTGCAGTGCGCCATAGCCCAATCCGGCCCGATCCTGTACATAAAGCGAATAGCCCGAACCCTGGCCCAGACCCAGAATCGGTGGCGGCATAATGGAGAAGCCAAACCCCTGCTGGATACGGGCGATTTTTGCATTAATGTCCGCGTTAATCTCCGCCGCCGTGCGCTTACGTTCACTGAAAGGTTTCAGACCGAAAAACACCGTGCCGCTGTTCGGCGTATTGGTAAACTGCAGCGCATTCAGGCCCGGAAAGGCAACCGCATAGGCCACGCCTTCCGTTTGCAGACCGATTTCACTCATCTGCCGGATGACCTCATCCGTGCGCGCCAGCGACGATCCTTCTGGCATTTTCACGCCGCCAATCAGGTAAAGCTTATCCTGCGTGGGGATAAATCCGCCCGGTACGGCATGGAACATCCAGCCGGCGCCCGCCAGTAACACCAGATACACGCCAAACACCGCGCCGCGCCGCCGCAGGGTTTTCGCTACCATCGACTCGTAGCCATGGGCCGTGCGGTGAAAGAAACGGTTGAACGGGCGGAAAATCCAGCCAAACAGCCAGTCGATCAGGCGCGTGGGCCTGTCTTTGGCGGCCTGGTGATCCTTCAGCAACATTGCTGCCAGCGCAGGCGATAAGGTCAGCGAGTTGATGGCAGAGATGACGGTCGAAATGGCAATGGTGGTGGCAAACTGCTTGTAAAACTGACCGGTGACGCCCGACAGAAACGCCATCGGCACAAACACGGCACAGAGCACGAGCGCGATAGCGATAATCGGCCCCGATACTTCGCGCATGGCCTGATGCGCCGCCGCTTTGGGTGACAGACCCATTTCAATATTGCGCTCAACGTTTTCCACCACCACGATGGCATCATCCACAACGATACCGATGGCCAGCACCAGACCGAACAGGCTCAGGGTGTTAAGCGAGAAACCGAGCAGGTAAAGCACGCTGAACGTGCCCACCACGGAAACAGGGACCGCCAGCAGGGGAATGATCGAGGCCCGCCAGGTTTGCAGGAACAGAATCACCACCAGCACGACCAGAAAGACTGCCTCCAGCAGAGTCTGGACCACGGCCTTGATGGAGTCGCGCACAAACACAGTGGGATCGTAGGGCGCTGCCCATTTCACATCGTCAGGAAAGCGGGTGGCCAGCTCATCCATTTTGGCTCGCACCGCATTGGAAAGATCGATCGCGTTGGCCCCGGGGGCCTGAAAAATACCAATGCCGACGGCATCTTTATTGTTCAGCTGCGAACGCAACGCATAGCTGCCCGCACCCATTTCGATGCGTGCCACATCGCGCAGCCGCACCAGCGAGCCGTCCTCAGCGGTTTTTAAAATGATATCGCCGAACTGCTGCTCATTTTCGAGCCGGCCCTGCATGTTGATCGACAGCAGAAAATCGCTCTGCTTTTTCAGCGGTTCCGCACCAAGCTGCCCGGCAGAAACCTGCACGTTCTGCTCCTGCATTGCGCTGACGACTTCGGCGGCGGTCAGGCCGCGTGCGGCCACCTTGTTGGGATCCAGCCAGACGCGCATGGCATATTCGCCTGCACCAAAGATCTGGATCTGCCCGACGCCTGGCAGGCGGGCCAGTTCGTCTTTCACTTTCAGCGTGGCGTAATTACGCAGGTAAAGAGAATCATAGGTACTGCCCGGCGAAAACAGATGTACCACTAAGGTCAGCGTAGGGGACATTTTTTGCGTCGTAATGCCCAGCCGGCGCACGTCTTCAGGCAGTCGCGCTTCCGCCTGAGCGACACGGTTTTGTACCTGAACCTGCGCCTGGTCCGGATCGGTGCCGGGACGAAACGTCACGGTGGTCACCAGCACGCCATCCGAACCGGCGACGGACTTCATATACATCATGTTTTCGACGCCGTTAATCGCTTCTTCCAGCGGGGTCGCCACGGAATCGGCAATGACCTTTGGGTTCGCGCCGGGGTATTCGGCGCGCACCTGCACGCTCGGCGGCACCACGTCGGGATACTCACTGATGGGCAATAACGGTATGGCGATCAGGCCGGTCATGAAAATCAATACCGACAGCACGGCGGCAAAGATTGGCCGATCAATAAAAAAGCGGGAAAAATCCATATCAACCTCGGGTTATTGAGCGGCGGTAGCGGCCATATCGACAGTTTTGGCCGTCACCGGCATTCCGGGCATAAACACTTTTTGCAGTCCGGCAACGATGACCCGGTCGCCCGCCTGCAAACCGGCCTCGACGATACGCAGTCCGTCAGCCATGGCACCAGGCTTAATGTTGCGGCGCTGCGCTTTCCCCTGAGCATCAACGATATAAACATATTTGCGATCCTGGTCGGTCAGCACGGCTTTATCGTCAATTAACAGGGCGTTGAAGGTTGCACGACCCGGCAGGCGAACGCGCGCAAAGAGGCCAGGCGTAAAGATACGCTGATGGTTATCCAGCTGCGCACGCATGCGAATGGTGCCGGTGCTGGCGTTGAGTTGGTTATCCAGGAAGTCGACGTTACCCCGGTGCGGGTAACCCTGTTCGCCTGCCAGCGCAACCTCGACGGGCAGGGCATGACGTTGCTGGCCCTGACGCGCCATGGCCTGGTAGTGCAGGAAGGTAGTTTCATCGACGTCGAAATAGACCACCATCTTGTCTTGCGAGACCAGCGTCGTCAGAACGCTGGCGCTGTCCCCGGCGGTTACCAGGTTTCCTGCGGTGATCATGGCCCGGCTAGCGCGGCCGTCAATGGGCGCCGTGACGCGGGTAAAATCCAGATTCAGTTGGGCCATGGCCACAGCCGACTCGGCGGCCTGCACATCGGCCTGCGCCTGGCTGGCGCTGGCGCGTCGCTGCTCCCACATCTCACGTGATACCGCCTGAGTACCGAGCAGTTTTTCTGTGCGCGCCGATTCACTGCGGGTCAGGCTGGCCTGACTCCGCGCACGCGCCAGCGAGGCTCTCGCCTGATCCAGTGCGGTGCGGTAGCTACGGTCGTCAATGGTGAACAGGACCTGACCCTTTTTCACCTCATCCCCTTCATGGTAATTAACCGTGGTGATGTAGCCTGAAACCCGTGGACGCAGTTGGACGCTTTCAACCGTTTCTATGCGGCCATTAAAGCTGTCCCACTGACTGACCGGTTTTGTCACCACCACAGCCGCACTCACCTCGGGCGGCGGCGGCGGGGCGCTGTTCGCCTGACCCGTGTCACATCCACTTAACTGACTGATGACCAGTCCCATCCCCAGCAGGGTAACTCCCTGACGAACCCAGTTGCTTATCATTGTTGTGATTCCGCGATGAACAGTGAAGTAAAGCCCGCAGGCCAATATTTGCAACTTCTATGGTTGCAATTTATCGCGAGGAGTGTAGGCTTGTGTGTCTGAGAACTGCAAGAATAACTGATACACTTTATGTGCGGTCTGATGAGCGATGATTTATCGGCCAGCATCCAGCCTGACAGGGCATGAGGTAAGTCCCCATAAAATGTGCGGCATTTAATGTATTAATTAAACTTGCATTAAATGGCATTGTCAGTCACGCTTTAAGTGTAACTGCAACTGATACTAATACTGTTCGCTGTCGCGACCGGAGAAGACAAATGATGAGTAACGCTTTTATTCACGATCTGATTAACTGGATTGACAACAATATTGAAGCACGCCTCGATCTCGATACGGTTTCTGAGCGCGCGGGCTACTCAAAATGGCACCTGCAACGGATGTTTAAAGAGCACACAGGCTATCCACTGGGTGAATATATCCGTATGAAAAAATTAAAAAAATCAGCGGATCGCCTGACCAGCACCAACGAACCTATCCTGAACGTAGCCATTTCGCTGGGCTTTGACTCGCAGCAGTCGTTCAACCGCAGCTTCAAGCGTCAGTATGGTGTTGCTCCGGGTGCGTGGCGCCGTCACAGTGTGCCGTCGCAGGCTGCAATGCAGTAAACCCCGCCAGGGCCAGGTCATCTGGCCCGCGCTGTTTTATCCGCTGAGAAAACTGCTATTATCTGCATCCTGTTTTCCAGGGATGTCATCATGTCAAAAAAACTGTGGTTAGGATTAGTCCTTATCCTTATCCTCTCCTGGATAGGTCTGCGACCCTATCTGACGTCTGCACCTGCCAAAACCTCTGCCGCAGACATCGCCGCCTTAACGGATGTGCGAACCGTCGCCCGCTGGGTGCTACAGCATCAGCAGTTGCCCGATTACTACATCACAAAGAAGCAGGCCCGCCGTCTGGGCTGGAATCCTGCGAAGGGCAATCTGTGTGACGTGCTGCCGGGTCGGGCGATTGGCGGCGATCGCTTTTCCAACCGCGAAAGAAAGCTACCTGAACGTTCCGATCGGCAGTGGTATGAGGCGGATGTGAACTACCGCTGTGGCCATCGTGAGGCGGATCGCCTGGTATATTCGTCAGACGGGCTGGTGTTTCTTTCCACTGACCACTATCGCAGTTTTAAGCCGGTGCAGTAACGATGTTGCGCCTACGGTTTGATCTCGGTGAGCTGGCGGATCGCGATGCCTTTTACCGGCAGTTTGCCGCGCAAAGCGACTGTTCCGGCGACTTCGGCAATAACCTGGACGCGCTCTGGGACTGGCTGACAGGTGGCATGGCCCTGCCGGCGGAGATTTATCTGCTGAATGCCGATCGGCACGACGCGGATCTGGCCCCGGTTCTGGCGTTGCTGGAAGAGGCGGCGCAGTCGCTGAGTGGCGAACTGCGCCTGATATACGCTTAGTTACGCAGCGGTTTGAGCAGGTCGGCTAGCGCTTCGCGCGCGCTGACCGGCAGATCGCCCCCACCGGTATAGCCGTTGTTTTCGATAATGACCGTGTTCAGGCCCACCAGCCAGTCATATATGTAGTACGCCGTGTGGTTTGCTGGCGTAGCCGACAGTTTTGTCAGTCGCTGACCGGCGCTGAAATTCACACTCGGCGCAGGCGGACGTGAGAAGATCGACTGGCCACGGTTAACCCGGCTGGCCGGACGTTCCGCTTCCGGACGCTGCAGGAAGCCCAGCCACGCGACGAAATCCCCCAATACCGTCATGGCACGCGTCACCTGACGATCGGCGCGCGACTCATGCGACATGCTCTGCGCGTCCGGTTCATGCAGGGCGGTTTGCAGCGACTGCAGGATACCGGTGCGGAAACTGGCGGTGATCAGTTCTTCTATTAACCATTCCATCGTGGCTTTGTCGATATTCAGCAGCGTGAGCAGGCTCTGATTTTCCGGCAACTGGCGCAGATGGTTCAGCCACAGGCTGAAGACCTGGCGCGGGAACTGAGTCAGGCCCTGGCCAAAGCTGGACTGCTGAGGCGCGGGCTGTTCAATTTCAGCATCGCTGAACAGGTCGAACTCAAAACCGATACCAAACTGGTTCTCCGGTGCCTGAATACTGGTGGTGGCGGCAGGAACGGATGAGCCTGACTGATTCAGCCACAGCTGACGCAGGGCTTCGCGGGAAGGCTGCAGCCGCTCCAGCAGTTCTCCATGCAAACCGGTGCGATGTTGCAGGCATTTCAACAAGGTATCCGCGATGTTCTGCTTGCGCGCCGCCTGATCGGGCGACGCACCGGCTTCGGTCCAGGGCTGTAGCCGACGTTCAACGACCATGTGCTGAATCTGCGCCAGTTGCGCGATAAGCTGATCGCGGCGGGCCTCTGGCTGCATCTCATCCTGTAACCATTCGGACATGCGATCCACACCGGCGCGATCCAGTGCCAGCATGGAACCCCATTGCTGACCCGGTTGGCCGACCTGACGCTGTACCGCCTCATCCACATTCACCTGCTGATGGCGCGCATCATAAGGCGTGATCGCCCAAATCAGACGCGGTTTTTCACCCACGTCGTTTTTGGGCTGAAGGCGTTGCCATTCGCGCAGGGCGCGGCTGGCGATATCCACATCCTGACGCTGGCTGGCGGCGGTGCAGATCAGCAGCAAATCGATGCCCTGGCGGGCGGCATAGATGCCGGGGAGCAGTGTACGTTTGTGCTCCAGCAGCCGTGCGCGCAGCGCATCCTGCTGCTGCAGGCGCTGGCGTTCTTCCCGCAGCGCCGCATCACTCGGCGTACCGGGTGCAGGCAGCTCCAGCATGTCCGCTTCGTCATAGATCGCGGTGCGCGGCGTGGAGCTGAGCGGAATCGTCACCTCCAGCGTCAGCAGCGCCAGTAATCCCAGCGCCACATGTTGCGGCTTGGCCAGGCGGTTTCCGTTTAACGGGCAGATCTCAATGTGCAGCGAGAGATCCTGTTCGCTGGCCGGGACGATAAGCTGTTCGGCAGGCAGCAGAGACGAATCGGTTAACAGGCTAAGCGGCCCCAGCACGCGTGTGCTGTTGCGCAGTTGGTGGCGCAGATGCAGCAAGCTCCGCACCAGCTCATTCAGGGCCGGTTCGGCGGGCCAGAGCAGAGAGAACAGCTGGACCCGATCGTCAACGCTCAGCCACGGGGCCAGTTCAACCGCCTGAGGCCAGAAGTGCCGATCCAGTTGTGCATCATACAAATGATGGCGGCGGCACCATGACCAGAGCGTAACCAGCGCATCGCTCTCCAGGCCAGGCAGTGGCGTCGTTAAGCGGTGACGCTGCAGACGTTGTATCACGCTGTCGATGTTTGCGGTATCGGGCTGGCTGACGCCTTCGCCACACGAAATCGCCAGGCGTAGCACCTCGGCTTCGCTCATCAGGGCCAGCTCTACCGGCCACTCCGACGACAGCGGCTCGCGCTGATGGGTAAACCGCGTCGCCGTGGCGAAATCAAGATTACCCGGGTTGATATGCTGAAAATAGTTAACCGGCTTGTCGCTTAGCGCGGTGATTAACTGTCCCTGGGCATCGGCGACCATCTCCGTTAACAACCAGGCTTTGCCTGCCTGAGACTGCCCAAACAGGGCTAAAGTGACGGGGCGGGCCACCTGCTGCGCCAGCGCCTGCGTTTGCACACGGGCCTGACGTAACTGCAGGGTCAGGGTTTCGGCTTCCAGTGCCAGACGGGGCGACTGTTCGCGGGTGTTTTCAATCCATGCCAGGCTGCCATTCAGGGCGTCCTGCAATAAACTCAGGCGTTTTGCCAGCGTTTGCGGCTGGCGGGGTTTAACCGATCTCATCGTTTACATACACTCCCGCTGTCAATCCAGTATTGCGCATTGGCATTGCCAGTGGCGGAGAGAGTATTCAGTTTGAGGCTCAGATGTTCAAGCGGAACGCGCGTACCATCGTCCAGTCGGGCTTCGCTTAACACCAACGTCTCGGGGCCAGGCGCATCCGGACCGGCTTTCACCGCCAGCTTCACGCGAAGCACGCTTTCACCTGCAACCTTGCGCGCCAGCGCGGCATCATTGAGCGTCAGGCTGTACAACGGCGACGCGGGCCAGCGTTCATTATCCAGTTGGCGGAAGCCCAGACAGACATTGCCACGAATCCGGAAGCTGCTTTTGCGATCCAGCGAGAAAGCGGGATCGTCCAGGTCGATGTCGCTGTAGCACAGGTTCTCATCGGTCAGGGCCTGGTTTTCGTCCAGCATGCCGAGATAACGGATCGTGGAATAGGGCTCGAAATCGCCCGCGCGGAACCAGAAGCTGCTCAGGCGCAAATCCAGGGCCAGCAGGCATAACATCGCGCCCACGGCGGCCGTGGATTTCGGGTTATCGATACGACCATGTTTGTTAAACGGATACCAGTCACTGGTGTGATAGCCTTCCAGCGACAAAATGCGGCTGCCCGGCAGCGGTTGCAGATGACGCACCAGCGCCTGAATGCCGGGGAAGCGTGAGGGCCGTCCGGTCAGCAGCAGGACGTCACACTGATACAGTGAGACCACTTCACACATAGATCGCAGTGCCGGAATGATCGCCATGCGATGCTGCATAAACTCGCCGTGAAGCTGCGCCATGCTGACCACCAGCGGCACCTCAAGCAGGTCAAAGCGGCTGTTGCCGCCTAATTCACGCTGGATTTCGCCATTAACAAACGCCAGCACCGCGTCTGCCGGACGCTGATCGACCAGCTCACCAAACAGCGCATTAATTTCGGCATGGCTTTCCAGCGGATCCCAGTTTTCGTAACGTTCAAGCACCGCCTGCGCCAGGGGAATAAACACCTGCAACGTGGCTTGCTGCCGCAGCGTCGCCTGACCGTCCATCCGGCTGTCGTGGCCGAACAGTTTGTTGATCAGCGGTTCGGCCAGCGTCAGGCCGGCTTTCTGCAGGCTCTGTTGCAGGGCCGGCAAAACCCACAGCTGAATCACATCCAGTAATATATCGTCGCCGGCCACCTTAAAGCCTTCACGGAACAGCAGACGCGGCGTAATTTTGACGTTATTGCCCTGGCCGTCATCGAGACGGTACTGGGTAATCGCCAGGTCGGTAGTGCCGCCGCCAATGTCGATAGAGGCAATGCGCAGGCTCTTGCCGGGCTGCTCATCGGCTTCACGCGGACGATCCGGACGCGCCATGCTGCTGAAGAAGTCTTCTGCGCGGCCGGCAAAGTTCACCTGGGTTTCGTTAAACAGCCACACCATCTGACCGCAGGTGGCTTCATCCCACTCCATCTGTACGTCCGGCACGGGTTTACTGCTTTGCGCCTGCGTCTCCGCCGTAAATTCCTCGTCGGCCGGATGCCAGCCTTCAGCTTTCCACACCAGCGCAATCGCTTCCTGCATGCGACGACGAAAGATTTCACGTTCAGGTTTTGGCATGGCGGACGGAAGCGTCAGAATCACATGACGCAGCTGGCGCGGTGCATGACTTTGCGGCATGCGCTGACGCTGTGCCGCGCTGTTCATTTGCATCAGTGCCTGGGCCAGCAGCTCACACAGCATAAACGTCATGAGTGAACTGCGGCTGTAGTGAGCGGAGAACACCGGCAGGCGTTCATCCAGCGGCAGCGCATACAGCGGCTGACCTTCGTCATTCATCAGTGAGGTGAAAGGGGCGGCGCAGGCCTGCGGTTCACCTTGTGGGCTCTGCTGATTAAACCGCCAGCCCGGCTGATAGCGCGCTTCGTCCCACAGGTAACGCCGCGGGCTGGACAGCCCGGTGCTGCCTTCCAGGCCGGCACGCTGCAAGGCCAGGCGGCTGGCTTCGCGTCCGACGCGGGTCAGTGAAGGCCACATAAAGGCCTGCTCACGGCCGCTTTCCAGCGAAAAGTTGGCTTTACCAAAACGCGCTTCGGCAAATTCCAGCCGACTGTCGAACAGCTCGTTATACACGCGATGTGGTTGAGACAGATCGCGCATCTGCAGCTCGTAGGTCTGCTTCAGGCCGTTGCTCTCTTCCGGATGGTCTTCCACCAGAATACCGCAGGTGTGCGAGTTGCCGACGTCAAGAATGATATCCACGTTGACGGCTGGCGTTTGCAGCGTGGCGGCCTGGATGTGAATCTCCGTGAGGTTAAGCTGTTCGCCCAGCAATTCCAGCAGGTTGAGGTAGTGCGCCTGATATTCAAACTCACGTAGCGCCTGGCTGATGGCCTGTTCACGGCGATCGGACACGCGGTCGGTGAAGGATTCGCGCAGCCAGCCATCTACCCAGGTGTGATCAAGAAATTCCCCCAGCTCGTAGTTGTGCCAGGCCAGGGCAAAGGTAACGCCGTTCTGTGCGTCGGATGGCGTCAGTCCCAACTGTTCGCCGCCATCTTCTTCCGCCACGCAGCGCGTATCAAACGCCAGCGTAACGCGGTGCGTGTTGCCTGCGCTGTCAGGTTTCTCCAGCGCCACTAACCGCATGCGCGCCCAGTTTTCCGGGCCGCCGATAAAGCGACGACCTGAGGCGCAACGCAGCATTGGCAGCGGCAGCCAGCAGGCTTCCAGTAAGGTCAGGGAGTCGGACAGCGCGATATCGGTTTCGGGACGCACGACTTCCGGTGCGCCACCGTCCTGCGGGTAAAGTAAAAATTTACCGCTGTTACCGTCCATATTCAGACGCAGTAACGGGCCATTTGCGGTCTGGCGCACAAACTGACGGCGCGCCTGGGTTGCGGAGAGTTGCAGACCAAAATCCAGGAACTGCACGCCGCTGTTCTCAATCAGAGAAATTTTTTGCTTATCATCGATCAGGGGAGCCAACATAGTTACTTACTCTCACGCTTAATCGTAATGGGATACACACGATCCCCGGTGTATTGCGCTTCGCAGGCGGCGGCGCCAATGCTGGAATGACACACTAACATCGGCATACGGTAACGCGATTTGTCCGCGCACCGGGCGGTAAAGCGGCTTTCTATCACCATGTTACCCGCGCTGGTCATCGCCGCCGTGACATCGGCCTTACAGGTGGTGTTCCCCTGGTTGATCTGTACGCTGCCCTTGCCATTGTTAAACTGGAAGTGCATGACAGGGGGTTTACCGGTCGGCGTTTTGATGTTTTCGATCTCCACGCGCCAGCGTCCGTCAATCACCTGAACCTGACCATCACGGACGGCATCCGGTGTCACCACCAGATCGTCGGGTTTCGCGGGCACCGCAGGCGCAACCACGTTGGAAAGCGTCGCAGACGGTGCCGCTGCAGGCACAGGCGCAGCGCTGGCGGCGGTTTGCGCACCCGCTACCACGGCGGCCGGTTTCTGCGGCAAAGTGTCAGCCAGTTTTTCAGCCGGCACCATGGCTGCCGGCCTGATAGCGGCAACAGGGGCGGTATTTTGGGCGACCGGGGCGGACGGCGTGACGGGCTCCGATTGCGGCATATGCAGGATAACCGCCGTCGCGGCCGCTGCGGCAACGGCCAGCGTCGGAATCAGATACCACAGACGGAAAGCCGGACGACGCGCGGCCTGAGCGGGCACAGGCTCTGGTACAGGTTCCGGCTCAGGCGCGGGCACCTCTGCGACCGGCGGTACCACCGCGGCGGTTTCGGGCACCACCACCGGTTCGGGCGCAGGCGGCACAACAGGCTCGGGTGGCAGTTCGACCAGCGAAGCAGGCAGCGACTCCTCCAGGCTTTCACGCAGGCAGGCGAGTGCATCATCACGGTTGCGCTCCTGCGCATCCACAAATCCCCAAAAGGTGATGACAGGTTTACCGTTCACCAGATAAACATATTGCTGATTGGGGAATTGCAGGCTCTTGCCGAGTAGCGCGCCAAACAGGCGCATCGCCGGATTGGCAGCCTCGCGGGCGCGGGCGCTAATGGCTTGCAGATCCTGCTGGCAGGCGGTGAGATGTTGCAACGCCTGACGGCGTTCATAATCGCTCGCGGCCATCCAGGATTTGACTTTGCCGGAAAAAGGGGCGTACCAGTCAAGCCGGTCGCCACGTTCATTGGTTTGCGGAATCGCCAGGCAGTCTGCCAGTGCGCTTTGGCGGCGCAAACGCAGGGTCTCACGGATTTGCAGGGCGGAAGTAAATACCGGCTGGCCGTTCTCACCTAAAGCCAGAACCGCATCCAGATTGCCGCTGCGCAGAAAAGTTTTTGCCACCTGTTAGGCCCTTATCGGTCGTTGTCTGAGGCAGAAGATCGCGTGTTATCGTCAATTACGGTGATTTTACGTGGGGCAATGGCAAATCAAACCGCAGAAAAAGAGGTCAAATGCGTGGTTTTTTCGCCCGCTGCCGGGAAAATAACCAATGCCCAGATGATGTTACGCTGTTTTACGTTTTAATAACAGATGCGCGATAACGCCACCCACTAATCCCCAAAACGCCGACCCGATCCCTAAAAGCGTCACGCCCGACGCCGTGATTAAAAAAGCCAACAGCGCGCTGTCGCGGTCAGCAGGCTCTGCCAGTGCCCGTTGCAGACTGCCGCCCAGGGTCGTCACCAGCGCCAGGCCTGCCACTACGTGCACCATTACAGCCGGCAGTGCGCTGAACAGCACCGCAATCAGCGCACCGGACACGCCAGCCAACAGATAACATCCGCCGGCCACTGCCGCGGCAATCCAGCGACGACGGGGATCGGGATCGACCTCTTCGCCCATACAAATCGCTGCCGTAATGGCCGCCACACACACCGAAAATCCGCCGAACGGCGACAGAACCAACGCCAGTAATCCGGTCCAGCTCATGAGCCCGGACACCGACGGACGATAGCCGTGTGCCTGAAGGGTGGCGATGCCGGGCGCATTTTGTGACGCCATGGTGACTAAAAAATAGGGTAGACCAATACCGATAAGCGTGTGCAGCGAAAACGACGGCCAGACAGGCGCAGGAAGGCTGAAATGGGCAGCCTGTGCCGGAAAATGAAGACTGTTCTGGGCTACCGCCAGGGTAACACCGACCAGAAGCGTAATCAGAATGGCATAACGGGCAAACCAGCGGCGCGCCAGTAACCAGCTCATACACATCGTGGCGGCGAGGGGAAAGTTCACGGCGAAGTCGCTAAACGTCTGCAAGCCAAAGCGCAGTAAAATGCCCGCCAGCATAGCAGCCGCCAGCGACGCCGGGATGTGATTCATCAGGCGGGCAAACAGGCCCGTGACCCCGCATAACACAATCAGGACATTGGCAAAAACAAATACGCCCACAGCCTCATTGAGAGACGTGCCCGGCAGGCTGGTGGCCAGCAAGGCCGCCCCCGGCGTGGACCAGGCGGCCAGCACCGGCATGCGGTAAGCCAGGGAAAGCCCCGTTGAGGCGATTCCCATTGCGATGCCAATGACGGAGAACCAGCCTGCGATCAGCGCAGGCGGCGCGCCAGCCGCCTGGGCGGCCTGATAAATAATCGCACCTGTGCTGCTGTAGCCGACCAGCACGGCGACAAAGCCTGACACCACCATAGGCAGGGTAACGGGAAACGGCGGATGGCGCAGTGACATGGTCTCTTCCTCTTGTGCGTTATAGCGCACATCGTCGCATAGTGCGCTATAACGCACAAGTGCTACACTGATGCGCTTATGCAGGAGACAATATGGAAAATTTGCATCACTATCTTGGCGAGGCGCTGAAACAACTGAGGCAAGCCAATGGCTGGAGCCTTACGTTAACCGCCGAGAAAACAGGCGTCAGTAAGGCGATGCTGGGGCAGATTGAACGCGGCGAGTCCAGCCCGACGATTGCCACCCTGTGGAAAATCGCCACCGGCTTTAATGTCCCGTTCTCGTTTTTTGTTCATCAGTTGCCCATCGCGGAAGGGGAAGTGGCCCGTTATCGCCAGCACAATGCGCAGATGGCGGTGACGCCGCTGTTACCTTATGACGATCGGCTACGCTTTGATTTGCTTGCCGTTGAGCTGGCACCGGGCGCGCAGAGTGATTCTGCCGCGCATGAAAAAGGCGTGATCGAGCAGGTGGTGGTGCTGGAAGGCGAGCTGTTGCTGGGCATTGCTGATACCTGGCGGCGGCTGAAGCGGGACGAGGCCTTTCAGTTCCGCGCGGACGTGGCCCACAGTTATCGCAATCCGCTGGATACGCGCCTGCGTTTTCACAGCCTGATTCACTATGTCGAGCGACGCTGAGCACCGGATCGGGTTTGCCCATTAATCAGCCTGACTTACAAATTGAAACGACCCGCGCCTGTTCAGCGCTGCCCGGCACGCTATAATTGCCTCCCCCTGTATGGCGCGCCTGTTCGGGCACTGGCGGCGAACCGGCGGTGCGTAGCGGCATCAGCCTGCGCCATACTTCTTATACTGTTTCCAGAGGACTCACCATGGCTTTAACCACACTTGATGCGAAAACCGCTCTGATTGTTATCGATCTGCAAGAGGGGATTGTTGCGCTGCCGGTTGTGCATGAGCCACAGCCGGTTATTGAACGCTGCGCAGCCCTGGCGGCCGCCTTTCGTGAAAAAGACCTGCCTGTCGTGATTGTGAATGTCGCGGGCGGCGCACCGGGCCGAACCGAATCCCCCCGGCATCAGGGCGAATTACCGGCAAACTGGGCCACACTGGTACCGGCGATGACACCGCAACATAACGATATCACCGTCACTAAGCACTCCTGGGGCGCGTTTAACCAAACCACGCTTCATGATCAGCTACAAAAACGCGGTATTACGCAGGTGGTGATCTGCGGTATTGCCACCAGTATCGGCGTGGAGTCGACGGCACGTCAGGCTTACGAATTAGGTTACAACGTCACGTTAGCGGTCGATGCGATGACGGATTTAAATAGCGATACGCACGAAAACAGCATTAAACGCATTTTTCCTCGCCTGGGGGAAACCGGCAGTTGTGACGATGTGCATGCAAAACTTAACGCCCTGTAAGGGTTAAGCGACTTGCCAGGGGATGAGCAGCATCACGCGCATTCCCTGGACGTCTTTCGGCTGACGCGTCGCCAGAATCAGATCAGGCTGCATCGCCGTCGCTGCAATCAACGCATGGGTGTCAGCACGTCGAACGGGCACATACAGCCGTGCGCAGTTGTATGCAATCCTGCCAGCGTCCGCTCATGATACACCGCCAGCACCTGGGTCTGGTACGCGTGGCGTAAGCGCTGCGCCTGTTCACTGTCCCGCCTCGCCAGGCGCGCGATGCCGCGTCTGGTTTCCAGCCATGTCACGGCCGAAATAAAGGTCCTGTCAGCCTCAGCACCACCGGCCCCCGCGAGAACGCAGGGATCCATTCGCGGCGTCCAGCAAAATTATCCCGGCATGTAACAACGTCATGCCTGAAAAATAAGGTAAAGAGCGAGTCAGCGGTCACGAAGCACCTGCGCAGCCGCCTGCGTTTACTGGAACTGTCAGGCCAACGCTGTAGTTGCGTCCCGGTACCGATTCGTAATAACGGCCATTGCTTTCGTTGACGATGACTGAGCCCATATAGTCAACCAGATTATCGACCCGGCCAACCAGATCCTGTGTTTATGCATCAACCAGCCATTTTTAGCCGCTGTTTACCACCGTTACGGCATACGAAGGTGCACGCACTGTGTTGCTGTCATCTGCGGCAATATTGCTCATATAACGCCATTCCGCGACCGCATAAAAGCCCTGTTCAGGGGCTGATTCTAAGCCGGTATCGATCCGGTTGCGCACGATACCGGGCATCCGCTTGCCGTCGCAGTCAGCGGCAGAGAAAAGATGGCAGGCAGCACAAAAAACGGCAGGCTTTACCGGCGTAATCGCTTAATATCCCTCTGTATTTGGCCTGAAAGCGGCTATCCCCGGGGATGTCGCCAGCCCGATGCGGGGCGAACGCCACGACGACTGGCGGCAGGTCGCAGTATAGGGGGATAAACGAACCCACGGGCACAGTCGCCCTCATGTTAATCGTTTTGTCTGTTGTCTGGAAAAACGTAAATGTTCAGCCGATGGATGTAACCGTGAGACGGGCATCCTGGGTAGATCTCTCCCGCGTTTGGCCCGGTTGCGGGCCGAACGACAGGCGGCGTTGTCAGTAACTGGTTTGGGAAGCCACAGCGGACGTTAACGGAAGGACGAGGTAACCGATGCTACCTTTTATCTTACGCCAACCCGTATGAGCAACACGGGCCTGACTATTCACTACAAGGAAATCAGCATGAACGTAGCGGTTTTAGGATTGGGCGCCATGGGGCACGCCTTTGCAGCGAATTTACTGAAAAAAGGGTTTGAGGTTCACGGCTGGAACCGCACGCGCGCACGGGGCGAAGACCTGGTTGACGCCGGGCTGAACCTTGCGGATTCGGCATCTGAAGCGGTAAGCGAGGCTGATGTCGTGATTGCGATGTTATCCGATGGCGAAACGACAGCGCAGGTGCTGCATGAGGTGAACGCGGCTCTGAAGCAGGGCGCCACGCTGTGTCAGATGGGGACCATTGGCGTTGAAAATACCGATGCGCTGATCGCCTTCTTTGCTCAAACGCGCCCGGATGTGGTGTTTATCGATGCACCGGTTTCCGGCACCAAAGCGCCTGCGGAAAACGCCCAGATTCTGGTGCTGGCCAGCGGCGACCGCTCGCGTGCCCAGGCTGCTGAAGCGGTGTTTGCCGCGATAGGTAAAGGCACGCAGTGGCTGGGCGAGGCGGGCAAAAGTTCGCGTATGAAACTGGTGATCAACAGCTGGTTAATCGGCCTGATGCAAAGTCTGGCGGAGAGCAACCGACTCGCTGAACAGTTTGGTTTTTCAACCCACGATCTGTGGCAGGTGCTGGACGGCGGTCCGCTGGCCGCGCCGTATGCCAAAATGAAGCTCGCCATGATGGAAAGCGAAGATTACACGCCGCAGATGCATCTGCAGTGGGCGCTTAAAGATGCCCGGCTGGCGCTTGAGGCGTCGGACAGCACACTGCCCGCGCTGGAAAATATCGCCCGCGTCTGGCAGCAGGCCGTGGAGGCCGGGCACGGCGAAGAGGATTTAGCGGTGATCTATAAGTACCTTAAGTCGCAATGAGTGCAACGATCAGTTTCGATTTCAGCACGCGTCCGCTGGTGCCGCTGGCGCACGATTATCCGCACGGGGCAACGGAGCCCTGGCATTTTCATCGTTGTGCGCAGTTGATTCATACCTTAAGTGGCGTGGTGCGGGTTGAAACCGAACAGGGCAGTTGGGTGGTACCGCCCAGCCGCGGCGTCTGGCTGCCAGCCATGACGCGCCATAGCTTACAGATTACCGGCGCGGTCGCGGCCCGGGTGCTGTTTGTGGACCCGCTGGCCAGGGCCGATCTGCCTGCCAGTTGCCAGGTCGTACAAATTTCGGCCCTGCTGCGGGCGCTGATCGTCAGCGCCATGGATTTACCGATTTCCTATGCGCCCGCCAGCCGGGCGGAACGGATTTACGAGCTGATCCTGGATGAAATTCGCGGCATGGATGTGCTGCCCTTTGCCTTGCCCGTGCCCGACAGCCCGCGTTTACAGGCATTGTGCATGCAGATTCAGGCGGAGCCCGCCGGTGACTGGACGCTGGCCCGCGCCAGCGAATGGCTTAATGTGTCTGGCCGGACGCTGGCCCGTCACTTCGAACGTGAAACCGGGCTTTATTTCAGCGAGTGGGTACGCCGTGCGCGCGTGGCCATTGCCCTGACCCGGCTGGCACAGGGCGACCCGGTTCTACAGGTCGCCCTCGATCTGGGCTATGAGAGCCCCGGTGCGTTTAGTGCGATGTTTCGTCGTGTGCTCGGTGTGGCACCGACGGACTACTTTCCGGCGGCAGAAAGTGACCTGCCGCGTTGAGGAGGGCCTGCAGGGCGGCACGTGACGTATCGCTGTCGATGCTGACGCCCCATGCGCGCTCTCCCTGAAGATTGATACAGCTGACATAGGCAACCGATCGGCTGTCGCTGCGTTTTCCCAGCGTGTGTTCATGGTAATGTTCGATCGTTAACGTCAGATCGCAGGCGTGACGCAGCGCGTTGACGGCGGCGGACAACAGCCCGTTACCGCAGCCTGTCAGCAGGAGAAGGTGGTCGTGATGGCGGACGTGGGCCCGCAGGCGCGTTTGCTCGCCTTGTTCGCTTTCACTCTGGGCATCCATCAGACGCAGCGTGGGCCGATCAATCTGGTAGTGACGACAGAACAGTTGCCAGACCGCGTGCTGCGTCATTTCTTTTCCGTGGGTATCGGTTTCCTGTTGTACACACCGACTGAAATCCTGCTGAAGGGCGCGCGGCAGTTGCAGACCGTGGTTCTGCTCCAGCAGCCAGGCCGCCCCACTTTTCCCCGACTGGCTGTTAACCCGAATCACCGCTTCATAACTGCTGCCGATATCCGCCGGGTCGAGGGGCAAATAGGGCATCTGCCACACGGTTTCCTGCTGCTGTGCGCGCCAGGTAAACCCCTTTTTGATCGCATCCTGATGCGAACCGGAAAACGCGGTGAACACCAGTTCGCCGGCATAGGGATGACGCGGATGGACGGGCAGTTTATTGCAGGCGGTGACGACCTCAATCACGCGGGCCATGTCACTGAAATCCAGTCCGGGGGCAACACCCTGGGTATAAAGATTTAACGCCAGCGTCACCAGATCCACATTCCCCGTGCGCTCTCCGTTACCTAACAGGCAGCCTTCAATGCGGTCCGCACCGGCTAACAGCGCCAGTTCCGCGCAGGCAACGCCCGTGCCGCGATCGTTATGCGGATGAACGCTAATGCACACTGCCTGTCGACGACTAAAGTGACGACAGAAAAATTCAATCTGATCGGCATACACATTGGGCGTGTTAACTTCAACCGTGGCGGGTAAGTTGATGATCATGGGGCGTTCAGGCCCGGGTTCCCAGACGGCGGCCACCGCTTCACAAATGTCGAGGGCAAACGCTGGCTCGGTAAAGCAGAAGGTTTCCGGCGAGTATTCAAAGGTCCACAGTGTCTCGGGTGCGGCCTCGCAGGCGGCCCGGATTTCCCGCGCGCTGTCGGTAGCCAGCGCCACAATCTGCGCTTTACTCTGGTTAAATACACGTTCCCGGAACAGCGGTGCGGTGGCATTGTACAAATGGATAATGGCGCGCGGTGCGCCTTTCAGGGCGCAGAAGGTCGTCTCAATCAGATCGTGGCGCGCGGGGGTTAAAACCTGCACCGTCACGTCTTCAGGAATGCGCTGCTGTTCAATCAAATCCCGTACGAAGTCAAAGTCGGTTTGCGAGGCTGACGGGAAGGCGACTTCGATTTCTTTGGCCCCGCAGTCCAGCAATAATTGCCAGAACTGCAGCTTTTGCGCGCGACTCATCGGTTCAGCCAGCGCCTGATTGCCATCCCGCAGGTCGGTAGACAGCCAGCGCGGCGCACGGCTGATTGACCGCGAAGGCCACTGACGGTCAGGCAGGTCAACCAGGGGGAAAGGGCGGTATTTCTCGGCGGGATTCGTTAACATTGCGTTCTCCTTTTCGGTGTCAGCTCAGTGTGGCGAAAGCGCAGCCATGCGGCGCGCGCAAAACTGACAACCTGATACGCAAAAGTGACAACCGTGATTCATGGGCTGTGGCACGGCGTGCGCTGCCATTTGCCGAAGCGGGGCGACAGCGTTAGCATAACCCGATGTTCTTGAGGGGGTTTTCTATGCAGATTTTCGACGGGCACAACGATCTGTTACTGAATTTGTGGCTGCACCATCGTGATGCGCCTGCTGAGGCGTTCTTTGCCGGCGTGCCTGAGGGCCATCTGGATTACCCTCGCATCCAGCAGGGCGGATTCGCAGGTGGGCTGTGCGCGATTTTTGTTCTGCCGAAGGATTACCTGGCGCAGGTCGCGTCCACGCGTGCTGCAGAAGAACCTTATGATCCCCTGACGATAATGTGGCAGCAGCTTGACCTGCTGCAGCGTATCGTGGCGCATGCGGAGGGGCGGGTAAAACTGTGCCGCAGCGCGGCAGAAATCGACGCCTGTCGCGCTGAGGGCGTTTTGGCGTTAGTCGCCCATATCGAAGGCGCGGATGCGCTGGATCCCGACGGCGAGGCGTTGACGGCGTTTTATCATGCCGGGGTGCGCTCGATTGGGCCTTTCTGGAATCTGAAAAACCGCTTCGGCGAAGGGGTTAGCGGCAGCTTTCCGGGATCACCCGACACCGGTCCCGGCCTGACGGCAGAAGGGGAAGCGCTTATCAGGCAGGCGGCCGCGCTGAATATGATGATTGATGTGTCCCATATGAACGAGAAGGCATTCTGGGATACCGCGCGGCTCGGCCTTTCCCCACTGGTCGCCAGTCATTCCAATGCGCATGCTCTCTGTCCGCAACCCCGTAACCTGACGGATGATCAGCTTCGGGCGATTCGCGACAGCGGCGGTGTGGTCGGGATTAACTTTGGCAACGCTTTTCTGCGTGCTGACGGAAAACGTGACAGCGACACCGATTTGACAGAAATCGTCAAACATTGCGATCACCTTATTAACATAATGGGCAGCGATCATGTGGCCTTCGGGTCAGACTTTGACGGCATTTCGGTGCCCGATGCGCTCGGCGATGTCAGTGGGTTGCCCCGGTTGCTCGCTGTTTTTCGCGACAAAGGCTATGATGAAAGCGTGCTGGAGAAATTGACGTGGGGAAACTGGCTGCGGGTTTTACATCTTACCGGCATCCGTTAACACGTTTTCTTACGGGCTTTTCGTTGATTTCACCCCAGGGTCTGCGAGAAAATAGCGTGACAAGGTTCGCATTTTAATCCCTGTTACGATGCTGTCTTGCAGTACGTTCTTTGTCTGTTTATTTATAAGGAAGAAAATTATGTGGAAAAAACCAACATTTGTTGATCTGCGCCTCGGTCTGGAAGTAACACTGTACATTTCCAACCGTTAATCCTTTGCCCGCCGCTTGTGCGGGCATTTTGTTTCAACACCTGGTCCCTTTCATGTTTATTAAAGTCCTTGGTTCGGCGGCAGGCGGCGGATTCCCGCAATGGAACTGCAACTGTCCCAACTGTCAGGGTGTCCGTAACGGCACCGTTCAGGCGACGCCGCGTACGCAGTCCTCTATTATTGTCAGCGATAATGGCGAGGACTGGGTGCTGTGCAATGCCTCCCCCGATATCAGTCAGCAGATTTTGCACACGCCAGAACTCATCAAAAAAGGTGTGCTGCGCGGTACGGCGATCGGCGGCATTATCCTGACTGACAGCCAGATCGACCATACTACCGGTCTGCTCAGTCTGCGTGAAGGTTGTCCGCATCAGGTATGGTGCACGCCGGAAGTCTATGACGATCTCACCACGGGTTTCCCGGTGTTCACCATGCTGAAACACTGGAACGGCGGCTTACAGCATCGTCCCATTCGCCCGTTAGCGCCGTTTAGCGTGGACGTCTGTCCGGATCTTCAGTTCACTGCGATTCCAATCCTCAGTAACGCACCACCGTACTCGCCTTATCGCGATCGGCCGTTACCGGGCCATAACGTGGCGCTGTTTATTGAAAACCGCGCAAACGGCCAGAAACTGCTGTATGCGCCCGGACTGGGCGAGCCGGATGCGGTGATTCTGCCGTGGCTCGAACAGGCGGACTGCCTGCTGATTGACGGCACGGTCTGGCAGGACGATGAATTACTCTCCGCGGGCGTGGGTAAAAATACCGGCAAGGCCATGGGCCATCTGGCGCTGGCCGAAGAGCAGGGGCTGATGGCGTTACTCGCCCGTCTGCCCGCAAAACGCAAAATCCTTATTCATATTAACAACACCAATCCCATTCTTGACGAACAGTCGCCTCAGCGTCAGTACCTGACTGAACAGGGCATTGAGGTGAGTCAGGACGGAATGGCGATACAGTTGCAGGACGAAAGATGCTGATTACGGAAACCCTGTCGCCTCAGGCCTTCGAACAGGCGCTGCGTGATAAAGGCGCGTACTACCATATCCATCACCCTTATCACATCGCGATGCACAATGGCCAGGCCACACGCGAGCAGATTCAGGGCTGGGTGGCGAACCGCTTCTATTATCAAACCAGTATCCCGTTGAAGGATGCGGCCATCATGGCCAACTGCCCGGACCCGGCTACCCGGCGTAAATGGGTACAACGTATTCTGGATCACGATGGCAGTCAGGGCGCTGATGGCGGCATTGAGGCCTGGCTGCGGCTGGGCGAGGCGGTCGGGCTGACGCGTGAGGCATTGCTTTCTGAACAGCATGTCCTGCCGGGCGTGCGTTTTGCGGTAGATGCCTATGTCAACTTTGCCCGCCGCGCTAACTGGCAGGAGGCGGCCTGCAGTTCGCTGACGGAGTTGTTTGCGCCACAGATTCATCAGTCACGGCTCGACAGCTGGCCTCAGCACTATCCATGGATTAAAGAAGAAGGCTATTTTTACTTCCGCAGCCGTCTGAGTCAGGCTAACCGCGACGTGGAACACGGTCTTGCCCTGGCGCTTGAGTTCTGTAATACGGCGGAAAAACAGAACAGGATGCTGGAGATTCTGCAGTTCAAGCTGGACATTCTCTGGACGCTGCTGGATGCCATGACCATGGCTTACGAACTTCACCGCCCGCCTTATCACAGCGTGACCGATAAGGCCGTCTGGCACACAACCCGACTGGTATAATGATGAACGAACACACAATTGTCGCCTTTCGCCGTGGCTACCGTATGCAATGGGAAGCGGCACAGGACAGCCATGTGGTGCTTTATCCCGAAGGCATGGCGAAGTTAAATGAAACCGCTGCGGCTATTCTGGCGCTGGTGGACGGCAAACAGGATATCGCTTCCATTATTGCCACGCTGGATGCTCAGTTCCCGGACGCGGGCGGCGTGGGCGAAGATGTGAAAGAATTCCTGCAGTCAGCTTATGAACAGAAGTGGATACAGTTCCGTGACCCAACCTAAACCCGGCGTCAACCCACCGCTCTGGCTGCTGGCAGAGTTAACCTATCGCTGTCCGCTCCAGTGTCCGTACTGTTCGAACCCCCTGGATTTTGCCCAGCAGGCGCGCGAGCTTACCACCGCACAGTGGATCGAGGTCTTTCGCCAGGCCCGTGCCATGGGCAGCGTGCAGCTGGGCTTTTCGGGCGGTGAACCGCTGACGCGTAAGGATCTCCCCGAACTCATCAAAGCGGCGCGTGATCTAGGGTTTTATACCAACCTGATCACCTCCGGCATTGGTCTGACGGAGAAAAAACTCGACGCATTCAGCGAGGCCGGTCTGGATCATATTCAGATCAGTTTTCAGGCCAGTGATGAAACCCTCAACGCGGCGCTGGCCGGCTCGAAAAAAGCCTTTCAGCAGAAGCTGGAGATGGCGCGCGCAGTGAAAGCTCACGGCTATCCGATGGTGCTGAATTTCGTACTGCATCGCCATAACATCGACCAGATCGATAAGATTATCGATCTGTGCATTGAGCTGGAGGCGGATGATGTTGAACTGGCGACCTGCCAGTTTTACGGTTGGGCACAGCTGAACCGCGAAGGGTTATTGCCGACGCGTGAGCAGATTGCCGGGGCGGAGGCGGTCGTTAACCGCTACCGCACGCAGATGAACGAGCGGGGCAGTCTCACCAATCTGCTGTTCGTTACGCCAGATTACTATGAAGAACGACCAAAGCCGTGCATGGGCGGTTGGGGCGCGATTTTCCTGAGCGTCACGCCAGAAGGCACGGCGCTGCCGTGCCACAGCGCGCGACAGTTGCCGGTGGCCTTTCCCTCGGTCCTGGAGCAGTCGCTGGAAGACATCTGGTATCACTCGTTTGGTTTTAACCGCTACCGGGGGTTCGACTGGATGCCGGAACCTTGCCGCTCCTGTGATGAAAAAGAGAAAGACTTTGGTGGCTGCCGCTGCCAGGCCTTTATGCTGACCGGCGATGCCGATAATACCGATCCGGTCTGCAGTAAGTCACCGCATCACGGCACAATCCTTGAGGCGCGCCGTCAGGCAGACTGCAGTGATATCAAAATCGGTCAGCTACAGTTCCGCAACCGCACCAATTCTCAGTTGATCTATAAAACGCGGAATCTGTAATGCACACACGCAGCCTGACCCTGAACGGACTCCGCGTGACGCTCGTCCACCAGCCGGACGCAACGCAGGCGGCGGCGCTGGTGAAGGTGGCGGCGGGCAGTCACGATGAACCTGATAACTGGCCCGGCCTGGCGCATCTGCTTGAGCATATGCTGTTCAGCGGTGGCCAGCGCTGGCCCGACGAAGGGCGGCTGATGAGCTGGGTGCAGGCGCAGGGCGGACAGGTGAATGCCACCACCCTGGCGCGCCAGAGCGCCTTTTTTTTTGAAGTCGCCCCGGACAGTCTGGTTGATGGCCTGCTGCGCCTGCAGGATATGCTGAGCGCGCCGCGGTTAACGCCAGAGGCCATTACTCAGGAAATTGCTGTGATTGATGCCGAGCATCGGCTGCTGCAGCATCACGCTGCGGCCAGAGCAGAGGCGGCTATATTCTCAACGGTCATCGCACCGGCCAGTTTCCAGCGCTTTCAGACCGGCAACAGGGCGGTTTTTGGTGACAACGTCACTGAGTTGCAGGCCGCGCTGCGGGCGTTTCATCAGCGTTTTTATCACGCCGGCACGATGACGCTGTGGCTTCAGGGGCCGCAGCCGCTGGACGAACTGGCAACGCTGGCTGAGATTTTTGCTGCTCCTTTTGCCCTTCGGGATGCGGGCAGTCTTCCGGCACCAGACGTTGAATTATCGGCCGACAGGAGGCTGATGTTGCAGCAGGACGGCCCGTCCGAAGTGACGCTGAGCTGGCTGTTACCAACGGCGTTAAGTGACAGTGTCACGCTGTTGCGCGAGTTTTTGCTGGATGAAGCCCCCGGCGGCTTGCTGGCCGCCTTGTACGCGCGCGGGCTCGCCAGTCAGCTACAGATAAAATGGCTGTATCAGTCCGCAAAAACGCAGTGGTTGATGATGACAGTGACGGGTGAGCAACCCGCCGTGGTACAGGCATTGCTGATGTCATTTTTCGCCGCCTTGAGTCATACCACAGCGACGCAGCGGCAACACTACTGGCACCTGGCGCAGCGGCGGCTGGCTGCATTGTCGCCCTTAATGCAGCTTCAGGCGCGGGCTTTAGGGTTTGCCGCCACGGGCGACTGCCCCGAACTCTCGCCCTTATTACAGACGCTGGCCGGCGTGCCAGCAACCACCCTGGTTTGTGCCGCTGACGTGGCTGGCGAATCACGCAGCGTACAGGGTTATGCGCTCACCCTGGCGCGCTGGCAGGTGCCCGACGTCAGTGTTCCCCCTGTTGAGTGGTTTTATTATCCCGGCCCTAATCCTTTCCCGCCCGCCAGGCTGCCCACCACCGCGGTGACGTTGCCACACATTCACCCGGATGAAACCTCCGGCACGCTGATACTTCGTCCCGAACTGTACAGCACGCTGGCGGCAGGTCAGGCCTGCGAAAGCGCCTTGCGGCCGGTGTTTGCAGTACTGCGTCACTTTGGCGGCGGTGGGGAATGGTGTGAAAGGCAGGGCGTCTGGCAACTGACGCTGGACTTACCCGCCGACGAGGCGTTGCTCAGCGCGGCGCTGGCGCAACTGTTATCCTGCCTGATGCCGACAACGGAAGAGGCCAGCTCTGCCATTCCCGGTATTGCAATACGCGAACTGCTACGGCAATTGCCTTACTGCCTGGCGTCGTCCGTGCAGCCGCAGCGCTGGCGGGCCATCCTTCTGGGCGGTAATGCCCGTCGACATCAACAACTTGCGCAACAGCTCAGCGTGCTGAAGGTCAATTCTGCTACATTACCCGCGCGGGCATGGGTGAGCGGCGAAAGCAGGATACCGCACCCCTCGGACGACAGCGCCATTCTGCTGTTCATACCACTGGCCGATCCTCAACAGCTGGCCGCCCTGCGCGCGCTGGCGCTGCTATACGCGCCGCGATTTTATCAGCGCTACCGTGTTGAACACCCCATCGGTTATGTCGTCAGCTGCCGTTACCAGCGTTGTGTGGATATCGACGGTATTCTTTTTGCGCTTCAGTCACCGACCCTGTCTGCCACAACGCTGATTCAGTATTGCGACGATTTCCTGCAGCAGATGACGTCCGTGACAGACGCGGCCGATCTCGACGGGGTGAAAACACAGTTAGCCGCAGCGCAGGAAGAACCCACCGTCGAGGCGCTGCGTCAGGCTAACGGACTGCCCACACTGACGTCACAGGATATTGCTGCCCTCAGCACTCAGCAGTTAACGCAGCTGCATCACCAGTTATGCAGCCAGAAATCAGCGTGGCGCATCTTACGTACAGACGATAAGCAGTAGAATAATTACTCGTCGATATTGTTGAATGATTTTGATTGTTTACGCCAAATCTCTTCACTTTTTATTCCTGCCGCTTTGCACCAGACTCAATGTGACGCCATAAAAAAAGGAATGAAAAGTGAAAGATGTTAAACGTTTTACACTGCCACTGATCGCAGTTGCCGCGCTGTATATACCGGTTTCTCAGGCTGAGACAATGCACTACCAGCTGGATCCACAGCATACGTCGGTCGTTATGAGCTGGGAACACTTCGGCTTCTCGCATCCTACCGCCGATATTCCGGATGCCACGGGGTCACTGGTGTTCGACAGCAGCAAACCCGAGCAGTCGCGTGTTGACGTGACCTTGCCTGTCACCAAAATTGACAGCCATGTGCCTGCACTGACGAAAGAATTTAAAGGCGCCGACTATTTTGACGTCGCCAAATACCCGAGCGCGACCTTCCGCAGCACCAAAGTCATTGCTAAAGGCGATAACAAATTTGACGTAGAAGGTAATCTGACGCTGAAAGGCATCACCAAACCGGTTACGCTGCACGCCACGCTGAACAAGCAGGGTGAGCATCCGATGGTGAAAAAGCAGGCGATTGGTTTTGATGCGACCGGCACCATCAAGCGTTCTGACTTCAAACTGGATAAATACGTGCCTGCGGTCAGCGACGATGTCAAACTGACCATCTCCACCGAAGCGTACGCAAAATAACGCTTTCAGCATGTTTTCCAGCCCGGCACATCCGTTGCCGGGTTTTTTTATGCCCGCTTCACCCAACGTCACCGGTACAGCACAGCTCGCTTTGCGCAAACGTTCATCATCGTGCCGCGCGTGTAAGAAAACCCGGTGAACGGTTAACCGGACAAGATGAATCCTTTTTCGCTGCCGAAATAACCGGTATCTATGCTGACCGCCAAAATAACCCGTCAGCATCACAGTGAAAAGTGAGGCGAAAATCACAAATCTGCATCGCGGTTTTTTTGTTATCCGGACACGCGCCAGAAATAACGGTTTCTCTTCGCCTGATGATATTTAACCCGTTGTTTTATCAACCGAAGCTCACAGACCGGGCGCGCTTATTAATTGTGATTTAATTCACATAAACACCTGTTTTAACCCCGCTGTCAATCTATCCACCCGGCAAAATACTCTCGTTTTTGTGATCTCACTTGCAAATATAAGGCTTGTATCCCGAAACAATAGCCCGCAGACGCATTGAGCCAGAGAGGAATGGAGAATGAGAATCGGGATGGTAATCAGCGGCGGCGATGTTACCGGCATAAATAATTTTATTTTTCAGATTGCGAGAATGACGCAGGCGGAAATGCTGTTATTTAATGGCGGTATTCCGGGACTTCTCGATAATGTCTGTCAGGAAATTGCGCAACGCGATTTAGTGGATTTCTCTGTTACCTCGATTCCGGTTATGCAGTCGGGAAGGACCACGCGAAAATTAATTCGCAGCGAATACGAAACCATCACCCGACAGCTTAAGGCATTGCGTATTGATGTATTAATTATGGCCGGCGGAGATGGCTCACTGCAATTTTTACATACGCTGAGCGAATTCGGTGTGAACTGTTTTGGCATCGGTATGACGATTGATAACGATGTCTTCGGCAGTGATTACACCGTGGGCTTTTCAACTGCCTGTGAGCAGGTACTTAAAGAGGTGGCAAAACTGCGGAATACGGGCCGCGCATTAACCGGCCGGGTATTTATGGTCGAGTTGCTCGGCGGTTACTGCGGTGAACTGACGCTGCAATCGGCAATAAAATCGAATGCGGATTTTGCGTTAATCCCCGAGTGTCAGATTCCGACGGCGACGCTGGCCGGGCGCATCACTCAGCGCCTCAGTGAACAGAACAGCGTCATTATCCTGTGCTCTGAGGGCTATACACGTGAATATTCACCGGGCTTTCAGGGCGCAATCGATACCTTAATTAAGCAACTTGAACCGTTGATCGGTGTGCGCATTCGCAAAACGATTGTCGGTTATGGACTGCGTAATGGCGATCCCACCTGTGAAGAAATTTATCAGGGTACCATTATGGCAAGTGAAGTGGTTCGTTGTATTCAATCCGGAATGCGCAATAAAGCCGTCATTATTAACGGCAGCAATAAGCCTATTCCGATTGACTTAATAAGCATGAAGAAACGCCTGGTCGATACAGAAGGGCACCATTATAAACTCGCTAAACAACTGCAAATAGTGTGAGGAGAAAACATGCTGAAAATTTTATGTGTTTGTGGTTGTGGTCTGGGTTCAAGTTTCGCCATCGAAATGAGTGCGAAAGCCGTTTTAAAAAAACTGGAAATTGAAGCCGATATCGATCACACCACAATTTCAGAAGCTAATGCATTTAAATCCGACATGATTCTGACGCAAAAAGCGTTTGCGGATGTTTTAAATGCTGACGCCACACCAGAACAGATTAAACGGGTCATTATATTAAATAAACTTACCGATAAAGCCGAAATTGAGCAAAAGATCGTGGCTTTCTTAAAAGAACGTAATATGAAGGTTGCTAATCATGAATAGTGTAATCAATTTTCTGGTTAAAGATTTACTGGGACAGGCATCCATTCTTATCGCTTTTATTGCGCTGATTGGGCTGGTGCTGCAAAAGAAATCTGCGGGAAAAGTGGTAGAAGGGACATTTAAAACCCTGCTCGGCTTCTTAATTATGATGGCGGGCATCAATATTATTGTCGGCGCACTGACCTTCCTGAACAGTATCTTCACCCACGGCTTTGGCATGCAGGGCTACATCACCGATGTGGCTGCCATCGCCGGGCTGGCCAACCGTGAACTGGGCTCCGAAGTGGCCATGACGCTGCTGGTGATCTTTATCGTCAATATCATCATTGCCCGCCTGACGCCGTTTAAATACATCTTCCTGACCGGACAGGCGTTGTTATGGATGGCCACGATTGGTGCGGTCATCGGCTATAAAGCAGGCTTAACCGGCTTACCGCTGATTCTGACCGGCGGGATTTTTGGTGGCGTTATGGCTGTCGTGATGCCCGCGCTGGCCCAGCCGGTGGTACGGCGTATTACCGATTCGGACGATGTTGCCCTGGGCCACTTCTGTACCATCGGCTATCTGCTGACGGCGGCCGTGGCGAAGGTGGTCGGTAAAGGGTCACGTTCGACGGAGGATCTGAAGTTACCGGACAACTTCAAATTTTTACAGGACACCTACCTGTCAATGGCGGTGGTGATGGTGCCAATGTACCTGATCCCTGCGCTGGCAGCCGGTCCCGCCTTTATTGCGCAGTACAGCAGCGGCACCAACTACCTGATGTATGCCTTTATGCAGTCCATTCAGTTTGTCGCGGGCGTGTTTGTCCTCTACAGCGGTGTGCGACTGCTGCTGAATGAACTGGTTCCGGCATTCCGTGGCATTGCCATGCGGCTGGTGCCGGATGCGAAGCCTGCACTTGACTGCCCGGTCATGTTTCCTTATGCGCCTAACGCAGTCATTGTCGGTTTCCTGGCGACCACGCTCGGCTCCGTGGTCGGCATGCTGGTGTTCCCGATGTTTGGTCTGGCAATGATTCTGCCGGGTCTGCTCACCAACTTCTTTGCAGGCGGCACGGCAGGCGTGTTTGGTAATGCGTTGGGGGGCCGGCGCGGAGCGATGATCGGGGGCTTCGTGCACGGCTTATTCATTACCTTCCTGCCGGCCATTCTGGTGCCGATGCTGGAAAGTTATGGCTTTACCGGCGTGACCTTCAGCGATTCCGACGTCATCAGTACCGGCCTGGTTTTGGGACATGCTTTCCAGAATAACTGGTTGTTCGTCGCCGTATTCGTCGCCTTTGTTACCGCTATCGCCTGGTTTGTTAACGGAAAATCCACTTCATCCCGTGAGGAAAACGTGCATGAAACTTTATAATTTTACTGACCTGCTCAAGATTGCCAAAGAACGTGATTTTAAAGCAGTGGGCTCGTTTAATTTACATTGTCTGGAAATGCTGCCCGCCTTTTTTAAGGCGGCAGAACAAACCCACAGCCCGTTAATGATTCAGATATCTACCGGTACGGCAAAATATCTCGGACACGAATTACTGGTCGATGCCGTTAAATCTTTAGCGAAAAGTAAAAATATTCCAACCTGTCTGCATCTGGATCACTGTTCTGATTTAGAGGCGATTCAGACAGCGATTAACGCCGGATTCAGTTCGGTCATGTACGATGGCTCACATTTACCGCTTGAGGAAAATATTGCTAATACCCGACGGGTTATTGATATGGCGCGCCCGCTAAATGTCTCCGTGGAAGCTGAGCTGGGCGCAATCGGCGGATCGGAAGATGGTAAATGCGTGGAGATGGATGAAATTGCGTTTACCCCTGTAGAGGATGCCAAGCGCTTTGTGCACGAAACGGGCGTCGACATGCTGGCGATTTCCATCGGCACCGTGCACGGCCTGTATACCGGGAAAGCCCATATTCAGCACCAGCGCCTGGCCGCAATCACCGACGCCACCGCGACGCCGCTGGTCCTGCACGGCGGAACGGGCGTGAGTGATGAAGATATGCGCCTGGCTGTCAGCAGCGGTATCGACAAAGTGAACGTGGGCACCGAGATGAATGTCCAGTGGGTGGCGCAGTGCAAAACCACGTTCGAAAAAGGCAAAGTAAACGACAGCGTGCGTAATTTCCTGGTGCCCGCTAATAATGCGGTAACCAATGTATTAGTGGAAAAAATGCAGTTATTCCGCTAACCCCATTTATCCCGACGTAAATAAACCTGAAGTGCCCGCGCGCTTTTCGGGGCAGGAGTCGCTATGTTTGGATTCATGAAAAAGAAAGTGGAAAATCAACCGCAGGATGCGGCCGAACAGGATCGCCTGGCAGAATCCGTCAGCGAGAAAATAAGGCAGCTGGAAGCGAAGCTGGCCAGTAATACCGCCGATACCGACACGCAAAAACAATTAATGCTGGAATATAACCGGGCATTATCACTCTATGCAAAAAGCCGTCGTTACCGGGATCACATCGATCCTCTGTTTGTGAAAATTGATGAATTACGCAATCTGGTGCGAAAATCAGTTTAAGGAGCAGTAATGACCATTAAACAGTTATTACAGGAAGCCAGTGCCATTCAGGTCGGGGTTGCGGCCAGCGACTGGCAACAGGTGATCGCCATGGCGGCCAAACCGCTGGTGGCGGGCGGCTATATTCGGGCCTCGTATCCTCAGGCTGTCATTGATAACACGCTCACGCACGGTGCCTATTATGTGTTTGAAGAAGGTATCGCCATTCCTCATGCCCGCCCGGAAACGGGCGTTATTCGCGACTGTTTTAGTCTGATTGTGCTGGCAGAACCGATCTCGTTTGGGGGCAGTGAAAAGGCCGATATCGTCATCATGTTCGGTGCCCGTGACAGTAATGCCCACATTGAAGAGGGCATTCGCGCGATTGTCTCGCTGCTTGACGATGACGCGACGCTGGTCAAACTACGCCAGGCCAGTAGCATGGCGGACGTCATGGAGATCTTATGACCAGACAGGCGGAAAGTAAGCGAGTAGTACTGGTCAACGGAATTCCCGCCTCGGGCAAAAGTACGCTGACCCGGATGCTGTCCGGGCGTTTCACCTTACCGGTATTAACGCTGGACAGCATTAAGGAGCCCTTCATGTCCAGCTTCGCCCCGGTCGATCGTCAGCGTAACCGACAGCTCGGCTGTGCGGCTTACCAGGCGATCTGGAATATTGTGGGCCAGTCACCGGTGAACACGGTTTTTCTGATTGATGCCTGGTTTGGGTTTCAGTCGAAAAGCGTGCTGGAGCAGGGTTTGCAGCGAGCGGGCGTGGATGAGGTGCTGGAGATCTGGATGCAGATCTCACCCGATGAGGCGGTGGCGCGTTACCAGGCTCGCCTGGCGCAACGCATGCCGGGTCACCCCGGCGTGGAGTATCTTCCGGAACTGCGTCGTCTGGCGGAAGAAGCACAACCCATGGCACTGGGGCCGCTGCTGCGGGTTAATGCCAGGGCCATCGATGAAGCGGCGGTTTGTCAGTGGCTGGCTCAGCATACGGGAAAGAAGGACTATACTGCGTCTGTTGAGGATGAAACAGAGGAGCCGCCCCATGCCACAGCCCCCTTATCTGCAAACGGGCGAGAGCGTCGTGCTTTATGATGGTGTATGCAAACTTTGTACAGGATGGGTGCGTTTCCTGTTGCGCCACCGGCTGGCGCGGCAGGTCCGTTTTGCTTCCGTCCAGAGTGAGGAGGGCAAAGCACTACTGAGATGGGCCGGCCTGCCTGACGACAATATCAGCACGATCGTCTACATTCGGGATGAACAGCACTGGCTTCGGGCGCAGGCTATTTTTCGCGTTTTTCAGCAGTTGCCGCTGCCGTGGCGCATTATGAGCGTGCTGCGCTGGTTGCCGAAACGCCTCAGTAACCTTTTTTACGACGCCATTGCGCTGAACCGCTACAGGCTGGTTGGCCGCTATGCGACGCAACAGCCCATTCGCGCCGATTATCCAGGCCGGTTCCTGTCGCATCAGGCCTGACGACACCGCTTTACCCGTCATCGCCTGCAAAGGTGAATTAAAACCATCATTTTTCTTCAGGTTTACTAATATTTTACAGGCAGGTTAACAACGTAATGGGAAGGTAATACGTTGTGCCTGGGCTGTATAACTATTGAAAATGGAGAAAATCATGCGCAACACCTCTGGACGATCGGCCATCGCCGTGACGCTTTACGCTCTCCTCGAACCTCTACCGGTGGGCTTTTTTGTAGCGGCCTGGCTGTTCGATATCGTCTATATGAAGACGACTGTCATCTTCTGGTCTGTCAGTGCCAGTTGGTTAATCGCAATAGGTCTGGTCATTGCTGTTCTGCCACGAGTAATTAGTCTTATTTATCTGTTCCGCGGCAGCAGCGCGCCAGAGAAAACCCATTTCTGGATCTCGCTGGTGGCTATCCTGCTGGCTATCGCTAACGCCTTTATTCACAGCCGTGATGCGTACGCCGTGGTGCCCACGGCGGTGATTCTCTCAACGCTGGTGGTGATACTGCTACTGCTGGCGAATGTGCAACTTGCCCTTCGTCAACGCATCGCTTAAGGAGAAGCCCCAATGAAAATACCACAATATTCCCTGATAGCGTTGGCGCTGACGGCCCTGTTAGCCGGGTGTGATAACGGTGCGTCGGTCGCGCCTGAAAAACAGATTGGTGCGAATCCTGAGCTGCCGGAAGCCAAAAATTTTATGGTACCGCCGATGCAGGTGCCCAAAGGTGTTCCGTGGAAGAACGGCGAAATGCCCAAGGTCGCCGAGGGGCTGAAGATAGAGAAGATTGCCGATAAGCTTCAGCATCCGCGTCAGGTCTACGTGCTGCCGAACAACGATATTTTGGTCGCGGAATCCAACGGCACACCCAAACCCACGACCAAGCCGAAAGAGCTGATTACGGGTCTGGTAAAAAATGCCTCAGGCAAAGGGGGCAAAGGCGGTAACCGCATCACCCTGTTGCGTAATGTGAATGGCAAGTGGGAGCAACACCGCTTTATCGAGAATCTGACCGCGCCGTTTGGCATGCAACTGGTCGGGAATACCCTGTATGTGGCAAATGCAGACAGTCTGGTGAAATTTCCCTACAGCGAAGGACAAACCGAGATTCGCACCGCGCCGGAAGAGGTGACCGAATTACCCGGCGGGCCCATTAACCACCACTGGACAAAAGCGCTGTTAGCCAGTCCTGATGGCAGCAAACTGTATGTCGGCGTCGGGTCGAACAGCAACATCACCGAAAACGGTATTGGTGCGGAATACCGCCGTGCCGCCGTGCTGGAGGTCGATGCCGCCAGCGGTGCCAGCCGCATTTATGCCAGCGGCTTGCGTAACCCGACGGGGCTCGACTGGGAGCCGCAGACGAAGCAGTTGTGGGCGGTCGTCAACGAGCGTGACGAAATTGGCTCGGATCTGGTGCCCGACTACCTGACGTCTGTTAAAGAGAAAGGCTTCTATGGCTGGCCCTACAGCTATTTTGGTCAACACGTTGATGTACGCGCTCAGCCGCAGCGACCGGATCTGGTCAAAACAGCCATCAAGCCTGATTACGCTCTGAGCTCGCATGTCGCCCCACTGGGCCTGTTGTTCTATGGTGCAGAGAATATGCCGCAGTACCGGGGCGGTGCCTTTATCAGCGAACACGGGAGCTGGAACCGTAAGCCACTGAACGGCTACAAGGTCATCTGGGTGAAATTCGAAAACGGGAAACCGGTGGGGCAACCGCAAACCGTGGTGTCCGGCTTTTTGACTGAGGATGAAAAAGAAGTGCACGGCTTACCGGTGGGCCTGGCCAGCGATAAGCAGGGCGGGTTAATTATCGCCGATGATGCAGGTGATACGATCTGGCGCGTCAGTTCAGCGAAGTAATTGCGACTGCGCAGGCATAAAAAAAGGATTTGGCATAACGCCAAATCCTTTTTTCTTTTGTTCGTCCTGCGGCGGGTAACCGGAGGACAAACGAGGTGCTCAGCACTCTCCACAGGTTGAGTGTAAAGAGTGACAGCGAAGACTTCAAGTTTGGCCAAAATACTGTATATTTATACATGTGTTGAGCGTCGGGCATCGCACCGTGGTTAACTGATTGCTTCCAGGGGAGCACGGTTATGTAAATCCCGGCAGGTCCCAGGTGGTGCTGGCCTGTGGCTTAAACCATGAGTGCCGCTCAGCCCTCTCCACAACGTTGTGCTCAGGCAGTCGGCGGGTAATGTCAGAGTCCTGGCTGCTGAACAGCGCGCTCCCTAAGCAGGAGAAGGAAAGTGATGGAACTGACTAAGCTGATTCTGGAGATTATCCGGGTCATCTTGCAGATCATCGTTGCCCTTTTGCAACTGACCGGTCATGCAAAATAACCGGAACTTTGACCAAGGCGGAGCTAACCACTCCGCCTTTTTCGTTGTCAATTGTCTGTCATGTTATCCGGCTACAGTGGCGCGGCAGTCAGGCGCCTTACGGGCATCACTTATCCAGACCTCAGACCAGAGCCGGGAGCATTTCCATGTCACTTGCCGCGGTAAAACCCGCCAAACTTCAGCAAACCGAAATCGATGCCAGCGTACGCATGCGTGAAACGCAGATTGGCGCGCAGTGTGAAATTCTGGCTCACAGCTATCTGGAATACAGCACCCTGGGCGATTTCTCCTATGTAGGTGAACATTGTTGCATTGCCGACAGTGAGATTGGCCGTTTCACCGCGATCGCTAATCAGGTCCGGATTGGCGCGCCGAATCACCCGATGAATCGCGCGTCACAACACCGCTTTACCTATTGTCCGGAGTATTACGACGCGACCGCCACGCGCGACCACGGTTTTTTCACCGCCCGGCGAGAAGACAGAGTGATCATTGGCAATGACGTCTGGATCGGTCATGGCGTGATCGTATTGCCCGGCGTCACGGTGGGCGACGGGGCGGTGCTGGCGGCGGGCGCGGTGGTGACGAAAGACGTTGCAGCCTATACCGTGGTCGGTGGCGTGCCCGCCAAACCGATTCGGGTTCGCTTCCATCCGGCGATTGCCACGCGCTTACAACACATCGCCTGGTGGAACTGGCCACGGGAAAAGATCATGGCAAACCTTGCCGATTTTCAGTCAGAGGATATTGAGCAGTTTTGTGCAAAGCATGGCTGAATGCGACGGGGATAAAACGGTGGCGGATGCCACCGTTTGGCAGGGCGGTTTAGCGTTTAGCCCGCGCGTCCAGCACGGCCGTGGCGATGCGGTCGCCAATGGTTTTGTCGATATTGCGCCAGTACGCAAAAGCCCGCGACAGCACTGGCTCTTCCACGCCGTTTAACAGATGACCCGTAACGTTGTTGACCAGCCGGTCACGCGCGGCGTCATCCATCACCTTATTGATCAACGTATTCGCCTGGCCTACGTCGTCGTCGTCACGGCGCAGAGAATAGGGTGCCCGTACCATATCGCCGCTGGCAGACCAGACCGAGTCGGTTGGATAACGTTCACCATCGGCAACCGGGCCGCCTTTGCTGTTGGGCGCATAAACCGGGTCGGATACCGGGTTAATGCGCATCGCGCCGTCTTTGCTGTAGCTGTTGACCGGCGACTGCGGGGCGTTAACCGGAATCTGCTTGTAATTTACCCCGAGTCGGGCGCGGTGGGCATCCGCATAGGCAAAGACGCGCCCGAGCAGCATCTTATCCGGGCTCAGACCAATACCGGGCACCAGATTGTTAGGCTCAAAGGCAGCCTGTTCAATCTGCGCATGATTGTCGGTAGGATTGCGGTTCAGCGTAAGTTTTCCAACCTTGATCAACGGGTAATCGCTGTGCGGCCAGACCTTGGTGAGATCGAACGGGTTGTAGCGGTATTCATCTGCCTCCGCAAAGGGCATGATCTGCATATAGAGCGTCCAGCTCGGAAAGTGGCCGTTTTTAATGGACATGAACAGATCGCGCGTATGGTAATCGCCGTCCTCACCTGCCAGCTTATCGGCTTCCTGCTGCGTCAGGTTTTCAATGCCCTGATCGGTATGGAAGTGGTATTTCACCCAGAACTTCTCGCCCTGTGCGTTTACCCACATATAGGTGTGACTGGAGTAGCCGTTCATATGACGCCAGCTTTTGGGAATACCGCGATCGCCCATCAGCCACGTGACCTGGTGCGACGATTCCGGTGACAGCGTCCAGAAATCCCACTGCATATCGTTGTCACGCAGATTGTTGTCCGCACGGCGTTTTTGCGAGCGAATAAAATGCTGAAACTTCATCGGGTCGCGAATAAAAAACACCGGCGTATTGTTGCCCACCAGGTCGTAATTGCCTTCGCGGGTATAAAACTTGATGGAAAAACCGCGTGGATCGCGCCAGGTATCCGGGCTGCCGCGCTCACCGGCTACGGTTGAGAAGCGCATCAGCACATCCGTTTTCGTGCCGGGCTGAAAAACGTTGGCTTTGGTGTAGCGACTGACATCTTCAGTCACCTCAAAAAAGCCAAAGGCGCCGCTCCCTTTTGCATGTGGCTGCCGTTCAGGAATACGTTCACGGTTAAAATTCGCCATCTGCTCAATCAGATAGTGATCGTGCAGTACCAGTGGGCCGTCCGGTCCTACCGACAAAGAGTGTTCATCGCTGGCAACCGGAATGCCTGCATCTGTGGTGGTGGGTTTACGCGCATCGTGACTCATTCAATTAGTCTCCATGTTTATACGGGTATTGCATGGAATAAGCGTAGCGTAAAACGCAGAAGCGCAACGGCAGATTGCATCCCAATAGCCGTTTTCTCTCACACACACGTGACCTTTATCGCGCCAGGCCCATCCCGTTGGGACTTTTCGCACTCTGAACCCGGCTTTCCACTGACGAGCTATCCGTGACGGTTATCGCATTTCAACGATCCTGTCTGTTTTGGTGCTTGCGTGTGGCGCGGCAAGGCGTAAATTATCTTATAACTTCACAATTAAGTGTGAAAAAGAAAAGTACATTACAACCCTGTGATGAAGGATTGCGCCACATGTCTGATTTAAAATTTGCCACACGTCTTAACTCGTTTGCATCGGGGGCACATCGCTACTGGCCAGCGTTACAGGGGAAGCCCTCCGTTATGCAAATGGTGGCGCGTGCGGGTACCGTTAATGGCCTGACCCACCTGGATCTCAACTATCCCCAACACCTTACGGCAGATATCAAAACGCTGCGTCAGGCCATTGAGGACGCGGGACTGGCAGTGAACGGCATGCAGATGCGTTGGGATGCACCGCAGTTCAAGATTGGCGCCTTTACCCATCCTGATGCCAACATTCGTCGCGAAGCTATCGAGCTCACCAAGCGCGGCATTGATGCCGGACGGGAATTCGGCTCAACACTGATGACGTTGTGGATGGGGCAGGATGGCTTTGATTACTGTTTTCAGGTCAATTACAAAAAAATCTGGGAAGACGCGGTCAGCGCAGTGCGCGAAATTGCAGAATATGCCCCGGATGTCGACGTGAGTATTGAGTACAAACCTAACGAACCCCGCGCCTACAGCATCTTTCCTAACGTCACAACCTGCCTGCTGGCGGTGGAAGAAGCGGGCTGCCCGAACCTGGGGATCACCCTGGATTTCGCTCACGTCCTGTTCGCCAATGAAATTCCGGCCTGGGCTGCCGCCATGGTCGCACGCCGCTCCCGGCTGCTGGGGCTGGATCTGAATGATGGCTGGGGTAAACGTGATGACGGGTTAATGGTCGGAGCGGTGAATCCGCGTGCCACGCTGGAATTCCTGTGGCAGATGCAGCGCGATGGCTATCAGGGCGCATATTACTTCGACACGTTCCCGGACGCCAGCGGGCTGGATCCAGTGCGTGAAGCCGAAACCAACATCGCCACCGTGAAACGCCTCCTGAAACTGTGCGAGCAATTTAATGATAACGCGGCGCTGGCCGAGGCTATCCGTCATCAGGATGCCGTGGCGTCGCAGCAGATCGTCAACGACATTATGCTGGCGCGTTAGTCATCGCGTCGGTGTGAAACCATCCAGATGTACCTTACAAATGCATAATTAGAAGGCTAACAATATGAAAAAACGTCTCCTCGCTGTGCTGGCCTCGTTGCTGCTCGGTTCCAGCGTTTACGCAGCCGATCTGGCACCCCTCAAATCCGATACCGAAACGGACCGTACTGACTGGTCACAGCTTGACAGTCAATACGGTGCGATGCCCAAGGTCGATAAGTCGCTGAAAATTGGCGGCGTATCCAAAACGCTGACCAACGAATACTGGCGTTTACTTGGTGAAGGCTACCAGAACGCGGCCAAAAAATATGGTATCACCGTGGCTTATCAGGCCGCGGCAAATGAAGACGACCAGCTGGGACAACTCTCGATTGCCGAAACGCTAATCTCTCAAGGGTTTAACGGCCTGTTGGTTTCACCTCAAACCGATATCAACCTCGAACCCGCACTGGAAAGCGCCAACAGCAAAAAAATTCCGGTCGTGAACGTCAACGATGCCGTCATGCCAAACGCGGAACACTACGTTGGCAACGTCCAGAAAGACAACGGGGTTCGGGTGGCGAAGTGGTTTATTGAGCACCATCCCCAGGGCGGCAAGGTTGCGGTCATTGAAGGGCAACCTGGCGTTTACGCGGCTGGCCAGCGCACCAGTGGTTTTAAAGAAACGCTGAAAGCGAACGGCAAGTTCAATGTGGTGGCCAGCGTGCCAGCGAACTGGAGCCGTGAGCAGGCTTACAATGCGGCCAGCACCATTCTGCAACAGCATCCCGATCTGATTGGTTTCTACGCCAACAATGACACCATGGCCCTTGGCGTGGTGGAAGCGGTGCGCGCAATGGACAAGGCAAAACAGGTTGCGGTATTTGGGACTGACGGTATTTCAGATGCCTATGCCTCGATCAAGCGCGGTGAGTTGACCGGCACAGTAGACAGCTTCCCGATGCTGACTGGCGAAGTGGCGATGGATGTGATGCTGCGTCTCATCGACGGCCAGAAAATTTCACGTGTCGTCTCAACACCGCAGGCGCTCATCACCAAAGAGAATGCCGATGCCTTTTCTACCAAAGACATGGATAAGCTGCGTCAGCTGTTAGCGCAGCAGTAAGCCAGGCGGAGAGTGTATGGAACAGTATCGCTTAATGATGCGCGGCATCAGCAAAACCTACGGCAGCGCTGCAGCTTTACAAAATGTCGACTTTTTTGTGAAGCCGGGTGAAGTGCATGCCCTGATTGGCGAGAATGGTGCGGGAAAATCCACCCTGTTAAACATTCTTTCCGGCGTGCGCGATGCGGACAGCGGTGAAATCAGCGTGAACGGCCAGACGGTACACATGAAAAACCCGCTCAGTGCGCGTCATGCAGGCATTGCGATGATCCATCAGGAGCTGCAGCATGTTCCCGAACTCTCCGTTGCGCAGAACATGTTTCTGGGCCGCCCGTTAACCAAAGCGAAGGGGTTGTGGGTCGATAAAGCGGCACAGTTAGCGCGTGCCACGTTAATCCTGAAGCGCCTGGATCCGACGATCGATCCTGATATGCCGATTAAGGCGCTAAAGGTTTCGCAACAGCAGGTGGTGGAAATTGCGCGTGCCTTACTGGATGACGCAAAAATCATCGCCATGGATGAGCCGACGTCCAGCCTGACACCGCAAGAGTTTGACCGTCTGGCTGAACTGATTGCCGACCTGAAGTCTCTGGGCGTTTCACTGATCTACGTGTCACATAAGATGAACGAGATCTTCAGCGTGTGCGACCGGGCAACCATCATGCGTGATGGCAAACAGGTCGGGGTCGTTAATATCTGTGATGAAACTGAAGAGAGCATTGTGGCCAAAATGGTGGGCCGCAAGATCGAAAAGCTCGACCACAATGCCTTCGTGACGTCGCAGGAAGTATTACGGGTAGAGAACCTGGGACGGAGCAACGTCATATCGCCTGCAAATTTTAGCGTCAACGCCGGGGAAGTGTTGGGCATTGCAGGACTGGTGGGTGCAGGACGTACCGAACTTCTCAAACTGATCGCCGGTATTGACAGGCGCACCAGCGGCACGGTGCAGGTCAATGGCCGGTTGGTCCCCAACCACAATATCAGCGCGGCGATCCGGGCAGGCATCGGCCTGGTACCGGAAGATCGTAAAAAAGAGGGCATCATCAAAGCGCGCGCCGTGAAGATGAATATGGCGCTGTCGTCTATGCGCCAGTTCACCCTGGCCGGGGTAATCAATAAACTCCGGTTAAATCGCGTGGCGCACGATGTGATGAGCGACCTGAAACTTCGCCCGCTGGATATCGAAAAAACCATCGGCACGCTTAGCGGCGGTAATCAACAGAAAGTGATTATTGGTCGCTGGGTAGCAGCTGATACCAAAGTTTTCTTATTTGATGAGCCAACCCGGGGAATTGATATTGGTGCCAAGTCCGAAATTTACAATCTTATTGAGCGCCTGGCACAGGCAGGTAAAGCGATTATTGTTGTCTCGTCAGAGATGACAGAAATTATTCGTATTTGCGATCGTGTTCTGGTCATGCGGGAAGGGAAGATTACCCAGACATTAACCGGTGATGCGATTACCGAAGAGAATATAGCCCGCTTTGCCATTAAAGAAACAGAAATGGCCTGATCGAACACCTTTAAAGATAAAGGCGATAAACATGACAACGCAAACTAATATGCAGCAGCCAGGGCGTTCTTCGTCGCTGCTTAAATTCAACCTGCGCGATGCCGGAACCTTAATCGGTTTGGTCATTATTGTGGTGACATTCTCATTTTTGTCACCGGTCTTTTTAACCGTTCCCAATCTGCTGAATATTATGCAGCAGTCGTCAATAAATGCCTTAATTGCGCTGGGCATGACCCTGGTAATCATTTCGGGCGGCATTGACTTATCGGTCGGGCCCACGGCGGCGCTGTCCGCCGTATTAGGGGCTACGCTGATGGTTTCTGGCGTACCGGTCCCCCTGGCAATCATGGCGACGCTGGGCATCGGGGTCATTAGCGGCATGTTTAGCGGTTCACTGATTGCTTATGCCGGGCTACAACCGTTTATTGTGACGCTGGGCGGTCTGTCGCTGTTTCGCGCCGTTGCCCTGATTTATACCGGTGGCAATCCGGTCTTTGGCATTCCGATGTCGTTCCGTAGCCTGATTAGCAGCACGCTATTTGGCGTGCCCACGCCCATCGTGGTGGTGGCGGTCATTGCTTTGTGCTTATGGGTCGTTATGAATAAGACGCCGCTGGGCGAATACATTCTGGCGATTGGCGGTAATGAAGAGGCTGCCCGGGTAGCGGGTGTGCCGGTGAAGCGCACCAAGGTGACGGTGTACGTGATCTCCGGCATGCTGGCGTCACTGGCCTCGTTGATTCTGATTGGTCGCCTGGGCGCGGCGGAACCCACCATTGGCAATCTGTGGGAGCTGGATGCGATTGCCGCCGCCGCCATCGGCGGGGCGTCACTGATGGGAGGGAAAGGCAGTATTTTTGGCACCCTGATCGGCGTCATTATTCTGGGGGCGCTGCGTAATGGATTGACACTGCTTAATATTCAGGCGTTTTATCAATTGCTCGCTACCGGTCTTATTATTATCATAGCGATGTTGATTGACCGAGCGACCCGAGGCAAGTAATGAAGCAAGATCCGCGAGCCATTGGCGCTCAAATTCGTATGCGATTACCCCAACTGACCCCGTTAGAACGGCGCGTGGTTGAGGCGATCACGGCCCGAACCGACATCACTGAACAAACCTCATTAAAAGAGATTGCGCAGGAGAACGGTGTATCGGAAGCGATGATAGTGAAGATAACAAAAAAGCTTAACTTCACGGGATTCAGAAATTTCAGGAGCAGTTTAATTTATTATAACGCGTCTGAAGTGGCCGGTTTGCATGCAGAAATTGAGCCTGATGATTCTTCGGAACAATTACTGGCAAAAGTTTTCCGCACGTCTATTCAGGCTATTGAAGAAACCCTGTCGGTTTTAGATGTGTCCGAATTTAATCGCGCGGCAGATATTATTTTTAAAGCACGTCATATTGATCTTTATGCTGTCGGCGGTTCGGCAACGGTCGCCCGTGATTTATCCCACAAGATGCTAAAAATAGGGATTAAATCCAGCGCCTATGATGATGCCCATATTATGCTAATGTCTGCCGCCGTATTATCTGATGACGATGTGGTGATTGCCATTAGTCACTCAGGCGCAACGCGTGCCGTGAACGATCCGGTGAAATTAGCCGGTCGCAACGGCGCCAGAGTGATTGTCATTACTAATTACGCGGAGTCGCCTATTGCGCGTCATGCGCATGTGGTTCTTAATTCAACTTCTCAGGGATCGCATCTGTTAGGGGAAAACGCCGCGTCACGAATCGCCCAACTGAATATACTGGATGCGCTTTTTGTGGCTATCGCGAAAAAGGATTTGAAGCGGGCGGAGAAAAACCTGATGAAAACCCAGCATGCGGTTCAGGATCTGCGGGAATTCTGAGCATGAGCAAAATTGCAGTCACCGGCAGTCTTCATTACGACATTATGCTGGATGCCCACCATCGCCCTGAAAAAGGCGAAACGGTCATGGGTACCGCGTGCCGCTATAAGTTTGGTGGCAAAGGCGGCAACCAGGCAATCGCAGCGGCCAGTGCGGGCGCGGCGGTGTGTTTTATCGGGGCCGTAGGCGCGGATGAACAGGGCCGGTTCTTACTGAATCGCCTGCAACAGGCGGGTGTAGAAACACAACACGTTGCGGTGCTTAACGACATGCCCTCTGGTATGAGCGTGGCGATTACCGATGCGGAAGGGGATTACGGCGCAGTGGTCGTCTCCAATGCCAACCAGCATATTTCCTGCCTGCCGTTTGCGCAGGCAGATTTCTGGCAGGGCGTTTCGATGCTGGTACTGCAAAATGAGGTGCCGGAAGCGGTGAATCTGGCGGCGGCGCAGGCAGCACGGCAGCAGCATATTCCGGTCTGCATCAATGCGGCACCGGCGCGCCCGCTCTCTGCTGAATTTGAACGCAGCATTGATGTGCTGGTGGTCAATGCGGTTGAAGCGCGAGACATGAGTGGCATTGTGGTCACCGATCTGTCGTCGGCACAGCAGGCGGCAACCCAACTGGCTGCTCGCTTTCCGTGCGTAGTGGTGACCGCCGGTGAACACGGTGTGGCGTTCAGCGAAGCCGGGAATACGCAAACGTTGCCAGCCCGAAAGGTGACGCTGGTCAGTACGCATGGCGCGGGTGACTGTTTCATGGGCGTATTGTGTCAGGCGCTGGCAGACGGTGAGGCGCTGGCGCTGGCCGTCGCGAAGGCCAATGATGCAGCCGCTACGCATGTTTCGCAGCCCATCCGCTAAAAATAAAAAAAATGCAACGTCAGTGACGTTGCATTATTACGTGATGCGTGGGATTACGAGGCTACTTTCACCACAGTCTTACCGAAGTTTTTACCGTTCAGCATATCAATAAATGCCTTAGGCGCATTTTCCAGACCGTCAATCATGTGCTCGCGATAGTGGATCTTCTTACTCTCTACCAGCGGCGTCATGGCTTTCAAAAACTCAGGATAGCGGTGGCCGTAATCCTGGAAAATGATAAAGCCCTGCATGCGAATGCGCCGGGTCAGAATACCGGCCATGATGCGTGAGGTACGGTCAGGGCCTGGCGGCAGCTCTTTTTGGCTGTAGGCAGAAACCAGTCCGCAAACCGGCACCCGCGCCGCCGGGTTCAGCAGCGGGAAGACCGCATCGAACACCTTACCGCCCACGTTTTCAAAATAGATATCAATGCCATCCGGGCAGGCATTTTTGAGCTGCTCTTCAAAGTCCTGGCTGTGGTGATCGATACAGGCATCAAAGCCCAGATTTTCCACCGCATGACGGCATTTTTCTTCACCACCCGCGACACCTACCACGCGGCAGCCTTTCATTTTTCCTAACTGGCCCACGGTCGCGCCCACCGGGCCGGTTGCCGCCGCGACAACCAGGGTTTCGCCTTCTTTCGGCTGACCGATATCCATTAATCCCATATAGGCCGTAAATCCGGGCATGCCGAGAATTCCCAGCGCCCAGGAGGGATGCGGGAGGTCGCTATTCAGACGGGCAACGTCTTTACCATCAGACACGGCATATTCCTGCCAGCCGCTCTGGCAAAGCACCCAGTCACCCGCTTTAAATTCACTGTTTTTGGATTCGGCGACCTGACAAACCGTGCCGCCAACCATCGGCTTATCCAGCTCTGCCGGTGGCGCGTAAGATTTCCCTTCATCCATACGTCCGCGCATATAAGGGTCGAGTGACAGATAAATCGTACGCAGTAAGATCTCGCCATCTTTGATTTCAGGTGTCGGCTGCGCAACATAACGGAAGTTGTCTTCCGTTGGTTCACCCTTGGGGCGTGAAGCCAAAAGCCAGGCGTGATTTGTTGTCGATTGTTCAGTCATAAAGTCGTCCTTTGCATGGGCAAACCGCTCAGGGTTGCCGGGAATGAATGGCTAAGTGTAGATGACAGAACAAAGCATGCTTAACCGTGCTGGCGGTCAACGGGCAGGGCAAACAGGACTCGCCCGGCGTACCGCTACGCACAGCGCGCGCCACGTGACCCGTTCAGATTGCTCCGAATCCAGCGCGTCGTGACGGTGTCACACGGGGAACAACGTTATACCGGTCGTCACGGAGTCTGAAGGGGGCGGTGACGCTGAAAGTCGCGTCAGGTGGCGGGGAAAAAGGGGGCGAAGATGCCCCAGCGTATAACCATGTCGCAGACGGTTCCCGCGCCGTCGGGCGACGGCGCGGGGGGTGGGCTTAGTTAAATCGTTCTGGCCGGAAGGTCGCGAGCATGGGATGCCGGACATCGTTGAGGATCTCCTCCGTCAGCAATTCGCCCAGAATCAGTGCCAGCGTTGCGCCCGAATGGGTAAAGGCCACAAAGCAACCGGGGACTTTTTTCAGCTCCCCGACAACCGGCTCGCCATCCCCCGGCACGGGTTTCAGGCCAATTTTCCAGCTGTCTGCTTCCAGTGGTGCGCCGTCGCCAAGCAGGTGACCCGCATCCGCCATTAACTGGCGAATAACGGCATGATCGATGCTGTACTGACCATCAGCATGCGCAACGATATCCTCTTCATACCAGTCATGATCGACCGCCAGCGTACGGCCAGGGTTGGGACGTATCGCCGCGCGGGGCGTATTTAATACCACGTTAAGATCGCGTTCCTGTGCGGTAGTGGTAACCAGCATGGACACCGGCGACCCGTTGGGAATGCGCACACCAAGCGGCGCAACGACATCGGGCGTCCAGGGACCACAGGCGACAAGCACCCGATCGGCCATGATGTCGCCCCGTTTCGCGCTGCGAATGCCTGTGGCCCGCCCTCCTGCGGTCAGCACACTGGCTTTGCCTGCCTGTTCAATCACTTCGCCGCCTGCGGCTTTGAAATCCTCAACCAGTTTTGCGGCCAGATGCGGCAGGCTTACCCAGCCCTCACCAGGGTTGGCAATAGCGACGCTGGCCAGCGCGCTGGGGTTAACCTGCGGATCCACCTCATGCACCGTGCGCGGATTAACCAGCCGGGAAGCATAGCCAAGGGCGTTTTCATAATCATGACGCGCTTTGGTGCCCGCCTCGTCATCCGCCGCCCAGAACAGCGCGCCGTCAAAGCGCAGCCAGCTGAGATCGGGATGGCGGGCAAACAGGGTGCGGTAACGGTCAATGCCCGCCATTCTCAGCGCATGGTAAGGCGCGGAACGCTCCCCGGCAGAGTTAAGCCAGGAAAGTGAACGTCCTGATGCGCCAGAACAGAGTTCGGCTTCGGTGACCAGCGTCACTTTCGCGCCAGCCTGTGCCAGATGGCATGCCGTGGAAACGCCTAAAATGCCGCCACCCAGTACAACAACGGTTTTGGCCACAGAGTTGTCAGTCATCATGGATTCCTTCTGTCAGAAAATACCCCATTCAGGCAAGGCGTACGCGACTTTGCCGATGGAGTTGCTCAATAAGTTTCAGCACGCCCAGCGCCTCGCTGGCGTCCACTGGCGGCGGACCGCCGTGTACCAGAGCACGGGCAAGACGGTGATAAAATTCAGGGTAATTGCCGCGCTGCAGCGCCACCGCCTCACTTTGCTCCACGGTGCCCAGTCGGGCTGCGCGTTCAGGCGGCGTTACGCCGTAGGCGCTGTCAGTCGGGGACATGCCCGCGGCCAGCTGCGGCTCCTGGTTATCCAGGCCCCAGTGCGTAAAAGCTCGCTGGCTGCCCAGCAGATGGAAGCGGGGAGCATTAAGCGCGGCCTGGCCATTCATCCACAGCCGCGAACGCACGCCACAGGTATGCAGTAAAGAAACGAAGCAATCCTCATCGCTGTCGGACTGACTGCCGGAATAGCGTGCCAGCTCGGCGCTGGCCTCCTGCACCGGACCAAACAGCTGTATCGCCTGATCGATCAGGTGGCTGCCCAGATCCAGCAGCAGGCCGCCCCCTTGCGCAAGCGAAACGCTGTCGCGCCAGTTACCAAATCCGTCAGGTCGCCACCACTCAAAGCGCGACTCAAAGCTTCTGACGGTGCCAAATGCCTCGTCCTGCACCAGACGTTGCAGCGTCAGAAAATCGCCGTCCCAGCGGCGATTGTGAAAGACCGTTAACAGGGTGCCAGCCTCTCGGGCGGCGTCAATCATCGCTTCCGCCGCGTTGACGTCAGGCGCAAAAGGTTTATCCACCACCAGATGAATACCGCGCAGGCTGGCCTGGACAGCCTGCTCACGGTGCTGAGCGGGCGGCGTCGCCAGCACAATAAGATCCACCGCGATGTCGCCGTTGTCGATCAACTGCAGCAGTGACGGCCAGTCCGGCACAATTCGCGCCTGGGGATAATGCGTTTTTGCCGCGGCGACGCGTTGCGCATTACCGGTCACGATCACCTCAAGACGGTAAGCGGCATCGTGTGAAATCAGTGGGGCATGAAAGACCTTGCCGGCAATGCCAAATCCCACTAGCGCCGTGCGGATGGGACCTGTCACCTTATGCTGTGCCATCAGAGCACCTCCGATAAAAAACGTTGTAAACGGGCAGACTGTGGACGTTCAAATAACTGATCGGGTGGCCCTGCTTCGACAATCTCGCCCTCATCCATAAACACCACCTGGTCGGCCACGCGGCGGGCAAATCCCATCTCATGCGTGACCACCACCATCGTCATGCCGCGCTCACAGAGTTCGGCCATCAGCGTCAGCACGCCTTTCACCAGTTCGGGATCGAGCGCCGACGTGGCCTCGTCAAACAGCATCACCTCGGGCTCCATCGCCAGCGCCCGGGCGATCGCGACACGTTGTTGCTGCCCGCCGGAGAGATCGCGCGGACGATGGTCGGCGCGCTGTGCTAAGCCGACCTCAGCCAGACGTTGCCGGGCAATTGTCTCTGCCTCCGTTTTCGAGCGGCCTTTGACTTTCCAGGGGGCCAGCGCGACGTTTTCCAGCGCACTGTGATCGGGGAACAGATTGAAGTGCTGAAAGACCATGCCAATGCGCAACCGCAGCGCATCGGGTTTGTCCTTCAGTACCGAACGCCCGGCCAGCAAAACGTCGCCGCTTTTGGGTTCATGCAGGCGATTGATACCGCGCAGCAGGGTCGATTTTCCCGATCCGGAAGGGCCGATGATGCAGGTAGTGGTGCCGGGCGCGATGGTCAGTGACACATTGCGCAGCACCTCAATCGGGCCGTACGCCAGGGTCAGATTACGCAGCTCCAGGCTTGCGCCGTGAAATGCAGTGGACGTTGCCATCTCAGTGTCCTCGTTCGCTGGTCAGGGAGGCCGTGGGCGTGACGGCGCGTTTTACCGCCACCTCATCAATTTCTTTCAGTCCGCTCTGCGGCGCCGTTGCCCGGCGGCGTCCGGTGCGGTAACGGACGTCAATATGGTTCACCGCATGGGTTAAGGGCACGGTAATCATCAGGTAGAACAGCCCCGCCAGCATCAGCGGTGACAGATTGCCGCTCAGCACCGCGGCATCCTGGCCAACCCGGAACAGTTCGCGCTGGCTGGACATCAGCCCCAGCAGATAAACCAGCGAAGAGTCTTTAATAATCGCGATGAACTGATTCACGATGGCAGGCAAGACGCGGCGGATGCCCTGAGGAATGATCACCAGCCGCATCGCCCGACCATAGCTCATGCCCAGCGCCCGGCAGGCTTCCATCTGGCCTTGCTCAATGCTCTGGATCCCTGAGCGAAAGATTTCGCCCATATAGGCGCTGGCAATCAGACTCAGGGCAAAAATGCCCAGCGGATAAGGTGAGGGGCCAAACAGCTGATAGCTGAAGCGCGCCAGCCCCTGACCAATCAGCAAAATGGTCAGGATAGAGGGCAGGCCGCGAAACAGATCGGTATACAGCCGGGCCGGTACACGCAGCCAGCGCGAAGGCGAAATCCCCATCAGCGCCAGAATCAGGCCGAAAAAGGTGCCCAGCAGCGTGGCGGCCAACGAGATGATCAACGTGTTGACCAGGCCCGTTGCCAGCAGCTGCGGCAGGACGTCCTTCATTGCAGAAAAATCAAAGAAGGTACGGGAAAGAATAGTGATCAGATCCATAGCCGATTCTCTGTTGCGGGTGACGGACAACGCCCGTCACCGAATGTATTCACTCGCACACCGGTTGCGCGGGGACTAATTGTGCTGAGGCAGATACTGTTCAGGCATAGGCGAGCCCGGAAACCACTTCTCATAAAGCTGTTTCCACGTCCCATCCTGCATCGCCGCTTTGATGGCTTTGTCCAGCGCCGCTTTAAAGGCCGGTTTGTTTTTCGCTATCGCCACGCCCGCCGGGGCGTCGAAAGAGGGGATGTTGGCTGCCGTCACCAGTTTGAAGCGGGTGGCATAATCTTTGGCGGCTTCGTAATCGAGGAACATGGCATCAATAGTGCCGTTGTTCAGCGCGGAAACGGCCGCGTTGTTATCGGGAAAGCGCACCAGATCGGTCTGTTTGAAGTTGGCCAGCGCATAGCTTTCCTGCAGCGTGCCCTGAATGACGCCCAGTCGCTTGTGCGCCAGCGTTGCCACGTTTTTCACGCCGGAATCGCTGCGGGTGAGCACCGTCAGGTAACCCGCCAGATAGCCCGTGGAGAAATCAACGGTTTTTTCACGGGCCGGTGTGATTCCGATCGCGGCCACGCCTGCATCATATTGTCCGTTGGCGACGGCGGGCAGGATGGCGGAAAAATCCTGTCCGACAAAATCCACCTTATCAATGCCCATGCGATGGGCGACATTTTTGAAAAATTCGACGTCAAAGCCGGTGAAATTTCCGTCTTTGTCCGTAAAGGTATAGGGTTTCGCGTCACCCAGGCTGGCGACACGCAGATGGCCCGGTTCAATCAGCCCATAGGGATTGTTGTCGCTGGCTGCCCGTGCACTGACGCTGGTTGAGAGCATTACCGCGAGGCCGAAGACAACGGCGGTTATTTTGGTTAAACGTTTATGCGATGTCATAAAGCTCTTCCATTTTGCAGGTGAAACGTCGAAGGTCACTGAGCCAGTACTGTCTGATTGAGACCGGTCTCAATGCGGGTCAAAATGAAACCGGTAGTTGTTGTGAGACCGGTCTCAAGTGGATACAATGATATTAAGCACACGCTTTCAGCAGCGTCAATTACGATGTTATCAACTTGTGATTCAAAATAATTATGACCAGCAAAAAACAGCAAGTACGCGGACCCACTGTGGCCGATGTGGCACGTCAGGCGGGCGTGTCAAAAGCCCAGGCGGCCAGAGCGTTGGGCGGCTATGGCGCCGTAAGTGAAGAGGTACAAATCCGCGTCACCCAGGCGGCAGAAACCCTGGGTTACCGGCCCAATGAGCTGGCGCGCAGCATGAATACCGGGCGTTCGAACACGATTGGCGTGATCGTGGGCGATATTGAAAACCCGCATTTCGGCCTTGCGCTGCGTGGCATGGCGGATGTGGCGCGCCAGGCGGGGTTTCATTTGCTGCTCAGCAACAGCGATGAAACCGTGGAAGAGGAACGGGAAGCCGTGCGCGTCATGCTGGACAAGCGCGTTGATGGCATCATCGTGGCCCCCTGCAGCTCGCTGGCGTGTGATAACGACCATCTTAAACAGGTGCTGACGGAAGGCCGCGCGCTGATGACCTTTGACCGTTCCGTCGAAGGGCTGGACGTGGAAACCATTCAGGCTGACTTTCTTAACGTGGCGAGGGATGCGACGCAGCTGTTGCTTAACGCCGGTCATCACCGTATCGCATACCTTTCCAGTATGCGCATTGCCGCGCCTTACACTCACGCGATGAGCTTAGGACCCACGCCGGTGGCGCAGCGGGTGAAAGGGATGATTGATGCCCACCACGATGCCGGTATGGCACTCGACCCGAATCTGGTGCGCCTGAATGCCCTTAACGAAGCGTGCATCGAACAGATTCTGACGGAGCTTCTCTCGCTTCCCGAACCGCCCAGTGCGCTGATTGCGTCCGACAATTTGATTGCAATGGGAATTCTACGTGGACTGGCCAGACGTGGGTTGCATGTGCCCGAGGATATTTCGTTTGTTATGTACGATGATTTTCCCTGGACCGAACTGATGACGCCCGCGCTTACGGTCGTGGCCCAGCCGGTTTATGAGATGGGCCGCGAAGCCGCACGCCGGTTAATCTGCCATATCCGGCAGCAGCCCGCCGGCGCGTTACCGGCATTCGACAGCTGGATGGTGGTGCGGGGATCGGTCGGGCCAGTGCGGGCGGGAGGAAAGCCGGTTCCAGCCGCCTGGGCGCTGAGCAAATAGGGGATTGTTCTTACAGCGGTCTTACTGCCGTGTCCCGTCATTATCCTCAGACGAGCAGGCCCGAGCGGTCAGTCAGGCTGCCGAGGTTGCCTGCATGACGCAGTTTGCGCAGCAGCATGCCTTTTGCAGCGGAGTCGTTTACGCATCCTGTTGAAGGTCATACAAAAAATTTATTTTTTATTAGTGAATTAATTTCACCCGGTAATAATCAACGGAAACTATCACAACAATACATAATGCCAGGGTCTTAACAGCCGATAACCAGATTAGTCAACTCAGATTACGGTCGTGGTTATGCGCTTTAATGTATTAAAAAATGTCTTTTCCTTTCTTAACGATCTTCGCAGCGGGCGTAGATCGGCGCCGTTCAGGGCGCTTAACAGCGCGATGCCGGTTATTGAATTCAGTCCTGACGGAACGATTCAGAAAGCCAGCCCGCTTTTCCTGACCGCAATGGGCTACGAGGCGCACGAAATAATTGGGCAACATCACAGCATGTTCTGCCCGTCTTCCCTGACGGATTCACCTGAATACCGCCATTTCTGGCAGCGCCTTGCCGCCGGTGACGTTCGCAGTGGTAAACATCTGCGGCTGGCTAAAGGAAACCGTCCTGTCTGGCTGGAAGCCAGTTATATCCCGGTCAGGAACCGCCGTGGCAGGGTGTGCAAAATCATTAAGATAGCGGCGGACATCTCAGAACGCATAGAGGCAGGGCTGGAACAGGAATCTGTGATCAACGCCATCAACCGGTCAATGGCTGTGATTGAGTTCAGTCCTGACGGTCGTGTCCTGGATGCTAATGACAATTTCCTGAAAACGACCGGTTACAAACGTGAGCAGGTTGTGGGTCAACACCATCGGATGTTCTGTTCAGAACAGCTTTCTGCAAGCGACGAATACCGGCAGTTCTGGAAAAGGCTTAATCAGGGCGAATTTTTTTCGGGGCAGTTTCCCAGACTCAATCATCACGGGAAGCCACTCTGGCTGCGCGCGACGTATAATCCTGTTTTTAACAGCAATGGCGAATTATATAAAATCGTCAAGTTTGCCACGGATGTGACCGAACAGGTTTTGAATAACCAAAAAGAGCACGATGCCGCCGTACAGGCCTGGGAAATGGCTGTACAGACGCTGGGAAATGCGCAGAATGGGGCGAATGTAATTGAGAGTAGTATTGAAGTTGTGGACCGGATCGCGCAGGACATGAACGCGATCTCCGCTGACATCGCGCGCCTCAACAGCCAGTCAGGAAGCATTGACGGCATGGTAGAGACCATCAGACGGTTTGCGACACAAACACGGCTTATTGCCCTTAACGCCGCGATTGAAGCTGCCAGAGCAGGGGCGTCCGGCAGGAGCTTTGCGGTTGTGGCCGCCGAAGTGCGCGCGCTGGCGGCAAGCGTCAGCGGGGCCACAGAAGAAATAGAACAGGTGGTATCAAATAATAATCAGCTGGCCCGGGAAGTGCTGAAAGGTATGGAACTCAACCAGAAAAATACGGAGCAGGGCGTCATACTGATGCGCGAGGCTGGCGAGGTCATCGCCATCATTAAGAAAAACTCGGAACGCGTGGAAGGGGCGGTCAGGGAGTTTACGCATACGGTTGAAACTGAGTAACGAATCCGCTTTAGCCGTTTTATCATTCAGCATTATCCTGCTTTCTGAGCACAGGGATGTCCTTCAGTGCAGCGCCTTGCTTTTTTAACTTTTGCCTTTCAGGGAAAGGATACGCCATGTTGATAAACATTCGTCACGGAGCGCAGTCTTCGCCACGCTCCGCAGACATTCTGCGATTGCCCGATCAGGAGCGTGATGAGGTACTCAACCACTTCGCCGCCCTGACCAGCACGTTGCTGGGCATACCGACCAGCTTTATATCCGTTCTTGATGAGCAGCATCAGACGTTTCGCGCAAAGTACAACACGACGCTGTGTCAGACTGATCGCAAGGATGCATTCTGCCGCTTCGTCGTGGAGAGCGCGATTCCGGTCATTGTGCCAGATACCTTACTGGACGCACGTTTCGCCACGAATCCGCTTGTCACGGGGGAGCCTTACCTCCGCTTCTACGCGGGCGTGCCGTTGATCAACGCGCAAGGAAAGGTTATGGGGACGCTATGCGTCACAGACAGTCAGCCACACGCCTTTCCGGCTGAAAAGGTCAGGTTGCTCAGCCGACTTGCCGCGATGGTGACGGTCTTTCTGAAGGCCTGGCAGGTCGCGGGATTAACGGATGCGGTAACAGGCTTGCCTAACCGTCAGCAACTCATCCGCCATCTGGATCAACTGTCTGAGGCGGGGCATTCCGACGTCCTCAGGCTCACCGTTATCGACTGCATTGATATGCCCCGAGCCTATGAACTGGCCCGGGCACTGGGCATGCCGCCAGTGGAAGCGCTCCTGCGGGACAGCGGGCGTCTGTTGCAAAACAAGCTGGCGCTGGGGCCTGAAAAAATTTTTTACACGGTAGCCACTGGGCGCTTTGCCTTCCTGTCCCGCTCAGATGAGCCGTTTTCGGCCGATGCTGTTCTTGAAGCAATGCGCGACGTGCGGCCTCTCGCGCCCGAAGGTCTTGCTATGGACCTGACATTGTACGCGGGCGATGTCTGCTTTACGCCAGCGGCGCTACCGGCCCAGGAAGCCCTGCGGCGCGCGGTCAGCGCACTTCACGAAGCCATCAGCATCAATGGTGGCGCTCGTTCGTTTAGTGAGGTGAGTGACAGCAGGCGCAATGGCGATTTCATGTTGATGAACGATCTGTCGGCAGCCCTTAAAACCGGTACAGGCGGGCTGTATCTGGTTTATCAGCCCCGGCTTTCCTTATCTGATGTGCAACCGACGGGATTTGAGGCGCTGATACGCTGGTGTCATCCCGAGCGGGGCGAGCTTTCGCCCGCCGAATTTCTGCCCGCAGCGCAGTTAACCAGCCTGATGAGCGATATCACTGACTGGGTGATTACGGAGGTGATCCGTCAGCTGCGCGTCTGGTTATCCGAGGGCATCGGTCTGCCGGTATCCGTTAACGTCAGTGTCAGCGACCTTGCACGAAGTGGCTTTATTGACCACCTTGACGCGAAGATGGCGCAGGCCCAACTGCCACCCGCTCTGCTGGAGTTCGAATGTCTTGAAACGGAGCTGGCCACGGAAAATCCTGCCGCCCTGGCAATGATGGCGCAGTTAAGACAACGAGGATATCGTCTTTCGCTGGACGATTTTGGTGCCGGTTACAGTAATATTGGTTATCTGCGCAGGATGCCGGTGGACGTTATCAAGCTTGACAGGGCGCTGATAGCCGATTTGACCTCGAATGAAGCAAGCCGCATTATCGCATCGAGCGTGATAGGTATGCTGAAATCTCTGAACTATGTTGTTGTGGCTGAAGGCGTTGAAATACCAGAGGCTCTGGATATGCTCGCTTCATGGGGATGCGATCAGGCACAGGGTTTTTACATTTCTCATCCCTTGCTTCCGCAGGCACTAAAAAGCTGGCTCTCCACCTTTAAATACGGTCAGCTGGGCCACGCAACGTAAATAACGTCCGGTTGCTGGCCCGTTGGATAAAGGATGACGGGCGGTAAGGTGTGGCCTGGCGCTTAACCAAGCCGGCTTATTCCACAGAGGGGGATAATCCTTTAAGTTTAGTCATTCCTTCATGATTAATTTCGTCATCCGCGCCATCGACAGCCCTCGAAATGGTGAGCAGGCTCTGAAATTCACTGAGCAGGAGCGCGGCGTCAGACTTCAGCAGATCATCGCATTCAGCAGAGTCGATGACGGTGTTAATGGCTTTGTTAGCACTTTCAATCATTTCAGTCACGCCGCCTTCTTTACTCACCGCCAGCACAAGTGCGCTGATGAGCAGAGACTGCGCCTCAACACGGGCTGTTAACTGCTTCATCCCTGCGTCGATATGCGATATTTTAGCCAGCATGCTAAGTACAACGTTTTTCATTATCGTCCCTCTTAAACTTTCAAACGGAATCGGTCAGCAAGTTGCTCTCAAATTAAAACCGGTCTGTCCGGTTGGCCATAATCAGTGCCATTGTGCTTCAGTGAATAAGATGGGGTACTCTGCCGCCAGCCCCAGCCTGTCATCCCGTCTGAGATAATGACAAAACATCAGGCGTCAGGGTTCCGCTGTTCCGGCAATGCCTGGATAATTTTTTCCTGAACCTGTCTTATCCCGTCGCGCAGGCTGGCCAGGGTTTCAAACGGGATGCCCATTTCACAAATCATCGCTGCAGGTACGCCTGTGGCCCGCCTTTCAAGTTCACGGCCTGCTTCAGTCAGGCGAATAATCACTCTGCGTTCATCATGACCGGTATCGCGCAGGCGACTGATAAAGCCTGCCTGCTCAAGTCGCTTGAGGAGATGGCTGAGCGTGCCGGAGTCCAGTTGCACGCGCTGACCTACCTCAGAGACCGTGATGCCATCCTTTTCCCACAAGACCAGCAGCGCCAGATACTGTGGATAGGTCAGCCCCAGCGGTTTCAGGTGAGGCTGATAAAGCTTTGTCATAGCCAGCGAGGCCGAGTAAAGCGCAAAGCAGAGAAACTCCTCCAGACACTGAGGTTGGGTGTCTTTACTCGCGCTGGCGTCATTATTCTCTTTCATGCCGGGGCTCCAGATAAGGGGGAAGCCGGCAAGCGTTCGTTGAATCGTGTGATGCGACAGACGTCAGGAAGCCGGAAACACAAGATATCACGGACACGTCATGGATGCTTTAAACCGAGGCCAAACTGAACGTGACGGCAATCATATCGACGTCAATTAAGTTGTGTTCAATTTATTTTGTAAAGTCTGTGCAGTTGACGCGTCTGCGGCCGATAGAACCTGACAGTGACATAACATTCGGGAAAATATAATGAAGGTTTCGACGCGTCTTGCTACAGGCTTTGGTTTACTTGTTCTGCTTTTAATTATCTGTACGGGCACTGCGTTACATGCGCTGACCGATGCACAGCGCGGCATGAATGACGCGATAAACAACAAAATGAAACGGTTTGCGATCGTTCTGGATATGCGTGGTGATATCCGCGATATGGCCATCGCCGCACGCAATCTGGCGTTGCTGACGGATGAGAAGGAATCCAGGCCCGAATGGGACCGTATGACGACACAGCGGGAAAAATATATCCACGAGCGGGAGCAACTGGTTGAAAGTATGACACACAGCGTCAGTGCACAGGGTAAAACCGTGCTGGATGAAATACTGGCAGCTGAAGATGACGCCATGCAAACCCTGATGACGGCGGCCAAAATGGGGCTGGAAAACCGTCAGCAGGACGCGACTGTCTACCTGATGAAGACTGCGCGACCGGCTCAGCAAAAGCTTCTGAAACTGCTCAACCAACTGACAGAGATTCAGAAGGCGCAGACCGTTCTTACGGTTGGCGAGACCAGCGAGACCGTTTCCCGTACAAGAGCAATGCTGATCGTGCTGACCCTGCTGTCAGTGCTGACTGCCGTAGCGGGCTGCATGATTGTCAGCCGCAGCCTGATGCGCCAGCTGGGTGGCGAACCAGCTCAGGCTCAGGCGCTCGCCGCCGCCATCGCCGCCGGAGACCTGACGGGACCGGTCGTGCTGCGCCGCAATGACACAACCAGCCTGCTGGCCTCACTGGATGGGATGCAGGCGAACCTGCGTGGCCTGGTGTCAAAAATCAAGGATTCGTCCGCCTCCGTTGCGCTGGCCGCCGATGAGATTTCACAAGGCAATACGGAACTGTCATCCCGCACCGAGCAACAGGCCGCGGCGCTGCAGGAAACCGCGGCCAGCATGGAGCAGCTTTCCGCCACTGTGAAAAGTAACGCGGCGGGTGCCCGGCAGACAGCCGAGTCCGCCCGTGAGACCGCGCAGCTGGCCCGCAGCGGCGAAACGGATGTGAAGCGTATGTCAGACACGATGCACGACATTTCCGTCAGCGCCACCAAAGTGCGTGACATCACCTCCGTCATTGAGAGCATCGCGTTCCAGACCAACATCCTTGCCCTGAACGCCGCTGTCGAAGCGGCGCGGGCAGGCGAGGACGGACGCGGGTTCGCCGTGGTGGCGGGTGAAGTCAGAACGCTCGCACAGCGCAGCGCCACGGCCGCAAAAGACATTAAAACGCTGATCGAGCAGGCCGTTACGCAGGTGGAGAGCGGCGTCACGGTGGCCTCCTCAACCGGTCAAAGCATCCTGAAAATCGTCGGCATGGTCGGCGAACTGGCTGAATCCATGGACGAGCTTTCCCTGGCATCATCTGAACAGATGCAGGGCATCTCGCAGGTAAGTATCGCCGTCAGCCAGATGGACGGTGTGACGCAAAACAACGCGGCGCTGGTGGAGGAATCCTCCTCCGCCTCACAGTCGCTTTCTGAGCAGGCGCATGCCCTGCGCACGATGGTAGAAACCTTTAAGGTATGACACCCGGTAAATCAGACGCCGCGTAACGGCTCAGATGTATCCCTCTGAATGACGGCGTGGGAGGTCAGGGAGAATCAGCGGAGGTGGGGAATAACCCATTCACTTCCGCTTTCGCCAGCAAACTGCGTCATATGGGCCGGGCGTTAAGCCCGGCCCATCCCAGTGCTGTGTTAACGAGCGGCGCCGGGCAGAGGGGCTGCCTGCGGTCAGGATGTGCGACTGCGAGGGTGAACAATATTTTATGCTGTATGACAGGCCATAATGTGATTGGGCAGCTTCCCGTCAATCACGACTTCAACGTTTCTTATTATCTGCTTCATCTGAACCCCGCCTCAGAGCCTGTTCAGGCGCGACAGATCGCCTTCTCCATGGGGACGTTTTGCTTGCCACTGGGTTCGGTTGCGGTGATGAATACGCTGCCGGCGGGAAGGGGCCGGACGGCCATCGAAAACGGAATTCATCCTGTTAACCGGGCCGTTTTTTGCGTCCTGCAGGAAGCGGTCCAGCAGGCGCTGCCGGGCCGCTTCGGTCAGGATGCTATACTGTAAGAACGTTTGCTTTACGGAGGCTTCATGGGGTCCAGAGAAGATACCGAAGAAAAAGCGCTTGAACTGGCGGGTAAAGTTATCTCGCAGTTGCTTAGCGAAAAAGCCAGTGTAAAGAAAGAAGAGATTATCTGCGCGCTACACCGCCTGGGGCAGGAAACCGGAGACTGGCGGGTGCGGGCAGGCTGTGAGAAGGCCGTGCTGATGATGAAACGCAGAGTTCACTGACCTCTGCGACACGCTCTGCCACGTGTATCAGCCGATGCTGTCAGGAAGTTAGTGGCCGTTTCCCGCCCATAACTGGAGATGTCTTTCTCCGAAAAAATTGCTGTCTTCACTGGCTGCGCCGCTTAAAAGTCTGCGGGTCTGGCGCAAAGCGTGATCGATAAGCTGACGCCGGGCATCATCAGTTTCCGTTTCGAGCATCCTGTTCAGCTGCACGCGCAGCGCCTCAGAACTTATGTCTGCATCATCTTCAAGCAGCGTCAGCAGGGCTTCGCCGATAACAATGTTTACCTTTTCTTCTTCACTCCTGAACATATCAACCTTCTTGTTGCTGGCAGTAAAAGTCCGTTGCGGCGGACAAGCGGTATTGCGCTAAAGCATCATTTTTGTATGTTTTTCGAGTGTAGTCCCGGCCACCCGAAACTGTAAAATCAGAACATGCCTTGTCCGCCCGGGAGCCAGCATCGTTAATAAGCATACGCTGCGTCAGGTCCCGCAGGCTGACTCCTGCAAGCGCTGTCTCGTAAAGAAGAAGACAAGCAGCAAACCTGTTCGGGATGGTGGTAAGAATCTTCTTAAAAGACCGGGTGTGGAAACTGTACACGACCCAATCATGGTGTACAAATTTTATTTTGTTAACGCTGTTTTAAATAGATAAAAAATCTGTAGAAAGCGAAGCGGTGAATCTAAAACCCTTTATTCTTCCGACGTAAATCTATGTTTATTCCTGTTTTTATTCAAAATTACAGCCATGCTTATATCCTCATAAACATTTTACACAATCAAAAGGTAATAGATATGAGCAACAGACGTGGTGGCGCGGGAAATTTCGCGGAAAATCCCCAGCGCGCGGCGGAAGCCGGAAGGAAAGGCGGAGCCGCCAGTAGCGGTAATTTTAAAAATAACCCGGAAAGAGCGGTTGAGGCCGGACGAAAAGGGGGTAAGGCAAGCCGCCGGGGCAGCGCACAGGAAACCGCTTCCCGGACTGGTTGAGGGGCCGCCTTTGCGACTTGCGGGCTTGCGGCTTTCCCCGCCTGTTTTAAAGAGGACCTTAGCAGTACTGGATTAACAAGACGAAAGGGCTGTAAATCAGTGGCCCGGTAAGCCTGCCGGGCCGTCTCGTTAACAAGTTTTATACGCTGTTGGCCCTGTTCTTCAGGGCGGGCTCATGATTTTCAGTGAGGATACGCGAAAAGCGCCTGAACGGCTCATCATCCCTGATAATGTTGATTCTTCTCTGTTTTATCGGGATAAAAAAAACCGCCCGTAGGCGGTTAAGTCATCTTCCATGCAACAAGATCTTTCCTTAGAGGGATAGCCTCAATCAGCCTGGTCCTGCAGGCACTTCCCTGCAAGCGTAAACGGCAAAAAACTTCCGCATTGATATTCCATCCTGCCCCCGGTCATCACGCTTTTGTTATCCGTCAGTGTCCGAATGGTTCGGCTTTATGTCATGGTCAGAACTCTGCGCCTGACGGAGGCTGGCGCGAACGGCCGCTTTTTGCGCGTAGCGGAACCGTTACGCGCTCGGCCTGGCTGTGTTTCTCTCCATCGCCGTACATTAAGAGCGAATTAAGATGTGTGTAATAACGCTTTAAAATAATTGATGTATGTCACAGTTAAAGAAAGTAACTACAGTGACGATAACTTTAAAACGGGATAAACGCGCTTTTACCAGAAGGATTTAACATGACCGTTAGCCACATAACCAGGCTGTCATGGGTTACCCAGACTAACCTCACGCTTTCACCGTCTTCACTGCGCAGGGCGATTGTGCGCCTGTCTTCTGTGCTGGCGCAGACCATGCTGTCACGACTGCGTTAATCAATGCGGAGGGACTGCCTGCGATGCCGTTCCTCACGTACTTACGTCATGAGGAAGCCACAAACACGTATTTCTCTGTGCGGCCAGTCCCGTTAAACAGGGTGTTAAAACGGCACCTGATTATAAATTGCGCGCAGCTTGTTCCCGAACAGCTTAATCATCCTGATCGCTGTTTGCTGAAAGAGAGCGGTAAAACGCGCGCGGGATTAGGCTCGTCAGGTCTGAACCCTGGCTCTGAATAATTTTATTTTCATATTTTAACCGAGGAAAGGTAATGAACAACATACGCATCGGCATTCGACTGGGTGCCGCTTTTGGCTTTATTCTGCTTCTTCTTATAGGTATTGCGCTGGCCGGTTTAATTCGTATCGACTCCCTGGGCGACACCGTGGATAAACTGGCTGGCGATCGTTTTGATAAAGCGACCGCTGCCAGTAACCTGCGCTTTTACGTTACGGATATGAGTCGTATGGTCCGCAGTATCGCACTGGTCGATGACCCGGCTCAAAAAGAAAGACTGAAACAAAACTATGAGCAGTCCCGCGCACGGCTTGAAACGGCTTTTAATAAAGTCGATCAGATACTTCATGCGCCCAGAAGCCGTGAGCTCATCGCCGTGATGAAACGGGCCGGTACGCAGTATCTTGCCTACTCTGAACAGGCGGTAAAACTGGGCATGGAAGGTAAGCGGGATGAGGTAACGCGGCTGCTCACCGGACCCGCTTATGAGGCGCAGGACGAATACACAAAGGCTATCACAGACCTTGCGACCTTTCAGGGCCAGCAGATGAAGACCGCCGGTGCCAAAGCAGCGGCAGAGCAGCGCAGCGCTCAGGTTGTTCTTGTCTCCCTCAGCGTGGCGGCTATTGTGCTGGCAGCAACCCTGGCCTGGTTTATTACCCGCAGCATTGTCAGGCCCGTAAACATCGCGCTGCAGGCCGCAGAGCGCATTGCTGACGGCGACCTGACTGCAGAAGTGCCGGTCAAAGGACGTGACGAAACCGGAAAACTCCTTATAGCGATTCGTGGGATGCAGCATTCACTGGTACAAACCGTCAGCGCTGTCCGGGTGAACGCGGAGAGTGTTGCCGCCGCGAGCCTGCAGATAGCTCAGGGAAACACCGATCTGTCACAGCGCACTGAAGAACAGGCCAGCGCGCTGGAACAGACCGCCGCCACAATGGGTGAACTGGGCGTCACGGTCAGGAATAACGCAGACAATGCCAGCCAGGCCGCGATGCTGGCGGTAACGGTGCGTGACGTTGCCCGCCAGGGTAATGACATCACCACAGATATCACCGGTACCATGAAGGGAATTGGTGAGAGCTCAGGACGCATTGCGGATATCACGTCAGTGATTGACAGCATTGCTTTCCAGACCAATATTCTGGCGCTTAATGCCGCTGTCGAAGCCGCGCGGGCAGGCGAGCAGGGGCGTGGCTTTGCCGTGGTGGCTGGTGAGGTCCGTTCGCTGGCGCAACGCAGTGCAACAGCGGCAGGGGAGATTCGTCAGCTCATCGAAGCCAACGCACAGCGCGTCAGCGAAGGGACTTCACTGGTGGCGCGTTCTGCTGACACCATGTCTGCCGTGGTTTCGTCGGTCGGTCAACTGACTGACAGGGTGGAGGAAATCACCGCCGCCACCGCAGAACAGGCTCGCGGAATTGAACAGGTCAGCATTGCCGTGACGGAAATTGATGATGTGACGCAGCAGAATGCTTCCCTGGTGGAAGAGTCCGCTTCAGCGGCAGCAAGTCTGCGCGAACAGGCCGATATATTGCTGCAGTCCGTCTCTGTTTTTACGCTGTCAGAGCCGTTATCGCCCGTCGCTCAAACCGCACTGGTTGAAGCGCCGGTCACGGTTTCCGCCTCAACGACAACGCCTCACTCCAGCCGACCAGCCGGGAAAGATGCGGAAGAAAACTGGAAAACATTCTGAAACCATCCCCCGGATTTGAGGGGGCTGATTTGAGCCAGAAGCGGATAACATTGCGACCGTCTTGCATGCATTATTTTGTGACAGGTAGAAATACCTGTCGCTCTTTTTTCTCTGACTAAATTTTTACAAAATTGTGTCACTGTTTTAGGCCACCGGCGCCGATACTCATCTGTAAAGCAGGATCATCTCCGAACAGGTCGGTGAACTTTTCAAGGACAGCCGCATGAAATCCGTAACCAATGACCAACTGGGGGCCGCCGTGGCCAGAACGTCTCTTTGCGCAATATACCTGCTGTCTTCAACCGGAGAAGTCATGAGCTGGAATCTGGGGTGCCGCGAGATTAAGGGCTGGGACAGCCGTGATATCAGAGGGCAACATATTTCGGTTTTTTATGATGAAGATGAACAGGCCAGGAACATACCTGAGGCAAACCTGAGAGAGGCCCGCGAGCATGGCAAGTTTACAGGCGAAGGCTGGCGGCTGCGGAAAAACGGCAGCGCATTTCGTGCATCCGTAGAAATTGAATTCCTTAATCCCTCCGATCAGGAACATGCGGCATTTATTAAAATCGTGCGCGACGTCACGCATGATTATCAGGAAAGGGCGGCATTACGCATCGCTCAACAGGTTATCCTGAAAAGAGAAACGGAGTTGTCAGACACCAATAAGGTGCTTGACGCGGTTTTCTGTCACACGCCCTGTGCGCTTATCCTGTGTGACGCAAAATCCGGCGACATTATACGTGCGAACCCGACTGCCAGAAATTTGCCCTGTTTGCAGGAACTGGTGCTGAGCGGTAACACTCAAACCTCGCTTCACGCGGATCTGCCAGACGATCTGGCGGGTGTGTTCAGGCAAGCCTTTACGCTTCTTCCCGATGAAGGTTTCAGCGAAACGGTCTCGTCGACGGCGACAGAGTCGGCCTTTTCACTCCGCATCACGGCTGAAAGGCTTAATTCGGGCGGGGGAGAAGACTATCTTCTGTATACCATCCTGGACGTCACCGCGGAGTTTCAGGCTGCGGCAAGGGCGAATCACCTCGCCCTTCATGACCCACTGACAGGGCTCCTCAACCGGCGGGGCCTGATGCCCGAACTGGAGACGCTTCTTAGCGGTGACAGCCCCTTTGCCGTCATGGTGTCCGACATCGATCGTTTCAAAAGTATCAATGACGTGCTGGGACATCCTACCGGAGATGCACTGCTTATTGAGGTTTCCGCGCGGCTGCAATCCGTCCTGCGCCCTGAAGATATACTGGCCCGTACAGGCGGCGACGAGTTTGTTGCCGTCCTGCCAGGTATCAGCTCAGCCTCTGAAGCCAGCGAAACGGCATCACGCCTTACGGCCGTATTGCAGGAGCCGTTCATGCTGAAGGGCCGGAAAGTCACGTCGGGTTGCAGCTTCGGCGTCTGCCTCTTTCCCGGCTATGCGCGGGATGCTGAAAGTATGTTATCGGCGGCGGATATTGCCCTGTATGCGGCCAAGTCAGCCGGACGTAACGGCTGGGTCATCTTTACCGATGAGCTTGCCCGCTCTGCAGCAGAGCGCTTCAGCCTGGAAAACGACCTGCGTGGGGCACTGGAAAACGGTGAGCTACAGCTTTTTTATCAGCCTGTTGTCTGCAGCGTCAGTGAAGAGATTGTGGCTTATGAAGCCCTGCTGCGCTGGCATCATCCTGTGAGAGGAAGTGTGCCGCCAGATATTTTCATTCCTCTTGCTGAAAAAACCGGACTTATCCATGATATCGGTGCCTTCGCGCTTGCGCGCGCCTGTACGGATATGGCGGGCTGGTCAGGACAGGAGCGGATAGCCGTAAACATTTCCCCCCGACAGTTCAGGGACCCGCAACTGTCTGACAGAGTGAAAAACGTTCTCATCCATAGCGGGCTACATCCCAACAGGCTCGAACTGGAAATTACCGAATCGGCCTTGTTCGACAACCCGGATTTCAGTTACGAAGTGATACGGAAGTTTCGGGAGACAGGCATTAATGTCGTTCTGGATGATTTTGGCACGGGGTTTTCTTCACTGAGCCACCTCAGTTCCGGGCTTTTCAGCAGAATAAAGATAGACAGGTCATTCATCAGCGATCTGCACCAGGATGCCGGGGCGGCAGCCATCGTCAGTGCTGTTCTTTCACTGTGCCGTCAACTGAACGTGGAAGTCACTGCAGAGGGCGTGGAAACGTTGGCACAGGCGGCCTGGCTCAGGACATATGAATGTCCTCTAATGCAAGGGTATCTTTTTGGCAGGCCGGGACCGTACTGGATCCAGACGTAAACGCATTACCGTCCTGAAAAGCTGAATAAGAGGTTGCCCGGGCGGCATGACAAAGGTTCACCGGACAACCTGTTTAGTTAATTGCTGGCACAGAGCCTTACATTGACGCGTCCTGGGCGGACTTCAGGTGCTGCTCAACAACCGGAGTATGGGCGTCTGCCAGCGCCTTCACATCGGGATCTTTTATCTTTTTCGCGTCACTTTCCAGCGTCGACAACACCATCTTGTGGTCTTTGACGCCGGCATTTTCCATATACATCTTGTCAAAAGCCTTGCCGCTCTGTTTTTCCAGTTTAGTGGCCATGGCTTTATGTTTAGCATCAGGCGCGGTCGGCAGCGTAACCCCTTTTTGCTGAGCGACGGTCTGCACTTTGGTCAAGGCACTGGTGTGATCATCGATCATCTTCTGCGCGAAGGCTTTGGTTTCGCTGCTTTCAGCCTTACTCAGCGCGATTTTAGCGGCAGCGATTTCATTGATATTTGCCTGCGCCATGTCTTTGATTGCTTTTTCGTCACCGGAACTAAGCTTTGTCCCTGTTTGTCCAGCTGTGGTGCTCTGCGCCGCGCTCGTTGGCGTCTGCGCCTGCACGCTCACGCTGCTGAACATCGCGACGGCAGCTGAAACGGCCAGCAGGCCAGTTAACATCTTACTCTTTTTCATTTCGTTCTCCTGAAGCTTACAGGGAGGCTGACGACAGGGAGTTTTCTGTGTGCAGCCATGTAGGGAGATAACAAGTGCACTGGTCAGTATAGTGGAGTTTCGGATTTATCCAGCAATTTTTTTTATGTTTTAGGCGGTTGCAGAGAAGCGGAGCTGATATCTTTTTTCTTTTTGTTGTGTATTTAAGCCAAGCGAGGCGTTGGGTTAAGCCGCCTTTATACAGCATGGCGACATCCGGGCGGCCTGGAAGGTGAAGTTTATAACATAAATTTAATTAAAGTTTTGGCTGAGAAACCCCCCAGTGATCTTTTCTCGCCGGCTGCATTTTTGCCATAAAGCGTTAAACGCGGCAGCGCGGTAAGCGGGACGTGATGCTGATTGTGTGCTGCCCGTTCTTAACGGGAAACGGAAAATCCCCAGGAGTCAGCCTGTTTTCGCGTTGACCCCGTAAAGGGAAGAGGCGATAAAGTCAGCACCTTTCCACAGTAAAGACACAGGCTGCTGTCCTCCAGACTCAGGATGCATGTAAAGCCGGCTGGCAGCTTATCAACGTCAAAAACACGTTCCCGCACGGGGAGAATAGAATCAAATCCCGCCTCTGGTTGTGACCGTAAACCCGGTGTGAGCGGGGCCCATTAAGCCAGCGGCAGGCACACAAATGAAAACCCACACTGTGCGCGATGCAGGCGCGGGGCGACAGTTTTTTCAGCACAATAAGATCTGACAGAATAGTGTCATTTCCTGACGGGCTGGGGGGTAAGACGATGTCTTATATGATGCTGCACTTTCTGGATGCGCAAAAGACACTCACCGCACACAGTGACAGGATTAAGGACTGCCTGACGGCGACGCACAGACGTGCGGATAGCCTTATGTCTCTCCCGGCACTGGATGTGGTGGTTAAAACGGGAAACAGAGTTGTTCCGGAAAAAGGGCATAGCAGATTTTGCCCCGAACCCGGGATCGTGTATGTGACGGTTGATCCTGACAATCCTGCATTCTGCCAAAATGCGGCACATTCGCTTGAACGGATGTTCGCGCATGAACTTCATCATGCCTAGCGGTGGGCAGGTCCCGGCTATGGCACCACCTTGGGCGAAGCGTGTGTTTCTGAAGGGCTGGCCGGGCATTTCGTGCTTGAGCTTTTTGGCGGAGAACCTGAACTGTGGGAATGCATCAACGCCGAACTGATTCACGCTTATCTTCCACAACTGCATCAGGACTGGCTGTGCACCGATTACGATCACAGCAAATGGTTTTATGGCGCCAGCGATATGCCGCGCTGGCTGGGCTATACCCTGGGTTTTAATCTGGTGGCCAGCTATCTTGCTGCCAGGCCGGAACGTCGGGCTTCGCAGCTGGCCTATACAAAAGCCGATGCGTTCAGCGTCTTTATTTAGCATAACGCCGACATATGTATTGGTCTGTGTTCTGCCGCTGAGGGGGCGGGGCCACAATGAGCCCGTCTTTATAAAGCAAACGCCTTTATCCGGCTAAATCCTGCCGCTTTTTATCAGGCGGTGTGAAGCCTGCGGAGCAGGGGAATCTGCCCGTTTACGCGCCCTCGTTTAGCGTTTCGCTTATCCCAATAAGATATTGCATGCGTATTGAACAGGGCTGATGAGTGTTTTATGCTCGGGGGAAACCATGGAAGAAGTGAGGCTTTATGGACGAGCATTCAGTCGGACGCTTTCTGGCGTCTTTGTTAGCCGAATACAATATGAGCGTAGAGCAGCTCTGCCGCCGTTCCGGGCTGCAGATGCATGAGGCCCGGTTCCTCCTGCGCGGCACGCTGACCGTTACGCCAGCCGTGGCTGAAAAACTCGGTCGGGCGTTTTATTCCCCTGGCTTCTGGCTGGTTCGTCAGGCGATGTCTGAGCTTAATAAACTCAGTCGGGAAACTTAAATAACAGGGCTGCGTAGCCCCAAAAGCCTGGCTGGCTCGTCTGCATCACAATGCCTGCCTGGCGGAGTAGGGTCAGCATAAGGCGTGAAGGAATATTCAGTTGACAGGCTCTTCGCCCGACCAACACGAAAGTGCCGTTGAAAAGGGGATTCACAGCCGAAATCAGCACCTGATTCAGGTAAAAAAAATCCCGCCTGAAAAACGCGGCGGGCCATGCTCTGTTGCATGCAGGCTGAAGGCAATCGCGCGGCCCCCCTGAGCGTCCGCGCCATCGTTTATCCCTGTCGGTCTTTCCCGTCTTTCGCCTGCTGTGCGGCGCAGGCCATGAAATTTTCAATGATTTCTACGGCATAACTGATCGCCATCAGATCTGCCGTCAGCCGCACATCCGTGCGCAGCAACGTTTCGGTGACGCCGGGCCGACTCAGCAGGGGCTTTATGTCCTGAACCCGACGTATCAGATGCGCCCAGTTATTGGCAAAGGTGTCCATACTGGCGTAGCCACCGTGCCTGAGCTGAATAAAAATGACATCAATATCGGCCTTCAGCGCACTTATCTTCGCGATGTTAAGCGGATCGTTCTCTGGCGCATCAGGCTGCGGATGGGGCTCAGACACGGAACGCCTCCACCATGCCGCGCAGGGCATGCGCCTGTTCAGAAAGCGAACGCGAGGCCGTAGAAGACTCTTCAACCAGCGCGGCGTTGCTCTGCGTCACACCGTCCATCTGGCTCACCGCCACGCTGATCTGCGAAATACCCTGCATCTGCTCTGAAGAGGCCAGAGAGATGTTATCCATCGCCTCCGCGAGTTCGCCGACCATTCCCACAATTTTCAAAATGCTTTGTCCGGTGGAAGAGGCTACGTTCACGCCGCTTTCTACCTGTGTTACGGCCTGTTCAATCAGGATTTTAATATCCCGCGCGGCCGTGGCGCTGCGCTGTGCCAGCGTGCGTACTTCGCCTGCAACTACCGCGAAACCGCGCCCTTCCTCACCCGCGCGAGCCGCTTCTACTGCGGCATTGAGGGCCAGGATATTAGTTTGAAAGGCGATGCTCTCGATCACCGAGGTAATATCACGCACTTTGGTGGCGCTGACCGAAATGTCATGCATGGTATGTGTCATGCGTTGCATATCAGATTCCCCCTCGCGCGCCAGTTGCGCCGTCCCCCGTGCCGCGTCGGCTGTCTGCTGCGCACCCGCCGAGTTGCTCTTCACCGTTGCGGTGAGTTGCTCCATGCTGGCGGCGGTTTCCTGCAGGGCGGCTGCCTGTTGCTCGGTGCGGGATGAGAGTTCGGTATTACCCTGGTCAATCTCATCAGCCGCCAGAGAAACGGAAGCCGAGGCATCCTTGATCTGCGAGACCAGCCCGCGCAGGTTCGCCTGCATACTGTCGAGCGAGGCCAGCAGGCTGGTGGTATCATTACGACGAAGCACGACAGGCGAGGTCAGATCGCCAGCCGCAATGGTCGCAGCCAGTGCCTGGGCCTGTGCGGGCTCACCGCCCAGTTGACGCATGAGGATGCGGATCACCACGACGCAGGCACCCACGCCCACCAGCACCGAAGCCCCGGCGAGCAGCAAAAGAAAAAGGGTATCACGGGCGGTAGCCGCGCTGTTTTGCTGCACCTCGGCCAGACTGGTTTTCTGCTGAATGTTAGTGACGACCAGCAGATCTTTCAGCATCTTATCCTGGACAGGTTGTACCTCTTTTGTCAGGCACTCGAAAAATTCTTTATCACGGTTGGCCAGCCCAAGCTGACTGGCTTTGGCGAAGATGCTGAAGAACTCGCTCTCGGTGTCGGTCAGTCGTTTAAAGGCCGCGCGACCCGGCGGAAGCGAGTCGATCTGCAACAGATCGCCCAGCGCCTGACGATTGGCAATGAAGTCAGCTTTATTTTTTTCCATCTGCGCAGCGACGGGTTTCATAGCAACCGGATCGCTAAGCAGGCCAAGCGTTCTGACATCAATAGCCATCTCCCTTAATTCCCCCAGCATATCCTGCGCAAGCTGATATTTTTTCATCTTGATATTCACGACGATATCCATGCTTGCCCGGGCTTTATGAAGGGCATTGAGCGCCGTGCCTGTGCAGATAATAAACAGAAGGATAAGCAGACCGAAACCTGCAGTCAGACGGGTTGAAATTTTCATTTTGTTCTCGTTATAAAAGTGAATTTTGCTGTGTATCTTTCCCCGGCAACATTTAATGATGCCTGTCAAAGCGATTAAATTATAATTCGCCTTGACAATTTCGTATGTTTCCTGGTTATACCGTTCCTAAACAGACCTCAGATAAGGGGGCAGAATAACGGGATGGCCTTGGAACGGCGGAATGCGCCATCCTGACATCCCTGTTACGGCTCGTATTCAGCCCGCCTCGCGTTGTCGCCAGGTATCTCAGCTAGCGTGTTATGAAGTGAAGCATTGAGCTTGACATGATAACCGCTGCAGATTTATATAGGAAATGATCATTTCCAAACTTCAGACCCTGACAGAAGCGGGCGAACAGGACGGCTCTGTGGCGGCAACGGCGAATGAAACCGCTGCGGCAGAGAGCTTTCTGGCGCTTCACCAGGGAATGCGAGGAGTAGGTAAAGCATCGATTCTTACGCACGATACCGATCTATCGGCCGGACGCTGAAAATACTGGCGTACATCCAACGCTCGCGACGAGGTGTTCTTCCGACTGGAAGCCGGCTTCGATCCCGTACTCTGCGGACCTGACAGCGTACTGCCGAGCCGTTTCCCGACGTTGAGTCCGTTGCTGACCGGGTTAATGAACGTGTTCAGGTCACACGAAATGAACAGGCCGATAATGCTGGCCGCTCAGGAAGCTGCGTACGAAAACGGGGCGGTGATCTCGATTGTGCGGGCGACTGCCGGTCAGGTTGGTTCACCAGAAAATCGCACGAGTCCGCCCATCGGATTTATTTTCATTCACGCACCTGTCGGTTGCCGATGAGTGATCGTATGACAAGAGGAAAAGGTTATGTCCGCTTCTGTGATTCCTGATGCGCCCGACGGTTTTCGTCACTGCTTTGCACGTGTGGAAGGGTTGCGTTTTCATTACGTCACCGGTGGCCGACCGGATGGCTTTCCGCTGGTATTGCTGGCCGGTTTCCCTGAAAGCTGGTTTGCCTGGCGAAAGGTTATGCCCGGTCTGATGGCGCACTTTCGCATTGTGGCCGTCGACTTACCCGGCCAGGGGGATACCGATAAACCGCTTGCGGGCTACGATACTCAAACGGTTGCCACCCGACTGCACGCCTTCGTCGTATCGTTAGCATTAGGCCGGTATTTTCTGGCTGGACACGACGTCGGTGCCTGGGTCGCCTTTACTTATGCGATGCTTTACGGCGAGGAGATCCGGGCGCTGACCCTGATGGACGCCGGTATTCCCGGTATATCGCTGCCGGATACGTTGCCCACAGATTCCCTCAATCCTGGAAGACCTGGCACTTCGCCTTCAATGCCGTTGCGGATCTTCCCGAAGCCTTACTGACGGGGCGTGAGCGCATTTATCTGGAATGGTTCTTTCGGGAGAAAGCGGCCGACCACCGTTGTTACGGCGAGACGGAAATTAACGAATATGAACGCCTGCTCAAAGCCCCTGGTGGATTGCGCGCAGGACTGGCGTTTTACCGCGCCCTGTCACAGTCAGCGGCACAGAATGCTGCGCTTGCACAGCAAACGCGTCTGACGATGCCGGTACTGGGGCTGTCAGCCGATCAGGGCTCTATTGCGGATATGGCCGCCACCCTGAAAGCGTATGGGGACGATATTCACAGCCAGCGGCTGGCGGATTGCGGCCATTTTCAGCCGGAAGAGCAACCTGAAGCGACGGCCAGGGCACTGATTCAGTTTTTTGGACATTATGCCCATTAATGCTGACTCCTGCATACAACGTCATTGAGCAAGCAGAAGGGGATTTCTGTCACGGAAGTCCCTGAAGCTGTCTGTAACGAGGAGCGGGGAATTCGCTGTCACTTTCTTTTTATTAAGGAAGTGACAGATAACGCCACGAGAAGAGTGATAAATATGACCGTGTTTCGTCATCAATGGCGTATATGAAGACGCTGAGCAACATCAAAACACGTGCTGTTATTTCAAAAAAGAAACCTGTTTAAGACATGATGTAATTCTTTTCGCGTCGATAACATGCCTGATTTTGTCCGATGCTTATTACGCGATTACTCAATACCGCCTTTATTCTCTTCTGTAGCAGGGAGTGATGCTACTTCTGGTGCCACCCTGATGAACGTCATCACTGCTGGTAATATGTATGCAGGCTCGCCTCAGGGCGCGGGATTAACTCATACAGGGTATCTTATATGTACACACTCTATGGAAGCGCACGTTCGGGCGCTGCCGCGATTGAGATGGCGCTCAGATTGGCCGGGGCGGAATACACAACGGTTGAGGCGAGTTCATGGCACAAAGACAGTGGGTTTGAAACCTTAAAGCGGTTGAATCCGCTGGTCCAGATCCCCACGCTCATCCTGCCTGACGGGTCCGTGCTGACTGAAAGCGCAGCCATCATGATTTATCTTGGTATGGCCTGTCCTGATGCCGGCATCCTTTCAACTGACGCCAACGTTCGTGCTCAGCAATTACGGGGGCTGGTGTATATAAGTGCAAACTGTTATGCCGCCATCGGCATCATTGATTACCCGGAAAGATGGCTGGATATGGGCTCGCCGGATCAGCGTAAGCAGCTGGCCGAGGGGGCGGTCAAAAAACTCTATGACCAGTGGGACATGTTCAGCGATCTCTTTTTTGACACGCGCGCATGGCAGCCTGCTAACCCCGGCGCGCTTGAAATGCTGGCCTGTGTCGTGAGCCGCTGGAGCAATGCGCGTGCGCATCTCAGCCGCACCAGACCCGCTTTCTGTGCTTCGCTGGAAGAGGCAGAAACACATCCTGTCATCAAGGCTGTTGTGCGCCGTCACTGGGGAACCTGACCGCGATGGAGACAGCGTTTTCTCCGCCTTTTCAGGTCTGATAACGCGCCGCTCATCGTACTAACTGAATACTGTCATAGACGAAGCCTGGGCTCAGAAATCCTGTGCCTTTTTGCCCCGAGGCCACATTAATATCCAGTGTGTTAATTCCTGCCTGCAGGGCGGAAGCCGGCAGGACAAAAGTAAAAAGCGCATTATTGCCCCGGAAAGTGCCGCGGGTGATCCCCCGACTCGCAGGCTGGCCAGAAGCCGGCGGAATCGGCGCGGTCCAGCGCTGATTGACGCTGACCTGAGGGCGTCCTCCAGACTGCGCCAGAGTAATAAAAATCCGTAAAGTTAAATCATGCACATCGTGACGGGACAGCATGAAACGGATGCGGGTTGGCGAGTTAATATCCCGCCACTGCGCGGCAGGAAAATCGCTTTCTGATGCGGTTCCCACAAGGTAATCAGCGGCTGTCCAGGGCGACATACGCCGATCGGACGGGTGAGCGGACATCAGCAAACGGGCGTTACGAAACCCCGACGGAGTCCCATCCGGTGAACCCGTCTGCCAAATAACCTGACCCGGTAAGGTCTGTGCGGCTAATGCAATCTGAGTTTGTCTGCCGGCCTGGATTTCTGCTGTACGTTGCGTGACTTCCCGTTCCTTATCGTACAGCGTTATCTGATAGTGCCCCTGACGCACGCCCGTCAGTGTAAAACGCCCCTGGCTGTCCACGCGCGTCCAGTATTCGGCGCTGGCGTTTCGCAGGCCGACAACGGCGGCAGGGCGATCGCTCATTCCTGTCACCACACCTGACAGCGTGCCGCGTTCAGTCTGATCGACAAACTCTTTCAGCCCCAGTGACGCATGAATAAATCCCACATCGGTTAACGTGGCGGAGGGCTTCTCTCCGGTCGTAAACAACAGCCCATAGATACCATGCAACCCCGGTCGAAACGGTTCTGTCTGGGTATGACTGGAATACATATAGTTGTACAGCTCGTGTGTCATCTGCGTTTTTTGCGTCGCGATGTCCTTAAAGAACGGGCCACCTGAACTGAGCTCATGATTGCCCGTCAGCATAAAGATCGCTACGCCCGGGCCGTGGACGCCGTGCAGATCGTCATCAATCATGGGACGGGCGGAGTAAAACTTGGAACTGGTCCGTCCGTCAGGCAACAAAAAGACGTCGTTGCCTTCAATCGCTTTTCCGACGTTTGAATCGTTGCCCCAGTCGGCCTTTGGGAATTTTTTGACATCCAGACGCGTCACGAAACGCAGTTCCCCGACCGGCAGAAGCGCGGGCGCGTAGGTCGCCATATACAGGGCATTACGGCCTTTTTTGGCGAGGTAGTAGTGGATAAGTTCCCCTGCCTGCGCACTGATGACAATGACATCGCCTGCCGTTTTCACTGCAACCTGCGCGTGCCCCAGTCCGGAGGCGACTTGTGAGGCCTTGTGCTCTGATGATGCCAGTTCACTGCCATGAAACCGCATTGATGTCAGATCACCGTTGCGGTCATCGATGCTAAACACCAGATCGGCACCGGTATCCACCACCAGAGTGTTGCCGGAGTGTGTCACGCCGAAGGCACTGGCAACGCCCAGCCTGCTGAACAAACAGAAGACAAAAATGCGCAACAATAAACGTGCCATCGGGGAAACCCTCACATTAAAAACTTACCGCACCGGACTGTGAATATGGCCCACGCCAGCTTCACGGGGCACCTGGACGCTGGCCACCTCTGCGGAAACAGGCGAGACGAGCCAGGCACGATCGTATCTGAAAGCCTCCAGGACCGTGATATCTTGTGGGCGATAGTCGGTGCCGCTCTGGGTTTGCAGATTACTGACACAGCGCCTGCCCAGATTTTTCAGACAGGCGTTTTCCCCAGCGGCGGCGTTCGTATCAAAAAGCGCGAAGGCATTACCGGGCTGCCTGATGTCGTTAAACAGCGGATGAGCCACATTTTCAAAGGCGTTACCTTCCACCAGCAGACGCGAAGAGGGTGTTCTGGACATTATCGCGCCCTGATACGTCAGATTGACAAAGACATTGTTAACCAGCTGCGCCAGGACACTAGCATTGCCCATCCCACCGGCATGCGGGGCACGCCCGGAGGTATCATGAACATAATTGCGCGCGACCGTTAATGTGTCATGGTGTCCCAGAAACAGCCAGACCCAGTAATGGTGGCCGTCGCAGGTCGCGGAATAGGGTGTTCTGCCGTCAAATTCGTTATCGGAAAGCGTGACATGGGACGCGGAGCCCCAGCCCGTGACAATCATCTGTCGGCCAATGCGGGCGAAAGTATTGTGATCAATCCACACACCCTCCGCATTATCAACGGTAAGGGCATCCCCTCCCCAGACCAGCTGCGGATTGATATCTGACAGTGTCAGATTGCGGATAATCACGTTGTGAACGCCGCCACCGACGTAAAGCCCGATGCCCTGAATCCCCGCATGTGCCCCTACACCAATCAGCGTCTTATTTGATCCCACCTTAAGACGGTCTAAACCGGCATTATCATAGGTCACCGAAACCGGCGCTTTGCCCTGACAAAACTGGTTGGCACCGTTGCGCGCCCATTGGCCACCGCCTCCTGGGCAGGCATTTGCCATGCAACCCCTTTCCGTGGTCGTGGCTTTGCCGTTGACCATGACCGTTCCACGAAAATCGACGGTATGATCCAGAGCGATGATCCGGGGACGATCATCCGTACAGTTTCCGTGTCGGTCATAGGTGGCGCACAACGCCTTCACCAGATCATCAGTGCGGATGGGATGAACAACCGCGCCACCGCTACCGCCCGTCACGCCTTTGGCAAAGCCGTCCGGCAGATCGGCAGCGCGCGATAACGCGGACGTCAGGCAAAGAACCGCAAGGAGGAACATCGTGAACAATCCGTAAAAAGGGCGGAAAACAGCCTGTCTACAGAGCGTGTGAACTGAAAACCTGAAGCGACAGTGCGGGCTTTTCATTCCTGTCCTCTCAACGACGCCGTGTTGCGCTGACATACCGGGCCCGCATCGATGTCGAGCGGGGGAAGAGCCTGTCGAACCCACCAGGCCACTCGCATCGTACAGGAAAGTCGAAATGAACGTACAGCCGTGACCCGCAGGTGCGTCACAGGACGATCATGGGCATACAGGCAACGTAAACATGTCCCTGCGCATCAGACCTCGCGCTCAGGGCTGATCGCGTCAGCCGAAAACTGCGCCGTTACCGCGCTGTTCCGCTGCCTGCCAGAAGTGGATGCAAATACAACAGTTTCTAATGTAAATAAGGACGCCATCCTGCCGATGTAAGGTTAAACCTGTCGCAACAACTGGAGCGAACATAAAGACATATGCGTCATATAATTTATACTTCGCGTAGTGTGAAAAGTGCCATTTGTCATGTCTGCCTCAGGCTTTTACTCACCGAATCTGAACCATGTTGAACGTGCTGTTTATGTCCCCGGCCCAACTTTGTTTTCATCACCTGTCACAGTAATAGGTCATTCTCTGATCATTTTTATTAAATGATATTTTTCTCCCGCCGATAAATCGTCTGAATGTTTGAGTTAGTACTGATATTCATCAGTCATCAGAATCCCTTTATGGCAGGAAATAACATGACCATTACACAGCGTCTACTCTTTACCTTTTCACTCCTTTCTGCTGCCCTGGTGACAATGGTTATCGTTGCAGTGCTGGTGGCGGGCGGCTTTCAGTCCCGCTTTAACTATGTTCAGGAAAATACGGTTCCGTCCATTCTGGACATCGGGAAAATGGTCGACAGCAGTAATGCGCTTGTCATCTCACTTTACCGCCACCAGAGTGCGACAGACCCGCGCCGTCAGGCTGTGCTGGAAAAGGAAATCGAGGGGGCGATTAGCCAGATTAAGTCGCTCAATCAGTATTATCTGAAGAATGATATTTCAAGCGATGAGGACCGTCAGTTAACGGAAAATTCGTTTGCCGTTATCAAAAAAGTTGAGGACACTTTACCGGCTTTTCTGGTCGCCTCTCGTGCACAAAATGATGCGGCTTCACTCGGCTCCCTTCAGGGTAACGACGGCATTGGTGCCGCTGCGCGTCAGCTCAATGCCGGTTTTCAGAAACAGCTGAAACTCAACGTAGACATTGGTAATGCGCTGCGCAAACAAAATGATCATACTTATAACGTAACAGTGTGGAGCCTCATCGGCGGTTCTGCCATAGCCATTATCATTCTCGCATTCTTCGCCCTCAGAACCATTTTTGGCATCAAACGTCAGTTGAACGGCATGCGTCATGTAATGGAAACCGCCAGTGAACGCCTTGACCTGACGTTGCGCGCAGATGTGAGTCGCCGGGATGAAATTGGCCTGACCGCCAGCGCCTTTAACCATCTGATTGAGAATGTGTCAGACTCACTTTCTAAGGTTGAAGCGTCGGCTCAGTCTGTCAGTTCAGCATCGGCGCAGATTTCGGCCGGCAACGAAGATCTGTCTTCGCGCACGGAGGAGCAGGCCGCGTCGCTTGAGCAGACAGCAGCAAGCATGTCTGAACTCAGTGAAACCGTCCGTCAGACCGCAGAAAACACACGGCTTGCCAGCCAGCTGGCCAAAAATGCACAGGACATTTCAGAAGACAGCGCAGGCCGTGTCCGCACACTGCTGTCAACGATGGGCGATATCAAAGACAGTTCCGCAAAAATTACTGACATCATTGCGCTGATTGAAGGTATTGCCTTCCAGACCAATATTCTTGCCCTCAACGCCGCTGTTGAAGCGGCTCGGGCAGGGGAGCAGGGGCGCGGATTTGCCGTGGTGGCAGGTGAAGTCCGTAATCTTGCACAGCGGTCATCCTCTTCAGCCCGTGAAATTAAAGAGCTGATCGAATCGTCTATGAGTTTTGTCCAGGCAGGCTCCGAACAGGCTGAGGGCGTTGGCAGTAACATGTCACGCATGAATGATGCCGTTAGGCAGGTTACCGATCTTGTGGATGAAATCTCTGTGGCCGCCAGTGAGCAGTCACAGGGGATCAGCCAGGTGCATCAGGCCGTTAACCAGATGGATGATGTCACTCAGCAGAATGCCGCGCTGGTTGAAGAAGCCTCGGCTGCCTCAAATTCGCTGATGGAGCAGGCCGCATCACTGAACCAGTTGGTCAATAACTTCACCCTTAAACCGGTTTCACACGTCCCTGCTGTGATCCGCAGCAAGGGGGTACCTTCTTCACACGCGCCATCGTCTTTTCGTTCAGGTCCTGCCGTTGCAGCAGCAGATGAAAACAACTGGCAGAGTTTCTGATCTTTACGTTAACAGCGTTTCATTTAATTAAGGGCTGACACCGGCCCTTTTACTTTTTTATGCAGGAAACTTTTTCAGCATAAAAGCCTGAATCTGCTTATTAGTGCGTTTTATCAGAAGCACCGTCTGCTTTGAGCCAGAAGCCGATGCTTAATGCGGGCCTGCATATTTAAATTCTGAATCGTGCAGGAGTGGTGCCAAATACCCTGCGAAACATGGCGATAAAGGCACTCACATTGTCATATCCAAGTTCCAGTGCAACTGTCGTCACTTGCTTGCCTGCGGCAAGAAGCTCAAGAGCTTTGAGTAACCGTATGCGCTGTCGCCATTCATTAAAGCTAAAACCGGTTTCGGATCTGAAACGCCGTGTCAGTGTGCGTGACGATACTCCCGCCCAGAATGCCCATTCTTCAAGTGTGCGACCGTCATCTGGACTCTCAGACAGCACCTGAGCAACTTTTAAGAGCCGTATATCCTGCGGCATTGGCAACCCAAGATTAACGCTGGGAAGCGAACCGATTTCATCAAGGATAACGTCAGATAAACGTTTTTGAGGCGCATTAAGCTCTGCAACCTTCCAGGAGGCTGCTCGTGTTATCGCTTCGCGTAGCAGATTTGTAACTGAGAGCACAGCAGGCTTATCAGATAATGCGCCACATGCCGCAGCAGATATATAAACACTCCATCCTGAATATGGGCCGTGCGAGCGCAGACCATGCGGAATATTTGGAGGTATCCACACGGCATGCGTTGCCGGTACGACCCAGCGACACTCTTCCGCATCGATCGTAAGCAGCCCATGCTCAGCGCCGAGTAACTGTCCACGAATGTGATGGTGACGTGGTGTTTCCCTTATTGCATCCGACTGGCGGGCCGCGACAATCAAAGTGGGTCCATCAGAAGAAAAAGCCCGGGAGAATGGAATTAACGGGTCGGTCATATTGGCTTATTTGAGGTATTTATTGTCTTTTATACCGTACCGAAGCCATCAGGTCGATTGTAGAGTACTGATAACTTATGATGAGGACTGACCATGAAAATGATTTCTATTGCTAACGTATTGGATGAGATTATTAACCAACAGGAAATCCCCCTGGAAGAGATACTTAATCGCCACTTTAGTCCCGGTTATCGGCAGCGCACTGATAATGAGTGGGGAAGTTTAGATAGCTTTGCTTATCATGCTCGTAAACTTCGCGAAATAATTTCTTTCGGCAAAATTGATGTGCATGACGAACTTCGTGAAGGCAATCTCTATGCTACCAGACATCGCGTATTGTGTACTAAGCGCAATGGGGAAGAGGTTGAGATGGAAGTTTATATGTTTGCTGAAACAGATGATTCAGGGCTATTTGTTCGTATTGAAGAAGCCACACTTATGCTTAAAGGTCTGGAAAGTGACCGGGACCTGGGTAGCACCAGGTAACAGGGGTTTAAATGTCCGCTTCTCGCTTATAGCGGACAAAGGAAGAGATTTTAGCGTCCGCTTTGTGCCAGAAGCGGACAGGCCAAATGCGCTTTGTATGACCCCGCCTTAACGGCCGGTTAATTGCTGTGTATCAATTTAAGTGACTGCGACAGGAATGTTCCTGCTGGCTGAGAAAGTCGCAAAGTCAGAAAAGTGTTTCCTTAATAATGATTTCATCCACCCGGAGGATTGAAGACATATCGAAACCTTCCATGTCTGACATGAACTCCTTGCTGGCCATATATTTCTGATTTATAGCTTGTATTTCGGTATCCTCCTGATAGGTAACGGTTGCAATGACCTGACATTCTTTCCCGAGATAAACATGATTTACATATATACCAAAGGCTGGGAGAGAGGCCATATGTCTGGGCCAGTGTCGGTGAAAATAAATTTCTGCTGACTGTTTGTCTTTGAGTGTATAAATTCTGACCTGTTTCATATTTTCAATCCTGCTGTTAAGGCTTTCATACAGAACAAAGTCAAAGCATACCTATTCTATTTCTGAGAAATTAGCAAAAGACCACTTTTCGCGCATGGCGGATCTTCAGCTCAGTCAGCCTGTCCGCTTTGTGCCAGAAGCGGGCCTTGCTGAAATGATGTCGGATTCATTAACGGCGAGCGCGCCAATGCCGCAATAAGCCGCAGCATACCGCCTGCCGGACACCGATACAAATAAACGGGAATTTGAGCACAGCCATTCTGGCTAAAGAAAAACCGGGTCGTCGCCCGGTTCGTTTCTCGTACAGCTTTTCTCTGATCTTAGTGAAACTGAACGCCATGCCTCATACCTGTGTCATGCCACCATCCACACAGATTTCTGCTCCGGCTATATAGCTGCTTTCATCACTTGCAAGGAACAGGACGGCACTGGCAATTTCTTCAGGTTTGCCCATTCTTGATAAGGGAATGGTGCTGATTATCTCATTTCGTAGCTCTTCAGAGGCTGCACGCATCATCTCCGTATCGACAGGGCCGGGGGCGACAACATTAACGCGGATGCCACGGGCGGAGAGTTCACGTGTCCATGTGCGGGCAAAAGAACGAAGTGCCGCTTTACTGGCACCATATACGCCATATCCCGGCGTGCCAATCACATCGGCAACCGAACCTATCAAAACGACGCTCGCTCCCTCCTTCATCAGAGGAAGGGCTGCCTGCAGAGCAAAAAGCGGTGAGCGCACATTCAGGCCAAAAACAGCATCAAAATGTGTCGGCGTGATGTCATCAATCGTCGAGTATTCGGCCATGCCGGCGTTGATGACCAGCACATCTATCTGGCGGGATTCTGTCTTGATTAAATCGACTATTCGCGTCAGTTCACTTATCTGGCTGACGTCAGCACGGACTGGCCTGGCAGTGCCCTTTATGGTCTGACTGGCTGCTTCTAACTCCTCATTACGGCGTGAGGTCAGCCAGGTTGTGGCACCTTCACTGGCAAATCGCTGGCTGATAGCCAGACCAATGCCTTTTGCACCGCCGAGTATCAGGGCAACTTTATTCTCTAATCTACTCATCTGCTCTCTCCTGTCAGGGTGGAAAACAGATGATATAATTTGTAAACTTAATAACAATTACGCACTTTATTTATATCAGGTATCGGGGAATATATCGCCATGTCTCAAACTGATTGTAATGACCTGAAAGAAATAGGGAAAACGCGGCCGGTTCTGGAGAACATAACCAATAAATGGTCAATTTTAATTCTCACTGTGCTTTGTAATGAACCTGTGCGCTTCAACGAACTCCGTCGCCGGCTGGAGGGTATTACGCACAAAGCATTGTCTGATGCGCTGAAGCGGCTTGAGCGCAATGGATTGGTGCTCCGAAAGGTGCTGCCTACTTCACCAGTGAGCGTGCAGTACAGCCTTACACCGCTGGCACAGACGCTTCAGGAGCCATTCAGTGCGCTGTATGGATGGGCGCTAAAACATGGAGCGGAAATGGAACGGGCTCAGTTGATGTATGATACCAGACAGGCGGAAGAGATTTGCTGAAGAGTCGTAATGTTGAATCCTGTTGCGATGCGCGCTCAGTTTTACAGGCCAGCATCGAAAACATGTTGATTACTGAAGCCCCACGTTTCCTGAAAATGCTTTATGTGAATGTCCGCTTTGTATCAGAAGCGGACATTTACGTATGAGGTAAGCACTCTGTCAGCATGAGTTTTCCAGATTCATTTTCATCCTTGCATAAGATGTGATGTATGGTTTGAACCGGGTAAGCTGATTTTCGACTGAATGTGATTTTGCTAACATGAAACGCCATTGCGTTTGTGAGAGGTAACAGTGATTCACTTAAGACAGGCTCAGCGCAGTGATGCCGACGCAATAGCACATCTGCACACCGCCGGATGGAGAGATACCTACACGAAAGTGATGTCTGCGGATTTCCTTGAAAATCAGGCGCAGGAAGATCGTCTTTCACACTGGCGCTCAGCTCTGAATCAGAGCAATGAAAGCGAAACAGTGTTTGTAGCTGAATATGATGGAAAGGTTGAAGGCTTCATATGTATTAAGCTCCACTATGACGCGCAGTGGGGCTGTTATATAGACAGCCTGCATGTAAGCTCTTCACTACGTGGTCACGGTGTAGGAAAACAACTTCTCTGGCGCGCAGCCGAATGGGTCAAGAGCAGGGATGATGAGTCACCGCTCTATTTGTGGGTGTTTGAAGATAACACCCAGGCAACAGCTTTTTATCAGCGCCTCGGGGGCACCATTGTGGAGAGAACATTATCCGATATGCCTTCATCAGATCATGCCCCGGTATTCAGAATCAGCTGGAAAAATGCCGGTCAGCTTCTGATATCTGCTTGCTGAAAGGTTAGCCGAAATGCTTTTTATTTGTATCAACAGCGGGCAGGGCGAAATTCCCCTTTTCGCACCTGACGGACCTTAATCTGTTTCAGAGGTTGCTTTGTGCCTGAAGCGGATGTTGTCTGGCACGATACTTTTCTGAACATGAGGCTTGAGTGATACAGGCCTCATTAAATATCCAGAACCTGACTGATAAAATAGCGGGTAAGCTCAAACACCTGATGTCGGTTTTTCTCCAGCACCATCATGTGTGTGGCTTCACCAATTTCTGCCCAGCGCTTCCAGGGGGTGCCTGTCGCTCGCAGGAACCAGTCCTGGATTGCATTCACAGGTACATCACGATCCCATTCACCATGTAAGAGCAATACGGGGACGCGGATGTCGGCGGGATCGTAGACGCCTTTATTTTTTGCCCAGTAACACCGTGTATCCTGAATCGGACCGGTGCTAACCCGGATTTTGCGCTGGGCTCTCAAAACCGGATCGGGTTCCTCATTCACTGTTTGCCGGGCCCACTGCATAAATCCGCCGGGACAAATAAGGCTGTTCTTTTTATTGTCTGGCGCGGCCTGAAGCCAGCGTGATTCCACTGCATCAATGTCAATATCGCGCCATGCGCCCATTTCGCCGCCGGGATCGAGCGCGTATTTACCGTCCTGAATCCACTGTGGCGCAATAAGCGTCAGACGCCGCACGTTAGCGCTATTCCGTGTGGTGTAAAGCGACGCCACCGTTCCTCCCCATGACATCCCGATGAGGTTCAACTGCGTCAGTCCATGATGTGCAAGAACGTAATCAACCGCACTTCCTAAGTCCCTTACTGCGGTTTCAGCACGCGCTGACGGCGGATTTTCCCGCGCAGGCAAAGAGAAAGAAGGTAGTCTCGATGCGCGGCCGTATCCACGCACATCCACTGCCCAGACATCCAGACCGGCTGCGGCAAGGTAATCAAGGAAAGATTCCCCCTCAAGCGGAGTATCAAACAGACTTCCCGATGAGAAAGTGGCACCGTGCATCAGCAGAACCGTCTGTGCCGCATCAAAGTCGGTGGTATCAGCGCGCCGCCTGTGACGCAGCCACAATGAAATGTCTCTGGTATCGGAGGGGATGGCGAAAGCTTCGCTGAACAGCGGTGGTGTGTTTGTCATGATATTCTCCTGTCAGGCGTGCTGCCAGGTTAACTGGCCGTTTGTATTGAGAACCCGTCCAGCCGAGCTGTCCGGAAAGTGAGAGGTAAAAACCAGCGCTCGGGTCTGAGCAGCAAAATTCATCATCACTGTCCGGGATTTTTTTGCCGTATCGGGAAATTCGCAGTAGCGGCTGTTCCACTCGGGGAGGAATATCTGTAGCGGGCTGTGCACGACGTCACCCCAGAACAGGGCCGTCTCACCGCCGTCTGAGAAACTGAATGCCAGGTGATCAACGCTGTGCCCCGGTGTTCTGTGAATCTGCAGCCCGGCAACGACCTCTGTCTCGGCGCTGTCCAGAAACACGGCCTGCCCTGAAGCGACGACCGGATACACACTGTCATCCATTGCACCTGTGCTTTCCGGCATGACATTAAGTGGGTTCTGATAAAAATGGTATTCATCTGCGGAGAAGTAATAGCGGGCGTTCGGAAAAGTGGTGCGCCACTGACCTTTCTTCAAAACAGTATTCCAGCCGACGTGATCGACATGAAGGTGCGTTAAAACAACCGCATCCACCTGCTCAGGCTCAACGCCTGCCGCTCGCAGCGCATGCAGCCAGTGGCTGTTCATTTCATGAAACTTTGCATTGCCAGGGCGTTTTTTGCCGTTACCCGATGCGGTGTCGAGGATGATGACCTTACCGTCTTTTTCAATCAGCCAGCTGTGTGTGCTGAGCGACACGGTCTCGTCTGTAAAATCCAGATCATGACGTTGAATGTGTTCAGCAAAACGCAAGGCTGACTGACGATCCCACTGTGGAAACAGAGACAACACGGGAATGCCGTTGCTCTGTTGCTCTGGAATCTTTGTGATTTTTGCGCCGGCGACGTGCCAGCTTAACAGCTTGCTCATGTGCTTTTCCGTTGGGGGAATGGACTGGATGGCCTTATATTCAGGGTTGTGGGCGTAATGAACAATCGGGCGCCAGGCAAACTTACATTGCAGATACAGCAACAATAAGGCGGGGCATGGATAAATTTTCTGCGATACGCAGCTTTCTACAGGTCGTTGAAACCGGAGCCTTCACCCGTGCTGCGGAAAGTCTCGGGTTACCCAAGTCAACGGTGACACGGCAGATTCAGGCCCTCGAAAATAAGCTGGGTGTAAAACTCTTACATCGTTCTTCACGACGGCTAAGCCTCACGGAACAGGGTGAGGTTTACCACAAGGGCGCGCAGGCATTACTTATCCAGGCGGAAAAACTGGACAGCAGCGTTTCGGGAGCGGCTGGAACGTGGCGTGGCCAGCTCAGGGTAGACATGCCGGGCGCGCTGGCATACTGCCTGATTATTCCGAGGTTGGGGGATTTCATGGACCGCTATCCGGATTTACAGATCATCACAAGCGTGGGCAACCGAACCAGCGATCTCATTGAAAATCAGTTCGACTGCGTGATACGCATAGGACGACTTCACGATGACTCGCTTGTTGCCCGCTCTCTGGGAGCACTGCCCATGGTGGTATGCGCCGCGCCCGCATACCTTAAAAGACAGGGTAAACCCTCCCATCCCACGCAGTTAGTGCACTTTCATCATATTCAGGTGCGTTCCCCACAGAGCGGCAGACGTTTTGAGCATCAACTGATGAAAGCCAGCGAATCGTTTCCGCTTAGCGGTCCGTTTCAGATATCCGTCAACGACGCTTACGCCGCATTCAGTGCGGCGCGCGCGGGCCTGGGTATCGTAACGACTTATGATTTTCTTGTGGCAGACGCGCTGAGAAAGGGGGACCTTATCAGGCTGTTTGATGACTGGCTGGTTGATGAACTCCCGGTTCATATTGCCTGGCCGGAGAACCGCCAACTGGCTCCCCGTATACGATTATTTGCGGACTGGGTCAGGGAACAGTTTTCAGAAACAGGTATGACAGGACGCTCCTGAGGCAATGGTTGACGCTGACTGGTAGTGTTTTGCTGCTGAGGTAACGTGTTTAGTGACTGTTGCCGCTCCTGAAAATGCTTCCTCTCAGCGAGTGATGCAAAGATCAGGCATGACTTATAAAGCAATAGAACAGTTTTACCTTGTGCCCTACGTCGTTCATGAACCTGGTATTTAGCGCGATCAGTTATAAGGCGGATGTTTACACAACGCCCCCCTGATAAAGGAGCGCGTTTCATCGACCCGTTGAACTCACAGCGCAAACCGGACCTTACGATTTAACCGGACTGGCCTGTGCAGGATTTCAGGCCGAAACATACCTCTTCAGACACAGCCATGGATTTTCCTGATCATAATGGTAAATCATCATTAGGTTTTCCCTTACAGACGTAATACTTACAGAGCCGAACGATAAAGAACTGGCTGAATCTGAACCACAGATATGAACCAGATGAAGAGCAGCGGCTAGCTGGTGAAGCCGTAAGGCAAAAGCAGGGCTCGGCTGTCATCACTCAGTCCCTCTGGTTATGATTAAGCAGACCTTAATTTTCCAGCCCCTGAGAGTCCTGTTCTTATGGAGTTTTGCGCCGGAACCCCATATCATTGATTAACAATGGTCAAGTAAAGGAAGCGCTGATGCAACTGATAAAAACTGAATACACCCTTAGATCCGGTTATCCGATTGTCAGGCGCACGCTGGAGAACAAAAAGAATTTAGTGAAACAGCCTGGTTTCGGTCCTGAGTCCTGCTGTGCAGTAGTCGAGTACCGGCTACGGGGTAATATTCGTTATGCGTTCGGAAACAGTCGGATGCAGGTAAGCGTGCCACCAGGAATCTATACTAATAACTGGGTAAGGCTGCATGGCGAAATGGCTGCACTCGTTGCTGCGATAGAACGCATTGAGCGCTTTTCCAGCGATGATGTCATACCCATCACGGCTGCCTATATTGAATTGCGACCCTGTGAGGCCAACTGCATGCAGGCACTGCATAATATCCTGCCTGAGAACGCTAACGTCTATTACTCTTTTGACCACCCCACTCAGGTTGAGGAATGGAAATTACGTGCTCACGAGCTTTGTGGTGTTTGAAACTTTTCACACATTTCCCGGCTAAAACACAGGACAGCCACTAATACACAGGGGAAAACTTAGGGTGTTTTTCTGGGGTAATGCTGCCTGCCGGGACTGGTGTATGAAACCGCACGGACTGGAATGTTAATCACGCATTCTGCTGAATAACCTACATCCACGTTTTCTCTGCCTACTGTCATGCGGCGGTCACTTTCTGCCAATGCGTCATCCTGTAAAAAACACCGTAAAGCAGCAGAAGTATTTTGCTGCTGCACACTTTTTGTGTTTAAGATGATAGAAATCTATCATCTCGGGCTGTGTAATGAAAAAAATATCCATGTCAGCGGTTGCCAGAGCGGCGGGTGTCGGGGTGGCTACCGTTGATCGTGTTCTAAATAACAGAGCGTCAGTGAAGCAGGAAACCCGGGACCGTGTTCTGCGCGCAGCGGAAGCGCTCGGTTACCGGGAAGATCTGCGTAAGGTGATGACGCCAGAAGCCACGGCGGTTAAAAGCGCGGTGCGCACCGGGTTTATTCTGCTGCCCAGTGATTATTCGTTTTACCAGGTGCTGTCAGAGGAAATCCGCCGGTATGCGGACGGAAAACTGGCGACAGAGCCGGCGTTTGTGTGGGCTGATATACATGACGTGGAGAAAGTCGTGTCGTCTCTTGAAGCTCTGGCAAAACGCGTCGATATCATTGGAGTAGTTGCGCTCGATCATCCTCTTATACGGCACACCATTAAGCAACTATCCGCATCAGGCGTGCAAATTTTCACTTTGTTTTCCGATCTTTCTCCCTGTGGTCAGGCGGGCTATATCGGTCTCGATAATCTGAAAGCAGGGCGTACAGCGGGATGGTTTGCTGAGCGCATGATGGAAAAAGACAGTGTTATTGGTGTGCTGCTCGGCGATCACCGTTTCAACTGCCAGGAAAGCTGTGAAATAAGTTTTCGTTCGTACCTGCGCGAGAACAGACAAGATGCGGTGGTGCTTGAGCCGTTACAGACGCGGGAAAGCATCAGTGGGGGCTATCTGGCTGCCAGCCAACTGCTAAAAAACCATCCCAGTGTGGCCATGATTTATGCGCCGTGCGGTGGCATAGAGGGCGTAATCAAGGCGGTCTGTGAAAGCGCGCGACATGATATAAAAATTCTCTGCCATGGCCCGTTCATCGGCGATGAAATGGCGCTTATCGCGGGGCATGTCGATGTGATGATGCGCCACCGTATCGATGTTGTGGCTGAGAAGATCGTCTCTGTTTTTATCCGCAGATATCAGGAAACCGACCGCAATCCTCTCTCTGTTACCGTTCCCTTCGATCTGGTTACCCGGGAAAATATCTGACGTCTCACGACGTATCACGCAGAGGGTTGCGCTGTCTGGATTTGATGTAAAACTATCAATAATATGATTTAAAAAAATCATGATCTCTATCAAATAATCCACGAAGGAGGGTTGCTGGTATCAAAAAACCGGCGCAATACTGCGCGCACTGAGTCAGGCATTTGTCGCCTGCATGTCAGTGCTTACCTGTGTTGCCGCATCCGGAGAAAAACCATGACCATTTCCATCGCGACTGCACCCTGTAGCTGGGGAGTGGACGACCCGAAAAACCCGTTTCTTCCCCCCTGGCAGAGCGTGCTAAAAGAGGCCGCGCTCGCCGGATACAAAAGTCTGGAGCTGGGACCATGGGGATACTTGCCTGTTGAGCCCGAAGCCCTGACGTCTGCACTTGAGGAACATCAGCTGTCTGTTATTGCCGGCACCCTTTTCGACGATTTAGTCAGTGAAGAAAACTTCCCGGCAATGATCGATCTGACCCATAAGATCTGCCACAACCTGAGCGCAGTTACCCGGCAGGCTGACGCTGTCAATGAGGGGGCATCGCCACCTTATCTTGTCATCATCGACTTTGGTGATCCTGAACGTGCCGCCACAGCCGGTCAGTCAGAAAAGGCCCCGCGACTTAATCCCAGTGACTGGCAGACGATGATAAGACATATCACCATTCTGAGTGAGATTGCCTGGAAAGCGTACGGTGTCAGGCCGGTCATTCATCCCCATGCTGGTGGCTGCATTGAGTTTGCCGATGAACTGGAAAAGCTGGTCCACGATATTCCCCATACCGTAGCCGGGCTTTGCCTGGATACCGGCCATCTGTATTACGCTGACATGGCGCCGGTGGCTACGCTGGAACGTTACTGGGACAGGATTGATTACCTGCACTTCAAGGATGTTAACGAGGCTGTCTGGCGCCGGGCAGTTAAAGAAGGGCTGGATTTTTTCACCGCCTGCGCCCAGGGCGTCATGTGTCCTCTTGGCAGCGGTGCCATCCACTATCCGGACGTTCATGCATTTCTGCGCCAGCGTCGTTACAAGGGCTGGATAACCATTGAACAGGAAAGAGATCCGCGTGATGCGGATACAAGCCTGCGTGATGTCACGGCCAGTCTGCATTATCTGCATTCCGTCGGTTTCTGAGGAGAATAATCATGATTAACGGCATTAAACCGCTCGAAAAATCACTTCGGTGGGGCATGGTCGGCGGTGGCGGAACCAGTCAGATTGGCTACATTCACCGCTCATCGGCACTCCGTGATCATACCTTTACGTTAGTCGCCGGCGCGTTCGATATCGATGCCGCACGTGGGCGCGCCTTTGGTGAGGCACTGGGCCTTTCACCAGACCGGTGCTATGCCGACTACGAAACCCTGTTTGCTACAGAAGGACAACGCGAGGACGGTATTCAGGCCGTCTCCATCGCCACACCAAACAATACGCATTTTGCTGTCTGCTGCGCCGCGCTTGAAGCGGGACTTCATGTGATATGTGAGAAGCCGCTGTGCTTCACGGTCGAAGAGGCTGAGCATCTGGCGAAACTGAGCCGGGAGAAAAACAAGATCATCGGCGTGACCTATGGTTATACCGGTCATCAGCTTATTCTCCAGGCCAGAGAAATGATTGCGGAGGGACTCCTGGGCGACATCCGCATTGTTACGATGCAGTTTGCACACGGTTTTCACAACGAATCCGTTGAGCAAAATAACGCCAGTACCAGCTGGCGCGTTAACCCGCGCTTTGTCGGGCCCAGTTACGTGCTGGGGGACCTGGCAACCCATCCGTTGTGTATCGCTGAAACTATGGCTCCCGGCTTAAAAATCAGGCGACTGCTGTGCTCGCGTCAGAGCTTTGTTAAAAGCCGTGCTCCCCTCGAAGACAACGCGTTTGTCCTGATGGAATATGAGAATGGCGCGGTCGGCAGTCTGTGGGCCTCCGCCGTTAACTGCGGTTCCATGCATGGGCAAAAAGTGCGCATCGTCGGCGCTAAAGCCAGTATCGAGTGGTGGGATGAACAGCCGAACCAGCTCCGGTTTGAAATTCAGGGCGAGCCGGTACGCATCCTGGAAAGGGGCATGGACTATCTTCACCCGGCCGCGCGTGCAGATGACCGTATCGGAGGGGGACATCCTGAAGGTCTTTTCGAGGCCTGGTCAAACCTCTACAGACGTTTCGCGCTGGCTATGGATGCCACCGATCGGGGTGACGACGCCTTCCTGAAGGATTTCTGGTATCCCGATGTGCATGCGGGGCTGGCGGGCGTCAAATGGCTGGAAAACTGTGTCCGTTCAGCCGAATCCGGCTCGACGTGGGTGGAATGCTGATATCGACTGTAGTGGATGAGCGCATCAGTCTGTTGAGGATGAGATTTGCGATGAAGTGACTTTCTCTGCCTGAAACCCGACTCAGGCAGCATGAGATAACGTAAAGGTGGCATCAATGAAAATTGCATTCGACGTAGATGTAATCAAAGATCTGGGTATCACCAAAATGGTCCGTCAGGTGTCGGAATGGGGCTACAAGTACATCGAGCAGTCTCCGCATCCGGAAATTAATCCGTTCTATAAGCATCCCCGCGCAAGCCGCGAAATCATTGCGGAGTATAAGAAGGCCCTGCGCGAAACGGGCGTTGAAATTTCCTCTTTTATTTGTGTTTACCGCTGGTCTGGCCCGGATGAACTGCGCCGACAGGCGGCGGTAAAAAACTGGACACGCCTCGTTGAAATCGCCGTCGAAATGGGGGTTCAGGTTATTAATACCGAACTGGCGGGCGATCCTAATCAACCTGAAATCTGCGATGAGATGTTTTACCGCTCGATGGAAACACTGCTTCCGCTGTTCGAACGTGAAGGCATCCGTGTAGAAATACAGGCGCATCCATGGGACTTCTGCGAAGAAAGCGACGAAACCGTCAATATGGTCAGGTCATTCAGGAGCGATAACGTTAAATACGTTTACAGCGTCCCGCATACCTTTTTTTACGATAAAGGAAAAGGGGACGTAGAGAGGATGCTTCGTCATGCGGGGCACGATCTCTCTCATGTTCTCATTGCCGATACGATGAATCACACCAAACATTGCCGCTACATTGTCAATCCACCCGGTGTCGATGCGACCATTCATCAGCATGTTGGCATCGGAGAAGGCGAGGTGGATTTTGAGACGCTGTTCCGCACCCTGCGGGAAATGAAGTTTGCAGAGCAGACGTTCAAAGTGGGTGGCGAACCTGTCGTGGCCGCTTCGCTGTTCGGTTACCCGGAAAAAATGAAATATCAGGCCGTTGAGACCCGCGAGCGGATAGAACGGGAATTGCTCACGCCACCACGCTGAGTCATCTGCCCGGCATGATGGGGAAGGTATTTCCGCCTTCACGCCGGGCTTTTAAGCGATACCTCTCTCACTGTCACTGCCTCAATACTGCCTGTCTGACTCAACGGTTTATCGCTTCTCCTTGCTCACCGCTGGCTTCAGCCATCTTCGCTGTCCATTTGTTTCTGCATTTGGCATGACATCCAGCCCTTACGGCTGTCTCTGCCTTTATCTGTCGCGAAACGCATTATGCAGCAGTCGCCACATATGATGGGCTGCCGGGGTAAAGCGCCTGTCGGAGTTCCGTAACAGGTGACACTGAGCGCTACTGGCAATCGGGTGATCGATTGGCACGGCGACAAGTGTGCCCTGGCGAATCGGGTCGGCGGCGGCGTGGGCCGTCATAAACGAGACGCCGAGCCCGGCCTGGCTGAGGTTCATGGCGGTCGAGAAGAGGTTACACCGATAAGCCGGATGGAACTGCAGGCCCTGGCTTTTGAACATCGCGTTCATATGCCGCTGCAGGCCGAAGTTCTCTGTGAGGGCGATAAGCGGGTGAGCAGTCAACGCTTCAATGGTGATGCTGGCGAGACTGGCGACAGGATGCTGCGGCGCGACGACGGCACAGATCGGCCCCCACTGGAAACTGTGCCGCTTCAGTTCCGGTGTGCCAATCGGACCAAACGCCAGCGCCATATCCGCTTCGCCGCTGACGATATCGTTCATCATCTCCTGCATGCTGCCGACCACAATATCGACAAACACCTGCGGGTAAGACTGGGCAAATTCGCGCATAACCCCTTCGATAAACGCCGTGATCAGTCCGCCGCCAATGCGCACCGAAAGCGTTCCGCCGCGCATATGGCGCAGATCTTTAAGCTGGCTCTCCAGCTTTTCGCGCCGCATACGGCTGACAAAATAATCCTCTGCCAGCAGGCGTCCCGCTTCGGTCAACACCACGTTACGCCCACGCCGTTCCAGCAAGGGAAGCTGTAGCGCACGCTCAAGTTGTGCGATTTGACGGCTGACGACCGACGCATTAACCCCGAGGATATCTGCCGCGCGGCGAATGCCGCCCTGGTTACCGACTTCATACAGATAGCCCACCTGTTTATCCTGGAACATCTGCCACATTTCCTCGTTACTGTTGACCTTAAGGCAACAATAACATCACTCCACGGCTATTTATCAAGCTGTTTAAATAGTGATAATCAAATTAACCGTTAATTTTCGCTGGTCAGAAAAGAAAAAAAGCGAACAACATCGTACTGCACCAAAAGTGCGCCCAAAAACGGTGAGAAGTTATTTGCCTGCGCCTTTAGGCAGGCAGAGAAAAATACACTTTTCCGAAAAGGGATATGACGTTCTCATGTTTTTTTGGGAAGGGGTTTTACTGCACTAAAAATCTTAATAAAAGAGGTTTATTTCACGGCTGGGCTATTCAGGCATGGATCCTGCTTAGTATCAGGACTTTTCCATTACAGATGTAAAGAGAGATGATATGAGCGAATCAAAAACACTGAAGCAGCCAGATAAAGAAGCGACAGAGGAGTGGAAAGTGGGGCCGGGCGCGTGGATTTCACTGATCATTGTGCTGCTGGTCTTTTCCGGCTTCTTTTTTAAAGTTGACGGTATGGCCTGGCTGGGTGCATTCGATTTTACCACGTTAGGTGGCGCGTTCGGCACCATGAAAACGCCGGAAACCAATACCTTTATCGGCAGCGGCGGCCTGAGCGCCAAAGCCGGCTTCCTCTTTGCACTCTCGCTGGTGCCCACGGTAATGCTGGCACTCGGCCTGCTGGAAATCTTCACTCATTACGGCGCGATTCGCGCGGCACATAAATTACTTACTCCGCTGTTAAAACCACTGCTCGGGATTCCGGGTTATACCGGTCTTGCGTTGATTACCGATCTGCAAAGCACCGATGCCGGCGCGGCATTAACCAAAGAGCTCTATGACAGCAAAAAAATCACCCGTAAAGATGTGGTGATTATGGGCTCGTGGCAATACTCGGGTGCCGGGTTGATTAATAACTATTTCTCTATCGGCTCGGCGATGTTCTCTTCATTAACGCTCCCCATTATTATTCCGCTGATTTTAATGTTTGTTCTTAAATTCGTCGGTGCCGCCGTGGTTCGCCTGGCATTAAATACTGTTTATAAGCGAGATTTCGACAATGAATAATCAGGCAAAAGTCTCCGGTAATCCGTTTGATATTTTCGTTATTGGTGCGCGCAAAGGGTTTAATATCGCCATTAATAATCTGATGCCAAATGTCTTAATGGCCTATGTCATCGCTGAAATGCTCAATTTGCTGGGCGTGATGCAGATTATTGGGCACATTTGCGCACCGCTGATGGGGCTTTTTGGCCTGCCGGGCGAGGCGATCACCGTACTGTTAACCGCCTGGCTCTCTTCCTCTGCGGGCACCGGCGTTGCCGTCAGCCTGCTGAGTAAAGGCCAGCTTGATATGGCCCAGATTACCATTCTCGCGCCCGCCATCTTTTTGATGGGCTCGCAACTCCAGTACATGGGGCGCCTGCTGGGCGTGGCCGATGTGCCGAAGAAGTACTGGCCGTTACTGATGGCGGTCAGCATTCTCAATGCCGTAATCGCCATGCTGATTATGCGCGTTATTGCCTGAGCACTAAGGAGTAAGACGTGTCGCGTACACTTGAGCACTTTAATTACCTGCACCAAATCCCGGAATTGGGGTTCGAAGAGTTTAAAACCTCCGCCTATATCGCGGGCGTACTGGAGGCGGCGGGCTACCGGGTCACTCGCCAGGTAAATAACACCACCGGTATTGTCGCCGTTCTGGACAGCGGTAAGCCTGGCCCGACATTAGCGCTGCGCGCCGATATGGATGCGCTGGGGCATATCATTGACGGCCAACATGTGGCGCGTCACACCTGTGGGCACGATGGCCACTCCACCGTCGTACTGACCACCGCCCAGGAGGTGATGGCTGAAGGATTGGTGAAAAAGGGCCGGTTAAAATTCATCTTCCAGCCTGCGGAAGAGCTGGGCACCGGGGCGATTGCCCTGACCGAAGGCGGCGTGCTTGATGATGTCGACATGTTGCTCGGCTTCCACCTGCGCCCGCTGGAGGAGTGCCCGATGGGCCAGGCCGTACCGGCGATGTACTACTCAGCGTCCGCTACCGTGGAAGTGATGTTCCACGGCAAAGCGGCGCACGCCGCGCGGCCACATTTGGGCGTCAATGCACTGGATGCCGCTGCGCACGCGGTGCAGGCGGTGAACGGCATTCATCTTGCCCCGTCACTGACATGGAGCGCAAAAGCGACACGGTTTCTCTGTGATGCGGGCGTGACTAACTCAATCCCTGATAAAGCGCAGGTGTGCTGGGATCTGCGTGCGGCAGAGAACGAAGCGATGGCTACCCTCAAACCACAGGTGGTACGCGCGATTGAGAGCAGCGCCGCCGCCTATGGCGCACACGCAGAGATCCGCATTCTGAAAGAGATGCCCGCCGCCATTATCCATGACGAGGCCACAGAGGTGATCGCACGCGGTATTCGCAGCGTATTTGGCGAAACCGGCCTCACTGCGCCGAAGTCGACACCCGGCAGTGAAGACTTCTTTCACTATCTGCGTCTTCGTCCACAGATCAAAGGCGGCTTCTGGGGACTGGGGGCTAACCTGACGCCCGGTCTGCATCATCCGGAGATGCATTTTGACCGTGACGCGCTGGCGCTTGGGGTGAAAGTGTTTAAAGCCTGCGTGCAGGATGTGCTTGGCTGATTATCACGGATGCCCGTGGCGCAGGGATGTGCCATGCCCGCCGGACATTAGCGACAGATAAGAGAGCCGACGAGGCTGTCTCACAGTGCCGCCTCAGCAAAAGTGAAGGATAAATATCGTTTACCCTCGATGAGCAAACAGTGCCCGCCATGCGGAGGGTGAGGTATTAAACGCTTTATTAAAATATTGGCGTAGTGATACGGCGCTGCCGAAGCCTGATAACTGCGCCACATATTCTACAGAATGGGGTGTGCTTTCGAGTAAGCGTTGCGCATAGGCCAGCCTTTGTCCCTGTAACCACTGACTGACCGTCATACCTGTCAGGTCGCGAAAACGGCGGGTGAAATTACGTCGGCTCATTGCAACCCGCTGCGCCAGTGAATCCAGAGAGTGCTGCTCTGCAAGATTGGCCACCATCCAGTTCAGCAGGTCTGACAGACGATCGCCTCCCGGCTGGCTATGGAGAGGCTGTTCAATGAACTGGGCCTGTCCTCCCTGGCGATGCGGGGCCGTGACCAACCGGCGCGCAATCTTATTGGCGATATCGGCGCCGTGCCAGCGACGAACCAGGTGCAGGCAGCAATCAAGACCGGCGGCTGTCCCGGCAGAGGTAACCAGCCTGCCGTCATCCGCATCCTGATACAACACATCTGGCATCAGCTTGATTTTGGGAAAATGCTGCGCGAAATACGGTGCTGCGCTCCAGTGTGTAGTCGCTTTGTATCCGTCCAGTACGCCAGCCTCTGCTAACACAAACGCACCCAGGCACAACCCCACGACCGTAGCACCGCGCTGTCTTGCCATTCGTATCGCATGCAGCATACCGACGGACGCTCCTGTGGGCTACGCCAGGAGGGAACAATTAAGACATCCGCGTCTGTTGCATCTTCGAGCGTCAACTCACTTTTCAGCATAAAACCCGCACAGGTACGGATTAAATCACCGCTGGCGGTCTCGGCTGCGCAAACCCGCAGGTTAAAAGCGGGCAGGCCATGTTCGGTACGGTTTTCAAAAACCAGACAGGGCACTGAAAGATGAAAAGGACTGATGTCATGAAAAGCCAGTACAGCGATATTTTTGCACGACATGATCATTCTCCATAACGATGGCCCAATACTTTCGTGCGTTGTCTTTCGGGACGCTGTTGCTGAGATTATCGTCGGGTGAAGATGGTGTCTACGGCTTTACGCTCTGTAGAGCCACTAATCTGAGGAATTTGGCTATGACCGTTTCCGCTTTACCTCAACGCGCGCTTATTGTCATTGATGTACAGAATGAATATTTCAGCGGCGCGTTGCCGATTGAATATCCACATCCGCAACATTCACTGGAAAACATCGCGATTGCCATGGACAGGGCGAGTGCGGCAAACATACCGGTAATCGTGGTACAACATACTGCGCCTGCAGAATCACCGCTTTTTGCGATTAACAGCGATGGCTGGCAGTTGCATCCCATTGTCGCTTCACGTCCCCGAGCGCTTCTTTTGAGTAAAAATCGGGCCAGCGCTTTTACCGGAACGGGACTGGCGCACTGGTTAGCCGATCACGCCATTAACACGCTGACGGTAGTGGGCTATATGACTCACAACTGCAATCTTTCTACCATTAATCATGCGTGGCATAACGGCATTGCTGTGGAATACCTCAGTGATGCTTCAGGTTCAGTTCCTTACCAAAATCAGGCAGGGCGCGTGAGTGCAGAAGAGATTCATCGGGTATGCTGTGTAGTGCTGCAGTCAAACTTTGCGGCCGTGCTGACTACTCAGCAGTGGACAGCCTGCATTGAGAGCGGCACCGTACCGGTGCGCGATAGCATTCTGCGCTCCAACCAGCGCGTCCGGGGGTTGCTGTGTGATGCAGCGCCATGCCTGGACGGAAATGTGGTCTGAAAGCAATACACCGGTGACAGTGGTAAATGCCTTCGACTGTTACTGTGTCAGGGACACCACCTCAGGCGGCCCGTCCAGTAAAAACGTAGAAACCAGCAAATGCACCCTCATGCAGAATCTCATTTACACGGGTTCTGCGTGTGAATCGACAATCATCGCGGGGCGCCTTTCAGCAAGTCGTCTTGACAAATCCTCTGGCGATCACCGTTACGATAAGTACACATCCTGGTGCGTTCTCATTCGTCTGCGCACAGGTTAATTAACAGCTCACCCTGCTAACATTTAGATTCCGCAGTGGTTTGTGCGGCCTGCCACTGCTCACGCGTGATCGCATAACACAGGCTTGGCGGGGCATTTTCGACGTCATAAATCTCTTTGATGTAGCGCAACCCGCTTTTCTCCAGCACGTGAATTGACGCCTGATGATGACGTCGTACCGAGGCGGCCACGGACGCCAGCCCCAGCTCGTTGAAGCCGTAATCCAGGGCAAAACGTGACAGCTCAGTAGCATAACCTTTACCCCATGCCTGGGTATCAAAGCGATAGCCGAGATTATTGGTCAACTCACCGGCAAACTTACGTACGCTCAACCCACCAAAGCCAATCAGCGTATCGGGCGAATCTCGCGTCGATATCGCCCAGCTTTCAAACCCGTACCGTTCAAAAGCGGCCAGCCTCTCGGCCAGCTTCTGCTGCGCGAACGCCAGGCTCGGATACGGGCCTGCCGGGTTAAACGTGTTGGTCGCGGGATCGCCATAAATACGGAACAGATCCTTGTCGTCGGAAGGGCGCATAGCTCTGAGCAACAAACGTGCTGACTGCAGAAACATTATAAACCTCACTGTTATGTCGTTATCCACGCTCACTATTAATAGCCTTTTTACAGAATCAGGAGAAGCAATGGTGATACAACAACTGCGCATTGCGCGCCCGGTTAGTGACCTGACCGCGAGCGCAGACCTGTACTGCACTGGCCTTGGATTGCATAAACTGGGGGAATTCAGGGACCATGACGGATTCAGCGGCATTATGCTGGGCGATAAGACCTTGCCCTGGCATCTGGAGTTTACGTCTTGTCAGCACCATCCTGTCCAGCCCGTGACCACGGTTGACGATCTGCTGGTGCTGTATCTGCCTGACGCGGCGTGCTGGCAGCAACGTTGTCAGGCAATGACGCGTGCCGGGTTTACTGAAGTGACGTCTTTTAACCCGTACTGGGCAAAAAACGGCGCAACCTTTCAGGACAGGGACAGCTATCGGATCGTTATCCAGCATGCCGCATGGCAGGCCTGACGGCATAAGTAATAAGCAGGCGCTACCACACGGGCTGGTGGGTTTATGGCGTGCGGCTCTCTCTTACAGAGGAGACGTTTGAATCTGGCGTCGCCCATGGCATGATGAAAACCTGTTTTTACGCCGAGCCCACACATGATCGCTATTGCCTGTTTACATACTGCGGCCAGCAATATTTGCATCTTTGACGATGCAGCGAGCCAGTTGCCGTCGGGAGATCTGCAACTGAGTCATCTGGTGATGCCGCACCTGCTGGCGGAGGCCGAAGCCAGTGGCGGACTGACGCCTGAACTTCATGCACGGATCGGCGCGTTGCTGGCGAGTCTGCAACCCCATTTTGACGCCATTCTGATGACCTGTTCCACGCTCGGACCGGTGGCTGAAAGCTTTACAAACGCATCTTCGCCGTGCGTGGTCTGGCGCACAGACAGCATGCTGGCAGAGGCGGTCCGCGAAAATCCCAGGCAAACGGTCGTGCTTTGTGCGGCTGAATCCACGCTGGGCGCCACGCGGGCACTGTTTCACGGTGTCAACGGGCGGGCAGAGGTCGTTCTGATTCCGGGGGCCTGGCAGAAGTTTAAAGCGGGGGATCAGGCAGGCTATCTTGCCTGTGTAACAGAAGCGGTTGAAGCGGCCTGGCAGCAGGGCGCGGAGCAGGTTGTGCTGGCGCAGACGTCAATGGCACCGGCGGCGGCGCATTTCGCATCAACACGTCAGCCCCTGACCGGCCCGCATCTGGCGCTACAGCGTTGTCTTCAACACTATCAGTAAGGCCGCACGCCGTGCGGCCATAACGGTTTACTCGTCCGGCGTCAGTGTTCCTTTTGCGCCGTGAGGTTCAGAACGCAGATACTGCGGCGGCGCTTTCACCGTTGCATCGAATGCGGCAGCGGCGTGCCATGGCCAGCGTGGGTTATAGAGCATACCGCGTGCCAGCGCGACCAGATCCGCTTCCCCCTGCTGCAAAATATCTTCGGCTTGCTGCGGCTCGGTAATTAAGCCTACCGCAATCACCGGGATACCGATTTGCTGACGAATATCCCGCGCGAAAGGGACCTGATAGTTCGGGCCGACGCTGATCTGCTGCTGTTCTGACAGGCCCCCACTGGAAACGTGGATATAGGCGCAGTTCAGCGCTTCCAGCTGTTGCGAAAAGGCAATGGACTGGCTTACATCCCAGCCGCCTCCAACCCAGTCGCTGGCAGAAATACGCACGCCCACCGGAATGGCGGCCGGGACGGCCTCACGTACTGCTTTAAAGACCTCAAGCGGATAACGCATTCGGTTCTCCAGTGAGCCGCCGTATTCATCATCGCGGGTATTGGAAAGCGGCGACAGAAACTGGTGCAGCAGATAGCCGTGCGCGGCATGCACCTCAATGAGTTCAAGGCCAAGACGAACGGCCCGCTTTGCCGTAGCGACAAACGCCTCTTTGACACGCGCCAGCGCGCTGGCGTCCATTGCGCTGGGCGGATGATCGCCTTCACTGAACGGCAGGGCGGAAGGGGCCACGGTTTGCCAGCCACCGTTCTGAGGCGAGATGTGTTCGCCGCCTTCCCACGGCACGTCGCAGGATGCTTTGCGCCCGGCATGACCCAACTGAATACCAATCGGCATATCGGAATAGCGACGGATGTCAGCTAATACCGCCGCCAGTGCGGCTTCGGTGTCATCATTCCATAACCCCAGGTCGCCGTAGGTGATACGACCAATATCTTCTACCGCGGTCGCTTCAATGATTAACAGTCCAGCCCCTGAAAAGGCGAGCTGCCCCAGATGGATACGATGCCAGGCGGTTGCGCAACCCTCTTCAGCGGAATACTGACACATTGGCGCAATAACAATTCTGTTATCGAGCGTTAATTCACCGAGTGAAAAAGTGGAAAACAGCGTGCTCATAAAAACCTCATGTCTGAGAATCAATACGTTGAAAAACTATAGTGGCTGAATGCAAAACAGGGGCGACAGGCGGCAAAACAATTTATCCCTTAACTGATATTAGTTACATCATACAGTTAAGTTTATGATTTAGACCGCACGATGAGACACCAGAGAGATATTTAAAAATGCAGACTATGCAGGCGTTAGCAGCAGGAAAAGGATCAAAAAACCCTGCTGTTATATCCGGATAATCAGCAGGGTTCGGAAGGGCTAAAAACGCGTTGCGAAGATGGAGATGTCACTAGTGTGCTCTCTGCAATGCCTTCTCATCCAGCGCATACAGGGTCGCGGTCGCTTCCAGAATATGCTGCTGGTCATTACCGGGTTTGTGAGAATCAACCTGGGTAATGTGGTAACCCACAGCACCGGCCTCAGTGGCTTTGCGCAGCAGCGCATCAGTCACTTCCTGCATTGAGGTCGCCCAGGTCACCGTCGTTACGCCCATCGGGGTGATGGCATTTTTTTCTTTCTGAGATAAGCCGCTACGGATAAACACAGGGCTGACTGTCTGAGGAGAGAAGATAGACAAAAGATCCTGAACAAGTGCTTTCATTTTAATGCTCCTGAATATCGGAATGTATCGCTATCACGGGCAAACGACGCGACAGTGATCGTTACGGGTTTGCGATGTGCTTACGTTTTATTGCCGTGTTAAATACTGTCGGCAGAAGTTATCAAATACCTTTTCAAGTAAATGAATTTGGCTTTTCTTGCTAATCAGATGCTTATGAAAGCTTCCGCCACACTTGAGCTGAAATTTGGCAGGATTTTTGTGTCTGCTTACAGGCTGTGAAATTAAGATACAAAATCCTAACGTCAAATTAACAAACGAAGTCTGTACGCCCTGGCATTAACGTTGGGTCATCCGCGTGCTCACTTACAGAGCTTTACACAGCACGCTTTCTGCAGCAGGGTTTTTAAAGTGATGCATCAATGCATTGATATAAATGATTTTTATCCGTTACGCTGAAAGCGATGGTCAGACAGGGGGGAAACAGAGGGGGATTTTCTTCATAAAACTGTCACACGTCGCCGTAATACTGCGCAGCCATCAATGTTACAAACAGACATTGTTTGACATGGGTTGAAACCTGGCTTGTCTGTCAGGGGCTTGCCGCAATAATAGGGAGAGTTTTATGTCACGCAAACCACGTCTTTACCGTACCGCTGCCGCGTTTTCTCTGGGTAAACTCAGTCTGCTTATGCTGGCAATGGGCGGTATGACCGTCAGCTCTGCCGTGCTGGCGGCAGAAGTGAAAGCCAAAAATGTGATTATCATGATTAATGACGGGGCAGGCTGGGGCACCTGGGATGCAACAGCCTACTGGCAGTATGGCAGCCGTGAAAGTACGCCGTATGCTGCGTTTCCGGCAAAATATGCCATGACAACCTATCCCCTGAATGCCTCAAAAAAAGCCACGCACAATAATGTCTCTCTGGTTAATTACGATCCGCAGAAAGCCTGGGATACAACCCGAACAGATAACAAGGATCTGCCGTTCAGGGGTTACGACTATCTGGCGGTGAATCCAACGGACAGCGCCGCCGCCGGCACAGCGCTGGCGTCAGGAATTAAAACCTATAACAATGCCATCAACGTCGATAACAACGGACAACCGGTTGATTTTGTCACACTAACGGCGAAAGCCATGGGCAAAGCGACAGGCGTCGTCACCAGCGTGCCATTCTCTCACGCCACGCCCGCCGCCTTTGGCGCACAAAACGCGTCGCGTAACGATTATCACGCGATTGCGAAACAAATGCTGACGTCAGGGAAACTGGATCTGATTATGGGAACCGGTTTGCCGGGCTTTAACGCCAACGGCACCGACTGTCAGCATCTGGCTTCAAACGAAACCACCGTGGGGTGCGGAGAAGATGCGCACCGTTACCTGTCTGAAGCTGACTGGACATTGCTCAATGCTGGCAAGCTGGCCCCTGCGGGTGGTCAGCCGTGGAAAGTGGTGCGCAGTACTGAGGCGTTTGCCCGCCTCGCCAGTGGCGCGCTGGTTCATAGCGGCCCGTTACTGGGATCGCCGAACGTTGCCCCCAACGGCACGTTGCAGCAGGGCCGTCAGGCCGCCATTGTTGGTAAAGATGCGGCGAATCCGTCCGGGGATGCGTTTATTGCCACGGTACCGACCCTGAATACGATGACCCGGGGAGCCATTCAGCACCTGAGTAAAAACCCCGACGGCTTTTTTATGATGGTCGAAGGCGGTGCGACTGACTGGTCCGCGCATACCAGCAATGCATGCAGTGAAAAAGGCGATTGGGGGAATTCCTACAACCCCAACTGCGTCGGCGTGGAATATGGTCGCCTGATTGAAGAAAGTGCAGACTTCAACAACGCTGTTGCCTCCGTGATTGAATGGGTAGAGAAAAACAGTAACTGGAACGAGACGCTATTGATCGTGACGACCGATCACGACAACGGCATGCCAATGGGACCCGATGCGCAGAACATCCCTTTCCAGGCCGTCATTAATAAAGGGAAAGGCATGGTGCCCGGCATCTCATTCCGTCCAACCGGCAACCATTCCAACGCGCTTGTGCCGCTGTGGGCAAAAGGCGTTGGGGCCGATGCCTTTGCGGAGCGCGTGCGTGGCATCGATGCGGGCTATGCTAAGCATGTAGGCTACAACCAGGGCGACTATATTGATAACACCGACGTTTTTACCGTTGTAAAGGCGGTGCTTGAAGGCAGGGCGGTCGAAAAAGTGACGCCTGACCACGTAAGTAAATCATGATGTGACGTTGTCACCATGAGCGGGATTTTCGGTCCCGTGGTTTTTACCTCTTGCCCGTTGCCGGTCGGCCTGTGCTGATCGGCAGCGCGGTTTATGCCAGACCTGACCGCCACCTTCCACACTCAACAAATTTTTTTTAACGAGCCAGCAATATTTTGCGGGCTCATTCGTCTACCTCATCATGTTAATCACTGCTGAGGTCATACAACTATGAGAAATGTCGATAATCACCCGTTTCACCCTTCTCGCGGCATGGGCAGGCACCGCCTGCCAAAGGCGTTCATTGTCGGGGCCGTGTTAATTGTCGTGCTGTGTCTGCTGGTCATGACACTATGGAATGCCATACTGCCTGCCATCACAGGCGTTAAAACAATTGGTTTTTGGCAGGCCGCCGGACTGCTGCTGCTGTGCCGGATTCTGTTTGGCGGCCTGGGCATCAGACCGGGGATGTTTGGCAAGGCGCGGCGGCGCATGCATGAGCGCTGGATGCAGATGACACCGGAAGAACGGGATGAATTTATGAAGCAACGGCGTGAAGGGTTCGGCCATCGTGCTCACCACCGTCGGGACAGATGCCGGGAAGAGCAGCAACCGTCTGCGGACACTCACTCTGACACCCGGACAGAGTAATGACGATGAAGGCCAGCGCATTGCAAACCGCATCACTGGTAAAAGCGCTTGAACGCTGCAAAACAAAACTCCACGCTTTTATCCGGGGTCGCATCGCCGTTCGCGATGAGGCTGAGGATATTTTGCAGGAAGTGACCTGTCAGCTGATCGGGGTAGAACAACCTGTAGAGAATATCTCGGCGTGGTTGTTTCGGGCGGCGCGTAATGAAATGACCGACCGGGCGCGTAAGAAACGAGAACTGCCGCTTTTTCCTTATGAGCAGGATGATGAGGAGGAGGAGGCGGTAGACGTCGAACTGGCGGAAACCCTGTTTGGCACGCCGCAAACGCCCGAAGACGATTATCTCCGGGGGCTGCTTTGGGAAGCCCTGGAAGCGGCACTGTCTGAACTGCCGCCAGCGCAGTTTGAGGTGTTCGATAAAACAGAGCTGCAGGGCATAAGTTACAAAGCACTGTCTCACGCCACCGGCGTAAGCGTTCAGACTCTGTTGTCGCGCAAGCACAAAGCCGTGCTGTATCTGCGTATGCGCCTGCGTGCCGTTTATGACGATCTGACAGACGACAATTAAAAAAGGCGGCCAGTGGCCGCCAACACGAGCACAGCAGTGGCAAATGATGAAGCCGTCAGCCTTTAACGCCACCGGCGGTCAGGCCATTAACCAGCCAGCGTTGCGCCAGCAAAAACACCAGGGTAATCGGAATGGCAGAGAGCACGGCAGCGGCAGCAAAATCCCCCCACAGATAATTTTGCGGATTGAGGTACTGCTGCATCCCGACGGCCAGCGTATAGCTGTTCACGTCGCGCAGCAGTAAAGACGCTACCGGCACTTCCGTCACGGCGGCAATAAAAGCCAGAATAAACACGACGGCTAAAATGGGCATGGACAGCGGCAGCAGCACCAGACGAAATGCCTGCCACGGCGTGGCACCGTCAAGGGCAGCGGCCTCCTCCAGTGATCGGTCAATCGTTTCGAAATAGCCCTTAATCGTCCAGACATGCAGCGCAATACCTCCCAGATAGGCGAAAATCACACCGCCGTGAGTATTCAGGCCGATAAACGGCACGTATTGTCCAATGCGATCAAACAGGGCATAGAGCGCCACCAGGGACAGTACCGCCGGGAACATCTGAAAAATCAGCATGCCTTTCAACAGACTGGCGCGGCCTTTAAAGCGCATACGGGCAAAGGCATAGGCGCAGGTGGTGGACAACGCCACAATGCCCAGTGCGCTGATCGCGGCAATTTTCACGGAGTTCCAGAGCCACAACAGCACCGGAAAGGGCGGCGGCGTAACGGGACCGTCGGCGTGCTGGACGCTGAACCCCAGCGCCAGTCGCCAGTGCTCCCAGGAGATCTGATCGGGGATCAGGCTGCCGGTGGCAAAGTTACCGGCGCGCAGCGAGATGGCCACGACCATCAGCAGCGGAAAGACGATTGCCGCGATAAACGTCAGCAGCAGCAGATGCGTCAGAAGCAGACGCAACCGTTGCGATTTGGGTTGCACCATAGCCATAACGTCTCCTTAATCAAATTTCATTCGGACAGCTTTCAGATTCAGCACCGCCAGAGCGCCAACCAACAGGAAAATCAGGGTCGCAATCGCGGCCGCCAGACCAAAATCCTGCCCGCCGCCGCCTTCAAACGCGATGCGCCATGTGTAGTTCACCAGCAGGTCGGTGTAACCGGCCGGTGTGGTCGTGCCGAGTCGGTCAGGTGCGCCATTGGTCAGCAACTGAACCAGTACAAAGTTATTAAAGTTAAAGGCAAAACTGGCAATCATCAGCGGCGTTAACGGCTTCAGCAGCAGCGGCACCGTAATTAAAAAGAAATTTTGCAGCGGGCCCGCACCGTCCATCGCAGAGGCTTCATACAAATCCTCTGGGATCGCTTTCAGCAGTCCCATGCACAGGATCATCATGTAGGGGTAACCCAGCCAGGTATTCACAATGATCAGCATCGTGCGGGCCAGCGTCGGATCGCTAAACCATGCCGGTTTGATCCCAAACAGCGTACTGAGCAGCACATTGATTTCGCCGAAGCTCTGATTAAACAGCCCTTTGAAAATCAGGATGGAGATAAACGCAGGCACGGCATACGGCAGAATCAGCAGGACGCGATAAATCGCTTTGCCTTTCAGCGCCTCCCATTGCACCAGACAGGCCAGCACCATGCCGACAGCGACCGTCAACACCACCGTCAGTAAGGAAAAGATCATCGTCCAGCCGAAAATCGCCAGGAAGGGCTTTTGAATCCCCTCATCGGTAAACACCCGCACAAAGTTTTTCCAGCCCGCGCTTACGGTGAAGCCGGGACTTAACTGTTCATTTCCCCATTGCCCCTGCGCAGTGATCGCCTGGTAGAACCCCGTTTCGGGGTTTGCCCGATAGCGAAGGCCGCTTTGCTGATTTTTCAGCGTGTCACGATCCACCACCTGATACAGCGGACGTGTGCCGGAAAACTGACGCAGCGAACTCATCACCAGTTCACGCCCATCCGGCATTTCAGCGCGGATCTTCCCCAGGGCCTGGCGATGCGTCGTAATGACACGGAGCGACGCGCGCGTTCCTTCTGGAATCGGCCCACTGACCATCTTCAGGTTTCCGACCGCCGCAAACGAAAAGGGCGCGGAAACCCAGGACTGATTATCTGCGCTGTTCGTCAGGACCAGCTGCCAGCGATCGTTTACCGCAAACAGCGAAAAATTCAGACCTGCGCCGTCCTGATAGTGTCGGCTGAGTAAAACCTGCTCCGCCCGTTCCTGACTCAGCTGATGGGTGCTGCTGTAGTTGGTGAAAGCAATGCCCACCGTGCAGGCTAGGGGAAACAACACAAACAGTGTCATTCCGGCCAGGCCCGGATAAACATAGCGCCAGGCGTAAGCCCGGCGCTGGCTGTAAATCCCGAGCCCCAGTCCGCTGATCACCAGCGTGAGCAGGGCGAACAGATATTCCCCCTGGGCGTACATCAGCACTAACAGGTAGCCGACCAGCAGGCAGCACATGCCCACCACCAGACCTTTCAACAAAGAACGATGCCGTCCCGCTTGCGGTTTTTCTGACATGACCCGATTTCCTCAACGGCAAGAGGCGGACCCGTTTTACCGGCCCGCTTTATAAGGTTTATTTATTCAGACGTGACTGCGCATCCTTCAGCGCGGCATCGACGGTTTGCCGACCGCTGAGGGCGTTAAGCGTGGCGGTGCGCATGGCGTACCAGAAGGCCGCCATCTGCGGAATATTGGGCATAATCTCGCCGTTTTGCGCATTGTTCATGGTAGCGGCGATACGGGTGTCTTTTTCCAGTTTTTGCTGAAAAGACTTCAGCGCCACCGCGCCCAGGGGTTTGTCTTTGTTGACGGTTTCCAGACCCGCATCCGTCAGCAGGTAGTTTTCCAGAAATTCTTTTGCCAGCTCTTTATTCGGGCTGGCCGCATTGATGCCGGCGCTCAGCACGCCAACGAAAGGTTTAGACGGTTTACCGTTTAACGTTGGCAATGCCGCAACGCCGTAGTGAATACCGCTTTTATCAATATTGCTCCAGGCCCAGGGGCCGTTAATCGTCATGGCCGTCTGGCCTTTATTAAAGGCGGCTTCAGCAATGGAATAGTCGGTATCCGCATTCAGGACCTTTGCCTTGACCTGATCGACCAGAAACTGCAAACCGGCTTTCGCCCCGGCACTGTCGACGCCCGTGTTGTTGACATCGTAATGGCCCGCGTTTCCTTGATAGGCATAAGCGCCACCGGCGGCCAGCAGAGGCCAGGTGAAATAGGGTTCCTGCAAATTAAACATGATGGCGCTTTTGCCTTTTGCGCGCAGTTGCTTATCCAGCGCGGCCATCTCTTCCCATGTTTTCGGCGGCGTTGGCAACAGATCTTTGTTATAAATCAGCGACAGTGATTCCACCGAGACCGGATAGCCGATCAATTTGCCATTGTAGCGAACCGCATCCCAGGTGAAGGGGAAGATCGTTTGCTGAAAGGTCGCGTCCGGCGTGACTTCGGCTAATAAACCCGACTGGGCATAGCCGCCAAAGCGATCGTGCGCCCAGAAAATAATATCCGGGCCATCACCCGTTGCGGCAACCTGGGGGAATTTTTCTTCCATCTTATCCGGATGTTCGACGGTGACGTGAATACCGGTTTCCTGCTCAAACTTTTTCCCCACCTCGGCCAGGCCGTTATAGCCTTTGTCACCGTTGATCCAGATGACCAGTTTGCCTTCTTCAATTTTTGCCATGGCTGAGGCCGAGTACAGCACAGCCGCAAGGGCTGACAGAGTCAAAATCTTTGCGCCGGTTTTCATCTTTAACACTCCATCCTGTTAGCGGAAACACATCTGTTACCTGCGCCACATTGTGGGTGTTCTGTCGGGCTTCTCATCCTCCTGCGGTCTACGCCTGCGCCAGCCGGGCCGTGATCGCCGTAGCAAAATAAGCGCGTTATCACGGTACAGCTCACACAATGGCTCCCACCAGACTGCGTTATCCATCACAAAAAACGGCGCGGCGGCACGCAGTTCGTCAAGGTCGCCATGTTCTCCTCCTCCCGGCTCCTCCCCCAGCAAAAGCGCGTTTGCGGAGGATGTGACGGGGTAAGGCTCTGCGCATAGTAAACGCCAGAATTTTCCGCTGCCGTGCAGGCCGCATTTGTGAGTGAGAGGAAAGCACTATGGCAAGCGTCGTATTACGCAATGTCACCAAAGCCTGGGGCGACACGGTGGTGTCGAAGAACATTAACCTGGAGATGGCTGAAGGGGAGTTCGTGGTCTTTGTCGGGCCGTCGGGGTGCGGCAAATCCACACTGTTACGCATGATCGCCGGGCTGGAAACCATCACCAGTGGAGAATTGTTGATCGGAGATCGGCGAATGAATGATGTCCCACCCGCTGAACGCGGGATCGGGATGGTGTTTCAGTCCTATGCGCTTTATCCCCATCTCTCTGTCGCTGAAAACATGTCTTTCGGCCTGAAGCTTGCGGGCGTGAAGAAAGCGGACATTGAACAGCGCGTGACGCAGGTCGCCGAAGTGCTGCAACTGGCACATCTGCTTGACCGCCGCCCCAAAGCGCTCTCCGGCGGGCAACGTCAACGTGTGGCCATTGGCCGCACTCTGGTGGCAGAGCCGCGCGTCTTTTTGCTGGATGAACCGCTCTCTAATCTGGATGCCGCGCTGCGGGTGCAGATGCGCATCGAGATCGCCCGTCTGCATAAGCGCCTCGGACGCACGATGATTTATGTCACCCACGATCAAATCGAAGCGATGACGCTGGCCGACAAGATCGTCGTGCTGGACGCCGGACGCGTCGCACAGGTTGGCCGACCGCTGGAGCTGTATCACTATCCGGCCAACCGCTTTGTCGCAGGGTTTATCGGCTCGCCCAAAATGAACTTTCTGCCCGTCAAGGTCACGGCGACCGCCATTGAGCAGGTGCAGGTGCGCCTGCCCAATAACCAATTTGTATGGCTGCCGGTCGACAGCACCGGTGTGCAGGTCGGCAGCAACATGTCTCTGGGCATCCGTCCCGAACACCTTCTCTCCAGCGAGATCGCCGACGTTACGCTGGAAGGTGAAGTCCAGGTTGTCGAGCAACTGGGACATGAAACGCAGATCCACATCCAAATCCCCGCCATCCGTCAAAACCTGGTGTACCGCCAGGAGGACGTGGTGTTGGTAAAAGAGGGCACCACGATGGGTATTGGCTTGCCGCCCGAGCGTTGTCACCTGTTCCGCGAGGACGGAAGCGCGTGCCGCAGGCTGCATCAGGAACCCGGTGTTGAGCCCGCCAAATACAAAAAGCAATAACCTCAGGAGATCGAAAATGTTAACTCTGCGCAAGCTTTCCCTCGCCGTGGCCGTGGCGACAGGCACGCTGTCTGCGCCGCTTATGGCGGTGGATTTTTCCGGTTATGCGCGCTCCGGCATCGGCTGGACCGGTAGCGGCGGCGAGCAGCAATGCTTTCAGGCAACCGGTGCACAAAGTAAATACCGCCTCGGCAACGAATGCGAAACCTACGCGGAACTGAAGCTGGGTCAGGAAGTGTGGAAAGAGGGCGATAAGAGCTTCTATTTTGACACCAACGTGGCGTACTCGGTTTCTCAGCAAAATGACTGGGAATCCACCTCACCGGCGTTTCGTGAGGCCAATGTCAAAGGCAAGAACCTGATTGATGCGCTGCCGGGTTCTACGATCTGGGCCGGTAAGCGTTTTTATCAACGCCACGATGTACACATGATCGACTTCTACTACTGGGATATTTCGGGACCGGGGGCGGGCCTGGAAGATGTCGATCTGGGATTTGGAAAGCTTTCTTTTGCGGCAACCCGTTCCTCAGAAGCGGGCGGTTCGTATACCTTCTCCAGCGATCGAATCCGCAATTACGCCACCAGCACAGCTGACGATGTCTTTGACGTGCGGCTGGCCGGACTGGAAACCAACCCCAATGGCGTGCTTGAGCTGGGCGTGGACTATGGTCGTGCCAATGCCCGTGACGGTTATCGCCTGGACGAGGGCGCCTCAAAAGATGGCTGGCTGTTCACCGCAGAACATACCCAGAGCATGCTGAAGGGCTACAACAAGTTTGTGCTCCAGTACGCCACGGACGCGCTGACGTCACAGGGCAAAGGGTTAGCGCAGGGCAGCAATATCAATAACAACGGCCGGCTGTACCGGATCCTGGATCACGGCGCGATCTCGCTGGCAGAGCGCTGGGACATGATGTACGTCGCGATGTACCAGAACACCGACCTCGATAACAACCGGGGCAACGAGTGGTACACCGTGGGCGTGCGGCCAATGTACAAATGGACACCGATCATGAGCACCCTGCTGGAAGTCGGCTATGACAACGTGAAGTCTCAGGAGGTCGGCGAGCGCAATGGCCAGTACAAAATCACGCTTGCCCAGCAATGGCAGGCAGGTGACAGCATCTGGTCGCGCCCGGCGCTGCGTCTGTTTGCGACCTATGCCAAATGGGACGAGAAGTGGGGCTACAGCAAAGATGCGGCGGGCGATCTCACTACGCTGGCCGCACGTGACAGCAGTGGCAACGGCCTGTTCACCAACAGTCGTGGCAACAATGACGAGTGGACCTTTGGCGCCCAGATGGAAATCTGGTGGTAAGGCGATCCCCGGTTAACGTTCTCTAACCGCATTCTTTTTTTCTGGTAGCGGCTGCTATTGCCTGGCGGTGCCGCTGCCGGTTATGCGAGGTTCACAATGAAAATGCATAAAGTCGGATTAGCGCTGAGCCTGAGCGCAATGCTGCTGGCAGGGCACAGCGCTACAGTCCGCGCCGAAATCAATCTGATGCCGCAGGATGTCTCTGCCGCACCACACTTTTCACAAACCAGTCTGCAAAGCCTGACCTGGCAGCCGCTGGATACTTCACGCGCTCAGGTGACAGTGCTTGATGGCAGCCATTCACGATGGAATGTCCCGGGGATGACGGGCCCGGTCGCGGCTTACAGCCTGCCTGCGACGCTGGGAGAGCTGACCATTACCCTGAGCAGCGAGGTGCAGGATAACCAGGTATTTGCCCCCAATGTGCTTGTCCTGGATGAACATCTCCGTCCGGCCGCCTGGTTTCCGAGCCGCTGGTTTACCTATCAGCAACCCGGCGTAATGGCCGCTGACCGGCTTGAAGGCGTAATGAAACTGACGCCCGTGCCGGGGCAGCAGAAAATCTATCTGTTAGTGTTCACCACAGAAAAGGATCTGACACAAACCACTACGCTGTTGGATCCGGCAAAAGCCTATGCCAGGGGAACCGGCCACGCGGTGCCGGATATTCCCGATCCCGTTGCCCGCCATAGCCTCTCAGGCAGGCTAAAAATCAACGTCAGCACCAGTTCCGCCTCCTCAATACTGGTCGGGCCGCTGTTTGGCGCTTCCCGTTCAACGCCCGTGACGGTCGGACAAACACAACCTGCCGTGCAGGCCGCGCAACCCACTGCTGCGCCTGACACAAAATCGCAGCCCCTTGTCACCGATACCGAAAGCTATTTTAACCAGAGCATCAGGCAGGCAGTGGCCCAGGGCAATATTGATAAAGCGCTTAAACTGCTCGACGAAGCAGAGCGGCTCGGTTCACCTTCCGCACGAAAAACATTTATCAGCAGTGTTAAAGGCAAGGAGTAATCACTCCACAGTGCTGATTTGCTCCACCTGGTGCGCTGAGGCGCACCTTTTTTTGTCAGTCAGAGAAGTAAATACGAATGTCGGCCGGAAAATTGAACGACTATTCGAAATGATGACATGTTAAGCCATGCTGAAATACTCTCGATGTGTTGTCTTTTTCTGAGGCGGGCCTGCAACTTTCACAATAACTTTGAAGACCTTGAGGATTATTTATCGTTTCACGCGCGGGTGTGGTTCCAAAGTGATTAGGCGTCTGAAAGTAAATATGCTGCCGTCCGTGTGTCACAGAGCATTTCGGGCAACTTTTATATTCAACGTTGTTTTTGACTTTGGGAAGCCCCCTGTTTAAAGCAAGACCGCAACACTCACAGCAACCGATCATCGCACCCTCTCAATATATTAATAAATCTGATTAATATCTTTGCCAGTGTGCAAGTTTCGGTCCAAAGGTAAATTGAACCCGGCCACAGAAATGACATATGAAGCGTAGCCAACACCCAAATTCATTTAACAGTCCATATCGGCATTGTATTTTGGTTGATATGGACCGCATTATTTTCTTATCCGCGCTTCTGCGTCATGGTCGCCAGCAGCCCGTTAATCCGCGCATCGGCAAACATCGCCTCCAGCGGCAGGCTGAGCTTACGTCGCCAGTTCGGATAGGTCTCCACCGTGCCGGGTACATTGACCGGAGAAGCCATATCCAGCCAGTCTTCGGGCTGCAAGCCCAGCAGGGCGCTGTTGCAGTCAGCCAGATAGCAATGAAGCGCGGTATTCAACACCAGACTCATGCGCGGGCTGTTGGCCTGCACCAGTGCGCCGTTCTTCAGATAACCCTGGCGCTGCAGGCTCTGCAACAGCGCCGCGCGGGCTGTCCTGCGCTGGCGATGGAGCCCGGCCAGCACCGCGTTGTCAGGATAGAGCCCCAACTGGCTGCCGAGCGTCAGATCGTCGTGTTGCCACCAGCCGCGCAGCGTTGGCATATCATGGGTGGTGGCTACCGCCATGGCCTGCGCAGGCCATGCGGCAGGCGGACGAAAGGCGCGTTCAGCGGTTCGTTCAAAGTAGAGCACTTTGTAGGAGTAAACGCCGGCATCACGCAGTTTCGCCACGATGGTGTCCGGTACTGTACCCAGATCTTCTCCGATCACCATGCAGCGGTGACGCTGGCTTTCCAGCGCCAGAATGGCCAGCAAATCGTCGACAGGATAGGTCACATAGGCACCTTCCGCTGCCGTTTCACCCGCCGGAATCCACCACAGACGCAGTAACGCCATCACATGGTCAATACGCAGTGCGCCACAGTCACGCATATTCGCACGCAGCAGGGTTATCCAGGGTTCGTATGCCCGGTCATACAATTCCCCGGGATGCAGCGGCGGTAATCCCCAGTTCTGGCCGAGCGGTCCCAGAACATCCGGCGGCGCGCCCACGCTGGCCGCCAGGCAATACAAGGCGCGCTGGCTCCAGGTTTCAGCCCCATTCGCGGCCACGCCGACGGCGAGATCCCGATAAAGTCCCAACGTCATCTGTAGCCGCTGGCTGTCCTGCCAGCACGCCGCAAACTGTCGGGCGGCAAGCCATTGTAACCACTGATAAAAACGGATCTCATCGCCGTGTTCGATGCGAAAGGCGTGCACGGCGGCGCTGTCCGGCTGTTGATACGCAGCGGGCCAGGTATCCCAGCCGTGACAGGTTGGATCCTGACCCACAACCCAGGCCTGTAAGGCATCGAAAATGCCCTGATGCAGCAGGCTTTCACCACCCTGAAGGACAAACGCATCGAATGCGACAACCTCACTGTCCTCTTTATCACGCTGCAAAAACTGCGCCCACGCAAACCGCAGTGCGGTGAGCTTGAGCGACGCGACAGCGGGATAATCCACCCACTGTGCCGCGCGGGCGCGCTGGAGAACGTCCTGTGTTTCTGCCGTGAGCCACCAGGCCTGTGCGGCGGCGCTCAGCGTAAAATCAGCCACATCGGGCACGCTGATATACAACACATTCAGCCAGCGCCGGGAAGAGGGACTGTAAGGACTGACCTGATCGGGCAGCGCGGGGAACAGCGCATGTAACGGATTCAGGCCGATAAAGGCGCCGCCTCGCTGACCGGTCTCGTTCACCAGTTGCCGCAGATCGGCAAAGTCGCCTATGCCCCAGTTGCCCGCTGAGCGCAACGAATAGAGCTGCACACAGGTTCCCCAGCGCCTGCGCCCCTTAAGCAACGCCTCCGGCGCATAGCAACGTGACGGCGTCACAATTATCTGGCAGATAACCCGTTGCGTGCCTTGCGTCAGGCGCAATTGATGGTAGCCGTCAGGCAGTTCCGGTAAGCACAACGGTTTATCCGGCTCACATTGCCCCGACCAGTGCTGCCCGTATTCGCTCGTTAACTGCCAGCGCGTGGGACCGGTCAGCACAGGCGTTAACACTATCGGTTTGCCCTGCGCGATAACCCATGCGGGGGGCAATGGTGTGGATGGGGCCGACTCGCGCGCCATCGCCGTCAGCAAACGCTGACGCGTCAGGGCAGAAACCGTCTGCACCGTTCCATGCGCATCCACATATTCCGTTGCAATGCGGCCCGTCTCCTGAGGTGGGTGAAAAGGCGTCATTGTAATTATCCTTTACGCTGCCAGATGCGCTGCTGGTAATGGCGAATCGCACGGTCCGCGCTGAACATTCCGCAGCGGGCGGTATTCAGGATGGCTGCGCGCGTCCACGCCTGCTTATCGGCCCATAAGGCTTCGGCACGTTGCTGAGCATTCAGATAGTGACGGAAGTCAGCCAGCACCCGCCAGGGATCGCCGTTCTCAGGACCGAGACTGTTTAACAGCAGGTCAAACGTGTGCGTATCGCCCGCGCTAAAGGTGCCGTTTTCCAGCGCCTGTAAGGCCTGGTCGAGTTGGACGTCGTTGGTGCGCCACTGAACAGGATCGTAATGCCCGGCCTTCAGCGCCTGCACCTGCTCCACGGTGTGGCCAAAGATAAAGATATTGTCTTCACCGACCTGTTCGGCAATTTCGACGTTGGCACCATCGAGCGTACCTATCGTAAGCGCGCCGTTCAGGGCCAGCTTCATATTGCCGGTGCCGGACGCTTCTTTGCCCGCCGTTGATATCTGCTCTGACAGGTCCGCGGCAGGGATCAGCCGTTCAGCAACAGAAACGTTATAGTCCGGAATAAACACCACTTTCAGGCGATCGGCCACGCGCGGATCGTGATTTATGACCTCAGCAACCTGATTAATGGCGTAAATGATGTTTTTGGCCAGCGCATAACCGGGTGCCGCTTTGGCCCCGAAGATCACCACGCGCGGACACAGGTTCGCCTGCGGATCGCGACACAGCATCTGCCAGAGGGCGATGATATGCAGCAGCGTCAGATGCTGCCGTTTGTATTCATGCAGTCGCTTGATTTGCACATCGAACATCGCCGCGGGATTAACGACAATGTCGGTCCGCTCAGCAATCCACGCGGCCAAATCCTGCTTGTTTTGCTGCTTGATCTGCTGATAGTCGGCACAAAAACCGGCGTCATCCACCCAGTTTTCCAGAGAGGCGAGCGCGTCCAGATCGTTGATCCACGGCCGCTTCAGCGTGTGGCTTATCAGGCGGGCAAGGCGGGGATTACACTGGTTGATCCAGCGGCGTGGTGTAATGCCGTTAGTGACGTTATGAAACTTATCAGGCCATAGTGCCACGTATTCCGGGAACAGCTCCTCTTTGACGAGTCGGGAGTGCAGCGCGGCGACGCCGTTTACGGCAAAGCAACTCACTACACACAGGTTAGCCATGCGGAGTTGCTTATGATGTACGATAGCCAGTCGGGCCCAGACCGCGTCATCGCCCGGCCAGCGTGCATCCACTTCTGCCTTTAGCTGGGCATTGAGGCGGTGGATGATCAGCATATGGCGCGGCAGCAGGGCGCGGACGATGCCGGTATCCCAGCACTCCAGCGCTTCAGGCAACAAAGTATGGTTGGTATAGGCAAATGTGCGCTGGGTGAGGGCCCAGGCGCTGTCCCAGCTGAATTGGTGCTCATCGATCAGCAGTCGCATCAGTTCGGGGATCGCCAGCGTGGGATGCGTGTCGTTTAGCTGAATCACTTCGAAATCGGTTAGGCTGTCGAGCGAACGGCCCGCCTGCAGGTGGCGGCGAAGGATATCAGCCAGCGAACAGGCGCACTGAAAATACTGCTGCATCAGGCGGAGTTTTTTGCCGGCCTGATGATGGTCGTTAGGGTAAAGGACTTTCGTCAGCTTCGCCGCATCCATGCCCTGTTTTTCAGCCCGCATAAACGCCCCGTTGTTGAAGGTTTGCAGGTCAAATGGCTGCGCATGCGTGGCCTGCCACAGCCGCAACGGCTGCGTCACGCCGTTTTCAAAGCCCACCACCGGCAGATCCCAGGCTTCGCCCTTGAGGTAAAACGCGGGCTGCCAGCGGATTGTGCCGTTTTCGTTGCTGACTCTGCCGCCTAAGCCCACCTGGACATCCCGCCGGGCATTGTACGTAAACCAGGGATAACGCTCGCGCTGCCAGTCGTCGGGTTGTTCATCCTGCGCGCCGTCGACAAAACGCTGACGAAACAGACCGTACTGGTAATTGAGGCCATAGCCGGTAGCGGGCTGACCGACAGTGGCCATCGCGTCCAGAAAGCAGGCTGCCAGACGCCCTAAACCGCCATTACCCAGCGCCGGATCGCGCTCGTTTTCCAGTACGTCACTGAGTGACACATCCCATTGCGATAAGGCGGCAGTGACGGCGTTATACCAGCCCAGGTTGAGGAGGTTATTGCCGGTCAGTCGTCCGGTCAGAAACTCCATCGACAGATAATTGACATGGCGTTGATCGCCGGAAGCGGGCCGGGCAGGGAGCGCGCGCAGCATTTCAGCCAGCGCACCACTCAGTGCGTGCCACCACTGATGCGGCGTCATCTCGTGTGCCTCTTGCAGGCCAAACTGTTGCCACTGGCGCGCCAGCGCAGCGTTAAAAAGCGATTGATCAAAGGGATGCTGTGTCATAGCCGAAAATCCTGTTTTAAGGAGAAAAGGGAATAACCCACAGTGTGCTTTTGCGTTTCGGCGCGCGCCTCCTCCCGGCAGAATTTCGCGCAGGCGGAGCCGCAGGGTGGAGAGCCTGAGGGAAGTCCGAAAGTTTTACTTAAGTGTGATTAGATTCGCTTTTGTGAAGATTCACTTAAGCGTCTGCTTGCTTTATCAGGAGGGATAGCTGAACGTGTGAAGAATAATTACGAAGCGTAAAAAAATGATGCGCCGAAGCAAATGGAGAAGCGTGCGTCTATGTTAATTCCCTCAAAACTCAGCCGTCCTGTCCGGCATGAAACCACGGTGAAACGCGAGCGACTGATACGAAAATTATCCGCCGCCGGTAACTATCGCCTGGTGCTGGTGACCAGCCCCGCTGGCTACGGTAAAACCACCTTGATCTCCCACTGGGCAGCCGATAAAGCCGAGCTGGGCTGGTATTCCCTGGATGAAAGCGACAACCAGACGGAGCGCTTTGCGGATTATCTGGTGGCGGCCCTGCAGCAGGCCACGCAGGGATGCTGCCGCCGTAGTGAAGTGCTGGCGCAGAAGCGGCAGTACGTCAACCTTAACGCACTCTTTACCCAACTCTTTAACGATTTGCAGGAATGGCATAAGCCGCTGTGGCTGATCATTGATGATTACCATCACATCACCAATCCGGCGATTCATGATGCCATGCGCTTCTTTCTACGCCATCAACCTGAAAACGTCACTCTGGTCGTGCTCTCGCGTAATCTGCCGCAGTTAGGCATTGCCAATCTGCGCGTGCGCGAACAGCTGCTGGAACTCAGCAGCCAGCAACTGGCCTTTACCCATCAGGAAGCGCAGGCGTTTTTTGCTGCCCGGTTGCCCGCACCGCTGGCGTCCGACGAAACCGGGCGCCTGTGCGATGACGTCGCAGGCTGGGCAACGGCTCTGCAGCTGATCGCCCTGTCGGCCCGGCAGGGCGCAGGCGCGGCGCAGCATTCGGCCCGACGTCTGTCGGGTATTAATGCCAGTCACTTAAACGACTATCTGGTCGAGGAAGTGCTGGATAACGTGACGTTGCCCACCCGCCATTTCCTGTTAAAAAGCGCGCTGCTACGTTCGCTCAATGCGGCGCTGATCGCCGAAGTCACCGGTGAGGAGAACGGCCAACACTGGCTGGAGGAGATTGAGCGCCAGGGGCTGTTTCTGCAACGCATGGATGATTCCGGCCAGTGGTTCAGCTATCACCCGTTATTTGGCAGCTTCCTGCAACAGCGCTGCCAGTGGGAGCTGGCTGCAGAGCTTCCCGCCCTGCATCGTGCGGCGGCAACCAACTGGATGGCGCAGGGCTTTCCGGGTGAAGCCATTCATCATGCGCGCGCCTCAGGCGATGCTGAGATGCTGCGGGACGTGCTCATTGAGCACGCCTGGTCTCTGTTTAACCAGAGCGAGCTGCCGTTACTGGAATCGTCGTTGAAAGCACTGCCCTGGAGTATGCTGCTGGCGCATCCCAACCTGGTGTTATTGCAGGCCTGGCTGATGCAGAGCCAGCACCGCTTCACAGAGGTGAACAGCCTGTTGGCCCGGTTTGAGCAGGAGAGCCGTTGCGAAATCGATGCGGTCCTGCGCGGCGAGTTTAACGCGCTGCTGGCGCAGGTGGCGATCAATGACGGTAATGCGGATGAGGCCGAGCGTCTGGCGATGCTGGCGCTGGACGCACTGCCTGAAAGCCGCCACTACAGCCGGATTGTCGCGACCTCGGTGCACGGTGAAATTCTGCATTGTAAAGGCGAACTCAGTAACTCGCTGGCGCTGATGCGCCAGACGGAGCATATGGCTCGCCGGGAAGATGCCTGGCACTATGTGCTGTGGAGCCTGATTCAGCAAAGCGAGATTCTGTTTGCCCAGGGCTTTCTGCAAACCGCGTATGAAACCCAGGAGCGGGCCTTCGCGCTGGTAAAGGCACAGCATTTGTCTCACTTCCCGTTGCATGAGTTTCTGCTGCGCATCCGCGCCCAACTGTTATGGGCCTGGGGACGGCTGGATGAGGCGGAGCAGGCCGCGCGCGACGGCATGAAAGTCTTACAGGGTTTTCAGCCGCAGCAGCAGATCCAGTGCCTGGGTTTACTGGTGCAGAGCGCCATCGCCCGTGGCAACCTTGATAACGCGCGCACCTTATTAAATCGCCTGGAGAACCTGCTGAACAACGGCCGCTGGCATCATGACTGGCTGGCCAATGCAGATAAAGTGCGGGTGCTGTACTGGCAGATGACCGGCGACTTGCAAAGCGCGCGTGACTGGCTGCGTCAGACGCCAAAACCGGCCAGTGCCAGTAACCATTTTTTACAGGGCCAGTGGCGTAACGTGGCGCGGGCGCAGATTCTGCTGGGGCAGTACACTCAGGCCGAGGTGATTCTGGACGAGCTGAATGACAACGCCCGGGCGTTGCAGCTAATGAGCGATCTCAACCGCAATTTGCTGTTGCTGAATCAGATCTACTGGGAAACGGATCAGCGCGCAAGGGCGCAGCAGGCTTTACTCAGTGCGCTCAATCTGGCACGCAGCACCGGCTTTATCAGCCATTTCGTTGTGCAGGGTGAAACCATGGCGCAGCAGCTCCGTCAGCTGTTACAGCTGAATACACTTGATGAGCTGGATCACCATCGGGCGCGGCGCATCCTGAACGAGATCAATAAATACCACCGCCACAAGTTTGCGCATTTTGATGAAGGCTTTGTCAGCCGGTTGCTGAACCATCCGGACGTACCGGAGCTGATCCGCACCAGCCCACTGACGCAACGTGAATGGCAGGTGCTGGGATTAATCTATTCCGGCTACAGCAACGAGCAGATCGCGGCTGAGCTGGATGTGGCCGCCACCACCATCAAAACCCATATCCGCAACCTGTATCAAAAACTGGGCATCACCCATCGGGCGGAAGCGATGACGCAGGCGCAGTCGATGCTGAAAATGATGGGGTACGTGTAGGGAAAGCAACAGGCAGCCGGGTGCTGCCTGGGCGTTTTACGCTTTTTTGTTTCGCGTGTCAGGCATCAGTAAGGTCACAAAGCCAAGCAGCGGTAAAAAGCCACAGGCGTTGTATACCGTGGTAATACCGTACCAGTCCGCAAATTTCCCCAGTGCGGCCGCGGCGATACCGCCAATCCCAAACATCGTGCCAAACATGATCCCGGCCACCATGCCCGTGCGGCCCGGCAGCACCTCCTGGGCATAGACGACCAGCGCGGCAAACGCCGATGAAAACACCAGGCCAATGCAAACGGTTAACACCGCGGTCCAGAACAGGTTGGCGTGCGGCATCAGGAGCGAGAAGGGAATGACGCCCAGGAAAGAGATCCAGACCACCGCCTTACGTCCGATACGATCGCCCACCGGGCCGCCAACCAGCGTCCCAATCGCCACCGCGGCCAGAAAGGTAAACAGGTAAATCTGGGCTTCCGGCACCGGTAACTGGAAGCGCTCGACCAGATAAAAAATGTAGTAGTTGCTGATCGAGGCGATATAGGTGAATTTAGCCAGTAACAGCACGCCCACAACGGACAGCGCCAGCTTCACATCGCGCGACGACAGGGCGCGCAGTGACCGCTGGTTGTGCTTTTTCATGTGGGCATGGCCGTGCTTCACCGTCCAGCGGCTGATACCTGACAGAATGATGACCGCAAACAGCGCGATCAGCATCAGCCAGCCCACCGCCAGCTGTCCGTGCGGGATGATCAGCATCGCGGCGACCAGCGGCGCAAAAGCGGTACCGACATAGCCGCCGACCTGGAAGGTTGATTGTGCCGTCCCAAATTGCCCGCCCGAAGCCATCCGTGCCACACGCGACGCTTCCGGATGAAACGTGGCTGAACCTACGCCGATAAGCGCCGATGCCATCAACACCACTGAGAAATGCGGCGCGATGGCCAGCAGCCCGATGCCGATGAGCGTCGCAACCATACCGGACGGCAGCAGCCAGGGCTTGGGATGTTTGTCGGTATACAGGCCAATCCACGGCTGCAGCAGCGAGGCGGTCATCTGATAAATCAGCGTGATCAACCCAATCTGGGCGTAGCTGAGCGCGAAGTTGGTTTTCAGCAGCGGATAAATGGACGGCAGCATGGCCTGGATAAAGTCATTACAGCAGTGGGAAAAGGCCACTGCGCCCAGTATCGACATCACAATTTTCTGACTGTCATCAACGTTGGCGGCCAGTCCGGGCTGACTGGTTTTCACTTCACTTGAGTATTGAGACATGCGCATTTCCGTGTGGGAGGACTTTACGTTTATTCACGTATATTACGCCACGCAGCGAATGCGGTGCTGACAAAAGTGCTATTTTGGGCTGAACAGTAAAATATTTGTTAATGATTTGCGTCAGAGGGCTTTGATCAGACACACAGAAGCGGGCTTATCGACATAAGCGCCGTAAGGTGCGGTTTCCTGAAAATGGCAACGATGATAAAACGCCACTGCGCGGGTATTCACCCGGCGCGTTGAGCACCGCAGCGCGCGATAGCCGCGCGCGCGGGCAATCTGCTCAAGCGCGGCCAGCACGGCCGCGCCCGTACCGGGGATATCGCGGGTGGAAAACATGCGCTTCAGTTCGGCTGTCTCAGGAGAGACATGCACCAGCGCCCCACAGCCAATTGCCTTGCCCTGGCTGTCACGGGCCAGCACCCAGGTCGCCGCCTCAGGCGCGCTGAAGTGCTGTGTCCCGGCATCGCCAGTAAGGGCAGACAGTTCCGCTGACAGCCGTGCCGTCAGGACCTGTAACGCCGGGGTTGCTGCCTCGACAACCGCCACGGTTATCACGGCTGTTGCCCCCAGCGGCTGCGCAGGTAATTCACTGCTGGCTGCGTTTGTGGCTGATTCAGGTAGTCTTCCCGGAACAAAATCGTGCCGCTGACCTGCGGCAGGGAGGCGTTAAGGTCAAGCTGACGTTTCAGTTCCGGTACGCCGCCCTGAATCGTCCATTCCGGCTCGTTTTTGGCGGGCACCCCGACTTTGTATAAGGCGATACCGATATACAGACGCGTTTTAGTCGGCTTAACAACGTTAGCCCACCAGTTCGCCAGCACATCGTAACGGGCGGCGCTGCGTGAGAAGGGCCAGTAAATCTGGGGCGCAATATAATCCAGTAAGCCGTCCTGTACCCAGCGGCGCGTATCCGCATAGGACTCATCGTAGGCCGCCGCGCCGCGCGTATCTGAGCCGGCAGCATCGTGCGAACGGTTACGCCAGACGCCCGCCGGGCTGACGCCAAACTCCACCTGCGGCTTGAGCTGCTTGATCGTGTGAGAAACCTGCTCGATCAACAACTGTGTATTATGCCTGCGCCAGTCTGCCTTCGAGGCAAAGCCCTGACCGTATCGAATAAACGTCTGACTGTCGTTCAGGGGCGAGCCGGGCGACTCGGCGTAGAAGTAATCATCAAACTGCACGCCATCGATATCGTAGTGTTTTACAACTTCAGCCACGATGCTGGTTATCCAGTCACGCACATCCGGAATGCCGGGATCGAGCACGTAACGATTCCCCGACGTGCGAATCCAGTCACGATGCAGAACAAAGACGCTGGCAGGCTGCTGTGACAGGGTGCGGTTCAGCTCGGCGACCGTTGAGGGTTTGGTATTCACGGAAACGCGGTAGGGATTAAACCAGGCATGCACGCGCATACCGCGCTTATGGGCTTCATCCAGCATAAACTGCAGCGGATCAAAGCCTGGGTTCTGACCTGTTTCGCCTGTCATCATGTCTGACCAGGGCAGGATCTTCGATGCCCACAGTGCGGTGCCATCCGGTTTGACCTGAAAGAACACCGTATTGATTCCCAGGCTTTTCAGCTTGTCGAGTTTATCGGTCAGCGCACGCTTTTGCTGACTGACGCGCAGCGCCTCATCGCGGATATTCACCGAGGCGATCGGTGGCCAGTCGAGACGGGAAACCGTCGTCAGCCAGACGCCGCGTACAGGCACATTCTCCCGCACCGGTTGGCTGGTTACCGGCGGTTTACTGACGGTCGGAAAGGGCGTGACCAGCGATTTTGGCGGTTCCGACGAACAGCTGGCTAATAACAAAGCCGAGGCGGCGAACAGGCCGGCTCGGCGTCCCGTACGGGCGCGATAAACGTCGCGAAAAGTGGCGATGATAAACTCCGTGTCGCGTAGTCCTTAACTGGAACAGTATTCTGATCCTATTTGGCGTAAAGTCAATCAACCCGGCCTGTCTATACTTATCACCTGATGACAGGAGGCAGACGATGCACACTTTTAAAGGAAATAAACAGGCGCTTCCGGTGCGCTACTGCAGGCAGTGCCATAAACCCATGACCTGGCGTAAAAAGTGGGCAAAATGCTGGGATCAGGTACTGTACTGCTCTGAACGTTGCAGGCGACAGCGTCGAAATACCGCTGACGGAGCATAACATTTTCGCGCGCCGCCTGGCTTTGCCGCCTCGGTGAAACATTTAGCAAAAGTTAACCTGAATTTTACACGACTGTTCTCACGCGCCGTTGCGATTACTGTACCAGGCTTAATAAAAACAAAAACAGTCAGTCTGGAGCAGCAATGAAAGAGCAAAACAGGACGGAAGGTGTGAAACCCTATGATGGCGCAGCGGGCGGCTGGGGTGCCCTGAAAGCGGTAGCAGGGGCGATTCGTGGTCAGATGGCCGTGAAACAGGACGTGATTGCCTTATTTAAAGTTAACCAGCCTGAAGGCTTTGACTGTCCCGGCTGTGCCTGGCCCGATCCCAAACACACGTCCTCCTTTGAGTTCTGTGAAAACGGCGCGAAAGCGGTGTCATGGGAAGCCACCAGTAAACGCACAACACCTGAGTTTTTCGCGGCCCATCCGGTCAGCGAATTGTGGCAGCGCAGCGCTTACGAGCTTGAAGGCGAAGGCAGGCTGACGCATCCAATGAAATACGATCCGGTAACGGATACCTATCAGCCCATCGAGTGGCAAACCGCCTTCAATGAAATTGGTGAGCGGCTGCGCAGTTATCACAATCCCGACAGCGTGGAATTTTATACCTCAGGACGTGCTTCCAACGAGGCCGCCTTTCTGTGGCAGCTGTTTGCCCGCGAATTTGGCACCAATAACTTCCCCGACTGTTCCAATATGTGCCACGAGCCAACCAGCGTCGGCTTACCTGAATCGATTGGCATCGGCAAAGGCACGGTAGAGCTGGATGATTTTGACCATTGCGATCTGGTGATCTGTATCGGTCATAACCCCGGTACAAACCATCCGCGCATGCTGGCCACGTTGCAGGAGGTGTCGAAACGCGGTGCGAAAATCGTCGCGATCAATCCGTTGCGCGAACGGGGACTTGAGCGTTTTACCGCCCCGCAAAATCCGGTACAGATGGTGACGCTGAGTTCAACGGAACTGGCGTCAACCTATTACAAAATCCGGGTTGGCGGTGATGCAGCCATGCTTAAAGGCGTGATGAAGTGCCTGATGGCGATGGATGAAGAGGCCAAAACCCGCGGCAATCCTGGCGTGTTTGACGCCGCGTTTATCGCTGAACATACGCAGGGCCTGGATGCCTTAAAAGCCGACCTTGAGGCGACGGACTGGGCGCATATTCTTAACGTTTCGGGTATGTCACGCGAACAGATTGAGCATATCGCGCAGCTTTACGCTAATGCTGAACGCACGATCATTTGCTATGGCATGGGAATTACTCAGCATCAGTATGGCACGCAGAACGTGCAACAAATTGCGAATCTGCTGCTGTTACGCGGCAATATGGGCAAGAAGGGCGCGGGCATTTGTCCGTTACGCGGTCACTCGAATGTGCAGGGCGATCGTACCGTTGGCATCACCGAAGTTCCCTCCGAAAGCCTGCTGAAGCGTATCGAAGCGGTCTTTGGTTTCACACCACCAACAAAACACGGACACAGTGCCGTTAAGGCCGTTCAGGCCATTCGCGATGGTGAGATAAACGCACTGCTGTGCCTGGGCGGTAATCTGGCCGAAGCCATGTCGGATCCACAGCAAACCTTTGCTGCGATGCGCAAGCTGGATATGGTGGTGCACATGGCCACCAAACTGAACCGCTCGCATTTGTTGCTGGCAAAACACAGCTATCTGTTCCCGGTGCTTGGCCGCACCGAGATTGACCAGCAACAGTCTGGTGCACAGAGCGTGACGGTTGAAGATTCCATGTCGATGGTACACGCCTCACGCGGCACGCTCGATCCGGCGTCGCCTCATCTGAAATCCGAACCCGCGCTCATCGCGGGCCTGGCCAAAGCCACGTTGCCGGACACGGTCGTGGACTGGGACACGTTGACAGGCGACTACAGCCTGATTCGTGACGCCATCGAAGCGGTGATTCCGGGTTTTGACAACTTCAACGAACGTATTCAGCAGCCGGGCGGGTTCCGTTTACCGAATGGCGCGTCTGAACGTGTCTGGCATACGCCATCGGGCAAAGCACAATTCCTGGTGATGGAGGGCATCAATGAAGATCCGCGCTCGTTGAAATGTCATGATCTCGTTCTGACGACACTGCGCAGTCACGATCAGTACAACACCACGCTCTACGGGCTGGATGACCGCTATCGCGGCGTTTCAGGCCGCCGCGACATTCTGTTTATCAGTGAAAACGAGGCGGAGAAAAAGGGTGTTCGCATGGGCGATCAGGTTAACATCATTGCGCTGGACCCGGACGGCAATCCCACTCATCGCCGTCTCGATAATCTGACCATCGCAGTGCATGATATGGCCGAAGGATCGGTAGCGGCCTATTATCCTGAAGCTAACGTGTTGATTCCTCTAGACAGTTACGACACAAAAAGCGGTATTCCCTCCTATAAAAGCACACCGGTGAGGATGGAGCTGGCCCGCGCCGACGTGCCGGTTGAGGCGTCCGCAACGCGCCGTTAAACGTCCGTCCAGCTAAACCAATCCTGAACGAAGCGCCATCTGAGTGGAAATCCGCCCTCAGATGGCTATACAATCGCCGCGAATTTTACGCAAGAGGCAACCTACATTGGACACAAGTCCCGAACGATTACACCAGGCTTCTGCAGTAAGATAGTTTTGGCTGTCTTAACTGCACGTTAAGATGGCGGCTGTATCAACATCCTTCCCTGACGTGATGCGCTTTGCATCAACGCCCGCTGTGATCCATTTTATTCATCTTTGTTTTTCCGTACTGCGCCAGCTGCGCGGCGGAGAGAGGTTTATCATGGACTGGAAAATCTTTTTACTGCGCGTATCGGCCGCGCTGATTCTGGGTGCGCTCATCGGTAGCGAACGTCAGCTGCGTCAACGCATGACCGGTTTACGTACTAACGCGCTGGTCAGCACCGGCGCCTGTCTGTTCGTTCTGATGACGCAGTGTGTTCCCGGCATTGCCACCGACGCCACTCGCGTTGCCGCCTATGTGGTTTCCGGTATCGGCTTCCTGGGTGGCGGTGTGATTATGCGCGACGGATTAAACGTTCGCGGCCTGAATACCGCCGCCACCTTGTGGTGTACCGCGGCCGTCGGCGTCCTGTGTAGCATGGGGTTGTTACTCGAAGCCGCGATAGGTTGCATGGTGATTCTCTGTGCCAACATTCTGTTGCGTGAACTGGCGCTGGGCATTAATCGCCAGTCCATCGTGTCGGCCGACGAGGCAGTACAACATTACAAAGTGCAGATCGTCTGTCTGGCGCAGGATGAAGTTCAGGTGCGCAGTTTGATGCTGCATAGCCTGGGCAACAGCGGCCTGCGCCTGCAATCGCTCCACAGTGAAGATTTGGATCCGCCACATCGCATGGAAGTGAATGCCGAAGTGATGGGCCAACCCAGCATGACCGGACAGCTGGAAAGTCTGGTAAGCCGCATTAGCCTGGAGAAAGGGGTCAGTTCGGTGCGCTGGCAGGTATGCGGTCTGGATGCGAGCGAAAACGGATAGCACAAAAAACAGGCGCCGCTACGTGAATTCTGATAAAAGAGCAGGGGAGTTATGCGTCAGATTTCGCGTAGCGTTGTTATTTATTCGCGAAAATCCATTTCCAGGTGCGCTTTTTTACGCTATATAAAGAGAGCCTGCCGTTTGAGTGTAAGGTTAAGTAAAGCAGAGCGTAGATATTTCTATAAGCGATTGAATGGGTTATAAAAGCCCTTAGCGTTGCTCACCTTGTTATCTTTACTGTGCGGATTATTCGATGAAGCGTAAAACCTCATTCTTTTTTCTTTCCGGCCTTATGCTCCTGCTTTCTGGTTGCAGTCATCATCATTCAGATGAACCCAAGGACACCACCGCCGCTGACGCATCGCAAAACCCGGATTTGATTCCTATCGTCGCGGCGTTGCATGACCAAATGCACACCTGGCATGATACGCCGTACCAATGGGGCGGCACACAGCTGTCTGGCGTGGATTGCTCGGGCTACGTCTGGCGAACCTTGCACGATCGTTTCAATCTGCCAATGGACCGCGTCACCACAGCCGATCTGCTACATATGGGCGTTCGTGTCACACCGGAACATCTGCAACCAGGCGATCTGGTGTTTTTCCGCATTGGTGGCGGCATGCACGTTGGCTTCTACGATACGGATAATCAGTTTATTCACGCGTCGGCCAGCAAGGGCGTGATTCGCTCATCACTGAACAACCCATACTGGAAATCGGTTTATTACCAGGCGCGTCGTCTGACGCGAGAATACGGGGCGCAGGTAACACTGAACAGAGCCAGCTAAACGTGAATTATACCAGGCAACGCTACGTGAAATCTGCCAATCCAGCACAGGGATAAGCGCCAGTTTTTTTCGTAGCGTTGTTGTGATTTATGGGTACAGAAGCGGACAAAAAGAAGCGGTGAGGCAGGAAAGGCGTAAACGGGCTGGCTGAGTGCGTAACCGGATATCTTATTTAACATAATATACATTATGCGTACTTTTATACATCAGGATTCGATATGGGTTGTTCTGCGTCTTTTCCGGTTTTGCACCATTTTCTCTGCTTTTTCGCTTTGTCTTCGCTTCGCCTGTTTATGTGCTCTCATATCTCGTCTTCAGGCCACATCAAAATCTGATGCCGTGCGCGTTGCCAGTTTAAGCAGATAACCGAGTCACCACTGCAACTCATGTCTATCACCCGAAACGCGCATCAGCCGTTCTTGATGACAACTCACCTGATGTTGAGAAAACATCTTACAGGCAGTGAATACCGAAAAGCGGCGACGTGATGTTTTGCCTGGTTCCATCGCTGAGGCTGATCAGCCACGAACTGACGTCTGCAACCTGAACTGACGCGGCTACGTAAAAATTAGCGTACTGAGGTACCGAAATCCCCACAACATTCACCCATATCGATTAATACGAAACGCTGTCTGATATCGGTACCCACAGATCTATGATGCCTGATGAAGGATATTAAAAGCCAACCCAGGGCCCGGCCCCGAATTTAGCAGTTTGCAAGGTGCTCACGTTGACTATTAACTTCCCCATTGGCCTTCCAGGCAATGAATATTTAAGGATGTTTGAAAATTTGCGTCACATAAAACTGCGCGGATAATTGCGAGACGGGTTGCGGCAAAAGCGGATCAAAAAACAGACCATCGTGGTAAGCAATCCAGTGACGTGTCCCGGTTTTAACGTTATTCCAGCGACCATGAAAGATACCACAATCCGTCGGTACGCTGGCCCCGTTGTGTCTTTTATACGATACGTTCTCTAATCCCTTATAACCCAGAAATCTTTTCATTTGCGCGAGATTGACACGTTTCTTCTTGTCGCAGAAGCCATTTTCCATAGCAATTGACAACATCTCATCATAACTTTTTTGATGTAATCGGGCCATAACCGCGATACCACATCCTTCGTCGTCTGATGGCTGTTTAATATGCAAATACGTCATTTTAGGTTCTCCTTAACGCAATAGCTGATGTGAATTAACTAATATCGGCTTCTAAAGACGTTTCTTGAAAAAAATAACGATGCCGCGGTGTAATCACAACGCGCGTTATCAAAATATGGCGTGCCTCGAAAAAAGACCGCCCTTTTCTTTTTTATTCTGCTTTTAATGAGCCTGGAGAGTGATGGTCGGTCTCAATTAACGTTACCTGACAAAGCAAGTGCCTGTTTAAGGCCGATGCACGCTGTTCTCAAATATCGCCAGGTTTTCCTTCGCTTCCGCGTACTGATAAGACGTCAGTTCAATCTGATTTCCGTCAGGATCGGAAAAATAAACGGACATCGACACCTGATGATCGCTGACTGTATAAGGTATGGATTGCGCGACCAGGATGCGTAATAACTGACAGAAACACGTGGCATCCAGGCTAAATGCCACGGTGTTACCCGGCGGCTGATGGGTTCTTAAAAACAGCGATATTACGGCAGCATTATTTTTCAGCACCAGTGGACCGCCCTGCGTAAACCAAAACAGCAACGATTCATCGCGTGAAAAACCCAGCACCCGTTTATACCAGTGTTCTGCTTTCTTCAGGTCATGCACATAAATATGGACGTGGTCGATCTTGAGTAAGTTCACTTTCACCTCTTTGGTCAGGCGTAAAGAGAACCAGCATTAAACAGATTATGCCGTGATGCAAAAGCACGCGCACATAATAGCCTGCTATTTAACATAAATCAGAATTGCAAAAAAAACGAGGCGAATTAATCAGAGCCGGTCAGAATGCATTCAGGTATATTGCAGAGGCAATAGGCTCATAATATTGGCGGGATAAACCGTTTCGGTTGTTTCACTGAGTGCTTTGACGGTCCACCAGCGCGAACTGGCAATGACTGATTTCTCATTTTCACTCCAGCCCAGTGTGTTAATTTCGTTCCCTGCGGCAGTAACAATAAAGAACCGCTCATGTGCCTGCACGATCTCGCCCGAAGGCAGCGTCATGGCAAAGCATCGCTCACCGACAGACGGACCCACATCGGCACGGTGAATGCCAGTTTCTTCATACAGTTCCCTGACCGCCGCCTGCTCAAAAGATTCGCCCTGCTCTACGCCGCCGCCGGGCGTTGCCCAGTATGCGCTGCCCGCCAGCGCATCCTGCGAATGCACAAAACGAAACAGCAACACCTCATGGGAAGCATTCAGGATCAGTAACCGGGCCGAGCGGCGCGTGCGCATATTCTCTTCCTTTTATTGGGGGCGTGCTCACGGATAAAGATTTTTCAACGGGGCCGCAAAAAATCCTGCCAGCGGCGCGTCAGATAGTTATGTTCATCCATCACGGCGTTCCAGACGGCAATGTGGCTCATCCGTTGCTCGTAACTTCCGCCATCGCGCACTTCCCCCTGGGGAATCAGCGGTGCGCCCCAGGCATCCAGCAGCACTTCGCGTGCGGGTTGACCACCGTACCAGAAATCCCATTCCGCTGCCGACAGATGCGTCCGGCTGCGTTCCGCGTTAGAAATGTAATAACCCTGCCGCGCCATGACCGCACCGGGCCAGCCAGACTGCCACCAGTTAAGGTAGTCGTAGGCCGCCTCTTTGATTTTGCCGGTCGCACAGCGTGAAAGCGACATGCCGCCGTACCACGCACGGTAGCCTTCACGTGGTCGCGCCATTTTATAGCCGCGCTGATGGAAATGATGACGAAAATAGATGGGTGCCCAGAGACTTTGTACTTCAACCTGCTGATTGGCAATCAGGTCGCATGCCTCATCCTGCGATGCCCAGAAGGCCGCAAAATGGCCGTTACGGTGAAGGCGCGCCAGCTGTTGTGTTAACAGGTCGATCTCATCAAGCGTCAGATTACCTATATTCGCAAAGCGTGCCAGCCCGGCCCCCTGCATGGCCAGCGCCGCATCAATACCGCCCATGGCCGCATCTTCCTGTAGCGCCACCTGCCCCGTCAGCGAAGGATGTACCAGCCAGCCCCAGCTCTCTTCCTGCTGTTGCAGCACCGCAGGCAGCCGGTCTGCATGATAGGCAAAACTGTCCACGTTATGGGTAAGCGGCAACATGCTGATATGGTCACTCGCGTGGCTGCCTAAATGCATATCGCGCTGAACATACAGTCGCTCCGAAGGTACACTGCCATCGGCTAACGGCAGATCGGGACCTAGCCTGCCGGTTTTGGCCAGCGGCGTAATCTCGTCCCAGTATTTCAGTCGCTTGATTTCCAGCGGCTGGATTGCCCGGGCAGGCCAGACAAAATCGATATTGTGAAACCACTGATCGTAAAGGTCATAACTTTCCGGATGCATGACCGCAATGCGCTGGGCATCTTCCACGCTGTGCAGCAGATACTCGATGCGAATGCCCAGATCGCTTTCCGCACGGACACGCAACATTTCAAGCAGCGTGACCGAGGTGCCCAGTACGCGCAATGTCAGTTGATCGTTAACTTTCGCCGCAGCGTTCATTGTTTTACTTATCCTTTACCGCCTGCTGAAAACGGCTGAATCCCTGTTTCAGTCGCTCGGGATCCAGTCCGCGCAGAATAAACACCAGTTTTGAGGTATCAACATCGCCGGGCCAGTCATTCAGGTGAACGGGCGGATGTAACGTATGCTGCACGCCATGAATCACCACGGGTGAGCTGCTGCCGCTGAAACGTAAGATGCCTTTCATTCTCAATACAGACTGACCATGGCTATGTAACAGCATTGACAACCAGATAGCAAACGCGGGCCAGTTCAGGGCGTTCTCTAAGGTGATCACGCAGGTTTGCGTAAGCGGATGCGGATTCTCGTCATGAGGTGCAAGACGATAACCGGACGCACCGGCTGCGCCAAGCCAGCGAAACCGCTGTTGCCCGCTGCCTTTTGCCAGGCGCAGGCCAAATAAGGGGTCCGGATCGGCCAGCGCCTGCACGGTGTCACTCAATTCCGCCATAGGGTTCAGCCCGGCAATCCAGGCCTGAAGCGCCACGCGTTCGGTCTGTCCGATACGGTCGCATTTGCTGAGCAACAGCTTATCCGCCGCGCTGACCTGGGCTATCCATTCCGGTTGATGCATCGACTGCTGCCGGGCATGCTCTGCATCGACCAGCGTCACCAGCGTGCCCTGACTGAAGTGATGTTTAAGCTGGGGATCGTGCAGCAATGTTGACAGTATGGGCGCAGGATCGGCAAGGCCGGTGGTTTCCAGAATGACCTGGCTGAACGGCGGCAGCATGCCGCGCACCCGCCGTTCATAGAGATCCAGTAACGCCGTTTTCAGTTCGCCGCGAATCTGGCAACAGACGCAGCCGCTGGGCAGCAGCACCGTATCGGGCGCGACTTCATTCAGCAGATGATGGTCGATGCCCACCTCACCAAATTCATTAACCAGCAATGCAACGTCGTTCAGATCTTGCTGCGCCAGCCAGCCTTTCAGCAGCGTGGTTTTGCCGCTTCCCAGGAAACCGCTAAGGATATGCAGCGGCAGTTTTTTATCGTGCAGCATAGCCGCTCCTCTTGTATGCCTTACAGCGCCGCCAGCCAGGCTTCATCCAGTGGATCAAGCGGGCGTTTGGTGATCTTCTCGACCTCTTTCCACAACAGGTCCAGTGAATTCACCATCACCTGCTGACCGGTTGGGCTGGAGAGCACCCAACTGGCATAAAACTCAGTCAGCGTGAGCCGCCAGGGTTTAAGCGTTCGGTTGAGCAGCGCCAGCTGCTTTAACCGCAACTGGCGCTGGGGCAGATCGTTTTGTAGCGCATCGCTCCATTGCGGACCGCTGTCCAGTAAACCACAAACGCCGCACATATCGGCTTCTCCTCAGGGCATGACATCGCCGGAATTAGGGCCAAGCGTCTGGCCAACAAACAGGTTACCGCCGGGCTCACTTGCCAGCAGTAACGCTACCGGCGCGACCTCTTCCGCCCGGCCAAAACGTCCCAGCGGCAGTTCGGCTGCCTTGGCCGTTTTCCATGCCTGATTGATGCCATCGATAAGCGGCGTTTCAATCGGACCGGGCGCGATGGCGTTCACCAGCACATTATCTGCGGACACCTCCAGCCCCAGCGATCGGGTAAAGCCTAATACGCCGGCTTTGGCCGCCGCATAATGGCTGAGTTCGGCACCGCCTTTGATACCGAGCTGCGACGCGATGTTGATCACTCTGCCCCAGCGCTGCGCCAGCATGGACGGCAACGCCCGTTGCGTCGCCAGGAAGACACTGCGTAAATCCACAGCCATCATCTCTTCCCACATGGGCAGCGTGATATCGGTACAGCGCGCCTGGGTCAGCATTCCGGCGTTATTCACCAGAATATCGATTCCGTCGAACTGCGCCAGGCAGGCATCCACGCCCGCCGTGGCGCCTTCCACCTCGCCGACATCGGCCACAATGCCAAAACACGGCACGCCAGACTGGCGACAGTGATCAACCACCGTCTTGAGCTTTGTACTGTCGCGGTCAGTGAGTATCAGATGGGCACCTTCGCGGGCGAACAGCATCGCGATGGCCGCCCCGATGCCGCTGGCCGCGCCGCTGATTACACAACGTTTCATCCTGAGTTGCATGGGTTCTCCTTAATCCGGCCAGCGAACGGTGAGTCCACCGTCGACAATCAGACTCTGTCCGGTGAGGTAACTGCTCTCGTCGCTGGTGAGAAACGCGATGACTTTCGCCACTTCCTCGGCGCGTCCGACGCGGCCCAGCGGAATCGCCTTCGCCGCCTTCGCCAGCCCTTCCGGGCCAAGCGAATTATCCTTATCCAGCGACTGCGGCGTTTCAATCAGCCCGGGGATGATGGCATTACATCGCACCCCGCGCGGCGCGAGTTCGATGGCCAGCGAGCGGCAAATGCCGGGCACCGCCGCCTTCGCGGCGGCATAGTGCGCATGCGCCTGCCAGCCATATACACCGCCCGCAATCGACGACACCGCAACCAGGCTGGCCCCCGACTGAAGGTGGGCGGCAGCGGCACGGAACAGGCGCATCACGCCGGTCAGATCGACATTGAGCATCTCATCCCAGCGTGCGTCGCTCATCTCCTCAATCTCTGCCCGACGCAGAATGCCCGCATTGGCGACGACCGCGTCAAGCCGTCCAAAGTGCTGTACGCCTTGCGCAATAAACGCGTCCACCGAGTCGGTGGATCCGACGTTAAGCGGCAGCCAGAGCGCGTCACCGCCCGCCGCTTCAATCTGCGCGGCCGCGACGGCCGGATCGTGGGGATCCTGCGGATAATAGCCCGCTATCACCCGCACGCCTCTCTGGGCATACAGCGTTGCCAGCGCCAGTCCAATCCCACTTGCGGCTCCGCTGATCGCGGCAACCGGGGCTGTGTTTGCATTCTGCATAGGGTTTCCTTAGGCCTGAGGTTGAGTGGAGGCGGCGGCGATGTGCGTATTCAGTTGCGTGACCGGCCGGGCGAACAGAATAATGATGCCCGAGACAAAGCACGGAACCGCACCAAACCACAGTGCCGCCTCCTGCCAGTGTCCACCCTGACTCAGCACTGAGGTGGTGCCGACACCGGCCACAATTGCGCCCACCGGCCCCATCGCCATAATTAATGCGCCCGCAGTAGCACGAATGGCGGTCGGGAAACTTTCACTGATAAAGAACAGTGCGGCCGCATACGGACCAATCAGGAAAAACAGACCGACGCTGTACAGGGCCACGATGATGGCAAAGTTGTCCGGGCAGAACAGCATCGCGGCAAAGGCGATACCGCCCAGCATCCAGCCGGCCGCGATGGTGTTGCGACGACCGATGCGGTCACCGAGCCAGCCGTGTGCCAGATAGCCGCAATAGCCCACCAGGTTAGACAGAATCAGGATCAATAAAGAGTTATTGAACGAGACCGCGTGGGTTTTGGTAATTACCGTGGTGCCCAGCACGCTGAAGATCTGAATGGCGAACCAGTTCAGCAAAATGGCAATACCCAGTACCAAGGTTGAGCGCAACGCCGTGCCGCGAAATGCCGAGGCAAAACCTGACTTCGGCTGATCTTCATACGGAACCTGATAGTCGGCCGCGACCTGGCGTGCATCTTTCTCTTTACCCTGCTCCCGCAGCGTTTTGATTTTCTTCTGTACTTCAAACTGAGGCGTTTCTTTCAGCTTCAGCGCCAGCAGCGCGATCACCAGCGACGGAAAGGCTGCGAAGATAAAGCTGCCCTGCCAGCCGATAATCGGCAGCAGAATCGCGGTCAGCGCCGAGGCCACCAGCGCACCGACCGGCCATCCGCCCTGCACCAGGCTGTAGACAAATCCCTTCCGTTTGTTGAGTTTGGGATCGTCCAGCGCAGTATAGAGTTCTGATAAATAGGTGGCGTTAACCGTTTGCTCTGCATAACCCAGACCGGCAACGGAGCGAATGGCGGTCAATGCGCCCTTACCCCATAATCCCCCTATTGCGGTCAGCAGCGAACACAGGGCCGCGCCTCCCACGGTAATAACGATGCCCATGCGCCGTCCCAGGCGATCCACCAGCGGGCCAATGGCCAGAGCGATCACTGCCCCACCAAACGCGACCCAGGTAGCAATTTCAGACTGTTCGACTTCGCTCCAGCCAAAATGACCGCCGATCTCCGGCAGCAAGGTGCCGAAAAGGATGAAGTCATAGACGGCGAAGATCCAGGCGAAGAAGGCGATCCATGTAGCGAATTTGACATCCCTGGTGGTTAACTGCTGGGGCTGCCAGCCGTTAACGGATTTTTTTTTGTAGATGCTCATGTCGTGATCACTCTGCAAGAGGAAAAGGCTTAACGCGGTTGGCGCGCTAAGAAGTCGTCGGCAATTTCGTCGAAAGTGACGAAACGCACGCCCTGGTGACTCTGGATGTACTTAATCAGGCGCTCCAGCATCAGCAGCACCTGCGGACGGCCTGATACGTCGGGATGAATCGTCATGGTAAAGACGGCATAGTCGTTTTCGCGATATACCCAGTCGAACTGATCGCGCCAGATCTCCTCCAGATGGCGCGGATTGACAAAACCGTGGCTGTTCGGTGACTTCTTGATAAACATCATGGGTGGCAGATCATCCAGATACCAGTTAGCGGGGATCTCTACCAGGTCGGTCTCTTCGCCGCGCATCAGCGGCTTCATCCAGGTGTCCGGATGCTGGCTGTAGTCAATTTTGGTCCAGCTGTCGCCTACGCGAACGTAGTAAGGATGAAAGTCGTTGTGCATCAGGCTGTGATCGTATTTGATGCCTTTTTTCAGCAGCAGCTCATTGGTCACATTGCTGAATTCCCACCAGGGCGCGACGTAACCGGTTGGACGTTTACCCGCAAGCTGCGTCACCAGTTCAATACTGCGGTCCAGCACCGCCTCTTCCTGCGCGGGCGTCATGGCAATCGGGTTTTCATGGCTGTAGCCATGCACGCCAATCTCGTGGCCAGCGTCAACCACCGCTTTCATCTGCGCCGGGAAGGTTTCGATTGAGTGGCCGGGAATAAACCAGGTGGTGCGCAGATTATGTTCAGCAAACATTTTCAGCAAACGCGGTGCGCCCACTTCTCCGGCGAACAGCCCGCGAGAGATATCGTCAGGGGAATCTTCCCCGCCGTAAGAGCCGAGCCAGCCGGCAACAGCATCCACATCCACACCAAATGCACATAAGATTTCTTTCGCCATCTTTTCTTCCTCTGGAGCGTTAAGCGCAGACCGAATCGTCTGCGGTAAAAAGACCTGCCAGTCGGCTGGCAGCGTGAAGAAGCCGGCGATCTTCGCCAGCCGGTAGAGAGAAAAGCAGACTGGTATGCAACCCACGGTCATCGGTACCGCTCGGCAGGGCGATGCCCGGCATATCCAGCAGACTGCCCGGCATGGTCAGGCGCAGCGTGGCCACGTTGTTCTGGGCGAACAGCGCGCTGTCCTGCATCAGCGGACCGAGTTCCGGTGCGGTATGGGCCACCGTGGGGGTGATCAGTATTGCGCCCGCCAGCTCCGCCGCCAGGGCCTGTTGCCACTGCTGACGTTGGGTCAGAAAGGTATCGAGCACGGCCGGGTCCTGCTCGCTGGCGGCAAGCAGACGTTCGCGCACTCTGGCATCCATGCGTTCTGCGTCAGGTGAGGCTAATAAGAGGCGATGCAGCAACCAGGCTTCGCGCCCACCCGGCCAGCCTTTTTCAGCGATCCAGTCAAGCGCCTGCGTAAACGCGGTAAGCGGCTGGCGGTCAATGGCAAAGCCGGCCGCGTCGAGGCGATCCAGCATTCTCAGGCCGTTATCGCGAACGGCGGGCTGGCATGTCATGAGGAGCGCGTCGTCAACCCGGAAACGGGGTTCAGGAAAGGCGGTGGTATCCGGACCGCACAGGATGTCATCAAGAGCGATAGCATCCCGGACGCTGCGGCATAACGGGCCGAGGGTATCCAGCGAGCGGGCGAGCGGAAAAACGGCGTCCATGGCATAACGGCCACGGCTGGCGCGGTAGCCCGTAATGCCGCTGAATGCGGCCGGGATACGAATGGATCCGCCGGTATCGGTGCCAAACGCGATACCGGCCAGGCCTTCCGCGATTGCCCTGCCTGCCCCGCTGGACGATCCGCCCGGCGCGTGCAGGCTGCCCGCTGATGACCGGATAACCGGTGTACCAAACGCGGGATTCAGGCCGAGTCCGGAAAACGCAAATTCGCTGAGATTGGTTTTGCCGATCGTGACCATGCCCGCCGCCGCGCACCGGGCAACGACGGGTGCATCCTGTCGGGCGGGCGAAACGTGTTCCCGGGTGGCTGAACCGGCGGTGGTCTGGCAGTCCTGAAGGTCGAACAGGTCTTTCCAGGCCACCGGAATTCCATCCAGTGGACTCAACGGCTGGCCCTGCCGCCAGCGCTGCATAGAGGCTTCGGCCTCTTCACGGGCGCGCGCCGGGGTGAGCGAAATAAACACCGAAGGTACATTTTCTGCGGCGGTCAGGCAGGCCTCCGTAAACGCCAGAGGTGAAAGGCGGTGCTGTGCATAAAGCGCACTGATTCCCAGCGCATCGATCTGACCCTGAATGTATAACTGACGGACGGTTTCTGGCTGCACACGCTTACCTTTAAATGTATATTGCAATTTAATGTACATTTGAAGATAGCAATAACAATGCCAGGAAAAGGACTGTTAAGTTACATATTTGTGATCTTATCGATCATAAAATAATTTAAATCAGCAATAACAAAAGGTTAAATTTGGGGTGGTGACGGACATTTGTGCAGGCGGAGTAAAATCCTGTCTTTGTATTAAATGTACTAATTTATTTATGATCCATTTTAGAGCGCTGTGCACTAACGCAGTGCTGTGCGCGGGCAGCCGTCGTTATTTCCTCAGATGTGATAATCTGGCGGGCAGGATGGGAGCGGAAAAAGACAATGCGAAACATAATGAATGGAGCAGACATGGATGACGCCGGTTCTGCGCGTTATGAAATCATCCGCCAGGTGCTGCTTAACGTGCTGCAGCAAAACGCTGTTCCTAAAGGCCTGGTGTTGCTGGAAGGTCCGTTAGCACAGCTGTTCGGCACCAGCCGCGTGCCGGTCAGGCGGGCATTAAGTATGCTGCATGAAGAAGGCTGGATTGCCCGCTTTGAAGGCCGGGGCTTTATCGTGGCCCGCGACGACGAAGACGTCGAACCCGTGCGCATTGCCCTGACGCGCGAACTGTTGGGGCTGGCGCATCATGAGGAACTGGTCGACACCCGCAGTACGGGTGAAAAAGTGCTGGAGCACCTCCAGGGTGTGCTGTCGACCGCGATGATCTTTGGTTGCTATCAGGTGGATGAGCAGGACGCGGCACACTATTACACCACCAGCCGGGGCGTGATTCGTGAGAGCTTAATGCGCCTGCGTGATAAAGGCCTGGTGGAAAAAGAACCCTATTCCCAGTGGCTTACCGGTCCGTTAACGGCGCGCGAGCTGGGCGACCATTTTGAAATCCGGGCCAATCTTGAACCCGCAGCGCTGCGTAAAGCAGGCGAACGGCTGGACGTCGACTGGCTGAAGTCGCGGCTGGATAACGCGAAAAAATCGCAGGGTAAGCAGTTAACGGCCATTGAACTGGAAACCCTGGAAGAAGATCTGCACATTCGCTGCCTGGAGCCTGCCGGTAACAAGCTGATGATGCAGATACTGCGACAACACCAGTCGCCCTTCATCGTCACGCGCATTTTCTATGACCTGCTGCGTATCCCTGTCGACAGTGCCATGCTGGATGAACACTGCCTGGTCTATGAATTTTTGCTGAAACGGAACTGGGAACTGGCGGCCGCCTGCATGAAGGATCATCTGGAGCGCGCGCAGGTTCGCACGTTGCAGCGGCTGAAAGTGTTATCTGTGCTGCCTGTTCCGGCCTTTCCGGATTTTATGGCACGGCGCTAGTCGCTTATAAAGGTGACGCTGTCACGTAAAAAGCGATGTCTTCTCCTTCTGTCACACTAGCCCGTCACCGGTTCCCTCTTCAGCGCTGAACGCGTCATGTCGGACATGGTGACTCAGCCTCTTTACCGACGCGCGTAAAACGCTTGAAAAGCAGTCACCGGTGCGCTGACCGCCAGCGGCTGAAGCGGAAAACCGGTCGCCAGGCGGGAAGGATGAAACTCGCCCTGAATATGCTGATACAAGTGCGACGCACGTTCTGCTCTGAGGCTACTGTCCCAGCGCAAAAACTGTCCCCAGAGCGGCATATTACGGTAGCGGTCCTTGACCGGTATGGCCGAACGCAGGTACGCGGGCGGAAACAGCCGACGATAGCGGTGATGATGGTAGAGCCACGACAGCCCACGAAGGGTTTTTACCGCGGGCGTGAGAGTCACTATCTGCGCCAGTAAACCGCACAATTCGCGCTGACGCGCGGCGACCTCGCTGTCACACAGGGGCGAAACCGTTCCGTCAGTGGGCTCAAAATGAATGCGTGCGGACCGATCCGTTTCCAGACTGAATGAGAAACAGCCCGAACGCCCCACCACATCGGGTGGGGCAACAGGCGGCCGGGATTGCCAGACAGCCAGCGTATACTCAGCATCTTTATCGGGGTTGTGCCGCAGGCCGCGAATATAGTCTGACCAGGCGGGAAGCTGAGGATCGAACCGCCGCCCGCACCCCAGACGAATAAAAATGTTGGTGTAATCCATAATCGCGTTGGCCAGCGGCATGCCTGTGCCTGACGCCACCCAGGCCGCGAAACAGAGTTGTATCCTGAAGAATTCAGCGGTGAGCTTCATGCCTGGCGGCCTTCTCCTGACGAGCATATGCGCATTTTACCATCCCTTACGGCGACGCGCCGCGGGCAAAGCGCGCCGTTCAACGCGTCTGCACCGCCGTCGCTTCAATCTCTAACAGGACACCATAATGCAGTCCGGAAACCGGCACCACAGCGCGGGCGGGTTTCCAGCTCCCCAGCCACTGCGCGTAAAGCGCATTAAAATCATCCCATAATGCGATGTCAGCCAGATAGACTCTGACCATCACCAGTTGTGATCGGGTAAGATTCTCCTGGAGCAGGCAGGTATCCAGACTGGCAAAGACCTGCAGGACCTGATCGGCAAAGGGCGCGGCGCTGAGCATCTCCCCTGCGGGCGTGGCCGGTAACAGACCCGAAATAAACATCATTCCTGCCCCCAGACAATAGTGGGAGTAATGACCGGGATGCGGCTGGTCATTGATATCTCGCGCCTGCAATCGCTGAAGCATATTTTCTCCTTACATCATGCCGGGTTGTTTCAGGGCGCTGCCATCGCGGAAACGGCTGTAACGGAACGCCGTGGGGTCCACGATGGGATCATCACCGGTCACCAGATCGGCCGTCAGGCGGCCGGCACCGGGACCGATGCCAAAGCCATGCCCACTGTAGCCCGCCGACAGAACCAGACCGGGAAGCTGTGGCACGGTGGAGATGACCGGTATATCGTCAGGCATACAGTCGATGACGCCGCCCCAGGCCTGCGTGACTCGCAGCCCGGCCAGCGCAGGATACTCACGGCCGATGGCCATCAGCCCCTTTTCCACCACGCCGTCCGACACCGTCGGGTCCAGAATGCGGATTTTTTCAAAGGGGGACGGGCGCTCCATTGACCAGCGCGCCAGCGACTCCGGTCCCTGTAGAAAGTAGGTCAGGCGGATTTTGGTTTCCAGATTGAGCCGACGTGCTTTGTATAACGGGAAGAACTGACGGGCATATTTCAGCCCCTGAATGCCGGGCTCAAGACGACCCGTGCCGGACAGTGCGATGGTATAACCGCCGTCCGATCGTGGCCGACAGGCAAACGCATCCGTATAGAAAGGCCGGGTAATCACCTGTTCGACGGGATAAGTACGAAACGCACTGCCGATGACATTACCCGCAGGTAAATCGATGCCGTGCCGGCGACAAAACAGCGATGTCCAGGCACCTGCGGCGCAGACCACGCGCGAGGTTTTAATCAGACCTCTTTCCGTGATCACCCCGCTCACCTGACCTGCCGAAATATCCAGCCCGCGCACCGCACAGCGCTGAAACAGAAAGGCGCCCTTTTTCACCGCTGCCTCCATCAGGCCTGGCGCGGCAAGCGCGGGATCGGCATAACCGTCATCGGGTGAATGCACGCCGCCTTTCCACGCTGTGCGGCTGCCGGGCGTCATGGCTTTTGCCTCTGCGGCATTGAGAATCTGGCTACGAATGCCGTACTGCTTCGCCATTTTCCCCCAGTTATCCCAGTTGCGGATGTCCTTTTCCGTGCACGTTGCATAGACCAGCCCGGAGGCGCGGAACCCCACGTCCATGCCGATTTCCTTGCTCAGCTCATGCCAGCGTTGCAGCGCATGCAGGATCAGCGGGATCTCCCGTTCATCCCGGTTAAGCTGGCGGCACCAGCCCCAGTTACGGCTTGACTGTTCAGCCCCGACCAGGCCCTTTTCGATCACCGCCACCCGATAGCCTTTTTGGGTGAGCGCCCAGCAGGTTGCCGCGCCGACAATGCCTGCCCCAATAATCACTACATCCACCGAGTCGGGAAAATGCGTACTGTCCTGAACCAGCCTGAGCGGTGCGGGCATAATATCTGCTCTCCAGCGAAAGATTAAAAATCGATTAATACACTTTTATAGCGCTGACAGGCTTCAAAGGCCTGGCGGCCCAGATCTTTACCAAAGCCGGATCCCTGAAAACCGCCGGTAGGGATAATGAAATCCCAGGTGCGGCGATAGCGGTTAACCCACACCGTTCCGCTGTCCAGCGCGCGCATTAAGCGCATCGCCCGTGGCATGTTCAACGTGTGGACGCCCGCGCACAGGCCAAAGACCGCATGCTGCGCCAGCGCCAGGGCTTCTTCCTCATCGGTAAAGGTCTGAATGGTCAGCACCGGTCCAAAAATCTCTTCGTGCAACGCCACGTTATTCGGGCCGACGTTCTCCAGCAGTGTGGGCTGCCAGAACCAGCCTTCTTTCGTATTGTCGTAGCGTTTTCCACCCACCAGCACCCGCGCCCCCTGAGCGACGGACTGCGCAATAATCGTGGCCACTTTTTCACCCTGGCGTGCGTCAATCAGCGGACAATACCGTGTTGACGCGTGCCAGGTCATGCCGGGCACGGGTTTCTGACAGCGTGCAATCAGCTTTTCTGTCACACGTTCAGCAATGCCTTTCTGAATAATCAAACGTGTTCCGGACACGCAGGCCTGACCGGCATTCACTGTGAATCCCAGAAAGAGGCGCTCGGCAATCTCGTCGGCGTCGCCGGCGTCATCAAAGACCAGCTGCGGGCTTTTGCCGCCCAGCTCCAGCGTGACCGGTTTAGTGCCGTGCAGGGCCGCCTGGCTCATAATCGCCGCACCGGTGGCAGTGGAGCCGGTAAAGGAGACCTTGCGCACCAGCGGATGCGTTACCAGCGCATTACCGGTGACCTTGCCGCTGCCCTGGATCACATTCAGCACACCGGATGGGATCCCCGCCTGCACCGCCAGTTCGGCCAGACGGGCCGTTGAAAACGGCGTCAGTTCAGACGGCTTCAGCACCACCGCGTTACCTGCCGCCAGAGCCGGGCCGCATTTCCAGGAAGCCATCGACAGGGGAAAATTCCACGGCGTGATTGCGCCGATCACCCCATAGGGCTCAGGCACCAGCATGCCCAGGCTACTGTGCTGCGTTGGAAACACGTCACCGCTGTATTTGTCCGCGCATTCGGCATAAAAACGCAGGGCCGCCGCGGTAAAGGGCACTTCGATATTGCGTGCATCGGTGACGGGCCGGGTCGATCCGACGGCTTCCAGCTGCGCCAGGTATTCGCTGTCTTTTTCGATTAAGTCTGCCCAGCGCGAGAGGGCTGCACCCCGTTCTCGTGGCGAACAACCCGACCAGCCGCTGCTGATGCGCCGTGCTTCTGCCACGGTCACGGCATCGTCGACGGTACGGGCGTCCGCCTCATGGATCTCTGCATAATGCTGACCGTCAGAAGGCCGTTTAATGCCCATAGCCTGACCGCTGGCGGATACAAATTGTCCGTCGATAAAGTGTCCGCTGGACAAGTGAACGTCATCGGGATTGAAATCAGTCATACGTGCCTCTTAAAAAAAGAAAGGAGCGCGACATCACCAGCCGGTGACGCGATGCCAGACTTCGTGTTCCCCGCCCTGGCTGTCCATCACCTCATACCGGGTGTGCATTCCGGCAGTGGCGCAGGCGTGATTGGGCAAAATCCGCAGCCGGGTCCCGAGCGAGAAATCCGTGACCTGGTGACCGCTGTCGGGCGGAATGGCGATAATGCCGTGTTCCTGATTGGTGGACGACAGCAGGAGTCCGGTGGATCGCCCTTCGCTGTCACATACCAGGCCGTAGCCATAGTCGGTTTTTTGCGAGGCGGTGCCGCGGTCGCGCGACATCGCCATCCAGCCTGCATCGACAAACAGCCAGCCTTTTTCAGCGTTGTGGCCAATTACCGTGGTGACAACAGAAAGCGCGATATCGTCGGCGGTGCAGACGCCGAGGTTGGTCATAAACAGATCGAAAGTGGAAAACACCCCGGCGCGCACTTCCGTTACCCCGTCTAAATCCCTTACGGCATGGGCCGTGGGCGTCGATCCCACGCTCACCACCGGACAGCTCACGCCAGCCGCGCGAAGGCGCTTAGCCGCTTTGATGGCGGCCTGGCACTCCGCCCGTGCCGCCTGTGCAATCTCGTCCTGCGTACGACAGTGATACGATTCCCCCGCGTGAGTTAACACTCCTTCGACATGCATTCCGTTCTGCTGCAAATACGCGCCAATGTCGGTCAGGGCGCTGTCGTCCGGTTTTATGCCGCCCCGATGACCATCGCAGTCAATCTCGATAAACACGCTAAAGGCCACCTGATGCTGCTGCCCGTATGCAGATACGGCCTGCGCCTGTGTCAGACTGTCGAGCAGAAGATGCACCTGGGCACCCTGACGAAGACAGGCCGCGATGCGCGGCAGCTTGTCCGGCGCAATCCCCACGGCATAAAGGATATTGCGGTAACCTGCGGCAGCAAACGCCTCGGCTTCAGCCAGTGTGGACACCGTGGCCGGTGAAGCCCGGTCACGCAGTAGCCAGGGGGCCGACTGTACCGTGCGTAGCGTTTTCAGATGGGGGCGAATCTGACAGTGCAGGCTATCAATATGATCGTAGAGCCTGCGGATATTCCGCCTGAACTTCACTTTGTCCAGCAGCAGATACGGCGTTGTCAGTGAGGGATCGTTAAGCATCATTGTCTGTCCTGAGGGGTTTACTGGATGCTCTCATCAATGCATTTAGTTTAAAATGCAGACACACCCAATTAATGATTAGGTTTGAACCTAATGATCAACAGTGACGATCTGCGGTTTTTTCAGGTGATCTCCGCCAGCGCGACCCTGGCCGCCGCCGCCCGCTATCTGGATATCACGCCACCGTCCGTGACCCAGCGGCTGCAGCACATTGAACAAAAAATGGGCATTAAGCTTATTTTGCGTCCGGCAAAACGGATCATTCTGACCGACGAAGGTGAAGCGTTATTAGCACGCGCGCGGCTGATTTTGCATGAGCTGGACCAGCTACAGGATGTGATTGACCAGACCCGAAACCGGATAAGCGGCACGTTGCGGGTACTGGCTCCGCTGGGCTTTGGCTCGGAACATATCGCGCCCTTGCTCTCCGATTATGTTGACCAGCATCCCGATCTCAGCGTGGATCTGATGCTGTCAGACAATCCGAACTGGATGCAGGCCGATAAATGGGACGTGGCGATCTATATTGGCAACCTGCGGGACTCGTCGTTGTACAGCACCCGAATTGCACCTAACCGCCGCGTGCTGTGCGCTTCGCCGGATTATCTGCAGCGCCACGGTGTGCCCACGCATCCCGCTGAACTCACGCAGCACCACTGTCTGGTTATCCGTGAAAATGCTGAGGACGTGACTCGTTGGGTGTTTGCGCATCAGCATGACCCGGTCACCGTCAAAATTACGCCCCGTCTGGCAAGTAACGATGGTCGGGTGATTAAACGCTGGGCGCTGCAAGGCAAAGGGATTATGGTGCGCTCAATCTGGGACATCAGCAGTGAAATTAAACAGGGGCGACTGGTCCCACTCCTGCCTGAATTTATGCTGCCGCCCGCCGACATTGCCGCGCTGACCAGCATGCCAGAAATCAAACGCCTGCCCCGTACTCAGGGCTTTATTACGTTACTGAAAACCACCTTTAGCGCGCCGCCGTGGATGCAGAACGAACAGTAGCCACAGGTCTTGTTGGGGGGGACAGGTGTGCTTCGCGGTCCATAAGTCTTATCAGCCGCCCACGCCAGCTGTTGCGAACGGCATGAGGTCTGAAGCACACAGGAAACGGGTTGAGTGTGCTTCAAACGCTTTGTGTTAGTGACGGTATCGCCAGGCCGGACAGCCCGTGAAAATTGTGCTTAAACGGCCAGGCGTGCTTGACCGTACCCGTGCGCCCGCCTCCAGCGGATAAATCTTCGTAAAAAAATTATTTTTTTCTGCATCCAGTGACGACCCTGCTCTCGTATCTCTCTTTGCAAGACACTTACCCACTCTCTCTTATGAGGATTTACGATGAAAAAGTTCTTCGCTGTTGCCGTAGTTTCAAGCGCATTCCTGTTTACTGCCGCCTCATTTGCCGCAATGGAGTCGGGCTCCGTGATGGTCGGTGGCGCTGCGATGTACCCTCAGAAAAATATCGTTGAGAATGCGGTGAATTCGAAAGATCACACCACGCTGGTGGCGGCGGTGAAGGCGGCCGGTCTGGTTGACACACTACAGGGTAAAGGGCCGTTTACCGTCTTTGCCCCAACCAATGCCGCGTTCGCGAAACTGCCCGCCGGTACCGTCGATAATCTGCTTAAGCCGGAAAACAAAGCGCAGTTGACCAGCGTCCTGACCTACCATGTTGTGGCAGGCAAATACGACATGAAAGCGCTGGAGAACAAGATTAAGCAAGGCGGCGGTCATGCTGAACTGAAAACCGTTAACGGCCAGCCGTTGTGGATTATGAATAATGGCCCACACAATATTCAGCTGAAAGATGCACAGGGTAACGTGGCCAATATCAGTACGTATGACGTCAACCAGAAAAACGGCGTGATAGATGTGATTGATACCGTATTAATGCCGAAGTAATTCTCTATACTCAAACGGAAAATCACATCATTCAGGATGATTATGGACAAGGTGCGGGCAGTGGAGCAGGTAACCCTGATGCAGGCGATCGTGAAAGGCGATCGCCTGGCGTTCGAAAAACTGTATCGGCAAACCTCGCCGCACCTTTTTGCCATTGCCTTACGGATGTTGCGCCATCGCCCCTGGGCGGAAGAAGTGCTGCATGACTGCTTTCTCACCATCTGGAGCAAAGCGGAGACCTATGATCCAGCGCTGAGCGCGCCGATGACCTGGATGACGCAGATCGTTCGTCATCGTTGTATTGACTGGTTACGTAGCGGACAGGCGCGCATGGCCAGTACAGAAGAACCGCATGATGATGCCCTGCTGGTCGTCGATGCCGACGAACCGGACAGCAGGCCCGATGATGCCCAGGCTGCGCGCCTGCGTCGCTGTATGGAAAACCTAAGCAGCGAGCAACGGCAGAGCGTTACGCTGGCCTATTATCAGGGCATGTCACACAGCGATATTGCTCACTGGCTACAGCAGCCGGTGGGTTCGGTGAAAAGCTGGATCCGCCGTGCCATGGCCCACCTTCGGGAATGTGTCGGACTATGAACAGACAACAACGTGACGATGCACTCTCTGCCGAGTACGCCATTGGTACGCTGCGTGGCCCTGCCCGGTTACGCTTTCAGACGCGCCTGCTGACCGAGCCAGAGCTGGCCGAACAGGTTGCCAAATGGCAAACGTTACTCGCTGGGCTGGACAGTCAACTGATACCCGAAATCCCGCCGGATCGGGTCTGGAAGAAAATTGTCCTGAATCTGCCCGCAAAACCCTCTGCCCGCCCTGCCCGCCGCGCCGCACTGGGCTGGATGGTAGCGGCGGCCATTGCGGTCCTTGCCCTTTTTTCCTGGCGCATGTTTTACGTGCCAGAGTTTACCCCGCTTACCGTCATGAGTGACGCTCAGCAACACAGCCAATGGGTGGTCAGCGCCGACCACGATTTAACCCAGCTACGGGTGACGCCATTGCAGCCGGTAACGGCTGACAGCCACACCAGCCTGCAGTTATGGCTGATTCCAACAGGCAGTCGTCCCATTTCGCTGGGGTTACTTAACGCTGAACAGGCCACCCAACTGGCACTGAAACGGCAAGATTCCCTGAAAAACGCGGTGGTCGCCATCAGCCGGGAGCCGCGGGGCGGCTCACCGACGGGGCAACCCACCGGGCCCGTACTTTACAGTGGTAAAATATAGGCCCGACATGCAGTGGCAGTCCTGTCACTGCGTGTCACCGACACATCAGAAATGTTGCCAGTTTGCGTCCTGATTTGATGCCGATGCGCTCGCCATCGCGAAGGCGGGTTTGAGCGGCGCCACCGTGCGCGCCTGTACATCGGGAGCCTCGGTCAGCACGAAGGCGGCAACAAGATCATTCAGTGCGCCTGCCTGATCCATCAGCGAGCGCGATGCTGATGACGCTTCCTGCACCAGCGCGGCGTTCTGTTGCGTAACGTCATCCATCTGATGCACAGCCTGATGGACCTGACTGATGCCCAGCGACTGCTCCTGAGACGCAATGGCAATCTCATCAACCAGATCGGTGACCTGGCGAATTGCATCATTCATGCGCCCCATATTTTCCCCGACCTGCTCTGCCTGGCTGACGCCCGTTTCCACATAACGCATCGACGATTCGATCAGATCTTTAATCTCCCGTGCGGAAGCCGACGAGCGTTGGGCAAGATTACGCACTTCACCGGCCACCACGGCAAAGCCACGCCCCTGCTCGCCGGCACGGGCGGCCTCAACGGCGGCGTTGAGTGCCAGGATATTGGTCTGAAACGCCACACCTTCAATCAGCGCGATGATGGCGGTGATTTTCTCCGAACTCTGTTTTATATCGGTCATGGTGCCTAACATGGTGTGCACTTTGTCAGAGCTGTCACTGGATATCTCACGCGCGTTTTTAGACAACTTGCTGGCAAGACGGGTATTTTCAGCCGTCTGACGAACCGTTTCGCTCAGTTCAGACATGCTGGCCGCCGTTTCCTCAAGCGACGCGGCCTGCTGTTCGGTTCGTGAGGAGAGATCTTCGTTACCGGCTGAAATTTGCGACGAGGCCGTGCTGACCGAGTGGGCGGACCGTTCGACGGCAGACAAAGACTGCGCCACATTCTCCACCAAAGCATTAAATGCTTTTGCCGTTAACCCGATTTCATCTTTACGTGTGTCATCGGCACGCAGCGTTAAATCAAGCCGCTCGCTGGCGTGCTCCATGGTTGTGCGCATACCATTCAGATGGCGACGAATGCTTAATATAGTACGAACAGATAACGCGCCCAATATCAGGATAATGACGCTGGAACCGGCGATTAAGGCCCATAAGGTTTGATGATAAACGCGGTTATTCTCTTTTTGAAAAGCCGCGCCCACCTGCACATTAAACTGCAGTTGGTTCTGATAACTCTCAATGAGATCACGGATAGACTGCCCCACACCGTCCGGGCCTTGCAACGCGGAAAGAGAATGAGCGTCATCATGCGAACGCGAGTATTCAAGGAAGGCAGGTAAGCGCGTCTGGATCTGTTTAATCAGTGCCAGCGCATGTTCACTTAACTGCTTATCCTGATCGTTGGTAATTTCATTTTTTAAATAGAACAGGGTCAGGCCTTTCAGCGTATCCATCTTCGCAGCGATTTCTTTTTCGAACTCAACCTGCTTAGCCGAATCTTTGGCACTCTGGTGGCGATAAAGCGATACGTTAACCCGATTACTGCCGTTGACCATTTTATCAAGGTCTACAATTGAAGGTAGCGTGTTGTCTTGCACGTACTGAAAACGCGACTGAAAGCCTGCTAACACCATGATGACGATCACTACCATCGCGACCATAGCGGCGGAGAGTAGAGAAAACGTCAGGAAAAGTCGCTGTGTAATAGTCATATTAAAACCCCGAATATTAAGACGGTAATTCTGTAAGTAATGCTGAATAACGCCAGCAATAAATATATCGACGCTTCAGGCATTAGCATTAATGTCAGATGGTGCTGTGTCGCAAAGATATCAGGACAAAACGTTTATTTTCATAAAAACCGATTAGCCCGCTGAATGAGAGTTTGACTATTAAAGGCAGAAAGGAAAATTAAAAAGAAGAAGTGATAATGATTAAAAATAAACAAAATTTATTTTCAGCCATCGTTTATCCAACCTTATTTAAAACGACACACGACATTAATCAGTAAAAGTTGGCTAAAGACAGCGCAAAATCGTCTTCACCCCCTGTCCACGACACCGTATTTGTCTTTTATTTTTTGAAATTAATTAGCCTTAAAAAATCGCCTGCCGCATTAATCATAAATAAGGACTATTAAAAAATATTTTTTTAAAACGGCAGAGGCTGCGTGGTGTTTCCTGTACGGGCTGATTACACTTTGAGGAACTGTTCTGAGCGTGCACGGACGCGTCCGCATGCTGTTACGAGGGAGGCAGCGTTGAGATGAGACCTTATCCGCGTGTGTTGACCTGGCAGGCGAATCACGCGTCAGGGGGAAACGGTAGCGGTAAAGGGTCAGCGTCAGGCCTCACTGCCGGATAAATCGACAGTTGTATAAAAATGCCGTAAAAATAAAGCGCAAAGCTGTAAAAATGCAGTACATAACATCACCAGCTACTCCCTAATTCACAGCAAAACGCGTAATGTCATGCTCAGCGTCAACCGGTGTAACTGTCGGTTTGAAGCTTATGATGACGTGAAATACAACAGGACATTAAATGGCCCAGTCTGAAAAGCAATCCCTTCCAGCCGGTATGCTGGCAGCAGCAGGGATCGTATTTGGTGATATCGGTACCAGCCCGCTTTATACCTTAAAAGAGTGTCTTTCTATCCTTCCTTCTGGCGCGGTCACCGAAGAAGCCGTGATGGGCTTTCTGTCGCTGATCTTCTGGGGACTGATGCTGATTGTGACGGTGAAATATGTCATGTTCATCATGCGCGCCGATCACGATGGCGAAGGGGGAATACTGACCTTAATGTCGCTGGCCCGGCAAAATGTTGGCGCCACGCTCAGCCGCATCATTGTGCTTGCCGGTTTGACGGGCGGCGCCTTTTTTTACGGCGACGGCATTATCACGCCGGCCATCTCAGTGCTGTCTGCCGTTGAGGGGATCGAGGTTGTTGCACCCGCGCTGGATCGCTATATCGTGCCGCTGGCTGTGGTGATTCTGACTCTGTTATTTGTGATTCAAAAACACGGCACTGAACGGGTCAGCCGCGTCTTTGGGCCGATTATGCTGGTGTGGTTTATCACCCTGGCGATACTGGGCGTGCACGGAATTCTGATGAATCCCCATGTTCTTCATGCGCTCAACCCGGCATTTGCGCTGAAATTTCTGCTGAATCATGAAGCCCTGTCTTTCGCAGCTTTGGGCATGGTGGTGCTGGCGGTGACCGGTGCGGAGGCCCTGTATGCTGACATGGGGCATTTGGGGAAAACCCCCATCAGGCTGGCGTGGCTGATCATTGCCCTGCCTGCTCTGGTGCTGAACTATTTCGGTCAGGGGGCGCTGGTGCTGGCCAGTCCCGGCGCGATACAAAACCCGTTTTATATCCTGGCCCCGGTCTGGGCGCAGATTCCGTTAATCATCCTGTCGACGCTGGCCACCGTTATTGCGGCTCAGGCGATCATTAGTGGGGTTTATACCCTGACACATCAGGCAATTCGTCAGGGCTTTTTGCCGCCGATGCGCGTCATTTTCACCTCGGCAACCGAATCGGGGCAAATCTACATTCCGGTAGTGAACTGGTTACTTTTCGGTGCGGTGACCGTCGTCATCCTGGCCTTCCGTCAGTCCTCGGCCCTCTCTTCGGCGTACGGCATCGTGGTGACCGGCACCATGGTTCTGACAGCCTGCCTGGCCGGTATCGTCGCCTTTAAAAACTGGAAATGGCCGCTGCCCGTGGCGCTGGTTTTCCTGCTCTGTATGTTGGCGATCGACGTTCCGTTGTTTATTTCCAACCTGATGAAACTGCTGTCGGGCGGCTGGGTTCCCGTGTTGCTGGCGATGACGATGCTGATGCTGATGCTGATCTGGAGCGGAGAGCGTTCAAGGCTCATTCGTCGTCTGACTGACGATCCCGTCAGGTTAAAAGCCCTGATTAGCTCGCTGGAGGCTTCGCCCCCGATGCGGGTTGGCGGTACGGCAATTTTTCTGACCCGCAAAGAGTATGAAATTCCGCAGGCGCTGCTGCATAACCTGAAACACAACCGGGTGCTGCATGAGCGGACGGTTCTTCTGCATATAAAAACGGTTGACCTGCCGCGTGTTCATAACCAGAAGCGCATCGCGCTACGTCAGCTTTCGCCGTCCTTCTGGCAGGTGACGGCCGAATACGGCTGGCATGAACGGCCTTCCATGAAAGATGTGTTGCACCTGTGCGGGCTGGAAGGATTTGGCTGTACGTTAAATGAGGCGTCGTTTTTCACCTCTCACGACACGCTGGTGATGAAGAAACGACGCGGTCTGGCACATGCCCGTGGTGCCATCTTCCATTTCTTCCAGCGCAATGCGTTACGTGCCCATGAACAGTTTATGATCCCGCCAAACCGCGTCATTGAGCTGGGTGGGCAAAAAGAGTTTTGATTGACGTACCCGGGCAGCGTCTTCATGTGACGCTGCCCGGTTTATTCCCTCCTCAGCCTTTACGCACCGTGGTGACGGGTCAGTACGTCTGGCCGGAAGCGGCTCAGCCAGTCCTGAGCAAAGCGCGCATAATCCGCATACGCACCGCCCTGGGCAGCCAGTTGCTGGAAAACATTAAGCTGTTCGGGTGGACGGCGATGCTGCCCAAGCTTCAGCGTGCCGCTGATGTGGCTAATCTCTATCCTGACACCGGTGATGCCCTGCATCAGTTTTTGTTGATAATCATCGGGAAGCCGTTGTTTATCCTGCCTCAGGCCCGGTTGAAACGCGGCTAACATTCTGTCCAGCGACTGGCCCAGTTCCGCCTGCGTCATCAGCCTGCTGATGCCTTTCACGCTGACGGCGGCATAGTTCCAGGTTGGAACGGCAGGTGACGCCAGATAGTAATCCGTACTGATAAAGGCATGCGGACCCAGAACGCTCAGCAGGCACGGCTGCTGCGCCAGCGCAACCCGTTGCGGATTATTGCGTGCCAGATGTGTTTCAAGAACGTTTTCACCGTTGAAGCAAAACGGAATATGGCTGATTTGCAGATCGCTGCTCACCAGCGTTCCAAACGTGTGCTGCGTGAGAAAATGTCTGCACTCTTCCGGCGTCATGCTGGTGTCTTTTACGTTAAGCATTCACAATATCCTGGCTGAATTCCCTTTCGTCTTTATGCCATTAACCCCTCACCTCTGTCACGCTGCGAAACGTGACAGGATGAAAAAGGAGCAAGCGATGTCAGAAATCACTTCAGGACAGTGCCACTGTGGTGCGGTTGCGTTTACTGTTGAACTGCTGGATGGACTGAATACGGCCCGACGCTGTAACTGTTCATTTTGCCGGATGCGCGGTGCCGTGGTGGTGTTTGCCCTTGCTTCGGGGCTGACGATCCACAAAGGGAAAGCGGCGCTGAGTGAATACCGCTTTAATTCCGGACAGGCGGTGCATTATTTCTGCTCGGTTTGTGGTATTTACACCTTCCACCAGAGCCGCTCTAATCCCGAACAGTTCGGGGTTAACGCGGCGTGCCTGACAGGCGTTTCCCCTTTTGATTTCGCCTCCGTTCCCGTGACGGATGGCATGAACCATCCCAAAGATGGGGGCAAAGGCGGCGTGGCGGGACATCTGATTTACCAGCCGGAAACGTCATGATCCCTTCAGGTCAGCGAACGGACCTGTTCGAGCATCAGCAATGAATGGCTGAAAATCGCATCGGCCACCACCAGAGAAACCTCTTCTGGCAGGCTGTCACGTACCCGGATCATCGCAGCCGGTAAAGCAGATACAAAGCCATTCAGGATAGCGTGCATCTGCTCCTCACTGAACCGCATGCTGCGGGCACTGGCCAGAAAGTGTGAGGGCGCGATCTGCGTGATGCGATGCAGCTTGCCCGCCGGGCCTGTGACACCAAGGGGTAACTGGATGTCATCGCGGTCCATTTTGCGCTGAGAGAGCGCGGGCCAGGCGGAGACCAGACACCGAAACGGTGCCAGCCGAAAACTCCCCTCGCGCTCGATGAACAATCTGATATGTCGGGCATCCAGACTGGTGATGCCTGTTAACCACTGAAATACCAGGCAACGCATTATCGCTTCGCGATCTGTAAGCGCGCTGCGCGATCCCATCAGTAATCCCATCAGTGCCTCAAGGCCCGGACCGCCCGATTGTTCATGACTGCACGCGGGCGGGAATCCCAGCGCCTGGCACAGGTTTTCGGTGGGAAGGCGGTAGCACTGCGTCCGGTCCGCATTCCAGCGACGGTCGTCACGCGTGATGCACAATTGCCTGCCCCCGCCTTCCTGGTGAAGCGGCCTGGCATCCGGTACAGGCAGGCCCAGTTCACGCGCCAGCGCAAGACACAGAAAGGCGTTGTCGCTGTCGGCATGTGCGCTGGCCATATCGGACATTATGGATTCGTCATCCAGCTCAACGGGCTGCTGGTTTACCGGCAGCATGATAAGTGCACCCGGTAACCGGTGTCCCACTTTTTGCAATACGGCGAAAACCCCACAGGATTTTGTCTGGAAAGCATGATTCTTTTCCTTTTCTGTCAATGGGATAGGTCTTAGCAGGTTTTCGAAGAAATAGCTCACCCTGACTGAGTGGTGGGCGGCACGTTGCAGCGGCAGTGACAGTGAGAGAGGCCGGGTGAGCGGATGCTGAAGCCAGCTGGCAGCGTACTGGAAGCTCAGCGTCCCGTCATGATGCTGCATTAACGTTCCGACCCGCTCACCGTTCATCCAGGCGATGAGTTTTGCCATTACCAGGCATCCTCCGCTGGCGTGGTCGGGGGCGTTTTGATCTGCAGCGCCAGAGCAATATCCAGCGCCTGCAAAATTTTAAACAGCGTTTCCAGTGAGGTAGACTCAGGATAATTTTCAAAATGAGACAGCGTTGCCTGTTTCAGGCCCACGCGTTTGGCCAGGTCGGTTTGGGTCCAGCCCTGCTGCTGACGCAGGCGTTTCAGCTGATTGGCTAACTGCCGGGGACTGTAAATCATCTTGCGCGCTCCATCATTCATCAGAATTTATCCCTTGGAGGGGATATTTATAGCGTAGATGCCCCTTTTGATAACGGCAATATTATCCCTTACAGGGGATATAAGGACAAAAAATGAGCAGGCCCGTTAACACCACTTTTTCGCTGACCGTGACTCACACGCTGAGTGAGCAGGACAAGCAGGATCTCTTTACCGGGCTGCGTGCCTGGAATCATCAGTTTATTGACACGGCGTTATGGGGACCGCTGTCGGTCATGTGTCGTCACGATCAGGGGCCGTTACAAGGCGGGCTGGCTGGCAGCATTAAAGGCCGCTGGCTGTGTATTGATTACCTGTGGGTCAGTGAAGCCCAACGTGGTGCGGGCCTGGGCGGTGAGCTGATTCGAGCTGCGGAACAGGCAGCTGTGGCCAGAGGCTGCCACAGCGCACAAGTGGATACCTTTAGCTTTCAGGCCCTGCCCTTTTACCAGAAACAGGGCTATGTCCTGAAAATGTCGCTGCCGGATTTTCTCGAAGCCGGTATGCAGCGTCATTACCTGACGAAAACGTTGTGCGAGCACACCTAAACGCGCCTGCCCATCCGCTTAATGGGCAGGCGAAGGCCTCAGTCGGCAACATTGACCGAGCAGGTGCTTAACATCCGCCAGTGTGTCGGCAGCACACGCGTTTCTCCCGTTACCGTTACGGTGCTGACGCCATGAATATCACGGCACGAGGAACCTGTCTGCAACTCGAACTCTCCCGGTTCGACAATACGTTTACCATCGCCACGGGTAAAGTTGAGCATATCGACAGGAAGCGTAAAGCACAGTTCGGCTGACGCGCCTGGCGCCAGCGTGACGCGCTGAAACGCTTTCAGTTCCTGAAGCGGGCGTACCCGGCTGGCGATTCGGTCACGAACATAGAGCTGGATCACTTCGCTGCCCTGCCGTTCCCCCCGATTGGTCACGGTGATCCGCAGGCGGATCTCGCCATCGATCGCGACCTGATCCTGTTCAGGCTGAGGCGCGCCCCAGTCGAACGTCGTCCAGCCCAGACCGAAGCCAAACGGATAGCGTGCGCCAAAATGAAACGCGATGGGCGTTCCACCGCTTTTCAGTTTGTGGTTGTAATAGAACGGCATCGCGCCGACGTTTTTCGGGATACTGACCACCAGTCGCCCCTGCGGTTCTGCCCGCCCCGTCAGCACATCGGCAATCGCCCAGCCGCCTTCCTGGCCCGGCGCCCAGGCGAGCATAAAGGCCGCGACGCGCTCCTCCATTCCTTGCAGGTTGTAAGGTCGCCCACCCGTCATCACCACAATCAGGGGCTTACCTGTGGCGGCCAGCGCCTCCAGCAGCGGCTGCTGAACGCCGGGCAGAGTCAGGCTGTCGGTATCCGATCCTTCGCCTACGGTGCCGCTTTGAAACAGCCCCGCCAGATCCCCCACGCAGGCAATCACGACATCGCTTTGTCGGGCAACCTCAACCGCCTCGTCAATCAACCCGGTATCCTGAGACACCGGCGACTGCTGCATTGGTTTCGCCCCGCTGTCCCCCGGGAAAACCGGCGCACCGGCGGTGCGGGTTTCAATGATATGGCACCCTTTGGCATAGCGGACCTGCTGCTCACCCAGATAGTGTTGCAGTGCGGCCAGCGGCGTGGTGACCTGCGATGTTTCTTCCAGCATATCGCTGATGATCAGGTGAACCGGAAAACTGTAGCCGCTCAGCAAAGCCAGCGGATCGTCAGCACAGGGCCCGACTACCGCCACGCGCGCGCCGGTTTTCAGCGGCAGAATCCCGTTATTTTCCAGCAGCGTAATTGACTGTGTGGCGACCGTACGCGCTACCTGACGGGTTTCCTCGTGCTGAAGACAAATGTCCGCTTCACGGATGTACGGATCGTCGAATAACCCCAGGCGAAATTTTTCTGTCAGGATACGGCTGACAATACGGTCAATCGTCTCCATCGACAGCAGTTGACGGGATACCGCCTCGGCCAGATGACGCGCGCAGTCATCCTTAGGCAGTTCGACATCCAGACCGGCATTAAACGCCAGTGCCGCCGACTCCGCCGCATCCTGCGAAATGCCGTGATGCTGATGTAGCAAACTGACGCCGCCATAGTCCGCCACGATAAGGCCATCGAATCCCCACTGCTCCCGAAGCACGTCGGTCAGTAAAAAACGATCGCTGTGGCTGGGTTGATTATCGATGTCATGGTAAGCGGGCATGACCGAGCCGGCATTAGCCAGCTTTACGGCCATTTCGAACGGCAGCAGGAACGTGTCGTTCAGTTCGCAAAAACCGAGATGGACAGGCGCATGATTGCGCGCACCTTCGCTAAATGAATGGCCTGCATAGTGTTTGAGCGTAGCCAGCAGATCGCGCCGCTCGCCCTGTAAACCTTCGACATAGGCCGTTGCCATCACGCCCACCAGCCAGGGATCTTCTCCAAAGGTTTCTTCCGTTCTGCCCCAGCGGACATCCCGTGACACATCCAGTACCGGAGCCAGCCCCTGCTTACAGCCAACGGACCGCGCTTCGGCACCGATATGCTGTGCCGCCCGTTTCACCAGCCCGGCATCCCAGGTAGAACCGTAGTTAAGCGAGGACGGAAAGAGCGTAGCGCCTTTGCAGAGTAAACCCACGAGGCACTCCTCATGAAACAGGGCCGGGATGCCAAGGCGCGAGCCTTCAACCAGGTCGCGTTGTAAACGGTTCGCGGCACGCACGCCAGTGACGGCATCAACAATGTGCGTGCCCAAAGGACGGGTAATCTGACCGACGCCGTGCGTTAACTGCGCCTTCAGGATGGTGTGTTCGCTGACGCCCGTGAAGTCATCGCTCAAATCGCTTCGCGGCTGATGATTGCCCTGTTCATCCAGGATGAGCCAGTAGGCGTGCATCTGGGCGAACTTCTCTTCGGCCGTCATGCGCGACAACAGATCGTCTACGCGTACGTCAATGGGCTGATGAGGATCCTTATACATCTCGGTCATGTTTCTCTCCTTTCGCTGAGATCAAATTGTGTTTTCAGCATCGTGTCGGGCTTCTGCGGCGCGTTTTGCCGCCAGCGCTTCGGCAATCGCATTGACTCGCGGGCTGTTAAGTTGATAGAAAAAAAGCAGAAGCAGCATGGCGATAAACAGCACGCCGGGGATGATGTTATGCATCAGGTTGATGGTGGTAATGACCTGGGGTGACTGTGCAGCGACGCCGGGTTGGTAGTGCACCAGACCGAGGATCCAGCCCACGACGGCACCGCCCATGGCCAGGCCAAATTTGATGGCAAATAAGGCGGTCGAGAAAACCAGGCCGTCGAGACGTCTGCCGCTGCGATGTTCTTCATAATCCACGACGTCAGAAAACATATTCCATTGAACAGGCGTGGTCAGATTCTGAACAAAGCCAAAAACAATATTTAACCCAATGATTAACCAGACCTGGGACGGTGGAATTAAATAAATGACCGTCAGAAAGAAAACAAAACTGACAAGACAGACCTGATAAGCACGAATGCGGTCGAATTTTCCTAATATACGTTCTGATAAAAATGCACCGCATAATGCGGCTATCATGCCCGTCACAATAAAAGTAAAGACCAGGTCAGGTCGCCGTAAGACATAATTCATGTAATACAGGGTCGATGAGCCGCGCGTCACGACGGCGGTCAGGAGCAGGATGTTAAAAATAATAATGATGCGCCACTGATTGTTTTTAGCGAGCAGCTTGAGATCCGACCACATTGACCCCGCTGTATCGTTGTGGGGTAAATAACGCTCACGCGTCATAAAGAAGCAGCAGTAGATTAACACCACGCCCAGAAATCCCATCAGGCCCATGGCGTAAAGGTAACCCTTTGCCTTGTCTCCCTGCCCCAGCCATTCGACCAGCGGCAGGCCGATCACCGTGACCACCAGTCCGCCGATAAACGCACAGGCAAACCGCCAGGATTGCAGCGAATGGCGCTCGCGTGGATCCAGGGTCAAGGCTCCGGGCATCGCGCAGTAAGGCACATTGACAGCAGAATAAATAAAACTGAGAATTGCATAGGTGACGCAGGCATAGACAATTTTGGCGGTCGGGCCTGCATCCGGCACGTAAAAGGTGATCAGGCAACTGACGCCGAACGGAATCGCGAACCACATGAGCCACGGGCGAAAACGGCCATGACGGGTTCGGGTACGATCGACCAGTGCCCCAATACAGGGATCGACAAACGCATCGGCCAGGCGCACCACTAAAAACATGGTGCCCATAATCGCGGCCGGTAAGCCGAACACATCCGTGTAAAAATAGGCCAGAAATAAGGTGGCGGTTTGCCATACCATCGAACTGGCGGCATCACCGATGCCGTAACCCAGTTTTTCTTTCGTTTTAAGCTCAGAGGATATAGTCATTATAATTCGCCTTATAATTCGGTAATTACCTGTCTTAATCAGCTATCCCTGGCCCACGCGCAGGCAGGCCCGGCTCAAGTATTAGTAAACTGCGCCAGGTCAACAATTACCGAAATTAACAGCCAAATTATGATTTTTAGTTTTTTCTGTGGTTTGTGATACAGGACATATTGATTACTCTCTAATATAAAATTTTACGCGAACCGGGGATGAAAAATAGCGATGTGCATCTGGCATTAATCTGTTAAAAGCCCCTTTAGCACAAACCGACTGGGAAAATATGCATTTTTGAAATAGTATTGTTTAGTTACTATTTGTATTGTGTTCTGCCGCGTTATGACAAATAATATCCCTTCAGGGACAGTTTTACCGCTTGAGACGCTTTATCCTGCCCATTGACAGACAGAAAACGACGCCATTCGCTCGAATAATGGTTAATTAACTGAACGTCATAGTGAAAAGCTTGTAAAATCAGTGCAGGATAACCGCGAGGGCCGCAGTAACTTTTAAGAGGAAATGGAATGCTTGAACTGTTTGACGTCAGTTACGAAGAACTGCAAACCACCCGTTCAGAAGAACTTTATAAACTTCGCAAGAAAACATTTAGCGATCGTCTGGGATGGGAAGTCATTTGCAGTCAGGGAATGGAGTCCGATGAATTTGATGGGCCCGGTACACGTTATATTCTGGGAATCTGCGAAGGACAATTAGTGTGCAGCGTACGTTTTACCAGCCTCGATCGTCCCAACATGATCACGCACACTTTTCAGCACTGCTTCAGTGATGTCACCCTGCCCGCCTATGGTACCGAATCCAGCCGTTTTTTTGTCGACAAAGCCCGCGCACGTGCGCTGTTAGGTGAGCACTACCCTATCAGCCAGGTCCTGTTTTTAGCGATGGTGAACTGGGCGCAAAATAATGCCTACGGCAATATCTATACGATTGTCAGCCGCGCGATGTTGAAAATTCTCACTCGCTCTGGCTGGCAAATCAAAGTCATTAAAGAGGCTTTCCTGACCGAAAAGGAACGTATCTATTTGCTGACGCTGCCAGCAGGTCAGGATGACAAGCAGCAACTCGGTGGTGATGTGGTGTCACGTACGGGCTGTCCGCCCGTCGCAGTCACTACCTGGCCGCTGACGCTGCCGGTCTGATAAGATCCAGTTCTACACCCAGTCTGATAGCCTGTCGGGCGTTACTGACGCCCAGTTTCACAACCACATTCTTGATGTGAAACTTCACGGTACTCACAGAAATGCCCGTAATAGCGGCTATCTCAGCATAGGTTTTGCCCATACTCGCCCAGTACAACACCTCATTTTCACGCGAGGAAAATATCGTTTTGTCCGCGCTCTGATTTAACGCCGGGGCTCGCTCGCCTTCGGTACCGGCCAGGCGGTACATCTGCTCGTTAAAATCAATCAGCAGCATCTGCATCGTGCCCTGTTCGGCAGCAAGGCGTTGCTCCAGCGCAGCCTGATCGTTGCCTTTAATGATCACGGACAACAGAGCAAGGTTGTTCATGTGGTCGTGCAGGACATAGGTAAAGCCGTTAACAATGTTGTATTGCTTGGATAAAGAGAAAATTTTGGTGAACCGCAGGTCGGACATCAGCGTAATATTCTCATCCCAGGCAAACGGCGAGGTGCGTTTAAAGGCCGTGAGAATAACCGGATCGGTCAGCTGAAAGTTGTTAGCGCGGTATAACCTAATCCATTCGTCAGGATAACTGGAAATAATCAGAACATTTGAAGGATTTTTTTTGCTCACAACAGTGTAAGCGTAATCCGGACTACCCAGCGGAGATAACTTTCTCTGTATGTAAGTCTGAAGCGTATCCGTTATTGTTTGATTTTCAAGGAAAAAAGAAAACATTCAGGCTCCATGCTGCTTCTTTTACTTAACGTGGACTTAACCTGCACTATAGTACAGGTAAGATGATACTTAAGAGTAACTTACAATGAATCATTCAGAGGTTACAATGGCTTCAGTTGTTTAGCGGTAAAAAAAAACCTGACCTGTACGGCCAGGTCGCTAAAACAGCCAACACCAGGGAAAACGTCCGGCCAGACGTCACAAAATATAAAGTGATGCTGGCCGGGACACTCATAGTAACATCTTTGAAACATTTGTACAAACATTCACGGTTACTCAATCTGCAGCAATTCTCCCCCTTAATGACTGTTAATACAATCTCTTATTTTCTCCCGTAATAACTGCTAGTTTCTCAGCCACTTAGGCGCTATTCCCCTTTCGTGCACGCCCTCTCTGTTTCCTGTCAGGCTGGTCTGCGCCCCTGAATGCGGCCCCGCTGGCCCTATATTCCACTATTTCCGCTGCGCTTATCGGTAAATTCAGGGGATTTAAAACGTCTTTTTGCCGTTTTTTTAACTGCCTGAGCGCAAATAATAAGCATTTGAATGTGACAAAAATCACATCTGTGCCAGGCTTAAGTTCTCTGACACGACTGTTTAAGGAGCTTACGCATGACAACGTCAAATAAGGCTATTCTCGATCCCGATCGTTTCCCGAAGCCGCCGTTCAGACAGCAGCCGCAGCAGGCACCCGGCCTGGCGAGCGAAATGGACCCGCCACCCGACCACGGTGAAACCAGCTATCGTGGTCACGGTCGTCTGACTGGCCGTAAAGCCCTGATCACAGGGGGAGATTCCGGTATCGGTCGCGCTGTGGCCATCGCCTATGCACGTGAAGGTGCCGATGTGGCAATTAACTATTTGCCAGAAGAAGAGTCCGATGCGGCTGAAGTGATTAAACTGATTGAAGCCGAAGGCCGTAAAGCCGTGGCCATTCCCGGCGATCTGCGCTCAGAAGCCTTTTGCCAGAAACTGGTGAATGAAGCCGCCGACAAACTGGGCGGACTGGATATTCTGGTCAATAATGCCGGACGCCAGCAGTTTAATGAATCCATTCGTACGCTGAGCACCGAAGATTTCGATGCCACCTTTAAAACGAATGTTTACGCGCCCTTCTGGTTAACAAAAGCGGCGCTGGCTCACCTGCCGCGCGGTGCAGCGATTATTAATACCTCATCTGTGCAGGCGTTTAAACCCAGCGATATCCTGCTGGATTATGCGCAGACCAAAGCCTGTAATGTAGCCTTTACCAAAGCGCTGGCAAAACAGCTGGGGCCGGAAGGCATCCGCGTGAATGCCGTTGCGCCAGGTCCGTACTGGACACCGCTGCAGCCCAGTGGCGGCCAGCCGCAGGAAAAAGTGGAACAGTTTGGTGCTGATGCGCCGCTGGGCCGTCCCGGTCAACCGGTTGAAATCGCACCGCTCTATGTCACTCTGGCTTCCGATGAGTGCAGTTTTGCCTCCGGTCAGGTGTGGTGTTCAGACGGCGGTACAGGCACAGTGTAACGCATCGATCTCCGTCGATATGATGGCCGCCCTGTGCGGCCATTTTTAGTTCAGTCCGATGCCAGCATAGCCATGATGGCAACCGCCGCGTTGATACGCTCCGGATTGGGATAGTTTTTATTGGCCAGCAGGATTACCCCGCTGTTTTGTTGCGGGACGAACGCGATATAGGCACCAAAGCCCTTTGTGGAGCCGGTTTTGTGCACCCAACTGGCGCGATCCATGGGTTGAGCCGGGCTCAGAATGGTCGCGGGCTGTGTGGACAGCGCGGCCTGAGTGTCACTGGCGGCAACGATCGTCTGGCTGTCAATGGGCCAGGGGTAAATTTCCCACCCCAGCCCCTGATACAGTTCACCTGCGCGCAGGTAACGAGATTGCGCGGTCAGAATGCCATTGCGCAATGACGTATTCCCGGACGACAACCCATTGGGATTCGCATTGGCCTGCATAAAAGCCATCATGTCGCGCGCGGTGGACTTCACGCCGCTGGTCTCTGCTGACAGCATACCCGGCGAGACGCGTACCGGTTTACCGTCCTGATAACCCCAGGCGTAATCAAACATCATCGACGGGGGCACCGTATAAAAGGTGCGTGTCAGCCGCAACGGCGTGATAACGTCCTTTTGCATCGCCTCCTCAAATTCCCCCTTCACCATCAAATAGCCCAGCAGACCAATACTGACATGAGAATAGTGACGCTGTGTACCCGGCGCGGCGTCCGGTTGCCACTGCTGCGCGTAAGCCAGTAGTTCATCCTGACTGGTTACCTCATCGGGCAGATGTAACGGCAGTCCGCCTGCGCTGTAGGTGGCAAGATGGACCATCCGTCGGCTTTGCCACTGCGGGCCGTTTAACGCGGGCCAGTAGCGGGAGACCGGATCGTTCAGACGCAGCGCACCGTTACGAATCAGCACGCCCGCCAGCACGCCCGTGAATGTCTTACTGACGGACCCCAGTTCGAACAGCGTATTTTCTGTCACCCGGCGTTCGCTCGCGGTATCGGCCACACCAAAGTTAATGTACTGAGGGCGACCTTTATAGAGCACGCCGACCGACATGCCGGGAATGCCCTGCTGCGCCATCAGCGGATCAATCACGCTTTTCACCCGTTCGGCGATGGTCTGAGACGACAAGTCAGCCGCCTGGGCGCTGGCGGTAAACGCAATCAGTAATGCAGTGAGAAAAGATTTCATCAGTACTCATTCAGGTGACAGGTTATTGACACTGTGCCGCACAGGATTGCACACAGAGCTGTGCCTGAGTACTGCAGTCACTTGAGTTTCGCGTATTACAATGAGATTGCTCAACATAACAGCGAGTCTGACAGCTGGAGAGATCACATTTCGCCGCGACGGGCGTGAGTTGCGGCAACGGTGTGCGAGGGGGAAACGTGTGAGCGGGCTGCGCCAGGGCGCTGCTGCCCATGAAGCAGGTCAGCAGCAGAGCATACAAGTTTTTCATAACCGATCTCCAGAGATATGCGTCAGACAAGTATGATGACTCTGACGCATAACGTCTGGTAAATCTTGCTAAATTGAGAGCGCGGGCGGATGTTCCACGGCCTGGACCACGCCACGGCGATAAATATCGTTCAGTCTGGCGCAATACTGACGCGGATCGTGCTGCTGCTTGATGCGCAGAATCGCGCCCTCGCCTTTTTCCGTTAACTGCTGTGGCTGCGCAAGAATGTCCAGCAGGGTTGTCTTAATGCCGTCTATTAATGCCCGACGTAGCCGGTGTTTCTCGGCTTCGCTGTTGACCTGATATTCGCGGTCATCGTTGAGTTCGCCATCAATCAGCCAACCGGCGGTAGGCGGATTAATTTCAGGCAACGCACGAACGTTACTGGTCAATACCGGACAGCCGCTGGCCTGCATTTCCAGTACGGAAAACCCGTAGGTTTCCTGCCAGGTCGGCAGCAACCCCACATCGCTTTGCTGGAACAACTGCATCAGTTCACGATTATCCTTGCGGGAATGGTGCGTGAAGCAGGCATGGCGCGTGATGCGATCTTCAATGTCCCGATAAAACGCGTCGTTATCCTGGAAAGCGCGATGGGCAACATTATGACGTTTCGTCAGTTCACCAATCAACTGAACGTCGAGTTGGCCAGCATCAATCTGTCCCGTCTCAATCAGTTCACTGATGGCCAGCACGACTTCTGCGCCGCCTTTACGGTAAAACTCGTTGCCAACGAACACCAGGCGGAGTTTATCGCTTTGCCGTGGGCGCTTCTGTTGCGTAAACAGGGTTTGCGGTGGATGCATCACCAACGTTTTTGCGCGAATTTTCGCGGCGACATCGGGTTTAAACAGCTTCATCTGAATATGCAAGGTGGCATCGGAAATGGCGATCAGGCCAAAACAGTTATCCTTGAGCAAATACGGAATCAGTTGTTTGAGTTCAGGATTATTCTGCTTGGCGACGCCCGCTACAGGCAGAACACGCGGCAGCTCAGTCTCGAAGGTCGCGACCCAGTTCATGGGCGTAATGGCGACTTCATTAAACAGATGCAGGATATCGGGCTTCTCCCCCATTGCGAAGGGCACGGGGACAAACACAAAGCGTTTATTCTTCTTGAGTAAACGTGTACGCAGCGGATTGAGGAAATAAAACAGGTTGCGCTTTTTCAGGTTGATGTAGTGATTGTCCGGATTCACCAGGATATTGCGCTGCTCCGGATAGTGCGTATTGCTGATGCCAATTTTCATGAAAGATTCCGAAGTCGTTGTCATAGGGCGTGATCTATATCACGCTCTGAATTGCATGTTTCATAGGCAACATCTTAAAAGCGCGTGGTTTATGTGGTTTACAGAATATTCCTGCACTGGTACGGTGCGGCCTTTTGCACGGTTTGCGTGCAGGCTGAAAAGATTATTCCTCAATATCAGCGAGTTGCATCCTGTTCATGCGGGTTGCCGCCTTTTCATCGCCTGGAACAAAAATTGCAAGATATGACGCAATGCAAAGGAGAGAACATATGAAAGCGATCGTTATCGGTGGCGGAATGGGCGGCATGACGGCGGCCCTCGCGCTGGAGCAACAGGGTTTCCAGACGGAAGTCTATGAGGCGGTAAAAACCATTCGGCCCGTCGGCGCTGCGATTTCGGTCTGGCCAAATGGCGTGAAATGCCTGAATTCGCTGGGCCTGAAAGACAAAGTCCGCGCGCTGGGCGGTAATATGGCCTTTATGGCCTATAAGGATGCATTGTCGGGTGAAACCCTGACACGGTTCAGTTTATCGCCGCTGGTGCAGCAGGTAGGTGAATTCCCCTATCCGATTGCCCGCGCCGAGTTGCAGGCCATGCTACTGGATGCCTACGGCCGCGACAGAGTGCATTTTGGTAAACGTATCGTGCAGGTGGAACAGCACGCCACGGGCGTTGTCGCCACCTTCGAAGACAACAGCCAGGCTGAAGGCGATTTTCTGGTCGCGGCAGACGGCACGCACTCTGTTGTGCGGGACTATGTGCTGGGGGAAAAGCTGCCACGCCGTTACGCGGGCTATGTGAACTGGAACGGTCTGGTGAACATTGATGAGTCCATCGCGCCTGCGGACCAGTGGACAACCTTTGTAGGGGATGGCAAGCGCGTATCGTTAATGCCGGTAAGCGGAAACCGCTTTTACTTTTTCTTTGATGTCCCGCTGCCTGCGGGGCTGGAACAGGACCGCACTACTGCACGTGACGATTTGCGCCGCTATTTCAGCGGCTGGGCAGCCCCGGTGCAAAAACTGATTGCGGCCATTGATGTGGACACCACCAACCGGGTTGAAATTCACGATATCGAGCCGTTTCAGCGCTTCGTGAAAGGCCGGGTGGTGCTGCTTGGCGATGCCGCGCACAGCACCACGCCGGATATTGGTCAGGGCGGCTGTGCCGCGATGGAAGATGCCATTGTACTGGCTTCAGCCCTGGCTGCGCATTCGCTTGGCATCGAAGATGCGCTGCTGCGTTATCAGGCGCGCCGCGTTGACCGTGTCAAAGACCTGGTTCTGAAAGCGCGCAAGCGTTGTGATATCACGCATGCAAAAGATCCGGTGATGACGTCGGAGTGGTATCAGTCATTAAGAAATGAAACCGGCGAGCGCGTACTGGCGGGCTTGTGCGAGACCATTGAAGGCGGTCCGCTGGGGTAAAAAAACAAAGGGCGGATTCTCCGCCCTTTGTTGCTCAGTCGGCCAGGCCGCGATTTTTTAACATCGGCTCAAGCTTCGGTTCGCCCCCGCGCCAGGCTTCATATAACGCTTTGAGATCACTGCTGTTGCCGCGAGACAGGATCTTCTGGCGGAAAATATCGCCATTTTTGCGCGTCAGTCCGCCGTTTTCGACGAACCACTGGTAGCCGTCATCCGCCAGCATCTGCGTCCAGATATAAGCGTAATAACCCGCGGCATAACCACCGCCCCAGATGTGCTGGAAATAGCTGGAGCGATAGCGCGGCGGGACGGCCGCCATATCGAGATCATCACTGCGCAGCGCCTGTTGCTCGAATCCGTCAACAGACTGTACCGGCTGACTGCCATCCAGGCTGTGCCAGTGTAGGTCCAGCAACGCGGCGGCCAGCAGCTCGCTCATCTCGTAGCCTTTATTAAACTTGCCCGCCCTGATGATTTTTTCATGCAGCTCGGCGGGCATCTGCTCACCCGTCTGGTGATGGCGGGCATAATGACGAAACACCTGTGGCTCGCTGGCCCAGTGCTCGTTGATTTGTGAAGGGAATTCAACAAAATCACGTGGCGTTGCTGTGCCGGACAGGCTGGGATAACGCTGGCTGGCAAACAGGCCGTGCAACGTATGCCCGAACTCATGAAACAGGGTTATCACCTCATCCCAGCTCAGGAGCGCGGGTTCCCCCTCCGCGGGTTGCGTGTAGTTGCAGACGTTGTAAATCACGGGTTTGCTGTCGAGGAGCGTGGACTGATTAACAAAGTTGCTCATCCAGGCGCCACCGCCTTTACTGTCGCGTTTGAAGAAGTCCGTGTAAAACAGCGCAAGCCCACTCCCGTCAGCATCGAAAATTTCGTACACCTGTACATCCGGATGGTAAACCGGCAGATCGTGACGTTGCGCGAACGTAATACCATAAAGCTGCGTGGCCGCCCAGAAAACGCCCTGTTCCAGGACCGTGTTGAGCTCAAAATAGGGCTTGATCTGATTCTCATCTAAATCGTACTGCGCTCGCCTGACCTGCTCGGCGTAGAAATTCCAGTCCCAGGCGCTGAGGGTAAAATCCCCCTGCTGCTTGTCGATCGTTTGCTGAATCGCCGCGGCTTCGCGTTCGGCCCTTGCCCGGGCGGCAGGCACAATATTACGCATAAACGCCAGAGCGGCCTCGGGCGTTTTGGCCATCTGATCCTGCAGTTGCCAGGTCGCAAAACTGGCGAATCCTAACAGCCTCGCCTGTTCGGCACGCACCTGTGACAGCCGAAGCACTAACTGTCGGGTATCGTTATCATCGTTTTTCTCACTGCGCGTCAGGGCCGCATGAAACAGGGCCTGGCGCGTTGCGCGCACCGTCAGCGATTGCAGCGCGGGCTGTTGCGTCGTGTTTTGCAGCACCAACAGCCACGCGTTTTCCAGACCGAGCGCCTTCGCGGCGGCCCTGGCGACGGCCAGATCGGACGCGCTCAGACCGGCTAACTGTTGCACATCCTCGACGACCAGACCGCCGGCCTTCGTGGCCGCCAGCAGCTTATTCGTGAACTGGGTACTGAGCCGCGCCGCCTCCTGATTCAGGGTTTTCAGTTGCTGTTTCTGCGTTTCGGGCAGATTGGCACCGGCAAGCTGAAAGCGCTGCCAGAGAATTTCTACCAGACGTCTGGATTCGGCATCCAGCTGGTTTCGTTGCACATAGACCTGATCGATGCGTGAAAACAGCGGACGATTCAGCATGATCTCATCATTAAGCGCGGTCAGTTGCGGCGTAATCTCTTCATCGATCTGTTGTAAATAGGGGCTGGTATTCGCCGAGGTCATGGCATTAAACACCAGGCTTACCCGGGTCAGCAGCTGGCCACTTTTCTCCAGCGCTTCACAGGTATTCTGGAACGTCGGGGCATCAGCGGATGTCGCAATGGCCAGGACTTCCTGACGTTTCTCTTCGATACCGGCCTGCAGCGCGGGCAAAAAGTCCGTTTCCTGAATCTGGTCAAACGGTGGCGTGTGATAAGGCAGACTGCTGACGCTAAAGAAAGGGTTTTGACGGGCGTTCATAGGCGCTCCTGATAGTCTACACAGTGTTTCATAGTGGCAGGTCGCCTCGGGCAGAACAACCTATCCGCGTTGTTGCTGGTACACCGCAATTATCTCACCCGCAATCGCCACGGCGATTTCGGCGGGCAGTTTCCCTTTTACATCGGGTAAGCCCACCGGGCAGCGCAGGCGCGCCAGCCGGACGTCGTCGATGCCTTTGCCGGCCAGACGATAGCGAAAGCGCTGGCTTTTTGTCTGCGAGCCAATGACGCCAGCGTAGTGGAAATCTCCCCGCTTAAGAATGGCTTCACAGAGCGCCAGATCCAACGGATGGTGGTGCGTCATCACGATATAATAGCTGCCAGCGGGCGCCTCAGCCACTGCGTCCAGCGGATCGTCAGGCTGCTGGATGCGCACCCCGGGCGGCACGGATAAAAAAACATTTTCCCGGCTGTCAATCCAGTTAATGTGACAGGGTAACGTTGCCAGCACATTCACCAGCGCCTGGCCCACATGGCCCGCGCCAAACACCAGGATTTCCGGCTGTGCCTGCAACAGGGGTTCGAATAACATGGTGGTCATGCCGCCGCAGCACTGGCCCAGCCGTGCCCCCAGACTGAAATCCTCTGTGTGCGGGCTGGCCTGCCCGCTTTCCAGCAGTGCGCGGGCCTGCGCGATACACTGAAATTCCAGATGTCCGCCGCCAATTGTTAAAAAGGTTTCCTTCGCCGTCACCACCATTTTAGCGCCGCCGTCCCGGGGCACCGAGCCACGATCGCGCAGCACAGTGACCAGTACGCAAGGCTGGCGCGTTTCACGGAGATGGTGCAGGATGCTTATCCAGTCATGGAAAATCATCCGCGCCTCCCGGCCATACGCTGTGCGCCCCAGAATACCCGCTCCGGCGTAGCAGGCGCGTCCAGCCCCGGATGTTGGCGATAGTCCGCGAGACTGGCGACCGCATCCTGTAATGCGCACCAGGCGGCGATCCCCAGCATGAAAGGCGGCTCGCCCACTGCCTTGGAATGGAATACCGTATCCTGCGGATTCTTACGGTTTTCGACCAGTGTGACGCGCATATCGGCGGGCACATCGCTGATTGCCGGAATTTTGTAGCTGGCCGGACCGTTCGTCATCAACTGGCCTTTGTCATTCCAGACCAGTTCCTCACAGGTCAGCCAGCCCAGCCCCTGCACGAAGCCGCCCTCGACCTGACCGATGTCAATGGCTGGATTCAGTGAGGCCCCGACATCATGCAGAATATCCGCCCGTAATAACCGGTATTCGCCCGTCAGCGTATCCACAATCACTTCGCAACAGGCGGCCCCGTAAGCGAAATAGTAAAACGGTTCGCCCCGACCAGCCTGACGATCGTAGTGGATGCCAGGCACGCGATAATATCCCGTCGCGGAGAGCGGCACCTGATTCAGCCAGGCAAGCTGGGCGACCTGAGCGAACGTGTAATAGTGATCGCCTGCGCGCACCACGCCGTTGTTGAAACTTACCGCCTCGGGGAGACAGTTATGCAGCGAACACAGCATAGTGCGCATGCGTTCACGCAGGATCTCCGCCGCATTTTGCGCCGCTTTGCCGTTCAGATCCGTACCACTGGAAGCCGCGGTCGGCGACGTATTGGGCACTTTGCCGGTGTCTGTGGCGGTGATCTGGATCTTATCGATATCGATTTGCAGCACCTGCGCGACAATCTGCGCCACTTTGGTATTGAGCCCCTGGCCCATTTCCGTTCCGCCGTGGTTGAGTTGTACTGTGCCATCGGTGTAGATCAGAATCAGCGCACCGGCCTGGTTGAGAAAACTTGAGGTGAAAGAAATCCCAAACTTCACCGGCGTCAGCGCAAGACCGCGTTTTAGCAGCGGACTGCTGGCATTAAAGGCCGAGATGGCTTCCCGCCGCGTGTGGTAATCACTGCTGATTTCCAGCTGTTCCGTGATCTCATCCAGCAGATTATCTTTCACCTGCTGGTGGTAATGCGTGATATTGCGCTCGTGTTTACCGTAGTAGTTCCGTTTACGCAGCGTCAGCGGATCGATTCCGCGCTCGCGGGCGATATGGTCCATAATCTGCTCTATCGCCACCATGCCCTGCGGGCCGCCAAACCCGCGAAACGCAGTATTGGACGCGGTATTGGTGCGGCAGCGGTAACCGGTAATCCGCGCATCGCCGAGGTAGTACGCGTTATCGGCATGAAACATTGCCCGATCCACAATCGATCCGCTGAGATCCAGTGAGTAACCACAGTTACCTGCCAGATCGATTTTCACGCCACACAAGCGGCCGTCATCCTCAACCCCCACGTCGTAGCGCACAAAAAACGGATGCCGTTTGCCGGTAATACGCATGTCATCACGCCGCGCGAGGCGCATTTTCACGGCGCGCCCGGTCAGCCTGGCGGCGACAGCACACAGGCAGGCAACACCGGCGGCCTGGGTTTCCTTGCCGCCAAATCCGCCGCCCATACGCCGCATATCAATCGTGACCTTGTTCATGGTGATGCCCATGACCTCGGCCACCAGCTTTTGAATTTCAGTGGGGTTCTGCGTCGAACAAAAGACCTGCAATGCGTCGTCTTCACCGGGAATCACCAGGGCGGTTTGCGTTTCCAGATAGAAATGCTCTTGTCCGCCAATGTGGAACGCCCCCTGAACCCGATGCGGCGCACGCGCCAGTGCCGCCTCAACGTCACCGCGCTGATGAATATGGGGTTCCTGCACGAAGCTGCCCTGCTTCAGCGCGTCTTCGACATCCAGCAGCGCCGGAAGAATGGCGTACTCAATCATCGCCGCGTTAGCGCCCTGACGCGCCGCTTCGGGCGTTTCGGCCAGTACGGCAATTACAATCTGGCCCACATAGTGGACGATATCCTGTGCCAGAAGCGGATCGCCTGGCTGTAAGGGCCCGATATCATTGACGCCGGGCACATCCTGCCAGGTCAGTACGCGTACTACGCCCGGAACCGCGTAACAGGGTTGCAGATCGACACGTGTAATACGCGCATGCGCGTGGTCGCTCAGACGCGGACAAAGGTGCAGTAAGCCCGGCTGTTCTGGTTTATCGTCAATATATTGCGCTTCACCGGAGACGTGTTTTTCCGCACTTTCGTGTTTTTGACTGCGTCCTACGCCCGTGGTCATATTGCTGGCGAACAGGACGGGTAACGCAGATTCAGGCAATGCCGGACGATTATGAGACATAGCGGCTTACCTCTGTGATGGCGAGTCCGTTTGAACGGTAAACATAACGACGCAACAGGTTACAGGCGACCTGCAGACGGTAATCTGCGCTGGCCCGGAAATCGCTCAGCGGCTGAAACGTCGCTTCCAGCGCCTGACAGGCTCTCGCCAGCGTTTCCGGCGATAAAGCGGCACCACACAGCGCCTGTTCACAGGCGACCGCACGAAGCGGCGTTGCCGCCATACCGCCGAATGCAATATGCGCACGCGTGACGATGCCGTTATCGGTATGAATATTAAAGGCGGCAAACACCGCTGAAATGTCATCATCCAGTCGTTTTGAGACTTTCCAGGCCACGAAATCCGGTGACACTGTCACTTTAGGAATCAGAATGGTGTGAATAAACTCCCCCGGCCTTAGCACCGTCTGTCGGTAGCCCGTGAAAAAGCCATCGAGCGGCACGGTGCGTTGCGTGTCGCCGTGCTGCAGCAGTAGCGATGCATTAAGCGCCAGCAGCGTAGGCGAGGCATCACCAATCGGCGAAGCGTTCGCAAGGTTGCCGCCCAGCGTGCCGAGTTGACGAATTTGTAGCGAGGCAAAGCGCGTCAGCATTCCGGCAAAACCCGGAATGCGCGTCGCCATAAAATCGGCAATGTGCTCCAGCGACGCAGCGGCACCCAGTTGATAGTGTTTATCGTCCTCGCCGCAGGCTTTCAGTGCGTCAACCTGCCCCAGGGCAATCATTTTGGGGAGATGCTGGTCGCGCTGGGTAATCAGCAGGCTGAGATCGGTGCCGCCCGCCAGCAATGTGGCATCAGGATGGGCGATACAGCATTCGGCAAGCTGCTGCACGGTTTTCGGGATAAAACAGGTGCGACCGTTCTTTTCCAGCGTCTGGATAGCCTCGTGTGTCAGGTTCATCAGCTGTTCAGTCACCTGCTGTGCCTGACGATCAAAGCTGTCGGGCTGAACATCGCTCAGGCTTTGCTCGGCAGCCGCCATGATGGAACGGTAACCGGTACAGCGGCACAGGTTACCCGCCAGCGCATGTTCGGCCTGCTGACGATTCCACTCAGGCTGGTTTTTTTGCAGACTAAACAGCGACATGACAAAACCCGGCGTACAGAATCCACACTGCGAGCCATGGCAGTCCACCATTGCCTGCTGTACCGGATGCAGGCTTTTTCCCTGGCGTAAATCCTCAACCGTAATGAGTTGCTTACCCTGTAGCCCACTGACCAGCATCAGGCAACTGTTCACGGTCTGATAGGTGAGCTTCCCGTCTACGACACTGCCCAATGTGACGCTACACGCGCCGCAGTCGCCGGAGGCACAGCCCTCTTTGGTGCCGCAGCGACGCTGATGCGTACGCAAATACGACAGGACCGTCAGATTGGGATCGAGCTGCTCTTCTGTCACCGGACGGTCATTAAGCAGGAACTGAATCATGCGGCGTTCTCCTTTGCAGCGGATTGCCAGACGGGGCGACCGTTAACCCAGGTTTGTACGATATTTCTGTCATCGCCGAGCGTCATCAGCACAAACAGTTTTTCCCAGATATCTTTACTGTTTGCCATGCGTAACCTCTGCAAGGCGGACACGGCGGGATCGAGCACCACAAAGTCCGCTTCTTTGCCCGGGGCGAAGTTACCGATGTGTTTGTCGAGATCCAGCGCATGGGCGCCGCCCAGTGTGGCGTGATAAAACGCTTCTGCGGCGCTCAGTTTGTACTGCTGCAGTTGCCCCACTTTGTAGGCTTCTCCCAGCGTTTGCAGCATATTGAAGGTGGTGCCGGCGCCTACGTCGGTGCCGATGCCCACCTTAACGCCCTGCTGCCAGCTCCGCTGGATATTGAACAGGCCGCTGCCCAGAAACAGATTTGAGGTGGGGCAAAATGCTATGGCGGAGTTCGTATCATGCAGGCACTGCCACTCCTGTGTTTCCAGATGCAGACAGTGCGCGAATACGCTGCGGCGCCCGGTCAGCTGATACTGATGATACACATCCAGATAACCGTTATGGTCAGGAAAAAGCTGCTTCACCCAGGCCACTTCGTGGGGGTTTTCGCTAAGGTGCGTATGAACCCAGACATCCGGATAACGCTGGCGAAGCGCCTGAACTTTCTCCAGCAGCGCCGGAGAAGAGGTCGGAGCGAAACGCGGCGTCAGCGCATAATTAAGGCGGCCGCGCTCGTGCCAGCGCGCAATCAGCGCCTCCGTCTGGGCATAGCTCTCTTCTGGCGTTTCTGTCAGGTAGTCCGGGGCATTGCGATCCATCATCACTTTGCCTGCGATAATACGCATATTAAGCGCCTCGGCTGCGCTGAACAGCGCATCTACCGACTGCGGGTGCACCGTGCCGAAAATCAACGCGCTGGTCGTGCCGTTCGCCAGTAACTGCTGCAGGAAAAATGCCGACATCTGCGCGGCATGATCCGGGCAGTGATACTGCGCTTCCACGGGAAAAGTGTACTGATTCAGCCACTCCAGCAGTTGCTCGCCAAAGGCACCGATCATTTCCGTTTGCGGATAATGAATATGGCAATCGACAAAGCCCGGGATGATCAGCTTACCGCGCAGGTCAATCATGACGCCTGCATTCAGGCTGTCTGTGCTCTCCTGCCAGGGACGCAGATCGACAACACGCCCTTCACGCAGCGTCAGCACGCCATCGTCCAGATAGCGTGCCTGCGCCAGTATCGATTCGGGATCGTGTGCCACTGCGGCAAAATCGAAGAAGCTGGCGCGAATCGCCGCGTCCGTATATGTCAGCATAATGTTTCCTCTGCCGGGCGGGATAAATGTCGCCCTGTGCCTTAACCCTGGTCTCTGTTTGAACATTTTGCAAGAGTCATGCCAGCCTTGCTTATAAAATAAAAACTTATATATCAGCAACTTAATCAAAAATATTCGTTGCGCAACGAAAAAACGTCTTAATACACGACGCAAACGGTTGCCATTCTTTCGCAATCGGTTGCCTGCATGATGATGGCCAAAATGCGCCTTGCCAGCCTGAGGGGTTTGCACAATAACGGGGCAGGCTGCACAATAACGGCGCAGACCGTGGGCGACCGTGCACGTAAAATTCAGCGGACATCGCCAAAAATGCCGTGTTAAGGTGAAAGGAACACCATGAAACGGAATAAGGGAAACACGATGATTATTTTTGTTACGGGGGCAACGGCAGGGTTTGGTCAAAGCATTACCCGCCGGTTCATCGAAACAGGACACAAAGTGATCGCAAGCGGCCGTCGCGCAGAACGTCTGAAAGCGCTGAAAGACGCGTTGGGCGACAACCTGTATACGGTGCAACTGGATGTGCGCAACCGGGCCGCCATTGAAGAGGCAATTGCACACCTCCCTGCAGAATGGCGCGACATTGATGTGCTGGTCAATAACGCGGGTCTGGCATTAGGCATTGAACCGGCGCACCGGGCAGATGTGAATGACTGGGAAAATATGATCGACACCAACACGAAGGGGCTGGTGTATATGACGCGCGCCGTCTTGCCTGCGATGGTTGAGCGTAACGTCGGTCATATCATTAATATCGGGTCGATTGCCGGAAGCTGGCCCTATGCGGGCGGTAACGTGTATGGGGCCACCAAAGCCTTTGTCCGTCAGTTCAGCCTGAACCTGCGCACCGATTTGCACGGCACCGCCCTGCGCGTAACGGATATTGAGCCAGGCCTGGTTGGCGGCACCGAATTCTCTAACGTGCGCTTTAAAGGCGACGATGACAAGGCTGATAAGGTTTATGAGGGCGCGACAGCACTGACGCCGGAAGATGTGACTGAAGCGGTTTACTGGGTGGCAACCCTGCCTAAACACGTCAACATCAACACCCTGGAAATGATGCCCGTCAGCCAGACGCTGGCAGGCCTTAAAGTGCATAAACCCTGATTAAGAGGCCAGCCCTCGGGCTGGCTTTTTACGCTTTGCCCCAGCCCAGCACGATAATCATCATGCCGCTGAACGCAATCAGCGCACCACTCCAGTCCCAGATACTCAGTTTCACCCCGTCTACGATGCGCAACCAGACCAGCGCCGTGAGAACATAAACGCCGCCGTAAGCCGCGTATACGCGTCCACTTGCCGCCGGATGGAGCGTCAGCAGCCAGACAAACAGCGCGAGACTCAGTGCGGCAGGCACTAACAGCCAGGCCGACGCGCCCTTTTTCAGCCACAGCCAGGGCAAAAAACAGCCTGTGATCTCTGCCAGGGCGGTAATAAAAAACAGTAATGCAGTCTTGATCAGCACGTTAATCTCTCAGGCAGGTAAACGACATGCACACTGCTGGTGAGCATCTGAGCGGCAATGGTATACTATTGCGCACAGGCTGCAAAAGTTTACCCACAGGTAAGCCCGTGTTAACTGAAGGATATTACGATGAAAAAATTGCTTCCGGTTCTGATGGTGGCCCTGCTTTCTGTCACGGCATTTGGCGTGAGTGCAAACACCGATCGCCTGATAATTGAAAATGGCAGTAGCGCGCTGAATAATGAAGCGGCCCGTCAGAGTAAAGAGCAGTGGAATGACACGCACATGCTGCGCAATAAAGTGAACCGCCGGGTGGAAAAAGAGTTTGATAAAGCGGACCGCGCGTTTGATACCCGCGACAAGTGTGAGCAGAGCGCTAACCTGAATGCCTACTGGGAACCCAACACGTTGCGCTGTCTGGATCGCCGCACCGGTCGTCCGGTACTGCCGTAATTTTAAGCTATAGTAATGACTGACGCATGACAAAAGGAAAAGGTTATGAAGATGAAGCATGCATTACTGACAGTGACGTTTTTGGCATTCCCGCTGCTGGCGCAGGCCTCCTGTGAATCCGTAAAAGCGGATATCAGCCAGAAAATTATCCAGAACGGTGTGCCCGAATCAGGCTTTAGTCTGGATGTGGTGCCCAACGATCAGGCCGACCAGGCGGGCGGACAGGTTGTCGGTCATTGCGATAACGACACACAGAAAATCGTTTATAAAAAGCTGGGTCGCGATGACGGGGCGGCGGTCCCTGACAGCGCGGGTAGCTCGCAGGACACCTCAACGCAGTAACGTTCAGGGCGACATTGTCGCCCTTCTCTTTTTCGTTTTCTCTCCTGTTGCCGTCCGAATCGCACCCTGACGACTAAACGGTCCGGTATCAGTCGGCCTGTTGCGGCTGCTGACGCGGCATTTTTCCGGCGACCCACATCGCCGATAACGCGATAACCAACGCCACGATAAACACCCAGTGCAGTGAGGCAGCAATCGCCTGTAACAGGTGCTGCAGCTCATCCGGGGCCAACTGGTCGCGGGTTGTCTGCGACATAATTTGCTGAACCGGATCCTCTGCATGTGGCAACCGCCACTGCAGGTTGAGGTTTAGCACGGCGCCCATCACCGCCGTTCCCAGCGCGGAGCCAATCATACGGCTGAACATTACCGAGGCCGTGCAAATACCGCGAATGCCATATTCGGCATGATTCTGCACAGACACCAGAAACGTCGTGCTGGTCATCCCCATGCCGGTGCCGATGAGGAATGAGGTGAAGCCCGCCTGCAGTAGTGAACTTTCTCTGTGTAACAGCAGCAGTAAGGCGCTGCCTGCAATTAACAATAATGCGCCCAGCTGGGCGGTAAAACGATAGGAAGTGAACAGCATCAGGCGGCCACTGACCGTACTGGCCAGCGGCCAGCCGATGGACATCATCGCCAGCGCGGTGCCGGCCTGAAGTGGCGAACCGCCCGTGACGCCCTGTATCCATGTCGGTAAAAACGCGCTGACGCCCATCATGGTCGCCCCAATCACCAGGTTGCCTATATTGCCGGCAATAATCAGCTTACTCTGCCAGAGACGCATCGGAAACAGGGGCGCCTGTGCCTGCTGTTCATGGCGGGTTAACTGCCAGCCGGCCAGCCCGCCCACGAGTAAAAACAACAGGAGCCAGTAGCCCAGTTGTTCTGCCTGTAACAGGGCAATCAGTACGGCGCTGATGCACAGCGTCAGCCAGCCACTGCCAATCAGATTCAGTGACGGGGCCGGCTGTTTCTGTGGATGTGTTGGCAGCAGGATGGCCAGCAACAGCATACTGATGATGCCAATCGGGACATTGACCCAGAAAATCACCGACCAGTTGAAGTGCTGGACCAGCCACGCGCCCGAGAGCGGCCCGACAATCGCCGCCACGCCCCAGACGCTGGACAGCCAGCCCTGCACGCTGGCCCGCTCACGGGGGGAATAGATATCGGCCACAATCGTGGACGTCAGCGGCATGATGGCCCCCGCGCCCAAGCCCTGAAAGGCGCGGAACACGATGAGCCAAAACATGCTGTGCGCAAAGCCGCATAACACCGACCCTGCCAAAAAAAGCGTGATGCCCAGAAACAGCATCCTCTTTCTGCCCCACAGATCCGCCAGGCGCCCATAAAGCGGTACGCTTATGGCCTGCGTCAGCAGGTAAACCGAAAATACCCAGCCAAACTGCGCAAAGCCCCCCAGCTCGGCGACAATTGTTGGCATCGCGGTGGCCACAATAGTGACTTCGATGGCGGCCATAAACATGGCGAGCATGCAGGCGAAAAGAATCCAGTTGCGGCGCAGCGGCGCGGAAGTGCTGTTGATCATGATGCTCCCTTTTTGCGTTCCCTAAGGCTAGCGCAAATCTGCGCGTCCAGGAATCAATTCAGTGCTTTTGTGACGTTGTCACCTAAATTGGGACGAATCAGGTAGTTTCGCTGTTAAACCAGTTGTAGTAAGGGCTGCGGCGATTTTGCCCCCATGCTATCTCCATGATTTTACCGATAAAAGCTGGCGCGCTTCGCTTGACGTTGCTATAGGTTTAAAACTGCGTTGACTGTGATTAACGAAATTACGCAGAAATTCGCAAACGTTTTACACGTTTAACAATCGGCATGGTTTTGGACGCGGCGGCCCTTTTTGTGGCGTCTGTCATGTCGGTTCAGGGTTTGATAACAACAGAATGGTCTACAGGGAGAATCCGTATGCATAACGCTTCGCTGGCCAAACGTGCCGGTCTGGCGCTGCTTGCTGTGATAGCAGTGTTGGGCGCACTGGTTTGGGGGCTGGGCTGGGATACACTGGTCGCCCGCCGCGTTGATCTCATCTATCTTGGCCAACAGCACCTGTTTTTAGTGTTCTGGTCAATGCTGTTTGCCCTGCTGGTCGGTATTCCCAGTGGGATCCTGCTAAGCCGTCCCTTTGCCCGTCGCTGGGCAGAATATGTCATGCAAATCTTTAACGTGGGCAATACGTTGCCGCCGCTGGCCGTACTGGCGCTGGCCATGGTGGTGATCGGCATTGGCGATAAGCCGGCGCTGTTTGCCCTGTTCCTGGCCTCGCTGCTCCCCATTGTCCGCAACACCTATGCCGGACTGAGCGCCGTTCCGCCCTCACTGATTGAAGCCGCTAACGGTATCGGCATGACAAAATGGCAACGCCTGCGTCAGGTTGAGCTGCCGAATGCGCTGCCAGTCATTCTGGCAGGGGTGCGCATTGCGACAGCCATTAACGTTGGTACCGCCCCGCTGGCCTTCCTGATTGGTGCCAGCAGCTTTGGCGAGCTGATTTTTCCGGGGATTTACCTCAATGACTTCCCGGTCCTGATTCTGGGCGCGGTGGCAACGGCGTTAGTGGCCCTGATACTGGATATGTTGCTGGCGACGTTAGGCCGTTATCTGAGTCCGCACGCTGCGGCATAAAACAGGAGTTGATGATGCTTACGCGTTGGATTAAGCACTGTACGCTGGCCCTGACGGCGACGCTGGCGCTCAGCCAGAGCGTTCAGGCTGCCGCCCCGCTGGTGCTGGCGACGAAAAGTTTTACGGAACAACACATCCTTTCTGCCATGACCGTGATGTGGCTGCAAAAGAAAGGGTTTCAGGTTATCCCAAAACGCAACATTGCCACGACAATCAGTCGAAATGCCATGATTAACAAGCAAATCGACATGACGTGGGAATATACCGGTACCTCACTGATTATTTTCAACCATATCAACAAGCCCATGTCCTCACAGGAAGCTTACCAGACCGTTAAAAATCTGGATGGCAGGCTGGGTCTGATCTGGCTTAATCCAGCCCCGATGAACAACACCTATGCTTTTGCCATGCAGCGGGCGCGGGCGGATAAAGAAGGTATTTCTACCCTGTCGCAACTGGTGGCCAAAATTGATCAGGTGCGCAAAACCGACCCGAAACATAACTGGCGACTGGGGCTGGATCTGGAGTTCTATGGCCGTTCGGATGGGATGAAGCCGCTGCAGAAGACCTACAACCTCACGCTGGACAGACCGCAAATTCGTCAGATGGACCCGGGGCTGGTGTACAACGCGATCCGCGACGGTTTTGTTGATGCGGGCTTGATTTACACCACGGATGGGCGCGTAAAAGGATTCGATCTCAAGGTGCTGCAAGATGATAAGCACTTCTTCCCCAGCTACAACGTGACGCCGGTCGTACGCAAAGATGTGCTGGAGAGCCATCCCGGCCTTGAGGCGGCGCTGAATCAGCTTTCACCGCTGATTACGGATGAGGCCATCACCGAGATGAACAAGCGCGTGGATATCGATCATCAGTCACCGGAACAGGTGGCGCGCGATTTCCTTCAATCCCAAAACATGCTGTAAGGAGGCATCGTGGATACCCTTCATTACATCATTGATAACTGGAATAACCTGCTCACGCTGACCTGGCAGCATACCTGGCTGGTGCTGGTCGCTGTGGGCTGCGCGATTCTGGCCGGCGTGCCGCTGGGCATTTTAATTGTCCGCATTAAATGGCTGGCCACGCCGGTACTGGGCATCGCCACCATCGTGTTGACCATTCCGACCATCGCCCTGTTTGGTCTGATGATCCCGCTGTTTTCGCTGATCGGTCAGGGAATCGGTGCGGTGCCTGCCATCACGGCGGTGTTCCTGTATTCCCTGCTGCCGATTGTACGTAATACCCATACCGCGCTGGAAAACCTGCCGGATGGCTTGCGTGAGGCCGGTCGGGGCATTGGGATGACGTTCTGGCAGCGTCTGCGCTGGGTTGAGATCCCCATGGCCCTGCCCGTCATTTTTGGCGGTATCCGCACCGCCGTCGTGATGAATGTCGGCGTTATGGCCATCGCGGCGGTGATCGGTGCGGGCGGACTTGGCCTGCTCCTGCTTGATGGCATCAGCGGAAGTGACGTGCGCATGCTGATTGCCGGCGCACTGATGATTTGCCTGCTGGCGATTGTTCTTGACTGGCTGCTGCACCGTTTGCAGCTGGCGCTGACTCCTAAGGGAATTCGATAATGATAAAACTTGAAAATCTGACGAAAACCTTCAGCCAGAAAAATGGCACGCTGATGAAAGCGGTGGACAATGTAAGTCTTGAGGTGCCGGCGGGCGAAATGTGCGTACTGCTGGGCCCTTCCGGCTGTGGTAAAACGACCACACTGAAAATGATTAACCGCCTGATTCCGGCCACCAGCGGACGTATTCTCATCAACGGTGAGGACACCAGCACCCAGGACACGACCACGCTGCGCCGCAATATTGGCTACGTTATTCAGCAAATTGGTTTGTTTCCTAACATGACGATTGAGGAAAACATTACCGTCGTGCCGCGCATGCTGGGCTGGGACAAAAAACAGTGCCGCGAGCGGGCCACCGAATTAATGAGCATGGTGGCACTGGATCCCACGAAATTTCTGCATCGCTATCCGCGTGAAATGTCGGGCGGGCAACAGCAGCGTATAGGCGTTATTCGCGCGCTGGCGGCGGATCCGCCGGTTTTGCTGATGGATGAACCTTTTGGTGCGGTGGACCCGATTAACCGTGAAGTCATCCAGAATGAGTTCCTGGATATGCAGCGTCAGTTAAAGAAAACGGTCATGCTGGTCAGCCACGATATTGACGAGGCGCTGAAACTTGGCGATCGCATCGCCGTATTTGGCCAGGGCAAAATCGTGCAGTGCGCCAGCCCGGACGAATTACTGGCGACGCCAGCGAATGATTTTGTCGGGTCGTTTGTCGGTCAGGACCGCACTCTGAAACGTCTGCTGCTGGTGCAGGCGGGTGATGTGACCGATCAGCAACCGACCATCACGGTGAAACGTTCGACGCCACTGATGGACGCGTTCAGCACTATGGACGATAACGATATGCGTTCCATTACCGTCGTGGACGACGATGGTAAACCGCTCGGGTTTGTTAAACGTCGCGAGGCGCGTAACGCCAGCGGTCGCTGTGAGGATATCCTGCACACCTTCCGGGTAACCGGCAAAGCCGAGGAGAACCTGCGCGTGGTGCTGTCAAAGCTGTATGAACACAACACGGTGTGGATGCCGATTGTGGATGAAGAAGGCCGTTACAGCGGGGAAATTTCGCAGGATTATATCGCGGACTACCTCAGTTCCGGCCGTACGCGTCGCCGTCTGAATCCCTGAAAAATCAGGGCCGCACCCCGGTTGCGGCCCTTTTCCATCGAGCGGGTTTCGTGTTTCGCATCCTGTGTCACTGTCTTTCTTATTAGCGTGTGTTTTCAGATGAAGGGCGTCAGGCTATTTTCGCCTTTGCAACCGGCAGCTTGTCGGCATCGAGCAGGGAGATATCCAGGTAGCGGGACACATCACGCTGCTCAACACGCGGCAAATAGGGCAACTCACCCAACAGCGGCGCAGGAAGCTTGTCACGCAGGACTGAAATGATCTCCGCATAGTGCGCCAGCCCCGGATTGATCCGGTTTGCCACCCAGCCTGCCAGCGGTAAGCCATCACCCAGAATAGCCTCAGCCGTCAGCAACGCATGGCTGATGCAGCCCGTTTTAATCCCCACGACCAGGATCACCGGCAACTGTTGTTCCACCACCCAGGCCGATAACGGCTGGGCATCATTCATCAGGCTGCGCCAGCCTCCTGTGCCCTCAACCACGACGCGATCGGCCAGTTGATGCAGGTTCTTTAACCCCTGACTGATTCGCGCATAGTTAACCTCACAAGGCGGATAACCCCCGATTTCTTCTTTTTCGAAAATAACGGGATTCACAGCCTGATAAGGCAACGTCATGGACGAGGCGCTTTGTAAAAACAACGCATCTTTATTTCTCAGGCCCTCTTCCGTTTTGACACCACAACGGGCAACAGGCTTGTAGCCTGCGGCACTGAAACCGGCCTGAATAAAACTCTGTAACAGGGCGCGCGACACAACGGTTTTTCCCACTTCGGTATCTGTTCCCGCAATAAATAGCGTTTTCACTCGACGTCTCCTTCACCAGCGGTTTCGACTCATCGGCGATGAGTCTTTCGTGCGAACAGACATTCTAAGGAAGGAAAAGCACAGGCAGATTGCGTTAGCGCAAGGTTAGTGTTGCTTAACCTTGTAGTAACTTCACTAACAGGTAACCGCTATAGAGCGAATCTTTAATGAGCGCCGCCGCACCGAGTGTGCCAGGCTCAGTAAACTCAGTAGGTGCAAGCTGAATGCCTGCGCTGTAAGCCGGTAACGACTGCTGATGAATGGTGTTTTGTACCGCCGGGAACAGGATATCCGCCGCCTGATTTAGCGGTGAACCGATAAGAATATGTTGAGGATTGAAGATATTTACCATCATGCCAAGCAGCCTGCCCACATGATGCCCTACCGTGGCGATGGCATCGCGGGCCAGCCTGTCACCCGCCCGGGCCGCCTCACAGACCGCCTCCAGCGTTAAGGTTTGATGATGTAACAGGCTGTCGGGCTGTCCCGGCAGACGCTGAGCAACAAGGGCCAGCAGACTGCCGGTACTGGCCACCGTTTCCAGGCAGCCATGATTCCCGCAGTAACATTGCTGACCATAGGGATCGACCTGCGTATGGCCCACTTCGACCAGCGCACGTCCGCTTTTGTGCAGTAACTGTCCGTCCGTGATCACGCCCGCCCCCACGGTTTCATCAATGACAATCTGAATGACATCCTGCGCACCGCGCGATGCGCCAAACAGGGATTCTGCCAATGTCCAGGCCGAGATATTATGCTGGATAAACACCGGCAGGCCGGTTCGGGCCGCCAGGGTGCTGCCCAGTGGCATATCATGGCAGGTATAACCGGGTAACCGGTGCACCACGCCTGATGCGACGTTGATCAGCCCCGGCAACGTGATAGCAATGGCGGTCAGCCTTTCCAGCCGCTTTTGATGGCGGATAAAAAACGCATCAACATGGTCGGTCAGTGTGGTCAGTAAGGATTGGGTGGGATCATCCGGGAGGGGCAAATGGTCTTCAACCAGCGCCCTGCTGCTCAAATCGCGAAGCGTCAGGGTTAATGTGCCACGGTGCAGGCAAAGGGCCAGGTAGTGCCAGGCCTCCGTGTCCAGAATTAACCCGATAGCGGGACGACCACGCGCGCCCGGATCCTGAAATTCGGTTTCCTGAACCAGATGGGCATCCAGCATTTCCCGGACAATTTTGGTAATACTGGCTGGGGCTAACTGGGCGCGCCTGGACAATTCAATGCGCGAGACGGGGCCATGCTGATCAATTAATCGGTAAACGACGCCAGCATTAATTTGTTTAATTTGGTCAATATGGCCAGGTTGGCTGTCCGAAATCACACCCTGCTCCGGTTATTTTCGCGCTTCTAAATAAATATCCGCTATGGTGCGGCAGATTCACCTTTTGCGGCAAATATTTGCTTAGATATGTGATTTATCACACATAATTTTTCCGCCTTTAGCGAGAGCGTTCGTTTTCCCGCCGCAACAGCGCCATCATATGGGCCATCTGCGCGCTCATTTCCCGTTGCGCAGACCAGACCAGCCACATTTCCGAAAGTGCATCCGGTTCCTCAAGCGGCAGCCAGACGACATTCGTCAGGCGGGCATGGCTGAACGATGCCGGTAAAATAGACACGCCTAAACCGGTCGCGACCAGACCGAGAATTGTCATCGCCTCGCCCACTTCCTGAGTGATATAGGGTTTGATCTGATAGCGTTGCAGTAAATCGAGTATTTCGCTGTAAAGCGCCGTTCCCACCTGCGGATCGAAAAAGACAAAAGGCTCACTGGCCAGCGCCTGTAAAGAAATCTTCCCGGCGGATGCCAGCGGATGGGCTTTGTGCACCACCGCGCATAGCGGCTCCTGTAACAGCAGTTGATGATGCAGATCGGCAGGCAGCGGCGTGTTGCGCATCACACCCAAATCGAGTTTCCCTTCATGGAGCGGCGTCAGCTGCTGCCGGGTATTGATTTCCTGCATCTGAACATGAACATCAGGCCAGCGCTGGCGGAACAGATAGAGCGCATCCGAGACGACACCAATAAAAGCGGCAGAGGAGGTAAAGCCAATGCGCAGTTCCCCTTCTTCTCCCCGATGTAGTCGTGCCGCACGCTGGGTCGCCTGCTCAACCTGCAACAGAATGGCGCGCGCATCCTGCAAAAATTGTTGCCCGGCCGGCGTGAGCTGCACGCTGCGGTTGGTGCGGTTAAACAGCTGCGCCCCGGTTTCTGCCTCAAGGTGCATGATTTGCTGACTGAGCGGCGGCTGAGAAATATGCAGCCGCTGCGCCGCGCGGCCAAAATGCAGTTCTTCTGCAACGGCAATAAAATAACGCAGGTGACGCAGCTCAATATTCATAGGTTAAAAATATTATTTGAGATTATTAATATATTAGACAACCTAATCCGCTTTTCCTAGCCTTACGTTATTCGTTGTTTTTACTCATAAGGATTACTGTGAATCGCTCTTCATCGGCTGTCGCCCTGGACAGAAATGTGGCGCAGCAGCCTGCATCACCTTCTCAGGCGTGGATCGTGCGCGGCACTCCGCCCTTTATGCGCGTGACACTGGCGCTGTTTTCGGCCGGGCTGGCCACCTTTGCGCTGCTGTATTGTGTGCAGCCGCTGCTGCCGGTCCTCTCTGAACAGTTTGGCGTGTCACCGGCCGCCAGCAGTATTTCCCTGTCGGTCTCCACCGCGACACTGGCGCTGGGCTTACTGATTACCGGCCCCTTGTCCGATGCTGTCGGTCGCAAATCTGTCATGGTCACCGCGCTGATGCTGGCTTCCGTCTGCACGCTGATTTCGGCCACCATGACAAGCTGGCACGGCATTCTGCTGATGCGGGCGCTTATTGGCCTGTCGCTCAGCGGTGTAGCGGCCGTCGGGATGACTTATCTCAGTGAAGAAATCCATCCCAGCGTAGTCGCCTTTTCGATGGGGCTGTATATCAGCGGAAATTCGATTGGCGGGATGAGCGGTCGCCTGATCAGCGGCGTATTAACCGACTTTTTCTCCTGGCGCGTCGCCATTGCCGCCATTGGCTGTTTTGCCCTGGCGGCCGCCCTGATGTTCTGGAAAATTTTGCCCGCCTCGCGGCATTTTCACCCGACATCCCTGCGCCCCCGCCATCTGGCCATTAACTTTCGCCTGCACTGGCGCGATGCGGGCCTGCCCTTGCTGTTCGCGGAAGGCTTACTGCTGATGGGGGCGTTCGTCACCCTGTTTAACTATATCGGCTATCGGCTGCTGGGTGCGCCGTGGCATTTAAGCCAGGCCGTGGTGGGACTGCTGTCCGTGGTTTACCTGACCGGTTCGTGGAGTTCGCCCAAAGCCGGCGCGTTAACCAGTCGATATGGCCGGGGGCCGGTGATGCTGGGCGCAACGCTTATCATGCTGACGGGCCTGCTCCTGACCGCCTTTCATGCGCTGGTTCTGATCTTTATTGGGATGATGCTGTTCAGTGCTGGCTTTTTCGCCGCACACTCCGTGGCCAGCGGCTGGATTGGGCCACGCGCGCGTCGCGCAAAAGGCCAGGCGTCTTCACTGTATCTGTTCAGTTATTATGTGGGGTCCAGCGTGGCGGGTACGGCAGGGGGCTTTTTCTGGCATCAGTTTGGCTGGCCGGGCATAACCGTGTTTATCTCTACCCTGCTGCTGCTGGCTCTGGCGGTCGCGTGGCGGCTGCATCAACGCAAACTCTAGCAAAACTTAACAAATTTTCCGGGCACAATGCGGCCCGGAAAATCCGCTGTACAAGAATTGTCCGTATTATCAGTATCATTGCTAACTACCGGTGTTTCCCCGCTATAATCGGTTTAATCCCAAAGATTAATGCCATCTTTGAATTCACTGTTAGGGGAGACCTCATGGCGCATTACTATTACGTCAATAAACAATCCGGTTACAACGATAACCACGTGGTACACGCCAAAGGCTGTCGCTACCTTCCGGGTCTGGAAGACCGACTGTTTCTGGGCACGTTTTACTCTGCAACAGCGGCTATACAGCAGGCCCGAAAATATTATGCCAGCGCATTAGGCTGCGACGACTGTTGCCCGGTTATGTCTGCTCAAACCCCACCCCTGCATGACAGCGTTGGACTGAAGCACGGTATCGATTTCTGATCACAGCGCATGCCTTTGCGATCCCATTCAGCCGCGTTTTTCACGAGGATGGCGGAATATCGCCGCCATCTGCCCTGCCAGCCCGCCGTTCAGTTGCTGCCGACCTGCCCCTGTAGCCGTCCCGCTTTAAGTCGCCAATTCGTTAAGCATTTTGCCTTTTTTCCGTTATCTTAGAGGCCTTACTCTTCATACAGGGATTTAACATGCGTGATAAATATGCGGCGTCTCAAATTGCCCTTCACTGGCTGACCGTGCTGCTGCTGATTATTGTCTATGCCACGATGGAGCTGCGCGGTTATGTGGAACGGGGCTCCTGGCAGCGCTTTGTGATGACCGTGACACACTTTAGCGCGGGCGCAACCATTCTGGTGGTGATGCTGTCACGGTTACTACTGAAAATTCGCCATCGCAGCCCTGCGATTACGCCCCCCGTACCGCGCTGGCAAACGGGCCTGGCACACCTGACGCACACGTTGATTTATGCCTTATTTATCAGCCTGCCGGTGCTGGGTATCGCCTCACGTTACCTGAAGGGGCGTGAGTGGTTATTATTCGGCATTCCCATGCCGGTCGCTGCGGAACCTGATTTCGATCTCTCTGATACGCTCGTCGACTGGCACGAAACCCTGGCGCCACTGGGCTACTGGCTCATCGGCTTACATGTCGCTGCAGCCCTGTTCCATCACTATGCGCTGAAGGACAATACGCTGCTGCGTATGATGCCGGGACGCGGGACGCGCCAGCCCTGATTCCCTGACGCTGCACATCGGGCTAAAAAAATCACCATAATCTGCGCCAGGTGGTTCCACCCGGCGCTTGATTCCTACACAATAGCCACTAAATTGTGACGCAGGTCACTTTCGTGGGATGATCGTTGTCATCCTCTTTTGACGCACAGACAGATTTAACTTCTCATGCCTTTAACAACTGTTTCCCGTAAAACGGCCTGGCTACGCGTGGTGCTGCTGGCCATCGCCGCTTTTGTTTTCAATACCACTGAGTTCGTACCGGTGGGTTTACTGTCGGATATTGCTGCCGGGTTTTCGATGAAAACCGCTGAAGTGGGCATTATGCTGACGATTTATGCTTGGGTGGTGGCGCTGCTGTCCCTGCCGTTAATGCTGCTGACGCGTAATGTTGAACGGCGGTTACTGCTCACAGTACTGTTTAGCCTCTTTGTAGCCAGCCATATTCTTTCGACATTCGCCTGGAGCTTCAGTTCGTTAATCGTTTCCCGCATTGGCATTGCGCTGTCACATGCGGTGTTCTGGTCCATTACCGCCTCCCTGGCTATTCGTGTGGCGCCTGCCGGTAAAAAAACGCAGGCGCTCAGTATGCTGGCAACCGGTACGGCACTGGCCATGGTGCTGGGGGTGCCCATTGGTCGCGTTGTGGGGCAGGCGCTGGGATGGCGCACCACCTTTGGCGTGATCGGGCTGTCAGCGTTGATCCTGATGATTATGCTGGCGCGCGTCTTGCCGCGTCTGCCCAGTGAACACACCGGTTCATTAAGCAGCGTACCGCTGTTGTTCCGCCGCCCGGCCCTGGCAGGCATGTACCTGCTGGTTACACTCATTGTGACCGCGCACTATACGGCTTACAGCTATATTGAACCCTTTATGCAACTGGTGGCGAATGCCAGCGAAAGTTTTACCACCCTGCTGCTGTTACTGTTTGGTTCTGCCGGCATTATTGGCAGTCTGCTGTTCAGTTCGCTGGGTAAACGCTTTCCCTCAGCGTTGCTGATCAGCGCCATCGCCCTGGTCACCTTATGCATGGGGCTGTTAATTTTTGCCGCCGTGCGTCCTGGCACGATTATCACCCTCTGCGTCGTCTGGGGAATGGCGATGATGATGATTGGCCTGGCGATGCAAATCCGTGTCCTGTCACTGGCACCCGATGCCACCGACGTGGCGATGTCGCTGATGTCCGGCATTTACAACATCGGCATCGGTGCGGGCGCGTTACTGGGCAGTCAGGTGAGCGTATATATGAGCCTGTCTGACGTCGGTAACGTGGGAGCGATGATCGGCCTGGTCGCGCTGCTGTGGTGCGTGTATATTTTCCGGCGCTACCCACAGTTACGCTCTAATGGTTAACTGAAGCAGGCTTCTGCGCCTCGCAGAAGTCTGCCGATGCGTCTTCGTCTGCTATCATGCACTGCGGCACTGAACGGCCAGACGACCTGTTCCGGCGTCCGAAGGTGCAGCGCGTCAGAGGTGCTAAACACACCGGATAACCGCTTATATTGTCAGAGGATGCCCTTCTACCTGACTCATCCATTACATCCGTTAACCTCGAAAAAGGATCAACGTTCATGACGAGAAAGTGGTTAACGCTGTACCTGTCGCGTAGCCTCAGCCGGGTGATGTTGCAGGATCTCCAGGCCATCTTACCTGCTGAGGCGGTGAAAATTTTCACGAATGATTTAGACGACGTTCGCTACGCTACAGTAGAATGCGTGCAGGCAGAAACGACCTGCGCCTTGATTGCCTCGGCGATCATCGTCTGGCGTCAACTGGGGCATATTCATCTGCTGCTGTATACGCAGGGTGAAGTGCAGCGTCAGATCACGGATGCCACACAGTTTGAATTATTTACTTTGCTGAAGAACAACCGTGCCGCCTTGCGGCTGGCCTGACGTGGCGTAACCTCACAGGATAATTATGAGAATTGGTCTGCTGTTCCCCATCGCTATCATTGTGGCAGGTATTGGCTTTCTCGCCTGGTTTATCGGCAGCGGCCTGGCGATGCCTGGCTCCTGAGATCAGCGTAGCTGGCTGTCTTTACTCCCACGCCGGTTGTAGAGACTGCTCTCTTTTTTCTGCTTATCGATCTTTTCCTGACAGGAAACGCAATAACGCACCCCCTTGAGTGCCTGACGGCGGGCTTCGGGAATCGGCTCGCCGCACAGTTCGCATTCTGTGGCACTTTCCCCCTGTCCCAGTGACTGACGCACACGTTCGATACCGTCATTAACGGTGCTGTCGATTTGCTCCTGTACTGCCCCTTCTGCTGCCCAGCCGTTTGCCATTTTTATGCTCCACTTCATTACCTCTACAGGTTAACTGTACAACATATCAGGGATTTTGCAGGCAAACCGACTCACCTCCTTGTGAAGCCGGTGACGGACATTACGGCTTAATATCGACCTGATAAAAGATATGTTTGCCGAAGGGATCCACTTCGTAACCGGTCACCGATTTGCGGATCGGTTCGAAAATGGTGGAATGGGCAATCATTACGGCCGGCATCTGGTCGTGCATGATTTGCTGCGCCTGCAGATACATGACCGTACGTTTGGCTTGATCGGGTTCGGCACGGGCGGCGGTAATCAGCTTTTCAAAGGGCTGATAGCACCATTTTGATGAGTTCGATCCCCCTTTCGCCGACGTGCAGCTGTAAAGCGGACCAAAGAAGTTATCCGGATCCCCGGTTGCCGTCGTCCAGCCCATCAGGGCCGCCTGATGTTCACCGCTGCGCACACGTTTCAGGTATTCGCCCCATTCGTAACTGACAATATTGGCTTTGATGCCCACTTTTGCCCAGTCTGCCTGGATCATCTCCGCCATTCTGCGTGCGTTGGGATTATAGGGACGCTGTACCGGCATCGCCCAGAGCGCAATTTCCGTCCCTGGTTTCACGCCTGCCTGTTGCAATAACGCTTTCGCTTTTTCCGGATCGTAATCGTAATCCTTCAGGTCTTTGTCGGCACTCCAGACGCCGGGGGGCAGAATGTTTTTCGCCACCACGCCAGTGCCTTTAAAAATCGCCTCGATAATAGCAGGCTTGTTGATCGCCATGGCCAGCGCCTGGCGAACCTGCACATTATCGGTCGGGGCTTTGGTGGTGTTAAAGGCCAGGAAACCGGTATTCAGTCCCGCGGCCTGTTTCAGCGTGATGTCCGGATTTTGTTTCATTTTTTCGAGATCGGCAGGATTCGGGAACGGCATGACCTGACACTCATTTTTTTCCAGTTTGGCGTAGCGCACGGCCGCGTCTGGCGTGATGCTGAAAATCAGCCTATCCAGTCTGGCCTTGCCCTGCCAGTAGTCCGGAAACGCCTTATACAGAATGCGTGAGTCTTTTTGATACTGAACCAACTGGAAAGGCCCTGTTCCGATGGGATCGCTATCCACTTTTTCCGGTGTGCCGGCTTTCAGCATCTTGTCTGCATATTCTGCCGAGTGAATGGAGGCGAAATACCAGGCCAGATCGGCCAGAAATGGCGCTTCCGGGTGCGCCAGCGTAAAGCGCACGGTGTGATCGTCAACGCGGTCAATGTGGGTGATTAACGTGGCCAGTTCAAGACTGTCGAAGTTGGAATAGTGCCCGCCCGAGACGTTGTGATAGGGATGGTTGCTGTCCATCTGGCGCATAAAAGAGAAGATGACGTCATCCGCATTAAAATCACGACTGGGCGTAAACAGCTTATTGCTCTGAAATTTAACGTTATGCCGCAGATGGAACGTATAGACTTTGCCGTCGGGACTGATCTCCCAGCGTTCTGCAAGGCCTGGAATTAATTCTGTGGTGCCGGTTTTAAAATCAACCAGGCGGTTAAACACCGGCACGGCACTGGCATCCACGCTGGTTCCCGAGGTGTAAAGTTGCGGATTAAAGTTCTCCGGTGAGCCTTCTGAGCAGTAGACCAGCGTCGTCGCGTTAACACTTCCTGCCAATGCGATACCGGCCGTCAGCAATCCCAGGGTTGTAAACCTGTTTCTCATTATTATCCTCGCTTTATGTTGACTTCTATATATCAGACTCTCTAAATAAACGGTGCAAACAGTGGATTGATAGCATGAATCTTCACCATAGCGAACCCCTCATGTAGTCAACTAATAAGGATTAGTGATGACCGACAAACTTCAGACGCAGTTGATCACGCGTTTTTTCCGTTATCTGGCGGTGAGCAGTCAGAGTGATGCAAAGTCCAGCACCTTACCGAGCACCCCGAGTCAACATGCGATGGCGGCGCTGCTGGCGGATGAATTGCGCGAACTGGGGCTTGAACAGGTCGTCGTTGATGAACAGGCGACGGTAACGGCAGTTAAACCGGGCAACTGCCCTGACGCGCCACGCATTGGGTTTATTACGCACATTGATACGGTTGACGTCGGTCTGTCACCTGATATTCACCCGCAGATCCTGACCTGGCAGGGCGAAGATCTGTGCCTTAATCCCGAACAGAACATCTGGCTGCGCCGGGATGCGCATCCTGAAATTGCCCCTTATATGGGCCAGGACATTATTTTCAGCGACGGGACCAGCGTGCTGGGCGCCGATAACAAAGCGGCGGTTAGCGTTGTTATGACGTTAATGGAAAACCTGCAGGGTCAGCACGGTGATGTAGTCGTCGCGTTTGTCCCCGATGAAGAGATTGGCCTGCGCGGTGCCAAAGCGCTGGATCTTAACACCCGCTTTAATGTGGACTTTGCCTGGACCATCGACTGTTGTGAACTGGGTGAAGTGGTCTATGAAAACTTCAATGGCGCGGCGGCAGAGCTGCGTTTCACCGGGGTTCCCGCCCATCCGATGTCCGGTAAAGGTGTGCTGGTCAACCCGCTGCTGATGGCCCATGACTTTATCAGTCACTTCGACAGGCAGGCGACGCCCGAACACACGGAAGGCCGTGAAGGCTATATCTGGTTCAATGAAATGCAGGCCAATGCCAGTGTTGCGACGCTGAAAGCATCAATTCGCGATTTCGATCTGGCGAGCTTTGCCGCGCGCAAAGAACAATTGCAGCATGTTGCCAGCCTGATTGCTGAACGCTATCCCACCGGACAGGTCGAGATAACGATTCACGATATTTACAGCAATATCAGCAATGCCATGGGCGACGACCGCCGGGCGCTGGATCTGATTTTTGCTGCCATGCGCGATCTGGACATTACACCCAAAGTGATTCCCATGCGCGGCGGTACCGATGGCGCGGCCTTATCTGCCCGCGGTATTTTCACCCCTAACTTTTTCACAGGCGCGCACAATTTCCATTCACGTTTCGAATTCCTGCCGGTGAAGTCGTTCGTTAAGTCGTATCAGGTCGCGGAAAAACTGTGTTATCTGGCGGCGCAATCGGGGAGTACGGCAAAGACAGGCAGTTGAAACATCACCGCCTTCATGATGAAGGCGGTAGTCATATTGATTAGAAGGTGACCCATTCGCCGTTGTCCGCTGTGGCGGCTTTTGGACGCAGTACAGGAGACGGTGCTGTTGCAGGGCCTGCAGACGCCGCTGGCGGCCTTCTGTCCTGTGTCAGCGCTACCGGCGCATCGCTCGATAACCGGAACTGTGCAACAGAAGCCTGAAGCGCTTCCGTCTGCAGCGCCAGCGCGCTGGCGGCGGCAGAAACCTCTTCAACCAGAGCCGCGTTTTGCTGCGTCACACTGTCCATTTCCGTCACGGCCGTACCAACCTGAGAAATGCCCTTGCTCTGCTCTTCCGAGGCGGCGGCGATCTGCTTCATAATTGCATCCACATCCTGGACGGATTTTAAAATGCCGCTCATCGTGCCGCCGGTGGTATCCACCAGTTCCGCGCCCTTTTCCACGCGCTGCACAGAATCGGCAATCAGCCCGGCGATTTCTTTCGCCGCACCGGCGCTGCGCTGTGCCAGATTGCGCACTTCACTGGCGACGACGGCAAAGCCTCGCCCTTGTTCACCGGCACGCGCGGCTTCTACGGCCGCATTCAGTGCCAGAATGTTGGTCTGAAACGCAATGCCGTTAATGACGTTGGTGATCTCAGCGATTTTCTTCGAGCTGTCGGAAATGCCGTTCATGGTGGTCACAACTTCATCCACCAGGTTGCCGCCCTGCTTCGCCGTCAGCGTTGCCGCTTCGGTCAGTGCACTGGCCTGACGGGCATTTTCCGCATTAAATTTCACGGTCGCGGTCAGCTGTTCCATACTGGCGGCGGTTTGCTCCAGCGCGGCAGCCTGCTCTTCCGTACGGGAGGACAGATCGTTATTACCAATAGAGATTTCGGCGGCACCGCGCGAGATATTCTCTGTGCCGCTGCGAATGGCACTGACCGCATCACGCAGGCTGTCCTGCATCGCACTGAGCAGCGGAACCAGTTTACCAACGCAGTTACGGCCCATATCCTGAACGGGTTTACTGAGATCCCCTTTGGCGATTACGGCAAAATGCTCGCGAATCTTCTCCAGCGGTTTGACCAGCATTGTGACCAGATAACGATCGGTAAACAGCAGAATCAGCAGACCAATCACCACGGTGGCTGAAATCATCGTTTTAGTCACGGCGGTCAGACGATCCACTTCAACACGGGTTTGTCCCAGTTTCTTGTTCGCCACGTTGTTAAACGCTTCGGTGCTGGCACCGAAGGCGCGGCTGAGCGCAGGTGTGACGTCATTCGCCTGTTGACGATAGGCATCCAGCGAATCCTGACGGGCACGCTGCAACTGCACGGTGACGCCCTGATCCAGCAGTTGCTGCCATTTATCAATGACCTCATTCGTCACGGCCGCGTCCATAGGTCCGGGTGACAGCTGTTTAAACAGCGCCAGTTGATGACGCATGTTATCTAACGCCTGCTGTACCGGAGCAAAGGCGGTGTCATCCTGGGCGACACCGGCGACCTTTTTCTCCATCACACGCGACAAACGCGTAATCATACGAAAATACTGGTCGTTACCCTGACTTAACGCGGTCATCTGCTCAACGATATGGCGATCCACATCATTGCCATCACTGAGGGAGTTAAGCGAATGAATGCTGAACAGCCCAATGCCGCTCCACAACAGACTAAACAGTCCCAGAATGGTCAACATAACCGTGCGAATAGTGAAATTTTTAAGCATACCCATACAGAAATCCCTTGAACGTTAATCCGTAAAACCGGACACAGGAGATTTATCGGCAGCTCGCGGGAAAATGTAACGGTATTGTTATTTTTTTTCATCCACCCGCACAGATAATGTGCGGGTGGAAATGTGCAGGCCGGCGTACGTCTGGCATGCACCGCGCTGGTTCACCCTTTACAGTCGCACCAGGCGGGACATCATCAAACGGAACAAAGCGAGGCGGCGGCGCATAAAACCCGGTAACAGTTTGAGAGCCGCTTGACCCTGCCATCCTAGTGACATTGTCACGTCATGCTTTTTGCGCCAGGCGGGCCAGCGTTGTTTGCCTTCAATCATCGTCGTGTGCGGGGTTACATCACGTGCGAAGCGAAACCAGTAATCGCAGACCTGTTGAGAAAAAGCATGGTCTGCGGCGGTAAAGGTGCGGTCGTCGTCGGCAGGCGGCATCATCGCCAGCGTATTCATCACGTAAGGGATTTCATTACCATGCCAGGTGCCGTGCGGGTAGAGATCGCGCGATCGTTCTGAAACGTAGTCGAACCAGTAGCGCCAGCCCGGCATGCCCGCTTTCTCCTGCGCACGCATGATCAGCCAGGGCACAATGCTAAACGTCATATCCCGCGCGACAGCCCGCCCCAGCAGCGCATCATCCCCGGTACGGTAAATCCAGCGCAGTAACCGATAATGAAAATGGTTATTACGCCGTAGCTGTCCCACCACGGCGGCAGCCTCCACGCCAAACCAGACCAGTACGCTCGCTTCATCGCTGTTACTGCCCGCCATCAGCGGCAGGCGGTGCTGTTTTCCCGCCATCAACGTTTTCAGGACCGGCTCGGGCAGCACCGTATCACCGGCAATGGCCACCGGGCCGAGGCCCAGCGAGCTGTCCAGCGGCCAGAAGGCGTCCGCAGGCAGCTCACGCAGCTGCGCCATGCTGGCATCCGCCGGTAAACCCAGCGCGGTCGCCACCATAACGCCTTTTTCACGTGCCGCGTCGCGGGTGACGTCTGGCAGGCTATAGGCACTTTGCACGATCCCTTTGTGGAACAACCCCCGGGACAGCGGTGAGCAGCAAAGCGAAAGCACACTGCGGGCGCCCGACGATTCGCCAAACAGCGTCACGTTGCTGGCATTCCCGCCAAACGCGGCGATATGCTGCTGTACCCATCGTAATGCCGCGATCTGATCAAGCAGCGCGAAATTGTTGATATGGCCCGTGTCAGCCTGCTCTTTTTCCAGTGCGGGATGAGCAAAAAAACCCAGATGTCCCAAACGGTAATTAAGGGTCACCACCACCGCACCCCGCGAGGCTAAGGGTTTTCCACTATAGGGTGCCAGCCCACCTGAACCGATCGTAAAGCCACCGCCGTGAAGCCAGACCATGACCGGGAGTGGAACCTCTGGCTGCAGCTCTGGCGTCCAGACGTTGAGGTACAGGCAGTCTTCACTGAATACACCAGGATCGCCTCCGCCAATCGCCAGGCAGTAGTCACGATTCTGCCAACTCGCTGCAGAAAAGTGCTGTGCATTGCGTACACCGTGCCAGGGCTTAACCGGTTGTGGCGCGCGCCAGCGATACGCGCCGACAGGCGGTGCCGCATACGGAATGCCCTTGAATACAAAGATCCCGTCATCAAGGGTGCCCTGCAGTTCTCCGTCAGTCAGCGCGATTTTCAGGCCGTCATTTTTCATGCAGTGTTCCTTGTTAGCGTGCCTTTTCATTATTTCAGGCAATCTGATGTTGTCCAGTTCTGACGCGCTGTTAAGCAAAACGTTAAATGCGCTGAAAAATCGCCCGAAGGCGTCGCCGTGATTGACCCCTGTCATGAAAATGTTTTTAGTGGAGAGCGTAACGAAAACGCCTTTGAGGAACTGACAATGTTTAGCGGTATCAATCAGGTTTTTGTGCGCATGACCGATCATCCCGATCTCGGCAAACTGTTGCTACGTCTGACTCTGGGGGGATTATTGCTGTTTCATGGTGAGTTTAAGCTCGTGCATGGCGTGGGCTGGATTGCCCATTTACTGCGACAACACGGTCTGCCGGGCTTTATCGCCTGGGGTGCCTGGATAGGGGAAATAATTGCACCGCTGATGCTGATCGCAGGCTTCATGACCCGGCCAGCGGCGTTTATCATTGCCGTGAATATGGTTGTCGCCACGCTGCTGGTCAAAACCGGCGCAGTATGGCATCGCACCGATGTCGGTGCCTGGGCACTGGAAACGGAAGCACTTTACCTGTTCGGCGCTCTGGTGGTGATGTTTCTGGGGGCGGGAAGATTTACGCTGGTCCGTGATACGCGCCTGCAGTAAAGAAAAAACGGGGCGGTTCCGCCCCCGTTCATATTATAAGGTGATGCCGCAGCGCTGTAAGGACGCCCGCTGCCGCTCCGCATACAGCACCATTTCATCCTGCACGGGGCAGCCCAGTGCGGTTTCAAAGCTGCTCCGGCTTGCCTGTCCCGCCGAACGTGTCGGCGTTTTGTCCCCGAGATTAGACTGAAAAATCCCTGCCGCACTGACAGGCAGAAAATCTTCATAAATAACAGGATCCGCCAGAATCCGCCCCTGCTCAATCAGACTTGCCAGTGATTCCCCACGCTGTGGCGGTTCCGCTCGCCCTTTTTCGCTGAGCCGATAAGTAAACCAGGCTAAGCCGGCTTCACGTAATGCGTTTTCATCATCCGGGAAAGCCGCAAAGGTCGCCGTGAGCTGCTGCTGGTGCTGCTGATTATCCGCACCGCTCCCGGCTTCGCTGAGCAGACGATCGTAAAGCGCGCGGCCCTGCGGCGTTAAGGCCGCGCCGCGCTGTTCGATCTCACCGAAGCGCGCCGTGTGCGTGCCCTGAAAACCGTCGGTGAAAATGACGGGTTCTTCCAGTGCCTTGAAGCTGGTCTGGCGTAACAAAACAGGCACCTTGCGCCGGGGTGGACCTTCGATCACCGTTTTGGGATCAATGCCATACGTCGGCATCAGCGCCTGAACACGATCAATATCCAGCGTGCGTGGCGTAAGATGATTGATATGGCAGGCCGGAAAACATACTACATCCGCGATCAACCGATGTTGTTGGTTCAGCGCCTGATAGGTGCGGCTCTCCACAAGGCTGTGTGAATGCCAGCGGAAGGTTTCGAGCGCTTCGTTGATAAACGCCTGCGCCTGGGGCGCCGTCAGTCCGCCCTGCTGTTGATGCAGCGCGATAAGGTTTCGGCATTCCGGCGTGAAAATATCGCGCGAGGCTAATATCCGTGCGGCTTCATCCCGAAGCGCCGGGTCGGCAATCAGCTCCAGCCGTAACAGCGAGGTAAAAATACGAAAAGGATTGCGCTGCAGCGCTTCATCATCAATGGGGCGAAACGCGGTGGAGTGCACCGGTACGCCCGCCTGCGACAGATCATAATAGCCCACCGGAAACATGCCCATGACGGCAAACATCTGGCGCAGCATGGCAAGCTCGTCCGCGCTACCGACGCGAATGGCCCCGTGGCGCTCCAGACTGAGGCGGCTGAGTTCATCGGCCTCGGTCAGCCGTTGCTCTAGCACGCTATCAGCCGCAAGCGTTGCCTCATTAACCGCTTTCACCAACTGCATCAGCGTCCCGTAGAGCGGCACTTCCTGCTGATACATGTCCGACATGGCCTGGGAGAAGCCCGTGCGAATCGTATCCGCACTGATAAAGTTATCCATATTTACCACCTGACAGCATGAGCGTTGCAGCTACTGTAATCCAACGCGCTGCGGTCAGCGGAAAATATCATGAATTTGTGATCGGCTTAAAACCGTAGCGATTTTTCACCACCAGCATCACGGTGGTCAGCAGTGCCGGTATGGCGAGCAGCAAGAAAATAACGCTGAACGACCAGCCGAGTGACAACATTTCAGCCCCGACAAAGGCACTGAGGATGGCGCCGATTCGGCCCACCCCGTGCATCCAACTGGAACCGGTTGCGCGGGCATGGGTAGGATAGTAGCTGGCGGAAAGCGCATTCATGCCGGTATTCGCTCCGTTAAAACAAAAACCGCTGCAAAAGGCAATGGCGCTCATGATAACGACCTGCGGCGGTGAAAAACCCAGCGCGACAATAGCGATACCGCCGCAGAAGTAGATCACAGCCAGCGACAGACTGGCATTGAAGCGATCCATCAGCCAGCCGGCAAACAGCGATCCCAGCGTGCCGCCTGCCTGGTACATCGCGGTGATTATCGCCGCTTCCGTCACGGACATTCCCTGTGTATTGACCAGGGATGGCAGCCAGCTGCCGATCAGATACACCAGGAACAGCCCCATAAAATAGCCGCCCCAGAGCATCAGGCTGCCGATGCGGTAGCGAGGAGAAATGACCGTTGCGATGGCGCTGTGTTCAGCAGGTGATTTTTCCGCTTCGGTCGCATGGAAATGCGTATCCGGGCTCGTACTGCCGGGAAGAATACGTTCAAGAATGGCGCGAATGTGCTGCGCGGGCGCACCGCGACTAATCAGGAAACGTACCGATTCAGGAAGCTGACGGATCAGGACCGGCAGGACCAGCAAAGGAAGAATGCCGCCCAGCAACAGAACGGAATGCCAGTCGTAACGCGGTAACAACCATGACGCGGCAAAGCCGCCGCTGGCGGCCCCAAAGGTAAAGCCACAAAACACCACGGTGATAATGAATGAACGGCGCCGCTCCGGCGCATATTCAGCCACCAGCGTACTGACGTTGGGCATGGCCGCTCCCAGCCCCAGCCCGGTCAAAAAACGGAACAGGATCATCTGTTCGATACTATGGGAAAATGCGGTCACCAGCGTCCACAGACCAAAAAACAGGACGCTGAAAATGATCATTAACCGGCGGCCAAAGCGGTCGGCCAGCGGCCCGGCGACCATCGCCCCCAGCGCCAGACCAATCAGCGCTGCACTGATCACGACACCCAACTGATGAGTACTGACGTGCCAGGCGGTTTTCAGCGTCGGCGCGATAAAACCCATCAGGGCAATATCCATACCATCGAGCGCAACCACGATAAAACAGAGTACAATTAACCGAATTTGGCCACCACTCAGAGTACCCTGATTAATTAACTGGCGAACATCTACCGCCTCGACACTGCTCACGGGTAAACTCCTCAACGGCTGACTTAATCAACTATCAGATTTGGTAAAAAAAACGGCACTTATGATAGCTGATCGTTAACGATAAAACGCATGAAATTTCCGACCGAAGCAGAAGCAATGCGGTAAGTTGATGTTTTTTCAGCAACCGTGAAAAACGTTGTGTCAGGCAAAAAAACAACGGCATCATTAATAATCAACCACTTAAAACGCTCCGCTGCAAAAAGTACACATTGTTAATAAAAATTTGCAGCAAAGTTAACAAAATCCAGCTTAAATAGTTGCCTGTCACCTGGCAATGTCATTAAGTTGGGTAAATGGAAAAAAATATCCTTTTCAATCAGCGCATTCGCTTGCGCCATTTACATGCCTTTGTTGCCGTCGCGCAGCAGGGAACCCTGGGGCGTGCAGCCGAGACCTTAAGTCTCAGTCAACCTGCGCTTTCTAAAACCCTCAACGAACTTGAAGAACTCACCGGCGTCCGCCTGTTCGAACGCGGTCGGCTGGGCGCACAACTGACCACCATGGGAGAACAGTTTCTTATCCATGCGGTAAAAGTGTTAGAAGCGCTGAATCATGCCGGCCAGAGTTTTAATGAACAGATTAACGAGCGTCCGGTAGTCATTCGTCTTGGTGCCTTAACCACGGCGGCGATGGGCATGTTGCCACAGATTCTTGACCGTTTTCACCAACTGCGTCCCAACACGACCATTCAGGTTGCCACCTTACATAATAATGTGTTGCTGGCGGGGCTGAGAGCGGGCGAGTTTGATCTGGGCATCGGCCGAATGGCGGATAAAGAGATGATGACCGGCCTGACCTATGAACTGCTGTTTCTGGAGTCATTAAAGCTGGTCGTCAGACCGGAGCATCCGCTTTTAAGTGACAACGTCACGCTTTCACGTGCCATGCAGTGGCCTGTTGTGATTTCCCCGGAAGGCACCGCGCCGCGCCGCCTGGCACAGCAGATGCTGGATGAGCAAGGGTGCTGTCTGCCGCCCCATTGCGTCGAAACGTCTTCAACGTCGCTGGCCCGTCAGCTGGCGCTGCGCTATGACTACATCTGGTTTGTGCCTTCCGGGGCCGTCAAAGAAGATCTCAACCACAATGCCCTGATATCGTTGCCCATCACCTCTCCCGGCCCGGGTGAACCCGTAGGGATAATCACGCGCACCGGTAACACCTTAAGCCTGAGCGCCGAAGTGTTGATGAGTACCATTCGTAAGTTTCACAGCTAGCGACTGCGTTTAGCATGGCGCTCCCAGTTTTCCTGACGCGCTTTTTCCGTTTTGCGTAGACCGACATAGAGCGCACCGGAGCCGCCATGCTGCTTCTGTGCGACACAAAAGGTCTGGACGTCGTCAAATTCACGCAACCAGCGGTCAAGATAGCTGCGCACAATGTTGGCATGAGAGTCATTGTCCCGGCCTTTGCCGTGAATAATCAGCAGGTTTCTGTATCCGGCTTTACGGACATCCTGCATGAAGGTAAACAAATTTTGACGGCAGGTTTCAACAGGCTGGCGTAGCAGATTCAGGCTGGCATCCAGCGCATATTGCCCCTTGCGTAATTTATCCAGCACGCCCTGCTGGATGCCTTCAGCTTTAAACTCAAGTTGCTGCTCAAGAGGAATGATGTCCAGGTAACCGCGGGTTAAAAAGTTTTCGTCTTCAGGTTCTGGTGACCGAGGCGGCACTTTTTTGCTGGCGGCGCTGTGATTCCAGCGCGTATTTTCTGCATCTTTGAGTGGCGTAACGTCATTCATCGCGTCACGAAACAGATTGTCATCGTCAAGGTTCATGGCTCGCCCCTGGTAAATGATATGACGCAAAATTGACTTGAAACCAAATAGTAGCAAAATCGGTAAAGCCTGCGCTAATCCCGTTTTTATCGTCCCTTCTGGCCTTTCAGATTAAGATAAATTCTGTATGAGATCAAAAATCCGTAAAGATTTGTTTACGATCTTAATAAGATGACATCAAAAAACCCTGTCATAACAGCCTTTAGCAGTATTGCGGAAACCACACTTTTTGTATGCCTAAAAACTGCTCGGATGAGTTCCCTTACACCGAGAAAATGGTAAAATTGACCCCAGTCAATTATCGTCGAGCAAACTACTATGTTCCCTGAAAAACGTATTCAGTCAGGCGGTTGTGCGATTCACTGCCAGGATTGCAGCATCAGTCAGCTATGCATCCCTTTCACCCTTAATGAACATGAGCTGGATCAGCTTGATAATATTATTGAGCGAAAAAAACCCATTCAAAAAGGCCATACGCTGTTCAAAGCGGGTGATGAGCTGAAGTCGCTCTACGCAATCCGTTCCGGCACCATTAAAAGCTATACCATCACCGAGCAGGGAGATGAACAAATCACCGGTTTTCACCTGGCCGGCGATCTGGTGGGATTTGACGCCATTATGAACGCCAGTCATCCCAGCTTCGCCCAGGCGCTGGAAACGGCGATGGTCTGCGAAATTCCTTTCGATACGCTGGATGACCTGTCCGGCAAAATGCCTGCCCTGCGTCAGCAGATGATGCGCCTGATGAGCGGTGAAATTAAAGGCGACCAGGACATGATTTTGCTGCTGTCCAAGAAAAACGCGGAAGAGCGCCTGGCCGCCTTCGTCTGGAACTTATCCCGCCGCTATGGTCAGCGCGGCTTCTCACAGCGTGAGTTCCGTTTGACGATGACGCGCGGCGATATCGGGAACTATCTGGGTTTAACCGTTGAAACCATTAGCCGACTGCTGGGGCGTTTCCAGAAATCGGGTATGCTGGCCGTAAAAGGCAAATATATCACCATTGAGAACCACGCGATGCTGGAAGCGCTGGCCGGTCAGAGTCACCAGGCGGCGTAATCCTCAGGCCGGGTTAACAAATCTTATTTTGTTGATCCGGCTACATCTTTTCACTTTCTTAGTGCACTTAACATAGGCTATCTTTAAACCAGTCGCGTCGGTCTAAGGAGAGTAGCCTATGTCCCAGTATCAAAACATTCTGGTCGCCATTGATCCTCAGCAGGATGACCAGCCCGCGCTGCGACGTGCGGTCTATCTCAACCAGCTTATCGGCGGCAAAATCAAAGCATTTCTGCCCATCTACGACTTTTCATACGAAATGACCACCCTGCTGTCACCAGATGAACGCACCGCGATGCGTCAGGGTGTGATCAGCCAGCGCTCGGAATGGATTCGTGAACAGGCGCAGGCTTATCTGGATGCTGGTGTGGATATAGACATTAAAGTCATCTGGCACAACCGGCCCTATGAAGCAATCATCCAGGAAGTGCTGGCGCATCAACATGATTTAGTGCTGAAAATGGCGCACCAGCACGACCGGCTGGAAGCCGTTATTTTTACACCGACAGACTGGCACCTGTTACGTAAGTGCCCTTGCCCGGTGTGGATGGTTAAGGATCAACCCTGGCCCGAAGGCGGCAAAGCGCTGGTGGCGGTCAATCTGGCCAGCGAAGAACCGCACCACGATGCGCTTAATCAGAAACTCATTCGCGAAACCGTTAAACTGGCCGAAAGCGTCAATCATACCGAAGTGCATCTGGTGGGCGCCTATCCGATTACGCCAATCAACATTGCTATCGAACTGCCCGATTTTGATCCCAGCGTCTACAACGATGCCATTCGCGGCCAGCATCTGGTAGCCATGAAGGCCCTGCGACAAAAATTCTCCATCAGTGAAGAGTTTACCCACGTTGAAAAAGGCCTGCCGGAAGAAGTGATCCCGGAATTGTCCGCCCACCTTGGCGCGGGCATTGTGGTGTTAGGGACGATTGGACGGACCGGACTGTCGGCAGCTTTCCTGGGGAATACGGCTGAGCAGGTGATCGATCACCTGCGCTGTGACCTGCTGGCGATTAAGCCGGATGATTTTGTCTCGCCCATTACGCTTGACGACGAAGACGAGCACGATTAACGCGGCCTTCAGTAAAAAGGGCGACGGTTATCGTCGCCCTTTTCTTTTACAGCGCTTTCAGAATACTTTCTACGCTGGCTTTGGCATCCCCAAATAGCATGTGAGTATTTTCTTTAAAGAACAGCGGATTTTGCACACCGGCATAGCCCGTATTCATTGAGCGTTTGAACACAATAACGTTTTGCGCTTTCCACACTTCCAGCACCGGCATACCGGCAATCGGGCTGCCCGGATCATCCTGCGCCGCAGGATTAACCGTGTCGTTGGCCCCGATAACCAGTACTGTATCGGTATCGCTAAAATCATCGTTGATTTCGTCCATTTCCAGCACCACGTCATAAGGCACTTTCGCCTCTGCCAGCAGAACGTTCATATGGCCAGGCAAACGGCCGGCGACCGGATGAATACCAAAACGCACGTTGATGCCGCGGGCGCGGAGTTTTTCCGTGATTTCCGCTACCGGATACTGTGCCTGTGCAACGGCCATGCCGTAGCCGGGCGTAATGATCACGGAACGGGAAGATCGGAGCATCTCTGCCGTTTCTTCTGCGCTGATTTCACGATGTTCGCCGGTCTCATCACTTGCCGTTGAAGCTGTGCCATCGCTGCCAAATCCACCGGCAATGACGCTGATAAACGAGCGGTTCATGGCCTTACACATTATGTAAGAGAGAATTGCCCCCGAGGAACCAACCAGCGCACCGGTCACGATAAGCAGATCGTTACTGAGCATAAACCCTGCCGCTGCGGCCGCCCAACCGGAATAAGAGTTGAGCATCGAAACAACGACCGGCATGTCTGCACCACCGATGGAGGCCACCAGGTGCCAGCCAAACGCCAACGCTATGATAAGCATGATCACCAGCGCAAACACCTGCGCACCGCGACTTTGCGTGTTAACAAACCACAGTAGCAGTAAAAACGAGACGACCAGCGCCAGCAGATTCAGCTTATGCCGCTGAGGCAGCATTAAGGGCCGCGACGAGATTTTGCCACACAATTTGCCAAAGGCGACCAGCGAGCCCGTAAAGGTGACTGCACCGATAAAGATGCCGATAAAGACTTCGCTGAGATGGATGTTTTCAATAACCGCCGGCAAGCCAGGAGCATGATCGATATAGCTGTTAATGCCTACCAGTACGGCGGCCAGGCCGACGAAGCTGTGCAGTATCGCCACCAGCTCGGGCATTTCGGTCATTTCTACCCGTTTCGCCAGCCGAATACCGATGGCACCGCCAATAACCATCGCCAGCAAAATCCAGACAACATGACTGCTGTCGGGACCAAATACAGACGCGATCAGCGCAATCGCCATGCCGCTGATACCAAATATATTGCCCTGTCTTGAGGTCTCATGTTTTGAAAGACCCGCCAGACTCATAATGAACAGAATTGCAGCAACGATATAGGCTGCCGTCACTAATCCGCCAGACATAGCTTACCCCTTACGAAACATTTTCAGCATACGCTGCGTGACGGTGAAGCCACCGAAGATATTGATGCTGGCGATCAATACGGCAATAAAAGAAAGAAAACTCACCCAGCCGCCGTGCCCCATTTGCAATATTGCCCCTACCACAATAATGCCCGAAATCGCATTGGTGACTGACATGAGCGGCGTATGCAGCGCATGACTCACATTCCAGACCACGTAGTAGCCCACCACACAGGCCAGCGCAAAGACGGTGAAATGTGACAGGAATTCACTGGGGGCAACATTCGCGAGGCAGGCGAAGAGTACGACAGCGCCTGCCAGCAGCCCATATTTACGCCGGGGGGAAACGGGTGCCGCCGGGCTTTTCGTTTGCGCCGGTGCAGCGGCAGCCGCGGTCTTCGGCGCGGCGGAGACCTGAACTGGCGGCGCAGGCCAGGTGATCTCGCCGTCTCGAATCACCGTGACACTGCGGATGACGACGTCATCAAAGTCAATGACGATCTCGCCATTCTTTTCTTTACAAAGCAATTTCATCAGGTTGACGAGATTGCTGCCGTAGAGCTGAGATGATTGCGTCGGTAACCGGCTGGGCAGATCCGTATACCCGATAATTTTTACGCCGTTGTCCGTTACAGTGACCCGATCGGCGACGGTAAGCGCACAGTTGCCGCCGGTTTGTGCCGCCAGGTCAACAATGACGCTGCCAGGCTTCATGCTGGCCACCATTTCCCTGGTGATCAACGTCGGCGCAGGTTTACCCGGAATCAGCGCCGTGGTGACAATAATATCCACCTCCTGGGCCTGCTGAGCGAACAGCGCCATTTCTGCTTTAATAAAAGCATCCGACATGACTCTGGCGTAACCATCACCACTGCCCGCCTCTTCTTTGAAATCCAGTTCAAGGAACTCTGCGCCCATACTTTGCACTTGTTCCTTCACTTCCGGACGCGTGTCAAAGGCGCGAACAACCGCGCCCAGGCTGCCTGCGGCACCGATTGCCGCCAGACCCGCCACGCCCGCACCAATCACCATCACTTTGGCAGGCGGGACTTTCCCGGCAGCGGTGATCTGGCCGGTGAAAAAGCGACCAAATTCGTGTGCCGCCTCCACGATGGCCCGATAACCTGCAATATTGGCCATTGAGCTCAGCGCATCCAGCGACTGCGCACGGGAAATACGGGGCACGGCGTCCATCGCCATAACGGTGACCTTACGCGCAGCCAGTTTATCCAGCAGTTCAGGGTGCTGAGCAGGCCAGATAAAACTGACCAGCGTGCTGCCCTCGCGCATCAGTGCAATGTCGTCTTCACCGGGTGCATTCACTTTCAGCACAATATCGGCTTGCCAGACCTGCTGGCGATCGGTCAGCGTGGCGCCGGCGTTGACATAGCTGTCATCATCAAAACTGGCAGGCTTACCCGCACCCTGTTCAATCGTGACGCTAAAACCCAGCCTGATGAGTTGTTCAACGGTTTTCGGCGTGGCAGCCACGCGCGACTCATTGGCTGACCGCTCTTTGGGTATTCCAATTAACATAGTGTTCCCTTTCATCGATTAAAGGATGATGACCCTTTTGGTACAGACTGCTCTGACGTCATCTGCGTTCAGGCGGTGTGAATAAATGCAAGGGCATAATCGTGTCTAAACCTACTGAAAATGTTACAGGTGATCTACTGCACAGACGCACCAATGTCACATTCGCGGTAATATCCAGTTTTGGCCTCGTTATGCCGCATAACGTCACTGTCTGATCGCATCACTGGCAGATAATTAACTAACTAAGCGCCCTTCGATACGAATATTCCTTTCGGAAAAACCTAAATTTAACAACGCATTAACGGTTTTGATAAAGCTACGAACATTTATTTCATCTGCCTGTCTTAAGCGTAAGGTAAAATACCGAGTCGTGACGCCGTGATAAAAAAAACCGGATCACAACGAGAGAGAAATCGCAAAAATTGGCTGCGACAGCGTGTTTATAACATGTAATAATCAGCAGCTATTCTGTTATACATCAAGAGTCCAGCACGTTTTCGTACTCATTTTGCGTAAGGCGAAGGATCATTTTTATGAAGCTGAAGAACACTATTCTGGCATCTACATTGTTATCTCTGCTGGCGGGAAATGCGTTTGCCGCTAAAGAGCTGACGCCAGAACAAGCGGCCGCGTTGAAGCCATTCGAACGTATTAATATCACCGGTCGTTTTAATGCAATTGGCGATGCGGCGGATGCCGTCTCCAAACGTGCTGATGAACTGAATGCAGATTCGTATTACATTCAAGGTATTAACGACAGCAACGGTAACAGTGGTAACTGGCGCGTAACCGCGGATCTGTATAAGGCGAATGCGCCTAAAGCGAGTCAGGAAACCGACTACCGGATGTTTAATGGCCTGAAAGAGCTGCCGAAAGCGGAAGCCTATCGCCTTGAACCCTTTGATACAGTGACGGTGACCGGCTTTTTCCCCAGCCAGCCCGATGTGAACGAGGCAATTTCTAAAGCCGCGAAAGAAAAAGGCGCTGCGTCCTTCTTTATTGTGCGTCAGGTTGATGCCAATACCGGTGGCAACCAGTTCATTACCGCTTACATCTATAAGGCGGATGCAAAACAGCGCGCCGTGCAGAGCCCGGATAGCATTCCGGCTGATTCTCAGGCAGGTAAAGCCGCGCTGGCCGCGGGCGGTGCTGAGGCGAAAAAAGTCGAGATTCCGGGCGTTGCCTCCTCTGAAACCCCAAGCAATGCCGTGGGACGCTTCTTTGAAACGCAGAGTTCAACCGGTAAACGCTATTCTGTGACGCTGCCAGACGGCCGGGAAATCCAGGAGCTGAACGCAGTCACCGCGGCACAGATGCAGCCGTTTGATACGGTCACCTTCAGCGGCCATTTCGGCACACCAACCGAAGTCTCGCAGGAAGCCGCCAAACGTGCGGCTGGCAAAGGTGCGAAGTTCTACCACATCACACGCCAGTGGCAGAACCAGAGCGGGGGTAACCTGACCGTGACCGCCGATCTGTTCAAATAAGCAATTAAGGGCGGCGCAAGCCGCCCAACTGTTTGCATAATCCCTGCGCAATTTTGCATAGTCACGCATTGCCATCCTTCACCGCACTCCGTAAAATCCTCCGCCTGTTTTTCAGCGTATTACACGCGATTTACGCAACACAACACCGATATAATAGGGTGTTTATGCTGGTCACCCAGCCACTTATGCTCGCAGGAAGAATGTTTTGGAGAAAAAATTAGGCCTCAGTGCCCTGACCGCGCTGGTACTCAGCTCCATGCTGGGTGCGGGTGTTTTCAGCTTGCCACAAAATATGGCGGCGGTCGCAGGTCCGGCCGCGTTGCTGACTGGCTGGCTGATCACCGGCGCAGGGATTATTTTCCTGTCGCTGGCGATGCTGCTGCTGACGCGACTCAAACCCGATCTGGATGGCGGTATCTTTACCTACGCCCGCGCTGGATTCGGTGAGTTGACGGGATTTTGTTCCGCCTGGGGTTACTGGCTGTGTGCGGTTATCGCCAACGTGTCCTATCTGGTTATTGTTTTCTCTGCCCTGAGTTTCTTCACCGATACGCCGGACAGGGTTATTTTTGGTAACGGGAATACCTGGCAGGCGATGCTGGGCGCATCCATAGTGCTGTGGCTGGTTCACTGGCTGGTATTGCGGGGCGTTCAGACCGCCGCCAGCATTAACCTGCTGGCGACACTGGGCAAACTGGTGCCGCTGCTGCTGTTTGTGGTGCTGGCCGTCATGGCCTTCAATTATGACCGCTTCCATTTTGACTTTTCCGGGCTGAGCCTCGGCGTTCCGTTATGGCAACAGGTCAAACAGACCATGTTAATCACGCTGTGGGTTTTTATCGGCGTGGAAGGTGCTGTAGTGGTCTCGTCGCGTGCTCGCCATAAAAAGGATGTCGGACGGGCGACGCTGCTGGCCGTGCTGGCCGCCCTGCTGGTTTATCTGCTGGTCACCCTGCTCTCGTTAGGGATCGTGCCGCGCGCGGCGCTGGCTGAAATGCGTAACCCTTCGATGGCGGGCCTGATGACGCAACTGACGGGAAGCTGGGGTAACGCAATCATTGTCGTGGGCTTGATTATTTCTGTCTGCGGTGCCTATCTGAGCTGGACCATTATGGCGGCAGAAGTGCCGTTTATTGCCGCGCAGCAAGGTGCCTTCCCCCGCAGTATTGCCCGCCAGAACGTCCGTAATGCGCCAGCCGCCTCACTGTGGCTGACAAACGGTAGTGTGCAGGTTTGCCTGATCCTGATCGCCCTGACCGGTGCGGATTACAACATGCTGTTGACCATTGCCTCAGAAATGATTCTGGTGCCCTATTTGCTGGTGGGATTGTATTTGATCAAGGTGGTCAAAGGACAACATAAACCCTGGGCGCTCGTGACAGGCATCGGTGCCAGCGTGTACGGCATCTGGTTGCTGTATGCCTCCGGTCCACTGCATCTGTTTATGTCTGTCGTGCTCTATGCGCCGGGCATTTTGCTGTTTATGTTCGCACGTCGGGGCGGACATGCGGTGGCACTGCGGCCCGTTGAGCGGGTTGCCATGGTCTGTATTATGGTGGCAACCCTGCCTGCGATGTGGGCCCTACTGACTTAGTGAGACTGACCGAGAACCACGCACAGCAGGTCATCCTGCTGTGTCAGCGTCACGGGCTTACGGTACTCTTCATGAATCGCCTCCAGCTGTTTCTCTGACAGCGGATACGGAAGCTGGATATCCACGCGGGCAATGTGCTGCTGCTCGGCTAACGTAATCAGGCGGGCGATGTTGATTTCGTCGCTGACCTGGGTTGATATGATTTGCAAGGCTAATTCTTTCAGGTGATCTTCACTTGCCTGTAAACTGTGCGCAGATTTGCGTGTCACCATGCCGAATATGGGCAGTACGCCATAGATGGCATCCACAAAGCTCCAACGTTTTTTGCAGGATGCCGACAGGAAATCACTGTAGTTAAAGCGGATGCGATCACGGTATACCGCTGATGCCAGCTCTTTATCAAACACTTTGGCTCCTCAAGGTGATCACAATGAATCCGGAACTCATATTAAACGCAGGGTTAATGATTGCATATTTTGCGGATTATATACCAGTTACTCAAGGATATTTCGTGTGATTGGATAGAGCTCTGCGCCAGGAAAAGTTATGCTTTATCCCTCCTTTTTACGTTAGTGTGAATTATGCATAAAATCGTTTACGTAGAAGATGAACCGGAGGTCGGTTCGCTCATTGCCGCCTACCTGGGACGCCATGATATTGAAGTGATTGTTGAGACGCGCGGCGATCGGGCTGAAGCCACCATTGCCGAACAGCAACCTGACCTGGTCATGCTCGACATCATGCTGCCCGGCAAAGATGGCATGTCAATCTGCCGTGACTTACGGGCAAACTGGCAGGGGCCGATCGTGCTGCTGACCTCCCTTGACAGCGATATGAACCATATCCTCGCGCTGGAGATGGGCGCGCAGGACTATATTCTGAAAACGGCCCCCCCAGCCGTTCTGCTGGCGCGATTGCGTCTGCACCTGCGTCAGTCACAACAGGTGCAAAGTGAAGAAGCCCCTGCGCCGACGAAAAATACACGCATGTTGCGCTTTGGCTCACTGACCATCGATGCCCTGAATCGCCAGGTCGTGCTGTTTGAAGAAAATATCGCCCTTTCCACGGCGGATTTTGATCTGCTTTGGGTGCTGGCCAGCCATGCCGGACAAATTCTTAACCGTGATGCCTTGCTGAAAACCTTACGCGGCGTCAGTTACGATGGCATGGATCGCAGTATTGATGTTGCCATCTCGCGTTTGCGTAAAAAACTGCACGACAGCGCAACAGAGCCATTCCGTATCAAAACCATCCGCAACAAAGGCTATTTGTTTGCGCCGCAGGCCTGGGACACGCGTTCGGTATGAAAAAACTTTTTATTCAGTTCTACCTGCTGCTGTTTGTCTGTTTTCTGGTGATGTCGCTGATGGTCGGGCTGGTCTATAAATTTACCGCCGAACGCGCAGGCCGCCAGTCCATGAACGACTTGATGGCCAGCTCGCTCTACCTGATTCGCAGTGAACTGCGTGAAATCCCGCCGCGCGACTGGAATAAGACGATCAAAAGTCTGGATCTCGGTTTGTCATTTGAGCTGCATATTGAGCCCATGAGCCGGTTCGAACTGGATGAAAATGAGTTACGCCGTCTGCGTGCGGGCGAAATCGTTGCGCTGGACGACAAATACACCTTCCTGCAACACATTCCGCGCAGTCATTATGTCCTGACCGTCGGACCTATACCTTACCTTTTTTATCTGCATCAAATGCGCCTGCTGGATATGGCACTGGTCGTATTTATTGGCATGTCGCTTGGGCTGCCGGTATTTATCTGGCTGCGTCCGCACTGGAAAGAGATGCTGCGACTGGAACATGCCGCTCAGCGTTTTGGTCAGGGGCAACTGGACGTGCGTACTCATTTCGACAGCACCTCCAGCCTGTTTCGCGTTGGCGTCGCATTTAACCAAATGGCTGAGAATATCAATACGCTCGTCGCCAGCAAGAAACAGCTTATTGATGGTATCGCTCACGAGTTGCGTACACCGCTTGTGCGGCTGCGCTATCGTCTGGAGATGAGCGATAACCTGAGCGAAGCCGAATCTGCGGCGCTGAATCGTGATGTGAGTCAGCTGGAAAGCCTGATTGAAGAGCTGCTGACCTATGCCCGTCTGGATCGTCCACGCGTCGACCTTAATTTGCAGTCGCTGGATCTGGCCAGCTGGTTGCGTGAACGCATGGAAGACTTCCAGGCCATCAACCCGGATACGCAGATTGAGCTGGACTTACCCCAGCGGGAAAATTACGGCGTTTCAGACACCCGGCTTATGGAGCGCGTGCTGGACAACCTTGTCAATAATGCGCTGCGCTATGCAAACCAGCGCCTGCGGGTCAGCTTATGGTTTGACGGCGCAGTCGGTAATTTGCAGGTCGACGATGACGGTCCGGGGATCCCCCATGAAGAACGTGAACGTGTATTTGAACCCTTTGTCCGGCTCGATCCGAGTCGCGACCGCGCAACGGGCGGCTGTGGACTTGGCCTGGCCATCGTTCACTCCATCGCCCATGCGCTCAGCGGCCGGGTTTCCGTTGAAACCAGCCCGCTTGGCGGTGCCAGCCTGCGTTTTAGCTGGCCGCTCGATCTCCCCTTTCGGGAACTTCCACGACGTTAACGCATTCAGGAGCTTTGTGTGACTTCAGCCTATCAACACCTTTGTAAGACCTTCCAGCGCCTGTCGCGTTTCAGTCATCTCAGCGCCATCGCCGGATGGGACATGCAAACCATGATGCCCGCCGGTGGCAGCGCCGCACGGGGCGAAGCGCTGGCGGAAATGAGTGTGCTGCAACATCAGATTCTGACGGATAAACGCATTGGTGACTGGCTGGATCAGGCAGAACAGCAATCGCTGAATGATGTTGAACGCGCCAATCTGGGCGAAATGCGCCGCGCTTATGTTCAGGCAACATTACTGCCCGCTGAACTGGTCGAAGCCAAATCCATTGCGGGATCGCGCTGTGAGCATGCCTGGCGCACACAGCGTCCGGCAAACGACTGGCAGGGTTTTGCGACCAATTTGAAAGAGGTCGTACGCTTAAGCCGTCAGGAAGCTGAACTGCGTGCGCAAGCGAACGGCTGCTCCCGCTATGACGCGCTGCTTGACGTTTTTGAACCGGGCATGACCAGCGCCACGCTGGATCATACCTTCGGGCAGTTAAAAACCTGGCTTCCACACTTGTTGCAGCAGGTCGTCGAAAAACAGGCTCAGCAGCCGGTGATCACGCCCCAGGGACCGTTCCCGATAGCCTCACAGCGCGAACTGGGTTTACGCGTGATGGCCGAGCTGGGGTTTGATTTTAACCATGGCCGCCTGGACATTAGCGCGCACCCTTTCTGCGGCGGCGTGCCCGAAGATGTGCGTATTACCACCCGCTACAATCAGGATGAGTTTCTGAGCGCCATGATGGGCGTCATTCATGAGACTGGCCACGCGCGCTACGAACAGAATTTGCCTGAGCAATGGCGCGGTCAGCCGGTTGCGCTGGCGCGATCCACGGCGATCCATGAGTCACAAAGTCTGTTTATGGAAATGCAACTGGGACGCAGCGCGCCTTTCCTGCAGCGTATCCTGCCGCAAATCATCAGTCAGCTCGGTGACCAGCCCGCCCTTCAGGCAGATAACTTTGTCCGGCTGACGCAGCAGGTTAAACCGGGCCTGATTCGGGTGGATGCGGACGAACTGAGCTATCCGGCGCACGTCATTCTGCGCTACGAGATCGAACGCGCGCTGATTGAAGGCGAGATTGAGGTTGAAGACATTCCGGCGCTGTGGGATGAAAAGATGCAACAATCCCTGGGTCTGGATACGCGCGGCAACTACCGCAATGGCTGCATGCAGGATATTCACTGGACCGATGGCGCCTTCGGCTATTTCCCGACATACACACTCGGGGCGATGTACGCTGCGCAGCTGTTCCAGGCGTTACAAAACGCAATTCCGCAATCCGCCGAGCTGATACAGCATGGCGACCTGCAGCCGGTATTTGACTGGCTGCAGCAGAATATCTGGCAACATGGCAGCCGTTTCACCACCGAACAGTTGATTGTCAATGCTACTGGCGAAGCGCTCAACCCAGACTATTTCCGCAAACATCTTGAGCAACGTTACCTGAACAGTTAAGGTAGCAGGCGGCCTGAGGGCCGCCTTTTCCTCCCGTACATCCCCTTTGTACAATCGGTTACACAGCGATACCAATCACCCACGGACGCGCCAGTTTTATTTTCATATAGTCTTCTCACCGGCCCCGCAGTGGGCTACACATGAAAAAATAGTCCGAGGATTTTGCAATGAAAAAATTATTTGCACTGGTAATCGCCGCTGCTATGGGTCTGTCTTCAGTTGCTTTCGCTGCTGAGACAACTGCCGCTCCTGCAACTGCTGCTCCAGCGGCTGCGACCACCACCGCTGCACCTGCTAAAGCTGAGCACAAAGCTGCTGTCCATAAGAAGCATCATAAAGCTGCACAGAAAGCGCAGGCTGCTAAGAAACACCACAAAAAAGCTGCCCAGAAAGCGCAGGCCGCTAAGAAGAAAGTAGCGAAGAAAGACACTGCACAGAAAGCGCAGGCTGCTAAGAAACACACCAAAAAGCCAGCTCAGAAAGCCCAGGCTGCTAAAAAACACCACAAAAAAGCTGCCCAGAAAGCTCAGGCCGCTAAAAAGCACCACAAAAAAGCAGCCCAGAAAGCTCAGGCCGCTAAAAAACACACCAAAAAGCCAGCTCAGAAAGCCCAGGCAGCTAAAAAGCACCACAAAAAAGCCGCTAAAAAATAAGGTCGCCCTTTAGGGTCCGAGTAAGCGTTAATAATTAAAAACACCCGGTTCTGCCGGGTGTTTCTTTACTGGAGTGGCTAATATGGTCCGTCGCTATCGCTTCGAAATTATTCTGATTGTGATGATCTTATGTGGCGTTATCGCGGCCAGTTTTTTTATTTAGTCGCTGTAGCGTACTGATTCACTGAAAAAACTCCCTTTTTCACGCCTCACTGACTATAGTTATGTCACTTTAGTAATAACAAAAACGTTTTCTTTTTCTCGCTATTGAGAGTTCTATGCGCCTGGCTACCCTGTTAATCGTTGGACTTTTCAGTTTCACCGCGTTTGTTCATGCTGATGATAATGATGATTCACCGACACCCGCCGAAATTAAAATGTTGTTTTTTGGCAAAGATCATCGCCAGGCCATTACCGATGTCAGCGCGGCCCCCTGGGATGCGATAGGACAACTGGAAACCGAGAGCGGTAATCTGTGCACCGCCACGTTAATTTCTCCCCATCTTGCCCTGACGGCGGGCCACTGTTTACTGACACCTCCAGGTAAATTTGATAAACCCGTAGCGCTACGTTTTATGTCTACCAAAAAAGGCTGGCGCTACGAAATTCATGACATTGATGCGCGCGTTGAACCGTCGCTGGTGCATAAGCTGAAAGCGGATGGCGAAGGCTGGATCGTCCCCAGCAATGCAGCGCCGTTCGATTACGGTTTGATTATTTTGCGCAATCCCCCTTCTGCCATTACGCCGATTCCGCTGTTTGAAGGTTCGCGTAGTGACTTAACCGAGGCGCTGAAAGCGGCGGGCCGCAAGGTGACCCAGGCAGGTTATCCCGCCGATCATCTCGACAGCCTGTATTCACACAGCGACTGCCTGATTACCGGCTGGGCGCAACGGGCGGTTTTATCGCATCAGTGCGATACCTTGCCTGGCGACAGCGGTTCTCCGCTCCTGCTGAAAGGCGATAAGGGCTGGCAACTGATAGCGGTGCAGAGTTCTGCCCCGGCGGCGAAAGACCGTTATCTGGCTGACAACCGCGCGATTGCCGTGACGTCATTTAAAGACCGGCTGGAAGCGCTGGCGCAGTAGCTCTCACCGTTACACAAAAAAGCCCGCATTCTTAAATGCGGGCTTTTTTATTCTTACAAGACCCTGTTTGCCGCCGTCAGGCGGTGATCTGCTCCATCGCCTGCATGATGCGCTTATCTGAAATGGGATAAGGCGTGCCAAGCTGCTGTGCGAACAGGCTGATGCGGAGTTCTTCCAGCATCCAGCGAATATGCAGCACATCCTCATCATCCTGACGCTGCGGCGGCAGTTTGTTGCGCCAGGCCTGCCAGGCCTGTTCAACGGCCTGAACCCGGAGCATACGGGCGCGGTCGCTGTGGGGATCAACCGGCAATTTTTCCAGCCGACGCTCAATACCGTGCAGGTAACGTAAGGTATCTGCCAGATGCCGCCAGCCATTTTGGGTCACAAATCCCCGGTACACCAGCCCATTCATCTGCGCCTTAATATCGGCCAGCGCCAGTGCCAGTGTCATATCAACCCGACCTTTAAGGCGCTTATTGATATTGAAGACCGCCGTCAGAATCTGCTCAACCTGCTTTGCTATCTCCACCACGGTATCATTCAGCTCGGCGCGGACCTTCTCGCGCAGCGCATCGAAGGCCGCCTGTTCCCAGGCCGGTCCACCCGCCTCGGCAATCAGCTTATCGATACCGCAGGCAATACAGTCATCGATCAGCTCCATCACTTTGCCATAGGGATTAAAATAGAGGCCCAGCTTGGCTTTATTCGGCAATTTTTCGTGCAGATATTTCACCGGCGACGGAATATTCAGCAACAGCAACCGACGCTGACCGCGCCACATCATTTTCTGCTGCTCATGCTCACTGTCGAATAACCGGATGGCCACACTGTCTTTCTCATCGACCAGCGCGGGCCAGGCTTTTACCTGGTAGTTGCCGCGTTTTTGCTCGTAGCTGCGAGGCAAATCGCCAAAGCTCCAGAGGTGTAAACCGCGCTGTTCCAGACCATCATCCGCCACGTTGGACAGCGTTTCCTGCACCTTGCCTTTAAGCAGCACTTTCAGCGCCGCGAGATCTTTACCTTCCTGCAGCTTACGGTTGTGTTCGTCGACCACCCGGAAGGTCATTTTCAGATGATCGGGCACCTGTTCCCATTGCCAGTCGTCCCGCTCCAGCGTCACGCCCGTCATCCGGCGGAACTCGCGCGACAGGGCATCAAGCAGCGGCATTTCCATTGCGGTCACGCGGCCTAAAAACGCCTCGGCATAGTTTGGCGCGGGCACCAGATGACGACGCAGCGGCTTCGGTAACGATTTAATCAGCGCAATAATCAGTTCACGCCGTACACCGGGAATCTGCCACTCAAAGCCGGCTTCATCGACCTGGTTCAGCAGCGGAAGCGGAATATGGACCGTCACGCCATCGGCATCCGCACCGGGTTCAAACTGATAACTCAACCTGAGTTTGAGATTGCCCTGATGCCAGACATTGGGATAGTCGAGCTGGCTGACCGTATCGGCGCCCGCTTTGATCAGCATCTGCTTATCAAAATTGAGCAGTTCCGGGGTGGTTTTGCTGACCTGTTTCCACCAGCTGTCAAAGTGGCGTGCGGAAACCACCTCTTTCCCTACACGTTGGTCGTAAAAGGCAAACAAGGTTTCGTCATCTACCAGAATGTCGCGGCGACGCGATTTATGTTCCAGGTCTTCCACTTCACTGCGCAGCTTCTGATTAGCACGGAAAAAAGCGTGGCGCGTTTGCCAGTCGCCTTCCACCAGCGCGTGGCGAATAAACAATTCGCGACTCAGTGTAGGATCGATCGCGCCATAGTTGACCTTGCGCGCGGCCACAATCGGCAAGCCGTACAAGGTGACTTTCTCACTGGCCATGACGGCGCCCTGCGATTTCTCCCAGTGCGGTTCACTGTAGCTACGTTTGATCAGATGCTGTGCCAGCGGTTCTATCCATTCCGGATCGATACGCGCGGCAATACGGCCCCAGAGTCGGCTGGTTTCCACCAGCTCCGCCACCATTGTCCACTTGGGCGGTTTTTTGAATAAACCTGAGCCCGGAAAAATGGCAAAGCGCGCATTGCGTGCACCGGTAAACTCCTGCTTTTCCGCATCTTTCTGGCCGATATGCGACAGTAAACCGGTCAGTAACGCGCAGTGGATCTCGCGATACTCCGCCGGTTCGCTGTTCACCGGAATACCAAGCTCACGGACCACCTGACGCAGTTGGGTATAGATATCCTGCCATTCCCGTACGCGCAGGTAGTTAAGGAAATCGGCTTTACACTGGCGACGGAAGACATTGCCGGACAGCGCTTTTTGCTGCTCGCCCAGGTAGTTCCACAGGTTAACAAAGGCCATAAAATCAGACTCTTTGTCAGCAAAACGCCGGTGTTTTTCATCGGAGGCCTGCTTCTTCTCTGCAGGGCGTTCGCGCGGATCCTGTATCGACAAACCTGCCGCGATAATCATCACTTCGCGCACACAGCCGTACTGCCGGGCAGCCAGCACCATGCGTGCCAGGCGCGGATCCACCGGCAGTTGCGCCAGCTGGCGGCCAGAGCCGGTGAGTTTATAATGGCCTTCTTCGCTCAGGGTCAGCGCGCCCAGCTCCTCCAGCAATCTGACGCCGTCCTGGATATGGCGTTTATCCGGCGCTTCCACAAACGGGAACGCCGCAATATCGCCCAGTCCCAGCGCGGTCATCTGCAGAATGACTGAGGCCAGATTGGTGCGCAGAATTTCGGGATCGGTAAAGGCCGGACGGCTCAGGAAATCCGCTTCAGAATACAACCGGATACAGATCCCTTCCGATACGCGGCCGCAACGTCCTTTACGCTGATTCGCGGAAGCCTGAGAAATGGGCTCTATCGGCAGACGCTGAACTTTGGTGCGGTAGCTGTAGCGGCTGATGCGCGCCGTGCCCGGATCGATGACGTACTTGATGCCCGGCACGGTGAGCGAGGTTTCGGCAACGTTCGTCGCCAGCACGATACGTCGCCCGCTGTGTGACTGAAATACCCGATTTTGCTCACTGTTCGACAGACGCGCATACAGCGGCAGCACTTCGGTATGCGGCAAATCGCGCTTCATCAGCGCATCGGCGGTATCGCGAATCTCCCGCTCGCCGCTCATGAAGATCAGAATATCGCCCCGGCCCTCCTGGCTCAGCTCATCAACCGCATCAAAGATCGCCTGAAGCTGATCGCGTTCCACATCGTCCGCCTCTTCGACGACCGGACGATAACGGACTTCCACCGGATAAGTCCGGCCCGATACTTCAATCACCGGCGCGTTGTTAAAGTGGCGGGAGAAGCGCTGCGGATCGATGGTCGCCGAGGTGATAATGACTTTAAGATCGGGACGGCGCGGCAGCAGCTCACGCAAATAGCCCAGCAGGAAGTCGATATTCAGACTGCGTTCGTGCGCTTCATCAATGATGATGGTGTCATACTGCATTAACAGGCGATCCTGCTGGATCTCCGCCAGCAGAATCCCGTCGGTCATCAGCTTAATCTGCGTGGTTTCACCGACCTGATCATTAAAGCGCACTTTGTAGCCGACGCAGCCGCCCAGCGACGTTTCCAGCTCTTCGGCAATGCGGTTCGAGACGGTGCGCGCCGCAAGACGACGAGGTTGCGTATGGCCAATTAAACCGGTGATACCGCGTCCCAGCGCCAGGCAAATTTTGGGCAACTGGGTGGTTTTTCCCGAGCCGGTTTCACCTGCCACGATCACGACCTGATGAGCGCGAATCGCATCCGCGATATCCTGCTGTTTCTGACTGACCGGAAGATTATCCGGGAACGTGATGCGCGGTGTGGCGGCAATACGCTGGGCCACGCGTTGCTCAGCCGCGAGAATATCCTGCTCCAGTTCGGCGGCAATACCGTGTTGGGCATCAGGATTTTTCACTTTTCTGGCACCGTGCAACCGGCGTTGCAGCCGCTGCCGGTCGCGCAGCATCAGGGCATCAAGCCGCGACCAAAGCGGCGTTAAGGGAGATGAAACCGGAGAAGACATAGTAATGACGTACCTTACTCAGGCGGTATGGACTCAGCGTACAGTGCTAAGATAACCCGCTGATTAACGATAATAATTGCGCCTATCATAGCACATTCCCGTTTGCCGCGCGGACCTCGCGCATGACGGGTTGTTCAATTAATTCGAATATAGCTCTCGAAATATTGCGCTTTCCCGCTCCGTTCAATGTTTGTAAAGTGTAAGCCATTGAGCGGGAAGCCTTCCGCGTAACAGACAGGAAACTACGATGAGCAAAGTATTAGTTCTGAAATCAAGCATTCTTGCAGGCTATTCACAATCTGGTCAGCTGGCTGACTTCTATGCTGAGCAGGCAAAGGCCAAAGGCGATCAGGTGACCGTGCGTGACCTGGCAGAAAACCCGGTACCGGTGCTGGATGGTGAGTTAGTGGGCGCGCTGCGTCCTTCCGATGCGCCGCTGTCTACGCGTCAGCAGGAAGCCTTATCACTGTCTGATGCGCTGATTGCAGAGCTGCAGGCACATGATGTGGTGGTGATTGCTGCCCCAATGTACAACTTCAACATTCCCACGCAGTTGAAGAATTATTTCGACCTGATCGCCCGTGCTGGCGTGACCTTCCGTTATACCGAAGCCGGCCCGGAAGGCCTGGTCAAAGGCAAGCGCGCCGTGATTCTGTCCAGCCGTGGTGGCATTCACAAAGATACCGCTTCTGACCTGCTGACTCCTTACGTCAAGCTGTTCCTGGGCTTTATCGGTATCACTGATGTCGAGTTCGTGTTTGCCGAAGGCATTGCCTATGGCCCGGAAGTCGCGACAAAAGCCACCGCCGAAGCAAAAGACGCGATCAAACACATCGTTGCGGCCTGATTCGCCGATCTTATCTGGAAAACCGGGCTGAGCCCGGTTTTTTTATGCCTGCCGTACAACGTTGTCGCCCGGCTATTTCCTGAGCCACTGTCCGTTGATGCCACGTACATATTCCCCCGCTGCGGCACGGTTTACCAGCTTCTGTCCGGCGATTCTGGCCACCTCATCCGTTGTCAGGTTGTTCTGCTCTGCCAGACGTTGATACTGTGCAGCACGACCGTCATTAATGCGTTTAACCAGTGCCAGCGTGTCGCTGTCATCTGCGCGCGGCGCAATATATCCTGACAGTGTTTCTCCCACCCGGCCTGACTGACGGGCTTCATCCAGCGTCAATGCCCAGGCGGGCAGGCTCATCGTAAGGGCCAGTAAGCATGTGATGCCGATGCGTTTCATGCGGGCTCTCCTCAAAACAGGTCGCTCTGATTTTTCAGTAACGCTTCCACATCCTTGTCCACTTTAATGTGGATCTCATGCTCGATTTTCACATTCATGTTGATGGTAATCGGATCTTTTGGCGCGGCAACTTCGATGCGCGGTACACAGCCCGTCAGCGGAAGTCCGGCTATCAGCAGCAGTAAGGCCCTGAGGCTCATGGTGAGGGTTCCTTTTTCGACGGCAGAGTGGCATTTTCCTCCACCCAGGATTGCAAATTATCGCCAAAGCGCAGGCTGCGCCACAACTGGAACAGGTTTTCCTGATGACGATAGTTTAAATTTACGGTCTGGTTGCGGTTGCTGAAACGGCTGGTGCCCTGCACCTGCGCGACCATGGTCAGTTCGCCCAGATTATCCAGATTCAGCGTGGCCCAGGAACGCGAAATCTCCATATAGCGCAGCCAGTCCATCGCGGCGCCTGCCGCAATATTATTTTGGGTGATGGCATCGGCCATGTCTTTATCCATCCGGAAGGTCAGCGGCCCGCTGTTGGCAATCCAGCCATTTTCGATGATCCAGCGCGCATTCGTGATCCACAGCGGTAATTCGCCATTCACCCTGCCCGACATCGCGAACTGCCTGGGTTTAATCGCGCTGACGAGTTTACTCAGGCTGATATCCCGAAGCGACACGCGCGCCGGGCTGTGCTGTGGCATCCGCAGAGACGGCATCGTAATTTTCCCGCCCAGCAGATCCATGCTGACATCCTGCAACCAGAGCGGATCGTTTTCCCGCCATGGCCAGGCACCTTGTAAGTCAGCCTGAATATTCTGCATGGCAAACTGATTCTTGATTTCTGCGATGCGCAATGAAACTGGTCCACGTAAGCCAAAATGCCACTGTTGGTTTTGCAGACGGAATGGCAGCGAGAAATCGATGCCGTTAATCTGGCTGTCTGGCGTCCAGACGCTGCCGTTTTTCACCGTCCAGTGTCCGCCCGCGTGAAAACCCTGCAGAGCGGCGGCAGAAAACGCCACCTGAGCGCGCAGTTCGCCCGCGCGAATTTTCATTTTCAGATCGGGGCTGAGCAACGGCTGAAAAACCGTCAGCGACTGCGTGGGCCACCAGGCCTGACCGCGCAGGCGCTCGCCATCCCAGCGCCCGTTAACCCGTACCGGGCCGACCTTGCCGGCTTTCAGTTCGCCGCCCCAGACAAAATGACCGGGATCGCGCCCGCGGGCGGCAAAATCCAGCGTTGAGTGAGCCAGCCAGCCCCCGTAGCTGAAGTGCGTCTGACCGGCCTGCATCTGAAATTTTCCGTCAAAGGAAGGATTGTCCGCCTCTCGCTGCCAGTTCACCGGGGCAGTCAGGATTAAACGCGGCTTTTCCACCCGCACGCTGCCGTATTGCATCTGGTTAAAACCGGTCGACAAGGTGTCAAGATGGATAAGCGTGCCGCGCCAGCCACCGGTTCCCCTGACATCCCATTTCGCCTGTAACGGATGCATCTCGCCTTCTCCCCAGTAGCGCCAGCGCCATTCACCCGTATCCGGCCAGAAGTCACGGGCCCCGCCGTCCAGATGCAGGGTGAAGCGACCAAAGCTGGGATCGTGCGCGCGCAGAATGGCCTGCAGGCGTCCAGAAATGCCCCGGGACGATAAGCGCACCCCCGCCAGCGGCCAGCGCGCTTCATCCACGTTCAGCGTTGAAAGTAAACGCCCGCGCAGGCGCAACAGTGCGTTGGGTTTAACAATCAGTTCGGGATTCAGTAATGATCCGGTCAGTTGCCCAGGAATACTGCCGAACAGCTGCATGGCAGCAAATTTACTGTCGCCGGTCAGTTGTAACGGCAGCTGGCTTTGCGTCAGGCTGAGATGACCCGGACCTATGCCCAGAACGACATTGCCTTTGCCGCCCCGTCCCTGCGTCAGCAGGTTAAGGCGACCAGTGACCGTTGTGGCATCCAGCCCGGCCTGCCAGTTATCCAGCGTCAGCGTCACAAAGCCCGACAAGGGTTGCGCCGTGAGTGGCCAGTAATATTCACCCTTCTCAATAGTGATGCGGTCACGGCTGGCCTGCCACGGAAGACGCAGCAAGGGACGGGCAGCATCCGCTGTGGTGATGTTCAGCAGGCCGCTTTCATGCTGCCAGCTCAGTGCCGCTTTTAGCGGTTGCGGAAACCCGTCCAGGGCCAGCGCGCCCGCGATCTCGCCGTTAACCGGCAGGCCGTTAGCGTATTGCGGCAGTTCAAAATGACCTTTGAGGCTGAGCGGCTCGGTAAGCGCCGGATGGGTGATCGTCAATTGTCTGACCATCAGCTGCTGACCTTCCAGCGTGGCCTCAAGCTGTAAATTATCGCCCCGGTAATGCAGCTGCTGGCTGGCTTTATTGAGGTTCAAATCCAGGCCACCGGCATAGTCCTGCCAGGGCGAGATCGTCAGCTTATCAATGTGAATATCTGCGCCCGGCAGCATGGCCTGCCACTCTGCCAGCGTTTTCGGTGCGGTTGAGGCGGTTTGTGATTCGGGCAGATGTTGCAGGCATTCGCTTTGCAACGTGACCTGTTGTACGTTGAGCGTCCAGCGCGACTGTTGCCGGCCCAGCGCCGCGTTTTTGACGCTCGCCAGGCGACAGTCACCGGCTAAATAATGAAGAGATGGGAAAATGAGTTGCCCGTCATGCCAGCGTGGGCTGTTTTCCAGTTCGACGCGCGTGCCTGCAGGTAGCCAGAGGCCCACCAGACGCGGCAGCCACTGTGTAAGGGTTAGCAGTAATCCCAGCAGCAATAAAATCAGCGCCAGAATCGCGGCCAGGCGTCGACGGAAACTCCGTGGCATGAAAACAAGACTCCTTTTTTTTCAATATCCTGGGCGTAATGATGGCACGTAACACGCCGAAGGTGAAGGTTTGACCGGCAAGGTTAAAGAGGTGTCAGCAAAAAGTAAGAGAAAACGTTATCCTTGTTGCATCCCTTTTCCAGGAGCACCACGATGAAAATCGCCGTATACAGTACTAAACACTACGACCAGAAATATTTTGAACAGGTCAATAAACAGTATGGTTTCGATCTGGTCTTTTATGATTTTTTGCTGAGCGAAAGCACGGCCAAGACCGCCGTAGACTGTGATGCGGTTTGCCTTTTTGTGAATGACGACGGTAGCCGCCCGGTGCTGGAGGAACTGGCGGAATTGGGGGTGAAATTTATCGCCCTGCGCTGCGCCGGATTTAATAATGTCGATCTGAAAGCCGCGGCTGAACTGGGTCTGGAAGTGGTTCGCGTGCCCGCCTATTCCCCGGAAGCCGTCGCTGAACATGCCGTCGGCCTGATGATGACATTGAATCGCCGTATTCATCGCGCCTATCAACGCACCCGCGATGCGAATTTTTCGCTGGACGGCCTGACCGGTTTTAATATGCATAACAAAACCGCCGGCATTATTGGCACCGGCAAAATAGGCATAGCCACCCTGCGCATCTTAAAAGGATTTGGCATGCGTTTACTGGCCTTCGATCCCTATCCTTCGGAACAGGCGTTATCGCTGGGCGCGGAATATGTCGATCTGAAAACCCTGTTTGCCGAGTCGCATGTGATTACACTGCATTGCCCGTTAACGCCGGAAAACCATCATCTGCTTAATGCTAACGCGTTTGCGCAGATGCGCGATGGCGTCATGATTATTAATACCAGTCGGGGTGGGTTAATTGATTCTCAGGCCGCCATTGATGCACTTAAGCAGCAAAAAATTGGCGCGTTAGGCATGGACGTTTATGAGAATGAGCGGGATTTGTTCTTTGAAGATAAATCGAATGATGTCATTCAGGATGATATTTTCCGCCGCCTGTCAGCCTGCCACAACGTGCTGTTCACAGGCCATCAGGCTTTTTTGACCGCTGAAGCTCTGACGGCGATTTCAGAAACCACGCTGGAAAACCTCAGCTGGCTTCATCGTGGCGAAGACTGTCCGAACCGGGTGACGGCCTGATAACGCAGGCCGGTCACAGCCGGCCTCCGCGTTTAGCGGGCGCAGTTACCGCCGAGCAATGCCTGCTCGCTGCAGCGGCGTCCGTTGACTAACTGACACATGCCGATGCGCGAGCCGTCCAGTTGATTTGAAAACGCCAGCGTTCCCCCTGCATTGGTACAACTGGCCTCCGCCATTGCAGACATAACCACACGTGGCTGAACGTGGGCGGCGGTGGCTTGTTGTGGCGGCTCGTTGTCATCGCTGTTACTGCTGCAGGCAGACAATAACAACGCGGCACCTGCCAGCAGAAAAGTCGCGGCTTTCATCAATCAGACTCCGGGAAGGTGAGTTAAAGGCTAAGCAAGAATATGTCAGCCCTGACACGGGGTCGAGAGAAGAAATAGCTTTTTACAAAAAATATCCTGACCTATTACAAGCAGAATTATCCTGTTATCACATAGTCACGTGGCGGAATATAGTTTAACCATGATGTCGAACGGAGAAAAAGAATGTTAATGGATATGCTGATTCGTATCGCGCTGGCGGGCATTCTGGGCGGTCTGATTGGCCTGGAACGTCAGATGCGTGCCAAAGAAGCCGGATTACGTACTCATATTCTGGTCGGGATTGGCAGTGCGATGTTTATGCTGGTGTCTAAATATGGCTTTGCCGACATGTTGATGAAGGATCACGTTGCACTCGATCCCAGCCGCGTCGCGGCACAGGTTGTCAGCGGCATGGGTTTTCTGGGTGCCGGAACGATTCTGATCCAGAAACAGGTGGTTAAAGGCCTGACGACGGCAGCCGGGCTTTGGGTTACCGCCGCAATCGGCCTGGTCATCGGGAGCGGCATGTATGAAATCGGCATTTACGGCACCGTGCTGGCTCTGGTGGTGCTCGAGGTTTTCCGCCGTTTGAGTCATTTACTGATTGGTAAACACCATACGTTAATTGTTTATCTCAAGGCGAAAAGCGTGCCGCTGGTGCTGTTGGTCATGCAACGCGAAGGCATCCGCTATGGCAATATTTCGGTCATTAACCGGGACGAGGAAAGCGGTTTATGTGAATTAAGCGTTCAGGTTACCCTCTCCCGGAAATCCAGCGATGCGCATCTGTATGACAAAATCATGGAAGTAAAGGGCGTGCAGTCGCTGGAGATGATGTAGGACATGGATGCTGCGTTGTGCCGCTTCCGCACGATAAAGCGTAGATGCACGTTCTTGTCGGGCGGGATAAATCCCACCCGACAGTAGACATATCCTTACCCTCACCATGAGATCTTCATTTCTGCTTTCATTGCGGCTTATTGTCGGCGTGAATAACGCTTTTATCTGACCGTGTTTATTCTCTGCTTTTCATCTTATCTCTCTTGCCAGTGCAGTTGGCAAAAATAAGACGGAAGGCAAAATATCGTGGTCAGTCACCATCAGGTTTATGCTTAACGATAATTGATATTGGAAATTGCACGCGTAATCCGTACCATACGCGGCATACTTTGCCTGCTGACAATCTTCGGCGGGTGATAACCTGTCATAAAGCAAATCAGGGGGCACGGCAACAGGCTCAAATGTGCCCCTTTGATTATTGAGAAGCGACGTAATGCTGCAAAATCAAGAAATTAACAAGAAAGAACAATACAACCTCAACAAGCTCCAGAAGCGTTTGCGTCGTCACGTAGGCGAGGCCATTGCCGATTTTAATATGATCGAAGAAGGCGACCGCATCATGGTTTGCCTGTCCGGTGGTAAAGACAGCTATACCATGCTGGAGATCCTGCGTAGCCTGCAGAAGAGCGCGCCGGTGAGTTTCAGTCTGGTGGCAGTCAATCTTGATCAGAAGCAACCCGGTTTTCCGGGGCATATCCTGCCGGAATATCTTGAGGCGCAAGGTGTTGAGTACAAAATTGTCGAGGAAGACACCTACTCTATCGTTAAAGAGAAGATTCCAGAGGGCAAAACCACCTGCTCGCTGTGCTCGCGTCTGCGTCGTGGCATTTTGTACCGCACAGCCACAGAGCTGGGCTGCACCAAAATTGCGCTGGGCCACCATCGCGATGACATCCTGCAAACGCTGTTTTTAAATATGTTCTACGGCGGCAAGATGAAAGGCATGCCACCGAAACTGATGAGCGATGACGGGAAACAAATTGTCATTCGTCCACTGGCCTACTGCCGCGAGAAAGATATCATTCGTTTCTCCGAAGCGCGTCAGTTCCCGATTATCCCGTGTAACCTGTGTGGTTCGCAGCCTAACCTGCAGCGTCAGGTGGTGGCAGATATGCTGCGCGACTGGGATAAACGCTATCCGGGCCGGATTGAAACCATGTTCAGCGCGATGCAGAACGTCGTGCCGTCACACATGGCCGACGTGAATCTGTTTGATTTCAAAGGCATTAAGCACGGGGATGCGGTGGTGGATGGCGGCGATCTCGCTTTCGATCGCGAAACCCTGCCGGTGAATCCGGTTGGCTGGCGCAGCGATGAAGACGATGCACCCGATGTCAGTGAACGCCTTGATGTTTTAGAAATTAAATAACGCTGCTGAATACATTAAAGGTAAAGGGCATGCGCGTAAACGCATGCCCTTTTTTTATACGTTGCGGTGAGGCGGCGGGTCCATTATCGGCGGAAACTCCGGATCCGGTGGCGGATCGGGTTGCGGCTGAGGAATGGGGGGCGGATCGGTTGGAATCGGCTCGCTGTTATGTATCGCCTTCATACCGTGCTCCTCTGTAGCGAATGAACATTAAGCTTAGGAAAGATTAGGCCTTTCAGCCAGCAGGTAAAAAAAAAGCCGGCAACAAGGCCGGCGTAGGTCGAATCAACTGTACTATGCAGTTATTCAAAAAAAGGAAGTAAGACAATATGGAGCGCAACGCCCATCGCTTGACGTTGCATTCACCTGCGGGAGAGAGTTTGCGTCAGTTGCCTCCGGCAGGTATTGATGTCGATCAGCTTTACTTCTGTTAAGCCCTCTGTCACTAAGGCAATTCACAGGCTTTGTCTGTCAAAGCCAACGCCGCTTACGTAAATATCCCGCCACGCCTAACGCCAGTATGACCAGTAAAATACAGAACACGCTGAAGCCGTAGCGCCATCCGCCGCCGGGAATGCCGCCCAGGTTGACACCAAACAGCCCGGTTAAAAAGGTAGCGGGCAGAAAAATCATCGCCATCAGCGACATCGTATAGGTGCGGCGATTCATGGATTCGGCCATTACCGAGGCGACTTCATCGGCCAGCACGGCCGTTCTGGCTACGCCCGCGTCCAGATCGTCCAGGCCGCGCCCCAGCCGGTCGGCAATCTCCTGCATGCGGCGGCGCTCACTGTCGTCCATCCAGGGCAGTTTTTCACTGGCGAGCCGGGCAAAAACATCACGCTGTGGAGCCATGTAACGGCGCATCACAATCAGCTGTTTGCGCAGCAGGCCCAGTTCACCCCGCGGGGGAATGCGTTGGTCCAGTAAGGCATCTTCGAGTTCAATGATTTTGTCATGCAGATCTTCGATAAATTCGCTGGTGTGACCGGTTAACGCATCGCAGACCTCGACCAGCCAGCTGCCACAGTTGACCGGGCCGTTACCGTTTTCGAGATCCGTCAGCACTTCATCCACGGCAAACACTTTACGTCGCCGGGTGGACACAATGAGCTGATCGTTAATAAACACCCGCATTGCCACTAACTGGTCAGGGCGCGCATCGCTGTTATGGTTCACGCTGCGCAGGACAATCATAAAACCGTCCCCCAACCGGGACACGCGAGGCCGCATGCTTTCACCGGCCAGCGCATCACGCACGGCATCCGGGATCTGAGGCGTGGATTGCAGCCATTCAGCGCTGCGGGGATGGGTATAATTGAGATGCAGCCAGCAGGGATGCTCATCGTGCAGCACCTGGGTTTCATCAATCGGTATCATGCCGCCCTTCCCATCCAACTGGCAGGAAATGATGGCATCTGTTACCTGAAGCGATTTTCCTTTCACACCGTCCACACCGTTACCCCGCTATCAAAATCAATACGATACAGTCTAGCGTGGCGGTGTTGAGTTGCAATCCTGAGCCTGTGTACAAAGATGTCAGAAGGCGGCCCGAGGCAGGCCGCCTTAGATCAGTGTTTCTCAATCCACAGTTCACGGCTGTAGGCGACATCTTCCGGGTTGGTGATCGGATAGCCTTTCACCCACGGCTTGATCAGGCGGCCATTGGTGTACTGGTAAATGGGCGCGATGGGGGCCTGTTCCGCAATGATTTGTTCGGCCCGGTTGTAATCTGCATTGCGGGCCTGGTCACTGGTTTCCATGCTCGCCTTAGCGATCACGGCATCATATTCGGCATTTTTGAAGCGCGGAATATTACTGCTGTTGCCGGATGTCAGCAGAGTTAAAAAGGTCGACGGCTCATTGTAGTCCCCCACCCAGGAGGCGCGGATGACGTTAAAGCGTCCAGAGTTTCGGCTGTCGATGTAGGTTTTCCACTCCTGATTTTCCAGCTTCACGTCCACGCCAAGATTCTTCTTCCACATGGATGCAACCGCAATGGCAATCTTCTGGTGGCTTTCAGACGTGTTATACAACAGCGTCAGCTTCAGGGGTTTCGCCGGCCCGTATCCTGCCGCCGCCAGCAACGCTCTGGCCTGCGCGTCCATCTCTTGTTGATTATGCTGTTGCTGCAAGGCAGGCAGCGGTGTAAATCCGGCGGTCACATCTGGTGTAAAGTGCCAGGCCGGTTTTTCACCCGTGCCCAAGACTTTGTCCGCGATAACCTGGCGATCGATACTCCATGACAGCGCTTTGCGTACGCGCGCATCGGCCGTAGGGCCCTGCTGCGTATTAAACGCGTAATAGTAGGTTCCGAGTTGATCCGGCGTATAAACCTGCCCCGGCAGCGTCTTTTTCAGCAGGGCATACATGTTTTTAGGAAACGATTCGGTAATGTCCACATCGCCCGCGCGGTAGCGCTTGGTGGCGCTGGATTCTTCGTTGATGGGCAAAAAGGTCACTTTAGTTAACACGGCGTGCGCGTTATCCCAGTAGCGCGGATTACGCACCAGTACGATTTTTTCGTTAACCACTCGGCTGTCAAGTTGGTAAGCGCCGTTTCCGACCAGCTTGCCGGGCTGTGTCCACTGATCGCCCTCTTTCTCAATCACGCGTTGCGGGACGGGATAGAAAGCCACATTAGACACCATGGCCGGAAACCAGGGCACCGGGCGCGAGAGCGTCACTTTCAGGCGGTGTTTATCCAGCGCGGTGACGCCCAGTTTGTCCGGTGTTGTCGTCCCTTTAGTGATAGCGTCCGCCTCACTTAAACCACTGAGCGCGACAAAAGAGGCCTGAGACGAACTGGTTTTAGGATCCACTACGCGCTGCCAGCTGTAGACAAAATCCTGTGCAGTGACGGGCTCGCCATCAGACCAGCGTGCATTATTGCGCAGGGTGAAAATCCAGACTTTGTTATCACTGCTGCTCCAGCTTTGTGCCACGCCCGGCACAATTTTCCCGTGAGCATCCTGGCTGGTGAGCCCTTCGTAGAGATCGCGCATCACCTGGATTTCGGGCAGTCCCACGGCTTTAGCCGGGTCAAGTGACGCAGGCTCATCTTTGATGTGACGGACAATCTCTTGTTTTGCGGCGAGCTGCGCGCCTGCGGGCACCTCTGCGGCAAAAACGGGTAAGGTGGCGCTAAGCAGACTCAGGGCGGTTAGCGTTGGAGAAAAGCGAATAATCATGTTCACCCCTTTACGATAAAGAAGTGCTGCATCAGCGTCTCACTGAGTCAGCCTGTTACCGGCCACTTTATCGCAAATTGCTGATTGATAAATAGCTATTTTCCCCCGGCGGCTTTTCCGCTACTTTTAAGGAAACCCTCTGGAGAATGTCACTATGCCGTCAATGCATCCCCGCTCACAGCGCGGAAAACTGGCTATTTCCTGGCAGCAATACGGGCGTTCCGTTCTGGGTGCCCCGCTGCTCTGGTTTCCCGCCAATCAGACTGACAGCAACAGTGGACTGATTCTGGCTGGCACGCACGGTGATGAAAACGCCGCGATTGCGGCCCTTTCTGCGGCGCTGCGCACCCTGCCTGACGGCCTGCGCCGTCATCACGTTGTTCTGGCGGTCAATCCCGATGGCTGCCAGCTGGGGCTGCGGGCGAATGCTAATGGCGTTGACCTGAACCGTAACTTCCCGGCGGCTAACTGGCAGTCAGGTGAAACGGTGTACCGCTGGAACAGCGCGGCAGACGCGCGGGATGTGACGCTTTCGACAGGGGCACATCCCGCCTCAGAGCCGGAAACCCAGGCATTATGCAGCCTGATTCATCAACTAAAACCGGCCTGGGTGGTTTCCTGGCATGAGCCGCTGGCCTGTATCGACGATCCGCATCACGCCGAGGTCGGTGCTTGGCTGGCCGCGCAGACGGGTTTGCCGCGCGTCAGCAGCGTGGGCTATGCCACGCCCGGCTCCTTTGGCAGTTGGTGTCACGACCTGAGTCTGCCGTGCGTGACCGCAGAGATGCCCGTCATTGCGGTAGATGAGGCGACGGAAACGTGGCTGGAGGTGATGGTTAATCTGCTGCGCTGGCAGCCGTGATTAATGCTCCGTTCTGTACCTTCAGGGCGGGCTCGACATCGACAGCCAGCCAGGTGGCACCATCCAAATCGGCAAAGCGCACCATAGGTACCAGCGGCAAGGCGGCGCGAATCGCCCGGGACGTACAGATCATGCAGCCCAACATCAGCGTAAAGCCCTGATCGCGCGCAGCCTGTGCCAGCGCCAGCGCTTCCGTCAGCCCACCGGCTTTATCAAGCTTGATATTCACCATGTCGTAGCGCCCATGCAGCGCGGGCAGGCTTTCCCGCGTGTGGCAACTTTCATCGGCACAGATGGGTAAAGGGTGAATAAAATTTGCCAGCGCCTCGTCTTCTCCAGCCGGTAACGGCTGTTCCAGCATAGCGATTTCCAGATCGGCTAACAGCTGGCAGCGTGCCGCCAGGCCTTCAGCGTGCCATGACTCATTCGCATCCACGATTAACGTGGCGTCGGGCACCGCCGCACGGATCGCCATCAGGCGCTCGGTGATAAAGTTGTTGTCCATTTTAATTTTGAGCAGCGTTGCGCCATGCTGCCACAGTGCCTGGGCACTGCTGGCCATCGCCTCTGGTGTATCAATGCTGACCGTTTGTGCGGTGATCACTGACGCGATCGGTGCAATGCCGACGACCTGCTCCAGCGTGCGGTGCTGCTGCCGGGCGGCCAGATCCCACAGCGCGCAGTCAATGGCGTTCCGGGCGGCCCCTGCGGGCAACAGCGTTTGCAGTGCCTCGCGGGTCAGGCCCTGCTGAAGCTGGGGCATCACCGTCGCGATGTGCTCCAGCACCAGCGCTTCGCTTTCGCCATAGCGCGTATAGGGCGTGGCTTCTCCCGTGCCTTTTACTCCGTTTTCTTCAATTTCCACCACCACGACTTTGGCTTCAGTGCGGCTGCCGCGCGCGATGACAAACGGCGTATGCAACGGCCAGGCTTCGGGATAACATTTTACCGTCCTCATTAGCGCTCCTTGTTGTCAGCGATTCATCACTGTCATTTAAATTCAGGCAACAATTACACTCGTAAACCCTTAAAATTTATGTCATAAACAAAGGCTATATCTGTACTGATGCCCTATTTTTTTGTCAGATAACATCATTAGAAGGAATTCGTATGTCTCAGACTGTTCACTTTCAGGGCAACCCGGTAGCGGTTGCTGGCCAGTTTCCGCAGCCCGGCGATAGCGCTAAACCTTTTACGCTGGTGGCCAAAAACCTCGCGAATGTCTCACTCTCTGAGTATGCAGGAAAACGCAAGATTCTGAATATTTTTCCCAGCGTCGATACTGGCGTGTGTGCGTCTTCGGTACGTAAATTTAACCAACTGGCGGGCGAACTGAATAATACCGTGGTGTTATGCATTTCAGCCGATCTGCCGTTTGCTCAGTCGCGCTTTTGCGGCGCAGATAACCTGAATAACGTGGTCACGCTGTCCACGCTGCGCGGTGGCGAGTTCAAACAGGATTATGGGGTGGAAATTGCTGACGGTGCCCTGCAGGGCCTGACCGCGCGTGCCGTCATCGTGCTGGATGAGCATGACAACGTGCTGTACAGCCAGCTGGTGAATGAGATCACCACCGAGCCGGATTATGATGCTGCGCTTGCCGCACTGAAATAAGACGGGACACAGCGGATAAGCGCCCGCTTATCCGCTGTGTTGTTATTCGCCGTCGCTGTCCCCGCGTTTCTGCCCTAACCCGTATTCCCGCAACTTATTGGCAATCGCCGTGTGCGAAACGCCAAGCCGTTTTGCCAGTTTTCGCGTACTGGGATAAGAAAGATACAAACGCGTGAGGATGGAACGTTCAAAGCGACGGGTAATCTGATCCAGCGTCCCTTCCATCGCCTCTTCTCCCAGCGACACATCAAGCGCCTGTTCCGGCAGTACGATGTCCTGAGGGCGCAATTCGTGGCCTTCGAGCTGGGTCAGCGCCCGATACAGCGCGTTTTTCAACTGACGCACATTGCCCGGCCAGTTGTAACGCACCAGAAACGCGTTGAGCTGCGAAGAAAGGCGTGGTCGGGGAATCCCCTGTTCATCGGCAAAACGCGCCACAAACATTTCCGTCAGCGGCATGATGTCCTGCACACGCTCGCGCAGCGGCGGCAGGTTAAGCGTCAGGACGTTAAGGCGATAGAACAAGTCTTCCCGGAACTCGCCACGCTGCACCAGTTCGAATAAATTCTTCTGCGTGGCGCAAATGACGCGCACGTTGACATGCACTTCATGCTCTTCCCCGACGCGACGGAAGGTGCCGTCATTCAGGAAGCGCAGCAGCTTGGTCTGCATCGTGGGCGACATTTCGCCAATTTCATCCAGCAGCACCGAGCCGCCATTGGCCTGTTCGAAAAAGCCCTTTTTGCCTTCCAGCGCATTGGGATACGCGCCCGCCGCGTGACCAAACAGCTCACTTTCCGCCACATCATCGGGAAGTGAAGCGCAGTTAAGTGCCAGAAACGGCATTTTTCCACGCGCACTGCGTAAATGGCAGGCACGGGCCAGCATATCTTTACCGGTGCCGGTATCACCAATAATCAGTAATGGGGCATCATGCATCGCCAGTTTACGTGCCTGCTCCACCACCTGACGCATTTTGGGCGTCACGGCGACGATATGATCGAACTCCGTTTCGTCCGTCACCACCAGGTTTTGTAACTGACGCCCCATCCTGGCGGTGGACTTCAGCATTACCATCGCACCTACCAGCTGATCCTGCTGTTCGCTGTCGGCAGACAGATAGATGGGATGGGCTTCCATCAGAAAATCGCGCCCTTCAATGACCACATGCTGCGCCTGCGCCTGGACACGTTCGCTTTCCAGCCAGCGGCCAAAATTAAAACCGTTGATCAGGTGGTCGGCATTCACATTGCGGATCTTGTTCTCATCCAGATTAAACAGGTTTTGCGCGGCCGGATTGGCCAGTTCTACCTTGCTTCTGAGATCAACAGAAAAAACCGGCTCGGGCATGGCAACCAGCAAGGCGCTCAGTACCCGATGCTCCCGCTCTGAAGGCATATAGGGCACCGTGCGAACATCCGTTACGCCCGGCGTGCGACGGATTTCTGCCATCAGGTTACTGAACTGCTCAAACTCAAGCGTGGAGAAATTAAGATAGATGCGGCCTGATGAGGCCACTTCGATGCCGCGAAGATCGATTCCGCGCGCCACCAAAAGATCCAGTAATTCGCGCGCCAGGCCGATTCGGTCCTGACAAAACACTTCTAAACGCATTGCGTGGGCCTTATCCGTTTATTATCCGGCGATAATACGCTAAACCCCTACGCCGCAGAAAGGGGGCTGTCAGGAAAAGTTGACAGCCTTTATGCAAGCGCGTTTTTTTAAACGGCAGGCTGCGGCGATGGCGGGAGAGCCCTGACGGTGACATTCGCTCAACGTTGTCAGGAGATAAAGCACAGAAGGCACAGCATCTGCACTCACGTTTCAGTGCACAACCGTTACTGGCGTTTCTCTCCGCCCCTCTGCAGCGCTTCTTTTATCTGGCCGATCAATTCACGACGGTAGTCGCCCAGGCGGGGTTTGTCGTTTTCCAGCCAGGGTAACGGCCGACACAGCTCCATGGCTTTAATGCCAAGACGCGCGGTCAGCAGGCCTGCGCCAATGCCCTGCGCGGCACGGGCGGACAGGCGCGCCGCGATATCCTGCGACATCCAGTCCATGCCCACTTCACGCACCAGCTCAGACGCGCCGGCAAATGCCATATTCAGCAGCACCAGCCGGAACAGGCGCAGTCGGCTAAAGTAGCCCAGTTCAATACCGTAAATAGCGGCAATACGGTTGACCAGCCTGATATTGCGCCAGGCAATAAAGGCCATATCGACCAGCGCCAGCGGACTCACCGCAATCATCAGGGCGGATTCTGCGGCATGACGACTGATTTCCCGCCGGGCCTGCCGATCGAGCACCGGCTGCACCAGTTGGGCATACAACCGCACGGTTTCACCGTCATTATGGGTTTCATGGAGCGAAGCATGCCAGCGTTGTAACGCAGGATGCGCCTGATCGAGTTCGGCCTGGCGAGCCAGTTTTTCGCAAAAATCCCGCCCTTTACCCACGCTTTGGCTGTTAAGCAGTTCCCGACCCAGATCGCGCTCTTCTGCACGCTGACGCAGCTGATACAGTCGTCGCCACTCGCGGGTTAACGCGCCGACACCCGCGGCCACGATCAGTCCCCCGGCCATCCCGCTGCCCAGCGCAAACCAGTCGTGCGCCAGCCAGGCGTTGTGGCTCCACTGCACGCCCTGCGCCACGATGCTGATCCCAAACAGGCCCAGCCCGGCACCGACCATGTTGCGCCACAAACTGCGTTTGGGTTTCAGGGCCGCTTCGACGGCGCGCTCCCCTGCGCTTTCCTCTTCCACCGCCGTCTCGCTTTCTGCAACGGCTAAAAACGCGTTCCGGGCTTCCGCGTCGAAGGTTTGCGCCGGACGCAACACGTCATTCGGCTTGTCGTTCAGCGGCGTGGCAAAATCAATACGCGGCTTTAACGGATCGCTCATCGCAATTTATCTCCCAGTAAAAACTCCAGTGCCGCATCCATGCGGATGTGCGGCAGAGGACGATCGATATCCAGTTGCTGTGGGCGAAACTGCTCAAACTGAAAACCCTGTTGTTGCCAGAACGCCGCCCCCGGCAGGCGCGGGGGAACTTCGCCCGGATAGACCGTCAGTGCCTCGCCATCCGCTAAGCGGTGCCCGCGCAATGCGGGGATTTTTTCACCCTGATGATCAACCTGTCCACTCTGTGTCGCCTGTACCGAAGCCAGACCAGTACAGTCCATGCTGATACCTTCAAACGCGGCATTTTGCCAGGCATCCTGCACCAGTTGCTGTAACAGGGACACCATATTGCCGTGCTGGTCGTGAGTAATGTGATCGGCTTTGGTGGCGGCGAACAGCAGCTTATCGATCACCGGCGAAAAGAGACGGCGAAACAGCGTGCGCTGACCGTAGTGAAAACTCTGCATAAGCTGCGTAAGGGCTAACCGCATATCGTTAAAGGCCTGCGGGCCGCTGTTAAGCGGTTGCAGGCAGTCCACCAGCACAATCTGGCGGTCAAAGCGTACGAAATGGTTTTTATAGAATCCTTTAACAACATGCTGGCAGTAGTAATGAAACCGCTGTTGCAGCATGGCGAAATTGCTGCCTTTGTCCACCTGCGCCAGTTTCGCCGCCTGGGCATCGTCAGCGGTAGGCCACGGAAAAAACTGGAGTGCGGGCGCGCCCGCCATATCGCCGGGCAGCACGAAGCGGCCTGGCTGGATAAAGTGTAATCCTTCGGCTTTGCAGCGATGCAGGTAGTCAGTCCAGGCCTCGGCAATGTCGGCTAAACGGTTCTCGTCAGCCGGTGCCAGCGGATCGAGGCGCTGACACAGGTCGCGCCAGGGTTGCGCCCACAGGGCGCGATCGCCCTGCAACAAGCCGTTCATCTGGCGTGACCAGGTCAGGTAATCCTGTGCCAGCATTGGCAGATCAAGCAACCATTCGCCGGGGTAATCAACGATTTCAAGATAGAGCGTGGCGGTCTCTTTCAGATGACGCAGCAGCGAGTCATGCGGACGGTAACGTAACGCCAGGCGCATTTCACTTACGCCACGCGTGGGCGTGGGCCAGGCAGGTGGTGAACCGTAAAGCTGCGCCAGCCCTTCATCATAGGTGAAACGGGCCGTGCCCATGTCACGTTGCGGCACGCGTTTCACCCCTAACAGGCGTTCATCACGCACAACGGAAAACAGCGGCAAACGAGCGCCGCTGTGGACAGAAAGAAGTTGGTTGACCAGCGAGGTGATAAAAGCTGTTTTACCACTGCGGCTGAGACCGGTGACCGCCAGGCGAAGGTGGCGGTCGACGCCGCGATTCATTAATGCTATCAGTTCAGTTTGCAGTCTTTTCATCGTTTTCCCTGATGAAGCGCGACGCTACCCGGTTCATCACGCGTTTCAATAGCGGCTCAAGCGCCAGGCCAAGCAAAATGCGCAGTGGACGGCGCGCGACCGATTTGACGGCCCAGCCGGTCACACCGGCAGGCCCGTAAGTAACAGCATTGATAATGATGAATCTGGCGGCTGACTTCAATGCAGGTGTGGCACGATGGCGAAACGTTGCTGCGCGCGAAACGGTCATGAATACCTCCCGGTCATCAGCAGACGGGCCGGTCTGGCCCGTAGCAGACGATAATTAAATCTGACGGAAACGACTGCGCACACTAAACGTTTCAGAGGTGACGTAACGTTCTATGTCGCGAACATTACGCTCATCCTGTTGCAGCGCGGTTTCCAGTTGGTCAAGCAGTTCGCTGGCTGTGGGCTGAGCTTCACCGTTGTCCACGCCAGCAGGTTTTACGTCCAGCACAAAACCCAGCGCAAAGTAGGCGATCACGGTAAACACAAACAGCCCAAAGAACAGCGATAACATCACAATGATACGCAGCAGCCGCACCGGCACATCCAGATACTCAGCCAGCCCGGCACAGACGCCCATCAGCTTTCCTTCGTCAGGCTTACGCCATAATTTACGGCCTCTTATCATGGCTGCCTCCAGTTAGGATGTTCTGCATCCAGGATCGCTTCTAACGCATCAATGCGTTCGCGCATGCGCTGAGCATCCCGGGTCACCTGTTGCAGACGCTGCATCTGACTCTGTGACAGCTCCGCTCCGCCGCTGCGCTTGTTACTGTAGTGTAACCACAGCCAGACGGGGGCCACGAACAGCACAAATATTGTAAGAGGTATCGCCAAAAATAGTGCGCTCATTGACTCTCCTTAATCCTTTCCTACTGTCAGCGGCGGTTTATTCGCTGCGGTTCATTTTGGCTTTCAGCGCATTCAGTTGCTGACTGATTTCGTCATCGGCTTTCAGCTCAGTAAACTGCTGATCCAGGGTTTTAGGTTTACCAAAACCGTGGCTCTCCGCTTCCGCTTCCATATGATCGATTCGGCGTTCAAACGATTCGAAACGCGCCATGGCTTCATCAATTTTACCACTGTCCAGCTGACGGCGGACATCACGGGATGACGAGGCGGCCTGATGGCGCAGCGTCAACGCCTGCTGGCGCGCGCGGGTTTCGCTCAGTTTTTTCTCCAGCTCAGCAATCTCACCTTTCATGCGCGTCAGCGTTTCGTCAACCTGTTCGACTTCGCGTTTGAGCGAGGCGATCAGATCGGTCAGCTTCTGTTTTTCGATAAGCGCAGAACGGGCCAGATCTTCTTTATCTTTGCGAATCGCCAGTTCTGCTTTTTCCTGCCATTCAGCCTGCTGTAGCTCAGCCTGCTCGATACGGCGTGACAGCTGTTTCTTTTCGGCCAGCGCGCGGGCTGACGTCGAACGCACCTCGACCAGCGTATCTTCCATCTCCTGAATCATCAGGCGCACCAGTTTCTGCGGATCCTCTGCGCGTTCCAGCAGTGAATTGATGTTGGCATTAACGATGTCAGCGAAACGAGAAAAAATACCCATAATGATGCTCCTCTTGATGGTCATAGTTTTAGCTTGCTGGTGAGGACTAATTCAAGATGCGTGCCAATTTTTATCTTATTGATTTTAATTACGATAATAAGCTGGCAGTTTTTTTTGCCTGACCTAATATAGTTAAATTGATTAATCAGTGGCGAAATTCATCATGTCTGTGAACAACGACAATTTGCTGGGCGAATCAAATAACTTTCTGGAAGTGCTGGAGCAGGTGTCTAAGCTCGCGCCGCTGGAGAAGCCTGTGCTGGTGGTGGGCGAACGCGGGACAGGTAAGGAGCTGATTGCCAGCCGTCTGCACTACCTTTCTGACCGCTGGCAGGGCCCTTTTGTCTCTCTTAACTGTGCGGCGCTGAACGAGAATCTGCTTGATTCTGAGCTTTTTGGCCATGAGGCAGGTGCCTTTACCGGTGCGCAAAAACGTCATCTGGGCCGCTTTGAGCGCGCGGATGGTGGCACCTTGTTTCTTGATGAACTGGCGACAGCCCCCATGCTGGTTCAGGAAAAACTGTTGCGGGTAATTGAATACGGCCAACTGGAACGCGTGGGCGGAAACCATGTTTTTCAGGTTAATGTGCGTCTGATCTGCGCCACCAATGAAGATTTACCCGCGCTGGCCGAAGCCGGTAAGTTTCGGGCCGATCTGCTGGATCGCCTGGCCTTTGATGTGGTGCAGTTGCCGCCGCTTCGGGAGCGCCGCAGCGACATTCTGGTCATGGCTGACCATTTTGCCATACAGATGTGTCGGGAGCTCAAACTGCCGTTGTTTCCCGGCTTTACGCCCCGCGCACAGCAAACCTTGCTTGAGCATCACTGGCCGGGCAACGTGCGCGAGCTGAAAAACGTGGTTGAACGATCCGTCTATCGCCATAACACCAGCGATACCGCGCTGGATGAAATCATCATTAACCCGTTTGCCCGCCGCAGTGAAGCCGCAGACAGGGCCGCGCCCTTGCCTGCTACCGAGTCGCCAACCGCCCTGCCTTCACTTCCGCTTGATCTGCGCCAGTGGCAGAATCAGCAGGAACGTGACGTGGTGGAAATCAGCCTGCAACAGGCAAAGTATAATCAGCGCCGCGCGGCCAGCTTACTGGGCGTCACCTATCATCAACTCCGTGCCATCATGAAAAAACACGCTATTCAGGCGCGCGACGGACAACATTAGCGGGCTTTTATATACGTACAGAAGCTGACAACGTGCCGGGGCATGCTGTAATGCATTCAGGCGGGTAAAAAAAGGGCCCGCCGAAGCGGGCAACTGGAAGCAATGTGAGCAATGTCGTGCTCTTCTTCGGTAGAGCCCCGTCGAAGTGCAACTGAATAATAATCATTCCTGTTTGCATCTGTAAAGTGTTATTGAGAATTTTTCTCATCTCCACACCAACGCTGCGCCTTTTTGCCCGGGTCGTTTACACCTGCTGTACGAATCGTCGGCAATCGATGACGCAGAGTTGGGACCACGCGCGCTTTGCGATACACTTTGCCCAATGCCCGAGAATCGTTGAGTTCTATGTTAAAACTAATGCCTTCGCTGTTGCTGAGTCTCAGCGTGTTGAGCGCACCTGTGTGGTCCGCGCCCGCACCTGCCACGGATATTCGTCAAAGCGGCTTTGTCTATTGCGTCAACGGGACGCTAAATACGTTTAACCCGCAGATGGCCAGTAGTGGTTTAACGGTGGACACACTGGCGGCGCAGCTCTATGACCGCCTGCTTGATGTCGATCCCTATACCTATCGTTTACAGGCTGACCTGGCCGACAGCTGGGATGTACGTGATAACGGCGCGACCTATCGCTTTCACTTGCGTCACGGTGTGCAGTTTCAGCACACCTCAAACTTTACGCCTACCCGCACGATGAATGCCGACGATGTGGTCTTTAGCTTTGCGCGCATGTTTGACCGTAAACATCCCTGGCATGACGTTAATGGCGGCTATTATCCCTATTTCGACAGCCTGCAGTTCGCTGACGCCGTGCAGAGCGTGAAAAAGATCGATAACTATACGGTCGAAATTCGCCTGAACAGCCCTGATGCGTCGTTTCTCTGGCACATGGCAACCCACTATGCGCCCATCCTCTCGAAGGAATACGCAGACAGCCTGGACAAAACAGGTCATCAGGAAACGCTGGATCGGTTACCTGTGGGCACCGGCCCGTTTCAGCTGAGTGAATACCGCAGTGGGCAATATATTCGCCTGGCCCGCAATCCCTACTACTGGAAAGGCGTACCGCGCCTGCAACAGGTGGTGATTGATCTTGGCGCGGGCGGCACCGGCCGGTTATCGAAACTGCTGACCGGTGAGTGCGATGTGCTGGCCTATCCTGCCGCCAGCCAGATTTCCATTCTGCGCGACGATCCCCGGCTACGTATGACGTTGCGGCCCGGTATGAACATCGCCTATCTGGCCTTCAACACGCGAAAACCCCCGCTCGACAGACCGGAAGTGCGTCACGCGCTGGCGCTGGCCATTAATAATGAACGCCTGATGGAGTCGATTTATTACGGCACGGCAGAAACTGCGGCCTCGATTTTGCCGCGTGCCTCCTGGGCTTACGATACGGATGCCAGCATCACCGCCTACGATCCGAAAAAGGCCAGGGCTGCGCTGGAAGCGGCGGGCGTGACCGATCTTCACCTGCGTCTGGTGGTGCCTGCCGCCTCGCAGTCCTGGAACCCCGCGCCGTTGAAAACGGCAGAACTGATTCAGGCCGATCTGGCACAAATTGGCGTTAACGTCACTATCGTGCCGGTTGAAGGCCGTTTTCAGGAAGCACAGTTGATGGCGATGAACCACGACCTGACCCTGGCAGGCTGGGCAACCGACAGTAACGATCCTGACAGTTTCTTTCGTCCCCTGCTGAGCTGCGCGGCGATTGCCTCACAGACCAACTATGCGCACTGGTGCTCGCCTGCGTTTGACAGCACGCTGAAAAATGCTCTGCTGTCGCAACAGCTGTCCGGACGCATTGAGAGCTATGATAAAGCCCAGCAAATTTTAGCTCAGGAACTGCCCGTCCTGCCGCTGGCTTCATCCTTGCGCCTGCAAGCCTACCGGCATGATATTAAAGGCCTGGTACTGAGTCCGTTTGGTAACGCTTCCTTTGCTGGCGTTTATCGTGATGAGCGGGAGGATCGATAAGTGATCATTTATATTTTGCGTCGGCTGGTGTTACTGGTGATTACGCTGTTTTTTCTCTCGCTGGTGAGTTTCAGCCTGAGCTACTTCACACCGAATGCCCCGCTCGAAGGCGCCTCACTGTTCGATGCCTGGTGGTTTTGGTTTAAAGGCATGCTGCAACTGGATTTTGGTGTATCCAGCACCAATGGTCAGGAAATTGGCCTGCAACTGCGCGAGGTCTTTCCGGCCACCATGGAGCTGTGCCTGATGGCCTTTACGCTTGCCTTAATCGTCGGCATTCCGCTGGGGATTTGTGCGGGTGCCCTGCGTCATAAATGGCAGGACAAAGTTATCAGCGCGTTTGCCTTGCTGGGATTTTCGATCCCGGTCTTCTGGCTCGCCCTGCTGTTTACCCTGTTTTTCTCGTTAACGCTGGGCTGGCTGCCGGTTTCCGGTCGCTATGATCTGCTCTATCCGGTCCAGAACATAACCGGTTTTGCTTTAATCGATGCCTGGCTCAGCCCTTCACCGTGGCGGCATGAAATGATGATCAGCGTGCTGATGCACCTGATTTTACCGGTGACCGTGCTGGCGATGGCCCCGACCACTGAGATTGTGCGTTTACTGCGCATCAGCACCAGCGATGTCGTCGATAAAAACTATGTTAAAGCTGCGGCGACCCGCGGGCTCTCGCGCTTTACCGTTATTCGCCGTCATGTGCTGCATAACGCCCTTCCGCCTGTCATTCCGCGCCTGGGTTTACAGTTCTCCAGCATGTTAACGCTGGCGATGATTACGGAGATGGTTTTTAACTGGCCTGGCCTGGGGCGCTGGCTGATTAACGCCATCCGTCAGCAGGACTATGCGGCCATCTCAGCAGGCGTAATGGTGACCGGTGGACTGGTGATTGTGGTGAATGTGCTCGCTGACATCGTCGGTGCGGCGCTGAATCCGCTGAAACATAAGGAATGGTATGCCGTCCGATAACATCTACGCCGAAAAACGCCTGCCCAGTGCGTTTCGCCAGAGCTGGCACCATTTTTATGGCGATATGCCGGCGATGATTGGCCTGTACGGCTTTGGCGCGCTGCTGCTACTGTGTCTGTTCGGCCATTTTCTGGCCCCTTACAACATCGACCAGCAATTTCTGGGTTATCAACTGCTACCGCCCTCCTGGTCGCGCTACGGTGAGGTTTCCTTTTTTCTCGGGACGGACGATCTGGGGCGTGATTTACTGAGCCGCCTGCTGAATGGCGTGGCCCCCACGGTTGGATCGGCCATTCTCGTCACGCTGTTTGCCACCTTCTGGGCGCTGGTGCTGGGGATTGTGGCGGGCATGACGCACGGTGTGCGTTCTGCGGTGCTGAATCATGTCCTGGATACGCTGCTGTCCATTCCCTCACTCTTGCTGGCCATTATCGTAGTGGCGTTTCTGGGGCCGCGCTTGGAGCACGCATTACTGGCCGTGTGGCTGGCGCTGATGCCGCGCCTGGTGCGCGAAATCTACAGCGCCGTTCATGACGAACTGGAAAAAGAGTATGTGATTGCGGCTCGCCTGGATGGCGCCACCAGCATCAATATTTTGTGGCACGCCATTTTGCCTAACGTTTTGCCTATGCTGATCAGTGAAATTACGCGCGCGCTGTCGATGGCTATTCTCGATATCGCCGCACTGGGTTTTCTTGACCTCGGCGCGCAGTTGCCCTCGCCTGAGTGGGGTGCGATGCTGGGTGATTCGCTGGAGCTGGTGTATGTTGCGCCCTGGACTGTCATGCTTCCCGGTGCCGCGCTGATGGTCAGCGTGTTAATGGTTAATCTGCTCGGTGACGGCATTCGTCGGGCCGTCGAGGCAGGAGTGGAATAATGCCGTTACTGGATATTCGTAATCTGACGATTGAATTTATGACCGCTGACGGGCCGGTCAAAGCGGTAGACCGCATCAATTTATCACTGACTGAAGGCGAAATTCGCGGTCTGGTGGGTGAGTCGGGCTCGGGCAAAAGTCTGGTTGCCAAGGCGATTTGTGGCGTGACCAACGACAACTGGCGCGTCACCGCAGACCGTATGGTCTTTGATGACGTGGATTTGCTGCGTTTGTCGCCGCGTGAGCGTCGCCGCATCGTAGGTCACAATGTGTCGATGATTTTCCAGGAACCGCAGTCCTGTCTTGATCCCTCGGAAAGTGTCGGCCGTCAGCTGATGCAGGCGATTCCGCGCTGGACGTACAAAGGACCGTGGATGAAGCGCTTTTGGTTCTGGCGAAAAAACCGCGCCATCGAGCTGCTGCACCGCGTCGGTATTAAAGATCACAAAGACATCATGCGCAGCTTTCCCTACGAACTCACCGAGGGCGAGTGTCAGAAAGTGATGATTGCCATCGCACTGGCGAATCAGCCGCGCCTGCTGATTGCCGACGAGCCGACCAACGCCATGGAGCCGACGACGCAGGCGCAGATCTTTCGCCTGTTGAGCCGTCTGAATCAGAACAACAACACCACGATTCTGCTGATCAGCCATGACCTGCGTACCCTGAGTCACTGGGCTGACAGGATCAACGTTATGTACTGCGGACAAACCGTGGAAACGGCGCAGAGTGAAGACCTGATGACCACGCCGCACCATCCGTATACCCAGGCGCTGATTCGTGCGATGCCAGACTTTGGCCGACCGCTTCCACACAAGAGCCGCCTGAATACCTTATCCGGCGCGATTCCATCGCTCGAAAGCCTGCCCATTGGCTGCCGTCTTGGGCCGCGCTGCCCGTATGCACAGCGTAAATGTGTGGAAACGCCACGGCTGACGGGCTCCCGTTCGCATCTCTATGCCTGCCATTTTCCGCTCAACGTGGAGGGCCAATAGCATGGAAACGCTACTGGAAGTGCGCAATCTCAGCAAAACGTTTCGTTATCGTACCGGTCTGTTTCGCCGTCAGCATGTCGAGGCGGTGAAGTCCGTGAGCTTCACGCTGCGGGAGAAGCAGACGCTGGCGATCATCGGCGAAAATGGCTCCGGCAAATCAACGCTGGCAAAAATGCTCAGCGGCACCGTTGCCCCAACGGAGGGGGAAATCATTATTGACGATCATGCGCTGAGCTTTGGGGATTATGGCTACCGTAGCCAGCGCATCCGTATGATTTTCCAGGATCCTTCTACGTCGCTTAATCCCCGGCAGCGCGTCAGTCAGATTCTGGAGCTGCCGCTGCGCCTGAATACCGATCTTGACGCCGAGGCGCGCGAGAAACGCATCATTGGCACGCTGCGTCAGGTGGGATTACTGCGCGACCATGCCGGTTATTATCCGCATATGCTGGCACCAGGCCAAAAACAGCGTCTGGGCCTGGCGCGGGCATTAATTCTGCAACCCAAAGTGATTATTGCTGATGAAGCGCTAGCCTCACTGGATATGACCATGCGCTCACAGTTGGTCAACCTGATGCTGGAGCTGCAGGAAAAACACGGCATCGCCTACATCTACGTGACGCAACATTTAGGGATGATGAAGCATATCAGCGACAAAGTGTTGGTCATGCATCAGGGCGAAGTCGTGGAACGCGGCGGGACGGCCGACGTGCTGGCTTCTCCGCTGCATGATCTGACCAAACGTCTGATCAACAGCCATTTCGGCGAAGCGTTAACGGCCGAAGCGTGGCGACGCGAGCGTTGATTTTTCGGGGTTTTGTGGAAAACTGTGCGCAGTTTTCCTGATTTAAGGCAGACGTGCTAGAATCCGCACGTCGATTAACGTCGGTCGTCTATTATTTAAACAACGCGACCGCCAACTACCATGACCATAAGGATTACAGCTATGGGTTTTCTTTCCGGTAAGCGCATTCTGATTACTGGTGTTGCCAGTAAACTTTCCATCGCCTACGGTATTGCACAGGCGATGCACAAACAGGGCGCAGAACTGGCTTTCACCTACCAAAACGACAAACTGAAAGGTCGTGTGGAAGAGTTCGCCAAAGATTTGGGTTCTGACATCGTACTGCCATGTGATGTTGCAGAAGATGAAAGCATCCAGTCCCTGTTCGCTGAGCTGGCAAAAACCTGGCCGAAATTTGACGGTTTCGTTCACTCAATTGGTTTTGCCCCAGGCGACCAGCTGGATGGCGATTACGTGAATGCCGTAACCCGCGAAGGTTTCAAAATTGCGCACGACATCAGTGCCTACAGCTTTGTTGCCATGGCAAAAGAGTGCCGTGCGATGCTGAACCCCAACTCAGCGCTGCTGACGCTGTCCTACCTGGGTGCAGAGCGCGCTATCCCTAACTACAACGTAATGGGCCTGGCAAAAGCGTCTCTGGAAGCAAACGTACGTTACATGGCCAATGCCATGGGACCAGAAGGCGTGCGTGTGAACGCCGTTTCTGCCGGTCCAATCCGTACGCTGGCGGCTTCAGGCATCAAAGATTTCCGTAAGATGCTGGCTCACTGTGAAGCGGTAACCCCGATTCGCCGTACCGTGACCATCGAAGACGTGGGTAACTCTGCGGCCTTCCTGTGTTCCGATCTGGCGGGTGGTATCACCGGCGAAATCGTTCACGTCGACGGCGGTTTCAGCATCGCCGCGATGAACGAACTGGAACTAAAATAAGTTTCCTCATGGGCGAGCGCTGCTCGCCCTGTCCTTCCCCGCCTGCGCCCTCGTTATTCCTTATTGCTATTAATTATCACCGATCGGTCTTTTGCCGTGCCCTGCCCGTGGGCGAGGATAAGTCAGCCCTGCGGCCTGCGACCGGTTCACTGACTCTGTCCCGCATGTGCCGCATCAGATTTTGCAAAAGGACTGATGATGCAACAACGCCGCTATACTGGCCAGGATCACTGGTTTTACGAGAGCCAGACCTGTCCGCGTACCGTTCCGGCTGCCCCGCTTTTTCCTGAAGCAGCGCATATCGACGATCGGTTCTTGTTGGGGTTAGCGCAGGAAACCTCTTCTGTTCAGCCGTTATTGCAGGCCGGACAACCCGCCATTCAGATTGCTCATGAGATTGTTGACCTGCTGTTTCCCGACCAGGTTGACGTTACGCTGACCCATACGCTGACGCTTTACGATCGGTTAAGCAGCGCGCTGACCGTGGCGCAGGTTACGGGCATTCAGCGGCTCTGCAATCACTACTCTGCAAGACTCAATCCTCTGCCTGGTCCTGACTCGTCGCGCGAGAGCAATAACCGCCTGACACAAATTACCCAGTACGCCCGACTGCTGGCCATGCAACCCACTCTGATTACTGCCGACAGTGTGCGCGCCCTTCACGCCGCAGGTCTGAGCGAAGCCGATATTGTCACGCTTAATCAGTTGGTCGGCTTTGTCTGTTACCAGGCACGCGTGATCGCCGGTATTCATGCTCTGCTGAACATGCCGGTACGCTGGATCCCCGGCATGTCACCTGCACCGGATGCGCCAGCCACCGATGCCCCCGGCGTCTGGCAGCCAGTCCTGAAACCGCTTGAGCCCCGCTATGCCAGCGAGGCGCAGCATAAGGCTGTGGCGCAATGCCAGACATCGTCTGCGCCAGAGGACGCCCTCTGGTTGCTGGCGCACGCACCGGCGTTATTAGAGCATTGGTACAGGTTGAATCATCAGGAGGAGACGGTCTTCACCGCCCGGGTTGAGGCTACAGCGGCCAGCCTGCTGGGAAATCGCTGGCGTCCACCTTCGTTAACGCCCTGTAGCGGCCAGGCTGGCACCGTTGATAATGCTAACCTGACCGACGCTGACCGGGCGGTCAGCGCGTTAACCGCCCTGCTGACCCGCCAGCCAGAACGTTTTTGCGCCGCCGATCTCCAGCCATTGCAAGAATCCGGCTGGTACGTTGCCGATCAGTTCGCGCTTATCCAGGCCATCGCGCGGGCAAACTGGAACAGCCGTTTATTTTATGCCTGTGGTGAGGCGCGCTAAAGATCCAGATGACTGCGCGCTTCGTCATAGAAGTGCTGTGCCAGCGGCGTTGCCCGACCCGGTTCAGCGACCACCAGGGCCGCCTGGCGCGCCATCTTTGGCATTATGACAGGTCGCTGTTCCAGTCCGTGTAAAGACGCGGGCAGCAGATGACCGCGTGGCGAAACCAGTACGCCCAACCCGACCTGCGTACACTGCAGCAGTTGCATAATGGAGGCGCTTTCTACCACCACGCGCGGCATCAGCGACATCTCCCGCAGCGCCATATCCAGATAGCGACGAAAATAGCGCGTGGGTTCAGCCAGACACAGCGGCTGACGGGCCAGCGTTGGCAGATCCAGGCTTTCAACCTCGCCTAAGTGCTGAAAATGTCCGGGATGAAACACCGCTTCAACGCCACGGTCCGCCAGCAACGCGGCCTGAAAATGCAGTTCACGCAGCGTCGCCATTTCAAAAAAACCAATCCCGACATCGACCGTATGACTGTTCAGTGCCTCCAGCAACTGGTCGGCGCTCAGGACGGCAATACGGTAATCGAGTTGTGGATAGCGCACCTGAACCGCTTTGAGCAGCTGGGCCAGCGACACGCTGCACTGCGGTACCACACCCAGCCGCAATGTGCCGTTAACGCCGTGTTTCAGTGACTCGACTTCCAGCTTCAGCCCCTGATAAACGGAGACGATTTCCCGCGCCCAGGCCAGCACCCGATCCCCTTCTGGCGTGAATCCGGCAAAGTTATTGCTGCGGTTGATCAGGGATAACCCCAGTTCGCGTTCCAGATTTTTTAACCGCATTGATAAGGTAGGCTGGCTGACAAAACTCGCCTCAGCGGCACGGCCAAAATGGCGTTCGCGTTCGAGGTTGCAGAGGTAGATGAGTTGCTTAATGTCGATTTTTTGTGCCCGCCATAACGTCGCTCAGTTGAACGTCTATTATGTGCCGAGGGCGCAACAGAATGCCAGTCAGTGTACGTTCAGGACTCTGGCACAGGCAGAGTGCAGTAATACAGCCCGAGTGTCCGGCTGACAGGAGATACTTTTGGGGGCGAGACGAAAGGCGTAATGGGCGCGCAACAGGCCGGACTCTTTCAGGTCAGGCTGGCAGAATTATTATTTTTTATGGTGTTTTCCCTGGTGTTGCCCGTTGTTACTTCGTTGGATAAGGCCAGGCGTGATCAATGCCCGTTGACGACAGTACGCCCGTCGCCAGTAAATAGATCACGACAAGTGTGAAAACAACAATTGCCGATATTTCAACGACTTTAACTAACCTGTTTTTCGCCATAAATAACCCCGTGTTAATTGCGTGTATTGCACTTTCCACCTCTTACCATAGAGTGTTACCGGTAAAATTCAAGCACAGATCACAAAATGAAACATAAAGCATTGCTTATATTTTGTGTTAATCGTGAACGTGAGGGGAACGGATAAAAACGGAGCTTAGAACGGAACGGAATGCCGTAATATGTCAGACAGGGAGGGCGCACCTGCTGCGCCCAGTGAGGCCGCCGTCAGCCGACGCCAAGCGTCGACTTCACTTCCTGCGCAATCTTTTCGACCTGAGGACCGTAAATCACCTGAACATCCTGCTCACTGACGCGATTCACCCCATTCGCGCCCGTACTCATCAGGGTGTGATCCACCACCTCTTTCATATCTTTTACCCGCACCCGTAAGCGCGTGAAGCAGCAATCGATGTCCTCTATATTGGCAGCCCCACCCAATCCACTGATAATGACCTGAGTGCGTTCACTGCCATCAACGACCTGCGGTTTTTCCTCCTCGGTTTCCCGTCCCGGTGTTTCAACATTCATGCGGGTAATGACAAAACGGAACCCGTAGTAATAGATCGGTGCGTAGATCACGCCAAGCACCAGCGTCCACCACCAGTGGGTTTTACTGCCACCCAGCACACCGAAGACTACCAGGTCGATAATGCCGCCCTGCACGTTGCCAATCATCAGATGCAGCATGGACATCAACATAAATGAAAGGCCGGTCAAAAACGCATGCAACACATAGAGCACGGGCGACACAAAAATAAAGCAGAACTCCAGAGGTTCGGTGATCCCGGTGGTAAAGGAGGTCAGCGCGCCGGCCAGCACCAGCGCTTTCACGCGTTGTTTATGCTCCGGACGTGCGGTGTGATAGATCGCCAGTGCTGCAGCGGGCAGCCCAAACATCATCACCGGTATTTTTCCCTGCGCCAGGAACTGGGTAGCCGTTCGCAGCGTGGCATCCGGGATGAGGCCAGGATGTGTCAGCGAGGCATTGAAAATATTCAATGCGCCGACAATAGTCTGTCCGTCCACAACCGCCATACCGCCAATCGGCGTAAAGCGGACCGTTTCATTGAGAATATGGTGCAGCCCGGTGGGAATCAGCAGGCGTTCAGCCGCCCCCAGCAGAAATGCACCGTACTGACCACTGTGGCCAATCATCTGCCCCACCCAGGCGATGCCCTCTCCAAGAGTTGGCCAGATCAGCGCCAGCAATACACCTACCAGCGGCAGAACCACGACGGTGACAATGGGCACAAAACGTCGGCCGCCAAAGAAGCTGATCGCTGTAGGAAGTTGCTGCGTATAAAAACGATTGTGCAACATTACGGTGAGCAGGCCGGCCACCACGCCGCCCAGCACGCTCATGTTGTAGGTAAAAATCCCCAGCATCTGGATATATTCCGCCGAGGTCATCATGGCGGTCGTTTGATCCAGTCCCGCCTGTTGCAGCGCCTGAGGCGTCGTGGTGGCCGCCGTTATGCCTTTTGCGGCCAGCGTCGCATTAATCCCCACGTTCATGGCGATATAGCCAATCACCGCCGCAAAGGCGGCGGTCGGTTTCTCGGCTTTTGCCAGACCAATCGCACTGGCGACGGCAAAGAACAGGGGCAGATTGGCAAACAGCGCCCCTGCGACTTTGCGAATAAAACCGATAATGAGCTGCGCCACCTGCATTTGCGCAAAGGCTTCCCCCGTCACTGCGGGGTTCTGCATGGCCGCGGCCAGCCCCAGAAAAATACCGGCTGCCGCGATCACCGAAATAGGCATCATCAACGCCTTGCCAAATGCATGAATCTGGCTGGTCAGGTGTTTCATGGTTTCGCGCCTTTTTGTGTCATAAACAGCAAGTATTAGCGCGATGTGCCGATAACACCTGATACGGAGAAGTTATGAAAGGGTAAAATATGAACAGCATCACAGTTGTTGTGCCGTCACGATAAACGCGACCTATCGCACCATTAAGTCAATCAATTAGACAAGCTATGTCGTCGAACGCACACTAATCTTCACTATCAGGATATATCCTTGCAACATTCGTCCAACAAAAAAATAAGCCTGCACCTATGATGAAATTTAAGCGCCAAATTAAACCATACCGCGCCGCCGCGGGTGGCTGGGGTTCACTGGAAGCCACGACACGTTTTGTTTTCGACAGTAAAGCTGCCCTGAAAAACCTGCGCAATCTCATGCGCATGAACAAGGCGCGTGGCTTTGACTGCCCGGGCTGTGCCTGGGGCGATGACAATAAAAGTACTTTCAGCTTTTGTGAAAACGGAGCGAAAGCGGTAACCTGGGAAGCGACACGCCGCGTTGTGGATGCCGACTTCTTTGCGAAACACAGCGTGACCACGCTCTATGCTCAAAGCGATTATTTTCTGGAGTATCAGGGCCGCCTGACGCATCCCCTGCGCTACAACCGTGAAACCGATCACTACGAGCCCATCAGTTGGGATGACGCCTATGCGCTTATCGCGCAGCACATCAAAGCGATGGACAATCCAGACCAGATGGAGCTTTACACCTCAGGTCGCGCCAGTAATGAAGCGTCATGGCTTTATCAGCTGTTTGGCCGCATGCTGGGCACCAATAACTTCCCTGACTGCTCGAACATGTGTCACGAAGCCAGCGGTGCGGGACTGAAGCGCAGCATTGGCGTGGGTAAAGGCACGATTCGTCTGGATGATTTTGACCACGCGGATGCGATTTTTGTTTTTGGACAGAACCCGGGCACTAACCATCCACGCATGTTGCACAGCCTGCGTCACGCTGCCGATCACGGTGCAAAAATTGTGACCTTTAATACGCTGCGCGAACGCGGTCTGGAACGGTTTGCCGATCCGCAGAAGCCGCTGGAAATTGTTACCTCGAAAGCCGGTACCATCAGCTCGGCCTATTATCAGCCGCACCTGGGTGGCGATATGGCCGCGGTGCGCGGCATGGTTAAAGCCCTGCTGGAAACGCATCGCGCGCGCATTGCGGCAGGCGAAAGCGGCCTGTTCGATCAGGCGTTCCTGAATGCCAAAACGCACGGCGTTGAAGCCTACTTTGACGCCGTGGATAACACCGACTGGATGCAGATTGTGGCGCAATCCGGCCTGACTGAAGCGCAGATCCGTGAAGCGGCCGCGATTTACCAGAGCGCCGATCGGGTCATCTGTACCTGGGCGATGGGTATCACTCAGCACAAACATTCCGTCGATACCGTGCGCGAAATTACTAACCTGCAGCTGCTGTTTGGCCAGTTAGGTAAAAAAGGTGCGGGTCTGTGCCCTGTTCGTGGTCACAGTAATGTGCAGGGTAACCGCACCATGGGCATTGATGAGAAACCGGCAAAACCGTTCCTGGATGCGCTGGGTCAGCACTTCAATTTTGAGCCACCGCGTGCGGCAGGTCATAACACCGTTGAAGCACTGAATGCCATGCTGCGTGACGAAATCAAAGTGCTTATCGCGCTGGGTGGCAACCTGGCGGCGGCGGCACCGGATTCACCGCGCACCGAAGAAGCGCTGTCACGTTGTGGCCTGACCGTGCATATCAGTACCAAACTGAACCGCAGCCATCTGGTTCCCGGTCATGAGGGCCTGATTCTGCCTACGCTGGGCCGCACCGAGCGCGATTTGCAGGCGACGGGCAATCAGTATATTACCGTGGAAGATTCCTTCAGCATGGTGCACGCGTCTGAAGGCGTGGGTATTCCGCTGGCGGATACACAACGTTCAGAAACGTCGATTGTCGCCAGCATTGCGCATGCGGTACTGGGCGATGAAAAGGTGAAGTGGCTGGATCTGGCGGCGGACTACAACCTGATTCGCGATCACATCGCAGCCACGATTCCTGGCTTTGCCGACTTTAACAGCAAATGCGATCAGCCTGGTGGGTTCTATCTGGGTAATGCCGCCGCCGAACTGCGCTTCAACACGCCGACCGGTAAGGCCGAGTTCAGCCCTGCCGCGCTGCCTGACTCGCTGTTTCCGCAGTTGGATCAGGAGGTGCCCTTCACGCTGCAAACCCTGCGTTCGCACGATCAGTACAACACGACGATTTACGGCCTTGATGACCGCTATCGCGGCGTTTACGGTCAGCGTGAAGTCGTCTTTATCAACCCGGACGATATGGCGGCATTAGGCTTCAGCGAAGGCCAGAACGTTGACATTGAAACCCTGTGGAATGATGGCGTAACACGTCGCGTGAGCGGCTTTAAGCTGGTGCCTTACAACATCCCGCGTGGCAACCTGGCGGCCTATTATCCAGAAACCAACCCGCTGGTTCCGCTGAACAGCTACGGTGATATTAGCGGTACGCCAACCTCGAAATCGGTGCCGGTTAAGCTGGAATTGTCGCAGGCAACGGTCACCCAACGCATTGCCTGATTCAGGCTTTGCTCCAGGCAAAAAGCCGGTTCGTCCGGCTTTTTGCCTTGCCGCGGGACCGCGATTCGCGTAAAACTGTCAGCCGCTATTAGGCCACGAAACGTAAAAATCATGTTCCAGGATAATCCGCTGCTTGCGCAGCTTAAAGAGAAGCTCCATTCACAAACGCCGCGTGCAGAAGGCGTTGTAAAAGGCACCGAAAAGGGATTCGGCTTTCTGGAAGTCGATGCACAAAAAAGTTATTTCATCCCGCCCCCGCAGATGAAGAAAGTGATGCACGGCGACCGTATTATTGCCGTCATCCACACCGATAAAGATCGTGAAAGCGCAGAGCCAGAAACGCTGGTCGAGCCTTTCCTGAGCCGTTTTGTAGGCCGTGTGCAGAAAAAAGACGATCGTCTTTCTATCGTGCCCGATCATCCCCTGCTGAAAGAGGCCATTCAGTGCCGTCCGGTACGTGGGCTGACCCACGATTTCCAACAGGGCGACTGGGCCGTCGCGGAAATGCGACGTCATCCGTTAAAGGGTGACCGCGGCTTTTATGCCGAACTGACCGAATTTATTGTCAGCGCAGACGACCATCTTGCGCCGTGGTGGGTGACACTGTCACGTCACAATCTGGAGCGCCAGGCCCCTGAAATGGGTTTTGGCGAGATGCTGGACGAAAACCTGCAGCGTGAAGACCTGACCGCGCTGGATTTCGTGACCATCGACAGCGCCAGCACAGAAGATATGGACGATGCGCTCTACGTTGAGGCGCTGGAAGACAATGCCCTGCGCCTGACGGTCGCCATTGCCGATCCGACCGCTTACGTGGCTGAAGGCAGCGAGCTGGATAAGCTCGCCGCGCAACGTGCGTTCACCAACTACCTGCCGGGCTTTAATATTCCGATGCTGCCGCGCGAGCTTTCCGATGATGTCTGCTCCCTGCGCCCTGATGTGCGTCGCCCGGTACTGGCCTGTCGCGTCACCGTGGCGCAGGATGGTAGCCTGTCTGATGTGCACTTCTTCGCGGCCTGGATCGAATCGAAAGCCAAACTGGTTTACGACGAGGTTTCTGACTGGCTGGAAAACAGCGGCGAGTGGCAGCCGCAGAATGACGCGATTGCGAATCAGATCCGCCTGCTGCATCAATTGTGCCTGTCTCGCGGCGAATGGCGCCAGGCCCACGCGCTGGTGTTTAAAGATCGCCCGGATTACCGCTTCCTGTTGGGCGAGAAAGGCGAAGTGCTGGATATCGTCGCTGAACCGCGTCGCATTGCCAACCGAATCGTTGAAGAAGCCATGATTCTGGCCAACATCTGTGCGGCCGAGGTGCTGCGCGATAAGCTGGGCTTTGGGATCTATAACGTCCATGCAGGCTTCGATACTGCCAACGCCGAGCAGGCCGCCGCCGTGCTGGCGACACATGGGATTACGGCAGATCCTTCAGCGATTACCACGCTGGACGGTTTCCGCGTGCTGCGCCGGGAACTGGATGCCCAGCCGACCCAGTTCCTGGACAGCCGTATTCGTCGTTTCCAGACGTATGCGGAAATCACCACCGAACCTGGCCCGCACTTCGGTCTGGGCCTGGAAGCCTATGCGACCTGGACCTCACCGATTCGTAAATTTGGCGACATGATCAACCATCGCCTGCTGAAAGCCATCGTACGTGGTGAGTCGATCGCCCGGCCCGATGACGCTGTCACGGTCACCATGAGCGAGCGCCGCCGTCTTAACCGCATGGCCGAGCGTGACGTGGGCGACTGGCTTTATGCCCGTTACCTGTCACCTTTTGCGGCGACAGATCGTAAATTCAGCGCGGAAATTATCGATATTTCCCGTGGTGGCATGCGCGTGCGTTTGCTGGAGAATGGCGCAGTGGCGTTTATCCCTGCTCCGTTCCTGCACTCCGTTCGTGACGAACTGGTGTGCAGCCAGGAAAGCGGCACAGTGCAGATTAAAGGTGAAGTGGTTTACCGCGTGACCGATGTGATCGACGTGACCATCGCCGAAGTGCGTATGGAAACCCGCAGCGTCGTCGCTCGCCCCGCAGCCTGAGTATTATCCAGCGGGACAGGATAGCCTGTCCCGCTCATTCCTGACGTACCGCTTCCGCACACGCTAAATTTGCACTGCGCTTCACAGTTCTCTCCTTATTAACTTTCACTTACATTCCATTACATTAACGTTAGCTCGTTGTATTCGATCGCCTTCCATTCGGTCTCTACAAGGAGTGAGTTATGAAGAACGTCAAAACCGGCGTGATCTGGTTAGCGGTGGCGTTAACTGGCGCGGGCGCGTTCGCGATGCTGGCGCTTAATCGCGGCGAACACGTCAACGCAGTCTGGCTGGTGGTTGCCGCAGTCGCCTGTTACAGCATTGCCTATCGTTTTTACAGCCTCTTTATCGCCCGCAACATTTTCGAACTCGACGATCGTCGCCTGACGCCTGCTGAACGTCTCAGCGACGGTCTGGACTACGTCCCCACCAACAAATGGGTGCTGTTTGGTCACCATTTTGCCGCTATCGCCGGTGCGGGCCCGTTGGTCGGCCCGATTCTGGCCGCGCAGATGGGCTTTTTACCTGGCACGATCTGGATTCTGGTCGGCGTGATGCTGGCCGGTGCGGTTCAGGATTTCCTGGTGCTGTTTATCTCGACCCGACGCGATGGCCGTTCACTGGGCGAAATGGCCCGTCAGGAGCTGGGGGCCTTCGCTGGCGTCATCACTATGCTGGGTGCGCTGGGCGTGATGATTATTATCCTTTCCGCGCTGGCGCTGGTGGTGGTGAAGGCACTGGCGAACAGCCCCTGGGGCCTGTTTACCATTGCCGCAACGATCCCTATCGCGCTGTTTATGGGCATCTACATGCGCTTTCTGCGCCCCGGTAAAATTGCTGAAGTCTCACTGATTGGTTTTGTGCTGATGATGGCGGCCATTATTTACGGTGGCGATGTTGCACAACATCCCTACTGGGGGCCGTTCTTTACCCTGAAAGGCACGTCACTGACCTGGGTGCTGGTCATTTATGGTTTTATCGCATCGGTATTACCGGTGTGGCTGCTGTTAGCACCGAGGGACTACCTCTCGACCTTTCTGAAAATTGGCGTCATCGTTGGTCTGGCTGTAGGTATTGTGTTCGCCATGCCAGAGATGAAGATGCCCGCCGTGACCCGCTTCATTGACGGCACCGGCCCGGTCTTCTCAGGGGCTCTGTTCCCGTTCCTGTTTATCACTATTGCCTGCGGGGCGATTTCCGGCTTTCATGCGCTGGTTTCCAGCGGAACCACCCCAAAACTCGTGGAGCGGGAAAGCCACATTCGCTTTATTGGCTACGGCGCGATGTTGATGGAGTCGTTTGTCGCCATAATGGCGCTGATTTGCGCCTCAGTGCTGGATCCCGGCGTGTATTTTGCGATGAATGCCCCGGCGGCGCTGATTGGCACCACCGTTGAAAATGCCGCCCAGGTGATCAACGGCTGGGGCTTTGTCGTTACACCGGAGATGTTAAGTGGAATTGCACGGGATGTAGGGGAAGCCTCCATTCTGTCCCGTGCTGGCGGCGCCCCGACGTTCGCCGTCGGTATGGCCCATATCATTACCGAGGTGGTTAACAGTCGCGCCATGATGGCCTTCTGGTATCACTTTGCCATTCTGTTTGAAGCCCTGTTTATTCTCACTGCCGTCGATGCCGGTACGCGTGCCTGTCGGTTTATGGTGCAGGACCTGGTGGGCACCGTGGTGCCGTCGATGGCCAATAACCGCTCCTGGCTGGGTAACCTTGCGGGTACAACCGTTGCGGTGGCAGGCTGGGGATTCTTTGTGTATCAGGGCGTGATTGATCCGCTGGGCGGCATTAATACGCTATGGCCATTGTTTGGCATCGGTAACCAGATGCTGGCCTCCATGGCGCTGATTCTGGGCACCGTGGTGCTGTTTAAAATGAAGAAGCAGCGTTATGCGTGGGTGACCATTCTGCCAACGATCTGGCTGTTTATTACCTCAATGACCGCGGGATGGCAGAAGATTTTCCACGAAAAACCGTCCATCGGCTTTCTGGCGCAGGCCAATAAATTCCGTAAAGGTCTGGATGAAGGCGTAATTATCGCACCGGCGAAAACCGTCGCCGATATGCACACCATCGTTTTCAGTAACCAGATTAACGCGGCCCTGTGCGGGTTCTTCATGCTGGTCGCCGTCACCATGCTCATTGCGGCTTTTTTTGTGATTCGTCGTGCCCTGCGCAGTGAGGTACCTACCACGCATGAGTCCGCGACCACGTTGCGGAAGGAGATTCGCCATGTCTGACAGCATTCATCGTGTAACACGGCCAACAGGGACGTGGCAAATTGTGCGCTGCGAATTACGCTATGCTCCCGTCCGCCCTGGCTTTCGCTGGCGGGCATTCTGGCAGGGGCTACAGCAAAGCTTTCGTCTGATGGTGGGCGTTCAGGACTACCAAAAATACCTGCAGCACATGCGGCAGCATCATCCAGACCTGCCGCCGATGAGCGAGCGTGACTTTCATCGTTATTGTCTGGACGCCCGCTTTCCCAGTCAGGCTGGAAAACTGGGTAAATGTCCGTGTTAAACCGCCTGCCGGCCCCGCTTCGGCGGGGTTTTTTGTTCCTGTTTTTTCTGGAAAGTAAAATAAATACACTTTCATCTTGTGCTGACATCAGTAGATGAATACTGTTGCTAAAATAATGAGATAACGTCAGCTATGGACTTCCCGGAGGGAGTGATCATGACCGATGAACAAGGGCAATCATTGTTGTATACCTTGTTTGGTACAACCAGCCCTCATTGGCGGTTAAGCGCGGACAGCGATGCGCTGCTTTTTGCCTTAGATGAATCATCGAATACGAGTGTTGCTGTGCCGCTGACGCCTGGCCAGTGCAGTTTACTGCGAGCTATGCCAGTGATTACTTCCAGTATCAACCTGACGTTAACAATCCATGGTGAGCAGGTGGCCATGCATTTTGTCGGACGGCGCATCAATCAGTCCGTCTGGGCCGGTACCGCATCCGCCTGGGGCGATACATCGGCGGTCGCACGCGATCTGACGCTGGGGCTGTCCTTTGCGGAACAGGTAGTTTCAGAGGCCAATTCCGTTATCGTCATTCTTGACCAGCGGGGCAATATTCAGCGCTTTAACCGACTCAGCGAAGAGTACACCGGCCTGTATGAGCAGGATGTGATTGGCCGGAATGTTTTTCAGCTGTTTATGACCAAGCAGGAGGCGGCAGCGTCACGTCGCAACATTGCGGGCTTCTTCCGTGATGGTAACTCTTATGAAGTCGAACGCTGGATCAAAACGATGAAGGGACAGCGACTCTTTCTGTTTCGTAATAAGTTTGTTCACAGCGGCAGCGGAAAAAATGAAATTTTCCTCATCTGTTCCGGAACGGATATTACCGAAGAACGTCGCGCTCAGGAGCGACTGCGTGTCATGGCCAATACGGATGGTATTACCGGCCTGCCAAACCGTCACGCGATACATCAGCAAATCAGTCAGGCGCTGGAGCGGGCGGAAGGCAGTGAAACCGGTGTGGTCTATCTGGACCTGGATAATTTCAAAAAAGTGAATGACGCTTATGGCCATATGTTTGGCGATCAACTGCTGCAGGCGGTGTCGCTGGCTATTCTGAGTTGTCTGAGTAAGAACCAGACGCTGGGACGCCTTGGCGGTGATGAGTTTGTGGTGCTGGCCGAACAGACCAGCCAGGCGGCGCTGGAAGCGATGGCGACGCGCATTCTGGATCGGTTACGTCAGCCCTTCCGCATTGGCCTTATCGAAGTTTACAGCGGCTGCTCCATCGGCATTGCCATCGCGCCGCTGCACGGGGAAGATCGTGAATGCCTGATCCGCAATGCCGATACGGCGATGTATCACGCCAAAGAGAACAATCGCGGTAAATATTGCGTTTTTGCTGAAGAGATGAACCGGCGGGTATTTGAATATCTGTGGCTTGATACCAATCTTCGCAAAGCGCTGGAGCAGGACCATTTACTGGTGCACTACCAACCCAAAGTGGACACGGACGGAAAAGTACGCAGTGCCGAAGCGTTGGTGCGCTGGCATTCACCCGAGCGCGGACTGGTCTCGCCTGCTGACTTTATTCCCTATGCTGAAGATTCAGGACTGATTGTGCCGCTGGGGCGCTGGGTAATGCTCAATGTGTTGAAACAGATTATCGCGTGGCGCCAGCAGGATATTCATCTGCGCGTGGCCGTCAACGTCTCCGCGCGCCAGTTGATGGATCAGTCGATCTACAGCGATCTGAAGCAGGCGCTGACTGACGCCGGTTTAACGGAAAGCCCGATCGATATCGAACTCACGGAGAGCTGTCTGATTGAGAACGAAGCGGAAGCGCTGAAGTTAATGCACAAGTTCCAGGAGCTGGGTGCCCAGGTCCATCTGGATGATTTTGGTACCGGTTATTCCTCGTTATCACAGCTGGCACGAGTGCCTATTAACGCCATTAAGCTGGATCAAAGTTTTATCCGCAATGTGAATAAACGCCCTGTCTCCCAGTCGCTGGTGCGCGCGATTGTTGCGGTTGCCAAGGCGCTGGATTTACAGGTTATTGCCGAAGGCATAGAAACCGCCGATGAAGAGGCCTTCGTGCTGAAGAATGGCGTCGATGGTCGACAAGGCTATTTCTACGCAAAACCAATGCCCGCCGAACAGTTTGGGCATTGGCTGGCTCAGCATCCTGCCCGCAAGTAAACGCTTAAGTCCCTAACCCGCTTTACGCAGTGATGCGGTGTGGCGGTTTTGTAACTGGACTAAACGCTCCATATAGGCGATATCTTTTGCTTCAAGCGAAAAGGCGTAATCGACCCAGTCTTCCGTGATGTCCATTAACTCGGCGCGGGAAAGCTGCAATACGCGCTGGCGCGCCTTCAGCATAGCGCGCACTCCATTGAGTTTGGGCCGCAAGGTATCAATGAACGTCCGGGTGGCACGGTAGCTGTCGCCTGGCTGAAACACTTTGTCAACCAGCCCCCGCGTTTCGTACCACTCTGCGCTGTGGGATTCGCCTTCGATGATCAGCTCCTCCGCCAGCTTCATGCCCGAACGCCGGGCGACTAATGAATAGCCGCCCATACCCGGAAACAGGTTAAACGCAATCTCCGGAAAACCCATACGGGCGTTGTTTTGCGCCAGGATAAAGTGATGCGCCAGCGCTGCCTCAAAACCGCCGCCCAGTGCACTGCCCTCAATCATTGCCAGCGTCACGGCTCCGGTGTCAAAGCCACGCGCGGCAGAATGAATGCAGTCAACACAGGCGCGTGCATAGGCACGCAACGCTTCCCGGCGATTATTGCGGATACACTCCACAAAGAAGCGCAAATCACCACCGGCATTAAACATTTGTGGCACTAACGAGCCGGTGACCCAGAAGTCGATGGGTAAGCCAGAACGCTGGGCCGCGTAACTGAGATTCATGATCTCTTCAATCAGTTCATGATTAAAGCTGGGGCGCGGTTGGGCGCGTAACATCATCCACATGGTACGTCTCCCTTCTTCGTAATAAGCCACTAACTGCGTGGTTTGTCCGGCTTCGGAAAACAGTCTGCATGTGGGTTGGTTAATCACGGTCATTGTCTCATCCTCTGTTATTTTGATGCGCTAATTGCGCCACATCAGCCTAATCCAGAGTGAGGCCAGACCAAATGAGAGATTGATTTACAAGATAAATTCCAGAGTGATCCCTGATGCACGACATTTAATTGATTAGTATGATTTCTTGATAGCACGCGACTCGCTGGCAGAACAGCGCCAACCGATAACGGGCACTGAAGAGACTTTCACGCCACGTAAGCCGTGCGTAACGCGCTAATCAGGACGCAGACCAGGCTGCGCCCTCAACCTTATTTCTGGCCGTACCAGGCATTTTCACCATGCTTGCGCAAGTAATGCAGATCGAGCAGGGTTTGCTGGATGGGGGGAAGACCGGCCGTCAGCTGCTGACTGAACAATCCCATATACGCCACCTCTTCCAGCACCACCGCGCTGTGCACCGCCGCATGGGCATCTTTGCCCCACGCGAAGGGGCCATGTGAATTCACCAGCACGGCGGGAATCGCAGTGGGAGAAAGCCCACGCTGCGCAAAGGTTTCAATAATCACTTCACCCGTATTCCACTCGTATTGCTGTTGAATCTCCTCGTCACGCATGGCGCGGGTACAGGGAATTTCACCGTAGAAGTCGTCCGCGTGTGTGGTTCCCCAGGCCGGAATGGCACGACCGGCCTGCGCCCAGATGGTGGCGTGGCGTGAGTGCGTATGGACAATTCCACCTACTTCGGGCCAGGCCAGATAAAGCGCCCGGTGCGTAGCCGTGTCAGAGGAAGGACGCTTTGTGCCTTCGATAACCTCTCCGCTCGCCAGATCCACCACTACCATGTCATCCACTTTCATTACATCGTAACTGACGCCGGAAGGCTTAATCACCAGCAAACCCTGCTCACGATCGAGGGCGCTGACATTGCCCCAGGTGAAGGTAACAAGGTTATGTTTAGGAAGATCGAGATTGGCTTCCAGAACCTGTTGTTTCAGATGTTCCAGCATTTTTTTCTCCTGCTGAATAAGGTCTTAACATTTTGCGGAGCAGGCAGAAAAAACGTTATGGAGCAAATGGCTAAAAAGCAGCGGAAAATAGCTGTGAATGGAAAATTGTGCTGAGAATTAAGAATTATCCCTCTTCGGAAAACCTTCAAAATGAATAGAATTCTGTCAGGCGTCGGGCAGGTCCACCTGCTACTGGTGCTTTTCAGCCGCTACAAACAGATCGTCCATGGTGTCCGCGTTTTTATACTAAAAGGATGCGGTAATAATGCGGCACAGGCGGCCTGAAAAAATTTCAAAGCTATACTTAGTGTGTTGCCTCTGCAAACACAATAAAGGAGAAGTTTATGACAATTACAATGAAAAAATTGACCGTTGCGGTATTAGCGACCACCCTGGTTGTGGCGTTAAGCGGCTGTTCTAACTGGTCTAAGCGTGACCGCAATACTGCGATTGGTGCAGGTGCGGGTGCCATTGGTGGTTCAGTACTGACCAACGGCAGCGCGCTGGGTACAGTCGGCGGCGCCGCAGTAGGTGGCATTATCGGTCATCAGATTCACTAAGAACCGCAATTAAAACAATTAACGGCTACGCAGCGCATCTACACCATAAGCCGGGCTACACAAGTCGCCCGGTTTTTTATTTAACCGCCCGCCAGTTTTACTTTCATACCTTTGGCTTCCAGCAGGCTTTTAAGTAAATCACGTTTGTCGCCCTGAATTTCAATCACACCGTCTTTCACCGATCCGCCGCAACCGCATTTCTTTTTTAGCTCGGCAGCCAGAAGATTCAGTGCACCGTCATCCATGTCCACGCCAGTTATCAGGCAAACGCCCTTGCCTTTCCGGCCGCTGGTCTGGCGCTGGATACGAACAATGCCGTCCCCTTTAGGACGTTCCACTTTCTGTTCGGGTTGCACAATGCGGCCTGAATCTGTGGAATATACGAGTGGGTTGTCACGACTCATTTTACCGCCTCCAGATCATTGATTATGGCTTTCAGCGTCGCCGCCGGGTTAGCAGACTGTGTAACCGGGCGGCCAATGACCATATAATCCACCCCGGCGAGCTTCGCCTGCTGCGGCGTCATTACGCGACGCTGATCGCCGGCGTCGCTGCCTGCTGGCCGGATGCCTGGCGTGACCAGCGTGAAGTCCCTGCCAATGACCTGTTTAAATTGGGCGGCTTCGTGGGCGGAACAAACCACACCATCCAGGCCACATTCGTGGGTCAGCTTTGCCAGGCGCTCGGCCTGCTCTGCCGGAGAAAGCGTGATACCCAGACCCAGCAAGTCATCTGCATTCATACTGGTCAGGACGGTGACGGCAATCAGTAACGGCGCTTGCTGCCCAAAAGGCACTAACGCTTCCCGGGCGGCGTTCATCATACGCGCACCGCCGCTGGCGTGCACATTCACCATCCAGACACCAAGATCGGCGGCGGCGGCGACAGCATGGGCCGTTGTATTGGGAATATCATGGAATTTCAGGTCGAGGAAGATTTCAAAGCCGCGTTGTTGCAGCGTTTTGACCAACTGAGGGCCAAATAAGGTGAACATTTCTTTGCCCACTTTCAGGCGACAGCTACCTGGCTCTATCTGATCAACAAAATGCAGCGCGCTGTTTAAATCGTGGTAATCAAGCGCCACTAACACGGGTGAAGTCGGGGATAAGGCCATGCTATTTCCTCTGCGGTAGGCACCTGCTGGCGCGTTAGACAAACGGCACGCATTCTACCTGCCCGCATTTCCCATCACAATCCCTGTTATCCTGCGAGGCGATATTTGCATGGTGGTGATGCAGGCTGGTGAACAGGTTCTTTATAGTATGTTGTAACTAAATTAGGCACCAGAAAGACAGGCAACAGTGCGCATCGCGTGCGCAGTTATTGCCCGTCGAGTCCCCGAATCGGTTTGACCGATGACCAGGTGCGGCAGGAAGGACAATGCCAGTAGAGCGCATGGGCAGTAAACCCGCATTTCTGGCAACGGTAGCGCGGCTTGGTCCGGATTTGTTCGCCGACCAGGTCGCGCAGGACCATCAAACTCTCTTTGGCGCGACCGTCTTCCGCCTCATGCAGGTGAAACTCCATCAGGCGATGAAACACGCGCATATTGGGATGACGCTGTAGCTGATGATTAATGTAATTTTGTGCGGCTTCCGCGCCCTGCTCTAGCTCCAGAATCGCGGAAAGATAAAGTTCTGCGGCGGCGCCGGTATTTTCTTCCACGCAGCGTTTGAGAAAGGCGGCCCAGGCGTCGGGCTGATTAAGTCGCTGAAAACAGGTCTCCAGCATCGGCAGCGTTTCACTGACCAGTTCTTTGTCCTGATCCAGTACACGTTGCAGATGCTCAACCGCTTTGCCGTACTCCCCTTTCTCCATCAGAATACGTCCCATCATAATGGAGACTCGCGCGCTCTGGCGATCTGCCGCCTCGCCCTTTTTCAACAGCGTCATTGCGCGGTCAAGATCGTCGCTGCTCATCGCCTGCAAAGCCAGTTCACAGTAGAAATGCGCGATCTCGCCCTTCTGCTTGTCTTTGCCTAATTTCACCAGGCGCTCAGCGACCTCAATCGCCTGAAGCCAGTCGCTGGTCGCCTGATGAATAAGCAACAACTGCTGCAGGGCACCAATGCGGAAATCCGTTTCATCGGTGAGCTGTTTAAACATGTCTTCTGCGCGGTCATAAAGCCCCGCGGCCATGTAATCGCGCCCCAGTTGCTGGATAGCTAATAAACGCTGCTCATAGCTCAGAGAGGCACTTTCCATTAACGACTGATGGATTCGAATCGCACGGTCAACTTCACCGCGGGAGCGGAACAGGTTTCCCAGCGTAAGATGCGCCTCAACGGTGCCGCTGTCTTCCTTCAGCATATCAAGGAACAGATCGACCGCTTTATCCTGTTGGTTAGACAGCAGAAAGTTAACGCCCGCCACGTATTCGCGTGACAAGCGGTTGGATTCCTGTTGCTTGTCCTGCTGCGCACTACGGCGTCCCATGTACCAGCCATAGGCCGCCGCAACAGGCAGTAACAGAAACAGCAGTTCTAACATGGAATCTTATTCCTGCACGGTTGGCGGCAACGGTTTACCACCTGTGCCAGGCGCATTCTGATCAACCTGAGCCTGCAGACGTTTAATTTTACGTTGGGCGTTCGCCAGCGAGACGCGAACACGCAGCCAGAACAGCCCACAGATGACCCAGCCCAGCAGGAAGCCCACGCCGAACAACGTTGCCAGTAAAGTGGAGATACGGAAATCGCCCTGCGCCAGCAGATAGTTAAAGGTGATAACCTGGTCGTTGTGTGCGCCAAGGGTCACAGAAATGATAAAAATGACCAAAACCACTAAAAAAATCAGCAAATATTTCACAGTGCATCCTGTTGTGAGGTTGTCGAATCAAAGTATGCCAAAATTACGGCAGAAATACTGCTCCTTGCAGCATCAGGCGAAGCACTTTTGCGCGGTTCAGTCGCAAGATATGAGGCTGAACGGCGCAATTACAATCCCTGGTCGCGTTCTGCCACTTCCTTTTGCTCGTCGGGGGGCAACGTCAGCGGTCCACAAAAGCGCTGGGCAAGCCAGGTGGCGATGACCACCAAAAACCAGGACAGCACGGTGGCAACGGCAAGATCGCGCGGCCAGTGCATACCCAGTAACAAGCGGCTTCCCATAACGCCCACCGCCCAAACGCCGACCAGCACTATCGTTTTATAATGCCGGCGCGGCCATAGCAGGCCAATGACCAGTAATGCCCAGCTCGCCGCGAACAAGGTATGACCTGACGGGAAGGCGAACCCTGTTTCAAACGCCCAGTGCTTTTTCAGCCAGACCGGAATATGCGATTCATCCGCAATCAGTGCGGTAACGCGTTCACCACGCTGGGTGCGGTTTAACTGATAGAAGGTTTTGTCATCCAGACCGTGCGTTTTCTCCAGCCATACCACATAAGGTCGGGGTTCCTGCACCCGCTCTTTAATGAATGATTTGGTATACTGGCCCGCCAGAATCGTGACATTCATGATCAGCAACAGCAGCAATGCCGGTTTAAGCCGAAAGCGAAGACACCATAATACCCAGGCACTTAACACCAGGCTGGTCAGTATGCCCCATGGCCGGGTCACCGTTTCTGTCATCCAGAACAGGACTCTCAGAAACGTGTTACTTTCCTCGGGTTGCCATTGCCAGCCGGACAGCCACACGGCTAATGGCATCATCAGCAGTAACACCATCCCTGCTGTGGTACGTTGCAAAATTTTAACCATCCCTTTTCCCTTTTTGCTGATGAAAAGCCGTCATACCGGTAAAACTTTAGCTTAAAAAAGAATAACATAACCTTTACGGATTAGATAATCGTGCTTTATCACAACAATCGTTTACACAGATTAACAGCCAACCTCGCGGTTGTGGCACAATATTGCACGTTTGTCGGGCCACATCGGCCTGTGCACTATCATGATGATAGTGCATCCTCTGATGGTTCTGGAGAGTCACATGCAGCTTAAACGGGTGGCAGAAGCCAAACTGCCAACGCCATGGGGAGATTTCCTGATGGTAGGTTTTGAAGAACTGGCAACCGGTCACGACCACGTTGCTCTGGTCTTTGGCGATATCAATGATAACGAACCGGTCCTGGCGCGCGTTCATTCGGAATGTCTTACCGGTGATGCGCTGTTCAGCCTGCGTTGCGATTGCGGCTTTCAACTTGAAGCTGCGCTGAATGCCATTGCCGAAGAAGGACGTGGTGTATTGCTTTATCACCGCCAGGAAGGCCGCAATATCGGTCTGCTGAATAAAATTCGCGCTTACGCTTTGCAGGACAAAGGGTATGACACGGTTGAAGCTAACCATCAGCTCGGTTTTGCCGCTGATGAACGTGACTTCACGCTCTGCGCAGATATGTTTAAGCTCCTTGGGGTGAACGAGGTTCGCCTGCTTACAAATAATCCGCGGAAGGTTGAAATCCTGAGCGAAGCCGGTATTAACATCGTTGAACGTGTGCCGTTGGTGGTGGGACGGAATCCCAAAAATGCGCACTATCTCGATACCAAAGCCGAAAAAATGGGCCATCTGTTGCCGAAGCAGTGAATAAAAAAGCCGGGTTTCCCCGGCTTTATCGTATCAGTTGAGCATATTTCGAATCACATAATGCAGAATACCGTCGTTGCGGTAATAGGTCAGCTCATTACCGGTATCAATGCGACAGCGGGTATTCAGCTTCTCTTTGCTGCCATCGGCACGCGTGATTGTCACTGGCACGGTGCAGCCCGGCGTGAGCTGTGACAGGTTCTCAACGTCAACCGACTCATCCCCTTTCAGTCCTAATGTTTTACGCGTTACGCCCTGCGGGAATTCCAGCGGTAAGATCCCCATACCGATCAGATTAGAGCGGTGGATACGTTCGAACGATTCGGCGATCACTACGCGAACGCCCTGCAGACGCGGTCCCTTCGCTGCCCAGTCACGACTCGAACCTGACCCGTACTCTTTACCGGCAATGACGGCCAGCGGCACGCCTTCGGCCTGATATTTCATCGCGGCATCGTAAATGGCCAGTTGTTCACCACTCGGATAATGTTTGGTATAGCCACCCTCAACGCCCGGCACCATTTCATTGCGGATACGAATGTTGGCAAAGGTTCCGCGCATCATGACTTCGTGGTTACCACGACGCGAGCCATAGGAGTTGAAGTCATTGCGCTCGACACCATGCGCCAACAGATAGCGCCCTGCCGGGCTTTCTGCTTTGATGCTACCTGCCGGTGAAATATGGTCTGTTGTGACCGAATCCCCCAGAATAGCCAGCAAACGCGCACCACGAATGTCTTCGACCGGTTTGGGCGTTTTTTCCATGTCATCAAAGAACGGTGACAGACGGATATAGGTTGATCCTTCGTCCCAGTCATAGGTCGCGGCTTCGCTGACTTTGATGGCCTGCCATTCGGGCGTACCGTCAAAGACTTCCGCATACTCTTTGTGGTACATATCGCTGGTAACCTGCTGTACCGCTGTCGCGATTTCTTCAGGCGAAGGCCAGATATCTTTCAAAAAGACCGGCTTGCCATCCCGATCCTGTCCGAGCGGATCAGTTTGCAGGTTGATCTTCATATTCCCCGCGAGCGCATAGGCCACCACCAGCGGCGGTGAAGCCAGCCAGTTGGTTTTAATCAGCGGATGAATACGGCCTTCGAAATTACGGTTACCCGACAGCACGGCCCCCACTGTGAGGTCGCCCTCTTTAATCGCCGATTCGATCGCATCCGGCAGCGGGCCGGAGTTACCGATACAGGTTGTACAGCCATAACCGACCAGATTAAAGCCCAGTTTATCGAGGAACGGCGTCAGTTGTGCGACGGCCAGATAGTCGGAAACCACTTTAGAGCCCGGGGCAAGCGATGCCTTGACCCACGGCTGGCGTTTCAGGCCCCGCTCTACTGCCTTTTTCGCCAGTAAACCTGCGGCCATCAGGACACTTGGGTTTGAGGTGTTTGTACACGAGGTGATCGCCGCAATGGCCACCGCGCCGTCGGTCAGGGTATGGGAAAGTCCGGTGTCGCTGTCCGTGTAGGTGACTTCTTTGTGAGGTTTCTGCGCGTGGTTGACTTCCAGTTCATTGCTGGCGTCGAACGCCGCCGGGACATCGCCCAGGGACACGCGATCCTGTGGGCGTTTTGGTCCGGCCAGACTTGATTCAACATCATTCATGTCCAGCGCAAGACTGCTGGTGAAGACAGGTTCATCGCCCGCATTACGCCACATTCCCTGGCGTTTAGCATAATGTTCTACCAGCGCAACCTGTTCGGCATCGCGTCCGGTTAAGGTCATATAGCTCAGTGTCACTTCATCGACAGGGAAGAAACCGCAGGTAGCGCCGTATTCCGGTGCCATATTGGCGATGGTTGCGCGGTCCGCCAGCGGCAGATCGGCCAGGCCATCACCATAGAATTCCACAAATTTGCCCACCACGCCGTGCTTACGCAACATTTGCGTCACCGTTAGCACCAGATCGGTCGCGGTAATGCCCGGCCGCAGTTTGCCAGTGAGTTTGAAGCCCACGACATCCGGGATCAGCATAGACACCGGTTGCCCCAGCATCGCCGCTTCGGCTTCAATCCCGCCGACGCCCCATCCCAGCACGCCAAGCGCATTGATCATCGTGGTATGAGAATCCGTCCCGACTAAGGTGTCCGGCCAGGCATAGGTTTCGCCGTTTATCTGCTGCTGCCAGATTGCTTTCCCCAGGTATTCAAGGTTTACCTGGTGACAGATCCCGGTCCCCGGTGGCACCACCCGGAACTGGTCAAAGGCTTTCTGGCCCCAGCGCAGGAAGACGTAACGCTCATGGTTGCGTTCCATCTCCAGCCGCACGTTCTCTTCAAAGGCATCGTCGTCGCCAAAATGGTCAACGGTGACGGAGTGGTCAATGACCAGATCGACCGGGGACAGTGGGTTGACTTTATTCACGTCTCCGCCCAGTCGGTTCACCGCTTCGCGCATCGCGGCTAAATCAACAACGGCGGGTACGCCGGTGAAATCCTGCATTAAAACACGGGCCGGGCGGTAAGCAATTTCCCTGTCGGCGTGGCCGGTTTTTTGCCAGTCAACTAACGCCTGAATATCTTCCTCAGTGACTGAGTCGCCATCCTGCCAGCGCAACAGGTTTTCTAACAGCACTTTGAGGGATTTAGGCAACCGATCAATGTTACCGAGATGTTGTGAAGCGCGAGGTAGACTGAAGATGTGATAGTTGTGATTATCTACCTGCAGTGTTTCCTGACTCTGCTCGCGTAGGGATGACGACATAGCTCCTCCTTTATAATACATGGTCTTTAAACCTCAGAGACAACAAGGTTTAGTATAAAGATAGACCACTTTTTTGTTAACGTTTTGATTACAACACAGATTGCTACAATCGGACGCAAACAAAAATGCCCCGCAATGTTGCGAGGCATTATTGAGAAAGAGACACGTTTAAATTATAGCGCTGCCCAGAGCGCTGCCATCCACACGGTAAATGAGAACGCATAAGCACTAAACCAGGTCATTTTAATCATATTCATAGCAATACTCCTGCGTAGAAAGGGCAATAAAAGCCGTACTCGCATCCTGATAAGGGATGACATCATTTATGCAACGTGTGAAGAGCGCTTAATTAAGTAAGTCTGAAAGACAGAAGAAATGTCGAAAGAAAAACGCGATGTAAAATTATTTTGTTTTCGGGTCCAGAAAGGACTCGATGAAATTACGCTGATGCTCGTTGAGATCCCAACTTTCGGGAATAGTCACTTTTTCCGCCTTTGCAACCGGCTCTTTCGCTTTATAGCCAGAGAGACGATGCTGACGAGTCGTCATGGTGTGCTTATGGCAGAGTGCGTTTGCCCACATGGCTTAACCCCAGATGCGCCAAATCATTAATGCTACAACCACCCAGAACAGCGCTGAGGCAGCGAACACAGTTAACCAGGCATTGCGACGAGTGTTACCTGTACGCTTAACCTTGGTGCTTTTAGCCGGGAAGCCCGGATCAACAGTCAGTCTCGTAGCCATAGTTTTTGATAATCACTCTCAATAAAACGATTGATAACATCGATTAAGATTTAGGAGGAATCCTAAACCCGTTAAGGCCAAAAATCCAGTCATTTTTATTGCACAAAACGATTAACGCAATTTATCAAAACTGTAAAATTACTTAAGTAACGATTAATGACTTATTACCCATACTATTAAAATCCGCCTGACAAAAATTTGAGTTAATTTAACTTCAGATCCAGTCATTACTAAAGACCGTGTTAACTAACCCCTAAATAAAAGCTTCTCCATCAAGCGTTAACTGGAGTATGGGAATAATCCTGGCAGCCCGCAAAGAAATCGCGTCAAAAATGTGTCGTATTTCGCATTTAAGATACAGCAAGCTTTAAACATGTGATCGACGTTACATTTACAAAAAGATAATGAAACTTCTCAATATAAACATGGCGCTAACATTCTTGCATAAAAAAGGCTGCACTAAGCAGCCTGAGAATACGCGACGACAGATAACCGTTACTTAAACGGCAGCTTGATATCTTTAAACATGGCCTCAATGTCCTCGTTGGAACGCAACGCCACTGCCGTATCCACAACATCGCGCGTCAGATGGGGGGCGAAGCGCTGGATGAAGTCATACATATAACTGCGCAGGAAGGTGCTGCGGCGGAAACCAATCTTCGTCGTACTGTTGGTGAAGATTTCAGAGGCTTCAATTCTGACGAGGTCAGGATCAGCAACGGGATCCACCGCCATACTCGCAATCACCCCTACGCCCAGCCCCAGGCGAACATACGTTTTAATGACGTCGGCATCCGTTGCGGTAAAGACGATACGTGGCGTCAACCCCGCGCGCATAAAGGCGGTATCCAGCTCGGAGCGTCCGGTGAAGCCGAAGGTATAGGTTACCAGCGGAAAATCGGCCAGCTCCTCTATCGTCACCTGCCCTTTTCCCGCCAGCGGATGGTCTGGCGTGACCACGATAGCGCGGTTCCAGTGATAGCACGGTAGCATAATGAGATCGTCGTAGAGGTGGAGCGCTTCCGTGGCAATTGCAAAGTCTGCGTTGCCTTTAGAAACCGCCTCGGCAATCTGCGTTGGTGAACCCTGATGCATATGCAGCGAGACACGTGGATAACGTTCGATAAAGCCCTTAATCACGCCGGGCAGCGCATAGCGCGCCTGAGTGTGCGTAGTGGCAACATATAACGAGCCTTTATCCGGCCAGGTATGTTCACCTGCGACAGATTTAATGGCATCCACTTTGGAAAGCACTTCGCGTGCAATGCGAATGATTTCTTCACCGGCGGGCGTAACCTGCGTCAGGTGCTTACCGCTGCGGGCGAAAATCTGCACCCCAAGCTCATCCTCCAGCATACGGACCTGCTTACTGATGCCCGGCTGCGAAGTGTAAAGCCCTTCTGCTGTCGATGAAACATTCAGGTTATGGTTCACGACTTCTACGATATAGCGCAACTGCTGTAATTTCATATCTGTTGTTATCCTTGTCGGTTACAGAGTCGCATCCCCGGGTGGCGTACTGTCGCCCAGGCGGGTGAAAGGTGCTGAGCAGAAAGAAGGGATCGGAAATGCTATAACCACTATAACATTTTAAGTATCAATGTAGAACGGAATGATATAAGGCGGGGAAAAAAGGCCAGCAATGCTGGCCTTACAGGGTTACTTTTTCGCTTCCTGCCACTTGCCGTCAATGTAAAACGCTGACCAGCCTGTCGCTTTGCCGTCTTTTTCAGACGCCACATACTGCTGTTTCGTTTTACGGCTAAAGCGCACCAGCGTCTTGTTGCCTTCCGGATCGGTTGCTGGCGCTTCGGCCAGATATTTCAACTTCTCAGGTAAACGGTCGTGGAAACGCTGCAGCTCTTCCACCAACGGTGCGCGGGTTTCACGCGATTTGGGGAAGGTATTGGCGGCCAGGAACACACCGGCAGCACCGTCACGCAACACAAAATACGCATCCGATTTTTCACACGGCAGTTCGGGCAGCGGCACGGGATCTTCTTTCGGCGGGGCGACATCGCCATTACGCAAAATCTTACGGGTATTCTTACAGTCATCATTGGTACAGGCCATGTACTTACCGAAACGCCCCATTTTCAGGTGCATTTCAGAACCACATTTTTCGCACTCGACGACCGGACCATCGTAGCCCTTGATACGAAACTCCCCTTCTTCGATTTCATAACCATCGCACTCAGGGTTGTTACCGCAAACGTGCAGCTTGCGTCCGTTATCAATCAGATAGCTGTCCATCGCTGTGCCACATTTCTGGCAACGACGACGGGCACGCAGCGCGTTGGTTTCGGCATCGTCCCCTTCCAGAATATTCAGAACTTCATTTTCCGGAATCAGGTTGATGGTTTGCTTGCAACGCTCTTTCGGCGGTAACGCATAGCCTGAACACCCCAGGAAAACACCGGTGCTGGCTGTCCGAATCCCCATTTTACGGCCGCAGGTTGGGCAGTCGATGGAGGTCAGGACCATCTGATTCGGCTGCATTCCGCCTTCTTCCGGATCTTTCTCAGCCTGTTCCAGCTGCTGGCTGAAATCGGAGAAGAAGCGATCCAGAACCGCCTTCCACTCCGCCTGATTGTTGGCGACCTGGTCGAGGCTGTTTTCCATGTGAGCGGTAAAGTCGTAATTCATCAGCTCGCGGAAGTTCTCTTCCAGACGATCGGTGACAATTTCACCCATTTTTTCAGCGTAAAAGCGGCGGTTTTCCACCCTGACGTAGCCACGATCCTGGATAGTGGAAATGATGGCCGCATAGGTCGAAGGACGGCCGATACCGCGTTTTTCCAGCTCACGGACCAGTGAAGCTTCACTAAAGCGGGCCGGTGGCTTGGTAAAGTGCTGGCTGGGTAACAGGTCCTGCAGGCTCAGCTCATCGCCAACGTTAACCGGCGGTAAAGTACGATCCTCATCATTCTTACGCAGCGCAGGCATGACTTTGGTCCAGCCATCAAAGCGCAGCGTACGCCCTTTGGCCTTCAGTTTGTAATCCCCTGCCGTGACTGTCAGCGTGGTCGAATCGTACTGTGCCGGTGTCATCTGACAGGCGACAAACTGACGCCAGATAAGCTGATACAGTTTCTGCGCATCCGCTTCCATATCTTTGAGCTGCTCGGCCAGCACTTCCACATCTGATGGACGGATGGCTTCATGCGCTTCCTGCGAATTCTCTTTGCTGGCGAAGGTATTCGCCGCATCGGGCAGGTACTTTTTACCAAAATGGCCTTCAATGTAGCCGCGCACCATCGAAACCGCATCCTGGCTCAGGTTCGTGGAATCGGTACGCATATAGGTGATATGGCCCGCTTCATACAGGCGCTGCGCCATCATCATGGTCTTTTTCACGCCAAAGCCCAGCCGGGTACTCGCCGCCTGCTGCAACGTGGAGGTAATAAACGGCGCGCCGGGTTTGCTGCTGGTTGGCTTGTCTTCACGGTCCGTGACCGCAAAGCGCGCTTTTTCCAGCAGAGCCAGCGCGGCGTGCGTCTGGTCGTGATTGACCGGACGGAACGGTTTATCGCCCGCATGAGTGACGTCCATCGTCAGCTCATCGCCCTTCGGCGTGGTCAGGTTAGCGCTCAGTTCCCAGTACTCTTCGGGCACAAAAGCTTTGATTTCACGCTCACGCTCAACCACTAACCGGACAGCAACAGACTGCACGCGACCGGCAGACAGGCCTCGCGCGATTTTTTTCCATAATAACGGGGAGACCATGTACCCCACGACACGGTCCATAAAGCGGCGTGCCTGCTGTGCATTGACGCGGTCAATGTTGAGTTCGCCCGGCGTTTCAAACGCCTGGCGAATCGCATTTTTGGTGATCTCATTGAACACCACGCGGCTAAAGCGCTTATCGTCACCCCCGATCACTTCCCGCAGGTGCCACGCAATGGCTTCCCCTTCGCGGTCAAGGTCGGTTGCGAGATAGATATGGTCGGCGTTCTCGGCTAAAGCTTTGAGTTCCGCTACCACTTTCTCTTTATTGGGCAGGATTTGATAATCCGCTTCCCAGCCGTGATAGGGATCAACGCCCATACGACTGACCAGTGCGGCTTTCTCATCCTTCTTAACTTTTTTGGCTTTCTTATCTGTCGGGGTTTCAGCACTTTTTTTGGCGGTTGAACCACTGGTCGGCAGATCCCGGATATGGCCCACGCTGGATTTCACCACGTAGCCACTGCCGAGGTATTTATTGATTGTTTTAGCCTTTGCCGGGGACTCAACAATAACGAGTGCTTTACCCATATTTACCTTTACCTAATGAATACATCCTGCTCAACGGGAGAGGATTGGACGCCCTGAAAACCCATCGGGTTCAATATTGCTACGCCTGTTTGGTATTTCAAGACGTGGGGCTCAATCTCTGGTCAGTCGATTCTTTACAGTGCAACTTTATGATAAAAATCGCTTTTTCTGCCTGACTTAATCGCACTTCCCGGTGCAATATCCCTGGAATCTGAAACGCCCACACTGTACCTGATAAAATCTGTTACGCAACTTAATTAGCATCTGGTGTGAGGAAAGCCCTTTTTTTACCCCTGCCCACGATTTGTCGAACAGTGCAGTACGGAAGTAATATAGAAAGAATTATCAGACTGTCAAAAAGGCACAGACATATGCAGAATCTGACTGAGGGAGTGTCGTCCCAGGCACTGTTAGATATCGCTAACGCGATGCTCAGGGAACATGATGATTTTATCGCCGGTATGGAAGCTACTGCCGTCAGCCAGCAGGGCGACGTGCTGGTGTTTAAAGGGCCGTACTTTTTGGACACGGAAGGCCTGCCGACCGCAAAAACCACGGCGGTGTTCAACCTGTTCAAACACCTGGCCGTTCTGCTGTCACCCCGTTATCACCTGGTATAAAAAACCCGGCCTGAGCCGGGTCGATGCATCACAAAAACCGTTTGTCGCTGCGCTGCCACCATTTGAGCATAATGCGCTCAAGCACCTGCCCTGCGTTTTGCGTCAGGCGATCGATTTTTGAACGACGGCGCACATGCGTCACGCCCAGTACCGTGAATTTCGCCATATTCGCGATAATGAGATCGTCACTGGTCGAAATGCGATCGATCAGGCCCAGTCCAAGCGCCTGCCGGCCATACCAGTGCTCGCCGGTTGCCACCCGGTCAATGTCGAGGGAAGGACGCATTTCATGAACAAACTGTTTAAACAACAGGTGGGTTTCGTTCAAATCCTGCTGAAATTTTTCACGTCCTTCTTCGGTGTTTTCACCAAACAGCGTCAGCGTACGTTTGTACTGACCCGCCGTGTGTAACTCAACGTCAATGTCATTACGTTTCAACAGACGGTTGAAGTTAGGGATTTGCGCGACAACCCCGATGGAACCGATGACGGCAAAAGGCGCGGCTACGATGGTATTGGCCACACAGGCCATCATATAGCCGCCGCTCGCCGCCACTTTGTCCACGGCCGCTGTCAGGTTCAACCCGGCATCACGCAGGCGCTGCAATTGTGACGCCGCCAGGCCATAACCGTGAACCATGCCGCCCGGGCTTTCCAGACGCAGTAATACTTCATCGCCCGGCTGGGCAACCGCCAGAATGGCTGAAATTTCTTCGCGTAGCGATTTCACTTCACTGGCATCGATGCTGCCATTGAAATTAAGCACGTACAACGTGGGTTTAACGGTGTCGACATTGCCCTGCTTCGCGTCGCGCTTCTCTGCTTTCGCCTTCTGTTTTTCAGCCTTTTTATGGTTTTTTAACCACAGTTTTTGCGCCTGCGGTTTCATTTTCTCAAGCTGCAACGCCTCTTTCATCTTGTTGTAATCGTCATCTAACCGCGTTAATCGCAGTTGTCCGCCCGAGTGACGTTTACGCTGAGCGGCATGCACAACAATCATGACGATGGCAGCAATGGCAACGACCACCGTCACCGCTTTTGCTAAAAACAATCCATAACTCAAAAGAAGATCCATCATGTCGCCTTATTAAACAGAGGATTACTGACAAACGCCTAGTTTAACGGGTTTATGCTACTGCGTCGCCTGAAATGCCAGCATCTGGCACAGATTGTCCCTATTGCTAATTGCGTCGTGCCCTGAATTAGGGCATAAAGCGAAAAACCCAGACGTTGCGGGAGGTTCCCAACATGCATTATCAACCGAAAGATGATCTACTTGCCCATCGTATTATCCTGGTGACGGGTGCTTCTGACGGCATTGGACGCGAAGCGGCCCTGACCTACGCACGCTTCGGCGCGGAGGTGATTTTACTGGGGCGCAGCGCTGAAAAGCTGCAGCAGACAGAAGCGTTGATAAACCAACTGAACAAGCGCCCTGCCCATTCGGTGGTATTGGATCTTTCAGACGCCACGCCGGCACGCTGTGCGCAGCTAGCGCAGGAACTGGCGCAAACATTCTCCCGTCTGGATGGTGTGTTACATAACGCCAGTATCTTAGGTGAGATTGTTCCGCTGGCCGACCTGGATCCTCAAATCTGGCAACAGGTCATGAAAATTAATGTTGATGCCACGTTTTACCTTACCCAGGCGCTATTGCCGTTGCTGCTCAAATCCGAAAGCGGCTCGCTGGTATTTACGACGTCAAGTGTGGGCCGTACCGGGCGCGCGGGTTGGGGTGCCTACGCGGTATCAAAGTTCGCCACAGAAGGCATGATGCAGGTGCTGGCCGACGAGTATAAAAATCAGGCATTGCGGGTTAACTGTATTAATCCTGGCGGTACGCGTACGAAAATGCGCGCCAGTGCGTTTCCTCAGGAAGACGCCGGTAAACTCAAAACGCCTGCCGATATCATGCCTCTTTACCTCTATTTAATGGGCGATGACAGCCGCCGTAAAACCGGTATGAGCTTCGATGCGCAGCCAGGCAGAAAACCCGGGGCCGCAGAGTAATGACCAGCGATCGTCATCAACAGCGGCAACAGCGTCTGAAAGAACAGGTGGATGCCCGCATTGCTGCCGCTCAGCAAGTCAGAGGCATTTTGATGGTGTTTACCGGAAACGGTAAAGGGAAAACCACCGCTGCGTTTGGCACGGCTCTACGCGCCTGCGGGCATGGCAAACGTGCCGCGGCCATTCAGTTCATTAAGGGAGAATGGCCCAACGGCGAACGCAACCTTCTGGCCCGGCACGGAGTGGAGTTTCAGGTAATGGCCACGGGTTTCACCTGGGAAACGCAAAATCGCCAGACCGATACAGCGGCCTGCCTGGCCGTCTGGGATCATGCCAGACGCATGCTGTCGGATGACACGCTTGATTTAGTGATTCTGGATGAGATCACCTACATGATCAGTATGGATTATCTGCCACTCGACGAGCTGGTAACCGCTCTGCAAGGCCGTCCTGCCCACCAGAGCGTCATCCTTACGGGTCGGGGTTGCCATCGCACCTTACTGGATATGGCTGACACCGTGACGGAAATGCGTCCGGTGAAACATGCCTTTGACGCCGGTATCCAGGCACAGCAGGGAATAGACTGGTAGCCTTTACCGCAGGCTGGCTGCCCTTATGCATCCGGCCTGCTTATCTTACGCAGTGCCCCCTCTGTACTTCCTTTTCCCTGTTTATCGGCCTGCATGCCCGCTTATTGTCATTGCAGCCTGGCACAGCTGGTCCTCAGGGCTTTTCCCGCTTTTATTTTCCATTCATGTTAATTTTGCGAAACGTTTTACGCGCCTTTTCCAGAAACCCTGCCTGCAAACCGGCGTCATCCGCCGCCGCCATGATTGATCTCAATCACATATTTTTACCGTTGAGAGACGTAAAACCGATCGGGATCACTCTTCAATGTTAAATAAATGATAAAAAATATTTAGCTTTAATATCATCCCATTGCGCGTGGTTAATCAAATCAACAGGTTAATCATTACCGTGCTAATCGATTCCATAATTAAATGTTCTCTCTGATAACAATTGAATAACTTTTGCCAATAAGAGGGCTCTTATTTTGCTGACCATACTGGGCTTTACGATGGTGGTTTGTTTCATGTATCTGATCATGACCAAACGCATGTCAGCGCTAATCGCGCTCATTCTTATCCCGACGCTTTTTGCGCTTATCGGCGGGTTTTATCACGGACTTGGGGAAATGATGCTGAACGGGGTCAAAACGCTGGCTCCAACGGGTGTGATGCTGACGTTTTCTATTCTCTATTTCGGCCTGATGATCGATGCCGGACTGTTTGATCCGCTGGTGCGTTTCATCCTGAAAATTGTGCGTGGCGACCCGCTTAAAGTGCTGGTCGGTACCGCTGTATTAACCTTGCTGGTCTCGCTGGATGGCGACAGTTCCACCACCTATATGATTGCCATTGCCGCGTTTCTTCCCCTCTACCGGAAACTGGGCATGAATGTGCTGGCAATGACCTGCCTGGTTAACCTGGCCAGCGGCATCATGAACCTGTCGCCGTGGGGAGGCCCCACAGCCCGCGCGGCGGCCGCGCTGCGCATTGATGCGCTGGATATATTCATTCCCATGCTACCGGCCATCCTTATCGCCTGTGTTGCTCTTGTCGGTCTGGCCTTCGTGTTTGGGCTACAGGAACGTAAACGTCTGGGCGTCATGCGCATCAGCGACGACCATCTGAATAATATCGAACTGGGCCTGGGTGATGCAGACGAATGCGCAGCAAATCGCCGGCCCAAAATGTTCTGGCCAAACTTTATTCTGACCACGGTACTGCTGGTGCTTCTGGTGGTGGGTGCCATGCCCATCCAGATTCTGTTTATGCTGGCTTTTGCAATTGCCGTCATGCTTAATTACCCCTCGCTTGAGGAGCAAAAAGCCCGTATCGGTTCACACGCCAGTAATGTGCTGGCGGTGACTGCCTTGATTTTTGCGGCAGGTATTTTTACCGGCATACTGTCAGGTACCGGCATGGTGGACGCCATGGCGAAAAGTCTGCTGGCGTTTATTCCGCACAGTTTCGGACCTTATCTTGCGCTATTTACCGCCCTGATCAGTCTGCCGTTTACCTTTTTTATGTCCAACGATGCTTTCTACTTTGGCATTCTGCCTGTCATCGCGCAGACGGCCGCCAGCTATGGCATTTCAGCAGAAGAAATTGCCCGAGCCTCCATTGTGGGCCAACCCTTCCATCTGCTGAGTCCACTGGTGCCGTCGGTCTATCTGTTAGTCGGTCTGGCCAAAGTGGATATCGGTGACCATCAACGTTTTGCCATAAAATGGGGGATTTTGATTAGCCTGGTGCTGATGGCGGGCGGCTTAGTAACCGGCGCGTTTCCCCTCTTCCACCGGTAAGATGTCCGGGAGCGTCAGCCAGAAAGTAAAAAGCCGCAACAGACGATGTTGCGGCTTTTTTATAGCCTTATATCAACCCGGCAGACACTCAGGTTGCGTTGCGTTTGCTACTGGCATTACGACGAGCGGGTCTGCCACTGGCCTGGCTGTGACGTTTCACGGCCCGACGAATCTGATTGGCTTTTGTACGACGGCGATCTTTCTCAACCGCCAGTTTGGTGACGGTTTCGTCATCCATTCCTACGAGATTGCGCAGATAATTGACCGCTGGCAGATCCAGTTCCATCCAGCCACCGCGTGGTACACCTTTTGGCAAGGTGATGTCGCCATAGCGGACACGCATCAGGCGGCTGACCTGTACACCCACGGCTTCCCATAAACGGCGAACTTCACGGTTGCGTCCTTCAGTCAGGGTGACGTTGTACCACTGGTTGATGCCTTCTCCACCCGCAAAACGCAATGTTTTGAACGCTGCCGGACCATCTTCCAGTTGCACACCTTTACTGAGCTGACGAATTTTGTCATCGTCAACCTGGCCAAACACGCGCACCGCGTATTCACGTTCCACTTCCCGGCTGGGATGCATCAGGCGGTTAGCCAGTTCACCATCCGTTGTAAAAAGCATGAGTCCACAGGTATTCACGTCAAGGCGGCCAACGGCAATCCAGCGTGAACCGCGCAGGCGCGGCAGACGATCGAAGACCGTAGGCCGCCCTTCAGGATCGCTGCGTGTGCAGAGTTCACCTTCAGGTTTATAATACGCCAGCACACGGCACACTTCTGTTGCAGATTCAGCAATCGATACCAGATGGCCATCAATACGGATTTTCAGGGCTTTATTATTTTCGATGCGATCGCCGAGTGTGGCAAGCTTACCGTCAACGCTCACGCGTCCGGCCGCAATCATCGCTTCAATTTCACGACGCGAACCGTGACCGGCACGCGCTAAGACTTTTTGTAACTTCTCGCTCATGGAGCTACCTCATTGTCGCCTTCCCAGGCGTCGGATGGATTAGGTAATTAAACCTTTAAAATCAATAGCTTATATTTTCCTGTTGGCCCCATTATACAGCATGTCTGAGGCATTGTAACCCGTAATGTGCCGCCCGGAAGCGGCGTACGGGGCCTGGCTGCTGACCCGAGCCTTACGACACCTGTCCCGGGCGTGACGATCCCTACGCGCTCACGCCAGGTCCGGTTAAGATCTGGTCGAATTAGATGGCTGCGTTGCGTCCTGGTGATCGCGCGAGAAGATCATTATAAGCACACACGTTTATTTAGGGTAATTAAGTCAAATGACACAACCGTAGCCGGGGAGGATATTATCTGAATGTCACACTTGGTTACTTCATTTTAATTAATGTTACTTATCGCAGCTATTGGCTTTATTTCCGTCTTTACTCGCTCTTATAAATCATTTCCTGCCAAAACCGGTAGTGCATTAATGATTAAGTCTCCAGGTATCTGGCCTGACACTTTTCATTAACGGCTCACACTCAGTCGGCGCGCTAAACAGTTTTATTTTTGTGGCTGTTTACAAAAAAATAAAAACAAAATACCGCTACTTAAGTCAAATAAAATCATTGTGGGCCCCGGCAGCCCTCTGTTAGCCCGCCTCGCATCTCCAATGCATCCTGTTTACTCTATTATCAACAGGTTGCGTCGGGAAAAGCTATACAACATAAAAATCACTGTACAATTTTATTCATCAGCCGATAATGAAAGAATAAGAAGGTGGTCATCACCCTGTTTTTTATCATTAAGTCCGCAATGGCTTTTTTTTCTACCCTCGTAAAGTTAAAAAAAATTGGACTATTGCAATCTATTGCCGATAACACATTATGCGACCGGACAGTGAGCAGATTTTAATCCGTACGGTGTCAGTTATTTCTGACCCGGGCATTAAATTGCAGCACGCTAAAGGGTTGTTATTAATCTTAATACTGGCGCATCGGGAAACGCTGCGTTAATACGGCTCACGATGAGCTTTAATTTGCATGTCCTTAATCTTCACCAGGGATTTTACTGGCATGCTTAAGCGAAGACACTACCATGAAAAAACGTTTTGTAAGTTCAGCGTTGATTGCGTTGGCGCTGAGCGGTTGTTCCGTGGGCCATACCGAGTACAGCCGAACGGCAATGCAGCACGTGGATATGAGCGTGACAGGCATTCCGACGATTCTGGGTTTAGGCACGCTGGGCACCACTATTCCGTTGACGCCTGAATACAGCCTGACTGCCGCGCATGTGGCAAAATTTGCCGTGCAGCGCGTGAAGTCTTATCACCCTTACTGCGACCTTGCGATTATTTATCACAAGAATCCGCCTGATACGCTGGCTCACTTCCGCAGCACCGATATTGGCGATCACGTAAAGATGTACGGTTACAGCTATATTTCGGCGCTACCTGTTGAATCAAAAGGTGTGAATCTCGCACGCACCGCCATTCGTAACCTCTGGAATAAAAGTCCGTGCATCGCGATGGCTTCCAATGCTGGCGTGGTTCAGGGGATGTCTGGCGGTGGGGTCTTCAATAGTGACGATACCATCGGCGGCGTGATCGTCGGGTATTCCGATTCAATTAAAAATGGCCGTAGCGGGAAAGTGATACTGAAAGATGTGTCACTCTATATCCCTTACGGCCAGTTTAAAAACTGGTTACAGGCGACGATTCCTGACACCCGTAAAACCTGACTGGCTTACATAAAAGGCGTTGTGTCGCCAGCGCCTTCACGGACAATTTCAGGGGCATCACTGGTCAAATCAATCACGGTGGTAGGCTGCTGTCCCAGCGTGCCGCCGTCAATGATTAAGTCCACCAGCTTACCAATACTGTGCTGAATGTCTTCCGGATCAGATTCAGTGAAATCATTGCCTGGCAGAATCAATGATGTCGACATCATCGGTTCATTAAGCGCTTCCAGTAACGCCAGGGCCACTGGATTCGACGGGACACGTAAACCAATAGTTTTACGTTTCTCGTTCATCAGACGGCGCGGGACTTCTTTCGTCGCCTTCAGAATAAACGTGTAATTGCCCGGCGTGTTATTTTTAATCAGGCGGAACGCGCTGTTGCCCACCTGTGAATACACCGACAACTCAGACAAATCGCGGCACATCAGTGTGAAATTATGATGGCCATCGAGTTGTCGTATACGGCAAATGCGCTCCATCGCCCCTTTTTCTTCCAGACGACATCCCAGGGCATAGCCTGAATCGGTCGGATAAACAATCACGCCACCTTTGTTCAGGTACTCCACAGCCTGGTTAATCAGACGCGGTTGCGGATTATCCGGATGAATATGAAACAGTTGACTCATAAAAACCTCTTGTCACCTTTCCGTGCATTCAGCAGCCGGAGCCAGTGCGGGAAAGCGTTCCCAGACGGGTTCTACGGCTGCGGGTAACCACAGTTTGCGGCCTAACTCAATCCACGGGCAGGGTTGATGAAAATCAGAACCTTGCGATGCGGCCAGATCGTTATCCCGGGCGTACCCGGCTAACGTGGTACGCTCATCGGGTGCCTGCTGACATTGTGCCACCTCGATAGCATCACCCCCCGCAGCGCGAAAATACGCGATCAGGCGTTTCAGCCATTTTGCCGACAATCCGTAGCGTCCCGGATGAGCCAGCACCGCACAGCCACCAGAATGGTGAATGGCATCAATGGCTTGATTAATTGTACACCATTGCGGCGGCACGTAGCCGGTTTTGCCTCGGGCCAGATAATTTTTGAATACCTGCGCCATAGTGCTCGCTTTGCCAACCTCAACCAGATAGCGGGCAAAATGTCCCCGCGTGATCATCCCCCCTTCGGCTAAACGCAGGGCGCCCGCCAGTGCATCGGGAATCTGGGCTTTTTCAAGTCGCTCAGCAATGCGTTGGGCGCGTTCCAGTCGGGTCGTATACTGACCAGCAAGGAACTGCGTCATGACGGGATGATGAATATCGATATTTAATCCAACAATATGGATCTCATGATTTTCCCACAGCGTGGAAATCTCGACGCCGGCTATGACATTGACTGGCAACGAAGCACGTAATGCGGCCTGCTGTGCCTCGGCGACGCCCGCCACGGTATCGTGATCGGTAATGGCCAGCACACCTACGCGCATTTCAACCGCACGCTCGACCAGCGCCTGCGGGGATAGCAATCCATCGGAAGCCCGTGTATGACTATGTAGATCGTAAAGCGGAAAACGGGCGATATCGCTCAAAACAACTCCTGCTGGCGATGGAACAGGTCAGCATGATAACGATTTTATGGGTCACTGAAAAAGTGTATTGACATTTTTGTCACGAACCAGTTAACTAGTACACAAGTTCACCGCAGACGGGTATGTGTTTATGAAAATGGTTATTACGCTTTTCACTGGTTGGTGGCGCAATGTTTCCCGGTCGGGCGGCGTTGTCGTGCACACTTAGCGTAAACCTGTGCAGATACCTGAGCCCGCCAACAAGCGGGCTTTTTTTTGGACGACATTCAGAGAAATCATCATGCTCAATGCAAAACCTACAGTGAAGTTAATTACCGGTAACGCCCCTTATCGGGAAGATCCCGCCGCGGTTTTTCATCAGTTATGCGGCGCACGCCCGTCAACGCTGCTGCTTGAATCTGCGGATATCGACAGCAAGGAAAATTTAAAAAGTCTGATGATCATCGACAGTGCCCTGCGTATCAGCGCGCTGGGTAACTGCGTCACTGTGCAGGCCCTGTCTGATAATGGTCGGGCGCTGCTGCCGCTGCTGGACGAGGCGCTTCCCGCCGAAATCAAAAATGAATCGCGCCCTGATGGCCGGGTGTTAACATTTACGACGACCCACGATCAGCAAGATGAAGACTCTCGCTTACGCGCCCTGTCGGTGTTTGATGCCCTGCGTGTGATTCCGCAGTTAGTGAACTCGCCCGCCGATGAGCGCGAAGCCGTGTTCGTTGGCGGCCTGTTTGCCTATGATCTGGTCGCGGGTTTTGAGGACCTGCCGACGCTCAGCAGTGAGCAGCGCTGCCCTGACTACTGTTTCTATCTGGCGGAAACCCTGCTGGTGCTCGATCACCAGGCACACAGTGCCCGCCTGCAGGCCAGCCTGTTTTGTCCGTCCACCCACGAATTCCAGCGTCTGCAAAGCCGTATTGAGCAGTTACACGGACAAATGCTGCAACCTGCACCTGCGTTGCCCGTCAAGCCGGTCGAAACGATGACGCTGACCACCAGCCAGAGCGATGAGGAATACTGTAATGTGGTGAGGAAGATGCAGGATGCTATTCGTATTGGTGAGATCTTCCAGGTCGTGCCATCACGTCGCTTCTCACTGCCCTGCCCGTCGCCGCTGGCCGCTTACGATACGTTAAAACGCAGTAATCCCAGCCCGTATATGTTCTTTATGCAGGATCAGGATTTTTCGCTCTTTGGCGCCTCGCCGGAAAGCTCGCTCAAGTACGACGCCGCCTCACGACAGATCGAAATTTACCCGATTGCCGGAACGCGTCCACGCGGTCGACATGCGGATGGCTCGCTGGACCGCGATCTGGACAGCCGTATCGAACTTGAAATGCGCACCGATCATAAAGAGCTGGCCGAGCACCTGATGCTGGTCGATCTCGCACGCAATGACCTGGCGCGCATTTGTCGTCCCGGAAGCCGCTACGTTGCGGATCTGACCAAGGTTGATCGTTATTCCTTTGTTATGCACCTGGTCTCCCGCGTGGTGGGGACATTGCGTGAAGATCTGGATGTGCTACATGCCTACCGCGCCTGCATGAATATGGGCACGCTGAGCGGCGCGCCTAAAGTTCGCGCCATGCAACTGATCGCTGAAGCCGAAGGCACCCGACGCGGTATTTACGGCGGCGCTGTCGGCTATTTCACCGCCAACGGTGATTTGGATACCTGTATTGTCATCCGCTCAGCCTACGTGGAAGACGGCGTGGCCACTGTACAGGCCGGCGCGGGCGTGGTGCTCGACTCTAACCCACAGGCCGAGGCCGATGAAAGCCGCAATAAAGCCCGCGCGGTGCTGCGCGCTATCGCCACTGCTCATCACTGCAAGGAGATCTTCTGATGGCTGACATCCTGCTGCTGGATAACATCGACTCATTTACCTACAACCTTGTCGATCAACTGCGCACCTTTGGGCACAACGTGGTGATTTACCGCAACAACGTACCGGCCGCTTTGCTGACTGAACGTTTGCAGAGCATGGACAATCCTGTCCTGATGCTGTCACCCGGCCCTGGCGCGCCGAAAGACGCGGGCTGTATGCCCGAACTGCTGCGTGCGCTACGCGGAAAGTTACCGATTATCGGGATCTGCCTGGGCCATCAGGCGATTGTGGAAGCGTATGGCGGCCATGTCGGTCAGGCCGGTGAAATTTTGCATGGCAAAGCGTCATCCATTATCCATGACGGCGAGGCGATGTTTGCCGGACTGAGTAATCCTCTTCCCGTTGCCCGTTACCACTCACTGGTGGGCAGCAATACACCAGACGAATTAACGGTCAATGCCAGCTACAACGGCATGGTGATGGCCGTCCGTCATGAACACGATCGGGTTTGCGGATTCCAGTTCCATCCTGAATCCATTTTAACCACTCAGGGCGCACGTCTGCTTGAACAGACACTTGCCTGGGCGCTGGCGAAGTAACAGGGAGAACGCAATGCAACCGATTCTGGAAAAACTTTACCAGTCGCATAGTCTGACGCAGGCAGAAAGCCACCAGCTGTTCAGCGCCATTATTACCGGCCAGCTTGAACCTACCCAACTGGCGGCGGCGTTGGTTGCGATGAAAGTCCGGGGCGAGAACCCGGAGGAAATCGCCGGGGCAGCCTGTGCCTTACTTGAAGATGCCAAACCGTTTCCGCGTCCGGATTATGCGTTCGCCGATATTGTGGGCACCGGCGGGGATGGCAGTAACAGCATTAATATTTCAACCGCCAGCGCCTTTGTCGCCGCTACCTGTGGTCTGAAGGTGGCAAAACATGGCAATCGCAGCGTATCCAGCAAATCGGGGTCATCCGACCTGCTGGCCGCTTTCGGGATTAACCTGGATATGCCCGCTGAGCTGGCGCGGCGCGCACTGGACGATCTGAATGTCTGCTTCCTGTTCGCACCGCAGTACCACACGGGCTTTCGCCATGCTATGCCGGTGCGTCAGCAGTTGAAGACCCGCACGTTGTTTAACGTTCTGGGGCCACTGATCAACCCTGCGCGCCCACCGTTAGCCGTTATTGGCGTGTACAGTCCTGAGCTGGTCTTGCCGATTGCTCAGACGCTGAAAGTATTAGGCTACCAGCGTGCAGCCGTGGTACATGGCGGCGGCATGGATGAGGTTGCCCTGCACGATGTGACACAGGTGGCCGAGCTGCGCGAAGGGGAAATCACCCGCTATCAGTTAAGTCCGGAGGATTTTGGTTTCGGATTCCATCCTAAAGACGCGCTGGCAGGCGGCACGCCCGAAGAAAACCGTGACATTCTGACACGTTTACTCCAGGGTAATGGCGAGCAGGCCCATGAGGAGGCGGTTGCCGTGAATGTGGCCATGCTCCTGAAAGTGTTTGGTAATGAAGATCTCCGTGAAAATGCACAGCGTGCACTTAACGCCATCCGTAGCGGTCAGGCTTATGAGCGCGTGGTGGCTCTGGCATCAAGAGGATAATCATGCAGGGTACAGTGTTAGATAAAATCGTGAAAGACAAAGCCGTCTGGGTTGAAGCGCGTAAGCAGCAGCAACCGCTGGAAAGCTTCCAGCCGCGCATTGTTCCTTCCAGCCGTAGCTTTTATGACGCACTGCAGGGCACCCGCACTGCCTTTATTCTGGAATGCAAAAAGGCTTCGCCTTCAAAAGGGCTGATCCGCGATGATTTCGATCCCGAAATGATCGCCGGGGTGTATCGCCATTATGCTTCTGCCGTTTCGGTATTAACCGACGAAAAATATTTCCAGGGCGACTTTGCCTTTTTGCCCGTCGTCAGTGCTGCGATTACGCAGCCGGTGCTGTGTAAAGACTTTATCATCGACCCTTATCAAATTTATCTGGCGCGTTTTTATCAGGCTGACGCCATCCTGCTGATGCTGTCGGTCGTGGATGATGAGCAGTATCGTCAGCTTTCCGCCATCGCACACAGCCTGCAGATGGGCGTTTTGACTGAAGTCAGCAATGAGCAGGAGCTGGAACGCGCGATTGCGCTGGAAGCCAAAGTGGTCGGCATTAATAACCGCGACCTGCGCGATCTGTCGATTGATCTCAACCGGACGCGTCAGCTTGCGCCGCGCCTGGGGCAAGGTGTGACCGTTATCAGCGAATCGGGCATCAACAATTACCGCGATGTGCGTGAACTGAGTCATTTTGCAAATGGCTTCCTGATTGGTTCGGCATTGATGGAAGAAGAGGATCTTCATGCTGCGGTGCGACGTGTCACCCTGGGCAGCAACAAGGTATGCGGACTGACGCGCCCTGAAGATGCCTGCGCGGCCTGTGATGCCGGCGCTATTTACGGCGGAATTATTTTTGCCGAGGGCTCGCCGCGTCAGGTGGATACCGAGAAAGCACGTGCCGTGATAGCCGGTGCCCCGCTTAACTATGTGGGTGTGTTCCGCAATGCGGCAATAAGTGACATTGTCACTAAAGTGGAATCATTGCAGCTGGCTGCTGTGCAGTTGCATGGCGATGAAGACCACGCTTATGTGGCTGCGCTTTATCAGGCACTGCCTGAACAGGTACAAATCTGGAAAGCGCTCAGCATCAGCGACGCGTTGCCAGAACGTAACTGGCCGCATATTGACCGTTACGTTTTCGATAATGGTCAGGGCGGTTCGGGCCAGACCTTTGACTGGTCGCTGCTACACGGGCAGGACCTGAAGAATGTTCTGCTGGCCGGTGGGCTGAGCGCGGATAACTGTGTGGAAGCCGCACAGTTGGGTTGTGCAGGACTCGATTTTAATTCCGGTGTAGAAAGCGCGCCAGGCATCAAAGATGCCAGCAAAATTGCGGCGGTGTTCCGAACGCTTCGCGCCTACTGACTGGACTGGCCCGCCTGAAGGCGGGCACACAAAAGGATAGATCCATGACTTTACTTAATCCCTATTTCGGCGAGTTTGGCGGCATGTACGTGCCACAAATTCTGATGCCTGCGCTGAAGCAGCTTGAAGAAGCCTTTGTCAGCGCCCAAAAAGACCCTGAGTTTCAGGCTGAATTTACCGACCTGTTGAAAAACTATGCCGGCCGCCCGACAGCCTTAACCCTGTGCGGTAACCTGACCAAAGGCACTCAAACCCGCCTTTACCTGAAACGTGAAGATCTGCTGCACGGCGGCGCGCACAAAACGAACCAGGTACTGGGACAAGCGTTGCTGGCTAAACGGATGGGCAAAAACGAGATTATAGCGGAAACCGGAGCCGGTCAGCATGGTGTGGCTTCAGCCCTGGCCTGTGCGCTGCTGGGCATGAAATGCCGCATCTACATGGGCGCCAAGGATGTTGAGCGTCAGTCACCTAACGTCTTTCGTATGCGCCTGATGGGTGCCGAAGTGATTCCGGTTCACAGCGGTTCCGCCACCCTGAAAGATGCCTGTAACGAGGCGCTGCGTGACTGGTCGGGCAGCTATGAAACCGCCCACTATATGCTGGGCACCGCGGCCGGCCCGCACCCCTTCCCGACCATCGTGCGTGAGTTCCAGCGCATGATCGGTGAAGAGACGAAAAAACAGATTCTGGAAAAAGAAGGACGTCTGCCCGACGCCGTCATCGCCTGCGTCGGCGGCGGCTCCAATGCGATTGGCATGTTTGCCGATTTCATCGAGGAAGAGAGCGTCAAACTGATTGGCGTTGAGCCAGCGGGCCACGGTATCGAAACCGGTGAGCACGGCGCACCGCTGAAACACGGCCGGGTCGGCATCTACTTTGGGATGAAAGCCCCGATGATGCAGACCAGCGAAGGGCAAATCGAAGAGTCCTACTCGATTTCTGCCGGCCTCGATTTCCCGTCAGTCGGCCCTCAGCACGCCCATCTGAACAGCATCGGCCGCGCGGACTATGTTTCCGTCACCGACAATGAAGCGCTGGCAGCCTTTAAAACGCTGTGTCGTGCGGAAGGCATTATCCCTGCGCTTGAATCCGCCCATGCGCTGGCCCATGCGTTAAAAATGGCGAAGGCGGAGCCGGAGAAAGAGCAGCTGATTGTGGTGAACCTTTCTGGTCGGGGTGATAAAGATATCTTCACCGTTCACGATATTCTGACTGCGCAGGGAGAAATTTGATGGAACGTTATGATCGACTGTTTACGCGTCTGGCGGCGAAGAAAGAAGGTGCGCTGGTTCCCTTCGTAACTCTGGGTGACCCGTCACCTGCCCTGTCATTACGCATTATCGATGCGCTGGTAGAAGGCGGAGCTGACGCACTTGAACTGGGAATTCCCTTTTCTGATCCTTTAGCAGATGGTCCTACTATTCAAAGTGCAACACTGCGTGCCTTCGCTGGCGGAACGACGACGGCACAGTGTTTTGAAATGCTCGCGGCGATTCGTCAAAAATATCCCGAACTCCCGATAGGTTTACTGATGTATGCCAATCTGGTGTTCAGCAATGGTATTGATGACTTTTATGCGCGTTGTGCCAAAGCGGGGGTCGACTCTGTCCTCGTGGCTGATGTGCCCGTAGAGGAATCGGCACCGTTCCGTCAGGCGGCTATGCGTCACGGTATTGCGCCCATTTTCATCTGCCCACCTAACGCCAGCGATGAACTTCTGCGCGAAATCGCTTCTCACGGTCGCGGTTACACCTATCTGTTATCACGAGCGGGCGTCACGGGTACTGAAAAGCGGGCCAGCCTGCCACTTGATCATCTGATAACCCGCCTGAAGGAATACCATGCAGCCCCGCCGCTACAGGGCTTTGGCATTTCCGAACCTTCCCAGGTAAAAGACTCTCTCGTGGCAGGCACAGCCGGTGCAATTTCAGGTTCCGCTGTTGTGAAAATTATTGAAAAGCATCACGCCGAGCCAGAGGTCATGCTGGACGCATTGAGAACATTTATCCACGATCTCAAAGCCGCCACCCGCTAACAGCCTTCACCTTATGCCTTACCGCCCGGTAAGGCATGATTTCGCTGTTTTTTTTCGCTGTCCGTTTGCCCATTTCGGATTTTCTGCACCACAATTAACAGGCGCCGTTATGGTAACGACGTATCCTATTTGTGACAGGGAGAGAAGCAATGAAATGGTTTAAAGTGCTGGCAAGTGCCATGGTCGCGGCTGTTGTTGCATTAACACTCAGCGCCTGTGCGCCAACGCCAACGAAAGAAGGCACCGGCGGTTACATTGATGACACCGTGATTACCACCAAAGTGAAAGCCGAATTGTTAAAAGATGAGTCGCTGAAATCAACCGAAATCAACGTTGAAACCTTTAAAGGTAAAGTGCAGCTCAGCGGCTTTGTCAGCTCACCACAAATGGCTAACCGTGCCGTTCAGGTGACCCGAAGCGTTGCTGGGGTAAGATCCGTCGTAAATAACATGCAAATTAAATAACGCCGTTTTAAACCCAAAAGGGCCACGCATTGCGTGGCCCTTTTTTCTTCAGAAGCGATAACCTGCGCCAAAGAAGAATACCCAGGGGTCAACACGCATATGAATATTTTGCTGCTGATCGCCCGCTTTAAATTTCACGTTCGTATCAATATCCATGTACCACAATGATGCATTCAGCAGCCAGTCACGGTTAATCTGATAATCCAGCCCTACCTGACCGGCAATGCCCCACGAGTCTTTCACACTGAGATCACTTAATCCCGCATCACGACCGGTCTGATTAAACTTTGCATCGTAAAACGTCGTGTAGTTAATGCCGACGCCGACATAGGGTCGCGCTTTGCTTTGGCTGTCAAAGAAGTAGTACTGTGCCATCAGCGTGGGCGGCAATTGCCGGACCGTCGCCAGCGTGCCCGTTGGGCCAAGGCCAACTTTATGGCGGAACGGTGTGGCGGCCAGTAGCTCGACGCCAATATTGTCTGTCGCCATATAGGTGAACGTTAAACCCAGTTGGGTATCATTACTGGCACTGAATCCGCCCATACCCAGTACGTTATCCGAGCCTTCGTTAGGTCGAACGGTGGCGCTACCTGCGCGAATAAAAAAATCACCTGCCTGGTGGGCCAGTGCCAGTTGAGGTAACGCAAGCGCCAGCAGCATGGCGCATTTAGCCAGTTTCATAGTCACTCCTGTGAGAAAGTAAGGTGCCTGCACTGAATCATTTTTTTGTGCGCACAGGTTTAGCGCGATTTTTTTATAAATGCATCTAAATCAAGACGGAAAAATGATTTAAAAAACAATGGATTGACTCAGATCAATTTTATGCCCGTATCCCGGACACAAATAGTGCTTGCCGAAAAAATGGAGCGGCATTACTTTGCTCATCTCCCCCTGTGATTTTGGTTCGATGCCTTAGAGGTGGCGGGCGATCAAATGAGTGAAACTACAAACCCCTGTATTAGCTGTGGTGCCTGCTGTGCCCACTTCCGCGTCTCGTTTTACTGGGCTGAAGCCGACGATGCGGGCGGCCCCGTTCCCACAGAATTAACGGAACCTTTAAGTCTGATGATGCGAAATATGCGTGGGACGAACGATCGTTCGCCGCGCTGTATTGCGCTTGAAGGGGAAATCGGCCACTGCGTGTCGTGCAGTATTTATGAGAACCGCCCCTCGCCTTGCCGGGAGTTTGCTATGTCCGGCGAAAACGGGATCGGGAATGAAGGCTGCGATCGGGCCCGGGCACGCTATGGCCTTCCCGCACTGTTTCACCCATCTTTACCTGTTATGACAGAAAGTTATCCGGTTGCGGGTGCCAGCGAGCCGCCAGAACATGTACAATCGACGGGTTAATTAACCCGGTTCTTTCAAGGAGTGTACATGTCTATCACGGCAAGCTCGTTATACCGTGACACAGGAAATTTTTTTCGTCATCAACTGATTACCCTGGTGCTGATGTCACTGTTGACCGCGTTTGTCACAGTGATGCTTTTACATGCGTTCACACCGGGTGACGATCAAATGGCGATCCTGCAGCAAGGCGATATCAGCAGTGCCTCGCTGTTTGAAATGGTGCAGAGCATGTCGCCCGAACAGCAGCAGGTTCTGCTGCGTGCGTCTGCTGCGGGTACTTTTGCAGGCCTTGTCGGCAATACGCTGCTGTTGGGCGGTATGCTGTGCCTGATTCCGCTGGTATCGTCTGGCCAGCGCGTGAGCGCGCTGCGTGCCATTGGTACAGCCGCGCCTTTATTACCGAAACTGCTGCTGCTGACCTTTTTGATCACCCTGGTCGCCCAACTGGGTTTTATGGTTCTGGTGGTGCCTGGCGTGCTGCTTACCATCGTGCTCTCGTTGTCGCCAATCATTCTGGCAAATGAAAAACTGGGCGTTATCGCCGCCATGCGCGCCAGCATGCGCATGGCCTGGAAAAACGTCAGACTGATTGCGCCAGCCATTATTCTGTGGCTGCTGGCAAAACTGGCAGTGATGTTTTTCTTTACCTCGTTAGTGGTGCTGCCGATGAACGTGTCGACGGTGATTTTCACCGCTATCGGGAATCTGATTTCAACCCTGTTAGTAATTTACCTGTACCGGCTTTATATGCTGTTACGTTGATTGTCCGTGCGCCTTCGGGCGCACTGGCCGGGAATACCGCCTTAACTGGAATGACTATGAAGCAGTTACTCGACTTTCTTCCCCTTGTGGTTTTCTTTATTTTTTATAAGTTGTACGACATCTTCGTCGCCTCAGGAGCCCTGGTTGTCGCGACCGGCCTGGCGCTGGTGGCAAGCTGGGTGCTCTATCGCAAGCTTGAAAAAATGACCATTTTTACGTTTGTGCTGGTGGCGGTGTTTGGCACGCTCACCCTGGTTTTCCATAATGATGAATTTATTAAATGGAAAGTCACGGTGATCTACAGCCTGTTTGCGCTGGCGTTACTGTTCAGCCAGTGGTTTATGAAACAGCCGTTAATTCAGACCATGTTGGGAAAAGAGCTGGAGTTACCCAACACCGTATGGCGCAATCTGAATATTGCCTGGGCCCTCTTCTTTTTATTGTGTGGTCTGGCGAATATCTATGTGGCATTTTGGTTACCTCAGTCAGTCTGGGTTAACTTTAAAGTGTTTGGGCTGACCGGCCTGACGCTACTCTTTACCTTACTGAGTGGGCTCTATATCTGGCGTAAAATGCCGCAACAACAGCAAAAATAAACCTGCTGCCCGTCTGTGCGGGCAGACTTTCTTTCATTCATTACATAAGAAAACAACACAATGGACGAAAAACATAAATTGCCCCAGGGCGAAATGGTCATGCGGACGCTCGCGATGCCTGCGGATACTAACGCAAACGGCGACATCTTCGGTGGCTGGTTAATGTCGCAAATGGATATGGGCGGTGCCATTCTGGCAAAAGAAATCGCCGAGGGCCGTGTCGTCACCGTCAGAGTGGATGGCATGACCTTTTTAAAACCCGTCGCGGTCGGCGATGTTGTCAGTTGCTACGCACAGTGCATTCGCACAGGCAACAGCTCAATGACGATCAATGTGCAGGTATGGATTAAGAAAGTGTCGTCTGAGCCTATTGGTCAGACCTATTGCGCAACCGAAGCGGTCTTTATTTATGTTGCGGTGGACAATGAAGGCCATCCCCGTCAGTTGCCTGCGGGACGGGATAATCAGTCAGCCCCTGCCTGAGTGCGGTTCAGCCTGACATCGCAGACAGGCTGAATCTGAACCGGACCCGGGCGGGTCCGGGCCCGCTTAGCCGACTTCACGTTGCTGAAACGCCTCACAAGCCTTATTCAAGGCTGGCCCCGCCGTTAATTTTAAACACAATATTCATCGTCAGACCGGTACCGGGCTTACCGCTCTGATAGCGCCACGAACGCATGGCCTGTTTGACGCTGCGCTCAAACATGTTGCGCGGTTCCGCAGACAGAATATCGATGTTGTCGACCCGTCCGTCACTGTCCACATCAAATTTCACTCTGACACGGCCTTCTACTCGCAGGGCCGCCGCGCGTGGCGGATAGGCTGGCTTGCTGATATTCAGCGCTTTTGGGCCGGTTGAGGCCGTCTGCGCAGGTGTCGCTGACGGTGTGGCTTTCGGCGCTGTCGCAGGCTTAGTCTGTGTTGCAGGCGCATCCTGCTTAAAGGGGTTGGCCTGGGGCTTCGCTTCCTCACGCGGTTTTACTTCGCGTTTTGGCTGTGTATGTTTGGGCTGGTGCCGCGGTCTGGGTTTTGGCTCAGGTTTGGGTTCCGGTTTGGGAATCGGCACTGGCTCAGCTTTAGGCGGTTCCGGAGCGGGTTTCGGCTCGGCCACAGGCTCAGGGGCTGGCTGGGGGTCCGGTTGCGGTGTCGGTTGTGTGATTGCGGGTTCAGGCTGAACCTCGGGCGCGACCATTGTCACACTGATTGGCTGGGATGCTTTGGGCAGTTCTCGGGTTTGATGAAAAGACGCATAGAGAATACCGGCAATGACTGCACCATGGAGCACAACGGACAACATCATGGCGACAGGCGTGCGTTTCGGTAAAGGCATAGTCAGCGTGGTCATAACAATCGCAGTTATCAAATGAAGCCCAGATTTTAAATGCAAATAGCAATCAGTTTCAATAATCACCTTAGTGCCGGGAGAAAAAAGCCCCTTTAGCCCATTATGCTCAGCACGTTATTGACGCAAGGTTTCGTTTGCACTCTACTTAACTATCCCTTACCGTGTTGCAAAATTTATAGAGTCAATGGGAGCGCCCTAGTGCTTTACGTCATTTATGCTGAAGATAACGCCGATTCTCTGGAAAAACGCAACGCGGTGCGCCCCGCTCACCTTGCGCGTCTGAAGCTGCTGCATGAAGAAGGCCGTTTGATCGTTGCAGGCCCCATGCCTGCGGTTGACAGTAACGATCCTGGCGTAGCCGGTTTCACCGGCTCCACGGTGATTGCAGAGTTCCCGTCACTGGAAACGGCCCAGGCCTGGGCAGCGGACGATCCCTATATTGCGGCGGGTGTTTACAAACACGTCAGCGTCAAGCCGTTTAAGCGGGTTTTCTGAGCCCGCCGACAACACTGACGCTTCTACAGAGATAGTCTGAATGCATGCCATTATCATGGCCCTGCTGCTGGTCATCACCCTGCTTGTGGGTGGCGCGTTGTATCTGTGGCGAAAGCACGGCTGGCGAAACAAAAAGCACCTGATCGTCATGCTGATTGTACTGGCGGCAGCCGTCCAGTTGGTTAACGTCAACTTATTGATGACCGGACAGTAATTTAACAGCCGCTTCGCGCGGCTGCGTCATCAGAGATTTTGTGTGATAAACAGAATGGAACGACGTTGCTGTTGCGCCAGTTGATGGCGAATCCCGTGGATGCGTTTATAGCGGCGTGACTGCCCTTCCAGCCAGCGCGAACGTCGACGCTGCACCTGACGCAACATTCTCCAGCGGGCCACTTCGTTTCTGCTTCGTCTCATAACTTCCTCTCTGACATCTGACTCACGCGCACGCATTATAGAGATCTCTGCGCTAATGCCAAATCGGATCTCGCATTGACATACCACGATGATTAAGGGTTTCACTCCCTACCATCTCCACGTAAACTTCTCAGATTCAAGCGCGAACAGGATGTCCACTTAATGACGACGTTTTATACGCTTATCAGTTGGTTATTGGTATTTGGTTACTGGTTATTGATTGCGGGTATTACCCTGCGCATTCTGATGAAGCGACGAGCCGTAACCTCGGCAATGGCATGGCTGCTGATTATTTTTATTCTGCCACTGGTTGGCATTATTGCTTATCTGTCGTTTGGTGAATTGCATCTGGGTAAACGCCGGGCTGAACGCGCGCGAACGATGTGGCCCTCTACCGCCCGCTGGCTGAATGATCTTAAAAAGCGTACCGAAATCTTTGCCACCGATTACAGCGATGTCGCGCAGGCGTTATTTCAGTTATGCAACAACCGTCAGGGCATCGCAGGGGTAAAAGGGAATCAGTTACAGCTGTTGACCAGTTCGGACGATGTAATGAAAGCCCTCATCAGGGATATTCAGCTGGCCCGGCACAATATTGAGATGGTGTTTTATATCTGGAATCCGGGCGGACTGGCGGATGAAGTCGCCGAATCCCTGATGGCCGCGTCGCGGCGCGGTGTTCACTGCCGCCTTATGCTGGATTCCGCAGGGAGCGTCGCCTTCTTCCGCAGCCCGTGGGTCGGGATGATGCGTAATGCGGGTATTGATGTGGTTGAGGCGCTACAGGTCAGCCTGCTACGTGTCTTTCTGCGTCGTATGGATTTACGTCAGCATCGCAAAATGGTGCTGATTGATAACTATATTGCCTATACCGGCAGCATGAATCTGGTGGACCCGCGCTTTTTTAAACAGGACGCGGGCGTGGGTCAGTGGGTCGATCTGATGGCGCGTATGGAAGGGCCGGTATCAACCGCCATGGGGATCGTTTACAGCTGTGACTGGGAAATTGAGACCGGCAAGCGTATTCTGCCCCCACCGCCCGACCGCAATATTATGCCGTTCGAACAGGAAAGTGGTCATACCGTTCAGGTGATCGCTTCCGGTCCCGGTTTTCCCGAGGATTTAATTCATCAGGCGTTGCTTACGGCGGTCTACTCTGCCCGCGAACAGCTGATCATGACCACGCCTTATCTGGTGCCCAGTGACGATCTGCTGCATGCCATCTGCACGGCTGCGCTACGTGGCGTCAATGTGAGTCTGGTGGTTCCCCGGCACAACGACTCTCTGCTGGTAAGCTGGGCCAGCCGCTCGTTTTTTAGTGAGCTGCTTGAGGCCGGCGTTAAGATCTACCAGTTTGAAGATGGCCTGCTGCATACCAAAAGCGTGCTGGTCGATGGTCAGTTGAGTTTAGTGGGGACCGTAAATCTCGATATGCGCAGCTTATGGCTGAATTTCGAAATCACACTCGCCGTCGATGATGCCGGATTTGGCAGCGATTTGGCCTGCGTCCAGGACGACTATATTGCCCGTTCGCGTCTGCTTGACGCCAGACGGTGGGCAAAACGTGCCTGGTGGAAGCGGATTGTCGAACGACTGTTTTACTTCTTTAGTCCTTTACTGTAAAACGAGCGAAATTACGAACCGCCCTCAGATAAACGGGACCGAAAATGGATCTGAACAACCGCCTGACAGAAGACGAAACGCTGGAACAGGCCTACGACATTTTTCTTGAACTGGCAGGTGACAACCTTGACCCTGCTGACATTATTCTTTTCAATCTGCAGTTTGAAGAGCGTGGCGGCGCAGAACTGTTTGATCCGGGCGAAGACTGGCAGGAGCACGTGGACTTCGATTTGAACCCCGACTTTTTCTCTGAAGTGGTCATTGGTCTGGGCGAAGCAGACGGCGAACCTATTACCGATGTGTTTGCGCGCGTACTGCTGTGTCGGGAAAAAGATCACAAGCTGTGCCATATTTTGTGGCGTGAGTAGTCCTCACCTCGTAACGAAAACGCCGGGCAACAGCCCGGCGTTTTGGTTTAAAGCGGATCCACCTTCAGGCAGGACACCGCATGGCGGAAGCTGCCTTCGAGCAGCGGCCGCGTTTTGGCGCATTCCGGTCCGGCAATCGGGCAGCGGGTGCGGAAAACGCACCCGGATGGCGGATTGATCGGCGACGGTAACTCCCCTTCCAGCAACTGAATCTGCTTATTTTTTTCCAGATCCGGATCGGGAATCGGTACGGCTGACATCAGCGCTTTGGTATAAGGATGCTGCGGATGGGTATACACCTCATCGTAGGTGCCCAGCTCCACCGCGTGCCCCAGATACATCACCAGTACGCGATCCGAGATATGCTTCACCACCGCCAGGTCGTGGGCGATAAAGATCAGCGACAGCCCCATTTCTCGCTGCAGTTGCTGTAGCAGGTTGACCACCTGCGCCTGAATGGACACATCCAGTGCAGAGACCGGTTCATCACAGATGATCAGTTTAGGCTCAAGAATCAATGCACGCGCAATGCCGATACGCTGACACTGACCGCCTGAAAACTCGTGCGGATACCGGTTAATCAGGTTAGGCAACAAGCCCACTTTCATCATCATCGTTTTGACGCGATCTTTGATGTCCTGGCGAGAAAGCTCAGGGTGATAGGTACGTAAGGGCTCGGCGATAATATCGCCGATGGTCATGCGCGGGTTAAGCGAGGCCAGCGGATCCTGAAATATCATCTGGATATCGCTACGCGCCTTACGCCACTCTTCCTCACTCTGCCCCAGCAGGTTACGGCCAAGCCAGGTGACACGGCCTTCCGTGGCTTTCACTAACCCGATAATCGCACGTGCCAGCGTGGATTTACCGCAGCCGGATTCGCCCACCACACCCAGCGTTTCTCCTTCGTACAGGCGCAGACTGACGCCATCCACGGCCTTCAGCGTTTTTGGCGGCTGCCAGAACCACTGCTTGTCATCCTTGATGTCGAAATGAACTTTCAGATCGGCAATTTCGAGTAGGACTTTTTTTTCTGCCAGGCTCATACGAGTTCCTCCACCGGCTTAAAGCAGGCGCGTAAGCGCCCTTCTGCAAACGGTAACAGCGGCGGTGCTTTGGAACAGATATCCATGGCATGCGGACAGCGCGGCTGGAACGGACAACCCTGCGGCAGACGCAGCAGGTTTGGTGGATTACCCGGAATGGTGGTCAGGCTTTCACCTTCTGCATCCAGTCTAGGCACCGCATTCAGGAGACCAATCGAGTAGGGGTGAGCCGGCTGATAAAACACATCGCGCGCGCGACCGTATTCCATGGTGCGGCCTGCATACATCACCAGCACTTTATCGCAGATCCCCGCCACCACGCCCAGATCGTGGGTAATCATGATGATCGCCGTATTGAACTCGCGCTTTAGCTCATTCAGCAGCGTCATAATCTGCGCCTGCACCGTAACATCCAGCGCGGTCGTCGGTTCATCCGCAATCAGCAGCTTAGGCCGGCACAGGAGCGCCATCGCGATCATCACGCGCTGACGCATCCCGCCCGAAAACTCATGTGGGTACATCTTCATGCGTTTGCGGGCTTCAGGCATTTTTACCGCGTCCAGCATTTTCACTGACTCTTCAAAGGCCTGAGCGCTGCTCATGCCTTTGTGCAGTTTCAGCACTTCCATTAACTGTTCGCCGACCCGCATATACGGATTCAGTGATGTCATGGGATCCTGAAAAATCATCGCGATTTGTTCAGCGCGCAGCCGGTTTAACTGTTTTTCCGGCAGATTAAGAATCTCTTTACCGTTGAACAACGCAGAGCCGCCAATGCGGCCATTGCTGGCCAGCAGGCCCATCAGCGCAAACGCGGTTTGCGATTTACCCGAGCCTGACTCACCGACAATGCCCAGGGTTTCCCCGGCTCGCAGTGAGAAATTGAGATCGTTCACGGCGGTGACATCACCGTCATGGGTGCCGAACGTAACACGTAAGTCTTTCACTTCAAGCAACAGGTCGCTTCCCGCGCGTGCAGCCTGAGCAGGCTGAAATTCATGAATAGTCATCGGGAAACTCCTTAACGATCTTTGGGGTCGAGGGCATCACGCAGGCCATCGCCAATAAAGTTAAAACAGAACAGCGTGACCACCAGGAAAATGGCCGGGAACAGCAACAGCCACGGCGAAACTTCCATGGAGTTAGCCCCATCGCTCAACAGCGCCCCCCAGCTACTCAGCGGCTCCTGGGTGCCCAGACCGAGAAAGCTCAGGAATGATTCGAACAGAATCATGCTGGGTACCAGCAGCGAGGCGTAAACCACCACCACGCCCAGCACGTTAGGCACGATATGGCGCGTCACGATTTTCCAGGTCGAAACGCCGCCAACATGCGCCGCTTCAATAAACTCTTTGCGCTTCAGGCTCAGAGTTTGTCCACGCACGATACGCGCCATGTCCAGCCACGACACCATACCGATAGCAGCAAAAATCAGCAGGATGTTACGGCCAAAGAAGGTGACCAACAGAATGACGAAAAACATAAACGGGAAGGAGTTAAGGATTTCCAGAATACGCATCATCACGGAGTCGATTTTTCCGCCAAGGTAACCGGCAATGGAACCGTAGAGCGTTCCCACCACCACGGCGATCAGCGCGGCGGCAATGCCCACCATCAACGAAATACGACCACCAATAGCGACGCGCACCAGCAGATCACGCCCCGACGAGTCGGTGCCAAACCAGTGTCCGGACGTGGTATCTGGCGGCGATGACATCATTCCCCAGTCGGTATCGAAATAGGAGAACGGTGACAACATGGGCGCGAAAATTACAAACAGCGTGATTAACATCAGCACCATCAGGCTGATTAACGCGGCCCGGTTATGAATAAAACGGCGACGGGCATCCTGCCACAGGCTACGCCCTTCGACTTCCAGTTTTTCACTGAATGCATCAAGAGCTTCGCTATTTTTCTTACTTAACATCATGGCGAACTCCAGAATCAGTAGCGAATTTTCGGGTCGATAACGGCATAGAGCACATCGACGATCGCGTTAAACAGAATGGTCAACAGCCCCACCAGAATCGTCAGGCTCAGTACCAGCGAGTAGTCACGGTTAAGCGCGCCGTTGACAAACAGCTGACCGATACCGGGCAGTCCGTAAATAGATTCAATCACCATAGAGCCAGTAATAATGCCCACAAATGCCGGCCCCATATAGGAAATAACCGGCAACAGTGCTGGCTTGAGCGCGTGACGTAAAACGATACGACGTAACGGCAACCCTTTGGCTCGCGCGGTACGGATAAAGTTGGAATGCATCACCTCAATCATCGAGCCACGAGTGATACGCGCGATACTGGCAATGTAAGCCAGGGATAACGCCACCATCGGCAGCAGCATATAGTTCCACTGTCCACCGTTCCAGCCGCCACCCGGCAGCCATTTCAGCGTAATGGCGAAAATCAGGACTAACAGCGGGGCAACCACAAAACTCGGTATGACCACGCCGGTCATTGCCACCCCCATGACGACGTAATCCCACAGGGTGTTTTGCTTCAGCGCGGCGATAACCCCTGCCGTCACGCCCAGTACCACGGCCAGGATAAAGGCAGCCAGCCCCAGTTTGGCCGACACCGGAAAGGCATGACCAACCAGGTAGTTCACCGAATAGTCTTTATATTTAAACGAGGGGCCAAAGTCGCCATGGGCCAGTTGAATCAGGTAATCAACATATTGCTTGCCAATGGGATCGTTGAGGTGATATTTCGCCTCGATATTCGCCATCACCTCTGGCGACAGCGTACGCTCACCCGTGAACGGACTGCCGGGGGCCAGTCGCATCATAAAGAAGGAGATAGTAATAAGGACGAAAAGCGTCGGGATGGCTTCAAGTAACCGACGCAAAATGAATTTTAACATTGCCGTACCTACCAGGCTGGTGCTTCACATTGCATTAAAAAATACAGGCGGCGCTCATGGCGCCGCCGCTGTTCTTGGTGTTCTGTTAGTGCTTAATGATGTACAGGTTTCTGTCTGCGACGTTATCCAGCGGATCTTTACCGGTATAACCACCGACATACGGTTTCACCAGACGGGTGTTCACGTAGTAGTACAATGGCACGATGGCAGAGTCTTTATCCAGCTGCTGCTCAGCTTTTTCATAGTCAGCCGACCGGGCTTTATCATCGGTTGTGGCCAGGGCATCTTTCATCAGCTTGTCGAAGGCCGGGCTCTTGTAGTGCGCGGTGTTGTTACTGCTGTCAGACAGCATGGTATTCAGGAACGACGTCGGTTCGTTATAGTCTGCACACCAGCCTGCACGTGCAACGTCGAAGTTGCCCTGATGACGCGTATCCAGGAAGGTTTTCCACTCCTGGTTCTCCAGCTTCACTTTCACACCCAGATTTTTGGCCCAAATCGACGAGGCGGCAATGGCCAGTTTTTTATGCAGATCGGAGGTGTTGTACAGGAGCGTAAACGTTAACGGTTTTTCTGCCGTGTAACCGGCTTCAGCCAGCAGCTTTTTGGCTTCAGCATTACGTTTTTCCTGTGACCAGGTAAACCACTCTGGCTTCACCAGCTCCATACCATCTGTTGCAGGTGGCGTGTAGCTGTAGGCTGGCTTCTGGCCCTGCGCCAGCACTTTATCCACGATAATGTCGCGGTCGATACCCAGTTTCAATGCGGCACGTACGCGCGGATCGGTGAAAGGCGCTTTCTGGTTATTAATTTCGTAATAGTAGGTGCACAGATAAGGGTCAACATGCAGCTCTTTACCGTTGTCACGCTGTAATTTTTTGAACAGCTCAATCGGCAGATTGTTATAGGTCATGTCACTGCCGTTATCAGAGAAGTAACGGTTAACATCACTGACTTCTGACGAAATGGGCAGGAAGGTGACTTTGTTCAGAACGGTATGCGCGTTATCCCAGTAATCAGGGTTGCGCACAACGGTAATACGTTCGTTAATGACGTGAGATTCCAGCTTAAAGGCACCGTTGCTGACGATATTTTCAGGCTGGGTCCACTTATCACCGAATTTCTCAATAACCGCTTTGTTTACCGGCGACATTGAGGAGTGAATCAGTAATTTATAGAAATACGGAACCGGCTCGCTCAGGGTCACTTGCAGCGTATGATCGTCAAGCGCCTTCACACCCAAATCTGTTGGCGGTTTCTTACCGGCGATAATATCGTCAACGTTGGCCAGGTGACCGTATTGCAGATAGCTGGCATAAGGAGACGCGGTTTTCGGATCGGCCAGACGCTGCCAGCTGTAAACGAAATCCTGAGCAGTCACCGGCTCACCGTTTGACCATTTGGCATTTTTGCGCAGATGGAAGGTCCAGACTTTAAAGTCTTTATTATCCCAGCTCTCTGCCACGCCAGGAATCGGATGGCCGTTGGTATCGCTGATCACCAGTCCTTCAAACAGGTCACGGCTGACGTTCGATTCCGGTACGCCTTCAATTTTGTGCGGATCCAGCGACTGAACCTCGCTACCGTTTCCTTTTACCAGCTCTTGCTTCGCGGCCAGCTCAACCCCGGCAGGAACCGTGGCGGCGATAACGCTGTTGGCTGTGAGCGCACTCATCGCTGCAAAGACGCTGGCAGCAATCAGGGTTTTCTTCGTGATGTTGTTCATTCTTAACTCCAGTTTTTTTATTTTCACCGAGGGTGTTTGCGACCTCAGTGTTCCCCGTATTCGGGCCCCGGTGTTTTCACCTGGGGAGCATTGACCCTGTAGCGTGGTCAGCACGGTAACGCCCTTCCCTGCTGTGCCGCCGGATAAGCGCGTTATCAGTGTTGTTTAATGAAATAATATTTCAGATCTGTCATGTCCTGCGGATCGTGGCCGGTGAACCCGCCAACCCAGGGTTTAACCAGCCTCACGCTGACGCGGTAGTAAACTGGCACAATTGCCGAGTCTTTGTCGAGTTGTGTTTCAGCCTGCTGATACAATGCCGCGCGGTCAGCATCCTTTGTGACGCTTAGCGTGTCTGCCATCAGCCGATCAAAGGCCGCACTACGATAAAACGCGGTATTGGTCGACGACTGACTCAGGAACATATTCAGGAAAGTAGAGGGCTCGTTATAATCCGCGCACCATGTGGCCCGCACCACGTCATACTGTGCCTGATGACGCGTTTCCAGCAGCGTTTTCCATTCCTGATTTTGTAAGGTGACCTGCGCCCCGAGGTTGCGTTGCCACATTGACGCTGCAGCAATCGCCTGGGTTTTATTTTGATCGGAGGTGTTATAGAGCAGCGTAAAACGCAAAGGATTTTTACTGTCGAAACCCGCTTCCGCCAGCAGTTTCTTTGCCGCCTCATTGCGCTGCGACTGGGACCAGGTCATCCATTCCGGTGTGGCTAACGCCGCCCCATTGGTATAGGGCGGTGTAAAACTGTAAGCCGGAATCTGGCCCTGTCCCATAATCTTTTTGGCGATAATGTCGCGGTCCAGCGTCATCTTTATAGCCGAGCGCACGCGCGCATCAGTAAAAGGCGGCTTTTTGTTGTTGATTTCATAATAAAACGTACACAACAAGGGGCTGACTTTGACTTCGTCGCCGATGTCCTTACGCAGCTTCGCGAACATATTGGGCGGGATGGCGCTGTTGGTCATATCCAGGCCACCGCTGCGATAGCGGTTGATGTCGCTGTTCTCAGAACTGATCGGCAGAAACGTCCCCTGCTCAATCACGGTTTGCGCGTTGTTCCAGTAAAGCGGATTGCGCTTCAGGACAATTTTTTCGTTGACGACCCAGTCACTTAAGGTATAAGCACCATTACCAACATAATGCCCGGGTTGAGTCCATGCCTCGCCCCACTTCTGGATAGCGGGCGCATACACGGGTTTCATGGCCGTATGCGCCAGCATGGCAATCAGATAGGGAACGGGCTCTGTTAAAGTGACCTGTAAATGGTGATCGTCAATCGCTTTTACGCCCAGTTGGTCTGGTGCCGCTTTACCCGCAATGATCTCGTCGGCATTGGCAATATGCGCCGCCTGCAGATAACTGGTGTAAGGAGATGCAGTTTTCGGATCGGCCAGGCGTCGCCAGCTGTAAACAAAATCGTTAGCCGTTACCGGTTCGCCATTGCTCCATTTTGCATCGTTGCGCAGCGTGAAGGTCCAGATTTTTCCTTGCTGATTTTCCCAGCTCTCAGCCACACCGGGGACAACCTTACCGTTATTATCTGTATTAACCAGCCCGTCCAGCAGATTCAGGATAATATTGGATTCCGGCACACCTTCCGTCTTATGCGGGTCAAGCGAGGCCACTTCGGAGCCATTGTTAATGACAATTTGCTGCTGTGGCGATAAGGTCACGCCGGCGGGTACGCTGGCCGCACAGACGGGTAAAGCAGTCATCACACCTAGTGCCAGACAAGACCAATATTGCTGAGCGTTCATTTACCACACCTTGTTGACCTGCCCGTTTTTATTCTGCAATCCCGTCTGCATCAAGAAAAAAATCTTGCTATTTCGACCTTCGGGAAAACATGCTCAATGCGCCGAAAATTAGCAGAAGCTGAATGACGGCGCCAAAACTAAATAGTTAAAATGTTATCTGTTTCTCTTTTATCATGAGATTTTTCCCAGTGGAAGTGTTAATTTTTAGCCTAAAAATACATTAACCTACTGAATTATAAAAATATTCATAGATTTGATGCTATTCTAACCAGAATATTACATTCACCGATTTTGACTGCGTTGTTGTAGCGTCATTCTTTCCCGATGTGCCATTTAAAAAGGCATTAATGGGCCTTTACCAGCATTAATCATGCCAACATGCATCGTCAAAGCAGAATATAAGGTGAGATTGATGACAGGAAGGCCAGGCGCGTACTATCGGGACGCGCACTGAGTATTAGGGAAAGTGATAACCCGGAGAGGATATACAGCGGTGCAAATAATTGCCCGTTTAGAGTGCAATATTGTGTCGTATTGCACTCTTTTGATGCCTGTCTTTTTATGCTTGTTAAAATAAGTGGGTATTCAGCTTACCAGCCCTGGAAAAATCGCTTTAATGCCTGTTACCACAAATTCGATGCCCAGCGCCATTAACAGCAGCCCCATGATACGGGTGATGACGTTGATGCCCGTTTGCCCCAGTACTCTGACCATAATAGGGGCGGCACGAAACAGTAACCAACAACTGAAGGCAAAAATGGCCACTGCCACGGTAAATCCCAGCAGATTTAACCAACTGTGATAGCGCGTACTCCAGACGATAGTTGAGCTGATTGCGCCGGGCCCGGCCATCAGCGGTAAAGCCAGCGGAACAACGCCAATACTTTCGCGAATCGCGGTTTCTGTTTTTTCCTGCTTGTTTTGTTTATCTTCGCCCAGCTTTCCGCTGATCATCGACATCGCTATCGTGACAACCAGAATGCCCCCGGCAATACGGAAAGAATCAATTGAGATGCCAAACACATGCAGAATGGCATCCCCTAAAAACAGCGACGTCCAGAGAATAATGGCCACAGCAAGGTTTGCGGTGAGATTCGTTTTATTACGTTCTGCCACGCCCTGATAACGCGTCATGCTGATAAACACCGGAATGATGCCAATGGGATTCACCAGTGCAAACAGGCCTACGAAAAACTTGATATAGCCAGAAAGATCTAACAGCGCAGGATTCACGGTTCACTCCACATCCCAGATGAAAAACGCGCCTAATGTAAGGTAAAAACGCCGCGCACGCCAGTTGAAGCGAGAGTTATTTATTCTGTTAATTTACTTACAGTTTAGGGCGTTAAACCAGCCATTCCACAATGGCTGGCAGATGTTACTTTTGTTACCGCTTTTAACCTCATCGCCCTCCCCCTCATGAACCGCAGGCTGAAAGGTGTCAGCTGTGGTTTAAATTGATTTGGATCATCATTGCTGTCCCCTAAACCCGATACTCTTTTGTTGTCAGCCACGATACCACCGGAGAAAAAGAATTCTTTTAGTAAACAACTGAAAAACCGCACTTTCATGCTCCGTGATTGAGCGGTTTTTACCCTGGCTATACTTTCCGTTCAGGCTTGTTTCCTAAAAAAGTTTAACTTCCTCAGGAGATCACAATGGCCGTTACTAATGTCGCTGAACTCAATGCACTGGTTGAACGGGTAAAAAAAGCCCAGCAAGCTTTCGCCAGTTTTTCTCAACAACAAGTCGATGCTATTTTCCGCGCAGCCGCACTGGCCGCTGCTGATGCCCGTATTCCCTTAGCGAAGATGGCGGTCGCAGAATCGGGCATGGGCATTGTCGAAGACAAAGTCATCAAAAATCATTTTGCGTCCGAATATATTTATAACGCCTATAAGGATGATAAAACCTGCGGCGTACTGGAAACCGATGATACCTTTGGCACCATTACGATTGCCGAACCCATCGGCCTGATTTGTGGGATCGTCCCGACCACCAACCCCACCTCTACCGCCATCTTCAAAGCTCTGATCAGTCTTAAAACCCGCAACGGTATTATCTTCTCGCCGCATCCTCGCGCCAAAGATGCCACCAATAAAGCCGCCGATATTGTGCTGCAGGCCGCGATTGCTGCTGGCGCCCCTAAAGACATTATCGGCTGGATCGATGCGCCCTCTGTTGAGCTGTCGAATCAGCTGATGCACCACCCGGACATCAATCTGATTCTTGCCACAGGTGGACCGGGCATGGTGAAAGCCGCTTACAGTTCCGGCAAACCGGCTATTGGTGTCGGTGCCGGGAATACACCTGTCGTGATTGATGAAACGGCAGATGTTAAACGCGCGGTGGCGTCCATACTGATGTCGAAAACGTTTGATAACGGCGTGATTTGTGCCTCAGAGCAGTCCGTTATTGTTGTCGATGCAATCTACGATGCCGTTCGGGCACGTTTCGCCGGTCATGGTGGCTACCTGCTGCAGGGCCATGAACTTCAGGCGGTTCAGAATATTATCCTGAAAAATGGCGGCCTCAACGCCGCGATTGTGGGCCAGCCCGCAGTAAAAATTGCTGAGATGGCGGGCATTACGGTACCAACCGATACCAAAATTCTGATTGGTGAAGTTGAACGGGTCGACGAATCCGAACCTTTTGCCCATGAAAAACTGTCGCCAACGCTGGCGATGTACCGGGCTAAAGATTACGAAGACGCCGTCAGTAAAGCGGAAAAACTGGTCGCCATGGGCGGCATTGGCCACACCTCCTGCCTGTACACGGATCAGGATAACCAGTCCGCACGTGTCCACTATTTTGGCGACAAAATGAAAACGGCCCGTATCCTGATTAATACCCCCGCTTCTCAGGGTGGGATTGGCGATTTATATAACTTCAAACTCGCGCCTTCGTTGACGCTGGGTTGTGGCTCCTGGGGAGGTAACTCAATTTCCGAAAACGTCGGACCTAAGCATCTGATCAATAAGAAAACCGTCGCCAAGCGAGCTGAAAATATGTTGTGGCATAAACTTCCGAAATCTATCTATTTCCGTCGTGGGTCATTGCCTGTCGCCTTAGAAGAGGTCGCTACCGACGGCGCGAAACGTGCATTTGTTGTGACTGACCGCTTCCTGTTCAATAACGGCTATGCCGACCAGGTTACCCGCGTCCTGAAATCCCACGGTATTGAAACGGAAGTGTTCTTCGAGGTCGAAGCAGACCCAACACTGAGCATTGTTCGCAAAGGCGCAGAGCAAATGCATAGCTTTAAACCCGATGTGATCATTGCGCTGGGCGGCGGCTCGCCAATGGATGCGGCGAAAATCATGTGGGTGATGTATGAGCATCCCGAAACCCACTTTGAAGAGCTGGCATTGCGCTTTATGGATATTCGTAAACGTATCTATAAGTTCCCGAAAATGGGCGTCAAAGCCCGCATGGTAGCCATCACCACTACCTCCGGCACCGGTTCAGAAGTGACCCCGTTTGCGGTGGTCACGGATGATGCCACCGGTCAAAAATATCCGCTGGCAGATTATGCACTGACCCCGGATATGGCCATTGTGGATGCGAACCTCGTAATGGATATGCCGCGTTCACTCTGCGCCTTTGGCGGTCTGGATGCGGTTACCCATGCACTGGAAGCCTATGTTTCCGTTCTGGCGAATGAGTATTCTGATGGTCAGGCACTGCAGGCGCTTAAGTTGCTGAAAGAGAACCTGCCCGCCAGTTATGCCGAAGGCGCCAAAAATCCGGTTGCGCGTGAACGTGTGCACAATGCCGCCACCATCGCCGGTATTGCCTTTGCCAACGCCTTCCTCGGCGTATGTCACTCGATGGCCCATAAACTGGGTTCCGAGTTCCATATTCCCCACGGACTGGCTAACTCTCTGCTGATTTCCAACGTCATTCGTTATAACGCAAATGACAACCCGACCAAACAGACTGCATTCAGTCAGTATGATCGTCCACAGGCGCGTCGTCGCTATGCGGAAATCGCCGATCATCTTGGTTTGACCGCCACAGGCGATCGTACTGCCCAGAAAATTGAGAAACTGCTGGTCTGGCTGGATGAAATTAAAACGGAACTGGGTATTCCCGCCTCGATTCGTGAAGCTGGCGTGCAGGAAGCGGATTTTCTGGCGAAAGTGGACAAACTGGCTGAGGATGCGTTCGACGATCAGTGTACCGGTGCTAACCCACGTTATCCGTTAATTGCTGAACTGAAACAGATCATGCTGGACAGTTACTACGGCCGCAAATTTGTTGAGCCTTATGCCCAGGTTGAACAGCCCCTGAATCAACCTATCAGCGATATCAAAGCCGCTAAAAAGGTTAAAAAAGCCTAATCAGGAACAAGCCCGTTAGTGCGGGTGCGCCATCCCCCTTGTGGCTCGGTCACAAGGGGGTTTTTTATGGCTGTTGAGGATAAGCAGGCTGTTTGCCCGCTGTCAGTGAATGTGAAATAGTGCAATCGCTATCACACACGAACAGACCGACTCCCAGGTCGCCATAAAGATAAAGAGACGAATGAGGTTCACCAGGAAAGATTTTTGCGACTGCGTGAACCTGAGGTGAGGAACAGGATTACGCGACTGGCGTTTGCGCGCCGTGGATAGCCTGCAAACAGCCCTGCTCAATCGCTTTTTTATAGTGCTTACGGCACACCGAGATATAGCGCTCATTGCCGCCAATCACCACCTGCTCCCCTTCCCGGAAGGGTTTGCCTTCGCTGTCGAGACGCAGCACCATGCCCGCTTTACGTCCGCAATGACATACGGTTTTAAGCTCCACCAGTTTATCGGCCCAGGCCAGCAGATACTGGCTACCGGTAAACAATTCTCCCAGAAAGTCGGTTCTTAACCCATAACACAGCACCGGAATATCCAGATTATCCACCACGTCAGACAAGGCCTTCACCTGTTCCCGTGTCAGAAACTGACTTTCATCCACTAACACACAGTGTACGGGCTGGCGCGCATGCTCTTGTGCAATTTCCACATCCAGCTGGCTTTCGGCATTATAAAGAACGGCCGGTGATGACAAGCCAATGCGTGAACTGACTTTACCGGTACCAAAGCGATTATCAATCTCAGCGGTATAAACCAGGGTCCGCATACCGCGCTCCTGATAATTATAGGAAGACTGCAAAAGCGCGGTTGATTTACCCGCGTTCATTGCCGAATAGTAGAAATAGAGTTGAGCCATTGGCACGGTATCCCAGTGTGGATGAAACAAAATAAGTGCGATTTTACCATATCTGACCGGCAATGCCGTGTTGATTTTCAGCCCGTTACGTTCAGACGAGAGCCAGCGTCGGGTATTGCCTGTCCTGCAACGGCAGCGCATTATTTTTGACTATATGAATATTAAAGACAGTATAGCGTTAAGCTTTATTTTCATTGAACCGTGTCAGGGCTTTATAGGTTGCCGGTTAAACATCAACGTTTCATTGGTCCTTACATCGCGCTTTATCTGGCGGAATTTATAATTTAATAAATTCACCTTTGAACTTTTAAAGCTAAAAATTAATTTAATGTTGAAGTTATTTCCCCCCACCACTACTATTAGCGGGCAGAACAACTCTCCTATTCATTATTCAGAGATCAGGACAATGAGCGAAGCACTAAAAAATCTTAATAATATCCGCACGCTGCGTGCCCAGGCCAGAGAGTGTTCTTTGGAAACACTGGAAGAAATGCTGGAAAAGTTTGAAGTCGTAGTAAATGAACGCCGCGATGAAGCGTCACATTCTAAAGCAGAAACGGAAGAGCGTGCGCGTAAACTTGAGCAATATCGCGATATGCTTTTAGCGGATGGAATCGATCCCAATGAGTTATTCAACGCATTGTCAGAGTCCAAAACGTCTGGCAAAGCCAAACGTGCTGCCCGCCCTGCCAAATATCAGTTTGTTGATGAAAACGGGGAGACCAAAACCTGGACCGGTCAGGGACGTACACCAGCAGCAATCAAAAAAGCCATGGAACAACATGGTAAGCAGTTAGACGACTTTTTGCTGTAAATCCTGGCGTGCTTTAGGCTTTGCTGGCTTCATTTTAGCGACCTGATTACCAATACCAGAAAAAAAAGGAAGCGGTCGCTTCCTTTTTGTTTTCATACCGAATAAAAGTTTCGGTACCAGTCAACAAAACGTCTGACACCTTCATCCACGCCTGTTTGCGGTTTAAAGCCGACAGCGTTAAATAAATCGCTGGTATCTGCGCTGGTAGCTAACACGTCACCGGGTTGCATTGGCATCAGATTTTTATTTGCCGTTACACCTAATGCTTTTTCAATCGCTTCAATATAGCGAATCAGGCTCATCGGCTGACTATTGCCTAAATTGTAAATACGATACGGCGCTGAACTCGACGCGGCAGACCCGCTCTCTACCGTCCAACTTTCATCCGGCTGCGGAATACGATCCTGCAGACGAATAATAGCCTCGACAACATCATCGATATAGGTGAAATCGCGTTGCATTTTACCCTGGTTATAGACGTCAATCGCCTCACCCGCAATCATAGCCCGGGTAAATTTAAACAAGGCCATATCGGGGCGTCCCCAGGGACCGTATACAGTGAAGAAACGTAAACCGGTGGTGGGTAACTGATACAGATGCGAATAGGTGTGCGACATCAGCTCATTGGCTTTTTTGGTCGCGGCATACAACGACACCGGATGATCGACACTGTCTTCCGTAGAGAACGGCAGCTTACTGTTCAGTCCATAAACGGAGCTGGACGACGCATAGAGCAGATGTTCAACACGATGATGACGGCACCCTTCAAGAATATTCAGATGCCCAATAACATTGGCATCCACATACGCATGCGGGTTTTCAAGGGAATAGCGCACACCAGCCTGAGCGGCCAGGTGGATAACGCGCTGAAATTTGTGCTGTTCGAAAAGTGCTGCAATGGCCTGACGGTCGGCCAAATCGGTTTTAACAAACGTAAAAGATGGGTTGTCGCCGATCAAATCAAGACGGGCTTGTTTGAGGCTGACATCATAATAGTCATTCAGGTTGTCAATACCGACAACCTGGTGACCGGCGGCCAACAGGCGTTGGCTCACATGGAAGCCAATAAAGCCTGCTGCGCCGGTTACCAGAAAATTCATAAATCCCTCATTAATCACACAGCCTGGATGGACGCTCCGCGGCCAATAGCGTAATAAACGAAGCCGCGCTTGCTGAGACGCTCTGGATCATACAGGTTACGTCCATCAAAAATCACGGGTTGTTTCAGTGCATTTTTGATCACGTCGAAGTCAGGGGCACGGAAATTTTGCCACTCAGTGCAAATTACCAGGCCATCTGCGCCCTGTAACGCTGATTCTTTGGTGCCCATCAGCTTCAAATCGTCGCGGTGACCGTAGATGCGTTGTGCTTCATCCATCGCTTCCGGATCGAAAGCCTGTACAGACGCACCTGCTTCCCACAGCGCTTCCATCAATACACGGCTCGATGCTTCACGCATATCGTCGGTATTCGGTTTGAACGACAGTCCCCACAGCGCAAACGTCTTCCCTTTCAGATCGTCACCAAAATGACGTTTGATAAAGGCGGGCAGCTTAGTTTTCTGGCTGTCATTGACGTCTTCCACCGCTTTTAACAGACGTGGTGTATAGCCAATGGATTCCGCCGTACGAATGAGCGCCTGCACATCTTTCGGGAAACAGGAACCGCCATAACCGCAGCCAGGATAGATAAAGTGATAGCCGATACGTGAGTCAGAACCAATCCCCTGGCGCACTTTTTCGATATCCGCACCTAAACGTTCCGCGAGATTGGAAATTTCATTCATAAAGCTGATTTTGGTCGCCAGCATACAGTTGGCAGCGTACTTCGTCAGCTCTGCACTGCGAATATCCATCAGGATCATACGATCGTGGTTACGGTTGAAGGGCTCATAGAGCTCACGCAACAGTTCCACGACAGCATCATTATCCGTGCCGACAACGATGCGCTCGGGACGCATACAGTCAGCAACCGCCGCCCCTTCTTTCAGGAACTCGGGGTTGGATACCACATCAAAGCTGATATTGGCATCACGCGCCTGCAGGGTTTCCGTCATGACCGCACGGACTCTGTCAGCCGTTCCAACCGGTACGGTAGATTTATCGATGACCACTTTATGATCGGTCATATGCTGAGCAATGGTACGTGCCACGGCAGTAACATATTTCAGATCGGCCGAACCATCTTCATCAGGCGGTGTGCCTACGGCGATAAACTGCATCACGCCATGGTTAACGCCCAGTGCAGCATCGGTGCTGAACTTCAGGCGACCGGATTCATAGTTAGACTTAACCAGCGGCGTCAGGCCCGGTTCAAAAATAGGAATCTGACCCTTTTTGAGGTTCTCAACCTTTTTTTCATCGACATCAATACAGAGAACGTCATGTCCGACTTCGGCCAACACCGCAGCCTGAACCAGACCGACATAGCCGATACCAAATACAGTGACTTTCATTACGCTATCCTGTGTTGTAAATTTTTAATCGCTAACGGTTTTATTGAGCCACTCAGAGAACTCTTTGCCCAGCACCGGATGGCGAACACCATATTCGACGAAAGCCTGCATGTATCCCAGTTTGTTACCGCAGTCATGGCTGACCCCTTTCAGGTGGTAAGCTTCAACGGTCTCTTTTTCCATCAGCATGGCGATAGAATCCGTGAGCTGTACTTCACCGCCTGCACCTGGAGGCGTTTTTGCCAGCAGTGGCCAGATATCTGCGGACAGAACATAACGCCCCACCACAGCCAGATTAGAAGGCGCTTCAGACGCTTTTGGTTTCTCAACCACACCGACCATCGGTGCGCTGTCGCCCGGGTTCAGTTCTGCGCCCTTGCAGTCAACAACACCATAAGCGGTTACATCGCTGACAGGCTCAACCATGATCTGGCTGCGGCCAGACTCTTCATAACGGCTCAGCATTTCTGCCAGGTTATCTTTGGTTGGGTTTGATTCATATTCGTCGATGATCACATCAGGCAGGATGACGGCAACAGGCTCATCGCCGACCAGCGGGTGCGCGCACATTACCGCGTGGCCCAGGCCTTTAGCGATGCCCTGACGGACCTGCATGATAGTCACGTGTGGAGGACAGATGGACTGAATTTCATCCAGCAGCTGACGCTTAACGCGTTTTTCCAGCATCGACTCCAGTTCGAAACTGGTATCAAAATGGTTTTCAATGGCGTTCTTAGACGAGTGGGTTACCAGCACAATTTCATTGATACCCGCAGCAATACACTCGTTAACGACATACTGAATTAACGGCTTATCAACCAGCGGTAACATTTCTTTTGGAATCGCTTTCGTCGCAGGAAGCATACGCGTACCCAAACCTGCTACCGGGATTACCGCTTTTTTAACTTTGGTCTTATAGGCAGACATCAAAATACCTCTCTTATAGGCCGTTCAAGTTTTAATGCTTGATATGTCGGTTTAAATTCGGAAATGAGTATATCAGTTACTCGCGAACGGATTTATCCTGGAAGGCATCTATCCGTAGAATTTAAGACTATTACCCAAGTGTAAAGCTAACTTCTGGCACTGTCTTGCGGGTAAGTATAAATTACCCTTCGGTGTTTATTGCTCAGACGATAACATCAGTCGTATACGGCCCCCGGCGCCCCAAATATGGCACTGCCAGTCGTCCGCACGCTGGCTAATCTGGTTAATATGCGTACTGCCCATAGTGCCAAGCGGAACGCCATTACTGAGTTGAATTTGATGGGCCTGAACATGTAATGTGGCATTCAGGCCAGCAGAAACCAGCACCAGGTTTTTTAATCCGCGATGGTAGTATCCAACTAACAGAGGGAACTGTCCGGTTAAATTCGCCTGCCGTAGCAGCAGATTAACCTGTCTGAGTAAACTGCTTAACTCAGGTAATCGCTGTTTCTGTCCTGATAACTGTTCTTGTAATAATCCGTTAAACAGGGCGCGCAATAATAAAGCCGCCAGCACGCCATTGTCGCCCGCACGCGTGACATCGAGACAATAAAAAGCCAAATCTTTGTCAGATAACGCCGCAATATCCAGCACCAGCCCGGGCTGCTCTGCCATGGTTAACTGGCGATAATTTACCCGACAATGGGCAATGCGCTGCTGGACCGGGGGCTGCAGTTCTTTCAGTAATTTTGCCGCAGCGGAAGGATCGCGCACCAATGCATCCCAGTCCTGAAACAGCTGTTCATCTTCCTCGACTTTCGAGGTAAACATCGACGGATAGAGGCATTCGTATACCGCTTCACGGAAACGTTCAAAATTCTTCAGGGGTTTTAGCAACACATCCTGTACGCCCAGACGTAAAACCTGCGCGATGTCGGACATATTTTCGGTCGCGGAAATTATCAGAATGGGCAAGGTATTGCCGTGGCTGCGCAGATGTTCGACAAACTGAATTCCGTTCATGCGCGGCATTTCCAGGTCACAAATCACCAGTTCGACGGCATGTTTATCCAGTTGCGCAATAGCTTCCAGACCATCTTCAGCCTCAACAGTGACAGCCCCCATTGATGTTAAAAACTGGTTTAAAAGCGAACGGAAAACGGCCTCATCTTCGACAATGAGTATCTTTTTGCCGATCAGTGGTTTTTCCATTCCATCCCCCTGCGTACCCGATAAATCAATAGTGGTTCATAAAACGCAGTTGCGCCTTTCAGAATAGACCGAAGTAACATCTGTGCGTGAACAACCAGATTATCTTCTACGGACCAGCGGTAATAATTCATCCATTTGTTTCTCAACGGCAACCTTCCCAGCCGCAATTGCTTCTTCTGCACGATGAAAATCCAACGTGGATATCTGTGGACAAAATGGCTGGATAAGCACATCAGGCGGATCGCCTGCCATCCGGTTTCGCTTCAGGCGATTTTCCAGCACCTGGATGGACGTGGCCATGATCTCCATGGCGCCCGGCATTTGCGAGGCCCGGCGCTGCGTAAAATTGACCAGACGCTGTCGCAGTTTCCCACGCCAGTCGAGATTGAGCGCCACAGCTGCCGCATGTTCTTCTGAACTCTGCGGCGTCAGCGCCATCGCATTCTGCGGCATCAGATGCGCGTCGTGCTGAAGATCGACAGCAATCACGACATCCGCCCCCAGCGCGCGCGTCAGGGAGATCGGTACCGGATTCACCACCGCACCATCCACCAGCCAATATCCATTGTAGCCGACGGGCGGTAATAAACCTGGCATACTGCAGGACGCACGTACCGCCTGATGTAATTCACCCTCGGTCAGCCACAGCTCGCGACCGGTACTTAAATTGGTTGCCACCACACCAAACGGCTTTCCGCACGATTCAATCGCGTCGTGCGTAATGAGTTGCCGGACATGGTTGAATACCCGTTCTCCGCGTAACAGTCCGCCTCGCTGCCAGGACAGATCCATCAGACGGATGACATCCCAGTAGCTAAACGCACTCACCCACTTTTTCATGTGCGGGAGACGATGATTGACGTAAGCTGCGCCCACCAGTGCACCGATGGAACAGCCTGCCACGACATCAATGTTGATACCTGCGCTCTCCAACGCTTCGATAACGCCAATATGCGCCCATCCTTTGGCGGCACCGGAACCCAGAGCCAATCCAATTTTTTGCTTTCTCATCTTACTCGGGTCCTGGCGTCAATACATGGCATCACACGCGTGGGTCGGATAAAGTAAACGATATCATTAACAATCACTGTTATTAACAGGAGAATGTGTGTCCGAATCTTGCCCATGCTGTAGCGGCAAGCAGTATAGCCTATGTTGTCAGCCCTTTGTTAAAGGAACAGAAATTCCCTTATCAGCTGAACAACTTATGCGCTCCCGCTACTGCGCTTATGTCAAACAAGACGTCGATTACCTCGTCGCCACCTGGCATCCCACCAGCCGCGTTCCGGCGCTGGCTGACTTAGTGACTGAAAGTTTCGCGGGTACTGAATGGCTCAGCCTGAACATCACACGTTGTGATGAGGGGCGCCACAAAGACGAATCTTTCGTCACTTTTTTTGCACGTTTTGCTGAAAACGGTGTTAATCGGGCGATGTACGAGCGTTCACGCTTTCTTCGCGAGGACAGTCGCTGGTACTATGTCGACGGAATGACGCCCGCCATCGGGCGCAACGATCGCTGTCCATGTGGCGCCGACAAAAAATACAAAAAATGTTGCGGTTAAGGCAGTTGCCTGCGTAACGGTTTTACCCTTAATGCTTTGACAGGACTCTGATTGAGATGCAAGCGCAAACCATGCAAAGAAAAGTTTTACGAACCATTTGTCCCGATGCAAAAGGTCTGATCGCCAAAATCACCAATATTTGTTACAAGCACGAACTGAATATCGTGCAAAACAATGAGTTTGTTGATCATCGCACCGGGCGTTTTTTCATGCGCACAGAGCTGGAAGGGATTTTTAACGACAATACTTTACTGGCCGATCTTGACAGCGCCCTTCCTCAGGGCTCGGTACGTGAACTGCACAGCGCAGGCCGTCGCCGCGTCGTTATTCTGGTCACCAAAGAAGCCCACTGCCTGGGCGACCTGCTGATGAAGAGCGCGTTTGGCGGGCTGGATATGGAAATAGCCGCCGTCATCGGTAACCATGAAACGCTGCGCTCGCTGGTCGAGCGTTTTGATATTCCGTTTGTGTTGGTCAGTCATGAAGGGCTTTCGCGTGAAGAGCATGATAATAAGATGGCGGACGAAATTGATCGTTACCAGCCAGATTATGTCGTGCTTGCCAAATATATGCGCGTGCTGACGCCGGGCTTCGTCCAGCGCTACCCGAATCAGATCATCAATATTCATCACTCGTTCCTGCCAGCCTTTATCGGCGCACGCCCTTATCACCAGGCTTATGAACGCGGCGTTAAAATCATTGGTGCGACGGCGCACTACGTTAATGACAACCTGGATGAAGGTCCGATCATTATGCAGGACGTCATCAACGTCGATCACAGCTATACAGCAGAAGAGATGATGCGTGCCGGACGTGATGTAGAAAAGAATGTGCTGAGCCGCGCGTTAGATAAAGTGCTGGGTCAGCGTGTGTTTGTTTACGGCAACCGCACGATTATTCTTTAACCGCCACGGGCGCTGGACTGGCTGACATTCCAGCGCTACGCGTAAAAAGTGGGCAAACGGTTCGTGATTTGCCTGAGTCCGCTTTACAGTCTGAATACATTTGGTATGATGCGCCCCGCTTCAGAGCACAACAATTCAGTCCCTGGTGGGATTCCCGAGCGGCCAAAGGGAGCAGACTGTAAATCTGCCGTCACAGACTTCGAAGGTTCGAATCCTTCTCCCACCACCATCTGAATCTGCTGCCTGAGCCTACAAATCATCCCCGGTGGGATTCCCGAGCGGCCAAAGGGAGCAGACTGTAAATCTGCCGTCACAGACTTCGAAGGTTCGAATCCTTCTCCCACCACCATCTCGCATTTAGCATCTTCATTCCGACATGCAAATCAGTCAGCCTGTTCTGTGCGAAAAGGGATAAGAACCTTTGTTCAGCGTTCGTGCCGGGCATCGCCTGAGAAAACGCCTCTGGAAACCACTCTGGTTTTCTGTTCCCGCTGACCATGGGTCGTGCTCTCTCGCCCGTGCTGTCCACCACTCGCTGAAATTGCCCTGCTCTGCCATGACATTTCCGGCAAAAATCGCTACCATCCTGCCTATCATTCGCTGAAGGTTATCTCATGAAATTTATTTCATTCAATATTAACGGCTTGCGGGCACGTCCCCATCAACTCGAAGCACTGGTCGAGAAGCATCAGCCTGACGTCATTGGTCTGCAGGAAACGAAAGTCCATGATGATATGTTCCCGCTCGAGGATGTGGCTAAGCTGGGCTACAACGTGTTTTATCACGGTCAGAAAGGCCATTACGGTGTGGCACTGTTGACCAAGGTTCAGCCGGTCTCCGTGCGTCGGGGGTTTCCGGGCGATGGCGAGGATGCGCAGCGTCGCCTGATCATGGCTGAAATCCCCAGCCCGATTGGCGATATTACCGTGATAAATGGCTATTTTCCGCAGGGCGAGAGCCGCGACCACCCGACAAAGTTTCCGGCCAAAGAAAAATTTTACCGCGATCTGCAAAGCTATCTGAGCGAGAGTCTTACGGCGGATAAGCCCGTGCTGATCATGGGCGATATGAATATCAGCAGCACCGACCTGGATATTGGGATTGGCGAAGACAGCCGTAAACGCTGGCTGCGTACCGGTAAGTGTTCTTTCCTGCCCGAAGAGCGGGAATGGATGGACAGGCTGTTAAGCTGGGGGTTGGTCGATACCTGGCGTGCGCATAATCCCGATACCTGTGACCGTTTTTCCTGGTTCGATTACCGTTCTAAAGGGTTCGATGACAATCGCGGTCTGCGCATTGACCTGCTGCTGGCCAGCACCGGGCTGGCCTCGCACTGCATTGAAAGCGGTATCGACTACGATATTCGTGGCATGGAAAAACCCTCTGACCATGCCCCGGTCTGGTCAACCTTCCGCTTCTGATAGCGCTGACGCGTGGTGCGCCCGCCCACCACGCGTTTTCTATTTCACTATTTTCCAGATCAGATTGTTCGTCCCCAGCGATTTTTCGTCACGCGCGCACTGTAACAGGACGCCTTCTGATTTCACGACTGCGCCCTCGGTATAATTGCGGTTTTCGAAAATACAGCACTGCATACAGTTCTGCTGATTATTTTGTCCCTGAGTCCAGGCTTCCCGCGGCATATCAACAATCACATCCGTATTAGTTCCGCCTGTAGACGGATGATAATTCGCCTGGGCCGGCCCACAGACAATCAGTGCGGCCAGCATGAGCAGTGCAGTTTTACGCATTATTCGGTTTCCTTAGTTTTACGCCGTGCTTTGCGCTGCGGACGTTTTTGTCCGGTGGACGGTAACCCACGAAACGCCTGTCCCGACGGTTGCTGCCGTGCCTGATGAATAAGCCCACTCAGCGTGTGCACCAGCGGTTGCATAAACTCATCGTAACGGCAGGCCTTTTCACTAATCCGTGTCAGTGTCGATTCCCACTGGGCGGTCATGTCCGGCCGGGCTGCCAGATCCGGTAACGAATGGATCAACGCCTTACCCGTGTCGGTAGAATGAATATAGCGCCCTTTCTTCTGTAAAAATGACCGGCGGAACAATAATTCTATGATCCCCGCGCGCGTGGCTTCCGTTCCTAAACCATCGGTCGCACGAAGCACTTTCTTTAATTCTTTATCCTGAACAAAACGCGCAATACCGGTCATGGCTGACAGAAGCGTGGCATCTGTAAAATGGCGAGGTGGCTGCGTTTGCTTGGCCAGCACCTCGCCGTGCTCACACAGCAGGACGTCCCCTTCCGCCACGACCGGCAGCGGCATGCCGTCATTTTCTTCATCACGCTCTTTACTGCCCAGCAAAGCACGCCAGCCCGCCTCAGCCAGAAAGCGGGCCTTCGCCACGAATTTACCGCCCGCAATATCCAGTTCAATAGTGCATTTACGAAACATCGCATCCGGGCAGAACTGCATCAGATACTGACGCGCGATCAGGCCATAAACCTGCTGTTCATTGTCATTCAGCCTGACAGCGCTGGCGCGTGCTGTGGGAATAATGGCATGGTGCGCATCCACTTTTTTGTCGTCCCAACAGCGGTTTTTACGATCGGCATCAAACTCCGCAGGCGGCGTCAGATCGGGCTGGTGAACCTGAATGGCATTCAGCACTGCGTGACGACCAGCAAAATGCTCATCGGGCAAATAGCGACTGTCGGAACGGGGATAGGTAATCAGTTTGTGGGTTTCATACAACCGCTGACAGATATCCAGCACCGCCTGCGCGCTCAGGCCAAAGCGTTTTGCCGCCTCAATCTGCAGTGCCGAGAGCGAAAACGGGAGTGGCGCAGTGTCGCTTTCGCGCTTATCACTGTATGCGGTGACACGCGCAGGCTGACCGGTAATGCGGGCAACCACATGCTCTGCCAGACTCCGCTTGAGTAAGCGCCCTTCTTCATCCTGCCAGGGCTCACAGGCTTCACTGGGGACCCAGTTGGCAACAAAGCGGATGTCATCTGGCGTCACGATATGCGCTTTAACTTCAAAATAGTCTTTCGGCACAAAGTTTTCGATCTCTTCGTCGCGGCGCACCACCAGCCCCAGCACGGGTGTTTGCACCCGCCCCACCGACAATACGCCATCGTAACCGGCATTACGGCCCATTAACGTCCAGGCGCGGGTCATGTTGATGCCATACAGCCAGTCCGCCCGGGCGCGAGCCAGGGCGGAAACACACAGGGGGATAAACTCACGGTTTTCACGCAGGCGACTGACTGCGCGTTCGACCGCCTGAGGATTGAGATCGTTGATCAGGCAGCGCTGCACCTTACTGCGTTTCTCGGCGGGCAGTTGCAGGTAATCCAGCACTTCGTCCACTAACAGTTGCCCTTCCCGATCCGGGTCACCGGCGTGAACCACTTCGTCCGCCTGCGCCAGCAACCCCTCAACCACTTTAAGCTGCTTAGCGACAGAGGGCCGCGGCTGCAGGCGCCACTTTTCAGGAATAATGGGCAGATCGGCCAGTGACCAGCGTGCATAACGGCCGTCATAAGCATCGGGCTGCGCCTGCTCAAGTAAATGCCCTATGCACCAGGTGACGACCTGATCATTGCCACAGGCAATGAATCCCTCACCGCGGCGGTGCGGTTTAGGTAACACATCGGCAATGGCCCGTCCGAGGCTGGGTTTCTCTGCTATAAACAAACGCATTAAATCGGGTAATCCTTAACGTCAGCGAACAACAATGATGGCAGCGCCTGCCCCGTGCACGACGACAGTGCAGGATCACGGCCTGGCGCCATCGGATGCAGGCAGCCGGTTTCCCCGGACACAGCACGCGGCGCTGCCAGTGAAGACAGCGCTATAGTAGCCTGGCGGCACGCTGCTGATAAGCGTGCCGGATCTGCGAGGAAACGCTTCGCTCATTACGTGCGCAGTTTACCGCGCATCGCGCGGTTCAGACAGGTTCAGAAATAGCGGACGAAGGGTGCCGTGTCGGGATGAACCACGGTGGTGCTGGACTTAAGCTGCGGCGTGCCCAGATAGAGGAAGCCCACAATCGCGTCCTGCTCACGGCAGCCGAACGCCTCACGCACCTGCGGATCGTCGGTCCAGACGCCGCTCCGCCAGATGCCATTAAAGCCCTGGGCGACAGCAGCCATCTGCATCGCCATCACGGCACAGCTGGCAGAGGCGATTTGTTCCCAGCGCGGTACCTTGTGATTGATCTCGCAGTGCGCCACGACGGTGATGATCATGGGCGCACGGAACGGCGCCTGACTGGCTTTATTGATGGCTTTCTCATCCATCTGGTTGTCCCGCGCCGCTTTTTCCAGTAGCTGACTCAGGCGATCGCGGCCTTCATTTTCAACAATAATAAATCGCCAGGGTTGCAGGCCGCCGTGATCGGGTGCGCGCATGCCCGCGCGCAGGATGTTATCCAGCGCTTCACCGCTGGGGGCCGGTTCCGCCAGACGCGAGGCCGAACGACGATTAACCAGTAATTCTAGTGCGTCCATGTTTTTCTCCTGACAGTAAAAGCACGGGTAATCCTGGCACAAGTGGATTTTTTGTAACAGTCCAGGGTGATTTCCTGCTGACTTTTGTTTCGCTGCTCTTTAGGATGAGGTCGTTAACGGAGACCTGGCCCGCCTGGTGGCTATTTCCGGCTATATCAAAATGGAGAATGTGATGCGCACACTGTGGCGAATAATTGCGGGTCTGTTCCGCTGGACCTGGCGAGTGTTGAATTTTATCAGGGAATGTATTCTCAACCTGTTTCTGGTTTTCTTAATTATTGTCTGTGTTGGGATCTGGCTTCAGATCAGCGGCTCAGGCAGCCGTTCCTCCGCCCCGGTACAGCAAGGTGCGCTAAAAGTGGATTTGACCGGTGTGCTGGTCGACAAACCCTCCGTCAGCAACCGTCTGAGCAAAATTGGTCGTCAGTTATTAGGCACCAGTAGCGATCGTCTGCAGGAAAATTCCCTGTTTGATGTAGTGGATGCTATTCGTCAGGCCAAAGGTGACAGCAATATTAAAGGTCTGGTTTTAGACCTGCGTGATTTTGCTGGCGGCGATCAGCCTTCTCTGCAATATGTAGGTAAAGCGTTACGCGAGTTCCGCGACAGCGGTAAGCCTGTTTACGCCTTAGGCGACAGCTATAGCCAGGCGCAGTACTACCTTGCCAGCTATGCGACGAAAATCTATCTGTCGCCACAGGGCACCGTTGATTTGCACGGCTTTGCCACCAACGGTCTCTACTACAAAACGTTGCTCGACAAGCTGAAAGTCAATTCACACGTTTTCCGCGTGGGCACCTATAAATCAGCCGTTGAGCCCTTCCTGCGTGACGATATGTCGCCAGCGGCGCGTGACGCAGATAGCCGCTGGATTGGCCAGCTCTGGCAAAATTATCTGAATACCGTGTCTGCTAACCGCCAGATTACGCCTGAGCAGCTGTTCCCTGGCGCTGCCGCTATTATCGCAGGTCTGCAGGCTGTTAAGGGCGATACCGGAAAATATGCGCTGGATAACAAACTGGTCGATGTGCTGGGCTCACGCGCTGACGCGGACCAGGCGCTTATCCAGGCATTTGGCTTCGATAAGCAAAACAACGATTACCGTAACGTCAGCATTTATGATTACAACGTTAAACAGGATGCCAGCCAGCAAAAAGGCAACATTGCCGTGATTCTTGCCAGCGGTGCCATAATTGATGGTGATGAAACACCGGGTAATGTGGGCGGCGATACGACAGCGGCGCAGATCCGCGATGCGCGACTGGATCCCAAAATCAAGGCCATTATTTTGCGGGTGAACAGCCCGGGCGGCAGCGTTACGGCGTCCGAAGCGATTCGTTCGGAACTGGCCGCAGCGAAAGCGGCAGGCAAACCGATTGTGGTCTCCATGGGCGGTATGGCAGCCTCGGGCGGCTACTGGATCTCGACGCCAGCCAGCTACATTATTGCCAGCCCCAGCACGCTGACCGGCTCTATCGGCATCTTTGGCGTGATTAACACGCTGGAGAACAGCCTGGCCTCGATTGGTGTGCATACCGATGGCGTCGCGACCTCACCCCTGGCAGACGTCGCAAGCACCAAAGCGCTGCCTGAGGAAGTGCAGCAACTGATGCAGTTGACCATTGAAAACGGCTACCACAACTTCGTGGGGCTGGTGGCGACATCGCGCCATAAAACACCGGAACAGATCGATGCCATCGCGCAGGGGCACGTCTGGACGGGCAGCGATGCCAAAGCCAATGGTCTGGTCGATGCGCTGGGCGATTTTGACGATGCGGTGAAAAAAGCGGCTGAGCTGGCGAAGGTTTCCCAGCCAGAGCTTGACTGGTATCAGGAAGATCCCGGCTTCCTTGACGTGATGCTGAATCAGATGAACGCGTCTGTTCAGGCCGTGCTGCCTGACACGATGAAAGCCTGGCTGCCTGCGCCCATGTACGATGTGATGAGCGCGATGAAGAATCAGCCCGGCCTGTTTGACCATCTGAACGATCCGCAAAACCGCTATGCCTTCTGCCTGAACTGCGGCGAAGTGCGATAAACCTCTCAGCCCGACTGCTTGTCGGGCTGCTTTTCCCTGCTGTTCCCCTTATACTGCCCGTTTTACGGCAAGTCTGAGTTTACCTATGCAAAAGAAAAATATTTACGTTGCCTACACGGGCGGTACCATCGGTATGCAACGTTCTGCTCAAGGTTATATTCCGGTTTCTGGTCATCTGCAGCAGGAACTGGCGAAGATGCCTGAGTTCCATCGCCCGGAAATGCCTGACTTCACGATTCATGAGTATCAGCCTCTGATTGACTCTTCTGACATGACCCCGCAGGACTGGCAGTCGATCGCCGAAGATATCCGGCTGAACTATGATCGCTATGATGGTTTTGTCATTCTGCACGGCACGGATACCATGGCATTTACCGCCTCTGCCCTGTCGTTTATGCTCGAAAATCTGGCTAAGCCGGTCATCGTTACGGGCTCACAGATTCCGTTAGCCGAACTGCGTTCCGATGGCCAACAAAACCTGCTTAATTCCCTTTACGTCGCTGCGAATTATCCCATCAATGAGGTGACGCTGTTTTTCAACAACACACTCTATCGCGGTAACCGTACCACTAAAGCGCACGCGGACGGTTTCAACGCTTTTGCGTCGCCCAACCTGTCAGCCTTGCTGGAAGCCGGGATTCATATCCGTCGTCTTAATACGCCGCCTGCACCTCAGGGCAAAGGCGAGCTGATTGTTCATACCATTACCCCGCAACCTATTGGCGTGGTGACAATTTATCCGGGCATCTCTGCAGATGTCGTGCGTAACTTTTTACGTCAGCCGGTTAAGGCGCTGATTTTACGCTCGTACGGTGTCGGTAACGCGCCGCAAAACGCCGAGTTTCTGTCTGAACTTCAGCAGGCCAGCGAACGCGGCATTGTGGTCGTCAACCTGACCCAGTGTATTTCTGGCAAGGTCAATATGGGTGGCTATGCCACCGGGAATGCTCTGGAGCACGCTGGCGTCATCAGCGGCTTTGATCTGACGGTTGAAGCAGCGCTGACGAAACTTCACTATCTGTTGAGCCAGGATCTGTCCAGCGATCAGATCCGCGCCAAAATGCAGCAGAACCTGCGTGGCGAACTGACAGACGACTAAGATGGAGTCAACGGCAATGAAACGGGCATTAATCATTATCGACATCCAGAACGACTTCTGCCCCGGCGGCCCAATGGCCGTCAAAGAAGGCGATCATACGGTCGAGGTTGCTAACCGCTACGCCCGTGCTTTTCATGAGAATGGTGAGTGCGTCGTAGCCCTGCAGGACTGGCATCCAGCCGATCACGGTAGTTTTGCTTCCGTATCCGGCGAACCTGTCTATACTCTCGGTGAACTCAACGGCCTGCCACAGATCTGGTGGCCGGATCATGGCGTGCAGCATTCTGCGGGGGCTGATTTTCATCCCGGACTTGATCGCAGCCTGTTCGATGCGGTTTTCCATAAAGGGCAAGATCAGGACGTAGACAGCTACAGCGCCTTTTTTGACAACGGACACCGACGCAAGACAGAACTGGACAGTTGGTTACGCGCACGCGATATCACGCATCTGGTCATGCTGGGCCTGGCGACGGATTACTGCGTGAAGTACAGCGTGCTGGATGCACTTGAACTGGGTTATCAGGTCGAGGTCGTGGCGGCAGGCTGCCGTGGCGTTAATCTCAACCCAGAAGACAGCGACATCGCGCTGGCGCAGATGGCGGCTCAGGGCGCCGTCATTATCTGAAAAAGGGCTGGCTATACGCCAGCCCTTTTTGCTCTTCCATACCATGCCCGCCTGTGCGTGGCTGACTGGCGACTTACCGCGCCATTAATGCAGATGAATGCGCGTGACGTCCGGTTCGATACCAAACTCTTCTTTCAACTGCTTTTTCGATTTGGTCACCATTTCGCCATTTTTGCCGATGGTCATATGCTGTGGCGCATCATTATTGCGCGCCTGCCACATCATAACCAACTGCAGGCTGTTATCACGCTGTTGCTGCGTCAGCGCCACTCCATCCGGCCATTTTCCGGTTTCAACGGCCGTCATCAGGCGTTCATAAATTTCAGGTGTCATAGCATCAAGCATGGCTTCAAGTTGCTGTTTCATTGTTAGCCCTTAATCTCGTCGCCTTGTGGACTGGTGAAGTTCAGCGAGGCTGAGTTCACACAGTAACGCTCACCGGTCGGCTGCGGCCCATCAGGAAAAACATGGCCGAGATGAGAATCACAGTTGCCGCAACGGATTTCAATACGCTGCATACCGTGCGAGTTATCTTCCAGATAACGAATAGCCTCATCGCTGACGGGCTCATAAAAACTCGGCCAGCCACAGCCTGAATCGTATTTCGTCTCTGAAAGAAACAAGGGCGCGTTGCACACCAGGCAGTGATAAATCCCTTCCTGCTTGTTATGCAGCAGCGCACCGCTGTACGGCGGCTCCGTGCCACGCTGTTGCGTGACATAGCGCTGCATCTCAGTTAACTGGGCGATTTTTGCGTCGGGTGCGGTTTCTTTAGGCATTTGAGCAATTCCGGGATGTCATTCTGAAAAAATCGACTAGTATTCTAACAAATGATCAACATTAGTCGGGTCTTTTTTTGTGCTCTGCCCTTCGGTCCGTATCTTACAAGGTGGATTTGTGATTTTGATCACCTTTTCTCTGGCATATCCCTATATATTCGGCGAAGGTTTCAACAGAGCACGATGTTCGCGGAAGCGCGCAAGCGGTTGCGCATCAAATAATTCCTGTTCGGTGGATTGACCTGTCGCAACAATTGACACGATTCCGCTTGACGCCTGGTAAGGTTTTTGTAATTTTACAGCCAACCTTTTATTCACTAACAACTAGCTGGTGGAATATATGACTATCAAAGTAGGTATCAACGGTTTTGGCCGTATCGGTCGCATCGTTTTCCGTGCTGCTCAACAGCGCTCTGACATCGAAATCGTTGCTATCAACGACCTGCTGGACGCTGACTACATGGCGTACATGCTGAAGTACGACTCTACTCACGGCCGTTTTGACGGCACCGTTGAAGTACAGGACGGCGCTCTGGTTGTTAACGGTAAGAAAATCCGTGTTACCGCTGAGAAAGATCCGGCTAACCTGAAGTGGGGCGAAGTGGGCGTTGACGTCGTTGCTGAAGCAACCGGTATCTTCCTGACCGACGAAACCGCACGTAAGCACATCACTGCTGGCGCGAAAAAAGTGGTTCTGACCGGTCCATCTAAAGATGACACCCCAATGTTTGTTCGTGGTGCTAACTTCGACAAATACCAGGGCCAGGACATCGTTTCTAACGCCTCTTGTACCACTAACTGCCTGGCCCCGCTGGCAAAAGTCATCAACGATAAATTTGGTATCGTTGAAGGCCTGATGACCACCGTACACGCCACTACCGCAACGCAGAAAACTGTTGATGGCCCGTCTCACAAAGACTGGCGCGGTGGTCGTGGTGCATCACAGAACATCATCCCGTCTTCTACCGGCGCCGCTAAAGCGGTAGGTAAAGTGCTGCCAGAACTGAACGGCAAACTGACCGGTATGGCATTCCGCGTACCTACGCCTAACGTTTCTGTTGTTGACCTGACCGTTCGTCTGGAAAAAGCTGCGTCTTACAAAGAAATTTGTGCCGCTATCAAAGCCGCGGCTGAAGGCGAGATGAAAGACGTGCTGGGCTACGTTGAAGATGACGTGGTTTCTACCGACTTCAACGGCGAAGTTCTGACCTCAGTATTCGATGCCAAAGCCGGTATCGCGCTGAATGACAACTTCGTTAAACTGGTTTCCTGGTACGATAACGAAACCGGTTATTCAAACAAAGTTCTCGACCTGATTGCGCTGGTTGCTGCTAAATAAGGCAGCCAGACACGAGACAATAAGGGTGACTTCGGTCACCCTTTTTTTGATCCCTTTACTATGGAGTCAGGCATGCAAGACAAACTCTTTTCCCTTCCCGTGGTTAAACAAATCACGCCTTATCTGTCGCAACGTCAGGTGGGTGAACTCCCGGTTATCATTGTCAGCCATCCGCGTGTACGGGCGGCCGTGACCTTACAGGGCGCGCATCTGATTGCCTGGCAACCGAGCGGTGAGAAGCCCGTCATCTGGCTGAGCGATAAGAGCCCTTTCCTGCCTGGTAAGGCGATTCGCGGCGGTGTACCGATTTGCTGGCCCTGGTTTGGACCGGCAGGAGAGCCTGCCCATGGCTTTGCCCGAAATCAGTCATGGACGCTCTCTGCGCATGATGAAAACGAAGACGGCGTGCTGCTGACATTTGTGCTGGAAAGTACCCCACAAACGCTGAAGCTGTGGCCGCATGACTTTACCCTTATCGCCCGCTTCCGTCTGGGCCAGCATTGCGAAATTGAGCTGGAAGCCTACGGTGATTATGAATCGACAGCCGCGCTACACAGCTATTTTAACGTGGCGGACAGTGCGAGCGTTGAGGTCACCGGACTGGGTGAACATTACATCGACAAGGTCAAAGATAACCAGCCGGGTCAGAGCGAGGGTAAACAGCGCTTTACCGAGCGCGTGGATCGTATCTTCACTGCGCCAAAAGACTGTTCAGTTATCAACGATCTGGCTGGAAAACGGCAAATTGAAGTGTACCACCATCACCATAGTGACGTTGTCACGTGGAATCCCGGTGTGGCGCTGTCGTGTAGCATGGCGGACATGCCAAATGAGGGTTATAAAACGATGGTGTGTGTTGAAACCGCGCGCATCAGCAAACCGTTGCGCAGTGCAGGCGACAAGCCTGCCCGACTGGCGACGACAATACGTTTGAAAAATAAGGCCTGAAGCGCGTTCAGACCACATCCAGCGGCAGTTTGTGTTGTGGCGGCGGAAAAGCCCTGTCGAGTCTGAGACAGTCCTCCTCGCTCAGGGTAATGTCCAGCGCAGCCGCATTTTCACGAACATGTACCAGTGAACTGGCTTTAGGGATGGCAAGGACATCGCCATCCCGAATCGCCCAGGCCAGCAGAAGCTGTGCCACGGTGATGCCTTTTTGGCGGGCAATTGCGTTCAGAGCGGGGTCGGTAAACAGCTGACTGCGTAACCGACCGGCCTGTGCCAGGGGACAATACGCCATGACCGGCATCGCGCGCTGGCGACAGAGCGGTAGCAAATCGTATTCAATACCGCGGGAACCCAGATGATAAAGCACCTGATTGGTGGCACAATTTTCGCCACCCGTTTCGGCCCACAGGGCGTCCATGTCCTCGCTGTCGAAGTTTGAAACACCCCACGCACGAATTTTGCCCTGCTGCTGCAAAGTCTGCATCGCGCTGATGGTTTCGTCGAGTGGCACACTGCCGCGCCAGTGCAAAAGATACAAATCAATTCGATCCGTTTGCAGACGACGCAGGCTGGCCTCGCAGGCGGCGATGGCATCCTGTTTCCCGGCATTCCATGGATAAACTTTCGATACCAGCAGGGCCTCATCACGCCGTCCCTTCAGGGCATCGCCTACCACTTCTTCGGCGCCACCCTCTGCATACATTTCAGCGGTATCCACCAGCCGCAAACCGGCATCCAGCCCTGCCTGAAGCGCACTGATTTCCTGTTGCCGGCTGGCGGGATCCTCCCCCATATACCAGGTGCCAAGACCGATTGCCGGAATCTGACGCTGACCTGCAATATCGATATATTTTGTCATCGGGTTCTCCTGCACTAAATGGGGGCATATGCACCCTGATAGAGCACAGCCTGCACTCCCAGGGTGCGCCGCATCAGAAGGTATAGCTGACGCCTGTCCAGACCGTAAACTGTCCGCTTTTATCAACCATCGGACTGTCTTTGATTTCGCTGGCAAAGCGGGTGTAACGCCCTGAAAGACTGGCATTCCACTGCGGGGTAATGCTGTAGCTGGCGTTCATTTCCACATAAGGCGACCAGCTGTCATCCGGATGATAACGACGAATTCCGGTCCGATCGCTTTCGTTACCCGATACGCCATAGTAGTAGCGGTTTTGATTCGCGCTGTTCCACAATGCACCAATTCCCGGCGTAAAGGTAAAGTCGCCAAAGCTGAAACGGTAAAGATAGGTCAAATCCCAGACGATACCGTTGCTGTTGTTAAGCACATCGCCTAACAATGAGGTCCGTATGATGCCCCAGTCATCCGTGTGCCGGTAAGTCACCCCGCCCATCAACGTCATCCGGCGCTTATCCAGCCCCTTCATATCCCCCAGATCATTGTCATCCGGGTCGTATTGCTGCGGCGAACCCAACAGCGACAGAGAGAGCTGATCCTGTGGGTCTTTCCACACGTAATAGCCACCCTGCAGGGTGTTAAACCAGAATTTTTCCCCTTCGTAATTGATGATGGGAACAGGCAAATAGCGGTCCTGTCCACCATGATAAGGTGACTGCGCATAAATCACTGATGCACCGAGTGATAAGGGTGCGGCTTGTACTGACTGGCCCAGAAAATAACAAGGGATAAGTGCAATAAGCACGTTAAGTTTGAATTGGTTCACAATTTATTCATTCCATAAATATAACAATCACACATAGAGTCTAACGCTTTTTACAGACTGAATTAACCTTATATCAAAATCATCTACCGCGTTTGCCGCAGAATGTGGCATAACCGGGTTGAAGGCATCACAGAACGGGGGTTAACTGAGGAAAAACGTTTCGCAACAAAATGATTTTGTTATTGATATGTGGCTCACTAATCAAAAATCTATGATGAAATTTCCTGAATGCCTTCTACAGTTAAACTTAATACCCGAGTTTTTGTACTTACCAAGTAACCATAAAAGTTGTGCATCCCGATAAGAACGATCAGGTTGGCATAAGGGTTGCTGTAGTAAACAGATTAATATCTTCCGGGAGCTGTACGAGCACTGATTATTGCTCCTTTACCTGTGCTAAAAACGAAAGGACGGGCATCGCTATGAATATATTCGATCACTATCGTCAGCGTTATGAAGCTGCCAAGGACGAAGAGTTCACACTGCAGGAATTTCTGACTATCTGTAAACAGGATCGCAGTGCATACGCCAACGCAGCAGAGCGACTCTTAATGGCTATTGGTGAGCCAGTAATGGTCGACACTGCCCAGGAGCCACGCCTTTCCAGAATCTTTTCTAACCGGGTTATGGGACGTTACCCAGCGTTCGAAGAGTTTTACGGTATGGAGGAAGCGATTGAGCAGATCGTTTCCTATTTGAAACACGCAGCGCAAGGCCTTGAAGAGAAGAAGCAGATTCTCTATTTACTGGGTCCGGTGGGTGGCGGTAAGTCCTCCCTGGCTGAGCGCCTGAAATCGCTGATGCAACGCGTCCCTATCTACGTGCTCAGCGCCGACGGCGAACGCAGTCCGGTCAACGACCATCCGCTGTGCCTGTTCAACCCGCAGGAAGACGCTAACATTCTGGAAAAAGAGTACGGCGTACCGCGTCGCTACCTTGGCACCATTATGTCGCCCTGGGCCGCCAAACGTCTGCATGACTTTGGCGGGGATATTACACGCTTTAAAGTCGTTAAAGTCTGGCCATCGATTCTTGAGCAGTTAGCCATCGCCAAGACAGAGCCGGGCGATGAGAATAACCAGGATATCTCTGCGTTGGTCGGTAAGGTCGACATTCGCAAACTTGAAAACCACGCGCAAAACGATCCTGATGCCTACGGTTACTCTGGCGCACTGTGCCGGGCCAACCAGGGCATCATGGAATTCGTTGAGATGTTTAAAGCGCCGATTAAGGTTCTGCATCCTCTCCTCACCGCCACGCAGGAAGGAAACTACAACGGTACGGAAGGGATTTCAGCCCTGCCGTTTAACGGCATCATCCTGGCGCACTCAAACGAATCCGAATGGGTGACCTTCCGCAACAATAAAAACAACGAGGCTTTCCTCGACCGTGTTTACATCGTTAAAGTGCCTTACTGCCTGCGCGTGTCTGAGGAAATTAAGATTTATGAAAAGCTGCTGAATCACAGTGAGCTGTCCACTGCGCCTTGTGCACCTGGCACGCTTGAGACGCTGGCGCGCTTCTCTATCCTGTCGCGTCTGAAAGATCCCGATAACTCGAGCATCTATTCGAAAATGCGCGTGTACGATGGTGAAAGCCTGAAGGATACCGACCCGAAAGCGAAATCCTGGCAGGAGTACCACGATTATGCGGGCGTGGACGAAGGCATGAATGGCCTGTCGACGCGTTTCGCCTTTAAAATCCTGTCACGCGTGTTTAACTTTGACCATGCTGAAGTTGCCGCCAACCCGGTGCACCTGTTCTATGTGTTGGAACAGCAGATTGAACGTGAGCAGTTCCCACAGGATCAGGCGGAAAAATACCTTGAGCATCTCAAAGGCTATTTAATTCCTAAATATGCGGAGTTTATTGGCAAAGAGATTCAAACAGCTTATCTGGAATCCTATTCCGAATATGGTCAGAATATTTTCGACCGTTATGTAACTTATGCGGATTTCTGGATTCAGGATCAGGAGTATCGCGATCCGGATACCGGACAATTATTTGACCGTGAATCGCTGAATGCCGAGCTGGAGAAAATTGAGAAGCCTGCCGGGATTAGTAACCCTAAAGATTTCCGTAATGAAATTGTCAATTTTGTGCTGCGTGCAAGAGCGCATAATAATGGCAGAAATCCCAACTGGACCAGCTATGAAAAACTCCGTACGGTCATTGAGAAAAAGATGTTCTCCAATACCGAAGAGCTGTTGCCGGTTATCTCGTTCAACACCAAAACCTCTACGGATGAGCAGAAGAAACACGACGATTTTGTCGATCGCATGATGGAAAAAGGCTATACCCGCAAACAGGTTCGCCTGCTGTGTGAATGGTATCTGCGCGTGCGTAAATCGTCCTGATCAAAGTCTGTAAGCAAACCGGTGCGGGACAGCACCGGTCATATTAAGGTCGGGCCAGCCCGGCCTGCTTGCAATGTAGTTTGGGGGAACATCATGGCCTATTTTATCGATCGCCGACTGAACGGTAAAAACAAGAGTGCGGTTAATCGCCAGCGCTTCTTACGTCGTTACAAGTCGCAGATTAAGCAGTCGATTTCCGAGGCCATTAACAAACGCTCGGTAACCGACGTCAGCAGTGGCGAATCCGTCTCTATTCCCGTAGATGATATCAATGAACCCATTTTTCATCAGGGGCGTGGTGGACAACGTCATCGCGTTCATCCAGGCAATGATCACTTCGTGCAAAATGACCGTGTTGAACGCCCACAAGGCGGGGGCGGTAGCGGTTCAGGTCAGGGAAATGCCAGTCAGGATGGTGAAGGTGAGGATGAATTTGTTTTTCAAATTTCCAAAGATGAATATCTGGATCTGCTGTTTGAGGATCTGGCGCTGCCCAATCTGCGGAAAAATCAGCACCGCCAGTTGAATGAGTACAAAACGCACCGTGCCGGATTTACCTCGAATGGCGTTCCCGCCAACATCAGCGTGGTCCGTTCTTTACAAAATTCCCTGGCCCGACGTACTGCGATGACGGCAGGTAAGCGCCGCCAGCTCCATGAGCTTGAGGATGCCCTCAGCGAAGTAGAAAAGTCAGAGCCCGCTCAGTTACTCGAAGAGGAACGCCTGCGCAAGGAGATTGCCGAACTGCGCGCGCGCATTGACAGAGTGCCCTTTATTGACACCTTTGACCTGCGCTATAAAAACTTCGAGAAGCGGCCCGAGCCTTCCAGTCAGGCGGTCATGTTTTGCCTGATGGATGTCTCCGGCTCGATGGATCAGGCGACGAAAGATATGGCAAAACGCTTTTATATTTTGCTCTATCTGTTCCTCAGCCGGACTTATAAAAACGTCGAGGTAGTCTACATCCGCCATCATACTCAGGCCAAAGAGGTCGATGAGCAGGAGTTCTTCTATTCGCAGGAAACCGGCGGCACCATCGTCTCCAGCGCACTGAAACTGATGGATGAGGTTGTGAAGGAGCGCTACGATCCGGCGCAATGGAATATCTACGCCGCGCAGGCGTCGGATGGTGACAACTGGGCAGACGATTCACCGCTCTGCCACGAGATTCTGGCAAAAAACCTGTTGCCGGTGGTGCGTTACTACACCTACATCGAGATAACACGTCGCGCGCATCAGACCTTATGGCGCGAATACGAACATCTGCAGTCAATGTTCGACAACTTTGCGATCCAGCACATCCGGGAGCCCGAAGATATTTATCCTGTGTTTCGTGAGCTGTTTCACAAACAGGCAATGGAAGCCTGAGACACTAAGCCGACGCCCAGTCGGCTTTTTTTATTGTATTTATAACCTCTTAAAATGCGGTCTTGCCTGCTGCAAGCTATCTAACTCCCCTATTAGCCTTGTTAACTGGGATTATCCAGTGCATTAGCAATTAAGATAAATTGCAAAATGACAATGACAACTCATTGATAAAAAATTATCTTGCAGACATAGCATGGATGTTTCTACACCTTAGTTAACATTGTCTGCCGTATCTCAGGAGACCGCGTTTGAACCACACTATTGTTTATAGTCTTTTCATTATTGGATCCGTGCTGGTTGCGTCGAGTATCTTGCTCAGTTCCTTTTCGTCCCGATTGGGCATTCCTATCCTGGTGATTTTTCTGGCGCTGGGCATGCTGGCCGGCATTGACGGTATTGGCGGCATCGCATTTGATAACTATCCGGCGGCCTACCTGATCTCTAACCTTGCCCTGGCAATCATCCTGCTGGACGGCGGCATGCGCACCAAAGCCAGCTCCTTTAAGGTGGCGCTCGGACCGGCCTTATCACTGGCAACCGTAGGCGTGATCATTACGGCAGGCCTGACTGGCATGGTCGCGGCCTGGCTGTTCAGGCTCGATATGATGCAGGGCTTCCTGATTGGTGCGATTATCGGCTCCACCGACGCGGCAGCGGTATTTTCCCTGCTCGGTGACAAAGGTCTGAATGAACGTGTCAGTGCCACGCTGGAAATTGAGTCCGGCAGCAATGACCCAATGGCGGTGTTTCTGACCATTACGCTGATCGAAATGATTGAGCAGGGACGAACCGGTCTGGACTGGATGTTCGTGGTGCATCTGATTCAGCAGTTCGGTCTGGGGATTGTCCTCGGTCTGGGCGGTGGCTGGGCCCTGCAGCAACTGATTAACCGCATGAATCTGGCTCCCGGCCTGTATCCCTTACTGGCACTGAGCGGCGGCATTCTGGTCTTTGCGTTGACCACCGTGCTGGAAGGCAGCGGCATCCTCGCCGTCTATCTGTGCGGCTTCTTACTGGGTAACAGCCCTATCCGCAACCGTTTCGGCATTTTGCAGACCTTTGACGGTATGGCCTGGCTCAGCCAGATCGGCATGTTTATCGTACTGGGATTGTTAGTCACCCCCTCCGACCTCTGGCATATCGCTGTTCCGGCGATGATTCTGTCCCTGTGGTTAATTCTGGTAGCACGTCCGCTGTCGGTGTTTATCGGCCTGTTACCGTTCCGTGGCTTCACGGCGCGGGAGCGTATCTTTATCAGCTGGGTCGGTCTGCGCGGAGCAGTGCCGATTATCCTGGCCGTCTTCCCGATGATGGCCGGTCTGGAGAATGCCTCGCTCTATTTTAATATTGCGTTTTTCGTGGTGCTGGTTTCCCTGATGCTACAGGGCACCTCGCTGGGCTTTGCGGCGAAGAAAGCCAAAGTGGTGGTTCCGCCTACCGCCTCTCCGATTAGCCGTATCGGGCTGGATATTCATCCGGAGAATCCGTGGGAGCAGTTCGTCTATCAGCTCAGCGCCGACAAATGGTGCGTGGGCGCGGCGCTGCGGGATTTACAGATGCCACGTGAAACCCGTATCGCCGCACTGTTTCGGGATAACGTGTTAATGCACCCCAACGGCGCAACGCGTTTAAAAGAGAATGACGTGATTTGTGTGATTGGCCGTGAGCGCGATCTGCCTGCGCTGGGTAAAATGTTCAGTCAGTCGCCGCCTGTCTCGCTGGATCAACGTTTCTTCGGCGACTTTATTCTGGATGCCGACGCGCGACTTCATGATGTCGCGCAGATTTATGGCCTTGAACTCGACGAAGATACGAACGCGCAACAGTCGCTGGGTCAGTTGATGATGAGTATGTTAGGCGGGGCACCTGTGGTCGGTGACCAGATAGAATGGAATCAACTGACATGGACGGTGGCGGAGAAAGAAGATAATCATATTGTTAAAATTGGCGTACGCCCCAATGAAGACAAAGAATAATCTTATTTAAATAGCGCGGTTTAATTAGCTGAATTGCACTACGCTTTTATAACATTCAGTTAAAACGGGAGTTATCCATGAGTCACGTGGTTAAAATTGGTCGCTATGAAATTGTTGATGCGGAATTCAGCAGCGAAGACCCGGTGACGGTGAGTATTCCCTGCCACACCAATCCCGGCCTGAGTTATCAGCTTGACGGCTGGGATCAGGAAACCAGCGTACCGGCCTGGATCGACGGTAAAGAAGTGATATTAGCGATCGGTCATTACGATAAACAACAAGACCGCTGGGTATTAAAAAAACCCGCGTAAGCCCGGAGGATTACCGCCAGTCAGCCCGTTTGGCGGTAATTCCTAAAAATGGACCTGAATATCTCCGTGCATCACGCTTATCCCTGATACATTATTCTGCATATCAATAACTTAAACAAAACCCGCGCGATTATCCCCTGACTTTTTAAGAATTATTCCGTATTAACTCTGTCAAACATCTCCTGCATACTCTTCTCCAGTGCTGCATTTTTACGTGACTTGTCTCACGTTTAGAGAATCTGTTTTTTGCAGCGTCAATGGCTCTAATGACTGTAACAAACTGAAAACGTCCCGGTTTCGGGTTTTCAGTCGTTAACCCCTGAACGCGTACTTGATTCTGGTCAGGCCATCTTTTACTTCATTAAAGAGAGCAGGTTTTATGGCAAGTACAATTGTAATGAACAATGCGACTCGCTCGTGGAGCGGTCTTCGTAAAAATATTCTTGTAAAGCTTGCGTTGAGTTTTTCAGATCTCATTGCGCTGAATTTAGCGCTGTTTCTCTCTGCCGCGACCGTGCAGGGAATTTGGGGCGACCTTGATGCCTTTATTCCACCCCATCAAATTGAGAACCGTTTTATTGCGCAGTTTATTATGTCGGTGCTTTGCACCGGTTGGTTCTGGATGCGCCTGCGTCACTATACCTACCGCAAACCCTTTTGGTTTGAACTGAAAGAGATTGTTAAAACCCTCGTCGTGTTCTCTCTGCTGGATCTGGCGTTAATCGCCTTCTCCAAATGGGACTTCTCCCGCATGGTCTGGGTGTTCAGCTGGAGCTATGCCCTGCTGTTGCTGCCGTTAATGCGTGCAGGCGTGAAAAGCGCGATTAACCGGGCCGGACAATGGCAAAAAGAAACCATCATCATTGGCTCGGGCCGTAACGCTACCGAAGCTTACGCCGCATTACAAAGCGAGGAGATTCTCGGGTATAACGTTCAGGCGTTTATTTCCGTTGAAGACGCACCGCTGCAGCAGAGCGTTAATGGTGTGCCTGTTATCTCCGCCAACGATATTAACTGGCAGACCATCGACCGTGACAATGTGCAGTTCATTGTGGCAATGGAATACGAACAGCAGCCTGAGCGCGACCGCTGGCTGAAATTCTTGTCTAAAATGAACTGCCGTTCCGTGTCGGTTATCCCAACATTACGCGGTGTACCGCTTTACGGCACAGACATGTCCTTTATCTTCAGCCATGAAGTGATGATTCTGCGCGTCAGCAATAACCTGGCGAAGCATTCGTCACGCTTCCTGAAACGGGGATTTGATATTGTGGTAGCTTCGCTGCTGCTGCTCTTCCTGGCACCGGTTTTTGCCTTACTTTGCTATATGGTGAAGCGTGATGGCGGTAATGCCATTTATGGTCACGAGCGCGTGGGTCAGGATGGCAAGAAATTTAAATGTCTGAAGTTCCGTTCGATGGTCACCAATTCCAAAGAGGTGCTGGAAAACCTGCTGGCGACCAGCGAAGAAGCGCGTCGCGAATGGGACAAAGACTTCAAGCTGAAAAATGATCCGCGCATTACCCGCATCGGGGGCTTCCTGCGCAAAACCAGCCTGGATGAGTTACCTCAGCTCTGGAACGTGATTCGGGGTGAAATGAGCCTGGTCGGCCCACGTCCGGTTATCGAAGCGGAACTGGAACGTTATGCCGGCGACGTGGATTACTATCTGATGGCGAAGCCCGGGATGACCGGCCTGTGGCAGGTGAGCGGACGTAACGACATTGACTACGATACCCGTGTCTACTTTGATTCCTGGTATGTCAAAAACTGGGCGCTGTGGACGGATATTGCCATCCTGTTTAAAACAGCCGGTGTGGTATTACGCCGCGACGGCGCGTACTGATTTAGCCTGCGATGCCTGTTTCAGACAGGCATCGCTATTTCGCTGGTAATTCGCTTTCCTTTTGCTTTATTAATCATTACCCTCTTCCCTCGCTTTATCGTACGTTTACCCTCTGGTTGCTATGCAAAAATATACCCTGTTGCTGTTAAGCTTGGTGCTCCTGGCGCCTTTAGGCATCGATCTCTATTTACCCACGCTGCCGCAGATCGCAGAAGGTCTGTCAACACCGGTGACGCTGATACAAACAACGATCCCCCTTTTCCTGCTGATAATGGGACTGGGTCAGCTGGTGAGCGGCCCGCTGGTCGATAACTATGGGCGCAAACCTATTGCGCTGCTGGGCCTGACGCTCTACATAGCGGGCAGCGCCATTGCGGCCACCGCCACCTCCTTCCCGCTGTTCCTGCTGGCCCGCGTCGTACAGGGCTGTGCGGTATGTTGTAGTGCCGTCGTTGCGTTCAGCGGCGTACGCGACCGGTTAAGTGGTGATGATGCCGCCCGGGCTTATGGCTTTCTGAATGGCGCACTGAATATCGTGCCCGCACTGGCACCGTTGCTGGGTGGACTGCTGGCCAGCGCCTTTGACTGGCGCGCGCCCTTCTGGTTCCTGTGTACTTATGCCGCCGTCGTGATGCTGATGGTCATTATCTGGCTGCCGGAAACCCGTCCGGCCGATACGCTGCGTGTAAAAGGGCTTCCCGTTAATCAGTATGCCGCCATTTTACGTCAGCCGCGCTTTCTGGCCTTTGCCTTCGCGAATGCGGGCGCACTGGGCATGGTGCTGACGTATGTTTCACTGGCACCCCACATTCTGATGACCGAGGGCGGCCTGTCGCCTCTGGCATTCTCTTTTGCCTTTGGCGCGAATGGCTTTTGGATCATGCTGGTGAGCGTGGTGGTAAACAAGGCGATTCGTAAGGCGGGCAGGCCATTTTGCCTGGCGATGGGTTGCCTGACCATGCTACTGGGTGCTGGCCTGCTGCTGGCCGGTATGACACTGCTGCCTGACAGCCTGCAGTCACACTGGGCGCTGTATATGTTCCCGGTCGCCGTGGCCGTAGCCGGACTGGCCTTCACCGTCGGCCCGGCCACCAGCTATGCGCTGGAACCTTACCAACAGCAGGCTGGTGTCGCATCGGCGTTACAGGGTTTTATTCAGATGGCAGGCGGTGCAGCGGGGAGTTTGCTTATTGTCGCCCTGCCACTGGCAGAGAAAATGTCGCTGGCGTTGATGATGCTGCTGGGTGCAGCGCTGGCGTTCCTCGCCTGGCGCTGCAGTAAAAACATGCACAGCCGGATTACAGCGATTAAATAACGTTCACCGGAACACGTGGGGCCAGGGCACACATCAGCTCATAACCTACCGTTCCGGCCGCTTTTGCTACCTGATCGATTTTGACATTGTTTCCCCACAGCTCGACAGGTGAACCAATGCCCGCCTGTGGGCAGGGTGTTAAATCAACGGTAATCATATCCATCGACACCGCACCCACGACCTGCGTCAGCACGCCATCAACAAAAACCGGCGTCCCGTTGGGCGCATGGCGAGGATAACCATCGGCATAGCCACAGGCGACAACGCCTATTCGCTGCGGCTGGGATGCCCGGTAGCGATAGCCATAACCCACGCCATCTCCGGCCTGAAGCTGCTGCACACCAATGATTTCACTGGACAGGGTCATCACCGGCTGAAGTCCACTGCTGGCCACGTCCTGCCAGTCACCGCTGGGTGACGCACCATACAAAATGATCCCCGGTCGCACCCAGTCCCGGTGCGCCTCAGGATGCCACAGCGTACAGGCCGAATTGGACAGCGAGACCGGGCTGTCCAGCCCTTCGGTAGCGTCGGCGATTCGCTGTAGCGGCGCCACAATGCCTTCCGGATTTTCGGCATCAGCGAAATGCGCCATCAACGTAATATCCCCGACGTTTTCCAGCGCACGCAGTTTATGCCAGATGCCATTTACCTGTTCAGGGCGAAAGCCCAGTCGGTTCATACCGCTGTTTATCTTCAGGTAAATATCGACAGGCGCCGAGAGCGTCGCATTGGCCAGGGCATGAATCTGCCAGTTGCTGTGCACGCTGGTCGTCAGACGGTAACGATCGATTAAGGTCAGATCGTCAGGGTGAAAAAAGCCTTCAAGCAGCAGGATGGGTTTCTTCCACCCCTGCTCCCGCAGCAGAATGGCTTCTTCCATATTCAGTAACGCGAAGCCATCGGTGCTGGACAGACTTTCCCACACGCGGGCAATGCCATGGCCGTAGGCATTGGCTTTCACCACAGACCAGACACGTGATGCGGGGGCCGCACGACGCACAATGGCCAGGTTATGTCGCAACGCCTGTTGATTGATGGTTGCGACAATTGGACGTGACATACTTCCTCTCCCTGAAGGCTTAACGTGTAGCGTTAACGTTACGAAGCGGTGATCGGCTGGCCGCAAAACCAGGCAAATAACGGAAGACCGTGAGATCGTCCGATGCAATCGCTGGCGACGTGCCGGAAATGACATCAGCCAGTAACTGACCGGAGCCACAGGCCATTGTCCAGCCCAGTGTGCCGTGTCCGGTATTCAGATAAAGATTGGACAGCGGCGTCGCCCCGACAACCGGCGTACCGTCTGGCGTCATAGGACGCAGGCCTGTCCAGAAACTGGCCTGGCTGACATCACCCCCTTCAGGATAAAGATCTGTAACCACCATCTCCAGCGTTTCGCGACGCGCTTCAGGCAGTTTGGTGTTAAAACCCACAATTTCTGCCATACCGCCGACTCGAATACGGTTATCAAAACGTGTGACGGCCACTTTGTAGGTTTCGTCCAGGATGGTGGAGACGGGTGCCGCATCGGCATTCGTCACCGGAATCGTTAAGGAATAGCCTTTCAGAGGGTAGACCGGGATATCCACAATATTTTTCATCAACGCGGTGGACCAGGAGCCCAGCGCAACGACGTAGCTGTCGGCTTTAATCACCTCATCGCCGCACTTCACACCGTAAATCCGGTTACCGTCGCGCAGCAGCTGATCGATGGGTGTATTGAAGCGGAAGACCACACCGGCTTCCTCGGCCATTTTGGCTAGGCGCTGGGTAAAAAGCTGGCAGTCGCCGGTTTCATCATTTGGTAACCGCAGACCGCCGGTAAGTTTATGCTGCGTCGCCGCAAGGGCAGGCTCAACGCTGGCCAGCTGATGCGACTCCAGTAATTCATAGGGCACGCCGGCCTCGCGCAGAACGGCAATGTCTTTGCTTGCGCTCTCGAATTGCTGTTGCGTACGGAATAGCTGGAGCGTGCCGCCCTGTCGGCCTTCATAGGCAATGCCCGTTTCGGCGCGGAGGGCCTTCAGGCAATCGCGGCTGTATTCAGCAAGCCGGACCATGCGACTTTTATTCTGCTGGTAGTGCTGCATGTCACAGTTACGCAGCATATGCCACATCCACTCAAGCTGAAAGCGGCTGCCATCCAGCCGGATGGCCAGAGGCGCATGACGCTGAAACATCCATTTCATCGCCTTAAGCGGCACACCGGGTGCAGCCCAGGGCGCCGCATAGCCTGGCGAGATCTGCCCGGCATTTGCCGCGCTGGTTTCCATGGCGGGTTGAGGCTGACGATCGATCACGGTGACCTGATGGCCGGCGCGCGCCAGATACCACGCGCTGGTTACGCCCACAACGCCACTACCAAGAATAACTACGTGCATAAGTCCCCCGCGAAAATAAAAAGCATAATCCACTATTCACCGGTTAACATTCAGAGTGATCACAAAGTGGAAACATCCTTTACACAATCCATCCATTTCACCTCTTTTTGCGCCTACAGGTAACTAAAATCATTTCACGCCCTCAAATTCAGAGAATTATGCGTCCTTTATTAAAAAATCAGGCATAAATGACACCAGTTCTGGTTAATTATGCCTTTCACAGGAGAATCCTTCATAATCTCCCCCTCTGAAAAAAGTCAGAATTTAATGCTTAAAAGTGGTAGATATTCAGTGTGTAGAACTATTTAATCCCAGCGCGGTAAACCTGAAATGATTTTTCTGCCAAAGAATTCGTTTGAGTTCCCGGATCGGATAAGCGACAGTGAACTATCATTGATCTGTTCACTCAGTTTTTTTGGGTTCCTTTCTCAGGAAGAGCCTTAAATAAATCGTAACGGACAACGCGTCAGGGTGAGTCCGTTCGCCAAAACAGAGGTGCGCTATGACAACAATCTTTGACGATTCCATCATGGACAGCAAACGACTCAGCGACGGGCCCGACTGGACATTCGAGTTACTGGATGTCTATCTCGCTGAAATCGACCGCGTAGCGAAACACTACGGTCTGGATACCTACCCGCACCAAATTGAAGTGATTACCTCCGAGCAGATGATGGACGCCTACTCCAGCGTCGGTATGCCCATCAACTATTCGCACTGGTCGTTTGGCAAAAAATTTATTGAGACTGAGCAACGTTACAAGCATGGGCAGCAGGGCCTGGCTTATGAGATCGTGATTAACTCTAATCCCTGCATCGCCTATCTGATGGAAGAGAACACCATGACCATGCAGGCGCTGGTTATGGCGCACGCCTGCTATGGGCATAATTCCTTTTTCAAAAATAACTACCTCTTCCGCAGCTGGACCGATGCCAGTTCGATTGTGGATTACCTGTTATTTGCCAGAAATTACATTGCTGACTGCGAAGAGCGCTATGGCGTTGAAGAAGTGGAGCGCCTGCTCGATTCATGTCACGCCCTGATGAATTACGGTGTGGACCGCTATAAGCGTCCGCAAAAAATTTCCCTGCAGGAAGAGAAGGCCAGGCAAAAAAGCCGCGAAGAGTATCTGCGAAGCCAGGTCAATACCTTATGGCGCACCTTACCGCGGCGTGAAAAAGAAGCCGCGCATTTTGAAGCGGCGCGCTATCCTTCTGAACCGCAGGAAAACCTGCTCTACTTTATGGAAAAGAACGCGCCGCTACTGGAGCCGTGGCAGCGTGAAATTCTGCGCATTGTGCGTAAGGTGAGCCAGTATTTTTATCCGCAGAAACAAACTCAGGTGATGAATGAAGGCTGGGCGACCTTCTGGCATTACACCATCCTGAATCACCTCTATGATGAAGGCAAAGTGTCAGAACGCTTTATGATGGAGTTCCTGCACAGCCACACCAACGTAATCTATCAACCGCCCTACAACAGCCAGTGGTACAGCGGTATCAATCCGTATGCGCTGGGCTTTGCCATGTTCCAGGATATTAAACGTATTTGTCAGTCGCCGACGGAAGAGGATCGCTACTGGTTCCCGGATATTGCCGGTTCTGACTGGCTGAAAACCCTGCATTTCGCAATGCGTGAATTTAAAGATGAAAGCTTTATCAGTCAGTTCCTGTCGCCTAAGGTCATGCGTGACTTCCGGCTGTTCACTGTGCTGGACGACGACCGCAACAATTATCTGGAAATCGCCGCGATCCACGACGAGTCCGGCTATCGGGCCATTCGGCAGCAGCTTTCGGCACAGTACAACCTGAGTAATCTGGAGCCCAATATTCAGGTTTACAATGTGGACTTACGGGGTGATCGTTCCCTGACGCTGCGCTACGTGCCACAAAGCCGTGCACCACTCGATAAGAGCCGTCGGGAGGTGCTTAAGCACGTGCACCGCCTGTGGGGCTTTGATGTGATTCTGGAACAGCAGAATGAAGATGGCAGCGTCGAACTGCTGGATCGCAATCCGCCGCGCAATGTTCCCCTCTAAAACAGGCATAAAAAAAACCGGACGCGCAGTCCGGTTTTTTTTAGCGCTTAGCGCCTAAGTCGTTCGGCATACTCTTTTGCATCGAATGCCAGATATCTCCACTCTGGCGTCCGTAATGCCGGACACACTCCACGATTTCATCCTGAGTGGGCTGTTTGTCACACAGGTCGAGCAGTGTCAGATAAAACTCGCGGGCGACTTTACGGGCTTCCGGATTGGAGAAATAGTGCCGCCCAACGCGCGTATACAGCCCTTTCAACCCATTCAGGATCAGGCCATAAATCGGATTGCCCGAGGCGAACGCCAGGCCGCGAAACACCCGATAATCGAGTTCCGTGTAGCTGTCCACCTGATCGTTGGTTTGCGCGACGGCCTGCAGCACCTCACGCGCCTTCTCAGGATAGTGGCGCAGCGCGCGGCTGATAAAGATAGAAGAAATATTGGTGCGCACCGACAACAGGTTATCGATCAAAGCCGGTACACTATCGTGGTCCAGACGCGCCAGGGTTTCCAGAATGTTCAGACCCGACGTTTCCCAGAAATCGTTAACGCGCGTGGGCTTGCCATGCTGAATGGTTAACCAGCCGTCTCGCGCCAGGCGTTGTAACACTTCACGTAACGTTGTACGCGTTACGCCAATCAGTTCAGAAAGCTCACGTTCGGCAGGAAGGATCGATCCGGGTGGAAAACGGCTGTTCCAGATGCTTTCAATAATATACTCTTCAGCAAATCCGGCTGGACTCTGCGCCTTAATAACCATAACTGTGTGTTCTCATTGCTTTCTGGATCGTAATGGGCACTCATCATACCAGAGCGCCTATAGCGGATATAGCCTTGTCAACGATTAAAAATGCGGTTCAGCACAAAAATAAGACAGATTACCGTGCTGCGCCATTCGTGCGAGGATGCCTTAGGTTAAGCCCTGAAAACCGCCTCGGGCAGCAGCGCGTTGATGAATAATCCGCCGAATGAGGCAGAAGGTGCCAGCCGCATTCGCAAACAAACAAAGAATTAATCTGGATCAGGGCCAGGTTAGGTTTGCACACGATTTTTTCTTACCACAGGATGGCGCGCCGCGTCTTTTGGTTTACACTGCGGGGCATTAACGTTTACAGGGAATGCACTATGTTGCGATATTTAAACCAATGTTCGCGGGGTCGCGGTGCCTGGTTATTATTGGCCCTTTCCGCTCTGGCGTTGGAACTGACAGCATTATGGTTTCAGCATGGTCTGGGCTATAAACCCTGCGTCATGTGTATTTACGTGCGTTGCGCGCTTTTTGGCGTGATGGGCGCAGGCATCCTTGGCTTCCTGATGCCACGTTCGCCGGTGAGACTGGTGGCGATTGTGTTATGGATATACAGCGCATGGGAAGGCCTGAGACTTTCTTACGAACACACCATGATCCTGCTGCATCCGAATCCCTTTGTAACCTGTGACTTTGCCGCCCGCTTCCCCGCCTGGTTGCCGCTGGATAAATGGTTGCCATCGGTATTTGTCGCCAGCGGCGATTGTTCGGAACAGGCCTGGCGCTTCTTATCACTCGCCATGCCACAGTGGATGATCGGCATCTTCGCGGCTTATCTGCTGGTGGGTGTGCTGGTGTTGCTTGCTCAGCCGTTTAAACCTAAACGCCGCGACTTATTCGGTCGTTAATCCGTTAAAAGGCTGCCAGGGGCAGCCTTTATCGTCAGGACTTAGCCATTCCGGTCAGGGCGATCGATAATATGATCTTCCCAGTCGCGCACTTCACTTTCCCGCACTGCAATGTAACGTACAGAAATTCGCTGCGCATGCATCGCATTTTTTGAGCCCGTCAGCAGCGGATGCCAGGCAGGCAGCGGCTTCCCCTCGCCCAGTAAACGGTAGGCACAGGTGCGCGGTAACCAGTCAAAGGTGGTCAGATTTTCGCGCGTCAGCTTGATACAGTCTTCTTCATATTCAAAGCGACGCGCATAGTTACGGCACTGGCAGGTTTTGATGTTGAGCTGATTACAGGCGACATTGGTGAAATAAATTTCATCCGTGTCCGCGTCCTGAAGTTTGTTCAGACAACACTGACCACAACCATCACACAAGGATTCCCATTCCTCATCGCTCATTTGTGCCAGGCGTTTGTGTTGCCAGAAAGGGGTTTCAGTCATGATGATTGTCCAGATTTAGCGTAAACCGCACCTTATAAAGCGATCAGCACGCTGATGCAAGTTTTACAGCACGCGCGTACTGATTCCGTGACCGGCAAAGGAGACTTCCAGCGTGTCGCCTGACCGCATTGGGCCCACCCCTTCTGGCGTACCGGTCAAAATGACGTCGCCAGCATGTAGCGTAAAATACTGACTCATATGGGCAATCAGCGGCAGGATTTTGTGAATCATATCTGACGTATTGCCATCCTGACGGACTTCCCCGTTTACCACCAGCTTCAGATCGGTATTCTGGGGATCGCCCGCAAACTCCGCGACCGGTATGAAACCTGACAGCGGACAGGCGTTATCAAACGCTTTTGCTTTTTCCCAGGGTTGTCCGGCTTTTTTTAAGCCCGCCTGCAGATCGCGCAGCGTCAAATCCAGCGCCACACCATAACCGGCAATGGCTTTCGCCACGTGCGCTTCGCTGGCCTGTTTTAGCGTGGTGCCGATCAACACCGCCAGCTCGACTTCATGATGCACTTCACCAAACGCATCAGGAATGGACAAAGGCTGCCGCAGATCGCACAAGGCCGACGCCGGTTTAATAAAGATAACCGGTTCGGTCGGCGTCGCACTGCCCATTTCTTTAATGTGTTTCGCATAGTTGCTGCCCACGCAAACCACTTTGCTGACGGGATAATCTAACAAAGCGCCTTGCCAGTTACGATGCTGATACATGCTAATCCCCTGTTTCATGATGCCGGACGGTCAGTCTTCGACGATTAAAAAGCATACAGGGCAGCACCGCACAGCGCTCCCCTGCGTAGCCATTGCGATGATTTAACCTGACAGATGCGCAGGAATTGTCAACCTGCCCACCAGGCTATTTGTGCGTCAGTACAGGAAAACGCGGTGCGGCAGGTTACCGGGGAGGGGAAAACAGCGGCGCTGCACAATTAATATTCAGCGCGGGTGCAAAATATAAATTTGCCGTTCACTGCCGCACATCAATAATATTAACGGAACAATCCGAGTTAATCTTTTTTGTCCGCCTCAAGATGGGTTTTTAACAAACTTTCAATCGGCGGAGGAATTTGCAAATAATATCCCTGCTCGCTTAACCCCTGCTTAACTTTATTGATGTCGGCGTTGGCCAGCTTGTCGCGTTGGGCAAGGTTAGTCACCATGGCCAACTGCGGTTTACCAAAGCCTTTCAACAGCGCGTCAGGCACGCGCGAAAAATCGTCTTTTTTTTCAACATAAAGATAAGTCTGGTCACGGACGGGACTTCTGTAGATCACACAAAACATATTTTTTACTCGAATTAACCCGCGCTGAGGCTTGTTTGAATATAGCGCTAACTATAACATGCTTGCAGTACTTCGAATATTCGCCGATCGCGCTTTAACGATGCTTTTATCATCGCTTAGCACAGGGTAGTAAAACAGGACTGAGTCGGGACAGATGCCGCAATCGCCAATCGAATTTAAGGGAAGCAGTTTTACCTTGTCTGTTGTTCATTTGCATCACCATGAGCCAGAGGTGATCCGCAAAGCGCTTCAGGACAAAATTGACCAGGCACCCGATTTCCTGAAAAACGCACCAGTGGTGCTGAATGTTGCGGCACTCAGTGCCGCCGTAAACTGGAAACAGATGCTGCAGGCGGTAAGCGCTACGGGACTGCGTATTGTCGGTGTCAGTGGCTGCAAAGACGAGGCGTTGAAAAAGCTGATCGCCCGCGCCGGTCTGCCGGTGCTGGCAGAGGGGAAAGAGAGCCAGAAACGTGAGGAGCCAAAACCTGAACTCAAACTGGTTGCTGCGGAACCTCTGGCCGCGAAGACACGCATCGTCAATACACCGGTCCGTTCAGGCCAGCAAATCTATGCCCGTAATGCGGATTTGATTGTGACCAGTAGCGTCAGTGCCGGTGCAGAACTGGTCGCTGACGGCAATATCCATATTTACGGCATGATGCGTGGTCGGGCGCTGGCAGGCGCCAGCGGCGACAGAGAATGCCAGATTTTTTGTACCAACCTGTCCGCAGAGTTGGTTTCTATCGCCGGGGAGTACTGGATTATGGATCAGATCCCCGAAGAATATTTTGCTAAAGCAGCGCGGCTTTGCCTTCAGGATGGCGCGCTGACTATCCAGACACTTAATTAGGCCCCTTTTCTTTCGTTAAGGAAATCAATATTTATGGCACGCATTATTGTAGTTACATCCGGTAAAGGGGGCGTTGGTAAGACCACGTCAAGCGCGGCCATCGCCACCGGTTTAGCGCAGAAAGGCAAGAAAACGGTTGTCATCGACTTTGATATCGGCCTGCGTAACCTTGATTTGATCATGGGCTGCGAGCGCCGGGTTGTTTATGATTTCGTGAATGTTATTCAGGGTGATGCCACGCTGAATCAGGCCCTGATCCGCGACAAGCGCACTGAGCAGCTGTATATTTTGCCTGCCTCACAAACCCGTGACAAAGACGCGCTGACCCGCGAAGGCGTCGAGAAAGTCCTGAATGATCTTGCGGAGATGGAGTTCGATTTTATTGTTTGTGACTCCCCTGCGGGCATTGAAACCGGTGCGTTAATGGCGCTCTATTTTGCCGATGAAGCCATCATCACCACTAACCCGGAAGTCTCTTCGGTTCGCGACTCTGACCGTATTCTCGGTATCATTTCGTCCAAATCACGCCGTGCGGAAACCAGCCAGGAGCCGGTTAAAGAGCATCTGCTGCTGACCCGCTATAACCCGGGTCGTGTTAACCGTGGCGATATGCTGAGCATGGAAGATGTGCTGGAAATTCTGCGCATACCGCTGGTCGGCGTCATCCCGGAAGACCAGTCTGTGCTGCGTGCCTCAAACCAGGGTGAACCCGTGATTCTGGACGCGGAGTCCGATGCGGGTAAAGCCTATGCCGATACCGTTGAACGGTTGCTCGGTGAAGTTCGCCCCTTCCGCTTTATTGAAGAAGAGAAGAAGGGTTTCCTGAAACGCCTGTTCGGGGGATAAACCATGGCATTACTCGATTTCTTTTTATCCCGGAAGAAGAACACTGCCAACATAGCCAAGGAACGGCTGCAGATTATTGTGGCAGAACGGAGAAGGGGCGACAGTGAGCCCCACTATCTTCCGCAACTCAAGCGCGACATTCTGGACGTGATTTGCAAGTACGTGAAGATTGATCCGGACATGGTGACAGTTCAGCTTGATCAGAAAGGAGATGATATCTCGATTCTGGAACTGAACGTCACCTTACCTGAAACGGAAGACGTAACGAAATGACGCGTCTGGTTTCCTGAGATTCCCCTGCGCAGTAGCAGGGGAATTTTTTTATATCTCGGCAAGTATCTCGCTAATGCCGGGTTTCAGAAGCGCACCGCGCCAGCCTGCCAGCAGTTCGGGCTCACGGTTCTGTGGCTTTAATCCCCAGTGCTGACTCAACACCTGATTAATCTGTCGACGTGATGCCAGCAGTTCCTGGCTTAATCCGCTCTGTTCACTGACCTGCTGTACCAGTGCTTTAATCGCTTTAAAAGCCCGTTTGTAATGCACGTGATCCACCAGATTCGCTAACGGCGGTGGTAACGCACTGTCCTCCAGCGCGGCGGCTTCAGCAACCCGCGCCAGCATTGCCCTGCCGTGGAAACGGATCTCGTGGCCGGACAGGCCCAGATGGTCTAACTCTCCTTGCGAGCCCGGCATAAAGCGCGCCACTTTCCACAGGTTTTCTTCACGCACCACAAAATTGACCGCCATGTCTTTTTCGCGGGCAACGTTAAGCCGCCATGCCGCCAGGCGCTGCAGCGCGGCCAGTTGACGCGGACGCAGTTGCCAGGCGTTGGTGATGTCCCGCCATGCGTCCTCGGGATCAAGCACATCTAAACGGCGCTGACACAGGTTTTCACATTCGCTCAGTGCCGCCGTCACGTTCCCCACCTGTTCCACCTGCGCCATCAGCTGATGCGCAATGGGCAGCAGGTAATGCACATCCGCTGCGGCGTACTGACACTGCCGCTCAGTCAGCGGACGGGCCAGCCAGTCGGTCCGGGCTTCACTTTTGTCTAATTCTACCTGAGTGAAATGCGCCACCATTGAGGCAAAACCCCAGGAAAGTGGCTGACCGCTGAACGCCGCCAGAATCTGTGTATCGATCATGGGCTGTGGCAGTACCCCAAAGCGGTGCAGGAACACTTCCAGATCTTCCCCCCCGGCGTGCAAAAATTTGGTCACGCGGGTATCCGTTAAGAGCGCAATAAACGGTGACCAGTCACGGACAGGTAACGGATCGATCAGGACTAACTGCTCGCCATCAAACAGCTGGATTAACCCCAGCTGAGGATAGTAGGTCCGGGTACGGACAAATTCGGTATCCAGGGCGACAGCCGTATGCTGGCGTGCTTTTTGACACACCTCGGCCAGGTGATCATCGTTATCGATCAGAGAATAGTTCACGTTCAGTTTCCACCGCAGCTGACAACGTGCGGTGCTCCATGTTAAAAGCAATAAAAACGCCGGACAGTGCCGGCGTTCAACCTGAATCCTGACGGCGAATCAGCTTGCGCTGGTTTTCACCTCGTCGCGCAGTTCACGACGCAGAATTTTTCCTACATTCGTTTTAGGCAGTTCATCACGAAACTCAACAATCCTGGGCACTTTGTAGCCTGTCAGTTGACGGCGACAATGGTCCAGCAGCTCTTCTTTGGTCAGCGACTGATCTTTCTTGACCACACAAACCTTCACCGCTTCACCGGACAACTCACTCGGCACACCAATGGCTGCCGCTTCACGCACTTTCGGATGCTGCATCAGGACATCTTCTATCTCATTAGGATAGACGTTGAAGCCCGAAACCAGAATCATATCCTTTTTGCGGTCAACGATGCGGATAAATCCTTCGTGATCAACGGTAACAATATCGCCGCTGTGGAGCCAGCCATTTTTCAGGACCTCTGCCGTGGCCTCCGGATGCTGCCAGTAACCCAGCATTACCTGCGGCCCACGAATGCATAACTCGCCGGGCTCACCAGTGGGGACTTCATTACCGTTTTCATCCAGAATAATGACATCCGTTGAGGGAACCGGCAAACCAATACTGCCGGTGTGGCAGTTAATGTCGTAGGGATTAACCGACACCAGTGGGGAACATTCCGTCAGCCCATAGCCTTCCAGCAGATAGTGCCCGGTCAGTTTTTCCCAACGTTCCGCCACTGCTTTTTGCACCGCCATCCCCCCGCCCGCGGACAGACGTAACGTCGAGAAATCAAGTTTGTTAAAATTATCGTCGTTGAGTAAGGCATTGAACAGCGTGTTCACGCCGGTTATCGCCGTGAAAGGATACTTCGCCATTTCTTTCACAAAAGCGGGAATGTCGCGCGGATTGGTGATCAATACGTTTTGCCCACCCAGTTCCACAAACAGCAAGCCGTTCACGGTCAGCGCAAAGATATGGTAGAGCGGCAAGGCCGTCACGACGCACTCTTTGCCGTCGCGGAGTAACTTGCCATACGTCGCCTTGGTCTGCTCAAGGTTTGCCTGCATGTTTCGGTGCGTCAGCATCGCACCTTTCGCGACGCCGGTCGTCCCGCCCGTGTATTGCAGGAATGCCAAATCATCATTACTGACCTGTGGACGTCGATACGGCATTGACGCGCCCGTTTCCAGCACATGGCGAAACGATATCGCCCCCGGCAAATGATACTTGGGCACCAGCCGCTTCACATACTTCACCACAAAATTCACCAGCGTGGCTTTTACCGGTGCCAGTTGATCCCCCATCCGGGTCAGCACCACATGTTTGACCGCCGTCTCAGCGACGACTTTTTCCAGCGTATGTGCAAAGTTCGACACGATGACGATCGCACTGGCACCGCTGTCATTTAGCTGATGCTTCAGTTCACGCGGGGTATAAAGCGGATTGACGTTAACCACGACCATGCCGGCCCGGAGCACACCAAACAGCGCGACCGGGTATTGCAGCAGGTTCGGCATCATGAGCGCGACGCGCGCGCCCGGTTGTAACCTGAGTTCGTGTTGCAAATATGCCGCAAACGCCCGGCTTTTCTCATCCAGTTGGCGATAGGTCATTTTTTGACCCATGTTGTAAAATGCGGGCTGTCCGGCGTAACGCACGACAGCCTGCTCAAATAAATCGACCAGAGACGTATAACGATCAGCATTAATTTCGGCAGGGACGTCTGCCGGGTAGCGTTTCAGCCAAACCTTATTCAAGGATTCACCCCGATAATCTTGTTGTGTACTCATCGCCGCCTCAACAATCGTATTTGTTAACAATATTTTAACTGATTGTACCAGTTTGCTCTTATTGGCATGTTGAGGTTGCGAAGCCCATCACTAAATTTCGTGTTGGTTAACGATGCAAATAAAAAGCCCGGTTGCGAGCACCGCGACCGGGCCTGTTCAAAACGGATGTCACACTATTGCGTGAGGATGGTCTCGACCTGAGCCGGACCGGGGTTGTACATGCCCCAGTAAGGATTCGGACCCCAGTAACCACCACGATGGCGCGTGGGGCCATACCAGATCCAGGGTTCGAGAGGCTCTGGCGGTGACACGATCTGACGGGTCAAATGCCAGCGCTGGTAACCCCGAACGTCAACGACCACAAACGAGTAGTTTGCTTCGCCGATTTTACCGGGCTCCGTTCCCTTAATCGTGCCGAGAACGGTGACGTACTGGTCTTTGACATCCGTCGGGTCAACAAAACCGGGAATGTCGGCATAGATACGCCCTACCGAGCTGGCCCCCAGCACCGGGCGCGCGCCGTCATCCAGCGGCTGGGTCGCAATTTCCAGCCGGGTTTTGCCATTGCGGTTAATTACGTTGACCACTTTACCGCCAAAGCGCGACTCCTGGCCGACATAGAGGGCCGGATTGCTCATCACCCGCAGTAAATCCTGCTGGGGCAACGCTGAGTTACCTTTAATCGTATCCGGTACGGAAACACAACCACTTAACACCAGGGCGCAGACCAACATCACACCGGCAACGCCTCTACGACACATTGACATAGACATTCTCCTGAAGGTTGATGTTTAGAGTGCCCCGATAACAATAAGTTGCGTTGCCTGTCAGCGGCCCGGCAGTTTTTTCCATGCCACTTCATTACGCAGATAGGTTGGCTCTGCCTGTTCGGGCAACACGGTTTGCCCCTGTGCTAAGGCGCGCGCCGCCAGGGGCAACATGTCCTCAGCCGCTGGCAGCAAAACGCCGCTGTCTTTGAGCTGGAGTGCATGGCCCTGCTGCAGTACCGGCCAGGCCTGCCATCCGGTACCGGCGGTATACCACTCCCCGATCAGCGCCTGCATGCGCTCCAACGCGGCCTCGGGCGTAAGCACGCTTTCCGTTGCTTCACCTTGCCAGATACCGTCCTCATCGCGCTGATATTCTGCCCAGTACACTTCACCCATGCGCGCATCAATTGCGGTGAGTACCCGACAGGCACCGTGCTGACGCCAGGCGCCCTGCGCCAGCGTGGCCAGGGTGGAAATACCCGCCATCGGTAACGCCGCGCCGAGTGCCAGCCCCTGGGCAATACCAATCCCGATACGCACGCCCGTAAAACTGCCGGGCCCGCGACCAAAGGCCAGCACATCGAGTTCGGTGAGTTCCAGTTGCTGAGCCTGCAGCAGCTCGGCGACCAGCGGCAAAATGCGCTGTGTGTGATCGCGCGGCGCAATTTCAAAACGTGCGTCACTCTCTTGCCCGTTAAGCAATGCCGCAGAACAGGCTTCTGTCGCTGTATCCAGCGCTAAAATTCGGACCGACATATCGACCTCTGAAGATTCAAAACGGCGCGCATCTTAGCACACAATTACGCGCCAGGTTGCTGATGAATAAAGGCAATAGCTTGCGCAAGATCACGCGTGCGTGGTGTGGGCGGCAGACTGCTCAGAAAAAGTGCGCCGTAGGGCCGTGACACCAGCCGCTGGTCGCAGATAACCAGAACGCCGCGGTCGTCCGTATCACGAATCAACCGGCCCACGCCCTGTTTCAGCGTAATCACGGCATCCGGCAGTTGCACATCGCTGAAGGGATCGCCGCCCCGGATGCGGCAATCTTCCATCCGGGCCTTAAGCAGCGGATCCTCTGGCGACGTAAACGGCAGCTTATCGATAATGACCAGCGACAGCGCATCTCCCCGCACATCCACGCCTTCCCAGAAGCTGCTGGTCGCCACCAGCAAGGCATTCCCTTTATCGATAAACTCTTTGAGCAACTGTCCTTTGCTGGTTTCGCCCTGCACCAGCACCGGCAATGTCATGGAGGCCCGGAACTCGGCGGCCAGCTCACGCATCATCAGATGAGAAGTGCATAAAAAGAAGCAGCGGCCTTTGTTCGCCTCGATCAGCGGCTTCATCATTTTTGCCAGCTGACGCGCGCCACCGGGGCGATTGGGCTCAGGCAGATTGCGTGGCACACACAGCAGCGCCTGCCGCGCATAGTCAAACGGGCTGTTGAGAATCAGGTTTTTTGCCTGACTGACGCCCAGTCGCTCGGCAAAGTGATCCATCTTTTCATCTACAGCCAGGGTGGCAGAGGTAAAAATCCAGGCCGCTTTACGGTTATCCATGACCTCGCGGAAACGTTCGGCAACCGACAAAGGCGTCAGCGCCAGCACAAAGTGACGCGATGTACATTCATACCAGTAGCTAAAGCCCGGTTCGCTGATGGCACGAATCCGTTTCAGTCGCGTGCGATAGAGCGCCGCGCGCTCAAAGGCCGCATCCAGCAGGGCAGAACGCCCAAGCGAAAGTTTGATCACGTCGTAACAGAGTTCCAGCGCATCATCCAGCAGCGTAAACATGCGCATGATGTTGTTATCGCTGAGGAGGTCGCGCAGGTTGCCGCGGTAGCCCGGTTCTCCCAGCGTCAGGCGAAAGTCCTGGGCACACTGGGCCAGACGGTCAGCGGATTTTTGCAACTGCTGAACGTCCCGCACTTCCGTGCGGTAGGCGATAATGATGTCTTTGGCGAGATCGGCTAACTGACGACTCGACAGCTGCTGACCAAAATACTGACTGGCGATATCCGGCAGTTGGTGCGCTTCATCAAAAATCATGACGTCCGCTTCAGGGATCAGTTCCCCGAATCCGCCCTCTTTTACCACCAGATCGGCCAGGAAAAGATGGTGGTTGACCACGACGACATCGGCGTCCATCGCTTTTTTACGTGCTTTAACGACGAAACAGTCTTTATAAAGGGGGCAGTCGCTGCCCAGACAGTTGTCGTTGGTGCTGGTAACCAGCGGCCAGAGCGGACTGTCTTCGGTGACGCCGGCACAGGTACTGATATCGCCATCCGGGGTTTGCGAGGCCCAGCTGCGGAGCGTGACAAAATCCGTGAGAGCCTGAACGCTCATATCGGCCCCGGTCGCGGACTGCTGCTCCATACGCTCCAGGCACAGATAGTTTGACCGGCCTTTAAGCAGCGCAGTTTTACCGGTAAACGTAAGCGCTTTCGCAATGGTGGGAAGATCGCGCGCGTAGAGCTGATCCTGCAGGGCTTTTGAGCCCGTTGACACGATCACCTTTTTCTTCGCCCGCAGCGCCGGAGCAAGATAAGCGTAGGTTTTACCGGTGCCGGTCCCCGCTTCGACGACCAGTTCACCCTGATTCTGTACCGCCTCGGTGACCGCCTGCGCCATTTCACGCTGGGCCTCACGCGGTTTAAAGCCCGCAATGCCTTTTGCCAGCGCGCCATCAATTGCAAAATCGTCTGCCACGTACCCTCTCAATTATGGCCGAAAACACTGTATATTATGTCAGCATTGCAGCCCCGAAGGAAATCACAAACGGCAGCATTCTGCATGAAGTCTGCTGACCCGATGCGTTCAGTCAGTCTGACGGGCCAGGCCGCCCGTTATCGTCACGGGCTGATGTAGAGCGCACCCGCAACCAGTATCGCCATCAGGACGACAAGCGTAAAAAAACCGTGTTTTGCGGTACGCGACATACCGACAAACGTGGCGATCACAATAAACAGCAGCGTCAGTGCCCCGAACATTACCCAAAAGAGATAGTGCGTATTGGCCATGCGTTAATCCTGATTGTTCTGAACAAGTAAGCGACGCTTTATACCACTTTTCGCTGACGGTTGCGCGACTGACGGCGACCGTCTTCTGCAAGGGATGACAATCGTACCGGGAATATGTCAGGCTAGACGTTCAGAAAATCAGGAGAAGAAAATGAGCATTACGCGCGTTGATCCCGAACACCGTATGTCCGAAGCCGTTATTCATAACGACACCATTTATTACACCAGTGTGCCCGAAAACCTCGACGCTGATGCCGAGGCGCAAACGGCTAATGCGTTAGCGGTGATCGATGCCCTGCTGACGCGCGTAGGCAGCGACAAAAGCAAAATCCTTGACGCTACCATTTTTCTGGTCGACAAGGCGGATTTTGCCGCGATGAATCGCGCCTGGGATGCGTGGGTTTCACCCGATAACGCCCCGGTTCGCTGTACGGTCCAGGCCGGGTTGATGAATCCGAAGTATAAAGTTGAAATAAAAATTATCGCGGCCCGCTGATCCCGAGGCCCCGGGCGTCAGCCTTCATCGTCCTCTTCGAAGCGCGCCCGGATCATTTCACCTGTATGGCTTTCACGTATCTCCTGTGCCACAACGGTAATCGCTTCACCGCTGGACATCCCTTCGGCCATTAACTGTTGAATGCGCTCTACGGCGCGCTGCTGCTGATCGTGTGAGAGTGCGGGTAATCCTGTCATCATCATTTTCTCCTGTTAAGGGCTGTCATTATTTCATGGGGAACAAACAGGTGCCAGTCAGGGAAAAATATGTCAGTCTAACGGCCTTACTGATGTCAAATTTCGTGCTCAATGATCGTTCAAACTCATAACCTGTGTTATTCGCCCGACGCTATCACCCACTATTTTTCACGCATTGCGCATTTACCCTGGGCGATGCTGCTTTCGTCCGGCCAGGCCAGTCACAGTGATAACCGTTTTGATATTTTGACGGCGGACCCGCTTACCACCCTGACAACCCGTGGCAGCATAACAGAAATTCAGCAGGGCGATCGCGTTGAAACGCGTACTGACGATCCGCTCTCCTTATTACAACAGCAGTGTGATGCGCTGGGCGCTAAGCCACCGCGTCACCCCGATTTGCCCTTTCAGGGCGGGGCGCTGGGGCTGTTTGGCTATGATCTGGGGCGACGCTTTGAAACGCTGCCCGACACCGCCCTTCACGATCTGACTACGGCAGACATGGCCGTGGGCATCTATAACTGGGCACTGATTGCCGACCATCACCTCGGTAAACTCACCCTGGTCGCCCTGGACGATATCGCCTCGCGCCTTGCCTGGCTGGAAAACTGGCCCGAACGTGACGCGGCGGCGTTTTCCCTTACCAGTGACTGGCGATCAAACCTCAGCATAGACGACTACGCGGAACGTTTTAATAAGGTACAGGCCTATATTCAGGCCGGTGACTGCTATCAGGTCAATCTGGCACAGCGCTTCAGCGCCAGCTATCAGGGGGATGAATGGCGGGCATTTTGTATGCTCAACCAGGCCAATCGCGCCCCGTTCAGCGCATTTTTGCGCCTGCCCGACAGCGCCATTCTGAGCCTGTCTCCCGAGCGCTTCCTGGCACTGGATCAGCAGGTTATCACCACCCGTCCCATCAAGGGTACGCGTCCGCGTGCGGCCGATCCTGAGGCGGATGCGGCCCAGGCTGAAAGTCTGCGCACGGCGGCGAAGGACCGCGCAGAAAACCTGATGATAGTCGACCTGCTGCGCAACGATATCGGTCGGGTCGCCGTCGCGGGCTCCGTGCACGTGCCCGAACTGTTTGTGGTCGAGCCGTTCCCGGCAGTCCATCATCTGGTCAGCACTATTCAGGCCACGTTGCCGGATCATCTTCATGCCTGCGATCTGCTGCGTGCCTGTTTTCCCGGCGGCTCGATTACCGGTGCGCCTAAAATTCGCGCCATGACGATCATTGATGAACTGGAGCCTCACCGCCGCAATGCCTGGTGCGGCAGCATTGGTTATCTCAGTGTCTGCGGCAGAATGGATACCAGCATCACCATTCGTACGCTGATTGCTGAGCGTCAGCATCTTTACTGCGCTGCGGGCGGCGGCCTGGTCGCCGACAGTGATATGGCCTCGGAATATCAGGAAACGCTGGATAAGGTCAGTCGCATTCTGCCTGCACTGGAAAAAGGAGCCTGAATGGCGCTGACGCTGGCTGATTTTCGCACCCGTTTTCTCCTGCAGCAGCCGCTGCATAACGCCCAGCCGCTGTCGGGGCGACATGCCGCTGTGTTAATCCCCGTCGTTGCCCGTCAACAGCCCGGCTTGCTGCTGACGCAACGTTCGCACGCCTTACGTAAACATGCCGGTCAGGTGGCCTTTCCCGGCGGGATGCAGGATCACGACGACAGCTCACTGGTGGCGACAGCGCTGCGAGAAGCGCAGGAGGAAGTGGGCATCGCACCCGATCGGGTTGAGGTGCTCGGCTGCCTGCCTCCGGTGACCAGCAGCACAGGTTTTCAGGTCACACCGGTGGTCGGCATTGTGCCTGCAACCCTCGAATTGCGCCTTAATCCTGACGAGGTTCAGAGCGCCTTCGAAATGCCCCTGACCGAAGCGCTTCGTCTTAGCCGCTACGCCGAACTTGACTATTATCGTGCCGGCATTCGCCACCCGGTGTGGCTTTCCCATTATCAGGGCTATCTGGTGTGGGGAATGACAGCAGGCATTATTCGTGCCCTGAGCCAGCAAATTGCATTTTAGTTGAGGGCGAGCCCATTTCTGCGTCTGAATTCAGCCTTTTGCGCCATGTCACACTATAATTTTTTCTGGTGGAGTTAATTAGTTTATTTCATGCGAAAAGCAGCACGTTTACCCTGCCTCGCCGTTTACTATTAGCGCCATTAACTGCCACGGCAGTCTGCAAGTTTTTGTGAGGAGTGTCACCCATGATTTCGGTTTTTGACATGTTTAAAGTGGGCATCGGCCCATCCAGCTCTCATACGGTCGGTCCGATGAAAGCGGGTAAACAGTTTGTGGAGTTGTTGTCTGAACAAGGCAAGCTGCATGAGGTGACACGCATAGCGGTCGATGTCTATGGTTCCCTGTCGCTGACCGGTAAAGGTCACCATACGGATATAGCGATTATTATGGGCTTAGCCGGCGAATCGCCTGACAGCGTCGATATCGACGCCATCCCCGCGTTTATTAAGGATGTGCAACAACGTGAACGCCTGCCCCTTGCCAAAGGCGCGCATGAAGTCGATTTTCCGCGTGAAGGCGGCATGGTGTTCCGCAGCGAAAATCTCTCCCTGCACGAAAATGGCTTGCGCCTGCTGGCGTTCTCCGGCGACCTGCTGGTGCTGTCTAAAACCTATTACTCTGTCGGCGGCGGCTTTATTGTCGATGAAGAGCATTTTGGTCAGTCGGCCCTGGACGAAGTCACGGTGCCCTGGCCCTTCCACTCGGCCAAAGAACTGCTGGCCCACTGTCGCGAGACCGGACTTTCCCTGTCCGGGCTGGTGATGAAAAACGAGCTGGCACTGCACTCACGTGAAGAGATCAATGCGTATTTTGCGACCATCTGGCAAACCATGCAGGCCTGTATTGACCGCGGTCTGAATACTGAAGGTGTGCTGCCCGGGCCGTTGCGGGTACCGCGCCGGGCGGCGTCACTGCGGCGTTTGCTGATCTCCTCAGCCAAACACTCTAACGATCCGATGGTGGTGATTGACTGGATCAACATGTTTGCGTTGGCGGTTAATGAAGAGAACGCGGCGGGCGGTCGGGTGGTGACCGCACCGACCAACGGAGCCTGCGGTATCGTCCCCGCCGTCCTAGCTTACTATGATCACTTCATTGAACCCGTCACGCCCGACATTTTTATTCGCTATTTCCTCGCCTCCGGTGCCATTGGCATTTTGTATAAAATGAATGCCTCTATTTCCGGCGCGGAGGTCGGTTGTCAGGGGGAAATCGGCGTTGCCTGCTCAATGGCTGCTGCAGGTCTGGCCGAACTGCTGGGCGCCAGCCCTGAGCAGGTGTGCGTGGCCGCCGAAATCGGGATGGAACATAATCTGGGTTTGACCTGCGATCCGGTTGCCGGCCAGGTTCAGGTGCCCTGTATCGAACGTAACGCAATCGCCTCGGTGAAAGCGATCAACGCGGCACGTATGGCCCTGCGCCGTACCAGCGAACCGCGCGTCTCACTGGATAAGGTCATTGAAACCATGTACGAGACCGGCAAAGACATGAACGCGAAATACCGCGAGACATCACGGGGCGGACTGGCGATAAAAGTTCAATGTGACTAATCATTCAGTCTGTTTATTTTTAAATTGCGCCCGTTAAACAGTGCATTAGCAAGTCCTGCCTGATATAAATATTAACAACGCTAAAGCGACCCGACAGTCGCTTTAGCGCGTTCTTCACAGCCTTTCATTTTACGCACCGGTCCTAAATTTGCTCCAGGCCGTGCCGATAACAACCCAGCTATATCTATTTTTCTGGTTTTGGGAAGGTGATTCTTGATGTTCATGGCCCAGCAATATGTTGGACAGTACAGACGTAAGCGTTTGCTTATTGCTGTGGTGATTGCTTCTATTGTTCTTACGTTAACGCTGGCTTTGCGCTATTTCGAAGAAAAATCACGGATTCAGCAGCGTGCAATTAGCTTTGCCGATAACGCGATTAAGCGTTTTGATCGCATGTTTTCTCCGCTGGATGTGGCAGCCAATAACACGCTGGGTTTAGTGGGCATGCCCTGTGAGGACGCGCGTTTTCCCTTAATCGAAAAGATTGCGTCCTTACAAACCGTGCGGGCGATTCTGCTGGTGAATGATGACTTACTGTACTGCTCCAGTATTTTCGGCTCACGGGATATCACCTTTAGTCAGACCTACCCTGAACTGGCGCTTAACGATAAGCGCATGATCCTGTCTACAGATGACTATCTGCTTAAAGGTTCGCCGGTCTTATTACTCTGGACGCCAACAACGCTGGATAACCGCTCAGGCATCCTGCAGGCCATCAACATTGAACTGATGAGCAGTTATCTGCTGGAACCGCAGTCGCCCTGGGTGGAGCGCGCCATCTTTAACGTTAACGGCAAGAGCCTGGAATACGGCAATCCGCTTATTGAGTCGGCGGTCCCTTCGGAAGATGAAGTCACCTATAATGAAGCGTCACTGCGTTATCCCTACACGGTAACGCTTTATGGCCCTTCCCCATCCCGTCTGGCACTGGCCTCGTTGCCTTCTCAGTTGCCGCTGGCGCTAATGCTGAGTTTGTTAATAGGCTATGTCATGTGGCTGGCAACCGCCAACCGCATGAGTCTGAGCTGGCAAATCAGCTATGGCATCACCGCCAGGGAGTTTATTGTTTACTGCCAGCCGCTCATCAATGCCCGAAACGGTCAGTGTGACGGAATTGAAATCCTGCTGCGCTGGCATAACCCGCGCCAGGGCTGGATCCCGCCCGATGTGTTTATTCCGCTGACTGAGCGTCAGAATCTGATTAAGCCTTTAACCCGTTTCGTGTTAAATCGCGTTGTCGAAGCCTTGCCGGATCTGCCTCACAGCCCGGATTTTCACATTGCTGTGAACGTCGCCGCCAGTCATTTTCGTGACCGCGCCATTCTGGAAGATCTGCAAACTATCTGGTGGCCTGCCAATCCGGTGCCAAAGCTGGTCGTCGAGCTTACCGAACGTGATGCGCTGCCGGTGGTCGATCAAACGGTCATTTCACAACTGCATGAGATTGGCGTACGGCTGGCAATTGATGATTTTGGCACAGGCCACAGTTCGCTGTCTTACCTGAAGGACCTGCAACCGGACGTGCTGAAGCTGGATAAAATCTTCACCGCCTCGATTGGCACGGATGCGATTAACGCGACCGTAACGGATATGGTGATCTCACTGGCGCAACGGCTGAATATCAGCCTGGTGGCGGAAGGCGTGGAAACCCCGGAGCAGGCTGACTATCTGCGCGACCGCGGCGTGGATCACCTGCAGGGCTACTATTTTGCCCGCCCCATGCCGCTGGAGGATTTCCCCGCGTGGCTACGGCAACATCAACTGATCAGCGACCTGTAGTGCCATGCCTGGGGCAAAAAAAACGCATCACAGTGTGATGCGTTTTGCGTTTTCCGGGGAGGTTAACCTTCTTCGTCCTCGTCATGCTGCGGATCGCGCGTCACACGAACCAGATCAATGCGGTATTCTGTCGCTTCAATAATTTGGAAGTGAAGCGGCGCGATATCAATGACGTCACCCGGCTTCGGTAATTGTCCTTTCTGAGCAATCAGCAACCCTGCCAGTGACGCATGATCGTCGTCCGGTTTCACCAGCTCATGAAAATCAAGCAGCTGCTGGAGCGAGTGGAGATCGGTTCCCCCCTTCACTAACCAGCCGTCGCCGTCCATGATGATATCCGGCGTTTCGTCTTCATCCGGGAATTCACCTGCTATCGCTTCCAGCACATCCAGCGGGGTAATCAGGCCCTGTACCACACCAAACTCGTTGGTGACGATCACAAAGCTCCCTTTGGCACGACGCAGTACACCCAGCAGGTTAATCGGATCGAGCGTTTCCGGCACCACGATAATCGGCGTGTTTGCCGCAAAGGTGGCAACATCCACACCATGATCCAGTGCGACCAGCAGCTCTTTGGCCCTGACAACGCCGATAATCTCGTCCAGTTCTCCCCGGCAGACCGGGAACAGGCTGTGCGGTGTGTCCAGCAACTGGATACGAATCTCGTCTACCGGACGACTGGCATCCACCCAGGAGATATCGCCACGCGGCGTCATGATGCTGCGAATTGAACGGGAAGCCAGCGTCAGTACGCCGTTAATCATATAGCGCTCTTCATCCTTAAAGGCTTCCTGTGGGATCGCAACGGCTATCGCCTGCTCTTCAGTGCTGGCCGGGGCCGTCTGTACGCGGTTGCGGCCCCCCATCAGGCGCAAAATGGCCTCAGCGGTACGCTCACGCATAGGACGATGCGACTGATGGCGAAGAAAGTTGCGACGCGCAATCTGGTTAAACAGCTCGATCAGGATCGAGAAACCAATCGCCGCATACAGATAGCCTTTAGGAATATGGAAGCCAAACCCTTCCGCCACCAGCGACAGACCGATCATCAGCAGGAAACTGAGACACAGGACAACGACCGTAGGATGGGCGTTAACAAATTTTGTTAACGGTTTAGAGGCCAGCAACATCACAATCATGGCGATCACCACCGCCGTCATCATGACCGGCAGGTTATTCACCATCCCCACGGCCGTAATCACCGCATCCAGTGAGAAGACCGCATCAAGTATGACGATCTGTGCCACAACGGCCCAGAAGCTGGCATAGCTGCGGTTGCCGCTGTTTTCCAGCTGACGGTTTTCCAGCCGCTCATGCAGTTCCATCGTGGCTTTAAAGAGCAGGAAGATCCCGCCCGCCAGCAAAATAAGATCGCGTCCGGCGAAACTAAACCCGCCCACGCTAAACAGCGGCCGCGTCAGTGTGACCATCCAGGAGATCAGCGACAGCAGGCCCAGACGCATAACCAGCGCCAGCGAGAGGCCAATCAAACGCGCTTTATCGCGCTGCTTCGGCGGTAACTTATCGGCCAGGATGGCAATGAATACCAAGTTATCAATGCCGAGCACAATCTCGAGCACGATGAGCGTGAGCAATCCCGCCCAGATTGAGGGGTCGAACAGAAATTCCATTAGTGACTCCTGAAAAAGGATGTGATTACGCTAAAACGTACCAGCGTCTGACGACGTGACGGTGAGCAAGGTGTAAAAGCAAAGAAAACGCGGTCTGGCGTAAATTGACGCGCTGAGGAGCGCAAAGACAAGGTTAAGCAACGTCGGTGACGGTCCATAAGGGTGGGCTGAAGCCCATTACTCCTGAATAATTAACAGATCGCTAATGTATCAGTTCGGTCAACAAGGTCAAAAAATTTTCTTATTTTTACATTCTGTCATCACTTCGTTTATGCGCCATTAAAACGTAATTTCACGCTTTTATGCTGTAAATAGCCAACCGACATCACAAAATTTATTTTTTCGGTCACTAAAATAAATCCGGCATGCACGTAGTGAGTTGGTTATCCCTGCAATGTGGATATCGGGCCGGCAGGCTCAATAAAGAAGTCAGCATTGTTAACGCGATAATTCTTAACGGTTCCTCACCTTATGGAATCAACAAGCGAACGGAGGTAGCACGTGACCATTGCTCTGATCATTGGTACACACGGCTGGGCAGCAGAACAGCTGCTTAAAACGGCAGAGATGCTTTTAGGCGAACAGGAAAACGTCAAATGGATTGATTTTGTACCGGGCGAAAATGCAGAAACGCTGATTGAAAAATATCAGGCAAAGCTGGCCGAACTGGATACCTCAAAGGGGGTGCTTTTTCTGGTAGATACCTGGGGCGGAAGTCCTTTTAATGCGGCAAGTCGGCTGGTCATGGATCACGACAGCTATGAGGTCGTGGCCGGGGTGAATATTCCCATGTTAGTGGAAACCCTGATGGCGCGGGATGACAATCCAACCTTCGATGAGCTGGTGGCGATTGCGGTTGAAACTGGCCGTGAAGGCGTCAAAGCGCTGAAAGCCCAACCTGAAGTCAAACCCGCGCCCGTTGCTGCCGCACCGACTCCACCTCCCACCCCTGCCGCTGTCAGACCCCTCTCGCCTGACGAACACATGATTATCTGCCTGGCCCGTATTGATGACCGCCTGATTCATGGCCAGGTCGCCACACGCTGGACCAAAGAGACCAATGTCAGCCGCATCATTGTCGTCAGTGATGAGGTGGCAAACGACAATGTGCGCAAGACACTCTTAACCCAGGTCGCGCCGCCGGGCGTGACCGCGCACGTGGTTGGCGTCGATAAAATGGTGCGCGTCTGGAATAACCCCAAATATGCCCGTGAGCGCGTCATGCTGCTGTTCACCAATCCCACCGATGTCTTGCGGGTTGTGGAACAGGGCGTCGATATCAAAAGCGTCAACATTGGCGGCATGGCCTTCCGGCAGGGCAAAACGCAGGTCAACAATGCCGTGTCCGTTGATGAGAAAGATATCGCCGCGTTCCAAAAGCTCAATGAACGCAATATCGAGCTTGAGGTACGTAAGGTTTCAGGTGATCCCAAACTGAAAATGATGGATCTGATAGCCAAAGTAGGCGCTTAACGGGCCAGCACTCTTTTCTATCCTGTAGAGGACACGAAGTATGATGGAAATAACCACACTTCAAATTATTTTGATCTTTATTATCGCCTGTATTGCCGGTATGGGATCCATCCTGGATGAGTTCCAGTTTCACCGCCCTCTGGTGGCCTGTACCCTGATTGGGATCGTACTGGGGGACATGAAGACAGGCATCATCATCGGCGGAACGCTGGAGATGATTGCACTGGGCTGGATGAACATTGGCGCGGCGGTCGCCCCTGATGCGGCGCTGGCGTCCATTATCTCCACCATTCTGGTCATTGCAGGCGGGCAAAGCGTCGGCGCCGGTATCGCGCTGGCTATTCCCCTCGCCGCCGCCGGCCAGGTGCTGACCATTATCGTGCGCACGTTGACCGTGGCATTCCAGCATGCGGCGGACAAAGCCGCAGAGAAAGGCAATCTTACGGCCATTTCGTGGATCCATGTCTCCGCCCTGCTGCTTCAGGCCATGCGCATCGCCATTCCGGCGTTGATCGTTGCGATTTCGGTTGGCACGGACGCGGTGCACTCTCTGCTCAGTTCGATTCCTGAAGTCGTGACGAACGGACTCAACATTGCGGGCGGCATGATTGTGGTAGTGGGTTACGCCATGGTCATCAATATGATGCGGGCCGGTTACCTGATGCCGTTCTTCTATCTCGGTTTCGTGACGGCGGCTTTCACCAGTTTCAACCTGGTGGCGCTGGGGGTGATTGGCGTGGTGATGGCCGTGCTTTATATCCAGCTCAGTCCGAAATATAACCGTACCGCCGGTGCGCCTGCGGCCTCGCCGTCAGCTAACGATCTTGACAACGAACTCGATTAAGGAACAGGTGACAACATGGTTGATATAACAAAAGTCGAAAAGAAACTGACGCCAAGCGATGTCCGTGCTGTTTTTGTACGCTCAAACCTGTTTCAGGGTTCCTGGAACTTCGAACGTATGCAGGCGCTGGGATTCTGTTTTTCTATGGTGCCGGTGATTCGCCGTCTCTATCCTGAAAACAACGATGACCGCAAGCAGGCGATAAAACGTCACCTTGAGTTCTTTAACACACATCCTTATGTTGCGGCCCCGGTCCTGGGCGTGACCATGGCGATGGAAGAGCAGCGCGCCAATGGTGCCGCAATTGATGATGGTGCAATAAACGGCATCAAAGTGGGCCTGATGGGGCCGCTGGCTGGCGTAGGTGACCCGATTTTCTGGGGAACGGTTCGTCCGGTGTTTGCCGCCCTGGGTGCGGGCATCGCAATGAGCGGCAGTTTGCTTGGTCCATTGCTGTTCTTCATCCTGTTTAACCTGGCCCGCCTGCTCACCCGTTATTACGGTGTCGCCTACGGTTACCGGAAAGGGATTGATATCGTCAGCGATATGGGCGGTGGCTTCCTGCAAAAACTGACCGAGGGTGCCTCTATCCTTGGGCTGTTTGTCATGGGCGCGCTGGTCAATAAGTGGACGCACGTCAATATTCCGCTGGTGGTGTCACGCATTACCGACCAGACCGGCAAGACCACAGTCACTACCGTCCAGTCGATTCTGGATCAGTTAATGCCCGGCATCGTCCCGCTCCTGTTGACCTTTGCCTGTATGTGGCTGCTGCGGCGTAAGGTCAATGCCCTGTGGATCATTGTTGGTTTCTTTGCTATCGGTATCTTCGGCTACTGGATCGGCCTGCTTGGGCTGTAATCCTGACGCAATCGGGAGCAAGGCTCCCGATTTTTTTGGCGGTAACATCCACTGAAGCTCGAAAGGAAGCCCCATGTCATTGACGGACATCATCATCGCTCTCTGCATCGCTGCTCTGCTGGTGTTTGCGATCTACGACGAGGCGATTCTGCCCCGACGTAAAGGCCCGACGCTGTTACGTGTGCCGCTGCAGCGCCGTCATAAAGCCGACAGCCTGATTTTCATTGGTTTACTGGTCATCCTGCTCTGGAACAACGTCACGCATCAGGGACCCGTGCTGACCACCACGCTCTTGATGATGCTGTGCTTTTTGTCCTTCTGGCTGTTCTGGCTCCGCCGTCCCACGCTGGTCATGAAACGGGAGGGATTGTTCTTCGCGGGTATCTGGATCGCCTATTCCCGTATCCAGAGCATGAATCTGTCTGAAGACGGCATTTTAGTCATCCAGCTTGAACAGCGGCGCTTACTGATCGCCGTGCAGCAGCTTGACGATCTTGAGCGGATTTATCAAACCCTGGTCGAGGTGCGTTAGTCGCGTTGCCACAGGGTTATCACAAAATCCGCTTCGCAGTGAAACTGCGCGCTTTCGGCTAACGTCTGCCAGACGTCTGGCCGCGCGCGCCAGGCAAAGGGCGTCATCTGCAATAATGTGGTGGCGGCCTGTCCGGTAAGGGCCATCGGATAGGTTAATGCATGCCGGGCACGTTGCTGAAAGCCCTGATACACTTTCCCTTCCGGTGCGTGCAGCTGAACATCGCGATAGATCAGCGCTTTGAACTGCGCCAGATGGTGTGGGCCCGGCGTAACCGTTAACAGGTATCCACCGGGTTTGATGACGCGATTAAGCTCCGCTTCATTACAGGGCGCATAGATGCGAACCACTGCATCAAGGGAATGGTCCGCAAACGGCAGACGCTGACTGGAGGCGACACAGAACAGGACCTGCGGATAGCGCTTCGCCGCGAGCCGAATGGCCATTTTGGCCACGTCCAGGCCAAAGACCTTGCCCGCTGGCGCAAAGTTATCCGCCAGCGCACCGGTGTAGTACCCTTCCCCACAGCCTGTATCCAGGATCTGAGCGGCCGGTACCTGCAGATGCTGATTCAGCACGTCAACCACCTTGTCCCGCAGGGGCTGATAGTAACCGGCCTGCAGAAAGTCACGTCGCGCCTGCATCATCTCCGCGCTGTCGCCCGGCTCGCGGGAGCCTTTATGTTGAACGGGCAGCAAATTGACATAGCCCTCTTTCGCCTGATCGAACTGATGGCGATTTTCGCAACACCAGCTGCGTTCGGTCAGGTTCAGGGAAGAGTGACAAAGTGGGCAAATCAAGGACATAAGGCGCTCCGGCATCTATCGACGCGCAGCAGTGTACTCGACAGGGAACCCGAGCGAAAGCGTAAAAAAAGCCTCGGCCAGAAGGCCAAGGCTTTAATATCTGAGACCGGGCGCAGGGCACCCGTCTGAGGCGAAATCAGATAGCAGTAACGTTAACAGCTGCCGGGCCTTTCTGGCCGTCCTGAATTTCGAACTCAACGTTTTGGCCTTCGGCCAGCGTTTTGAAGCCGTTGCCCTGAATAGCAGAGAAGTGTACGAACACGTCTTTGCTACCGTCAGCTGGAGTGATAAAACCGAAGCCTTTAGACTCGTTGAACCACTTAACCTGACCTTTAATCTTTGCCATTTTACTAATTCCTTAAAGTGTTTATTTGCCCGGAGGCTAACCTACAGATAAAACAGAGACATTACTGAATGAGGCACTGATTAAAGTTCGGCAAGGAAGCGGTATTCAACGTCTTTACTCGTAACTTCTTTACTGAAGATGCCATACATAAACAGAACTGTACCTCGTTTAACCCACGAATTGTTATCACATATCCGCTAAATAATGGCAAGCCATTTTTAATATGTCGATCGTTAGTTTTCGCATAATTGCAGGGTAGCTCCCAGAGAATGTACTTTATGGTACAAAATGCTGCGAACCGAAACCCAGCGACCGTCATAACTTCACGATAAAATAAAGGCTTCCTGCATCCCGGATGGGATAACGTACTACTTTTCCTGCTTTTATCATGATGTATGACAATAAATAAATTACATTGCACTAATATGGCAATAATGCACCAAATAAAGGAATGGATAAGGGGAACGGTAAACCCGGACGGCTTCAGCTTGTACAGCTTTTATTATTTCGTACAAATATAAAAATTATTATTAGTAAAATCAAAAGTTGAGACTTCCCCTCCGCACTAATCATTTTCTTGACAGCTGACGTTTGAATTACCCCGAGCGCGTAAAAGAAATAAAAAGCGAATACGCCGGAGCCTTGCCGTTTCACAAACACAGGGCCCCGTATTTCGGATTAGGTCGGATTGAGATCGCTCAGACTGTGGCTCGCCCCAATTTTCCAGGGCGCAAAATTTTGCTGACCCTCGCCGCTCTGCGCGAGTGCTCGCTGGAGTTCAGCCGGGGGCGCATCCAGTGACTCATCCGCCAGTTCGAAAACGCCCCAGTGAATGGGAAGGGTCAGTGGCTGACCTATCGCGCGCCACAACGCCACCGCCTGCTGGGGATCCATGTGTTGTGCCCCCATAAACCAGCGCGGAGCATAAGCGCCTATCGGTAAAGCGGCCAGATTAAAGGGGCCATAATGCTGCGCAATCGCCAGAAGACTGTCGCTGTAGCCGCTGTCACCGGAAAACCAAAACCGCAGCGAAGCGGTCCTGATCACCCAACCGCACCACAGGGTTCGGTTGCGATTAGTAACGGTGCGCATGCTCCAGTGGCGCGCAGGGACCGCATCAAACTGTATTCCCGCAAACACTTTCTGTTGCCACCAGTCAAGCTCATGCACCTGTTTGACCCCATGACGCTTACACCACTCCGCCAGCCCCAGCGGCACCAGAAAAATAGTGTCCGGAAAGCGGCGCACAATCTGTTTGATGGTAGGCTTATCCAGATGATCGTAATGATTATGGGATATCAGGACGTAATCCAGCCGCGGTAACTGGTCAATGGCCAGCGGAGACGGCGTTTTACGTTCAGGTCCGATAAACGGCAAAGGGGAAGCCCGCCGGGACAGCGCGGGATCAATCAGAATATAGTGTTGGTTTATGCGCATCAGCAGCGCCGCATGGCCCAGCCACCAGAGACGGTCATCCTCCCCGTTCAGATCGGCAGGTTGCCACCACTGCGTAATAAACTGGTCATAGCCCTGACGAGGCGGATGGGGTAATCCCTGGGCTTTGCGTTCACGTCGCCAGCGCTGCAGGTCACCTTGCTGGCGGCTGTCGGGCTCAGGGTTACGAAACCCCTCAGCGGTGTGATGGGGTTTACTGCTGTCATACCAGGGATTTTTCCAGGCCATCCGGCCTCCATGCAGGGTTAACGTTCCGGGATTAAACGAATCAGTCCGTCGTTTTCCGACGGCGCTTCGGGGGACGGCTCATCTGCACCATTCTGCGCCTCAATCATCCGCCGCAGCAGTGCATTCTGTTTCTTTTGCTCTTCTAACAATGACGTCAATAACGCAACCTGTTCGTTCGCCCGAACGCTGGCGCGATTAACGTAAAACCACAGCATTAATGCCACAATCAGCGCCAGCAGAAAAACGCCGTAACAGATTACCGGTCCCGCATTCGCGGCTAACTCATTCATAACTGCCTCAAGATACCTGATGAAATCACAAAAAAAGAACGACCGTCTATTCTACTCCGCGCCGCCGCAAAAGATAATGGTGACGTCAGCGATATAGCGCTTTCTGCGCTTTCAGTTATCTCTGATCGCATCCTGCCTGAAAGCGAGGCATGCTAATCCTGTACATCATGTTAAGCAGCAGTCACTGGAACGCTGCGTGGGTATCATAAGGAGATACAATGAAACTCTTCATTCGGGCGATTATCGTTATCGGCATCCTCTGGCTGGCTATGCTGTTCACGGGTTACGGCGTGCTGGCGGGCAGCAACAAGAATGCCGCGGGACTGGGGCTGAAATGTAACTATCTGACCGCAAGAGGGATGGTGACCGCGCAATATCTGCATACAGACAGCGGTGTGGTGGGCGTGACGGATTGCCCGCTGCTAAAGAAAAGTAGCGAAGTGGTCGACAACGGATAACGGAGGAGCGGGCCAACTGGCCCGCTTTTTTTTAACCCCCGTCATTGCCGGTATAGCCCAGCTCTGACGAAAGACGTTGGCCCGCTTCACGTAACAGCGTCACATACTGTTGCTTGTTCGCGGCAGAAAAGCGCAGCGTGGGAAAGGAAAGGCTCAGTCCGGCGACGGCAACACCAAAGCGATCAAAAACGGGCACGGCGATGCAGCGCACGCCCACCTCCTGTTCTTCGTTATCCTCACCATAACCCTGTGCCCTGACCTGACCCAGTGCTTCGCGTAACGCGCCTGCGTCCGGTAAGGTGTTAGCGGTGTTAATAGTGAACGTCATACGCTCCAGAATGGCATTCACCTCCTCCCGACTGCGCCAGGCCAACAACACTTTTCCCAGTGCGGTGGAGTGCAGTGGATTGCGGTGACCAATACGTGAGGCCATACGCAGGTTATACAGCGAGTCAATTTTATGCACATAGACCACGCTGTCATCATCCAGCGCGCCCAGATGGATTGTCTCTTTGGTCAGACGCGATAACTCGCGCATGTGTACATCGGCGCTGCGGATAAGATCGCTATGCTGCAACGCGTTGGATCCCACCTCAAACAGTTTCAAGGTCAGCGAATATTTCTCACTTTCCCCTTCCTGCGCGACATAACCTAATGCTTTCATGGTTTGCAGGAATCGGTAGACCGTACTTTTGGACATCATCAGCCGTTGTGCCAGCTCGGTAATACCGTGATCGCGCTCTTCGCTTAACGCCTGCAAAATCCCGAATACTTTTTGCACCGAAGAGACGGCATCCGGCTGTTTATCCTTTTCGTCAGCGGCCATTTGTCACCCTGAATACGTGTTTCAAAAAAACTGGAACAGAGTTGCAGTATAGAGTGACAGCGCCGATCCCGGCAATCTTCCGGGTTTGAAACATCTCTAAAATATATTTTTTCCGTGGGTACGATGCAATTTGGCGGCCAATTGATTAGCATGATGATATTCACACTCTTTAATATTAGCCTCTATGTCACTTTCCTCTTCTGACGGCGGACTCGCAGTACCCCAACGCTACTGGGCTATTCTGACGATCGCCATCGGCCTTATCATGGCGGTACTGGATGGATCGATTGCCAATGTCGCGCTGCCAACCATCTCACGTGAGCTACAGGCCAGTCCGGCCCAGTCAGTCTGGGTGATTAATGCTTATCAGATTGCCATTGTCGCCTCGCTACTGTCGTTGTCCTTTTTAGGCGATATCGTCGGCTACCGCCGCGTGTACCAGGCAGGGCTGGTGGTGTTTGCCATCACGTCGGTGTTTTGCGCCCTTTCGCCCTCCCTTCCCCTGCTTACGCTGGGCCGGGTGCTTCAGGGCCTGGGGGGTGCGGCGATCATGAGCGTTAACACCGCTCTGATTCGTATCATTTATCCCCCACGTTATCTGGGCCGCGGCATCGCGATCAACGCCCTGCTGGTGGCGATCTCGACGGCGGCCGGCCCCACGGTTGCGGCAGCCATCCTCTCATTTGCCAGCTGGCGCTGGTTGTTCCTGATCAACCTGCCACTGGGCGTTGTCACGCTCTGGCTGGCGTTACGTTATCTGCCGGATAACCCGCAACGGGCCAAAACACAGAAGTTTGATGTCACCAGTGCGGTAATGAATGCGCTCTTTTTCGGCCTGCTTATTTCGGCGCTGGGTGGCTTTGCCCAGGGACAATCGATCTGGCTTATCGCAGGAGAACTTATCACGCTGCTTGTGGTGGGCTACTTTTTTATCCGACGCCAACTGACGATGGCCGTGCCGTTGCTGCCGGTTGATTTGCTGCGCATCCCTATTTTTGCCCTGTCGATGTGCACCTCCGTCTGCTCTTTCTGCGCGCAGATGCTGGCGATGGTATCACTGCCCTTCTACCTGCAAAGCGTGCTGGGGCGTACAGAGGTCGAAACCGGTTTATTGCTTACGCCGTGGCCGCTGGCCACCATGCTGCTCTCACCGGTCGCGGGACGTTTAATTGAACGAGTGCATGCGGGCTTACTCGGGGGATTAGGGCTGGCCCTGTTTGCCATCGGGCTTTTTCTGCTGGCTCACTTACCTGCGAAGCCAGACGACATGGACATTATCTGGCGCATGATGCTGTGCGGGGCGGGCTTTGGCCTGTTTCAGTCCCCGAATAACCACACCATTATTACCTCCGCTCCGCGTCAACGCAGCGGTGGTGCCAGCGGTATGCTGGGCACGGCACGGTTACTGGGTCAGAGCAGCGGTGCCGCACTGGTAGCGCTGATGTTCAACTGGCTGGGCAATGACGGCACCCATGCGGCGCTGTTACTGGCGGCTGGATTCTCAACCGCAGCGGCCCTGCTCAGTCTGTCGCGCATAAAAACACCGCGCGTACAGTGATAAAAAAAGGCGACTTCTCAGTCGCCTTTTTGCCGGGTTACTTCAGGTATTCGCCGCTACGCAGCGCTTCAATACGTTTATCTAACGGGGGATGCGACATAAACAGCTCGCTGAATGACTTCCCTTTACCGTTGATACAAAACGCCATCATGCTGCTGGGCTCCTGCGGCTCGTAGCTGGTTTTCAGGCGCTGCAGTGCCGCAATCATCTTCTCACGGCCCACCAGTTTCGCTGAACCGGCATCCGCATGGAACTCACGGTGACGAGAGAACCACATGGTAATGATGCTGGCAAGGATACCAAACACCAGTTCCAGCACCATAGAAACGGCAAAGTACACCAGCGGATTACCGTTGCTGCTTTCTTCCCCATCGCGGTTACCAGACATGAAGCCTGCCGCAATCTGCGCCAGAATACGCGAAACGAAAATCACAAAGGTGTTCACGACACCCTGAATCAGGGTCATGGTGATCATATCGCCGTTGGCAATATGCGCGACTTCGTGCGCCAGCACCGCTTCAGCCTCGTCGCGGCTCATGTTTTGCAGCAGCCCGGTCGATACAGCCACCAGTGACGCATTACGGCGGGCACCGGTTGCAAAGGCGTTGATGTCAGGCGCGTGGTAAATCGCGACCTGCGGCATCGCAATACCAACCTGCCGGGCCTGCTGGCTAATGGTCTCTAACAACCAGCGCTCGGTTTCGTTGCGTGGTTGTTCAATCACTTCACCGCCGACCGAACGCAACGCCATCCACTTCGACATCAGCAGTGAGACAAACGCACCGCCGAAGCCAAACAGACCTGCCATAATCATCAGGCCCTGAACACTGCTTGACTGAATTCCTGTCAGGCTGAGAATCAGCCCGAATACCAACATCACTGCCAGGTTGGTCAGCAGGAAAAGAGCAATACGCATCATAACGGTTAATCATCCTCAGTAGTTCATGCGCTCATGCGCGGATACATATCCTATGAGCATTGTGCGGGTTTTCAAGCGACCTTAACGTTTAAGTGCCTAAAAAGACATAACTTTACAATATGACATAACCTTTACCGCAACCCTACTGCATGCGCGCAGTACAACACATTAACGTGACGCATCCTTGCCAGACTTATCATAAAAAAAGCACCGCAGTGCGGTGCTTTTTATTAAACCAGAACGTATCAGTTGCTTTTCGCTGCGGACGCGTCGGGAAGCGTCTTTTCCAGCTGCGCCAGATCGTTGGCAATCTTGACGGTTTCATCCAGATAAGGATCGGGTTCTTTGTAATCCTTAGGCAGGTCATCCAGGCTCTTCAGCGGCTTTTTGCCTTCGGCCTGATAGCGCGCATTAATGCGTTCCAGACGCAGCGCATCGTCTTCGTGGTTCTCTTTCTCGCGTTGAGCAAGATTGAGCGACACGATATTGCGCTTGTCCTTCATGGCATTAAAGCGGGCAATGTCCTTCATGATGTACTGGAACTCACGATCTTTCGCGATACGTTCATCATGTTCTTTCGTCAACTGCGGCACCAGCGCTTTCACATCTCCGGTTTTCGCGTAGGTGGCAGCCGTGATGCTGTCCCACGGTAAGGCGTTATCTTCAAACTTCTCGCCTGTCTCCGCCGCTTCAACGCCGGTAGGCATCAGCAGATCGGGGGTGACGCCTTTACGCTGTGTACTGCCACCGTTAATACGGTAGAACTTCTGAATCGTGTACTGAACCGATCCCAACGCAGGCCATTCCGGACGCAGCATCTGATCGTAAATGCGGTTCAGCGAGCGATACTGCTGAACGGTGCCTTTACCAAAGGTCGGCTCGCCAACAATCAGCGCACGCCCATAGTCCTGCATTGCCGCCGCAAAGATTTCAGAGGCAGACGCACTGAAGCGGTCAACCAGCACCACCAGCGGCCCTTTATAGTACACAATGCCGTCGTTATCGCTGTCCTGACGGATGCGACCATTATTGTCGCGCACCTGCACCACGGGGCCACTTGGGATAAACAGGCCAGACAGTGAGACCGCCTCGGTCAGTGCGCCACCGCCGTTGGTCCGCAGATCAATCACGATGCTGTCGACATTCTGCTTTTGCAGTTTCTGCAACTGCACTTTGACATCATCGGTCAGGCCCACGTAGAAGCCCGGAATATCCAGTACGCCGACTTTCTGCTTGCCCACATTGTGAATACTCATTTTAACGGCGCGATCTTCCAGACGGATTTTCTCACGCGTCAGTGTCACAATGCGGGTTTTAGTACCTTTACCGGCAGGCAGGATTTCAAGGCGAACCTTACTGCCTTTCGGTCCTTTAATTTTGGCGACGACATCATCCAGACGCCAGCCAATCACATCTTCCATTGGCTTGCCTGGCTCACCGACGCCGACAATACGATCGCCAACGGTGATGGCTTTACTTTTCGCCGCCGGGCCACCCGCGACCATAGAATTGATCACGGTATAATCGTCATCCATCTGCAATACGGCGCCAATCCCTTCGAGCGACAGGCTCATTTCAGTATTGAACTGCTCGGTATTGCGCGGCGACAGATAGTTGGTGTGCGGATCGATTTCGTGGGCAAATGCATTCATTGCCAACTGGAACACATCTTCGCTGTTGCTCTGTGCCAGGCGACGGATGGCGAAGTTATAGCGTTTGGTCAGCACGTCACGAATTTCTTTTTCGTCTTTACCGGCCAGCTTCAGGCTCAACTCATCGTATTTCACCTTGGCATCCCACAGCGCATTTAATTCGTTCTGGTCTTTCGGCCAGGGCGCTTTGGAACGGTCAATATCGATGGTGTCATTACCGGTAAAGTTCATCGGGCGAGCCAGGACCGTGAGCGCGTACTGATAGCGTTCGAAGCGGCGTTTCTGGGCCAGATTATAAAGATCGTAAAAAATATCCAGCTTACCGCTACGCAGTTCGTCACCCAGCTGTGTTTTCTTGCTGGCAAACTGTGCTACATCCGACGCCAGCAGCACGTTGTGGCTGTAGTCGAGCATGTTGAGGTAGCGGTCAAAAATTTTGGCGGAAAACGCCCCGTCCAGATCGAACTGACGATAGTGAGAACGCGTGAACCGTGAGGTGACGCGCTCGCTGACGGTAGGATCCTGGGGATCTTCATGCAACTGAGGAATTTGATCGGCACGAGTGATGTTCTCGGCGGCAAAGGAAGGGCCTGACAACAGCAGGCCCGCGATCAATCCAACTTTTAACAAGGTGTTCATGCCGGGGTCAGCCTCCGTTTCAGAACTGCAGGTGTTCTGCGCGCACAATCATTGCCATGCCGGAAGCGAGCTGTACCCGGACGCCGTCTTTAGAAACTTCCAGAACGGTTGCGTCCATTGCACTTTTGCCTGCTTTAACTTTAATACTCTGGCCGGGTTGCAAAGTTGAGGTATCAGTGATGGGTTTAGCCTGCTGCTGCTCCGGACGGGGTGCCGGTTTGCGATGCTGCGATGCAGTAGGACGCTCAGCAGACTGCGGACGCGGCTTACGCGCGGCGTCACCCTCTGCGGCTTTACGCGGAGCAGGTTTGCGTGGACGACGAGGCGCGTTGGCCCCTTCTTCGCCCTCACCGGCTTCACGACGCGCGGCCCGCTGCTGATCGCGTTGCGCCTGAACACGCGCTTTCGCGTCTTCCAGCTGCTTGCGGGCATGCTCAACGTGCTGCTCATCGAGAACACCGCACGGATTGCCGTCGAGATCCACGCGGGTCGCACCCGCTTTAATACCGTACAGATAGCGCCAGCTGGAGGTATAAAGACGTAATGCTGAACGTAACTGTGTTTTGCTCAGGTTCATTTCGCCCTGAACGCGCTCGACCAGATCCTGAAAGATACCGATTTTGAGCGGACGCGCTTCACCTTCAGCGCTAAAGCAGTGCGGAAAGCGCTCCGCCAGAAAGCTGATCACTTCTTTACTGCTATTCAACTTAGGTTGATTTTCCATGAAATTTCCTGATTACTACGGGTTTGCCGACCAGAGCAGGCATGAACAGGCGACATTATAATGACAACATCGCTAAATGCCATGCAATCCAGTCGATTAGCTACGCGTCAGCTGCAAATATTTTTCTAAGTCCGTGTTCGCGAGCACGTCGCAAAGCCCGTCAGTCAAGGCTACCAGCCCTTTTTCATCATCACTATCAAAGCGATTGTATTCCACACTGTCGATATCCAGCACGCCCACAACGTGACCGTTTACTTTCAGAGGAATCACAATTTCAGCATTACTGGCCGCATCGCAGGCGATGTGCCCCGGAAACGCATGCACATCATCCACACGCTGGACCTGATTTTCCGCCAGCGCTGTACCACAGACACCTTTACCCACGGGGATGCGCACACAGGCAATTTTACCCTGGAACGGGCCAAGAACCAGTGTGTCTGCTTCCGTCAGCAGGTAGAAGCCTGCCCAGTTCACGCCTTCGAGACGTTCATACAACAGCGCGCTAAAGTTACCCATCGCGGCGAGGAACGCCGTTTCTCCCGCCAGCAAGGCGCGCATATCGCGATCTAAATCGGCGTAAAAGGCAGTTTTGTTCATTATTCAACCGTTACCAGTGACATCCGGGCGGCTAACCACTCCGCCAGTTAAAAATAAGCACTAAAAATCCATAGCCATAAGGTGAATCATAGCGTTAGTTACTATAACCTTAACATTCTGTGGATCGAAGCGTGATACCCGAAACAGGTACACAGCAATGTCTTAACAACCCTTTGCGTAAATAACAATAAGCGAACCCTGCACTCTTTATGAAAATTCACGCGATTAGCGAGACATTGCCCCACGCACGTTATCAGCGTTGTCCGCAATGCGATACCCTTTTTTCCTTACCAGATGTGAAATCGCATCAGTCGGCACATTGCCCCCGTTGTAATGCGCAAATTGTCAGCGGCTATGACTGGTCGATGACGCGTCTGCTGGCGATGGCGGCCACCATGCTGGTCCTGATGCCGTTCGCCTTCAGCATGCCGTTGATTGATATCCGGCTGCTGGGTATGCGCATTAACGCCAGCCTGCTGGAAGGCATTGTGCAGATGACGCTGCAGGGCAACGTGTTAACGGCCTCCATGGTGGCGTTCTGTACTATCGGTGCGCCCGTCACGCTTGTGGCCGGCATTGGCTACCTGGCGCTGGGCCAGCGTTTGGGCATGAATCTGCGCCCGGTTCTGCTGATGCTGGAGAAGCTGAAAGAGTGGGTCATGCTGGACATTTTCCTGATTGGCATCGCGGTGGCGTCGATTAAAGTTCAGGAATACGCCGATCTCGAAATGGGCTACGGTCTGGTGGCTTACATTGCCCTGACCGTCCTGAGCGTGATGACGCTGATTCATCTCAATATTGAGCAGCTATGGGAACACTTTTATCCGCAACAGCCTCAGGTGACGCGACGGGAGGATCTGCAGGTTTGTCTCAACTGCCATTATACCGATGTTCCCGACGCACGAGGCCGTTGCCCCCGCTGCCATACACCGCTCGACTTCCGTCGCCGTCACAGCCTGCAAAAATCCTGGGCTGCGCTCATCGCCTCCATTGTGCTGCTGATCCCGGCCAATCTGCTGCCCATTTCGGTGGTGTACCTCAATGGCTCGCGGCGGGAAGATACGATCTTCTCCGGCATTCTTTCCCTGGCATCCGGTAATATTCCGGTCGCCGCCATCGTCTTTATCGCCAGTATCTTAGTGCCCTTTACCAAGGTTCTGGTCATGCTGGCGCTGCTTCTCAGCATTCATTTTCGCTGCGAGCAAGGCCTGAAAACCCGCATCCGTCTCCTGCGTTTTGTAACCTGGGTCGGTCGCTGGTCTATGCTGGATCTGTTTGTCATTTCGTTAACCATGTCACTGGTCAATCGTGACCAGTTACTGGCTTTTACCATGGGACCTGCCGCGTTTTACTTTGGCGCGGCTGTGATCCTGACCATTATGGCCGTTGAGTGGCTGGATAGCCGCCTGCTCTGGGATGCACATGCAACAGGAAACGCCGACTACACCGACTAATGCTACGCTGCGTAATAAGCGTAAAATTTCCCCTTTTTGGCTGCTGCCCGTTATCGCCATGCTGATTGCGGGCTGGCTGCTATGGACGAATTTTCAGGAGCGCGGCACTACAATCACCATTAATTTCCAGACGGCAGATGGGATTGTGCCCGGGCGCACGCCTGTGCGCTATCAGGGCGTGGAAGTCGGTACCGTGCAGGGCATCAACCTGAGCGACGACTATCGCAAGATCCAGATCAAAGCCAGTATCAAAAGTGATATGCGTGATGCGCTGCGTGAGAATACGCAATTCTGGCTGGTGACACCGAAAGCCTCGCTGGCCGGGGTTTCCGGCCTTGATGCGCTGGTCGGCGGTAACTACATCGGCATGATGCCGGGCGATGGTAAAGAGAGCGACACCTTCACCGCCCTGGATACGCAACCGAAATACCGTGTTAATACCGGCGAGCTGATGATCCACCTTCATGCACCGGATCTGGGCTCGCTGAATACCGGCTCACTGGTCTATTACCGCAAAATTCCGGTAGGCCGCGTGTACGACTACAGTATCAACGGTCAAAACAACGGCGTGTCAATTGACGTGCTTATCGAACGTCGCTTCGTCAACCTGGTGAAAACCAACAGCCGTTTCTGGAACGTGTCCGGCCTGAACGCCGATGTCAGCCTGAGCGGTGCCAAAGTGCAGCTGGAAAGCCTGGCGGCACTGGTCAATGGCGCGATTGCCTTTGACTCGCCCGAAGGCGCGGAAGCCGCAAAGAGCGACCAGAATTACACCCTCTATCCTGATCTGGCTCACAGCCAGCGCGGTGTGCTGATTAGCCTCGATCTGCCCAACGGCGATAACCTGTCGGCTAACCGAACGCCGCTGATGTACCAGGGTCTGGAAGTCGGTACGCTCACCAAACTGAATCTGCAGGACGGCGGCAAAGTCACCGGCGAGATGACGGTTGATCCGTCTGTGGTCGGCCTGATGCGCGAAGGCACACGCATTGAAATGCACAGTCCGAAACTCAGCCTGACTGACACCAGCCTGAGCAGTCTGCTGACCGGCAATACCTTTGAACTGGTGCCCGGCGACGGTCCACCCGTACAGCATTTTACCGTGGTTGCGCCTGACAAAACGCTGCTGCAGCAACCCAATGTGCTCACCGTAAAACTCAGCGCGCCGGAGAGCTATGGCATCGATGCGGGGCAACCGCTGATGTTATACGGTATGAAAATCGGCCAGGTCATCTCGCGCGATCTGGATGAAAATGGGGTGAATTTTGTTGTGGCAATCAATCCTGACCACCGGCAACTGGTGCACAGCGACAGTAAATTCATCGTGAACAGTCGTCTTGATGTGAAATTCGGTCTGGACGGCATGCAGGTGCTGGGAGCCAGCGCACGTGAATGGGTCGATGGCGGTATTCGTCTGGATCCCGGCAAGCGCGGCGCGCCAAAAGCCGCCTATCCGCTGTTTGCGGATGCGGAACGTGCGGAGGAAGGTATTGTGGGTGACGGTCCGTCGACCACGCTGATGCTGACCGCGAAAAGTCTGCCGGATGTTCAGGCGGGATCTGTCGTGCTGTACCGCAAGTTCCAGGTGGGCGAAATCACGAAAGTCACACCGCGCGCGGATGCGTTTGATATTGCCGTTCATATCAAACCGGAATACCGTAAGCTCCTCACCAACGAAAGTGTCTTCTGGGCGGAAGGCGGCGCACGCGTGCAGCTTAACGGCAGCGGATTAACGGTGCAGGCCTCCCCGCTGAACCGGGCTTTAAAAGGCGCGATCAGCTTTGACAACCTGACCGGGGCGAAAGTGGATAAAGGCGTAAAACGCGTGCTTTATCCGTCCGAAACGGCCGCTCGCGCGGTGGGCAGCCAGATTACCCTGCACACCTATGATGCCAGCAAACTGTCTGCGGGCATGCCGATTCGCTATCTGGGCATTAACGTGGGTCAGATCGAATCACTGTCGCTGAGTGATGACAATAATCAGGTGGTGGCCAAAGCCGTACTTTACCCGGAATACGTGCAGAACTTCGCGCGCGTTGACAGTCGTTTCTCCGTGGTGTCGCCCGAGATTTCGGCCGCCGGGGTGAATCATCTGGAGACGATCCTGCAGCCTTACGTTAACGTTGACCCGGGTAAAGGACGCGGCGCGCGGACCTTTGAGCTGCAGGAAAGCACCATCACCGACTCGCGTTACCTCAACGGCCTGAACATCTATGTGGATGCCACCGAAGCGGGTTCTCTGTCATTAGGAACGCCGGTCCTGTTCCGGGGCGTCGAAGTCGGTACCGTGACCGGCACCTCGTTGGGTAATATGGCGGATCGCGTGCAAATCGCCCTGCGCATCAGTAAAAAATATCAGCATCTGGTACGTAATAACTCGGTGTTCTGGCTCGCCTCCGGCTATAACCTGGACTTTGGGCTGATTGGCGGTGTGGTGAAAACCGGTACCTTCCAGCAATTTATCCGCGGCGGCATTCAGTTTGCTACGCCACCGACGGTCCCGCTGGCCCCGCAGGCGAATGCGAATAAGCACTTCCTGCTGCAGGACGAACCGCCGAAAGAGTGGCGTAACTGGGGTACGGCCATTCCTGACCCGAACCAACCTTAATCCTCCCAAAACGGGCAGCCAGGCTGCCCGTTTTCTTTCCGCGTGTTACACTCCCGCCTTTGCCTCAAAGAGAACTTATCCGTGTCCGACGCCGCTTCACGTTTTCCTGCCGATTTTCTTGACCTTATGCGCCAGAGCCTGCCCGATGAGGCCAGCCTGCAGCAGTTTATCGACATTAGCAAGCAGCCGTTACGCCGCAGCCTCCGAGTCAATACGTTAAAAATCAGCGTCAGCGCGTTTCTGGCCCAAACGGCTCACTACGGCTGGCAGCTTACGCCGGTGCCGTGGTGTGAAGACGGCTTCTGGATCAGCCGGGAGGATGAAAGTTTACCGTTGGGTAGCGTGGCAGAGCATCTGAGTGGCCTGTTTTATATTCAGGAAGCCAGCTCGATGCTGCCGGTGACGGCGCTGTTTGATGCCTGTCCCGATGCACAGCATGTCATGGATATGGCGGCCGCCCCCGGCTCGAAAACAACACAGATTGCCGCCCGAATGCACAACCAGGGAATTGTCCTTGCTAATGAGTTCTCTTCCAGCCGGGTAAAAGTGCTGCACGCGAACATTACCCGCTGTGGCGTGACCAATACCGCGCTGACTCACTTTGACGCCCGCGTCTTTGGGCCTGCGCTGCCGGAACAGTTCGATGCGATCCTGCTGGATGCGCCCTGCTCTGGCGAAGGCGTGATACGTAAAGATGCGGATGCGCTGAAAAACTGGTCGCTTGCCAGCACCCACGATATCGCCCAGACCCAACGCGATCTGATTGACAGCGCGTTTCATGCCCTGAAGCCTGGCGGTACGCTGGTGTATTCCACCTGCACACTCAATCCGATCGAAAACCAACAGGTTGTGGCCTGGCTGCTGGCGCGCTACCCCGCAGCCGTCGAGGTTGCGCCGCTGACGACGCTGTTTCCAGGCGCAGAACAGGCAGCCACGCCCGAAGGTTACCTGCACGTCTTTCCTCAGCTGTTTGACAGTGAAGGCTTCTTTGTCGCGCGGTTACGCAAAATCGCCTCTGTTGAGCGGCTGCCTGCGCCGACATACAAAGTCGGCAAGCTCCCGTTTACCCCCGTAAACCGCAAACTGGAAAACGATATTGTTCAGGCGGCCGCGAAGGTGGCGCTTCAGTGGGATGAGCGCCTGCAACTGTGGCAACGCGATAAAGAGATTTGGCTGTTTCCCGCCGACATCGTCCCGCTGTTAGGACAGGTCCGTTTCTCGCGGATTGGCCTGAAGCTGGCTGAAACCTTTGCGAAGGGTTATCGCTGGCAACATGAGGCCGTTGTCGCGCTGGCGTCACCGCATCCAGCGCAGACAGTGGAACTCAATGAGGCGGAAGCGGAAGCGTGGTATCGCGGTCGCGATATCTACCCTGAAAACCCACCCACCGTTGATGAGATGATTGTGACCTATCAGGCTCAGCCGCTGGGGCTGGCAAAACGGGTTGGCAGCCGGATTAAAAACAGCTATCCGCGCGAACTGGTGCGCGACGGTCGGCTGTTCCGTTAAGCCGTCACACCCTGCAAGTGACACTGTCACGCATTCGGCGCTGTTTTGCTGATAACAGCGCCAGAAATGTGGCTCAGTGCGGACGGACCTGCACAAGCGGCAGGCATCGCGCCGGCGTATTCTGGCGTGATGACCGACGGTAACTCAGGCGGTGCGCGCTTTTGCCGGATGGGTCAGCAATTTGGCGGCGGGCCGAATGGGACGTCGCACTAATTCTCCCCCGCAGTTGGGACAATGCCCCTGCAGATGCTGCTCAGCGCAGGTCGCGCAGAAGGTACATTCGAACGAACAGATGCGCGCATCACGCGATGCCGCAGGCAGATCGATATCACAACGTTCACAGTTTGGGCGCAGTTCTAACATGACATTCTCCCTTGCGGTAACGGCTTTCAGCGTGGCAAAACCAATGCAGCGTGTCGAGGATTTTCAGCGCCCGTAACGCTTATCCGTCAGGAGATGTGGAACCCGACGTGGCACTGCTGCGGCTTTCATCGTCGCGCGCCTGGGTCACGTCGCCTTCGTCCTCATTCTCACCCTCGTCCTCTGCGCCCTCTTCATCACTGGTGACCATCGCCGCCTGAATCGCCTCGTCTTCCAGCACCGGGTTAAGCGCCGCGCCTAAAGGCGAGGTAGCCAGGCTGTCCGGTAACACCACGTGGGGCAAAGGTACCTCGGTAGTCGGTAACGGAAGCGGCGCTTTCTTCACATAGCTCAGCACAGCAATCAACAGGGTGCACACCGTGAAGAACAGATAAAGCATGTTACTGCCGAAAGGCTGCATCAGCGAGCCCACCAGCAACGGGCCGATACTGGCTCCGATACCAAACGCCATCAGCAGACAGGCCGTCAGTGAAACGCGCTGCTCCGCCGCCACCTGATCGTTTGCCAGCGCCACCTGCAAAGGATATAGGGCAAACTGCACCATGCTGGCAAGAAAGGCGATGCCGAGCACCCAGTGAAATGACAGCCTGGGCAGCAACACCAGCGGCAAACAGGCCAGCGCCAGCAGCGCCGCAATATAAAACAGCAGCCGCTGACGATCGTAACGGTCGGACAGCCAGCTTAAAGGAAACTGCGATACCAGCCCGGCAAAGATCGTCAGGCTCATAAAAATACCGGTCTGCGCATCGCTGAATCCCTTGCTGCTGGCATACACCGGCGCCAGGCCATAAAAGGCGCCGACGACCATGCCGGTTAATAGGGTGGTGCTGAGCAATTTAGGAATGGTGCGAAGAAAGTAGCCCAGTTCCATCGGCGCAGGTGACATCGCGCGAACATGCGTGCGCGTCGTCAACGCAATCGGCACCAGACAAAGGGCAAAACAGAGCGCCACGATTAACAACGTCTGAAGACCAAAGTCACTTTGTAAGGTCAGCACCACCTGACCGCTACTTAAGCCAAGGTAGGTCGCTACCATATAGAAGCCAAAGATTAGCCCACGCTGTGACGATTCCGCCTGGTCGTTAAGCCAGCTTTCCAGCACCATGTACTGGCACATCATGCACAGCCCGATGATCAGGCGCAGGAAAACCCAGAGGGGGATAAAATCTGTCAGCCCGTGTCCGATCACTGACGCCGTAATAATGCCGGCACAGGCTACATAGGCACGAATATGGCCGACGCGCGCAATCAGGTTGTGCCCCACCTTGCCACCGATCACCAGGCCAATATAGTTTGCCGCAATGATGGTCCCAATCAGCACACCATTAACCTGATCATGGGCCAGACGCAGTGACACGTAGGTAGTGAGTAACCCTGAGCCCAACAGCATCAACAACGTGGTGGTGTAAAGCGGCAGAAATGTTCTGAGAATTTTTCGCATACGACTCCCTGTCCACACCAGTCATTGGTGTCCTCTAAAGTTTAAAGATAGTTGAATTTGCCCCGCTTTAGGTCGGGACAATTCCGACAGTAAACTCCCGTTGTCATGTGGACGGCAGTGATGACACATTTCCCTGTCCCCGGATGCATCGTAGGCCTCCGGCAAAACCTGACTGGCTGTGGACCATGTTTACGCGGCCGGTTTTTCCGTCAGCCATAAAAAACCCGTTAACCTGGCGGCTAACGGGCTGTGGGATCAGGCGCTGGGGAACGTAATGTTGCTGCCCGGTGCCTCTCGATGCAGATGGATAAAGTTCAAGTGGCGCTCATACTGATCGAGTATATCGATGATCACCTGCTCTTTGCTGTAATCCATCAGGTCATTACCCTGACTGCCCTCCAGCAGGAACGTCTCCAGCCGGTAATAGGTAGATTTCCCGCTGCGCGCACGGTAGGTAAAGCCCGGAATGGAATACTGCTGTGGCCAGACCTGATAGAGGAAATCCTGCTCCTCGCCAAGCTGTACGCGCAGGTCCAGATAACCCAGGGGATGCTCCCCGTCGGCGGCCACGCGGTCCAGCGTGACGCGCGCGCCACGCAGCTCCAGCTCTTTTGCAACGTCCTCCATGGCGGGAAAGATCGTGTCATCCATCATTTTCAGGGTGTAGCGCGAGCCAGGATAGTTCATCAGGCGCGACAGCCGTTTTTTCCAGGTCAGGCGGTCAGTGGCATGTGCCAGATAAGGCGCAGTATCCCGCGTCGCACTCACGCGGCGATAATCTTCCACCTTGAGCGATTTATACAGCCCTGCCATCACGAAGAAGATGACGAAACTGAACGGCAGCCCCATGATGACCGTGGTATTTTGCAGCGCCGTAATGCCGTTGGTCATCAGCATACTCAGCGTCAGGACGCCGATGGCGACCGACCAGAAAATACGCAGCCAGTTTGGCGCATCACTGTTGATGTCTTTCAGTTTGGAGGTGAAATTACCCAGCACCAGCGAACCGGAATCCGCCGAGGTCACGTAGAACAACATACCGGTAATGGTCGCGACGGAAGCACTCAGCTTGAAGGCCGGGTACTGCGCCAAAAGACTGTAGAAACCGCGTTCCGCATGGCCCATCACTTCCTGTGCAAAACCCGCATCGCCATGAAGGATTTCATACAGGGCCGCGTTACCGAAGACCGACAGCCACAGCAGCGTAAAGGTAAAAGGAATCACCAGCGTACCGAGCACAAACTCACGGATGGTACGGCCACGGGAGATACGTGCCAGAAACAGGCCCACGAACGGCGACCAGGCCACCCACCAGGCCCAGAAAAACAGGGTCCAGCTGTTCATCCACTCTGTTGGCCGGTCAAAGGCAAACGTATTCAGCGTCATGCCCATAAAGCGATTGATGTAATCCCCTACGTTGAGCACCAGTGCGTTAAGCAGGAAGCCGGTATTGCCAGCGAACAGGACGAACAGAATCAGGCCGAGAGCCAGCGCCACATTCAGTTCCGATAAAATACGAATGCCTTTGTCAACGCCCGACGTCACGGAAATGGTGGCAATGATCACCGACAGAATAATCAATGCCGTCTGAGCCGTTAATCCTTCCGGAATATCGAACAGGACCTTCAGCCCATAGTTTAACTGCACCACACCAATTCCCAGCGTGGTAGCGATACCAAAGATCGTCCCAATTACCGCGGCAATGTCTACGCTGTGGCCGATGGGACCGTTAATGCGTTTACCAAAAATGGGATACAGGGCGGAACGGATGGTTAAGGGCAGATTGTAGCGGTAGCTGAAATAGCCAAGGGCAATCCCCATCAGGGCGTACATTGACCAGCCGGTTAAGCCATAGTGGAACAGGGTCCAGACCATCGCCTGACGGGCCGCTTCAAGCGTTTGCCCTGTCCCTTCCGGCGGCTGCATATACTGCGAAACCGGTTCCGCCACCGAGAAAAACATCAGGTCTATCCCGATACCGGCGGCAAACAGCATTGCCGACCAGCTCAGTATGCTGAATTCCGGTTTCGACTGCTCAGGCCCGAGTTTAATGGAGCCAAAACGGGAACAGGCGATATACACCACGAACACGATATAAAGCGTGGCGGCCAACATGTAATACCAGCCAAACGCTTCGGACACCCAGTTTACCGCCCTCAGTATCCAGTTGGCGGCTTCGCTGCTGAATAAAATAGTGATGAGTGAAAAGGTCAGAATCAATCCTGCGGAGGTGTAGAACACCACGGGGTTGATTCTGTCTTTTTCACTCGCTGGTGGACTCATCATCGTTTACCTCTGGTTGTTGGCTTATCAATTTTGCAAGAGTTCAAACCGGTAAAAACATCCGGTGACCCGAGGGGTAAGTGTTTTTTACGCTTCGTTTCCTGCCGTTACATTCTGGTCAAAACTAACGAATCTGCCACACTTACCGCTTCACTTACTCAACTTTTAAGACACAGCATCCTAACAAGGTTTCTATTTATATTGAACATCCAATCAAAAAAAGATTAAATAGGGGACTGATTTTGGGTGGGAGCGAACGCAATGCCAAAGGTAGGGATGCAGCCAATACGACGTCGACAGTTGATCGATGCGACGCTGGCAACGATAAATGACGTAGGTATTAATGATGCCACCATTGCTCAGATTGCCCGACGCGCGGGCGTGTCGACCGGCATCATCAGCCACTATTTCAAGGACAAGAACGGATTGCTGGAAGCCACGATGCGCGACGTCACCCGGCAACTACGTGAGGCAGTTGCCCGTCGCCTGCAGCCGTTAGCCAACGCCCCCGCCGAAGAACGACTGCGCGCAATCGTTGAGGGAAACTTCGACGAAAGTCAGGTCGAACGCGCAGTGATGAAAGCCTGGCTGGACTTTTGGTCAAGCAGTATGCACCAGCCTCAGCTTCAACGTCTGGAACGGGTCAGTCATCGCCGTCTTTTTTCATCGCTGGCCGTGGAGTTTCGCCGCCAGTTGCCCAGGGACAGGGCCAGGCTTGCCGCTCACGGGCTGGCCGCCATGATTGATGGCCTGTGGCTACGCGCAGCATTAAGCGGCAAGCCCTTTGACCCGACGACAGCACGGACACTGACCACTCAATTTATTCGCCAGCAGTTAGCCGGCGAACACGCGTAACGGAACCAGGAGAAATTATGTCCCGATTCACCGAACAACACCTCTACATCAATGGTACTTATGTTGCCGCGACGTCTGGAGAAACCTTCCAGACGATTAATCCGGTCAACGGCGAAGTACTGGCTGATGTCCAGATTGCCGGGCGCGAGGATGTCGATCGCGCTGTGGCGGCGGCCAGAAAAGGGCAAAAAATCTGGGCAGCCATGACCGCCATGGAACGCTCACGCATTCTGCGTCGGGCCGTAGATATTCTGCGCGAGCGCAATGATGAGCTGGCTGAACTGGAAATGCTTGATACCGGTAAGCCGTTCAGTGAAACCGCCAGCGTCGACATCGTTACCGGTGCCGATGTGCTGGAGTATTACGCTGGGCTGATCCCTGCGCTGGAAGGCCAGCAAATTCCTCTGCGTGATACCGCGTTTGTGTATACCCGCCGTGAACCCTTAGGCGTGGTCGCCGGTATTGGCGCGTGGAATTACCCGATTCAGATTGCCCTGTGGAAATCTGCCCCGGCCCTCGCCGCAGGCAATGCCATGATTTTCAAACCCAGCGAGGTCACACCGCTGACGGCCCTGAAACTGGCTGAGATTTACACCGAAGCCGGTGTGCCGGACGGCGTTTTCAACGTGCTGCCCGGTACCGGCGCGGTTACCGGTCAACTGCTTACCGAGCATCCGGGTATCGATAAAGTGTCATTTACCGGCGGTGTCGTCAGCGGCAAAAAAGTCATGGCAAATGCGGCAGGATCGACCCTGAAGGACGTCACCATGGAGCTGGGCGGCAAATCCCCGCTGATCATCTTTGATGACGCCGATCTCGATTTGGCCGCCGACATCGCCATGATGGCTAACTTCTACAGTTCCGGCCAGGTATGTACCAACGGTACCCGCGTTTTTGTCCCGGCCGCATTGCAGTCTGCGTTCGAAGCCAAAATCGTAGAACGTGTTGCCCGTATCAAAGCGGGCGATCTGCGCGATCCCGAGACGAACTTTGGTCCGCTGGTCAGCTTTAGCCACCGTGACAACGTGATGCGCTTTATTGAGTCCGGTATTGCAGAAGGTGCCCGTCTGCTGTGTGGCGGTAAACGCTTAACCGGTGACGGGTTTGATCAGGGCGCGTGGGTGGCACCAACCGTATTCAGCGACTGCCGCGACGACATGAAAATTGTCCGTGAGGAAATTTTCGGGCCGGTGATGTCGATCCTGAGTTACACCTCGGAAGAGGAAGTGATACGTCGCGCTAACGATACCGAATATGGTCTGGCTGCGGGTCTGGTGACCCGGGATCTGAATCGTGCGCACCGCGTCATTCATCAGATTGAAGCGGGCATCTGCTGGATTAACACCTGGGGTGAATCTGCCGCTGAAATGCCCGTCGGCGGTTACAAGCATTCTGGCGTCGGTCGTGAAAACGGCTTGATGACGCTGCAGAATTACACCCAGGTGAAGTCGGTTCAGGTTGAGCTGACGCGCTTTCAGTCTGTCTTTTAATCCCCTTACCTGAGGAGCGACGAATGGAATTTGATTACATTATCATTGGAGCCGGATCCGCAGGGAATGTGTTGGCCACCCGACTGACTGAAGACAGTAGCGTGAATGTTCTGCTGCTGGAAGCGGGTGGGCCTGATTATCGTTTCGATTTTCGGACGCAGATGCCAGCGGCCCTGGCGTACCCTTTACAGGGAAAACGGTATAACTGGGCGTATGAAACTGAGCCTGAGCCGTATATGAACAACCGCCGCATGGAGTGTGGTCGGGGTAAAGGCCTGGGCGGTTCTTCGCTGATCAACGGCATGTGTTATATCCGGGGTAACGCGATGGATCTGGACAACTGGGCAAGCATGCCCGGCCTGGAAAACTGGAGCTATCTGGACTGTCTGCCCTACTATCGCAAGTCAGAAACGCGCGATACCGGTGCCAATGACTACCACGGCGGCGATGGTCCGGTCAGCGTGACCACGCCGAAGAAAGGCAACAACGTGCTGTTTGAAGCAATGATTCAGGCAGGCGTTCAGGCCGGCTATCCGCGCACAGATGACCTGAATGGTTATCAGCAGGAAGGCTTTGGGCCTATGGACCGCTTCGTCACGCCAGAAGGCCGACGTTCCAGCACCGCGCGCGGTTATCTTGACCAGGCGAAACGCCGACCGAACCTGAAAATCGTGACCCATGCCACCACTGACCGTATTTTGTTTGAAGGCAAGCGTGCAATTGGCGTGGAATATATGATCGGTGACAGTAATACGCTGCACACCGTTCATGCGCGACGCGAAGTGCTGCTGTGTGCGGGTGCCATTGCTTCGCCACAAATCTTACAGCGCTCGGGTGTGGGATCGTCCGAACTGTTACAGCAGTTTGACATCCCGGTCGTCCATGACCTGCCGGGCGTAGGTGAGAACCTGCAGGATCACCTTGAAATGTACCTGCAGTATGAATGCAAGGAGCCCGTCTCTCTGTATCCCGCACTGAAGTGGTGGAATCAGCCGAAGATCGGCGCAGAGTGGCTGTTTAACGGCACGGGCGTGGGTGCCAGTAACCAGTTCGAAGCGGGTGGCTTTATTCGCAGCCGTGAAGAGTTTACCTGGCCGAATATTCAGTACCACTTCCTGCCGGTAGCGATTAACTACAACGGCTCGAATGCGGTCGATGCGCACGGTTTTCAGTGTCACGTGGGCTCAATGCGTTCACCCAGCCGCGGACATGTGCGCCTGAAGTCCCGCGATCCGCGTCGCCATCCCGCAATTCTGTTCAACTATATGTCGCATGAACAGGACTGGCATGAGTTCCGTGATGCGATTCGTATCACACGTGAAATCATCAATCAGCCCGCGCTGGATAAATACCGTGGCCGTGAGATCAGCCCGGGCATTGAATGCCAGACGGACGAGGAGCTGGATGAATTCGTGCGTAACCATGGCGAAACGGCTTACCATCCTTGCGGAACCTGTAAGATGGGTAACGACGAGATGGCGGTGGTTGATGGCGAAGGCCGCGTACATGGACTGGAAGGTTTGCGCGTGGTCGATGCATCCATAATGCCATTAATTATTACGGGCAACCTGAATGCGACCACCATCATGATCGGTGAAAAAATCGCCGACTGCATCCGTGGTCGTCAACCGCTGCCGCGCAGTACCGCAGACTACTATGTTGCAGGCGATGCCCCGGTGCGTAAGGCACCTGAGCGGTCAACCTGATCGCCTCCCTGACCTTAAGCCGGACAACTGTCCGGCTTATTTCTTTTTTCTGCACTTATCACCTGCATTAATCAGAATAATAAGCATGATTTCTCTGATTTATGTCAATTCAAATTACAATATCGCGCTGTGCTTTTAACGCCGGTGGTGGTATAAAGTGTGGGTGTTCATTACCGGAGGCTTTACCCGTCCACTGAAGAGAAGCAATAACGTGGATGCATTGTGAAATTATGAGCAGGATGTTCATTCCCCGTTTTACCGCCCTTTCGTTCCTCGCATTACTCAGCGTTAACGCCCTCGATCAGCACTGGCGCAGCGCGCTTTAGTCCCCTTTCCGCTCGTTTATTCTTTTCTGCCGTGGCATCACGGTTGGTTAATTACGACGCTAGTTGTGGAGAAAAAACCATGCGCGCATGGGGATTATTAGCACTCGCTATTGTTGCGGAAATCATGGGTACCCTGACCATGAAATGGTCCAGCCTGAATCAAAGCCAGAGCGGCTATCTAATTATGCTGGGCATGATTGCCTGTTCGTATATCTTCCTGAGTTTTGCCATCAAACGTATCGCACTGGGGGTCGCTTATGCCCTCTGGGAAGGTATCGGCATTATGCTGATCACGCTGTTTAGCGTGCATCTGTTTGATGAAACCGTATCGCCGCTGAAAATCTGCGGTCTGGTCACCTTGATTGTCGGCATTCTGCTGATGAAAACCGGCAGCAAGAAGGAGGCCGATCATGACCCTGCCTGATCTGATTCATTTTGCCTGGCTGGCACTGGCTGTCCTGCTGGAAATTGCCGCCAATATCATGCTCAAGTACAGCAACGGTTTTAAAAAGCCCCTGCCCGGCATCGCGTCGTTGGGCTGTGTGCTGCTGGCATTCAGTGCGCTGTCGCAGGCCGTGAAAGGTATCGATCTTTCCGTGGCTTACGCGCTCTGGGGCGGGTTTGGTCTCGTCGCCACAGTTGCTGCAGGCGGCATTCTCTTTGGTCAGCGCCTGAACCGCAAAGGCTGGGCGGGCCTGGCTCTGCTGTTGCTGGGCATGGTTATGCTGAAACTGGCCTGAGAACAGGGGACGCAGACGTCCCCTTTCCGCCCTTTACCCGTACGTCTGCAATGCCGTCCTGCCCTGCTGTTTATGAAAATACGTCCCTCTTATCCGCAGTGGCAGGCCCGTCAGAGAAAGGGGTTGACCTTTGTCATCGACAGTCACTTCTGAGCCACTCAAAGGTGTGTGTATTATCACGCAGATCGATTATTCATCATAATGTCAGAATCCTCTTACTTTTATCATTGCAGGTGGACTTGATCCGACTGTTAGGGCTTAGTGATGCCTTTGGATCCAGTATAAATAATTGATTAACGAGGTTTTACCATGTCTGCAACGCGAGGATGGTCCACGGAACTGGAAGGGTTACGGGGGATTGCTTCTCTTTGGGTACTGCTGGGACACATAAGCTTGCTTATCCATTGCCATATCACTTTACTCTCTTCTCCGGGGATTGGTGTGGATCTGTTTATCCTGCTTTCGGGCTACCTGATGGCAAAAAACTATGTCGAACGTCAGGAAAAAGAGCCGTGGCAAAGCCCGGAAACCATCAAGAAATTCTGGCTACGGCGTTTTTTTCGCATCGCCCCGCTTTACTATCTGCTGCTGGCGGTCGCGCTCATCTCTGGCCCCTGGTTTGGCGAGATGCGCGACACGATCGCACATGTTTATTCGGGCACAGCGACCGATGCCTCACGCTATGCCGATCAGTCACTCATGAATGTCGTGACGCATTTCTCTTTCCTGTTTGGCGTCCTGCCCGCCTATGGCTTTAACACCACGCTGCCCGACTGGAGTATCGGGCTGGAAATGCAGTTTTATCTGCTGTTTCCCTTTATCATGCTGGCGGTTATGCGCTTCGGTTATGCCCCGGCATTGCTGTGCATCATGGCGCTGAGCTGTGCCGGCCGTTATCTGCTGCCTGACTATTACGAAGCCTTTGAAATGCCGTCCATGATTCTGATTAAACTCAATATGTTTATTTCGGGCATGCTGCTGGCGGAGGCCGTACGGCGCAAGTCCCTGCTCTATGTGGTCTTTGCCCTTGCTGGCCCGGTGGTCAGTGTGTTTATCGGGTTAGGCGCGATCAAACTTCAGGTGGTGATGGAAGCCTTGATGATTATCGGCATGGCGGCGGTGCTGTGGCAGTATCAGGAAAACAGTCTGATGGCGCGGCTCATTCAGCTTCCACGTAAGGTGTTAAACAACCGCCTGAGTACATGGCTGGGCGATGTCTCTTTTTCCGTGTATTTGCTGCATCTGCTGATTGTGATTCCGGCTATCGCGCTGTTGCTGAAACAAACGGATATTGCTTACCAGAGTGATGTCACGCGTTTCCTGATTGTCTGTGCCGTATCTCTGCCGCTGACGTATGGCCTGGCCTCTTTGCTGTACCAGTATGTTGAGAAACCGGGCATCAGACTGGGCAAAAAAGTGCTGGCTCCCAAACCTGCCCTGTAATACCAATATGGCTCGCCGGGGCGAGCCATTTTTATCCTCACATCATAATGCATTGCCTACATCATGCTGCTTTTCCCTCACATGCTCATCCGGTGATTCCGGCGTATCGGCAAGGCTACTGTACGTTTTCAGTCCGACGAGATGCGTCGGATCGTGCCTGCTGTGTACCAGGCTTTGTGCGGCAGAACCAAACGAGACAATCAAAAACATCCAGGCCACTGCTAATGATTTCCGCATTGTGCTATCCCATGCTGTGAATGGAGTCGCTATGGTGAAGAAATCAGGGTAAGGGAGTGTCTGATAAACTTAAAATTTTCGTCAATATTGTTACCTGCCTCACATATTTTCAGTGATCCAGGGACACGCATGACGGTCGCGGCCCTGTGCGGGCTCGGGATAATCGCCCCTCATGCTTCAGCAAAAAGACAAGCGCGTCCCCCTTACGCATCGCAAAAACGTGCTGAGCTTAACGTTTTTCGGGTCCGGATTCGGCCCAGGCTGTGCGGCGCATCAGAGTTAGGGAGGAATCACCATTTATATTTATCTATCACCTCAAAAACACATGCTTTCCCGAGGTAATACATAAAGAAATTCTTTGTTTTTTCATCATTTACCCCCTCCTTCGCAATGAAATCCTTTTATCTGACCATTTATTGATTAAGATCATTTTCAATGGTGCAAAATAAAATATTAACGATATTTATGTAAATTTTGCATTTTCCATTAATTATTTATGCTTCTGATGCCGATAGAGAACGAAACCGCTCCTTATCAGGAATTTTATTATGAAAATCTCTACACGGCTTGCGACGGGTTTCGGCCTGCTCATTCTCCTTTTGATCCTCTGTACTGCCGTTTCTCTGACCTCCCTGCATCATGCCAAAACAGGCATGGACGATGTCGTGAACAGCAAAATGAGAAAATACCAACTTATTCTGGATATGCGTGGCGGACTGCGCGATCTGGCGATAGCCGTGCGAAACCTGGCCCTGCTCACCGACGACAAAGAAATGCAGCCAGAGTTACAGCGCCTTAATACGCAGAAAGCATTGTTCATTCAAAACCGCGAGACGCTTGAAACCATGATGCAGACTCAGTCTACAGCGGAAGAACAGGCTGCCCTGAATCATATCAGGGAACTTGAAGCACCGATGATGGCGTCCTTCGTGACGGCCGGGCAACTGGGACTAAAAAATGAGCAAACAGAAGCGACGCGCTATCTCATGACGACCCTGCGTCCACTGCAGCGCAATATGCTGGATGCGCTTAATAAAGCCACCGATATTCTGATGTATAGCAGCCGTAACGCCGTCGAAGTTAACAGCCAGTCCACCAGCCGGGCGTCGGTAACGCTGGTGCTGTTAGCCGTGCTTTCTGTCCTGTTCTCGGTAGCAACCGGCTATGTGATTACGCGTGTGCTGATGCGTCAACTGGGCGGTGAGCCCGCCCAGGCGCAGGCGCTGGCCGCTGCAATTGCGGCAGGTGACCTGACATCCAGCGTTTCGCTGCGTCGTCATGACACCACCAGCCTGCTTGCGTCCCTGGATGGTATGCAGGCGAAGCTGCGCGGGCTGGTCTCAGAAATTAAACAAACGTCGGGCAATGTTGCCCTGGCGGCAGAGGAAATCGCCCAGGGAAATACCGAACTCTCCTCGCGTACTGAACAGCAGGCTGCTGCCTTGCAGGAAACGGCGGCCAGCATGGAGCAGTTAACTGCGACGGTAAAAAGTAATACCGCCGGTGCTCAAACTACGGCCTCAACGGCGCGTGAAACGGCAGAGCTGGCCCGCAGCGGTGAGAGTGATGTCCACCGCATGTCAGAAACCATGAACGATATTTCCCTGAGCGCCGCCAAAATTCGCGATATCACCGGCGTGATAGAAGGCATTGCTTTTCAGACCAATATTCTTGCGCTGAATGCCGCCGTTGAAGCCGCGCGGGCGGGTGAACAGGGACGCGGGTTTGCGGTCGTGGCAGGCGAAGTCCGCACGCTGGCCCAGCGCAGCGCCACTGCCGCAAAAGAGATAAAATCCCTGATTGAGCAGGCGGTGGAGCAAGTGGGAAGCGGCGTCAAAGTGGCCAACGGTACGGGTGAAAGTATCCTGAAAATTGTCAGCATGGTGGGCGACCTCGCGAGTGCGATGGATGAAATTTCCCTTGCCTCCGCCGAACAGATGCAGGGCATTTCACAGGTCAGCGTCGCGGTGAGTCAGATGGACAGCGTAACGCAGAATAACGCGGCACTGGTGGAAGAATCGTCTTCGGCTTCACAATCTCTGTCCGAGCAGGCCCATGCGCTGCGCGGCATGGTAGAAGCCTTCCGCGTGTAACGCACGCCATTGCGCCACGTCATCGCAGGTAAGGTATGACGTGGCACGACGTTATTTTACTTTCTCGACTGACGGGGACGAGGCCAGAACAAGGCGGCCTGCCCCCAGTCCGCTTCGTGTTCTTCTGACTGCCAGACTTCACCCTCGTAGATGGTGAAGGTCTCACCCTGTTTATTGACGCGCGGGCCACTATAACCTGTGGCGATGCCATTGCGCCTCACGCTGTCCAGCAAACGCTGCCGCTCCGCCCTGTCGACAGGCCCGGCGCTGAGCCGTGAGGGCAGTTGCAGCATCTCCGCCAGGCTGTAGTGAAAACAATCCAGCGCACAGCGGTTGGCATAGACAAAAACCGGATCGGCCTCACGGTTATGCGCGAGAATACTGTACGGCGCATCCTCGTGGAGCCAGCGGTAACGATCGGCTACGTGCTCAGGACAGTATAATCCGTTGCCGGTCAGCATCCGGTAGCGGTCATCAATGCGTTTCAGTAAGGCGATTTGCTGTTCAGACGACATGCTTCTCTCCGTAACGAAAATCAGAATGCGAAACGCTAATGTGGCGGGATTACGGGGGGAGATCAAGGGCGGGAAGATGACAGCGCCAGGTGCGTTTTGGCTGTTTTGCGGCCGGGATGGATATTAAGACGCGTCGGGTATAAAAAAAGACCGAACACTATTCCAGGTATTCGGTCCAGGGAAAGGGCTCTCAAGGAGCCGTGCGCTAAAAGTTGGCATTCGTTCAGGCTTTCGCCTTGCCTGTAAAGCGTAGGCCAAGACAGGAGATTTTCCAGCCAGCGCAGCGGCGCTGTGCAAAAAACCGACAGGTTTGTGATCGGCTAAACAATTTTGCTGACAACCCTGCCGTATCGCGTGTTATTTCGCGCACAGCGCCTGAGCACGATCGACGATGGGCTGCAGACTCATCATCTGATCCGGATGGGCTTTATCCGGAGCCTGAATCACGCTGATCGGCTGCGCTTTAACCTGACCGGCCTTGAACTGCGCATCCGCTTTGTCGTTCAGGGGATACTGCATCAGCGTGCTGGGGTTAATCGCAAACAGCGCGCCGTCTTTCTCGCAGGTTAACATCACTTCTTCCCGGTTAAAGGGCCACTTCTCTTTGCCAATTTCGAAGCGGCTGACGGTGATAATTTGTGCCGCCAGCGCCTGGCCAGCCAGTGTGAATAACAGCAATGCAGGGATCGCTTTTTTCAGCAACATAACCTTCCTTTCTTGAATGTCGGTCATTTCAGGTTGGCGACAGCGTAGCAAACACACTCACCAACCCCACTACGCCGCATGCCAGCACAATTTCCAGCTGAGTCATGCGAATAAACTGCTGCTGTGCGCCCAGGCCAGCGACATGAAAACGCGGAACTAATCGGTAGCGGTTCCAGAGCGCAATCATCACCATAAGGCCCACCAGCGCGACTTTACAGAGCAACAGTACAACATAACGGTTAAGCGACCAGTCACCCGGCCAGCCTGCAATCAGCAGGCTGTTTACCAGTCCGGTGACCAGCGTCAGGGCCACAGCCAGATGCCCGTAGCGGGAAAAACGCATCATCGTGCGGATTGCGGTGGTTCGGAAGGCAATGTTCCGTGCCATCTGCATCAACACCAGTAACGGCACCAGGCCACCCGTCCAAAAAGATGCGGCGATCAGATGTACAACGTGATTACCTTGTTGCGCGATGCCAGCCAGCCCCTCCCGCATCGCGGCATGGCCGATGAGCGCCAGACAACCACACTGTAGCAGACTGGTCAGCCACCCGATCCACTGCCGCTGCGGGTCACGCATCAGGATAGCGGCTACGCTGCACAACGAAAAGAGGAGTTGCCATTGCCACACCGCGCCCCAGTGTGTAGACAGCACCGCCATCCATACGTCCGGCACGGCCAGGTTGTGCCAGTCGCCACTCATCAATGCCGTCTGCGCGGCCAGCATACACAGCGCAGTCAGGAGTGCCAGGATTGCACTGCCTGTCATCAGGCGTGACAGGCGCGATATCAGCGCCGCCCGTAACGAAACGGGCGCCAGCAGCGTCGTACAAAAATGGCTGCCGACCAGTACTATAACCGCCGTAAAATGCAGTGCCCGCAGCACTACCCACAGTGTCGTCACAGGATTACTTCACGGTGAACGTATAGTTTCCGTTTGTTTTATGCCCGTCCACGGACAGCACATGCCAGTTTACCTGATACGCGCCCTGAGTCAGCCGCTGGGCGAAGTTAACCCGTAACTGGTTATGCCGGGCTTTATCGCGGCTGATCTTGCCCGCAATCGTTTTATGCTGAGCATCCACCACCTTAACGCCGCTGAACGCGGGCTCAACATCTTCCGTAAAATTCAGGGTTATCTGCTGCGGCGCGGGCGATATTTCGGCTTTTGCGGCGGGGACAGAGGACGTAAGATGCGCGTGCGCCAGCGCGAACGGACTAAAAGCCAGTGTCGAGGTCGCAAACGCGATCATTGCGCCATGCGAAAGTAATGTTTTCTTCATAACATCATCCTGTTAACGCCTGGTAAGGCCATAAACGTGGCGCAAGAATACGCCGCTGCAATTTAACTGTCGAGGCCAGCAATGCTATCCTTTACCTTGCGTATGGCGGAGGAAAACATTACTTTTGCGCACGCATATCAGGAGAATATCATGAGTCATAACCTTGCCTTGCTGTCGCAGGAAGAGAAAGACAAAGTCAACGTTGATCTGGCGGCGGCAGGCGTTGCATTTAAAGAACGCTATAACATGCCTGTGGTGGCTGAAATGGTGGCCAGTGAACAACCCGAAGCCCTGCGCGACTGGTTTCGTCAGCGCTTGATGCACTATCGCCAGGCCTCTCTGAATCTGTCCCGCCTGCCCTACGAGCCTAAACAGAAATAATGTTACGTGTCATTGATACAGAAACCTGCGGGCTGCAAGGCGGCGTTGTCGAAGTGGCATCCGTGGATGTGATTGACGGCCAGATCGTCAATCCTATGAGCGATTTGGTTTCACCCGACCGCCCTATCAGCCGCCAGGCGATGGCCGTTCATCGCATCACTGAAGCGATGGTGCTGGGTAAGCCGCCGATTGAAGATGCCATTACGCGCTACCACGGCAGTGCATATTATGTCGCGCACAATGCCAGCTTCGACCGCCGGATGTTGCCTGAGATGGCCGGCGACTGGATCTGCACCATGACGCTGGCACGCCAGCTGTGGCCAGGGATCAAATACGGGAATCAGGCGCTGCGGCACAGTCTGAAGCTGGAAGTGACGCCGCCCGCAGATTTACATGCTCACCGCGCACTTTACGACTGCTATGTTACGGCGGCCCTGTTGATCCGCATTATGGACCTGTCTGGCTGGAGCGCCGCTGAAATGAGCCAGCGCTCTCAGCCTGCCGCCCAGCGCGATGATGTACTGCCGTTTGGTAAGTATCGCGGCCAGGCGCTGGCCGTCATTGCCCGCAAAGATCCGGGTTACCTGAAATGGATGCTTGAGAACGTTAAAGATTTGCGCCCGCCATTGCGACAGGCGCTGCGTAAATATCTCAGTCAGCTTCCCTGAGGTCAGGCGGGGGCAGACTGCCCTGGGCCAGTGCAATGATAAAGGTCAGCTCCAGCGCGACGCCTTCGTAGGCTTTATAACGCCCTGACTTGCCCCCGTGCCCTGAGTCCATATCGGTACAGAGCAGGAGCAGTGTGTCATCCGTTTTATGTTCACGCAGTTTTGCGACCCATTTCGCCGGTTCCCAGTACTGCACCTGTGAATCGTGCAGGCCTGTGGTAACCAGCAGATGAGGACAGGGCCGGGCGTCAATATTGTCGTACGGGCTGTACTGACGAATAGCGTGGTAATACTTCGCCTCATTTGGGTTGCCCCATTCATCATACTCGCCCGTGGTCAGCGGAATTGATTCATCAAGCATGGTGGTTAACACATCGACAAACGGCACCTGCGCAACGACGCCGTGATACAGGGTCGGTGCGAGATTAATGACCGCCCCCATCAGCAGTCCGCCCGCACTGCCGCCCATGGCATAAAGCCGGTCCGGGTGCCCGAAACCCCTTGCCACCAGTTCATGGGTAACGTCAATAAAATCGGTAAAACTGTTCATCTTGTTAAGCAGGCGACCGCCGTCATACCATTGTTGCCCCAGCTCACCGCCGCCACGCACATGCACAAGTGCATAGACAAAACCGCGATCCAGCAAACTCAGCCGGCTGACGCTAAAGTCCGCATCCATGCTGCTGCCATAGGCACCATAACCGTAAACCAGCATCGGGTTCTGTCCCTTCTGATAATACTTGCGGTTATAGACCAGCGAGACCGGCACTTCGGTGCCGTCAGTCACGGTAATCCAGTGATGTTCGCTTTTGTACTCATCCGGATTGAAGTCTTTGACGCTGCTCTGCTTTAAAATACGGCGTTCACCCGTGTCCATATCCAGTTCGAACAGCGTGGCAGGCGTGGTCATGGAGGAGTAGCCATAGCGCAGTTTACTGGTGCGTGGCGTGGGGTTGTAAGCCAGCCAGGTTACGTACGTAGGATCGTCAAATGCGATACCGCTGGTTTCGCCCGTGTGCCAGTTCATTTGCCGCAGGCTGGTGAGGCCGCGCTGGCGTTCCTCGACAACCAGCCAGTCACGGAAGAGCTGAAAGTCTTCCATCACCACATGGTCACGCGCGGGGATCACGGTTTCCCAACGCGATTCGTCGAGGTAACGCGTGCGGTACAGGCCAAAGTTTTTGCCTTCACGGTTTGAGCGTATAAAAAACGTAAAGTCATAGTGGTCGAGGCTGTACTCGTGATCGCGTCGCCGTGGCAGAAAGACCTGTGGAAGGGCGTCCGGCAAATCGGCGTCCAGCAGCTGAATTTCACTGGTATTGGTACTGTCCAGTACGATCAGGATGAACTGTTTTGAGGTGGTTTTATGAATGCTGAGGTGAAACGTATCATCCTTTTCTTCATAAACCAGTTGGTCATCGCTTTGTGGCGTACCCAGTTCATGCCGCCAGAGCTGGTAAGACAGCAACGTTTGCGGATGCTTGCGCACATAGTAGAGCGTGAGTGAATCATTCGCCCAGGCAAAGCTGGAAGAGGCATCATTCAGCACCTCAGGATACCAGCTCCCGTTTTCCAGATTGCGAAAGCGAATGCCGTACTGGCGGCGGGAAAGGAAATCTTCTGCCAGGGCCATGACCTGATTGTCCGGGCTGATATGCAGCGCGCCCATAGTATAAAAATCACTGTGCGAAGCCCGCTGATTGGCATCCAGCAGCAACGTCCATTCATCAGTTTCCTGATAACTGGCAGGCTGCCGGTAATAGGCGGCATATTCGTTACCACTTTCATAACGGCTTTGGTAGCGGTAGCCATTTTTTACGTAGGGAACGGAATGGTCCTGAGGCGGCAGTCGGTCAATGATCTCGTGGAGAATACGGTTTTGTAATGGCTCCTGTGACGCCATGATTTTCTGACCATAGTTGTTCTCAGCACGCAGGTAGTCCAGCACATCGCTGTTTTCGCGTTTGTCATCGCGCAACCAGTAGTAGTTATCGACCCGCGTCTCGCCATGCAGGGACATCTCGTAAGGTATTTTTTTCGCGTCAGGTGCTTTCATATCATCCATCCTGCTGAACATCATCAACATTAAGGGTGGCACTAATGTCTTCAGATGCCAAGTCAGGGATAGTGAGTGTGAGCGTGTTCAGGGCCCTGTTACGGGCCCGGACATGGGTTAACTGGCCTTCTGCTGATCAATATCCTGCTGGATACCTTTTCGGACATCCTGCGGAATTTTTAGCGCGTCGCCCAGTGCCAACAGGTAGCTGCGCTCCATAAAATGGTCGACATCAATGGCGGCACAGCTGAGAAAATAGAGTTCCAGTGCTTCTTCTTCATTTTTAACATCCGCCGCCAGCCATTCGGGGTCCAGCGGCCGCTGCATGGCCTGCTGGATCAGTTTCTCCGCATCCTGACCATAGCCTGCCTGATGAATGTTCTGCTCAATCGCCGCACGTTCACGGTCATCAATATGCCCGTCGCTTTTGGCGGCAAACACCAAGGCCGTGACCAGTCGTTCTGCGCGCTGATCAACCGGCGTCTGTAACTCACCAAAACCCGGTTCGTCCTGATGGGTTTCACGCACCCGCTGTTTGTATTTGTTCCACAACACCGCGCCCGCTGCTGCCCCGCCGCCGATGATTAAGGCTTTGCCGCCATATTTAGTTAACAGCTTGCGTGATGATTTACTGGCCACCAGCAATCCCGCCAGGCCACCCAGCGCACCGGGGGCCAGCATCTCACTCAGCCCGCCGCCGGATTTGCCGTCACCGCTCTTTTTTGCCAGTACTGATTGAATCTGTTGCAGCCAGTTATTCATTATTTACTCCCGTTACCATCCAGAAACATCATCATTACCAAAAAGATGTCAGGAAACGTCAGAGCAGGAAAAGTAGCGCAAACGAGATGAAATGTGCGCAAGGGGTGAGAACGCAAACGTTTTCGTTTATACTGCGCGCGAATTTTGACTGGTTGACTGCTTAGGTGAAATGATGACGACTCTCGGAACTGCGCTACGCCCTGCTGCCACGCGCGTCATGCTGTTAGGCTCAGGAGAACTGGGCAAAGAAGTCGCGCTGGAATGTCAGCGTCTGGGTGTGGAAGTGATTGCGGTTGACCGCTACGCCAATGCGCCTGCGATGCATGTAGCGCACCGTAGCCATGTGATAAATATGCTGGACGGCGACGCACTGGCCGCCGTTATTGCCCAGGAGAAACCAGACTTCGTGGTGCCTGAGATTGAAGCCATCGCAACAGAGAAACTGCTGGAGCTGGAGCAGCAAGGTCAGCGCGTCGTGCCCACTGCCCGCGCTGCCCGCCTCACCATGAACCGCGAAGGCATTCGTCGTCTGGCAGCAGAGGAGCTGGCGCTGCCCACTTCAACCTACCGCTTTGCCGACAGCAAAGAAAATTTTGTCGCTGCCGCCGCCGGGATTGGTTTTCCCTGCATCGTCAAACCCGTTATGAGTTCATCCGGCAAAGGCCAGAGTTTTATTCGCGATGCCAGCCAGCTGGATAAGGCCTGGGATTATGCGCAACAGGGCGGTCGCGCCGGGGCGGGACGCGTTATCGTTGAAGGCGTGGTGAAGTTTGATTTTGAAATCACCCTGCTGACCATCAGGGCCGTTGACGGCATTCATTTCTGCGCCCCTATCGGTCATCGCCAGGAAGACGGCGATTACCGTGAGTCATGGCAGCCGCAGCAGATGAGCGACCTGGCGCTACAGCGTGCCCAGCATATCGCGGAAACCGTGGTCAACGCACTGGGTGGCTATGGATTATTTGGTGTGGAGCTGTTTGTATGCGGCGACGAAGTGGTATTCAGTGAAGTCTCTCCGCGTCCGCACGACACCGGCATGGTGACGCTGATCTCGCAGGATCTGTCAGAATTCGCCCTGCATGTCCGCGCGTTCCTGGGGCTGCCTGTAGGGGCCATTCGCCAGTACGGCCCTTCTGCTTCAGCCGTTATTCTGCCGCAGTTAACCAGCCAGAATGTCCGGTTTGCGAATGTAGAAGCAGCACTGGGGGCGGGTTTGCAGTTGCGCCTGTTTGGCAAGCCCGAAATTGAAGGTCAGCGTCGTTTAGGTGTTGCTCTGGCCTGCGCCGAGACAACGGAAGAGGCTGTTGCGCGCGCGGTAGCCAGTGCGGCTGCCGTCAGCGTTCAGGGTTAAGTGAGTGCGGTGAGCCTGTGGGCTCACCGTCTGCCCGTTAGCGGGCCCCCGCGACGGCCTCGCTGGCCAGTTGCGTAATACGCTGCCAGTCCCCTGCTTCCAGCGCCTCGTTCGGCACCAGCCAGGAGCCGCCGATACAAAGTACGCTTTTCAGCGCCAGATAATCACGGTAATTCGCTGGTGAGATACCGCCCGTCGGACAGAAACGCACCTGAGGGAAAGGCCCACCGATGGCCTGTAGCGCTTTTACCCCGCCGTTGGCTTCGGCCGGGAAAAATTTAAACTCTCGCAGACCGTAATCCATGCCGGTCATTAATTCTGACACCGTGCTGATGCCGGGAATAAGCGGAACTGGCCCTTCAACGGCGGCCTTGAGTAAGGACTCGGTGATACCAGGGCTGATTACAAACTGTGCGCCCGCTTCCGTCACTTCCTGGAGCTGCTGTGTGTTCAGCACCGTTCCCGCACCGACAATAGCCTCTGGCACCTGTTTGATAATGGCGCGTAAGGCATCCATCGCCACGGGCGTGCGTAAGGTCACTTCCAGCACCCTGACGCCGCCGGCGACCAGCGCCTGAGCCATGGGAACCGCATGTTCCAGCTTGTTAACCACGATTACCGGCACGACCGGTCCGGTTTTCAGAATCTGTTCTGCACTCGTTTTCCAGTTTTTCATCACTTCCCCTGGTAAATAACATTGTGATCACTGCGCCGAAGCCTTTACAGCGCCAGTCCGGTTAACAGCACGACTACCATACAGGATTCTCCGTTTCACCGTCCATCAACGGATAAAATTTTTAAAACAGCAGTTCATTTTTGAGAGGTGGTGCAAAAAAAAGCCCGCATTATGCGGGCTGGGAAGGGATTATTCGAATTCATTCCAGGAACGACCGTCTCGCGTGATCATCGCGACGGACGCCACCGGTCCCCAGGTGCCGGCCTGATAAGGTTTGGAGGAATCACCATCTGCGGCCCAGGCGTTGATGATGGAGTCAACGTATGTCCAGGCGGCTTCCACCTCGTCACGGCGCACGAACAGTGCCTGAATGCCGCGCATCGATTCCAGCAGTAAACGCTCGTACGCATCCGCCAGATGAGACTGGTTAAAGGTTTCTGAGTAGCTCAGATCCAGCTTGGTCGTCTGCAGTTTGTGTTTGTGATCCAGACCCGGCACCTTGTTCAGGATCTCAATGTCCACCCCTTCATCCGGCTGCAGACGGATCGTCAGTTTGTTCTGCGGTAACTCGGAGTAAGAGTCTTTAAACAGGTTCATCTCCGGGTTTTTGAAGTACACCACGACTTCAGAACACTTGGTCGGCAAACGCTTACCGGTGCGCAGATAGAAGGGCACGCCCGCCCAGCGCCAGTTGTCGATATCGACGCGAATGGCCACAAAGGTTTCCGTAGAGCTGGTTTTGTTGGCGCCCTCTTCTTCCAGGTAGCCGGGGACTTTTTTGCCCTGCACAAAGCCGGCGGTGTATTGACCCCGCACCGTTTTCTCACGGACGTTCGTCTGATCGATAGGACGCAGCGAACGCAGCACTTTCACTTTCTCATCGCGAATGCTGTCGGCACTGAGATCGGAAGGCGGAGACATTGCAATCATGGTCAGCACCTGTAACAGGTGGTTCTGGATCATATCGCGCATCTGTCCGGCTTTATCGAAGTAACCCCAACGGCCTTCAATGCCCACCTCTTCAGCCACGGTAATCTGCACGTGATCGATGGTGCGGTTATCCCAGTTGTTCACGAAGATGGAGTTTGCGAAACGCAGCGCAAGCAGGTTCAGAACCGTTTCTTTCCCCAGATAGTGGTCAATACGGAACACCTGACTCTCATCGAAATACTCGCCTACGCTATCGTTGATTTCTTTTGACGTTTCCAGCGACGTGCCGAGCGGTTTTTCCATCACCACGCGCGCCGGTTTCGCATTGAGCTTGGCCATGCCGAGGCCCTGACAAATGGCCCCGAAGGTGCTGGGCGGCATGGCGAAATAGTTAATCGTGGTGCGGTTTTTCTGATCCAGCATCTTACCCAGTCTTGGGAAATGCGAAGTATCGTTGACATCAAGGTTACAGAAATCGAGACGGTTACTGAGCTTATCCCAGAGCGCTTCGTCAATCTTTTCCTTCATGAAGGTTTCTAACGCCTCACGCACCACTTTGGTGTATTCAGCTTTATCCCACTCTGCACGGCCAACGCCGATAATGCGGGTTTCTTCATGAATCTGACCCGCTTTCTCTAACTGATACAGCGAGGGCAACAGTTTACGACGGGCGAGATCGCCTTTGGCGCCGAAAATTACCAGATCGCATGCCTGGGCTATTTGTGTTACCGCCATTTTCCTCTCCTCGTTGCAGGATAGTCCCGGTGGCGATGCATCCTGAGCACCGGGTCCATGTTGTTATTTACTTTCAGCACAATGTACTTTTTTCCCCAGGCCAGGTAAACCAGCCCGCGGCGTCACCCTACTTACTCTGCGCGTAATTCGCGTCTGTGGTAGGTTGACCCGTGCGCTTTCGCTTATTTTTCTGTGTCAAAAATTGTCTGGCTGCAGCCAGTGCGACGCTGATTATGGCAAAAAAAGGGCCAGCAGACTTATCAGACCTTGCCCCGCGGCTGATTCTACAGGGTCACCCCGGCAGCATTGCCTTTCATCTCAGCATTTATCCATTCTAACAGATATTTACTCCCTATCTGGTCGGGATAATGCGCCGGTGCAACACTTGCCGCTTTACGCTTTTCGCTGTTTACACCGGCTTCGTGGGCCAAACAACAGACGATGCCTTCCCCACCGGCAAACGAACGACCGCAACAGCCTGGTCTGTTACGCGCGGCCCGGCTGTAAATACGATACAGATGAACGGGCTGTTCAGCCTGCCGCGTTGTGACACGCAGAATGGCTGCGTCACTTGCGTCTGGTCAATTAAGCTGGCGCTAGCGTCGAAGGGGGGATGACTTCCTCGGTGAGTCTCAGTATTGTATCTGACAAAAGCGCCTTTACTGGACGTCTTCCGGGCGCAGTGCCACAGTTCTGACACACTCGAATGTATAATAATACCTCTGTGTGGTAATCAGTATCTGACGGGCTAATACCTTAAAAAGTAACGATTCAGCTCAGTTCCAAAATTCAAAGGAATCTCTATGTCCCGACGTTTAAGAAGAACCAAGATCGTAACCACTCTCGGCCCAGCCACTGACCGCGACAACAATCTCGAAAAAATCATTGCTGCTGGTGCCAACGTTGTGCGTCTTAACTTTTCACACGGTACGCCCGAAGATCACCAGATGCGTGCCGATAAAGTGCGTCAGATTGCGGCAAAACTCGGTCGACATGTGGCCATTCTGGGCGATTTGCAAGGCCCTAAAATTCGTGTATCCACCTTTAAAGAAGGTAAAGTCTTCCTGAACGTGGGCGACCGGTTCCTGCTTGATGCGGCGCTGGGCAAAGGCGAAGGCGATAAAGAACGCGTCGGCATTGACTATAAAGGTCTGCCCGAGGATGTGGTACCCGGCGATATCCTGCTGCTGGATGATGGTCGCGTCCAGCTGAAGGTGCTGGAGGTTCAGTGCGTCAAAGTGTTTACCGAAGTGACAGTAGGTGGCCCGCTTTCTAACAATAAAGGCATCAACAAACTGGGCGGAGGCCTGTCGGCTGAAGCCCTGACGGAGAAAGACAAAGCCGATATTATCACGGCCGCCAAAATCAACGTGGACTATCTGGCGGTATCCTTTCCGCGTTGTGGTGAGGATATGCACTATGCCCGCCGTCTGGCGCGCGATGCGGGCTGTGACGCGTTAATGGTCGCGAAAGTAGAACGTGCCGAAGCGGTCGCCTCGCAGGAAGCCATGGATGACATCATTCTGGCCTCTGACGTGGTGATGGTTGCCCGTGGCGACCTGGGCGTGGAAATTGGCGATCCGGAACTGGTCGGGATTCAGAAAGCCCTTATACGCCGTGCGCGCCAGTTGAACCGTACCATCATCACCGCGACACAGATGATGGAATCAATGATCACCAATCCTATGCCGACGCGCGCTGAAGTCATGGACGTCGCCAACGCCGTGCTGGACGGCACCGATGCGGTAATGCTGTCAGCCGAAACCGCTGCCGGTCAGTATCCGGCGGAGACCGTTGCCGCCATGGCAAAAGTCTGTCTGGGTGCCGAGAAAATCCCAAGCGTGAATGTCTCTAAACACCGTCTGGATGTGCAGTTCGATAATATCGAAGAAGCGATCGCCATGTCAGCCATGTACACGGCGAATCACCTGCAGGGCGTGACCGCCATTATTACCATGACGGAATCCGGTCGTACGCCATTGATGACCTCACGTATCACATCAGGTTTGCCGATCTTTGCCATGTCGCGCCACGAACGTACGCTGAATATCACCGCGCTGTATCGCGGCGTGACGCCCGTGTTTTTCGACAGCGATAACGAAGGCGTGGCCACCGCCCATGACGCCGTTAATCTGCTGCGTGACAAAGGCTTCCTCGTCTCCGGTGATTTAGTAGTCGTCACGCAAGGGGATGTGATGGGGGCAACCGGCACGACTAACACCGGCCGGGTGCTGCGCGTCGATTAATACCGCTTTTCATACACATCTGTATTACCATTTAAACGCGGCTGCCTTGCAGTCGCGTTTTTTGTTTTTTCATAAGGAGGCCAGATGGCCCGTTATCAACCCATCCGCCAGTTGACCGGACGCGTGATGCTGTTTCCGCTGGCGATGGTGCTTTATGAGTTCGCCACCTATATTGCTCACGATATGATCCAACCCGGCATGTTGCTGGTCACCGCCGAATTCGACGTAGGCGATCAGTGGGTTTCCACCTCTCTCACGGCCTATTTACTGGGTGGCGTGGTTTTACAATGGCTGCTTGGCCCGTTGTCCGATAAATATGGCCGCAGGCCTGTGCTGCTGTCCGGCATTCTGTTTTTTGCCGCCGCCTGTATTCTGACTACCTGGGTCAGCGACATTGAGCAGTTCGTCAGTCTGCGTTTCCTGCAGGGAATTAGCCTGTGTTTTATTGGTGCGGTCGGCTATGCAGCCATTCAGGAAGCGTTCGAGGAAGCACTGGCCGTGCGCATTATGGCGCTGATGGCGAATGTCGCCCTGCTGGCACCGCTCGCCGGGCCTCTGGCCGGCGCCGCCTGGCTCACGGTCGGAAGCTGGCGCAGTATGTTCTGGCTGTTTGCCGCCTGCAGCGCCGTGGCGTTTATCGTACTCTGGCGGGTCATGCCTGAAACCGCCGGCGATCGTCACCAGTCCATTGCGCTGCCGGTGCTGGCGCGCAATTATGGCCGACTGATAAAAGATCGTCAGGTGATGTTTGGGTCCTTTGCCATCGGACTGGTTTTCATTCCCATTCTGACCTGGGTAGCCCTGTCCCCGGTCATCCTGATGCGTGATGAAGGACTTTCACGAATGGAGTACGCCCTGCTCCAGCTGCCGGTATTTATGGCAATGATTGCCGGTAACCTGACCCTGAGCAAACTGGTTGGCCGGATGCCGATTGAGCAACCCGTGAAATTTGCCGCCTGGCCCATATTACTCGGGTTAAGCCTTGCTTTATTTGCCACGCTGATAAACACACACAGCTATTTGTTGATCACCGCAGGATTAAGCCTGTACGCGTTCGGCGGCGGGATGGTGAATGCCGGACTTTACCGGCTGACGCTCTATGCCAGCGATGAAGGTAAAGGCAGCGTCGCGGCCATGCTGGGCATGATCAGCATTTTGACGCTGGCTGCCGGCATTGAGTTGGCGAAGCACTTCTATTTTAGCGGTGGGGTAATCTGGTTTAGCCTGATCAACTTTATCAGTGGTGTCCTGTGGTTTGGCCTGGTGCTGATGTTTCTGCGGGAACGCAGGCGTCACGCCAAAGTAACGCCCGTCTAAATCAGAAAGGCCGCCATGCGGCCTTTCTTTATTTACGAGGATAAAGCTCGTCTCGCGAGTAGGGTTCGACATCACCCGCTTTGCGGGTTTTAAGCAGTTTCAGTATCCAGGTATATTGTTCCGGATGCGGACGCACAAACACTTCTACCTCTTCATTCATCCGCCGCGCCAGTTGACGGTCATCCGCTTCGAGTAAGTCATCCATCGGCGGACGAACGTAAATTTCCAGCTTATGCCTTGCTCCGTTATACACCGGAAACAGCGGCACGACGCGGGCGCGACAGACTTTCATCAACCGGCCAACGGCGGGTAAGGTAGCTTTGTAAGTGGCAAAGAAGTCGACAAACTCACTGTGTTCCGGCCCGTGATCCTGGTCAGGCAGATAATAGCCCCAGTAGCCCTGACGGACCGAACTGATAAACGGCTTAATGCCATCGTTGCGCGCATGCATACGACCACCAAAACGACGGCGGACACGGTTCCAGACATAGTCCACCAGCGGATCGCTCTGGTTATGGAACATCGCGGCCATCATCTGTCCCTCTGAGGCCAGCAGCATGGCCGGAATGTCCACAGCCCAGCCATGCGGCACCAGAAAAATCACGTTCTGCTTGTCGGCCTGCAGTTGATCAATGATTTCCCGACCGTGCCACTCAACCCGCTGTCGGATCTGTGCCGGATCGCGCATACCCAGCTCGGCCATCATGGCCATGGCTTGCGGTGCGGTGGCAAACATCTGATCGACGATCGCGTCACGCTGAGATTCGCTTAATTCAGGCAGGCAGTAATAGAGATTGATGAGCGCACGGCGACGCGCGCCCTTCGCCAGCTTACCAGCAAACTTGCCGAGCCCTCCCAGAAGCGGATCGCGCACGCGAGGCGGCATCAATGCAATACCCGCCAGCGCGCCAATGGCCAGCCAGCTGCCCCAGTATTTTGGCTTTAAAAAAGAACGTTCAAAAACGGGAATAAATTCAATGTTATTTTTTTTACGGGTTTCCATGCACTCGCCTCAATCAATGACGGGCTAATGATAGTGGCGACGAGTAAATTTGCAATCATCCTGCGCCAGAGATAAAAAAGTCGACGGCCATGCCGTCGACGTTATCAAAGTATTTACTTCATCCCCAACTGCGGTAACCAGCCTTTGACCTGAGCAAGATACTGCGAACGATCTTTGCCCGTCAGACCTTCCATGCGCGGCAGCTTGGCCGTCAGGGGATTAACAGCCTGATTATTAATCCAGATCTCAAAATGCAGATGCGGTCCGGTTGAACGGCCGGTATTGCCGGAGAGCGCAATACGATCGCCACGCTTTACCTTTTGCCCCGGTTTCACCAGCACTTTTTTGAGGTGCATGTAACGCGTCATATACTGACGGCCGTGACGGATGGCCACATAGTTACCGGCGGCACCGCCGTTTTTGGCCACCACGACTTCGCCATCGCCCACAGCCAGCACAGGCGTACCAACCGGCAGCGCGAAATCGACACCTTTGTGTGGAGCAATTCGGCCCGTCACCGGATTAAGACGGCGCGGATTAAAGTTCGACGAGACACGGTACTGTTTCACGGTGGGGAAACGCATAAAGCCCCGCGCCAGGCCCGCACCGCTGCGGTCGTAATATTTGCCGTCTTCGGCCCGGAACGCGTAATAATCTTTGCCGCCGCTGCGCAAACGCACACCCAGTAGCTGGCTTTGCGCGCTCTTGCCTTCCAGCATTTCGCGCGACATCAGCACGCTGAATTTATCGCCCGCGCGTAACTTACGAAAATCCATCTGCCACTGCATGGCTTTGATCACGCTGCTGGCCTCTGCACTGCTTAAACCGGCACGCATAGCGCTGGCGGCGAAGCTGCCGCGGACTTCGCCCTGAATCACACTGTTGCGCCATTCACCCTTTTGCATCTGCGACTGCATGCTAAAGCCACCTTTATCGGTGCGCGTATAGGTGCGGGTTTCACGACGCGAGATTTCCCAGGTAAAGGTATCCAGTGCGCCGGCATCATTGAGCGTCCAGCTGAGCTGCTGACCGACCTGCAAATTACGCAGATCTTTATCGCTGGCCACCAGCGCATTAATGTCGCTCATGTCGATGCCATACTGGTTCAGTGCGCTGCTGAGCGTGTCGCCTGAGGAGACGGTGTAATCGTGCGAGCCTGCCGTATCGGCGACATCCTGATCGACGTCGTCTGAAGGCAGTTCTTCATCGGGTTCGGGCGTGGTTTGATCGATAGGTTCACTGGCTTCAGGAAGCAGTGTGCGAAACTCGTTTTTGTCTAACTCAATGGCTTTGACGATGGGCGTAACATCATCATTCGGATGGTAAACATAAGGCCGCCAGACTGCGACGGCCAGAGTAACAACGGTTAACGATCCCAGCATAACGCGGTGGGGGCGCGGCAAATTATTAAATGCGAGGGCGACAGAGCGGGCTATCTGCTGCACGTTAAACTATTCCTCTATGCTCCTTTCAGGCAGGTCTCATACTGGCTCGACAGCTGTGAGAGGAATTTCACATAGCTGTCTTTTCCTAAGCTGATGTCTGTGCCCAGTGGATCGAGCGTGCCTTTACGCACCTGCGTTCCACGGGCAACAGCATCGATGACCGCCGGCCTGAATTGTGGCTCAGCAAAGACGCAAACGGCCTTTTTCTCAACCAACTGTGTTCGAATTTGATGTAAGCGCTGTGCACCCGGTTGAATTTCTGGGTTAACGGTAAAATGCCCGGTGGGCGAGAGACCGTAGTGTTTTTCAAAGTACGTGTAAGCGTCGTGAAAAACGAAATACCCTTTATCTTTAACGGGGGCAAGCTGTGAGATAATGCGCTTATCTGTGTCCGCTAATTCTGCCTCAAAATGCTGCAGGTTGGCGTCAAGTTTGGCTTTATCCTGCGGCATAAGTTCCAATAATTTTTCATGGATTGCAACCGCGGTTTTTTGCGCGATTTCGGGTGACATCCACAAGTGCATATTAAACTCACCGTGATGGTGATGATGCTCTGCATCGTGATCGTGCTCTGCTGCCTCGTGGTCATCGTGATCATCGTCTTCATCGCCCCGCAGCAACATCGTTTTTACGCCGGGAATTTGTACTATCTCTAGATTCTTTTTTTCTGGCAGGGCGGCGGCTGATTTGGTCATAAACGCTTCCATTTCTGGTCCCACCCAGACCACTAAGTCCGCGTTTTGTAAGCGTTTTACATCAGACGGACGCAGGGCATAATCATGTTCGGATGCGCCATCAGGCAGCAAGACCTCCACCGGTGTTACCCCGTCCGCAATCGCAGAGGCAATGAAGCCAACAGGCTTAATGGAGGCCACCACATTGGCATGAGCGGGCAAAGCAACGGCGGTAGCAAAAGCAAGCGCAGCCAGGGTAAAACCCACCCCTTTTTTATTATGTAACATAATGCGTCATTCCTTCGTCATCAACAGATTGGATGTGATATTATAACATTCGAAATTCTGCGCAACCTGTAAATCTTATGCCATCACTTGTCACACTTGAAAATGTCTCCATCCAGTTTGCTCAACGCACCGTCCTGTCTGGCGTGAGCCTGGCGCTTCATCCTGGTAAAATTTTGACGCTGCTGGGTCCCAATGGCGCGGGTAAATCGACGCTGGTGCGCGTGGTACTCGGCCTGCTCGCGCCCTCATCCGGTCAGGTGCATCGCAGTGCGAACCTGCGTATTGGTTATGTGCCTCAGAAACTGCACATCGATCCGACGTTACCGGTCACTGTCGAGCGTTTTATGCGTTTGTCACGTGGCGCACGTCATCAGGACATTCTGCCTGCGCTCAAACGCGTTCAGGCCGGTCACCTGCTGACCTCTCCCCTGCAGAGACTGTCCGGTGGCGAAATGCAGCGCGTCCTGCTTGCGCGTGCGCTGCTTAATCAGCCACAGTTGCTGGTGCTGGATGAGCCGACACAGGGCGTGGACGTCAATGGTCAGGTCGCGCTCTATGATTTGATTAACCAGCTTCGTCATGAGCTGAACTGTGCGGTATTGATGGTCTCTCATGATTTGCATCTGGTCATGGCCAAGACAGACGAAGTACTGTGCCTCAATCATCATATCTGCTGTTCCGGCACGCCCGAGGCTGTCTCCCAGCATCCGGAATTTATTGCCATGTTTGGGCCACGCGGCGCGCAGGAACTTGCTATCTATCGTCATCACCATAATCATCGTCACGACTTAAAGGGACGTATCGTACTTCGCAAGGGACCGGGTCCACTATGATTGAATTATTGCTACCGGGCTGGCTGGGCGGCGTCATGCTGGCGCTGGCTGCCGGTCCTCTGGGTTCGTTTGTCGTCTGGCGCAAGATGTCTTACTTTGGCGACACGCTGGCCCATGCCTCACTGCTGGGCGTTGCGTTTGGTTTAATGCTGGATGTAAATCCATATTATGCCGTGATTCTGGTGACGGTTTGTCTGGCGCTGGGGCTGGTCTGGCTGGAACGCCGCCCGCATCTGGCCATAGATACCTTGCTGGGCATCATGGCGCACAGTGCGCTTTCACTGGGACTGGTGGTCGTCAGCCTGATGTCGAATGTGCGGGTCGATTTGATGGCCTACCTGTTCGGCGATTTGCTGGCGGTCACCCCTGCCGATCTCGGGGCAATGGCTGCGGGCGTAGGTTGTGTTTTAGCGGTCATGGCCTGGCAGTGGCGCCCGTTGCTGTCGATGACCATCAGCCCTGAACTGGCGCAGGTCGACGGGGTGAATATTCAACGCACCCGGTTAATCCTGATGCTGGTGACCGCGCTGACTATTGGCGTGGCGATGAAATTTGTCGGGGCGCTTATCATCACCTCGCTGCTGATTATCCCGGCTGCGACGGCGCGACGCTTTGCACGTTCACCGGAAATGATGGCCGCGATTGCGGTGCTGATCGGGGTAATGGCAGTGACCGGCGGGTTAACCTTCTCGGCGTTCTATGACACGCCTGCGGGGCCGTCTGTGGTGCTGTGCGCAGCCATACTGTTTATCGTCAGTATGGTGCGCAAACCAGCGCTGTGATTACGCCTCTTTGGTGATACCGAAATGACGGTAAGCATGCTGCGTGGCCATCCGGCCGCGCGGTGTACGTTGGATAAAGCCCTGCTGAATCAGGAAGGGCTCGATGACATCTTCGATCGTTTCCCGCTCTTCACCAATCGCCGCCGCAAGGTTATCCAGACCCACCGGCCCGCCGGTGAATTTATCAATAATCGCCAGCAGCAGTTTACGATCCATATAGTCGAAACCTTCGCTGTCAACGTTAAGCATGTCCAGCGCGGTCACTGAGACTTCGCCGCTTAAGTTACCGTTTGCCCGCACTTCTGCAAAATCACGCACCCGGCGTAACAGTCGGTTAGCAATACGCGGCGTGCCGCGAGAGCGACGGGCGATTTCAAGGGCCCCCTCCTCGCTCAGCGCCAGGCCCAGACAGGCGGCACTGCGCCCGACGATATGCTGCAAATCTTTCACCTGATAGAATTCCAGCCGCTGCACGATACCAAAACGATCTCGCAGGGGCGACGTCAGTGAGCCCGCGCGCGTAGTGGCACCAATCAGCGTAAACGGCGGCAGATCAAGCTTAATCGATCGCGCTGCCGGACCTTCGCCAATCATGATATCCAGCTGATAGTCTTCCATCGCCGGATACAGTACTTCTTCAACGACCGGTGACAGGCGGTGAATCTCATCAATAAACAGCACATCATGCGGCTCAAGGTTGGTCAGCATCGCCGCCAAATCGCCCGCTTTCTCCAGCACCGGACCGGAGGTGGTGCGCAGATTGACGCCCATCTCATTAGCCACAATGTTCGCCAGGGTGGTTTTTCCCAGCCCGGGTGGGCCAAAAATCAGCAAATGGTCCAGCGCATCGCCACGCAGTTGGGCCGCTTTGATAAAAATTTCCATTTGCTCCCGCACCTGCGGCTGGCCGACATACTCGGTCAGCATCTTAGGCCGGATGGCGCGGTCGAGGCTCTCTTCTTCGCTAACGCTGGCGGCGGAGATCAGGCGATCGGCTTCAATCATGAATTACCTCAAATAGCGGCGCGGAGCGCTTCGCGAATTAATGTTTCACAATCCGCGTCAGGGCGACCCACTTTGCTGATCATGCGGCTCGCTTCCTGCGGTTTATAACCCAGGGACACCAGCGCTGCAACCGCTTCCGCTTCGGCGTCGTTGGTTTCGGGTTCCGGGCCCGGCGTGGTCAGCGTAAAGGCCGAGTCACCGCCAAACAGATCGCCATGCATCCCTTTAAAGCGATCCTTCATCTCGACAACCAGACGCTCGGCGGTTTTCTTGCCCACACCCGGCAGTTTGACCAGAGCGGCAATCTCTTCTTTTTCCACCGCCGTGACAAACTGCTGAGCGGACATGCCCGACAGAATAGCGAGCGCCAGTTTCGGCCCAACGCCGTTGACTTTTATCAGTTCACGAAACAGGGCACGTTCCTGTTTGCTGTTAAAGCCGAACAGCAGTTGCGCGTCTTCACGAACCACAAATTGCGTAAAGATTATCGCTTCGTGATTAAGCTCAGGCAGTTCATAAAAACAGGTCATTGGCATATGGACTTCATAACCAACGCCATGCGCCTCCAGCAGGACCAGCGGTGGCTGCTTTTCCAGAATGGTTCCCCGTAAACGACCTATCACCTGATGCCTTCCTTATTCAACGTATGTGGCGGAATTTATACCATAAAAAAGGCTGGATGAATATCCAGCCTGACGGGCATATTGCGGGGATTGCCGTTAGCGCTGCCGCAGCCGGCCGCGGGTCAGCACCAGCGTGTTCTCACTCATGCGCGCGGCATTCTGTGCAACATGGCAGTGCGTAATCGCGATAGCCAGCGCATCGGCGGCATCAGCCTGCGGACTGGCTGCAAGCTTCAGTAAAGATTTGACCATATGCTGAACCTGACTTTTTTCTGCCCCGCCGGTTCCGACAACCGTCTGCTTCACCTGACGTGCGGCATATTCGAACACCGGCAGGTCATGGTTTACCGCCGCGACGATGGCGGCACCGCGCGCCTGGCCAAGCTTCAGCGCCGAGTCGGCGTTCTTCGCCATAAACACCTGCTCGATGGCGAAAAAATCAGGCGAAAACTGCGTGATAATTTCGCAAACGCCAGCATAGATCAGTTTCAGGCGCGCCGGCAATTCTGTCGTATTGGTGCGGATACAGCCGCTGCCCAGATAGGTGAGCTGGCGGCCGGTCTGACGAATCACCCCGTAACCGGTGACGCGTGAACCGGGGTCAATCCCCAGGATAATAGACATGACGCGTCTCCAGCCAGCGATGAAAGCGGTACAGCATTACAGCGTTTCCGCCACCTCATCGGAGATCTCACCGTTGTGGTAAACCTCCTGCACGTCGTCGCAGTCTTCCAGCATATCGATCAGACGCAGCAGTTTCGGTGCGGTTTCCGCATCCATTTCCGCTTTGGTTGACGGAATCATCGCAACTTCCGCCGTATCCGCTTTCAGACCGGCGGCTTCCAGCGCATCGCGCACGGTGCCCATCTCTTCCCAGGCGGTGAAGACATCGATAGCGCCATCATCATACGTAACCACGTCCTCTGCACCGGCTTCCAGCGCGGCTTCCATCACCGCATCTTCATCCTGGCCTGGCGCGTAAGAAATCACGCCTTTTTTGCTGAACAGGTAAGACACGGAGCCATCGGTTCCCAGGTTGCCGCCGGTTTTGGTGAACGCATGACGCACTTCACCCACCGTACGGTTTCGGTTATCACTCAGACACTCGATCATGATGGCCGATCCCCCCGGACCGTAACCTTCATAGATGATGGTTTCCATGTTGGAATCATCTTCGCCGCCCACACCGCGTGCAATCGCACGGTTCATGGTATCGCGTGTCATGTTATTAGACAGCGCTTTGTCCATGGCAGCACGTAAACGTGGGTTAGAACCGGGATCGCCCCCACCCAGTTTCGCGGCGGTCACCAGCTCGCGAATGATTTTGGTAAAGATTTTACCGCGCTTGGCATCCTGAGCAGCCTTGCGGTGCTTGGTATTCGCCCATTTACTATGTCCAGCCATCTTACATATTCTCCGATCTTAACAATCGCACGGGCTATCTGACTTACGATCCGCCTCCCGACAGTGCCTGCCATCCTCACGTCGTTATAAACGTTCCGGTTGCACTGCACTGACAGACGCGGCTTCGCGATACCGATGATGCCCGACTCTTCAATTTTAACGGCGCCGGTTTATCACCGGCACCCGGTTTAGGGAACGAAGGATGAGCTTCGTCGAATTCGTGAAATTTAACGTTACTGCCGTCTGAAAAACGCGTTACGGCAGGCATTCAGATAAATTCCTCAATCGCCTGGCGGTTACTCCAGGACTTGGTCAGGGCAGCAGCAGCGGCGGGCTCAAGCCAGCGCGCGGCAAGATGCTCGGTGAGCAGCAGGTCGCGCTCTGCGGGTAAGGCCAGCCTGAACCAGTGTTCACGGTTATGCGTGATGCCCGGTGCGTAACGGTGGCGATAGTGCGGGAAAATTTCAAACTCGATCTGTTTGTGACAGTCTTCCAGCACTAACTTTTCGTCCGCAATGTTGATGGACAGCTCCTCTGACACCTCACGCTCGGCCGCCTGGCGCGGGGTTTCCCCGACTTCCAGGCTGCCTGTGACCGACTGCCAGAAGCTGGCATCATCACGTCGCTGCAGCATTAACACCCGGCCAGTATCTTGCGCAAAAATCACCACCAGCACCGATACCGGATGTTTATTGCCCATTACTTGTTCTCTGACTTTTCTTTCTTCGGCGCCACCAGAATGCCCAGATCCAGCAACGCGGCAGGATTGGCTTCGCTCGGTGCTTCGGTCATCATGCACGCGGCGGCGGTGGTTTTCGGGAATGCGATAACATCGCGAATGTTATCGGTGCCGGTCAGCAGCATCGTCAGACGATCCAGACCAAACGCCAGGCCCGCGTGCGGTGGTGTACCGTATTTCAGCGCGTCAAGCAGGAAGCCAAACTTCAGGCGCTGCTCCTCTTCGGTGATCCCGAGGATACTGAACACCGTCTGCTGCATTTTGCTGTTGTGAATACGCACGGAACCGCCGCCCACTTCGTAGCCGTTAATCACCATGTCGTAGGCATTTGCCACCGCCTGAACCGGATCGCTGGCCAGCGCCTCTGCGGTCATGTCTTTCGGTGAGGTGAACGGATGGTGCATCGCAGCCAGACCGCCCTCTTCATCTTCCTCAAACATCGGGAAGTCGATTACCCACAGCGGTGCCCAGGCGTTTTCGTCGGTGATCCGCAAATCGCGGCCGACTTTCAGGCGCAGCGCACCCAGCGCATCCGCCACGACTTTCGCGCGATCGGCACCGAAGAAGATCAGGTCGCCATCCTGTGCGCCCGTGCGGTTCAGTATCGCTTCCACGATGTCGGCACTGAGGAACTTGGCCACCGGACTCTGCACGCCCTCGAAGCCGTTGGCACGTTCGTTAATCTTCATCCACGCCAGCCCTTTGGCCCCGTAGATTTCAACAAACTTGCCGTATTCGTCGATTTGCTTACGCGTCAGCGCCGCACCGCCGGGCACACGCAGCGCAGCTACGCGGCCTTTCGGGTCATTAGCGGGACCCGCGAAGACCTGGAATTCGACGCTTTTCAGCAGACCGCCTACGTCCACCAGCTCCATCGGGTTGCGCAGGTCAGGCTTATCCGAACCAAAGCGATGCATGGCTTCGGCAAAGGTCATCTGTGGAAACGCCCCCAGATCCACCCCTTTGATGTCCATCCACAGCTCACGAATCAGACGCTCCATCTTCTCACGCACCTGTTCGGCGGTCATGAAGGAGGTTTCAACGTCGATCTGGGTAAACTCTGGCTGACGATCAGCACGCAGGTCTTCATCACGGAAGCACTTAACGATCTGATAATAGCGGTCGAAGCCGGACATCATCAGCAGCTGCTTGAACAACTGCGGTGACTGCGGCAGCGCATAGAACTTCCCTTTGTGCACACGGCTGGGCACCAGATAGTCGCGCGCGCCTTCTGGCGTTGCTTTAGTCAGCATCGGCGTTTCGATATCCAGAAAGCCTTCGTTATCCATAAAGCGACGCACAAAGCTGGTGATTTTCGCACGGGTTTTCAAACGCTGCGCCATCTCCGGACGACGCAGGTCCAGATAGCGATACGTCAGACGCGCTTCTTCGCTGTTGGTCTGGTTAGAATCCAGCGGCAGAGGGTCAGCACGGTTGATGATGGTCAGCGCGTGGGCGAATACTTCCACGTCGCCGGTCGCCATGTCGCTGTTTCGGTTCTTTTCGTCACGGGCACGGACGGTACCGGTGATCTGGATACAGAATTCGTTACGCAGTTCAGATGCCAGCTGGAACGCCTCTTGATGATCGGCATCGAAAAACACCTGGGCGATGCCTTCACGGTCGCGCATATCGATAAAGATCAGGCTTCCCAGATCGCGACGGCGATTGACCCAGCCGCAAAGCGTAACTTGCTGACCCACATGAGACAGATTGAGCTGTCCACAATACTCTGTACGCATAACACTATCCTTTTAACTTCGCCGCTGCAGCAGACAGCACCAGGCCGCGTAACCTTATCAGGTGCTGTCGCAAAAAAGGCCGCTATTATAATGGAAAAAGGCTGACAGGATAAGTGGAGCCACGCTAAAGCACGGCATTTCCTGTTCCCTTTTCACCGGGTTGCGTCAATATACTGCCTTACAGGATAATTACCATCACACTCAACGACAGGAGTCAGGCGTGACACTTCGTATCGGTTTGCCGCAATGGCACCACGCACACTGGAAACGCTGGGGAATTGAAACCCTGGCGGACTACGCGCGTTATTTCCAGACCGTTGAGGGCAATACCACGCTGTATGCACTGCCGGATCCCGAAACCGTGTTGCGCTGGCGGGATATGACGCACGATCAGTTTCGCTTCTGTTTTAAATTCCCCAGCACAATCAGCCATCAGGCAGCACTGCAAAACACCGATGACTTACTGACCGACTTTTTTCGCCTGATGCATCCGCTTGCCGATCGCATCGGTCAGTACTGGCTCCAGTTGCCTGCCAGCTTTTCTCCCGCCCAACTCAGCGATCTGTGGCGTTTTCTGGATAGTCTGCCTGCCTCTTTTTCCTATGGCGTGGAAGTGCGGCATGCCGCTTTTTTCGCGAAAGGTGAGGCTGAGCGCGCGCTGAATCGTGGCCTGCTCCAGCGCGGCGTCAATCGTGTGGTGCTGGACAGCCGTCCGGTTCACGCCTCAACGTCACAAAGCGCGGCGGCGCTGCACGCCCGCCAGCAAAAACCGCGCGTCCCGCCGCATGCGCTGTTAACAGGACCGCGCCCGATGATCCGCTTTGTCGGCAGCGATAGTCTTGAAGAAAGCCTGCCGCTGTTTCGCATCTGGCTGACGAAACTGGCTGAATGGCATACGCAAAGTGAACCGCTGGTTTTCATTCACACGCCCGACATGGGCCAGGTCTTTCCGCTGGTGCAGGCCTTGTGGCCTGAACTGCAAAAAATTGATGCCAGCATCGGTCCCGGGCCGGACTGGCCGCAACAGGATTCGCTATTCTGATAGCGACCGGCAGCATCACACCTCTGGCAAAAGTAAAAATAAGGAATCAATAATGATAAGCGCGTTATATGTGGTGATCGGGGCCTTACTGATCATGAAATTTACCCTGAATGTTGTGCGCTTACGGCGACAGCATCATGTGGCTTATGGCGATGGCGGTCATCACGATTTACATATGGCCATCCGGATTCACGGCAATGCCATTGAAACGATCCCGCTGGGGTTATTATTGCTGATTGTGCTGGAGATGAACGGCGCGAATATCTGGATGGTGCACCTGACCGGCATCCTGTTTTTCATTGGCCGGGTGTTGCATGCACAGGGCCTGCGCAACGATGTCATGAGCAAACGCAAATATGGCATGATGCTGACGTTATTCTCGCTGTCCGGTATGGTAATTTTTAACCTGATTTACCTGCCCTGGCCACTCTTGCTCAGCTTGCGTTAATGTTAACGGCGTAAAGGGTGCAGGCCGCGGCAGTTTCTGCCAGAATAGCGCCCTTTCCGCCGTCTCTTCGGATTTTCGTTATGTCTGATCGCGATCAACTCTTTTCTGCGCCCATTGAAAAACTGGGCGACTGGACGTTTGACGAGCGCGTGGCTGAAGTGTTTCCCGACATGATTCAGCGCTCAGTGCCGGGCTATTCCAACATCATTTCGATGATTGGCATGCTGGCAGAACGTTTCGTCCAGCCCAACAGCCAGGTATTTGACCTGGGCTGTTCACTAGGCGCTGCCACGCTCTCGGTGCGCCGCAATATTCACGTGCCCGGCTGTCAGATTATTGCTGTGGATAATTCGCCGGCCATGGTGGAGCGCTGCCGCCGTCATATCGATGCGTTTCGGGCGGATACGCCGGTTACGGTCGTCGAAGCGGATATCTGCGATATCGCCATTGAGAACGCGTCACTGGTGGTGCTCAATTTCACCCTGCAGTTTCTTGAACCGCCAGCCCGCCTGACGTTGCTGACCAAAATCTGGCAGGGGCTGAATCCCGGCGGCGCGTTGGTGCTCTCTGAGAAGTTCAGCTTTGAAGATCGTGACGTCGGTGAACTGTTGTTCAACATGCATCATGACTTTAAGCGCGCCAACGGCTACAGCGAACTGGAAATCAGCCAGAAACGCAGCATGCTGGAAAATGTGATGCTCACCGATAGCGTAGAAACGCACAAGGCGCGCCTTAAACAGGCCGGTTTTTCTCATGCTGAGCTGTGGTTTCAGTGTTTTAATTTTGGTTCGTTGGTGGCATTAAAATGATCGACTTTGGCCGTTTTTATCAGCAAATCGCCGTGGGTCCCCTGGCAAAATGGCTGGAGGTGCTGCCTGCGCAAATCAGCGAGTGGCAGCGTGAAAATCTGCACGGGCACTTCCGTGACTGGTACAAGTCGCTGGAATATTTACCCCAGCTGGAACCTCAGCGGCTGGACCTGCTGCACAGCGTCAGCGCCGATCGGGACGATATCAGCGATCGGCACCGTCAGGGCATTGAGAAACTGCTGCGTAATCTGATGCCCTGGCGCAAAGGCCCCTATTCGCTTTACGGCACCGAAATTAATACGGAATGGCGCTCAGACTGGAAATGGGATCGCGTGCTGCCACACATCTCCTCGTTAGCCGGACGCACTGTACTGGATGTGGGCTGTGGCAGTGGCTACCATATGTGGCGCATGATCGGGGCAGGCGCGCACCTTGTGGTCGGTATCGATCCCATGCAGCTGTTTCTGTGCCAGTTCGAAGCCGTCCGCAAGCTGTTAAATGACGACCGCCGCGCCCACCTGCTGCCGCTCGGCATCGAACAGCTGCCGGTACTTCAGGCGTTCGATACCGTGTTTTCCATGGGCGTGCTTTATCATCGCCGTTCGCCGCTGGATCATCTGATGCAGCTGAAAAATCAGTTAGTGAGCGGCGGCGAACTGGTCCTGGAAACGCTGGTGATTGAAGGCGATGTGAATCAGGTGCTGGTGCCGGGCGAACGCTATGCTCAGATGCGCAACGTCTACTTTATCCCCTCCGCCGAGGCGCTGAAAAGCTGGCTGGAGAAATGCGGCTTTATCGATGTGCGCATTGTAGACTTTGCCGTAACGACCACAGATGAACAGCGCCGGACCGACTGGATGACCAGCGAATCGCTGGCGGAATTCCTTGATCCTGCGGACAGCAGCAAAACCGTTGAAGGTTATCCCGCACCGCTGCGTGCGGTGCTGGTCGCCACCAAGCCGTAATGCTCAGCGGCGAGACAGCGCCAGTTTCGCCGCGAAGCCAATAAAGACGCAGCCCGTCAAACGATCCATGATTGTCAACACGCGTGGCTTCCTGAGCTGTGCCGCAAAATAGTGACTGCTGCCAATCAGCACGCTGCTCCAGATCAATCCAGTCACCATATGTGTCAGGGCCATCAGGGTGCACCAGACCGGGACCGAGCCGCCCTGAGGGATAAACTGCGGTAAAAATGTTACGTAGAAAACGCCCACTTTAGGATTCAACAGATTCCCCAGTAACCCACGCAGAAAGCAGGCCAGATGCGTTTGCTGCGACGGCGTTTCGGCGGGCAGCGCTGCATTCTGGCGACGCGGATGCCACAGTAACCTGACGCCCAGACAGAGCAGATAGGCTGCGCCAGCCCACTTCAGCAGGTTATACGCCGTTTCCGATGCCAGCAGCAGCGCCCCCAGCCCCAGCCCGACCGCAATGCCCCACGACAGACAGCCCGTCGCCACGCCCAGCGCGGCCGCACTGGCTCGTCGCCAGCCCTGTGCCGCCGCCGATCGCAAAATTAATGCCGTATCGAACCCCGGCGTCAGGGTCAAAATGATGATCGCAAACAGAAAAGCGAGGAATGAAGTCGTCACAGGCGTACTCCTGATTAGAAGTGCTTAACAATAACAAGCGTTTTTCACGCTGTACAGACAGCCAGGCGTGATTAACTGCTACGCTTTTTAGTGGCGTTATTAGCGGGCCGGTAACGGTCTCAATTGAAAAACCAGGAGCTACGATCATGAGTAAATTTATTTTCTCTTCGCCTCGCAAATATGTACAGGGTGCGGGCGTGCTCGATGAACTGGGAGAGTATGTCACGGAATTGGGCAATCACGCTTTCGTGGTGGCTGACGATGTCGTCTGGGGGCTGATTGGTGAGCGGGCGCAGTCTACGCTGGAAAAAGCAGGCATTACCCTCAGCCGTCAGCAGTTCAATGGCGAAGCCTCCAGTAATGAAATTACCCGGTTAAGTCAGCATGCGCAGCAGCAGGGCTGTAACGTGGTGATTGGTTTGGGTGGCGGCAAAACGCTGGATACGGTAAAAGCCGTGGCCGATGAACTCAAACAGCCGGTAGTGATTGTGCCCACCATTGCCTCAACCGATGCGCCCTGTAGCGCGCTGTCTGTTATCTATTCCGACAGTGGCGTTTTTGAAAGCTACCGTTTCTACAGTAAAAATCCCGATCTGGTGTTAATTGATACCGCCGTGTGCGCCGCCGCGCCCGCCCGCCTGTTCGCGTCCGGCATCGCCGATGGTCTGGCGACCTGGGTGGAAGCCCAGGCGGTGGCCCGTAGCCATGCGAAATCGATGGTCAATGGCGATCCGACTATTGCCGGTCTTGCCATTGCCCGGGCCTGTGAAGAGACGCTGCTGACGTGGGGCTACAGTGCCTATATCGCCGTCTCGGAAAAACGCGTCACGCCAGCGGTAGAAGCGGTAGTGGAAGCCAATACATTGCTGTCCGGTTTAGGCTTTGAAAACGCCGGTCTGGCTGGTGCGCACGCGATTCATAACGGATTCACCGCAATTGACGGCGATATCCACCATCTTACTCACGGTGAAAAAGTGGCCTACGGTACGTTAACTCAGATGGTGCTTGAGCAGCGTCCCGATGAAGAAATTGCCCGCTACATCCGCTTCTACCGTTCGATCAATATGCCGACCACGTTAAAAGAGATGCATCTGGACGGGGTGAGCTGGGAAGATCTGGTAAAAATCGGCGCGCTGGCGAACAGCGAGGGCGATACGCTGAAAAACCTCAATCCTAACCTGGCACCGGAACAGATCGCCCATGCGCTGCTGGGCCTGGATGCGTTCAGTAAAACGGTAAAATAGGGGCTATTCCGTCGCCTCAGTGGGTTTGTCCCAGTACTGATACTTATAAACCGCACTGAGGTGACGCTGCACCGTGCCTTTCTCAAAAACTTCGGTTTCATTCAGGTAACTCAGGGTGCAGTTGCCCTTGTCATCCCAGAACTGGCATTCATCCACGGTGCGCAGAGTGCTGACGTCGGTTGATGCCGTGCCGTTCAGGCGCAGCTCCCGCCCTTTATCGTCATAGGTATAGGTGTCTTTTCGCCGGGCAGAGGTGGTGCGGGTGACGAGGCCCTGCGGACTCCACGTGTAACGGTATTCCCCGTTGCTGACGGGATCGGTTCCGCGCGCAATGCTTTTCAGCAAACGATAGTGTTTATCGTAGCGGTACGTGGTGTCCGTGAATCCCGATTTGCCCATGCTGATGAATTTGTCTGAAGCGCTGATAATATTGCCGTTTTTTCCCTTATGCCAGTTGATGGTGCCTTGTCGGTTATCCACCACCACTTCCTTTCCCTGTTTCAGCACTTTTACCAGATACGCATATTCGGCCACCCAACCTTCCTGCACACGCACCAGATGTTGTTCCATGCTCAGAATGACGTTACGCTCATTTTTGTCATAACTGATATCCGCCACCAGCAGGTCGCCACAGGGATCAAACTGCCCCAGCACCCGCTTTTGCGAATTGACGTCTTTGCCAAACTCCCCTGCGACAACCTGACGTACCGCCCCTTTCGCACTGCCGCCCAGCAGAATCCAGTTATTACTGTCAGAGACCGCTTTACTGTTTGATTTGCACGCGGCAAAGGTTAAGGGCGCATGGCATCCCATCACGGTGAGAACAGCGGAAAGCAGAATGCATCGCATGGCAGGGCCTCTGACATCAATGTCGATTAGGGTTAAGCTGATGACCCGCAACCGGGGAACAGAACAGGGAAAGCAAAGCCGCGTTGACGGCAAACGGCGACACAGAATGCACGCAATGCGTTGTTTCATCATCCACTATAGCGGAATACCGGACAAAAAATACCCCAGCAAATGTGCTGGGGTTTGGTACTTGCAAACATCACGTCATCAATCGGCGTGCTGCGCGGCAAAACTGGTTATGAGTCAGGCCACCCGGGCGGTATTCATTTGCATGACACTTTTCATTGCCTCTACAACATCACCATCGACGCAGTAACGGCTGAACTCATCAATTTCGGCTTCGGAACACATGGAAACACCCGCTTTGCGGTAACGCATCGGTGATGCCACCAGGTGGCTTGCCGAGCTGTGTACCTCACGAATATCTGCATCAAGAAACTTTTGCAGGTTACTTAAACGAACGCCAGCACCTGCCATAATGATAGGACCGCTGCTGTATTCATTAAGTTCCCTCAATAATGCAATTCCGTTTTCCGCACTCTGCTGCTGCCCGGAAGTGAGGATACGTTTCACGCCAAAATCGGTTAAAACATCGAGCGAACGTTTTGGCCGGTGGCAGAGATCAAAGGCGCGATGGAAGGTCACCGCCATGCCGTCGCACAGCGCCATGATCTGCCGCATCTGCCCCACATGAATATGGGCATCTTCATCCAGCATCCCTAACACTACGCCCGGAAAGCCCAGTTCGCGAATCCGCGCGACATCCGATTTCATTGCCTCGAACTCCCGGCTGGAATAGCAAAAATCTCCGCCGCGCGGGCGGACAATAGGATGCACCGGAACAGAAATGTCACGACGGGCGAATTCCAGCATGCCAGCAGAAGGTGTCAGGCCGCCTTCACGCGGTGCCGCACAGAGTTCAATTCGATCGGCCCCCGCCTGTTGAGCGGTTAAGGCACAATCCACCCCATAGCAACAAATTTCCAGTGTGGTCATTCTCTTCTCCTTTACATGACGTCCTGTTCACGCCAAATTCGTCAGGTATGCTTATCCCTTAGAACAGTTTACGTGGAAAACTAACTATGACATTCAATTTTGACCAACGGATAGACCGCCGTCACAGTGATAGCCTTAAATGGCACAAATATGCGGGCCAGGATATTCTGCCGTTGTGGGTAGCGGATACGGATTTCCGATCGCCTGCCCCCATCATTGAGGCCATTAAAGCCCGCGTTGATCATGGTGTTTTCGGCTATGGCGATAAGCCTCAGGGATTTATCGATGCGCTGATTGCCCGCTGTAAATCACGCTATCACTGGGAAGTTAAACCGGAATGGGTGGTCGTGTTGCCCGGCGTAGTCTGCGGGTTAAATCTGGCCGTGCGGGCGTTTACCGCGCCGCACCAGGGTGCCGTCGCGCCGCATCCCATTTATCCCCCTTTCCGTTCAGCCGCGAAGCTGGCTGAACGTGATCAGTTGAATCTGCCTCTGACGTTGCAGGAAGGCCGCTGGGTCATGGATCTCACTGCAGCAGACGGCCACATGCAGGACAAAACCTTGCTGATGCTTTGCAATCCGCAGAATCCTGGCGGCACGGTTTACCGCCGGGAAGAACTTGAAGCGCAACTGGCCTTTGCGCAGCACCATGATTTAATCGTCTGCTCTGACGAAATTCATTGCGATTTACTGTTAACGCCGGGGCTGCAACATATCCCCTTTGCCTCCCTGAGTAATGATGCGGCCCAACGGAGCATTACGCTGCTTTCGCCATCCAAAACCTTCAATATTGCCGGGCTGGGCGCTTCCGTCGCTGTGATCCCGGATCCTGAACTACGGGCGCGATTCACCGCCGTGCGCCAGGGCATTGTGCCCTCAGTCGATATTCTGGCCCTGGTTGCGGCGGAAGTCGCCTGGCGGGCCTGTGATGACTGGCTTGATGCCCAGCTTGATTATCTGCGCGGCAACCGGGACTGGCTGGTTTCCGAAGTCAATGCGCTGCCCGGCCTCAAAATGACCTCTCCGGAAGGCAGTTATCTGGGCTGGATCGATGCGCGAGAACTCCAGGTTGCCAGCCCGGCGCTGTACTTTGAAAAACACGGGCTTGGCTTCTCGCCAGGGCGCGACTTTGGTGATGACGGCTTTGTACGAATCAATTTCGGCTGTCCCCGCGCCTTGCTGGAAGAAGCCGTCAGACGGCTCAGACGCGCGGTTGAAGCCCGGGGCTAACGCTGTTCACTGGCCACAATCTCGTCCAGTCGCCATGGGTGAAACTTAATCGTGGTTTCCCCATCGGTCACTGCCAGCGTAGGATTCGGCAGACGCTCGTTTTCCCCTTTCGGTGAGCTGGTTTTGAATGAAATACCCGGCTGCGTGAGCGCCTGATCGGACAGTAGCGCCATGGCACGCATGCCCAGTGTTTCAGGCTCGCCTCGTAATACCACCTCAATATGTTCCCAGCGCTCGTGGCGGTAACGTTTTTCACCCGGCCAGGGCAGCTCAACGACGTCTATCGCCCAGCCGGCAATCATTAACGGTTGGTGCAGCTTAAATAAACATACCGGTCGTCCGTTAATCATCGCCGCCGAGAACTGCTCCCCGAGTTGCAAAAACCCTTTTTGCCAGCGTTCGGCCGTCGCATTCTGATGACACCGCACGGCCACATGATCGACGTCGAGGTCTGTGGGGTTTAATCCCAGACGCTGTGAAAAATTTTGTAACCGTTCTTCGAAAGCCGCTAAATCGGCCTGTAAATCGTCCAGTTCGGGTGGGAATATCATGCTCACCGTAAGCTGTCTCCTCACTTTTTTATGACCAGGGAATGCCGTAACTCATTGTTACTGAACTATCGTAATGAACAAAAGGGTAAGATTCATCTTATTTGGCGGGCGTTTTACGAGAAAAGCAAAAAATTAACGCTTTTAATTCAGATTAATCTTCTGGTTAGATCCACCTTTTCGTTGACAAAAGTAACTTAAGTTACTGTTTTGTATAGTTATCATTAACACAATAAGATAAGTCTTACTTAACGGTGGCATGATTGCAGCCTGCATAGCTTTCTATTAAATTTGCATTAACACTATTATAAGGAAAGTTTTTATGACGATGCTCATCGTAGTTGCCATCTTAATTGCACTGATGGGGTTTGCCCTTGCGCGCCACTGGAAGGTACGTGCAGACAAAAGTGTTAAAAACGCGCGCCGCGCGCGTCGTCGCTAATCTCTGCGGGAAACATCTTCGGCTCTGTTTCCCTGCCTTTATCCCGCTACTGACTCACGCTGACAATTCACGTATACTTTTTCCCTCATTTTTTCCTTTTGCCGGGCCAGGACCTGTGGTCATTGCACCCGGCAGAATCATGACGACAGCCCGCTGCCCAAATAGCGTGCTTTTCTCTGCATATGTAAGGTAACCCGGTGAATATTCAGGCGCTTCTTTCCGCAAAAGTCAGTCAGGCAATGGTGCTGGCTGGTGCTCCCTCCGATTGTGAACCTCAGGTTCGTCAGTCGGCTAAAGTTCAGTTTGGTGATTATCAGGCTAACGGCATCATGGCCGTGGCGAAAAAACTGGGCCAGGCGCCACGACAATTAGCTGAAACCGTGATTCAACATCTGGACCTCACTGGCATTGCCAGCAAAGTGGAGATCGCGGGGCCGGGCTTTATCAACATTTTCCTGGATCGTCAGTGGCTGGCCGACCATGCCCGGCAGGCGCTGAATCATCCGCGCCTTGGCGTGAACCCGGTCGAACCACAGACAATCGTCGTGGACTACTCTGCCCCCAACGTGGCGAAAGAGATGCACGTCGGCCATGTGCGTTCCACCATCATTGGCGACGCCGCGGTGCGCACCCTCGAGTTCCTGGGCCACAATGTGATCCGCGCGAACCATGTGGGCGACTGGGGCACGCAGTTCGGCATGCTGATTGCGTTTCTTGAAAAACAGCAAAATGAAAACCACGCGGAGATGGCGCTGGCGGATTTAGAAGGTTTTTACCGTGAAGCCAAGCGCACTTACGATGAAGATCCTGAGTTTGCAGAGCGTGCGCGCGGCTATGTCGTGAAGTTGCAAGGCGGTGACGACTACTGCCGTCAGATGTGGAAAAAGCTGGTTGATATCACCATGACGCAAAACCAGCATATCTACAACCGTCTGAACGTCACCCTGACGCGTGATGATGTGATGGGTGAGAGCCTCTATAACGACATGCTGCCGGAAATTGTGGCCGATCTGAAAGCCAAAGGTCTGGCCGTCGAGAGTGAAGGCGCCACCGTGGTATTCCTGGAAGAATTCCAGAACAAAGAAGGTGAGCCGATGGGCGTGATCATCCAGAAAAAGGATGGCGGCTATCTTTACACCACCACCGATATTGCCTGTGCCAGGTATCGCTATGAAACCCTGCATGCGGACCGCGTAATTTACTACATCGACTCACGTCAGCATCAGCATTTACAGCAGGCGTGGACCATTGTCCGTAAAGCCGGCTATGTGCCCGCGTCCGTTCCACTTGAACATCATGCGTTCGGTATGATGTTGGGTAAAGATGGCCGTCCGTTTAAAACCCGCAGTGGCGGCACCATTAAGCTGTCAGATTTGCTGGATGAAGCCTATGAACGCGCGTACACGCTGGTACGCGAGAAAAACCCGGACATGACGGAAGAGGAAGTCAGCACGCTTGCGGAAGTCGTCGGCATCAGCGCCGTGAAATATGCCGATCTGTCAAAAAGCCGCACCACTGATTACATTTTTGACTGGGATAATATGCTGGCGTTTGAGGGCAATACGGCGCCTTACATGCAATATGCTTATACGCGCGTGCTGTCCGTGTTCCGTAAAGCCGGTATCGACGCCGATGCGATTCAGGCAGAAATCGTGCTGACGGATGACCGTGAAGCCCTGCTGGCAACGCGTTTGCTGCAGTTTGAAGAGGTCATTACGCAGGTGGCACGCGATGGCACACCGCATGTGATGTGTGCCTATTTGTACGATCTGGCGGGCCTGTTCTCAGGCTTCTACGAGCACTGTCCGATTCTGGCCGCAGAGGACGACGTGACGCGCCTGAGCCGTTTACAGATTGCGGCACTGACCGCAAAAACCCTGAAACTGGGCCTGGATACGCTGGGGATCAAAACGGTCGATCGCATGTAATCTGTTAAGGCGCTGAGAGCTGACTGTTCTCAGCGCCTGCCTCAACCTCGCCCTTCCCGCTCTGCCCGTCACCCGCACAATTTTCCTTCATGTAGCGTCATCTTTGCCATTGCCCTCCCTGACTCCACGATACAAAGGCGTTAATTCGTATTTCAGCACCAGAGATGATCGCAGCACGCGCCGTGCAAACCCGCTCAGGCAACCCTGATGTCGCGTATATCAAGGTCCTGTCGGGACATGATTCTTTTCTTATTCCCGCGCTCTACTATAAGCCCGCGTTTTATCAGGTTTAACGTGTTAACGAGAAAGGAAGAATAAGTTGATGTTAAGAAAAGCGTTTGCCGAGCTGTTCGGCACCTTCTGGCTGGTATTCGGAGGCTGCGGCAGCGCCCTGCTCGCCGCGAATTTTCCCCAAACCGGGATTGGGTTTGTGGGCGTGTCTCTGGCATTTGGCCTCGCCGTACTGACAATGGCCTTTGCGGTAGGCCACATTTCGGGCGGTCACTTTAATCCCGCCGTCACCCTGGGCTTATGGGCCGGTGGCCGCATCGACAGCAAGACCATCTTGCCCTACATCGTGGCACAGATGGCTGGCGGTATTGCGGCGGCGGGCGTGCTGTATCTGATCGTCAGTGGTCAGGCTGACTTTACGATGGCAGATAAGGGTTTCGCTGCCAACGGCTTTGCGGCGCACTCGCCAGGCGGCTATTCCCTCTGCGCGGCCGTCATCACTGAACTCGTACTCAGCGCGTTCTTCCTGGTGGTTATTCAGGGTGCGACGGATAAACGCGCGCCGGCGGGTTTCGCTCCCATTGCGATTGGTCTGGCATTAACGCTCATTCACTTAATCAGTATCCCGGTAACCAATACCTCGGTGAATCCGGCACGCAGTACCGCGATGGCTGTTTTTCAGGGAGGCTGGGCGTTACGGCAGCTGTGGGTTTTCTGGCTGGTACCGATAGCGGGTGGCGTTGCAGGGGGATGGCTTTAGCGCTTTCTGCTGCAAAAAGACGCGTAGCCTGAACCGCGTTATGACATCGGGGGTGATCGGGCAGACCGACAGCATCAGTCTCTTGATGATGCTTGTCAGTCTGCCATGAACAGGGCGAAAAAGGCTTAGTGGTAGTTGACCGTCACCGCTGTGCTGACGACCTTCAGCCCCGGCGGCAAACTTCCGCCACCGGCGAAGCCAAACACCATATGTAACGTTTCACCGGCGGCGACCTCAGCCAGACCGCGTGTGCTGCCGCTGGCACCGTCCAGTTCGGTACAACGCTGTTCTGCACAGAGCCGGACCTGTAAACCGGAAGGCACCGGTTGGGTAAACTGATAACGCCAGTTCACCACGGTGATCGCCCCACTGACCTGACCTGGCGGGGTCAGCGGCTGCGACGACTGCCAGCTTCCCCGATTCGCCATCAGTGGACCCGCCGCGCTGGCGCTCCAGGCACCGTCAGCGGCCTGAGCAAACAGCGGAAGCAGCAGCGAAAACAGCATTAGCGATCTCATTGTTTGCCACCGATGGTTGCGGTCATGCGAATCTGACGGTTATCGCTTAATTCCATATTGGACAGCACCACCAGCTGCGGCATGTTACGGCGCAGGAAGCGTGCCAGTAAAGCGCGTAACGGATGATTGACCAGCAGGACAGGCGGCGCGCCCATCATTTCCTGCCGTTGCAGGGCCTCCTGCGTCTGGGCTAACAGCCGATCGGCCAGGCCTGGCTCAAGTCCGCCACCGCCCTGCAAGGCCTGCAGCAGCAGGCGCTCCAGTGTCGCATCCAGGCCAATCACCTGCACTTCACCCGTGCCCGGGAACCACTGCTGCGTAATCGCTCTGCCCAGCGCCACGCGCACCACGCTGGTGAGTTCCTGCGGATCGCTTTGAACCGGCGCATGCTCTGCCAGGGTTTCAATAATGGTGCGCATATCACGAATCGAAACGCGCTCAACCAGCAGGTTCTGGAGGACTTTGTGCAGCGTTGTCAGCGTAATCACGCCAGGCACTAAATCTTCGGTCAGTTTCGGCATCTCTGAGGAGACGCGGTCCAGCAGTTGCTGCGCTTCCTGACGGCCAAACAACTCACTGGCGTACTGGCCAATCAGATGATTAAGGTGCGTCGCCACAACGGTACTGGCTTCTACTACGGTAAAGCCCTGAATCTGAGCCTGCTCTTTGAGCGCACCGTCAATCCACACCGCCGCCAGGCCAAAGGCAGGATCGACGGTTGCTTCACCCGGCAAGGTACCCGCGGCTGTGCCGGGGTTAATCGCCATCCAGCGTCCTGGATAGGCATCACCGCTGCCGATCTCCACGCCTTTCATTAAAATGCGGTAGCGCGCGGGTGGCAATTCCATGTTGTCACGGATATGCACCACCGGCGGCAGAAAGCCGACATCCTGCGCCACTTTTTTACGGATACTGCGGATACGACCAAGCAACTCACCGTTCTGGTTGTGATCGACCATCGGAATCAGGCGGTAACCCACTTCCATGCCCAGCGTGTCTTCAAGCTGCACATCAGTCCAGGAGGCTTCGGCAGAGGCAGGCGTTTCCATGGATTTTGCGATGCTGCTCGGCGATTCGACATTCTTCTTCGGCTGCATCTCGCGGCCACGTAACCACCACGCCAGCCCCAGTAAGGCCGCCGTAAACAGCAGGAACACAAAGTTAGGCATGCCAGGCACAAGCCCCAGCAAACCGATTACGCCGGCACTCAGCATGAGGACGCGCGGATCTTTGAACAGTTGCCCGACCATCTGCTCGCCGACGTCCTGGTCGGTTGCCACGCGCGTCACGATAACACCCGCCGCGGTAGAGATGACCAGCGCAGGGATCTGTGCGACCAGACCGTCACCGATGGTTAACAGCGTATAGGTTTCTGCCGCGTGGCCCGCATCCATACCATGCTGAACGATCCCCACCAGTAAACCGCCGATCACGTTGATGACCATGATCAAAATACCGGCGATGGCATCCCCGCGTACAAACTTACTGGCACCGTCCATCGAACCGTAAAAGTCCGCTTCCTGAGTCACTTCGGCGCGACGACGCTTCGCTTCATCTTCGCCAATCAGACCCGCATTCAGGTCGGCGTCGATAGCCATCTGCTTACCCGGCATCCCGTCAAGCACAAAGCGCGCACCCACTTCGGCGATACGGCCCGCACCTTTGGTGATAACCATAAAGTTGATGATCACCAGGATGATAAACACCACGATCCCGATGGCGAAGTTTCCGCCAACCAGGAAGTGGCCAAAGGCTTCCACCACCCGTCCCGCCGCCGCGGCACCGGTATGCCCTTCCAGCAAAATAATACGCGTAGAGGCTACGTTCAGCGACAGGCGCAGCAGGGTCGAAAACAGCAGAATGGTGGGAAAGGCCGCAAACTCCAGCGTGCGCTGGGTAAACATGGCGACCAGCAGCACCATAATCGACAAGGCAATGTTAAAGGTAAACAGCAGATCAAGGATAAACGGCGGTAAGGGCAGAACCATCATCGACAAAATCATGATGATCAGCACCGGACCCGCAAGGACCTGCCATTGCATGTCTTTGAAGTTGCCTGGAAGGCGTAGTTTAGCGGCCAGATTAGCCATCGTTTTTGCTCTCTCCTGCAAAGTCCATCTCTGCCGGGACCGGCAGGTCTTTAGGTTTTACGGGCACCAGGCCACCTTCGCGCTTCCAGCGGCGAAGCTGCCAGACCCAGGCCAACACTTCCGCGACGGCCGCATAAAGGGCGCCAGGAATGTGTTGCCCGATTTCGGTATGACGGTATAACGCACGCGCCAGCGGCGGTGCTTCCAGAACCGGAATGCGGTGTTCTGCGCCCAGTTCACGAATGCGTAAGGCGATCTCGCCAGCGCCTTTGGCAATAACCTTGGGCGCACTCATTTTCTTCTCGTTATATTGCAGCGCAACCGAATAGTGTGTTGGGTTGGTAACGATCACGTCGGCCCTGGGCACATCGGCCATCATGCGACGACGGGCTGCCGCGCGCATCTGCTGACGAATGCGCCCTTTCACGTGCGGGTCACCTTCCTGCTGCTTGTGCTCATCGCGAATTTCCTGACGTGACATCCGCAATTTTTTAAAGTGGCTGTAAAGCTGCCAGAAAACGTCGTATCCCACCATGGGGATCAGGCCGAGCATGACCAACGCACAACAGATAGCGATCATGTCCATGCCATGGATCAGGGCTGTGGTCGGCGACTCGGCAATCAGCCGAAGCATATCGGGCCAGTGCGTCCAGATGTACCAGCCTGCCACGCAGCCCACCAGAATGGTTTTCAGAATGCCTTTAAACAGCTCCGTCCAGGCCTGCGCGGCGAACATGCGTTTGAAGCCTGGCAACGGGTTCAGCTTGCTAAAATCCACTTTGATGGATTTGCCGCTGATGACCACGCCGCCCAGCAGCATCGGTGAGGCAATGGCCACCAGAACCAGCCCGCCCAGAAGCGGCAGAAGCGCGGCAATGGCCTGCATGATCAGATTACCGACGTGGGCGATGATAATTTTGTCATCGGTCACCATGCCGTGGTCGAAACTGAGTCCGGTTGACACCATTGCCGCCAGTCGATGGGCCATTGCCGTCCCGCCAACCCATAAAATCATGATGCCTGCCAACAGCATCAATAGTGAGGTTAACTCGCGCGAACGCGGAATCTGGCCCTCTTCACGCGCTTTTTCAAGTCGGTGGGCCGTGGGCGATTCTGTTTTGTCCTCATCACTGTTTTCTGACACCACAAACCTCGGTTGGCAGGAATTCTGAGCATAGAATGCCAAATTTGAGTTTGGTTAAAGCGTGGATAAAACGTGAAAAACACATGCTCTTTCACGGATAGCAAAAGAGAAAAGCGGAGTGGCCCGCGGTGAGCAGGCCACTTTTCAGAAGGGACCATCGCAACGTCGCGATGGCGAGACAGCCAGGTGATTAGAAACCGAGGCTGTCCAGCAGGTCATCCACCTGATCCTGGTTCGCAACAATGCCAGGGGCGGCAGCGTTAACCTGAGGACCGTTAAGCAGCGTAGTGCCAACCTGACGTTTTTCGGCGCTCACTTCTGGCATGTTTTCCAGCAGCACCATTAACAGCTGGCGCTCGATCTCCTGAATCACATCCATCATGCGTTTGATCACCTGACCGGTGAGATCCTGGAAATCCTGCGCCATCATGATGTCGAGCAACTGCTTGTTAGTAAAAGAGGTGTGCTCAGGCACTTCCCCTAAATACTGACGCGTATCCGTCACCAGCTCGCGCGCATCGGCAAGTTCGATAGGATTCTCAAACCATGCATCCCAGCGTCCTTTAAGCGCAATCGCTCCCGCTTCCATTTTGTCCTGGTGCGGTTGCGCTGCTTCGACGCTGTTCAGCGCCCGGTCGGCCGCCTGAGCGGTCTTTTGCACTACATAGTCCAGACGATCACGGGCGTCAGGAATGGCTTCAGCAGCTTCTGCAATGGCCTGATCCAGCCCCAGCTCACGCAAACTATCACGCAGCATGCGTGTCAGTGAACCGATGCGGGAAATGATATCTTGTGCCGCGGCTTGCTCAGCTGATTTCGGAAGGTCGCTCATCACATCTCCTTACATACCCAGTTTTTCAAAAATTTTGCCCAGCTTCTCTTCAAGCGTGGCGGCCGTAAACGGCTTAACGACATAGCCGCTTGCACCCGCCTGAGCGGCAGCAATGATGTTTTCTTTTTTCGCTTCAGCCGTCACCATCAACACAGGCAGACTGGCCATGGCCGCATCTGCGCGAATGGTCTGCAGCAGTTGCAGGCCATCCATGTTAGGCATGTTCCAGTCGGAGATAACGAAATCGAAACCACCTGCCTTGAGTTTGGTTAACGCATCGACGCCGTCTTCCGCTTCTTCTACGTTATTGAAGCCCAGCTCTTTCAGCAGGTTACGGACAATACGACGCATCGTATTGAAGTCGTCCACCACTAAAAAGCGCATATTTTTGTCAGCCATATCTACTCCTGTGTTATCTCGCCCGGCAGGACGGGCCTGTTAAATACGCAATGCCTGTCCGGCGCTAATTTTCGCCAGCATGTGCTGGCTGATGTTGCTTAAATCCACTACTTCGCTCACACCGCCGCTGGCTATCGCCTCGCGTGGCATGCCAAAAACGACACAACTTGCTTCATTTTGCGCGATGGTCCAGGCGCCGGCACGATGCATTTCCAGCATGCCTGCTGCCCCATCGTTACCCATACCGGTCAGGATCACGCCAACGGCATTTCGCCCGGCGTTGATCGCCACCGATTTAAACAACACATCGACTGACGGTTTATGACGGTTAACTGGCGGACCGTCGTTCAGCTTCACGACATAGTTCGCACCACTGCGACCCAGCTCCATGTGCATCGCGCCGGGCGCGATATAAGCATGGCCAGGAAGAATACGCTCACCATCTTCGGCCTCTTTCACCGTAATCTGGCAGAGCTTGTTTAGCCGCTCGGCAAACGAACGGGTAAATCCCGGTGGCATATGTTGCGTAATCAGCAGCGCAGGGCTGGTGGCCGGTAGCGGCTGCAATACGTGGCGGATGGCTTCTGTACCGCCCGTCGATGAACCAATCGCAATCAGCTTTTCACTACTCAGCAGCGGACCGGCTTTCAGCGTGACCGGGGCAGGCATGGTGGTGCGCACATGCAGACGTGCCCGGGCAGCCGCGCGAATTTTATCGCCAATCATCTGGCTGTAAGCCAGCATACCTTCACGAATCCCTAACTGTGGTTTGGTCACGAAATCCACCGCACCGAGCTCAAGCGCGCGCAGCGTGATTTCTGAACCCTGTCCCGTCAGTGATGACACCATCACGACCGGCATCGGGCGAAGACGCATCAGTTTTTCAAGAAAATCCAGTCCATCCATGCGCGGCATTTCAACATCCAGCGTCAACACCTGCGGATTAAACTGTTTAATTAAATCGCGGGCCACTAATGGATCCGGGGCCGTCGCCACCATTTCCATATCAGGATGACTGTTGATGATTTCTGTCATCAGTTGCCGCATCAGCGCAGAGTCATCTACGCACATCACGGTAATTTTGCTCATCATCTTTCCTTCGTCAGTCCATAAACGGTTTGCCCACGCAGCCAGAACTCTTTACTAATCTGGCTAAAGTTTTCTGAGTGTCCGGCGAACAGGATGCCGCCAGGCTTAAGCAGTGGAACAAAACGACGTAGAATTTTTTCTTGTGTTTCTTTATCGAAATAGATCATTACGTTACGGCAGAAAATGGCATCGAACGGACCCGGCAGGTTCCAGTCGTTGGCCAGCAAATTCAGCTGACTGAAATTCACCATATTCGCCAGTTCGGGGCGCACACGCACCATGCCAGCATGCGGGCCCGTACCCCGTAAAAAGAAACGTTGTAGCTGTGCAGGCGACAGCGTCCGTAATTCTTCCTGGCGGTAAACGCCCGCCACGGCTTTTTCCAGAACCTGGGTATCGATATCACTGGCATGGACCTGGAATTTACCGGGTCCGGTTCCCAGCGTTTCGGCCAGGGTAATCGCGATAGAGTAAGGTTCTTCGCCCGTTGAGGCGGCCGTGCTCCAGACGCTGAAATTGCCCTGACGTTTACGTGCATGTTCCGCCAGGATAGGAAAATGGTGCGCCTCGCGGAAAAAAGCGGTCAGGTTAGTGGTCAGAGCGTTGATAAACGCCTGCCACTCAGCACTGTTAGGATCGTTCTCCAGCAGGGCCAGGTAGCGACCAAAATCATCAATATTCAGCGTGCGCAGACGACGTACCAGACGGTTGTAAACCATCTCGCGCTTATGATCGGCCAGCACGATACCCGCGCGCTGATAGATGAGCTGGCTGATACGGCGAAAATGGGTATCGGAGAGGGGCAGCCGCTGCACCATCTGTGAGAGCAGCGTTGTCGCCTCTGGTTGATCTAATAACGTCGATTTCTTCATCTTTGCACCTGGCCTGAACTACACCTGTTAAACGTCTGCTGCTATGCCCAGCCGCACATCAGCGGTTGGGCCATCCAGGCAATTAGAAGGTTTCCCAGTTCTCATCATTGCGTGATGAGGGTTGGCGAATGCCCTCTGACGGACTTTCTACACGTAAACTTTTTGCCGCCGTTGTCTTGTTAACGGCCTGCGTGACAATTTCTTTACCAATATTGAAGACAGAAACCGCTTGTTTTAAGTTGCTGGCCTGATCTTCCAGTGCCGCAGCGGCGGCGGCCGACTCTTCAACCAGCGAGGCGTTCTGCTGTGTCACGCGATCCATCTCGGTCACGGCCAGGCCAACCTGGTCGATGCCACGGCTCTGTTCGTCTGAAGCAGAGGCAATCTCTCCCATGATGTCGGTGACGCGTGTGACGGCGCTGACGATTTCGTTCATGGTATCGCCTGCGCTTTCAACCAGGACTGAACCGGTATTCACGCGACTGACGGAGTCCTCAATCAGCCCTTTAATCTCTTTCGCCGCCTGTGCACTGCGCTGTGCAAGATTGCGCACCTCACCGGCAACCACCGCAAAGCCACGGCCCTGCTCACCTGCGCGTGCCGCTTCCACGGCCGCATTCAGTGCCAGGATATTGGTCTGGAAAGCAATGCCATCAATCACGCTGGTGATATCGGCAATTTTTCTGGAACTGCCCGCAATTTCTTTCATCGTGGTCACGACACCGTCCACCACTTTGCCGCCCTGCTGTGCGGTTTCAGAGGCATTCAGCGCCAGCGTCGACGCCTGACGGGCATTTTCAGCATTTTGCTTCACGGTCGCGGTAAGCTGTTCCATGCTGGCAGCGGTTTGCTCCAGCGAAGCCGCCTGCTGCTCTGTTCGCGACGACAGATCGTTATTCCCTACGGCAATTTCGCTGGCGCCGGTATAGATCGCATCGGCCCCATCACGGACGGTGCTGACCGTACGGACCAGTTCACGTTGCATCTCCTGCAGAGACGTCAGCAAATCGCCAATTTCATTACGTACGGTAATGGCGATAGGCTGCGTCAGGTCACCCCGTGCGATATGCTGGATATGATCGATGCTCTGTTTTAACGGGCGAATCAGCAGGCTGCGCATAAGATTCCACACCAGCACGATCACCAGCAGCGTAACGACCAGCGTCCCCGCAACCAGCATAATCATGCGCTGATAAGCGGCATTATTGGCATCGATGCCTTTCTGGCTCAGTACCAGGTTGTAGTTAAGCCAGTCGTCATAATCTTTTTGGAATTTGTCCTGATAACTTTGTGTCGGCTGATCAACAAACCCTTTAAAGTTGCCGTTGCCCAGAAACACAATCAGTTCCGCCAGACCATCGTGGAATTGTTTGTAATTGGCCTGTAGCGTCAGCACGTTAGCCGCACTTTTTCCTTTCTCTGACAGGTTGGCATTGAATAATTCATAGCCCTTTTCAGCCTGTTTCAGCTCACTGTCAGCCAGCGCCACCAGCTCTTTTACGGTGGCTCCCGAACCTGCCATCTGCCCATCCTGCAAATAACGAATGCCCGCACGGTTTAAGGTATTACGTGCCTGGACAAGCGCAACCCATGACGTTCCCATGGCGCGTTGCAAGGTGCTAAGACGCTGGTTATAAGCAAAGTTTTCTTTATCTTCCGTAACCGTTTTGAAAAATACCCCACCCGAGAAAACCTGCAGCAAGGCAAAAAGCCCCAGTACACACAGGAGGCCGGTGACAACGCGTACTCGACTAAACATAGAAACCTCATTCATTAGCAATTCGATTCTGTTTATCGGCCCGCGCAGGCGGAACTTTACTGACAGCGTGAATTGATCATCACGCTGGCAGTAAAAACTGTCAGAACGCTTAAGTACGGGAGATTTTGAAGACGGAAACGGCCTGGGACAGTGAGCTCGCCTGTTGCTCCAGCGCGGCGGCGGCGGCGGCAGACTCTTCCACCAGCGAGGCGTTCTGTTGCGTCACGCGATCCATTTCTGTCACCGCCTGCCCCACCTGATCGATACCGCGGCTTTGTTCATCCGATGCCGAGGCAATTTCACCCATGATGTCGGTCACGCGGGTGACGGCACCCACAATATTATTCATGGTGCTACCCGCGCTCTCGACCTGCTGCGAACCACTGTCAACACGAGCAACAGAATCTTCAATCAGCCCTTTAATCTCTTTGGCAGCCTGCGCACTGCGCTGCGCCAGGCTACGTACTTCGCCGGCGACAACCGCGAAGCCACGGCCCTGCTCGCCTGCACGCGCCGCTTCGACGGCGGCGTTCAACGCCAGGATATTCGTCTGGAAAGCAATACCATCGATCACACTGATAATGTCAGCGATTTTCTTAGAACTGTCTGCAATTTCTTTCATTGTGCTGACGACGCCATCCACAACTTTGCCACCCTGCAAGGCGGTTTCAGATGCGGTATGGGCGAGTTGTGAAGCCTGACGCGCATTATCCGCATTTTGTTTCACCGTGGCGGTCAGTTGCTCCATGCTGGCGGCGGTCTGCTCAAGCGAGGCCGCCTGCTCTTCCGTGCGTGCGGACAAATCGTTATTGCCCGCGGCGATTTCGCTGGCACCCGTAAAGATCGCATCGCAACCGCTGCGGACTTCACCCACCGTTGTCACCAGAGATTGTTGCATCTCACGGATACCGGCGGCCAGTTGGCTCATCTCATTACGGCCTTCTACCTTCACTGGCTGCGTCAGATCACCGGAGGCAATCGTGCGGATATCCACCAGCAGACGTTGCAGAGGATAAATCAGCACCTGGCGCAGGCCAAACCAGCAACCGATGATCACCACGACCACCAGAGCGCCGACCATGCCCAGCAACCACATCATCTGAGTAAAGGCTTGCTGGTTTTGTTCTGCACCGTGGGAAGACAGCTCGCTCTGCTTAAGACGCCAGGCCGTATAGGTGGCCTGCATGGCCTGCTGCTTCTGTTCAATGTTCTGTTTGAACATGCCTTCCAGATCTTTGGCTTTCAGGCTGGCGATCATCCCGCGCAGACCGGTCAGATAGGCGGCAAAATGGTTTTGTAACTGATCGCGCATTTCGGTATCCGCGCCTGGCGTTTCCGGAATGGCATTAAACTCGGCAAGATACTGCTCACCTTTATTGGCTTCGCTAATGGCTTTGTCCGTCAGGCTGTCCAGCTGACCGCCGTTCATTTGCGATGCCAGACTGGTTTGTAACCGCAACATGGCGCGGTTGAGCGTAGTACGTGACTGGTTCAGAGCCATATAGGCATCCGTCATGGCCGCCACGTTGCGTGTTGAAATCTGCGACAAGGCAAACGCCGCTTTATCATTATTGAGCGCTGACCAAAACAGGCTGCCTGACAGCAGTTGCAGGGCACCGAAAAGCATCAGTACCGTAATCAGACTGGTCACCACTTTTATCCGTTTTAACATCTTTTTCCCCGACTAAATAAGTAACGTGCAGGGGCTGTATCGGCGGCAACGCAGGATGTTTTAGCCATTTCGCTTTTAAAAAGGGGTTCAAATGACTTTTGTAATTATTGAAACCAGAGCAATATGCTAATCCTGGAGCAGGATCACAGACAGCGTGTTTTTTGAAAGGTCGACGGGTGAAGGAAAGGCGGTGATGACAGGTTCGGCGTGCAGAATAACAACACGGGCCAGCGTTGGCTGGCCCGTGTTTAACGATTACGCGGTACGCAGGTTGTCGACCAGCGCCATCTCTTCGCTGCTCAGCAGCTTTTCGATGTCGACCAGAATCAACATGCGCTCGCCCAGTGCACCCAGACCTGTCAGGTACTCTGTTGACATAGTCACAGCGAACTCAGGTGAAGGACGGATCTGTTCCTGCGTCAGCGACAGGACATCCGACACACCGTCAACCACGATACCGACGACGCGGTTTTCGAGATTCAGCACGATCACCACGGTATTTTCGTTGTACTCAACGTCTGGCTGTGAAAACTTCACGCGCAAATCGATAATTGGCACGATAACGCCGCGCAGGTTTGTCACGCCGCGAATAAAATCAGGCGTGTTGGCAATGCGGGTTACCTGATCGTAACCACGAATTTCCTGAACCTTCAGAATATCGATGCCGTACTCTTCATCACCCAGCGTGAAGACCAGGAACTCCTGTCCAACGGTTTCGCCAGCAATTTTTGTCACGGTTGCCATTCCACTCATGTTATTTACCCTTTCGTTATCAATCAGGCGGCAGCGCCGGCCACACGTTTTTCACGGTTAAGTGATTGCAACGCCGAAACGTCTACAATCAGCGCCACGCTGCCATCGCCGAGGATGGTGGCGGCTGAAATACCTGGAACTTTGCGATAGTTGCTTTCCAGGTTTTTGACCACAACCTGGTGCTGACCGATTAACTGGTCCACCAGCAAAGCGTAACGCTTGCCCGCGCTCTGCAGAATCACCACAATGCCCTGCGTCGCTTCGGTTTTCGCCTCTTTCACGTCAAAGACGTTCCACAGTTCAACCAGTGGCAGGTATTCGCCGCGCACTTCCAGAACACATTCGCCGCCCGCCAGGGGTTTCAGCTCTTCAGCACGCGGCTGTAACGATTCCATCACCGCATTCAGCGGCAGAATAAAGACTTCGTTCGCTACGCGCACTGACATGCCGTCCAGAATCGCCAGCGTCAGCGGCAGCAGAATACGGATGGTGGTGCCTTTGCCTTGTTTTGAGGCAATTTCAACATGGCCACCCATTTCCTGAATGTTACGTTTCACCACATCCATGCCCACACCGCGGCCAGATACGTCGGTGACCTGCTCTGCCGTTGAGAAACCTGGCGCGAAAATCAACATGCCGACTTCTTCATCGCTCATGTTTTCATGCACCGGCAGGCCCGATGACAGAGCTTTTGCCAGGATACGTTCGCGGTTAAGGCCCGCACCGTCATCTGACACTTCGATACAGATGTTGCCGCCCTGGTGTTCTGCTGACAGCGTCAGATTACCTGTGGCAACCTTACCTGCCGCAATACGTTTTTCCGGGGTTTCGATGCCGTGGTCAAGACTGTTACGCACCAGGTGCGTTAACGGATCGATGATACGTTCGATCAGACTCTTATCGAGTTCCGTCGAGCTACCCAGTAACGTCAGTTCAACTTCTTTGCCCAGCTTGCTGGCCAAATCACGCACCAGACGTGGGAAGCGACTGAAGACGTACTCCATAGGCATCATACGAATCGACATCACAGATTCTTGCAGGTCACGCGCATTACGCTCAAGCTGCCCCATGCTGTTCAACAGTTCGCCGTGCGCGACCGGGTCCAGTTCACCTGAACGCTGTGCCAGCATTGACTGGGTAATCACCAGTTCACCCACCAGGTTAATCAGCTGATCGACTTTCTCAACCGCAACACGGATGCTGCTTGATTCGCTGGTCTTCGCGGGCGCGGCAGCGCGTTTGCTTTCGCGTTTCACCGCGGCAACCGGCAATTCGGTCACGGTCGCAGTCTGAACATCGGCAACCGCAGGCGCATCCACGCTTTCGGCTACCGCCGCGGCAGCGTCAGCACCCGGGAAGCGAATCTGCGCTTCATCAATAACGAAACACAGCACAGCAATAATGTCGTCTTTGCCTACGCCGGTAATGTGGCACTCAAGCGTATTGCTGCCTTTCTTCACGTTGCTGAGCGTGCCAAGATTACCCAGCTCTTCCAGCATCAGGTCGATATCTTTTTCTTTCAGGTCGACCAACTGCAGGTGAACACCTTCAGCATCAGAGGAGGCGGATTCTGCCTGACTGACAGGCGTTTCAAGCGCAACCACAACCGGTGCTTCAACCGGCTGACCTTTCGCCTCTAACGCCAACTGGCGTAATGCTTCACAGATATACTTGAAGCTTTCCGCGTTAGGCTCTTGCGCGGTTTTATAAGCATCTAGCTGTTCCTGCATAATATCTTTAGTTTCCAAAAACAGATTGATGATGTCGGTGCTGAGCTGCATCTCGCCGCGACGAGCACCATCCAGAATGTTTTCCAGGATGTGGGTTGTTTCCTGTAAAACCGTAAAACCAAAGGTTCCGGCTCCGCCTTTAATCGAGTGGGCGGCGCGGAAGATGGCGTTAAGCTGTTCAGAGTCTGGCTCCTGGGGATCGAGTCCCAACAGGTGTTGCTCCATATCCGCTAACAGCTCATCGGCTTCATCAAAAAACGTCTGGTAAAAATCGCTGATGTCCATGCTCACGGGAATCACCTCGGCTGTGAGGGGGCTGCTGTATTCACCGCACCTGCCGAAGACGCTGGCGGTGCGGAGGTTGTTTTCGTTGCATCCGCCGGTAGGGCTGACGGTGCAGGCGTTATTGTTGTTACCGCACGAACCGAAGAGGTTGACGTCGCGGAGGTCGCTGTTTTCGCCGCGACCGCCGGTGAGGCTGACGATGCGGAGGCTGCTGTTTTCACCGCGCTCGTCGATGACGCTGACGAGGCGGCGGTCGCGGCTTTCTCTGCGCTCGTCGATGCGGCTGACGGTGCGGAGTTCGCTGTTTTCACTGCATCCGCCGACGTGGCAGTTGCAGGTTTGGAAGATGTTTTATCAGCCGCATTACTGCCGGGTGCTGACGGCGCGGTCACTTTTTCCAACGCAGAGGGATCGCTAATCTGAACCGCGTCACTTTCTGCGTTCTCTTTCTCAATCGCGGCTTCGGTATCATGGTTCAACACCAGCAAACTGATACGACGGTTAACGGCATCATCGCCGCCGCGATTTTTCAGTTTCATGGTATCCGCCATGCCGACGATACGCAGAATCTTTCCACCATCCAGCCCACCAATCACCAGTTCACGACGTGACGCATTGGCACGGTCCGCTGACAATTCCCAGTTGCTGTACCCTTTATCACCGGTCGCATACTGAATGTCATCCGTATGGCCCGCGATACTGATACGGTTAGGGATGTCATTCAAAATCGGGGCAATCGCGCGCAAAATATCACGCATATAAGGTTCAACTTCTGCACTGCCGGTCTTGAACATCGGGCGGTTCTGGCTGTCGATGATCTGAATACGCAGCCCTTCATCAACCATATTAATAATCAGGTGCGGACGCAGCGCTTTCAGGCGCGGATCAGCTTCGATTAACTGGTCGAGCTTTTCACGCAGGCGGTTGAGGCGAATTTCATCCAGCTTGCGTTTCTGCGCATCCATATCCACAACCTTTTTGACTTCACCTTCTTTCTTCGTAGCATCGTCTCCTCCGCCTGGGATCGGGCTGCTACTGTCGCTACTTCTCTGTCCACCCGTCAGCGCCACTTTTAAGGGCGTCTGAAAATATTCTGCTATCTGGATAAGCTGTTGTGGGCTGGCGATCGACAGCAGCCACATCACCATAAAAAATGCCATCATCGCCGTCATAAAGTCGGCATAGGCGATTTTCCATGAGCCATGTCCTCCTTCATGTTTTTTATGTTTGCGCTTTCTAATCAGCACAATTGGGCGATTGCCATGTTTCATGAGGTCTGATCCGAAGTCTGTTTAGCCGGGTTCTTCGCGTTGCGAACGTGTTCTTCCAGTTCGCTGAACGATGGACGCTCAGCTGAATAAAGCGTTTTACGACCAAACTCGACGGCGATCTGCGGTGCATAACCGTTCAGGCTGGAAAGCAATGTCACTTTCACGCACTGCATCATCTTGGTCGTTTCAGCACACTTCTGACGTAATACCGACGCCAGAGGCGAAATAAAACCGTATGCCAGTAAAATCCCGAGGAACGTTCCCACCATGGCATGTGCCACCAGTGCCCCCAGCTCGGCGGCTGGACGGTCAGCTGACGCCAGGGCATGAACCACGCCCATTACCGCCGCAACGATACCGAAAGCGGGCAGGCCATCGCCGACGGCAGCGATACTTTGTGCCGGCACTTCACACTCGTGTTCATAGGTTTCAATCTCTTCATCCATCAATGCTTCGATTTCGAAAGCATTCATGTTGCCGCTCACCATCAGGCGTAAATAATCGGTGATGAAGTCGACTAACTGTTTATCGGCTAAGATGCGGGGATAATTAGCAAAAATTTCACTCTGGGCGGGATCTTCAATATCACGCTCAAGCGATAACATGCCTTGCTGACGAGATTTCGCCATCAGCCGGTAAAGCAGTGCCATGAGATCCATGTACACCGCTTTGTTGTATTTCGAGCCGCGGAACAGGAGCGGCAGAGCTTTGAGGGTCTTCTTGATCGATTTACCGTTGTTGCCCACCAGAAACGCGCCGACGCCCGCCCCGGCGATCATCAGCAATTCTGCAGGCTGGTAAAGCGCGCCAAGATGTCCGCCCACTAAAGCGTATCCGCCCAACACGGAACCTAATACAACGATGTAACCTAAAATTATCAGCACAGAAAAATCCTTACGTCCGTAACGTGTTGGTCGACGTTAAGCCAGAGAAACCGGAGATGTTCACCCTGTGGAGGCAAAAAAAAAGCAGCGGGATTAACCGCTGCTGGATGACTTCCACATTGCGAACAAATTTAAACGGCGTGTTTAACCTGTTCATCCAGCAGTTGTGGAAAGATATCGGCAGTATCTGCAGAAAGTTTACGTCTTTTTACGGCACGTGATGGTGGCTGGCACAGGCTGCAGACAAAGCTGCCAACAGGCTGATGTGCATGATTAATAAAGCTGCCGCTGCAGCATTTACAATCTGATAATTCCAGCATACCGCTTTCAACGAATCGCACCAGGGTCCAGGCGCGTGTTAGCGCCAACAGCGGGCCCTCGTCCGATTGCGGGCACTGCTCGAGATAAAGGCGGTAGGCTTTAATCACCGCATCAATCCCTTTGCTCAAACCGGTTTTCAGTAAAAACGTCCAGGCATTACAGAACATTGAGGCATGAATGTTCTGTTCCCAGGTCATGAACCAGTCAGTCGAGAATGGCAACATACCTTTAGGGGGTGGACTGCCACGCAACTCTTTATAGAGTTTGATCAAGCGACCGCGGCTCAGCTGCGTCTCGCTCTCCAGCATTTGTAAGCGCGCACCCAGTGTGATCAGCTCCATAGCGAGCTGAATATCACGCGCTTCCTGAACAATACTTTTCTCACCCATTATACCGCCCTCTTTTTAGTAGGCGCGGCGTCTTTCGACGCACTGCGTAATAAACGGCTGGATAAAAGAATCCCGGTATGGATTTGTTGTAAATCATCCACACGTGATTCCTGCGTCAGGCGATTAATAACGGTGCTATCGGTGAAACGAAACTGACACACAAGTTGGTTGGTCTCAGCTAATTTCACCATTTCAGGTAAGGTTAATTCAGACAATGCGTCAGCCATCTTTTCATCGATCCCGAGGCGAAACATCGCAGAAGCTTTTTCCTGGTTAATTAATCGCTGCGCGAGCAGTAAATATGACAAGTTGATATCGTAAATATGTTTTAGTAATTCAGATGTACCCATTTTTCCATCCTGAGAGACGCGACGTAACTTACCGCAGATGACATCTCTGCGTATCGAGCTGCTGGTTGGTAAATCTAAAGATGGCAAAATAATTAAACATAAAAAGCAATGGTTCTGAGTTCTGCTTCTTTTTGCGACCCTGTCTGTCCGGTCAGAAGTCAATCTTTTCAGTCCACCTTATTCTTAAGTCGATAACCTTCTTCCCTGAGGCTTGCTTGCTTTTTTTAAGACTAATCCGAAAACAAGGCAAATCTATATCGGATGATCCTTACATACAACGACAGTTCGGTGAAATTTTAGATAAAGTGTGACGTAGATCACACTTTTGCCTCTATTTTCTTCAGTAACGCTTTATTATCCCTTCCTCACTGTCTGTTTTTTGCACAATTTGACGTTTTTTTTACAGGGATTTGTCCTGAGCTGGACTTAATTGGCTACAAAAATCAGGGATGATTCTGTAGGGCATGCAGATTTCCTGTTTATCTCAATGAATGGAATTTGCACCCTATTTAGAACCAGCCAAAACCATAAAACCAGTGGAATATGCTACCCATGGCGCGCATTATTTGTATTTAAATTAGTCAGTTAGGTGATAAGACAAAAAGAAGGGAAAACAGGAGCAGAAGGCCGACAATTCTGATTACGCGCTTTCTGACAATCCGTCGTAAAGGCTGAAAGCAACCCGTTTAGAGAGCGTACACCGATGTAACAAGGAGTTACATTAAGGATATGAATGAATTGCAGGCAGGGGAGTTTTATGCATTTTAACTATCGGCAGGAATGAAGAGAACTTTAGCTTAAACAGGTAAAGAAAGTGAATGGTGGTGTTAATTGCACATTTTTACGCCACTTTGCCGTCAGACGGACACCTGGCGACGCAAAAGCGCTTTTGAGTTAGGGGACAATCATTAGCAACAGCGTGTATGCAAAAGCGGCGGGATGTAACGCACAGCAAGCCTTCCCTGGCTTGCTCTGCTGTCAGGCGAGTTTCGGAAAGGTGGCAACCTTATTTGCCATGCCGTGATCGGCACTCCGCGGGGCAATCTTCTCAAGATCACGCAGGAAGTTTTCGCGCCATGCGGTGATGTCGTTTTTACGCAGTACCGCCATCATATCGTTATAGCGTGAGATACGCTCGGTACGGGGCATGGTAATCGCTTTATCCAGCGCCGCGGCCACTTCATCGCGGTCATAAGGGTTCACGATGAGCGCGGACGTCAGCTCGTTAGCCGCACCGGCAAAACGGGACAGTACCAGCACACCCGGATCGTCCGGGTCCTGCGCCGCCACGTACTCCTTCGCCACCAGGTTCATCCCGTCACGCAACGGCGTCACTAAGCCGACATCCGTTAAACGGAAAATTTTCATCAATAAACGACGGTCAAAGTGCTGGTTAAGATAATAGAGTGGCGTCCAGCCCAGGGTGCCGTATTTCCCGTTGATGCGCCCTGCCTCGGTTTCTAACTGATGACGAATATCCTGATAGGCCTGCACATCGCCACGAGACGTTGGCGCAATCTGCGAGTAACGAATCTTGCCGTGATGCTGCGGGTAGTTTTCCAGCAGCGCTTCATACGCCAGGAAGCGTTCCGGCAGGCCTTTCGAGTAATCCAGACGTTCGCAGGCAATGATATTGCGCACATCGCCCAGCTCTTTCTTCATCGCCGCCATTTTGGGTGGCAATGGCCCTTCAGCCATCTCTTTAATGCTGTCAGGTTCGATCCCTATCGGGTACACCTCCGTCATAAAGGTATTGCCATAGGCGCGATGTTTTTTGTCACCTTTATTCTGCAACTGCGTCAGCTGGCTCACACTGTCGAGGAAGGCGACGCGATCAGATTCCGTCTGGAATCCTAACAGATCGTATTCGCACAACATTTCCAGCAGTTCTCTGTGCGGCGGCAGCGCATTGAAAATTTCGGGCGTCGGGAAAGGAATATGCAGGAAGAAACCGATGCGGTTGTTGATGCCTGCCCGGCGCAGCGCGGCGGCAAACGGCAGGAAGTGGTAGTCATGAATCCACAGAATGTCGTCAGGCTTGATCAGCGGTTTCAGCCGCTGCGCGACGGCATCATTAACTTCGCAGTATCCTTCCCAGGCTTCACGCTGGAACTGCACCAGATCTAAACGGTAATGGAAAGCAGGCCAGATAACGGTATTAGAAAACTGACAATAATAGAGATCGTACTCGTTCTGGCTCAGCGGGAAGGAAGCATATTCAATACCATCATGCTCCGTTACCGATACCGGGTTTTCTTCCTCACCCGAAAATTCACTTATCTCACCGTTCCAGCCAAACCACAGTCCACCCGTGCTTTTCAGCGCATCCAGGATGCCAACGGCAAGGCCGCCCGCGCTGGTTTTGTTCCCATTTGGCATGGCGATACGGTTAGATACAACAACTAAACGACTCATAACCTAAACTCCTTACCAACGTTATCTTGCTCTAATTGTAATCGTGTTCTTTCCAGCCAGGCATAGACATCCGTAACGTCATGTAAACGATAACGTGCCTGGCTTTCGCCTTCTCCCACTTTCACGGAAATCCCGTGCATGGCATTGACGGCGGCAAAGCCTTTCTCATCGGTCAGATCGTCACCGATGAACACCGGAATACGTCCCGCGAACGGGGCTTCCTGCATAAATGCCTGCACAGCCGCGCCTTTATCAATGCCGGTCGGTTTAATTTCAACCACACACTTTCCGGGCTGCAACGTCAGACCCGAGAAACGTTCGACGGCGGCCTGCGCAAGGCGCAATATGTCCTGCTCATGTGCCATCGCCCGACGATAATGGAGGGCAAACGCCATCCCTTTCGCTTCAAGCTGCGTATCTGGCCAGTGGGCCATTTCGGCTTCCAGCATCTGTTTCAGCTGACGTTCAGTCTCTTCGGGCAGTGACACGCAGTGCACCTTGCCCTCCGCGTCACGACGCTCAGCGCCATGCACGCCGGCAGCCGGCGCGTGCAACGGTGCCGCAAGCGCATCCAGTTGCTCAACAGGACGACCTGATACCAGCGCCAGCGCGCCGTGGCATAAAGAAGAGAGGCGTTGCAGCTCTGCTACAACCTGTTCTGGAATGAAAGCGGCATCCGGCTGGGGCTGTATCGCTGCCAGCGTGCCATCAACATCAAAAAAGAAGGCATACAGACCGCCGCTCAATGACGGAAACGAGGCATTACTTTCTGCCGTCTGGGTCACGTGTCTTCTCCTGTAAACGGGTTCATCATCAGGACATCGCAGCAGAGAGCGTTCAGCAAGAGGTCGGCGCAAGACCGAATGAAGTAAGGAGACTGCGCGGTAAAACCCTGCAATTCGGTAACTCTTTCTCCAAAAACATACGCGTTAAGTGCTGAAAAACTCACTGACTGTCGTTGTCGCCCCATAAAGTGTAGACGCAATCCTGCATTCTGCCAGAAATATGCATTTCCTGTGCCAGCCGTAACGCTTAATTCTGCTGCTGGCAATAACGGCGATTACCGGCCTGCTCACGCCGACTTATTTTGCGCCCGCAAAAAAGAAATAAAAATGTAATAAATGGTCCTGTTTAAGGTTTTCCTAATCTTTCTTATCCATACTGTTCACTTATTACCGTCTGACTTTCATTGTTGCGCGTTAATGCGAATGTATTAGCGCAATAATAATGGAGACATTCACTAATGATTCAACCCGGATAAAATAACATTTTTTATTATTCCGCCTTTATATTAATAGTCCGCCCGTCATGTTGCCCTTTCGCATTTGATAAAACGTCTTATTACGGGTTAAGGCATTATGCCGGGCGAGACGAAAAGGGGCTGATTTGCAGCCCCCTTTATCTCATCTTTAATTAACGTTTCCGCTGAGCTAAGTTGAGTGACAACATTCGTCATGTCAGCAACAATCCCGGCATGTTTGCCCAAAGCAGGCACAGCCGGCGAAACCGGGACGGCCTGCCTTATCCGCTTGCCGGACAAGGTTGTCAAGGTGAGTTCGCGGACGAGCGACCCGCTATTGCTGTGTCCGGTCATCGGTACTGATAAAAAAGAGGTATCCTGTTAAGCGCTTATGAAAATATTAATTGTTGAAGACGATGCTCTGCTGCTGCAAGGTCTTGTTCTGGCGCTGGAAGGCACGGGCTATGTCTGCGATGCGGTTTCAACGGTCCGTTCCGCGGAAGCTCATCTTGCCAGCGGGCTTTACAGTTTGATCGTGCTGGATGTCGGCCTGCCGGATGAGGATGGACTGCACTTTCTGCAGCGTCTTCGTCGTCAGAAGCAGATGCAGCCCGTATTGATTCTTACCGCACGGGACACGATTGATGAGCGCATCGCCGGGCTGGATGCAGGTGCCGATGACTATCTGATTAAGCCTTTCGCGCTGGATGAACTGCTGGCAAGGATTCGTGCCCTTATCAGACGTCATGTTAACCAGGGGGATACGCGCGTGGAGGTGGGCAACCTGTCGCTGGATATGACCCATCGCCAGATTCATCTGGATAACGCCTTGCTTGATCTCACCCCTAAAGAGTTTTCGATTCTGTCTCGCCTGATGCTCAAAGCGGGCCATCCGGTGCACCGCGAATTGCTGTATCAGGATATCTACAATTTTGATAACGAGCCTTCGACCAATACGCTGGAAGTGCATATCCACAACCTGCGTGACAAGATCGGCAAAAGCATGATCAGAACGGTTCGCGGCTTCGGCTATGCCCTGTCCCCCTCCCAAACTGATAGCGAGATGCCCGAGACATGAATACTGACCGCACCGGGACGACCATGCGTTTTCGGCTGCTTCTCACGATTGGCCTCATTATGCTGTTTTTCCAGCTCATCAGCGTGGCCTGGCTCTGGCATGAAAGTCAGGAACAGGTGCAATTTTTAGTTGAGGCGCATCTGCAGAACCGCAACATGGACCAGCATGTGCATAAAGAAGTCCGCGAAGCCGTGATGAGTCTTGCCCTGCCCAGTCTGGTGATGATTACGCTGACGCTGCTCCTGTGCTATCAGGCGGTACGCTGGATTACCCGCCCGCTCTATCAGTTGCAGCGTGAACTGGAGAACCGGAGCGAGGTAAACCTGGAACCTATCACCTTTTCCGGATCGGTGCAGGAGATTGACGCTGTTACGCACTCTGTGAATCGCCTTGTCGCACGTCTGACAGACAGTCTGGAACGTGAACGCCTGTTTACGGCCGATGTGGCCCATGAGCTGCGAACGCCGCTGGCAGGTTTACGCTTACATCTTGAGTTGCTACAACGAAATCAGGCCGTCGATACGCAACCTTTATTACATCGTCTGGATCAGATGACAGGAAATGTCGCCCAGTTGCTGCAGCTGACCCGTGCCGGCCAGCAGTTTACCTCGGGCAGCTACCAGCAGGTTGCCCTCATTGATGAAGTGATTGTGCCTATGGAAGCGGAGTTGAGTGCGATGCTTGCCGTGCGTCATCAAACGTTAACCCTTGATGTTGAGCACAGCTCCAGGGTGAAAGGCGATGCGATCCTGTTACGAATGCTTCTGCGCAATCTGGTGGAAAACGCCCACCGTTACAGCCCATCTGAAAGTAATATCACCGTGCGGCTTGAAAACACACCAGGCCCGGCGCTGATCGTGGAAGACGAAGGTGACGGCATTGATGAAAGCAGGCGCGGCGAGTTAAGCAAAGCCTTTGTCCGCATGGACACGCGCTATGGTGGCATTGGGCTGGGCCTGAGTATCGTCAGTCGGATTGTGCAGTTACATCATGGACAGTTTCTGCTGGAAAATCGCCATGACCGTTCAGGTTGTCTGGCCAGGGTCCTTTTCGCGGTGGACTGATTCAGTTCACAAACCAGCAGGCCAGAAAGCTGATGACAGCGCTGACGGCAAGAATAACGGCAACGTACTCGCTGAATGGGCGTGATACGAAAGAGGTGGCGGTAACAGTCGTGGTTTTCATAGCGTCTCCTGTAGAATCCACCTCAGTATCGCTGCCCTGTGTTAAGGAAACATTAAGCGCTACATTCCCTGTCGCGGCTTAAACCTTCCCGACAGAGTGCCCACCGCTTGCCCTGTTCCCTGCTACGCTAAACGCATTGTGTGACAAAAAGGCCCCACATCAGACGGCGTTTAACGCGGCTCTCTTTACGCTGACGTCTTCAGAGATGTTGAAAATGCCTGACGTCATCCCCACCTCTTTCCTTCAGACCAGACAGGAGTAACATTTATGGCAATCGAATATGCAGTAATCGCAGGCGGCTGTTTCTGGTGTACAGAAGCGGTTTTTAAAGACGTGATTGGCGTTGAGTCAGTCGAAAGCGGTTACACCGGCGGCGAGCGCCCTAATCCGACCTATGAGCAGGTCTGCAGTGGCGCCACCGGTCATGCAGAAGCCATTCGCATTGGCTTTGATCCTGAGAAGGTCAGCTATGGCGATTTGCTGGACATCAGCTTTGCCACGCATGATCCAACACAGCTTAATCGCCAGGGCAATGACATCGGCACTCAGTATCGCTCCGCCATTTTCCCCGAAACACCCGAGCAGGAAGCTGAAGCCCGTGCCGCGATTGCACGCGCTCAGCAGGATCATGATAAACCGATTGTCACAACCATTGAGCCATTAAAGGCCTGGTATCCGGCAGAAGGTTATCATCAGGACTACTGGGAAGGTGCTGGCCAGCGAAACGGCTATTGCATGGCGGTGATTCCCCCTAAACTGCAAAAGCTGCGCAAGAGTTTTGCCAGTCGGGTTAAAACCGCCCAGTAACCGCCTGCCGCTGAGCGGACTTTACACTGCGTAAAAACGGGCGTTTTGCGATTAAAAAACCCGATTTTGCGCAGCCTTAACGCGATTCGTTCAGAGCTTAAGCGAATAGAAAAAAAGAAAAAAATAGTGCTTGACCGTTTCAGGTCGACTCCCTATAGTAGCGCCCCGTTGACCCAGCGCGGTCAGCAACAATTTGCGGTGAGGTGTCCGAGTGGCTGAAGGAGCACGCCTGGAAAGTGTGTATACGGCAACGTATCGGGGGTTCGAATCCCCCTCTCACCGCCACATTCAAAGAAGAGTCCAGACTCACCTCTGGACTTTTTTTTTGCCTGTTCTCCTGAGGGGGGGATGAGAACCCCCGACCGGGGGGGCGACAAAACGGCAACGCCGTTTTGCATGGCCGCCGGGCGAGCGCAGCGAGTGAATCCCCTCTCACCGCCACATTCAAAGAAGCGTCCAGACTCACCTCTGGACTTTTTTTTTTGCCTGTTCTCCTGAGGGGGGATGAGAACCCCCGACGTGGGGGCGACAAAACGGCAACGCCGTTTTGCATGGCCGTCAGGCCACCCGAAGGGCGAGCGCAGCGAGTGAATCCCCCTCTCACCGCCAGATTTGAAGAAGCGTCCAGACTCACCTCTGGACTTTTTTTTTTGCATATTCTCCTGAGAGGGGGGATGAGCACCCCCGACCGGGGGGCGACAAAACGGCAACGCCGTTTTGTATGGCCGCCAGGCCACCCGAAGGGCGAGCGCAGCGAGTGAATCCCCCTCTCACCGCCAGATTTGAAGAAGCGTCCAGACTCACCTCTGGACTTTTTTTTGCCTGTTCTCCTGAGAGGGGGGATGAGCACCCCCGACCGGGGGGGCGACAAAACGGCAACGCCGTTTTGCAGGGCCGCCAGGCCACCCAAAGGGCGAGCGCAGCGAGTGAATCCTTCTCTATCGTCCTCTGTCGCCCCCAATAAAAAAGGCCTGACGGTTCACCCGCAGGCCCTTAAAGCACTCGCGCTCACGCGTTACTGCTTATCCCGTGCCCACGTCGCGCTGCTGACATTCACCTTCACTGGCAACAGACCGATCTGGGTAAATTTATCGGCCAGCGCCTGCTGTTCGTTAAACACGTTGGGCGTCATACGTTCCGCCCCAAACGGCATGCGGGCCAGCGCGCGCTGCCAGATGGGTACAGGCAACCCCGTGGAGCCGGAAAGGATTTTTGCGGCGTCAGCCTGATGACTGTTTGCCCAGGTGCTCAGCTGACTCAGCGCGTTCAGCACCTGTTTCGCCGTCTCGGGATGACCATCAGCAAATTTGCGGCTGGCCAGGAAAAAGGTGTAATGCGGCACTAAGCCTTCGGCATTTTTCAGCAGGCGCGCATGGGCCGTGGTTTCGACTTCGGCCAGATACGGGTCCCAGATAACCCAGGCGTCGACAGCACCGCGCTGGAAGGCGGCCCGGGCATCGGCAGGCGGAAGATAAACCGGCGTAATATCTTTATACGTCAGCCCCGCCTGCTCCAGCGCAGTCACCAGCAGATAATTAACATCCGATCCTTTGTTCAGCGCCACGCGCTTGCCTTTCAGATCCTTGACACTTTTGATCGTTGAATCGGCCGGCACCACAATGGCCTCGGTCTGCGGGTTGGCCGGCGAGTGGCCAAGGTAGACCAGATCGGCCTGTGCCGCCTGCGCGAAAACAGGAGGCGCATCGCCGGTGGCCGCCAAATCGATACTGCCTACGTTAAGCCCTTCCAGCATCTGCGGGCCTGCCGGGAACTCCACCCAGCGCACATCAATGCCCTGCTTTTTAAATTCGCTGTCGAGCGTGCCACGGTATTTCAGCAGCGCAAAAATATTCGCTTTCTGAAAACCGATATTCACGATCTGGGGTTTGTCTTCCGCCTGTGCTGTCACGAAGGTGCCAAGTTGAGCGAGCGCAATCAGTGCGCTTATCACTATTTTTCTCATTTTTCTGTCCTGAACGAAGGTGTTGTCAGCGCAACATAACAAATCCGTGCCTGAGGGCTTAATGCGTATAAGTTCTGTTCTTAGTCATAAAACGTCATTGCGGCCAGACTCTGTCCCGGACGTTGATGGCGCGGGGAAACAGACCGAGCGCATAGAAACGATCGGCGATTCTCTGCTGCTCGCGAATAATCGCTAAGTTCATCGCCTGAGTTCGATGACTACGCCGCGCCAGCGCCTGACGTAATGCGCTGTCGGACATGCCCAACTCCTTTGCCAGTAACCCGGCAGCCTCGGCCGGATGGGCATCGATATACTGGCCAGTCTGCTCCAGCGCGGTCATCAACAGGCGCAGTAAATCGGGTGAATGCGTAGCAAACTGGCAATCCGCCAGATAGAACTGATGGTTGCTGACCCGGCCCACGCCATCGGCAATGACGCGCAGTTGATCGCCACGTTCGGCCTCACTCAGTAAAGGGTCCCACATCATCCAGGCATCGACCGCATTCAGGTCGCTGGCGGTTAACGGGTATTTCGGTGGGGCATACACGATACGCACGTCGTCCAGCGTCAGTCCTGCTTCATCGAGGATCTGCAGCAGCAAAAAATGGACGTTAGAACCTTTATTCACCGCAATGCGCTTGCCTTTGAGATCGGCAATCGTCGTGATGGCGCTGTGTCTGGCGACCATCAGGGCAACACTTTGCGGCGCAGGCGGTTCCCAGGCCACATAGACCATGGTGCCCTGATCGGCCTGGGCAAACAGTGGCGGAACTTCGCCTGTCGTACCAAAGTCAATTTCCTGATCGCGCAGGGCGTGCAGCAACTGTGGCCCCGCAGGAAATTCACTCCACAACACGCGGACATTCTGGCCCACCAGCTGCTGCTCAAGATGCTGACGGGCTTTGAGAATGCCAAGATTGCCGAACTTCTGGTAACCAATACGCAACTCGCGCTCCTGCACCACAGAGTCTGTCAAAGCACGCGATGGCGCGATGACGCTTCTGCGGCGCGGCTTAATGATGCCGCAGTGGCCCAGATGGGTGCGCAGGCTGTGACGGCTGATTCCCAACAGCGCTGCCGCCTGGAGCTGATTTCTCTGACTCAGCGCATAGGCATTCCGCACTAAGGATTCAATAATTCTGGGATACAGGGGCGTTTCACTGTGCTGCAGTTGCTGCCGGATAAACTGATCAATCACATCCTGTTCAGGCACCGGTGCAGCCTCAGTCACGTGGCCCAGACGCAGATGCCCGGGGCCAATGAGTGTTTCCTGGCTGAGCAGAACAGCATTATGTAATGTGTTTTCCAGCTCCCGAATATTGCCCGGCCAGGCGTACCGGCTTAACGTCGCGATCGCCTCCTCACTCAGACGCAGCTGAGGTCGGCCCAGTCGGCGCGCATAGTGTTGCAGAAAATACGCGGCCAGCACCGGTATATCCTCACGGCGCTCGCGCAGAGGCGGCAGCGCCACGCTGGCCACATTCAGCCGGTAATAGAGATCCTCGCGGAAGCGCCGTTCGGCAATCGCACCGGTCAGGTCGCGGTTCGTGGCGGCAAGCACCCGAACATTTACCTTTATCGCCTGAGATGAACCTACCCGGGTAATCTCTCTCTCCTGCAATACGCGCAACAGTTTTACCTGGAGCGGCAAACTGAGTTCACCGATCTCATCCAGCAGCAGCGTGCCGCCCTGCGCCGCCTCGAACCAGCCACGATGACGTTCCGTGGCACCGGTAAACGCGCCCTTCTCATGCCCAAACAGTTCTGACTCGGCAAGACTTTCCGTCAGTGCGCCGCAGTTCACGGCGACAAAGGGCGCGCGGCGGCGCGGGCTGTGGTGATGCAGATAGCGCGCCATCACCTCTTTACCGGTGCCGGTTTCGCCAATGATTAACACCGTGGCATCCGTGGGTGCCAGGCGATCCAGGATACTTTTGAAGGCCAGAGAAGCCGGGTCAATTAAATCGGGACCAGCGTGTTCCATAGCGAATACCTGCAAAGTGACTGAGCGCTCACGATAACGCTAAGCGTGAAGGGAAACGAGCCACGGGCTGAGCCCCTGTGCTGCAAATGCAGCACTGAAGTTCAACGCCTGCTGCATTTGCAACAGCGCGTACCTGAAAGCTGAAATCATAACGCTATAAATTCAAAGGAAAAAATGACCAGACACAGTTGGCACGTATTCTGCTAATGGCTTTATAACTGAAAGATTGCTTTTCATTTGCCAATTTCAAATATCGTTATAAAGGAATCTGCTAATGCCTGAAGCCTCTGAGAAAAACATTAATCTGTTCTGGTTTTTACCCACCCACGGTGACGGACGTTATCTGGGGACCACCCAGGGCGGAAGAGCGGTCGATCTGCCCTATCTGCAACAGGTCGCCCTGGCGGCAGACAATCTGGGTTTCTATGGCGTACTGATCCCCACGGGTAAAAGTTGTGAAGATTCCTGGCTGGTGGCGGCGGCTCTGGCCCCCATCACTAAACAGCTGCGTTATCTGGTGGCGGTCAGGCCGGGGTTGCAGCCGCCGAGCCTGGCGGCGCGCATGGCGGCAACGCTGGACCGTCTGTCAGACGGGCGCTTACTGATCAATGTGGTGACGGGTGGCGATCCGGTGGAAAATAAAGGCGACGGTATTTTCCTGAGTCATGCCGAACGCTATCAGGTCACGCGGGAGTTCCTGGAGGTCTATTCCCGTTTGCTGAAAGGCGAGAAAGTGGACTTCCACGGTGAACATATTCGTGTGGAGGGCGCTGAAATTCTGTTTCCGCCTGTGCAGGCCGACGGTCCACCGCTCTACTTTGGTGGTTCGTCAGACGATGCGGTCGACGTGGCCGCCAGTCAGGTCGATACTTATCTCACCTGGGGCGAACCCGTTGAGCAGGTTGCCGCCAAACTGGACGTTGTGCGCCAGCGGGCGCAGGAACGTGGCCGGGCGTTGTCCTACGGCATTCGACTGCACGTTATTGTGCGTGAAACCGAAGAGGAAGCCTGGGCAGCAGCCGATAAACTGATAGCTCATCTGGATGATGAAACCATCGCATCCGCTCAGAAGATCTTTGCCCGTATGGATTCGACGGGCCAGGCGCGCATGAGTGCACTGCACGGCGGTTCACGCGAAGTCTTACGCATCGGCCCCAATTTATGGGCAGGCGTCGGACTGGTGCGCGGCGGCGCGGGCACTGCACTGGTCGGCAACCCTCAGCAGGTGGCAGCGCGGATTCGGGAATACCAGGCGCTGGGCATTGATAACTTTATTCTGTCGGGCTATCCGCATCTGGAAGAAGCGCACCGGGTAGCCGAGTTACTGATGCCACTGCTGCCGCTGTCGACGCACGCCGGGAAAGCACAGCGCAGCGTGAATACAGGTCCCTTTGGTGAAACTATCGGTGGCGATCGTCGTCCCGAAAAAAGCGCCAGTGCCAGCTAACAAATGAGGCGGTTTATGTCAGAGCAGCATATTGTCATCGTGGGCGGTGGATTTAGCGGGACAGCGCTGGCCGTGCATCTGGGTCGTCTGGGCCAGGCCGGACTGCGTGTCACGCTCATCGAACCCCGGTCGCAGCTGGCGCAGGGCGTTGCCTACTCGACGGCCGATCCGGCTCACCGCCTTAATGTACCCGCGTCACGCATGCAGCTGGCGGGAGAGGAAGAAGGCAGCTTTGATCGCTGGTATCGCGCCTCTGATGCATATGTCAGCGATCCCGCCGCGCGCTGGCACGATGGTCATGTCTATCCTCAGCGCAGGCAGTTTGCCCGTTGGGTCAATGCACAGTTCGAGGCGGCACAACGTGAGTCGCCTGTCGTTCTGGCGCATCTGCAGGATCGCGCTGTGGCTTTCCGGGACGGCACGGTCAGCACCGCCGCCGGCAAACACCTTGCCGCCGACATTGTGGTCCTGGCCGTCAGTCATCCCGCGCCGTCGTTGCCTGGCGCGTTAACCGCACTGGCTGACTATCCCGCCATCATCGCCGATCCCTGGCAGGAGAACGCCCTCGCCTCTGTCGGTCCGGAGGAGCGCATCGCCATTGTGGGCAGCGGTTTAACGATGGCGGATATGGTGGCCACGCTGGATCGCCAGGGGCACCGCGGCCCTGTCACCGTGTTTTCACGCCGTGGACAACTTCCCCGGCCCAATATCAGTCAGCATGACCTCAGCTGGTCGCTTGAAGGGCACCTTGCCAGGCCAGCGGGTGTGCGCTGCTGGTTACGGCGCATCCGCCAGGACATGCGTCAGGCGGCGGCGCGCGGGCTTCCGTGGCAGGTCGTCTTTGATGAGGTTCGTCGGCAGGGCCAGACCCTCTGGCAGAGCCTGCCACTGAATGAGCAACGGCGCTTTCTGCGCCATCTGCGGCCGTGGTGGGATGTGCACCGCTACCGCATTGCGCCACAGGCAGGCCAGGTGCTGAACGCGCGGCTGGAAAACGGATCGTTGCAGGTGATGGCGGCGCGGCTGACGGCGGCAGAGTCCAGCCATTCTGCGGTGCGGCTGCATCTGCAAACTCGCTCGGGCGAAGTCGTGACGCGGGAGGTGGATAAGGTGATCGTGACCACCGGCCCGGCGCACGGGAAACTGGTACAACATGATGCCCTGCTACGCCAGTTGTGTGATGACGGCGTCATCCGGCCCGATCCTTTAGCGCTTGGCATTGATGTCAATGCCCTGTCGCAGACGCGAACGGCACAGGGCCACAGCAATTCCCATCTGTATGTGGTCGGTCCCGCGGCACGCGGTCGGTTTGGTGAACTGATGGGCCTGCCGCAGGTGGCAATGCATGCGGAAGCGGTTGCCCGTCAACTGCTAAATCTCACAACCGCTACGCTAAACGAGCGATGTCCCCTTTCACTGACTGACTAATCACTTACCTGTTTATTATCCCCCTAAAAAGTGGGCGGCACCGGCGTGCCGCATCCGCTCAGGAGCCTGCTATGCCTAAACAACGTGAAATCCGCTTAAATGCCTTTGATATGAATTGCGTGGGTCATCAGTCACCCGGTCTGTGGGCGCATCCGCGCGATCGCTCCTGGCAGTACAAGGACCTGGAATACTGGACAGACTTAGCCGTGCTGCTGGAGCGCGGTAAATTTGACGGCCTGTTTATCGCCGATGTACTGGGCATTTATGATGTCTTTAACGGCAACAATGATGCCGCCCTTCGCAGTGCCTCTCAGGTGCCGGTTAACGATCCGCTGGCGCTGATCACCCCAATGGCGATGGTCACTCAGCATCTCGGTTTCGGTCTGACCGCCTCGCTTTCGTTTGAACATCCTTATCCGTTTGCGCGCAGGATGTCGACGCTGGACCATCTTACCAAAGGGCGGATTGGCTGGAACATCGTCACCTCCTATCTGGAAAGCGGCGCACGCAATCTGGGCCAGGCCACGCAAACCCGTCATGATGCCCGGTACGATTATGCAGATGAGTATTTGCAGGTGGTTTATAAACTGCTGGAAGGCAGCTGGGAAGACGACGCCGTTATTCGCGACCGGGAGCGCCATATCTTCAGCGATCCGAACAAAGTCCATCCGATCAACCATCAGGGCACCTTTTTCCAGGTGCCGGGCATTCACCTGTGTGAGCCGTCACCACAGCGCACGCCGGTGTTATATCAGGCGGGTGCCTCCAGCCGCGGTAAAGCTTTTGCCGTGCAACATGCCGAGTGCGTGTTTGTTGCCGCGCCGTCTAAGGTGCTGCTCAGGAAAACCGTGGCCGATATTCGTCGGCGCGCAGAGGAGGCCGGACGCGATCCGCGCAGCATTCTCATTTTCAATATGCAAACCGTGATCGTGGGCGAGACCGATAAGCTGGCTCAGGCCAAATGGCAGGATTACAAACGTTATGTCAGCCACGAAGGTGCCCTTGCCCTGATTTCCGGCTGGACCGGCATTGACTTTAGTCAGTATCAACCCGATCAGGTGTTTAAACATCTTCATACCGATGCGATTCAGTCTGTTGTAGAGAGCTTCTCGACCGCCGATCCGCAGCGTGAATGGACGGTGCAAAACATGGCCGACTGGGTAGGCATTGGCGGCTTTGGGCCGTTGCTGGTGGGCAGCACCGAAACCGTGGCAGATGAACTACAGAGCTGGGTGGAGGAAACAGACGTTGACGGTTTTAATCTGGCTTATGCCGTTACCCATGAAACCTTTGCTGACGTCGTGAACCTGCTGGTGCCGGAACTGCAAAAACGCGGCGTATATAAGCAGGATTACCAGCCCGGCACGTTACGGGAGAAGCTTTTTGGGCTGGGCGATCGCCTTACTCATCCTCATCCTGGTGCCGGCTACCGACGCACGCCCTCGTCAGCGGGCCTGATCGTCCCTGCTGAAGCCTCATAACATAACGAGACGGCTTCGTTAGCCTGATTCACCCAACCCATACCGGAAGCGTGCCCACGTTTCCGGTCTTTTTCATGCCTGAGAATAAAAAATAACTTATTGAAATTAAAACATTCCTTATTACTTTTTCTTGTTTGTTTACTGCGTATGCACTGCTTATAAAGGCAGCACCTGTACAGACAATAACGAGGATAACATGAGCACTCTCAATATCGATGATGATGTGGCGATTCCCTCGCCGCCTTCCACACCGGTTCGCTCCGTCAACGATGTGGCCCGACTGATCAATACGCAAAGTGACAAAAACAGCTATGCGCGCTGGATCGTGTTTCTGGCGCTGGGCGGCGTTTTTCTGGATGCCTATGACCTCACGACGCTGTCCTACGGCATCGATGATGTCGTTAAGACGTTTAGCTTAACGCCAACCTTAACCGGGCTGGTCACCTCCTCCATTATGATCGGCACCATTGTGGGCAACCTGGCTGGCGGCTGGCTGACCGATAAATACGGTCGCTATTCGGTGTTTATGGCAGACATGCTTTTTTTCGTCGTTTCTGCCCTCGCTGCCGGTCTGGCTCCGAATGTCTGGGTACTGATCGGGGCGCGCTTTTTGATGGGCATTGGTGTGGGAATGGATTTGCCTGTGGCCATGGCCTATCTGGCCGAATTCTCGAAGTTTTCGGGTAAAGGCAACAAAGCTGCGCGACTGGCGGCCTGGTGCCCGATGTGGTATGCCGCCTCGTCGGTCTGCTTTTTCATCATCTTCGCCCTCTACTTCCTGTTGCCAGCCCAGCACATTGACTGGCTGTGGCGGGCATCGCTGTTGTTTGGTGCCGTGCCTGCCCTGCTGATTATTGCCGTGCGCAGCAAGTTTATGAACGAATCGCCTTTATGGGCGGCTAATCAGGGAGATTTACGCGGTGCGGTCCGTATTCTGCGTGAGTCCTATGGCATCCAGGCACATGAAGATAAGTCCCCTGCCATCGAGCCTGTCGCACCGGCGGTCAGTTTCCGCGTGCTGTTCCAGAAGCCATATCGCGAACGCACTATCGTGGCAGCGGTGATGAACGCCTGTATCGCTTTTGAATATACGGCTATCGCATTTTTCCTCCCCTCGATTCTGGCGCAGTTTCTGGGCGCGGGCGTGTTCGAAACCATTGCCGCCTCACTGGGACTTAATGCGCTGTTCGCCTTTACCGGCGGCCTGCTGGGCATGCGACTGGCCTGGAAATTTCCCTCTCGTCATGTGGCCATCGCGGGGTTTGCGCTACAGTTTATCGCCCTGATTTCACTGGCCTTGATCGGGCATCCTGAAGCCACTTACGGTGTGGTCTTTGCCATTCTGCTGCTGGGAGTGTGGCTGTTTGCCGAAGGGTTCGGACCCGGTGCGCAGTTAATGATCTATCCCGCCCTCGCCTATCCCACATCTATTCGCGCCACCGGCGTCGGGTTTAGCCGTTCGATCTCTGGTGCAGGAAGCGCACTGGCGCTGTTCATTCTGCCGATATTGCAGGCGGCTTATGGCACCAACCTGTTCTGGATCGTGTCACTGGCCGCTCTCATCCCCATCATTTTCCTGCTTGTGGTGCGCTTTGAACCGACGCGCCACGATATTGATGACCCGTCAGCTCAAGGAGAACACCATGTCTGAACCTGATTACACCCGTCTGGCAGAACGCTTTCGTCCTGTTTTTGCCCGCATCGCCGACGGGGCCGCTGCACGCGAACGCGACCGGACACTGTTGCATGAGCCGATAAACTGGCTTAAGGCGGCGGGCTTTGGCACGCTGCGTATCCCAACGGCTAATGGCGGCCTGGGAGCCTCGCTGCCGCAGCTTTTTCGTTTGCTCACCGAGCTGGCAGAAGCGGATTCCAATCTGCCTCAGGCTCTGCGCGCCCATATGGCCTTTGTCGAGGATCGCCTCAATCAACCTGACAGCGAAGACCGTCAACGCTGGTTTCGCCGCTTTGTTGATGGCGACATCGTCGGCAGTGGCTGGAGTGAAACGGGCAGCGTCAGGCTGGGAGACGTGAATACCACCGTTTCCCCTACCGGGCACGGTTGGCAACTGACGGGCGAAAAGTTTTACAGCACCGGCACACTCTATGCCGACTGGATTGATGTGTACGCTAAGCGCACCGACAACCAGCGCGACGTGATTGCGGTGGTGAGCACTCATCAGGACAGCGTTGAGCGGGACGATGACTGGGATGGATTTGGGCAACGCCTGACCGGTAGCGGCACTACGCGCTTTCGCGAGGCGCACGTGGAGCCTGCGCATGTGTATGACTTTAGTGAACGCTTTCGCTATCAGACGGCTTTTTATCAGCATGTCTTACTCGCGACCCTGGCCGGCATTGGTCGCGCTATTGTGCGGGATGTGTCCCGGAGCGTTGCACAACGAAAACGTATTTACAGCCACGGTAATGCCCGCCAGGTCAAACAGGATGTGCAGGTGTTGCAGGTTGTCGGCCAGATAAGTAGTTGGGTCTGGGCGACAGATGCCGCCGTGCAGCATGCCACGCCGTCGCTCCAGCTTGCGTTTGATGCGCACCAACAAGGGCAAGCAGAAAGCCTGATTCACGCCGCCAACGTGCAGGCCGAAGTGGAGGCCGCCAAAGCGCAGGTCGTCGCCGTTGAATGGATTACCCGCGCGGCCAGCGAGTTATTTAATGCGCTGGGCGCGTCAGATACGCGGGTGATAAACGCGCTGGACAGGCACTGGCGCAATGCCCGAACCATCGCGTCCCACAATCCGGTGATATACAAGAGCCGAAATGTCGGCGACTGGGAAGTGAACCGGCGCGATCCGACCTTTATCTGGCAGATCGGCAGCGGTGAATGATCGCGGCCAGGCGGCGAATCTGAGACACAAAAAAACCCGGCCGGAGCCGGGTTTGGTCGCTACATGACTCAATCGAACGCTAGCTGTACGCGTGCAGAGTGCGCTGACACAGCGCGGAACGCACACAATCCTCTTTGCCGAAACGGACAATGCCAACCATCTCGTCCTCTTCGAAACGCGCCAGCGCGTCTGCGAGACCGGAAGGCACCCCAGCGGGCAAATCGCACTGGGTAATATCGCCGTTAACAATCACCGTGACATTTTCGCCAAGGCGGGTCAGGAACATTTTCATCTGCGCAGCCGTCACGTTCTGCGCTTCGTCCAGAATCACTACCGCATTTTCAAAGGTGCGGCCGCGCATATAGGCAAAAGGCGCAATTTCCACTTTGCCGATTTCCGGACGCAGACAATATTGCATAAAGGATGCGCCAAGACGTTTAACCAGAATGTCGTAAACCGGGCGGAAATAGGGGGCGAATTTCTCTGAGATATCACCAGGAAGGAATCCCAGATCCTCATCCGCCTGTAGCACCGGGCGCGTAACGATAATCCTGTCGATATCCTTATGAATCAGGGCCTCTGCTGCTTTCGCAGCACTAATCCAGGTTTTGCCGCAGCCCGCTTCGCCCGTGGCGAAGATAAGCTGTTTTGTTTCTATGGCGTTAAGATAATGCGCCTGAGCTTCATTTCGGGCTTCAATCGGCGCACGGTCACGCACATCGCGTGCCATGCCAATTGCATCAAGCCCACCCATTTGCACCAGCGAAGTGACCGATTCTTCTTCACGCTGACGATGACTGCGTGAGTCATTACGAAGCACTCGTCTTGCTTCTCGACGCGCTTTGATCACTGCTTTCTGTCTTCCCATAGTGGCACCTTACAGTTGGTTTCATTTCCCGCTTCAGGCAATACGCCCGTTGCGATTACGTGAACGCTTTAGAGGTTTCAGTTGGCTTCCTTTAGAGCCGTGACAGGCCATGACGATTGATATCCGGCAGCAAAACAGCCTGACCGTATACCGGTAAAAAAGGAGTGAAGTTGAAGAGAGAAAACACATTGAAATGTAAAAGCGGTTGAGGAAGAACGTCCCTCACGGGTGAGTGCGATATTGTTTACTGCTGAACGGCTGTAAAAACATCTATCCATGCGCGAACTCCAGTGTGAGACATCAACACGCCCGATTACGCTTTCATAGTAAAGTGAACCATCTTATTGGTATTTTGCAACAGTATTTTCACTTTCATGAAAAATAAATATTCAACCGGCCGTTAACGAAGACCTTACTTAAATTAAATTACGTATTTATTACAGAGGGTTAGTATATTTTACGTCACGTTAAAAAGCGTGTTAAACGGGGCGATAAAAAAGCCGTACGGGGAAAAAACGGCAATATGAAAACACGGCACGCTGCGCTGTCAGACACAGAATGCCGTGCCTAAAATTTAATCAACTTTCCAGTAAGGACTGGCCTAAATAATGGTTTTCATTCACCACGCCGGGTAAGACAAAAAAGTAACCGCCGCCAAACGGACGTATATACTCTTCCAGCGCTTCGCCATTTAAGCGGTTCTGGACGGTAAGGAAACCCAATTCCAAATCATGTTGATAGCAGACGAAGAGTAATCCCATCTCCAGTTGACCTGAAGCGGAAACACCGGACGAATAACTGTATCCCCGGCGCAGCATCAGGCTGCTTTCCGTGGCGGGCGTACGGGGGTTTGCCAGACGAATATGCGCATCCAGCGCAATTATCTGGCCATCCGGATCGTTACGGTAATCGGGAACGTCATGTTCATTTTTCATACCCAGCGGTGCGCCGCTCAGCTTTTCGCGACCGAAAATGGTCTGCTGTTCGCCCAACGGTGTGCGATCCCACATTTCCACGTGGAAACGAATCAACCTTACCGCCTGATAGCTGCCATTCCGCGCCCAGGCTGGCTCGTGCTGATCCTCGGTGACCCAGAGCAGCTTATCCATCAAGGCGTGATTGTGCGTGTCCGGATTTGCCGTGCCGTCTTTAAAGCCCAGCAGATTAATGGGCGTTTCTTTGCCCGCGCTGCGCGCGGCATGATCGGAGATAAACCCTTCCCGCCGCCAGCGTACGCCCAGCAGATCCGGCGTATGTTTGATGATATCGCGCAGCGCGTGGATCACCGTGTCCTGGGTATTGGCGCAAATCTGCAACAGCAGATCGCCATGGCACTGACTGGCATCCAGCGAATCATTAGGAAACCGGGTCATCGGCTGCAGTTTCGCGGGTTTGAGCGCAGCCAGACCGAAACGCCGGTCAAACAGCGCGTTACCGACTGACACCGTGATGGTCAGATTATCGGGGGCAATCTCGGCCCCCAGGATACCGGAATCCATCGGTGGCAGCTGTGGGTTGACCACGGCGGGGGCCTTGCCGCCTGCCGTTAAAAACGCGATGCGCTGTGTCAGCAGTTGGAACAACCGCTGCAGCTCACGCCTGTCGCTGGTCAGCACATCAAACGCCACCAGCATCATGGCGCCCTGCTGTGGGGTAATAATGCCCGCCTGATGCACGCCATAGAAAGGCTGTCGTTGCTGACGCGCGTTCGGCGTGACCGTGCCCGGTGCAAAACTGTCGGGCTGCTCAGCAGCCCCGGCATGAAACGGACAGCCCGCGCCTACCGCAGCCGCGCCGCCCAGCATGCCCAGCCCTTTTAATAAACGCCGTCGCGCAGGCTGCTGTAATTCCTGATCCTTGTCCATGATTAGTTCAGGCCCAGTGTGCCACGCAGTAGGGAAAGATCTTCCGCCAGAGCGGTGATCGGCCCTTTCAGCGCCGTGCGGTCAGCCTGGGTCAGTTTTTCATAGGATTCATAACCTTGCTGCGTGCGGTATTTATCCAGAATCGCATCCACTTTACTGAAGTTAGCGTCTATTTTTGCTAAAAGCTGTGGGTTCGCCTGCTGCAGTACCGGACGTAAAAGTGTGACAATTTTTTGTGCCCCATCCACATTCGCGCGGAAATCCCACAGATCCGTGCGGCTGTAGCGATCCTCTTCGCCAGAGATTTTGGTCGCCGCCACCTCTTCAATCAGCCCGGCGGCTCCGCCCACCACTTTCGCCGGAGGAAATGCCAGTTCACTCACGCGTTGTTGCAGGTCATGCACATCGTGATTTAACTGGTCGGCATAGCCTGCCATGTCTTTCGTCGTGTTATCTGCAAACAGGGCTTTTTCGAGACGATGGAAGCCGGTAAATTTCGGATCGTCGGCTTTTTTCTCGTAATCATCTTCGCGGGCATCAATACGACCATCAAGGTCAGAAAACAGCTCCGCGATCGGCTCAATGCGCTCGTAGTGCTGACGGGTGGGCGCAAATAACGCTTTGGCTTTAGCCACATCACCGGCTTTCACCGCATCCGTAAACGCCTGCGTGCCGGATACCAGCTGACTCACTTCCTCAGTGACATAGGCTTTATAGGCATTAATGGGGCCCGCCAGTTGCATCAGTTCGGGTTTGCCTTGTTGCGCACTTTTGCTCCCGGTGCCCTGCACGATCAGTTTGCCTTTCGGGTTCGTCAGCAGGCCACAGGTCATGTCATATTCCCCGGCTTCCAGGTTGGCCGTCAGTTTCTGACTAAAGCCCGGCGCAATATTTTCGCGCTCTTCGACCACCATCACGCCTTTGAGAATTTCCCATTCCAGCGCTTTTTGGCTGTTATTTTTAATCAGAAACTGAGTTTTACCGGCCTGTACCGTAACTGACATGGGCTCACACTGTTTGTCCGTCACAGTGACGCTGACCTGCGGAATGGCTGCAGCCAGTGAAGAGCCAGAAAACGCCAGCAGAGAAGCCAGTACCGCATTACGGTTAAAACGCATCATCATATTTTTTCCCTGTTCAGTCAGAGGCGCGGCTGACGCGCCGGGTAAACGCGTTAGCGCGCAGCTGCTGAGGTATCAGCGCGTGCAGGCATAACAAACAATAATAAAGCGGGGATCAGATAGAGCAGCCAGACAGCGACTTCACTGACGCTGGGCGCTTCCTGATAGCCAAGCATGCCTTCCAGCACTGTGCCAAACAGCGAATGCGTGGACAAGATCGGGCTCATATCAAAGGCCACCTGCTGAAAATGGTTCCACAGCCCTGCCTCATGAAAAGCGCGAATAGCCCCTGCCGCCAGGCCTGCTGCCACCAGCAGAATGAAAATACTGGTCCAGCGGAAAAAGTGCGCCATGTTGAGCCGCAGGCCGCCCCAGTAGATCAGCATGCCCAGCACCACCGCCGTGGCCAGCCCCAACACCGCACCCAACGGCGGCGCATAACCGACATCCTGTGTGAACGCGGCCAGCAGAAAGAACACTGATTCCAGCCCTTCGCGTGCGACGGCCAGAAACACCATCATCACCAGCGCCAGGCCGCCGCCGGCCGATTTATGCAATGCCTCGTCGACGGCGTGTTCAAGTTCCCGTTTGATATTGCGCGCGACCCGGCGCATCCAGAACACCATCGAGGTCAGGATAACGACCGCGATTACCGCCACGATACCTTCAAACAGCTCTTGCTGTTTCTGCGGAAATTCACCCGTGGTCTGGTTGATTAAGATACCCAGCCCAAGGCAGAGTGCGGCGGCGATAAAGACGCCCGCCCACATCGCAGGAAACCACTGAGTGCGCTGAGTGCGCTTCAGATAACTGGCGATCAGGCTGACGATCAACGCGGCTTCAAGCCCTTCGCGCAGCATAATGAGAAACGGAACGAACATCGCCAACCTCTTGAATGTTAACCGGCGTCAACGACGCGTAAAGTTACGTAAAAACGAACGATACCGATTATCATTACCACTCAAAAAAATACAAGTTCCACAACGAAATAATTTCGTAACTGTCTGTGCCAGATAACGGGCAAAAAAAAGCCTGCCCTCGCGGGGGCAGGCGGTGGAAAAAAGAAGGCGATTACTTCGTCTGGAACTCGGCCTCAGCGGCATCGAAACGTGCCATCGCCTGGGTTGACGGTGCGCGACTCGCCAGGCTAAAGACGACGATGGCGAGACTGGCCAGGATAAAGCCCGGGATGATTTCGTACAGACCGAGCCAGCCATACTGCTTCCAGACCACCACGGTCACCGCACCGACAACCATGCCCGCTAATGCGCCATTGCGGTTCATACGTTTCCAGCACACGCCGAACAGCACAACCGGCCCGAACGCCGCACCAAAGCCCGCCCATGCATAGCTGACCAGGCCTAATACCCGGTTTTCAGGGTTGGCGGCCAGTGCGATGGCAATCAGCGCGACCAGCAGCACCATCAGGCGACCGACCCAGACCAGTTCTTTCTGGCTGGCATTTTTGCGCAAAAAGCCTTTATACAGGTCTTCGGTCAGGGCGCTGGAGCACACCAGCAGTTGGCAACTGAGTGTCGACATGACGGCCGCTAAAATGGCTGACAGCAGAATCCCGGCAATCCAGGGGTTAAACAGAATACGTGCCAGCTCAATGAAGACACGCTCGCCGTTTTGAGTTACACCAGCGGCCTCGCCCGGGTTGTTCTGGAAATAGGCGATACCAAAGAAGCCAACCGCGACGGCGCCGGCCAGACACAAAATCATCCAGGCCATACCAATACGGCGCGCGGTACGAATTGACCGGTGTGAATCCGCCGCCATAAAGCGGGCCAGAATATGGGGCTGGCCAAAATAACCTAATCCCCAGCCCAGTAGCGACAGGACCGCAACCACATTCAGTCCTTTGAACATATCCAGGTTTTCCGTGCTTTTAGCCTGAATGACTGCCAGCGAATCGCTTAAACCGCCGACGGCCATGATGACGATAAGCGGCGTCAGGATCAGGGCGAAGATCATCAGGCTGGCCTGAACGGTATCTGTCCAGCTTACCGCCAGGAATCCGCCCACCAGCGTATAGAGAATGGTCGCCGCCGCACCGGCCCATAAGGCCGTGGCGTAGTCCATTCCAAAGGTGCTTTCAAACAGGCGCGCACCGGCAACCACACCGGAAGCACAGTAAATGGTGAAAAACATCAGGATGACGACCGCAGAAATCACACGCAGAATTTTGCTGCGATCTTCAAAGCGGCTGGTGAAAAAGTCGGGCAAGGTTAAGGCGTTATCATGATGTTCTGTCTGGACGCGTAAACGACCCGCGACAATTTTCCAGTTAAGCCAGGCACCAATAATCAGACCAATGGCGATCCAGCTTTCTGAAATGCCGGAGAGAAAAATGGCACCGGGTAAGCCCATCAGCAGCCAGCCGCTCATGTCAGAGGCACCCGCTGACAGCGCGGTAACCACACTGCCCAGGCTGCGACCGCCCAGAATGTAGTCATCAAAGTTTTTGGTTGAGCGCCAGGCAATAAAACCGATGAGCACCATCCCGAGGATATAAATTAAAAAGGTCACCAGCATGGGTGTACTTACTGTCATGTGTTTCTCCGTTATTATCCGATCTCTTAAGAGAAATCTTTTCCTGCGCCACCGGAACGGGGTAGCGTCAGCGTATTACCGCATCGATAAAAGTCCCGTTTCCCTTAAGGCGCGGTATCCTGCCGTAAAGGCACGTTCTATACAATGCATTTAACACATCCGTTACATCAGTTTCACCTCTCTCCCTGTTTTAAATGTTCACAGGTTGCGCCCGCTCACACTTAAGTTGCACCTTTACCACCACAACCCTGTTTAAATTGAAGGGGGTTGCAACATTGGCGAGTTTCTTGCAGCAAGATTTGTGCCGCTTTTAAATGTTAATGGCAAAAGCGGCGGTAAAGTGTGGAAGCAAGGTCACATTTAACACGGTTGCACAAAGTTGCAACATGAGTGATAGTGCAGCCCTTGCTCTGGTAAAAAACGTTTTAAGGAACAGAAATCATGGGAACAACGACCATGGGGGTGAAGCTGGATGAAGCCACCCGCAGTCGCATTAAACTGGCGGCACAGAAAATGGATCGCACGCCGCACTGGCTGATTAAACAAGCGATCTTTAACTATCTCGTGCAGTTAGAAGCCGGTGAAACAGTGGAAGAGATTCCCCTGCAGCTCAACGAATCGGCTTCTGATGAGGTCGCTGCGGACGAGATGGTTCAGCCGTTCCTTGACTTCGCAGAGCACATCCTGCCGCAGTCGGTAGCCCGTTCGGCCGTGACGGCCGCCTGGCGTCGACCTGAAACCGATGCCGTTCCCATGTTGCTGGAGCAAGCCCGCCTTCCCGCTCCGCTGGCTGAAAAAACCCGGCAGCTCGCCTTTACCCTGGCCGAGAAGCTCAGGCACCAAAAAGGGGCAACCGGACGCGCCGGTATGGTGCAAAGTCTGCTTCAGGAGTTTTCATTATCTTCACAGGAAGGCGTGGCGCTGATGTGCCTGGCGGAAGCGTTGCTGCGTATTCCGGATAAACCGACGCGCGATGCGCTTATCCGTGACAAGATCAGTAACGGCAACTGGCAGTCGCATCTGGGCCGCAGTCCGTCCATGTTTGTTAACGCCGCTACCTGGGGCCTGTTATTTACCGGCCGCCTGGTCTCAACGCATAACGAAGCGAATCTGTCGCGCTCGCTCAACCGGATCATTGGCAAGAGTGGTGAACCGCTGATCCGTAAAGGCGTGGATATGGCGATGCGCCTGATGGGTGAACAGTTCGTGACGGGTGAAACCATCGCCGAAGCACTGGCTAACGCCCGTAAGCTTGAAGAGAAAGGTTTCCGTTACTCTTACGATATGCTGGGCGAAGCCGCCCTGACCGCCAGCGATGCGAAAGCCTATCTGGTTTCGTATCAGCAGGCGATTCATGCGATTGGCAAAGCCTCCAATGGCCGCGGCATTTATGAAGGCCCGGGCATTTCAATTAAGCTCTCTGCCCTGCACCCGCGCTACAGCCGTGCCCAGTACGACCGGGTGATGGATGAGCTGTATCCGCTGCTTAAGTCGCTGACGCTACTGGCCCGCTCTTACGACATCGGCATTAATATTGATGCAGAAGAAGCCGACCGCCTGGAACTCTCTCTTGATATGCTCGAAAGGCTGTGTTTTGAGCCTGAACTGGAGGGCTGGAACGGTATCGGCTTTGTCATTCAGGCCTATATGAAGCGCTGTCCGTTTGTTATTGATGAGCTGATCGACCTGGCGCAACGTAGCCGCCGCCGTTTGATGATTCGTCTGGTGAAAGGCGCTTACTGGGACAGCGAAATTAAACGCGCCCAGATGGAAGGCCTGGAGGGCTATCCGGTGTACACGCGCAAAGTGTATACCGACATTTCGTACCTAGCCTGCGCGCGCAAGCTGCTGGCGGTGCCGAACCTGATCTATCCGCAGTTTGCCACGCACAATGCGCACACCCTGGCCGCCATTTATCAGCTGGCAGGCAATAACTACTATCCGGGTCAGTACGAGTTCCAGTGCCTGCACGGCATGGGTGAACCGCTGTATGAACAGGTGGTCGGCAAGGTCGCAGACGGTAAACTTAATCGTCCCTGCCGTATTTATGCCCCGGTCGGTACGCATGAAACGCTGCTCGCCTATCTGGTGCGACGCTTACTGGAGAACGGCGCGAATACCTCCTTCGTTAACCGCATCGCCGATACGTCACTGCCCATCGACGAACTGGTCGCCGATCCGGTTGCCGAAGTGGAAAAACTGGGTCTCAGCGAAGGAACACTGGGCCTGCCGCACCCGAAAATTCCGTTACCACGTGACCTGTATGGTGAGGACCGCGTGAACTCCGCCGGTCTTGATATGGCGAATGAACATCGTCTTGCGTCACTGTCCAGCGCGCTGCTGAGCGGTGCTACCGAAACGTATGTGGCGCAACCGCTTATCGACGGCCCTTTAACGGGAGGGGAAAGCGAGCCAGTGCTCAATCCGGCCGTCCCTGCGGATGTGGTGGGCACCGTGCGCCAGGCATCCGAACAGGAGGTTTCCCTGGCCATTGAGGCCGCCGTTAATGCCGGCCCTATCTGGTTTGCCACGCCGCCGCAGGAGCGTGCCGCGATTCTGGAGCGCGCCGCACAGCTGATGGAAAGCCAGCTACAGCAACTGCTGGGTCTTCTGGTGCGTGAAGCCGGAAAAACCTATAACAACGCCATTGCCGAGGTGCGTGAAGCGGTCGATTTCCTTTATTACTATGCCGGCATTGTGCGCCATGATTTCGATAACGAAACCCACCGCCCGCTTGGCCCGGTAGTCTGCATCAGCCCGTGGAACTTTCCGCTGGCCATTTTTACCGGCCAAATCGCCGCGGCTCTGGCGGCAGGTAACAGCGTGCTGGCGAAACCCGCCGAGCAAACGCCGTTAATTGCCGCACAGGCCGTCAATATTTTACTGAGCGCTGGCGTGCCCGCCGGTGTACTGCAACTGCTGCCGGGTCAGGGCGAAACCGTGGGGGCACAGCTCACCGGCGACGAACGGGTGCGCGGCGTCATGTTTACCGGCTCCACCGCCGTTGCCACGCTGCTGCAACGCAATCTTGCGGGCAGACTCGATCCGCAGGGCCGTCCGACACCGCTGATTGCGGAAACGGGCGGAATGAATGCCATGATTGTGGACTCCTCCGCGCTGACCGAACAGGTGGTTGTCGACATCGTGGCATCGGCCTTTGACAGCGCGGGACAACGCTGTTCCGCCCTGCGTCTGCTCTGCGTGCAGGAAGACGTCGCAGACCACACGTTAAAAATGCTGCGTGGCGCGATGGCGGAATGCCGCATGGGCAACCCGGAACGCCTGTCCACCGACATCGGTCCGGTGATCGATCAGGAAGCCAAAGCCAACATCGAACGCCATATTCAGGCCATGCGTAATAAAGGCTTCAAGGTCTACCAGACGGCACAGGATAACCCACAGGACAGCAAAGAATGGGCCACAGGCACCTTTGTGAAACCAACGCTGATTGAGCTGGATAAGGTCAGCGATCTGACCCAGGAAGTGTTTGGTCCTGTCCTGCACGTGGTGCGTTTTACCCGCAGCAACCTGCCGCAGATCGTTGAGCAGATTAACGCCACAGGCTATGGCCTGACCCTGGGTGTTCATACGCGCATCGACGAAACCATCACGCAGGTCACCGCCAGTGCCAAAGTGGGTAACCTGTATGTTAACCGCAACATGGTCGGCGCGGTCGTCGGTGTGCAACCCTTTGGGGGCGAAGGCCTCTCAGGTACCGGTCCAAAAGCGGGCGGCCCACTGTATCTTTATCGTCTGCTGGCTCACCGCCCGGATGAGGCGCTGAGCACCACCCTCGCCCGTCAGGATGCGGAACGTCCCGCAGACAACAGTCAGCGTCAACGCCTGTTAGCGCCGCATCAGGCACTGACCGACTGGGCAAAAGATAAGCCACAGCTGTCTGCGCTGTGTCAGCATTATGAACAGCTGGCGCAGGCCGGTACGGTTCGTCTGCTGCCGGGCCCAACAGGAGAGCGCAACACCTTCCTGTTACTCCCGCGCGAACAGGTGCTCTGTCTGGCAGATAACAACGACGATGCGCTGATTCAGCTGGCTGCGGTAACCAGCGTCGGCAGTCAGGCCCTGTGGCCGGATGATGACCTGCATCGTACGCTGCTTAATACCTTACCGGCAGCGGTGAAGAGCCGTATTACCCTGGCGAAGGATCCGCTGACCGCGCAGTTTGATGCCGTGATTTATCATGGTGATGCCGACCAGCTCCGCAGCCTGTGCGAGCAGATTGCGGCGCGTGAAGGTGCGATTGTCTCGGTACAGGGATTTGCCCGCGGTGAAACCAACCTGTTACTGGAACGCCTGCTGATTGAACGCTCTTTGAGCGTCAACACCGCCGCCGCGGGCGGTAACGCCAGCCTGATGACGATCGGTTAACTGTCGGCGCGTTTCATTCTGGTTGTGATCAAGGTTCATGCCTAGCATGAACCTTTTTTTATGACGGATGAAAAACCCGCGGCCGTTGAGCGCCTCAGCAGTGGAGAAGTGCGAAGGGATTCGCGCTACCAGGTGGTCTCTGCGCGCACATCCCCCGCATACGCAATCCGGACGCGCCGCAGAGACAGGTGGCTGACATGCGTACAACGGTCAGGCTGCCGGAATGGAAGGCCGTTTCATCAGGTGTGGCAAGCGAAACAGCGCGCGTCCCGGTCCCCGATTCAGCAATGACCAGACCGCCATGGAGCACAAGGCGCAGATCGTAACCATCACCGGAGGATAGAGACAGGCCCAAAGCCATGAAAAGCCTGTCAGCTCAAAAAGCTGGTGACGTTGCGCATATAAAATCGCCGTCATCCCGAAATATTCAATGAAAATACGGTGAATAACGTAAAGGGGTAAGGTATGGCGGCCTGTCCAGTTCAGCCAGGCCATACAGCCCAGCTGGCTTAACCATCGGCAGGCGGCCACGCTGGCCAGAATGGCAATCAGACAGAGAAAAAGACGGCTGTTCAAATCAAGCAGGCCCTGTAGTACAGCCAGCAGTCCCAGTAACAGCCACGGCAACCTGTTCTCCCGTCGCCCTTCGCTCAGTCGTAGCATGGGTGCCCACCAAAATGCGCCCAATACAAAAAAGATAAAATACTGCGCCAGACTTTGCGGTCCCCAGAACGGGATACTCTTTTCGACCGCCAGATAGTTCAGCACAGCGGCTACGATAAGCAGCGGGATTTTGTAATGTTGAAACCATTTGGCGCACAGGAAATAGAGTGCCAGACCATATAAATACCAGGCGGTACTCATGGCGAGAAAGGTCAGTCTGAGAAATTCTGAAAACGAATCTGCATAGGCCGCATTAAGATTTTGCGAAATACGCTGTCCGGTAATTTCAGTCGCGATGCCGGAAATGGATCCCCACTGAATAACGCCCCATAACAGATAAAGGTAAAACAGATTCATAATGCGGCTGGTGGCGACAGACTGCCAGGGCCGGTGAAGAATGGCATGACTGGCCAGCAGACCCGATACAAAGAAAAAGGCGGGCATGCGCAGCGGCGACAGTAGCAGGTTAAACCGGACCCACAGTTCAGCCAGGAGAAGGCCCGCGGTCAGATGTGTTACCGTATCATCAAAGCCGGGTAATACCGTGTGATACAGGATAACCAGCAGTATACACAGGCCTTTGAGTGTATTAATCCAGGCAATTTCTTCTTTTTCTTTGCTCATCATCGGCACATTTCCGCTGCGGTGAAACGGCAATTCACATCGCCTTCTCTTGTGCGAAAAGTATTCCGTATGTTCTTTCTGCTGAATGTAGCGAAAGTCTTAAATACCCGCGTTACGGTGCGTTTCGGACCGTACTTTACACTTAAAGGGATTTATTGACACTGGGCCCGGCAAGCGCGTTATTCAGGCGCGTTTTCCTTTCCTGTCTGGTTATCCTTATGACATAAACCGAGGCTCTGCCCTGCTTTCAACAGGCGTAACTTTGGAACTGACGTAGGCGCTTTTATTCCGTTTTCCCGATAAAAAATGGCTTCACGGTCAGGCGTGCGCTGACCTGGCTCCCGGCCCGCGAGGATGTCGGGCGACTAAGAGGTAATCTGGCAGATGAAAAAGGGGCCAGCGCGCTGGCCCGGATCTTCAGGATAAGGTTTGCGTTTCGGGCTGACGCTGACTAACCAGGCGTGGATGGAGAAACAGCATACGTCCCGGCCCGCGATTAAGTAACGACCAGACCAGCAGCGACAGCAGTGTGCATACCGCCACACCGGTCACCGGCATCAGCAGCGCCCAGGCCCAGCTAAAGCCGGCATTGCCGAACCAGCCGAAATGCAGGGCCAGTGTGATAGCGCTCAGTCCGAGCAGTTCGATAAAAATGCGGTGTAACACATAGATTTGTAATGTATTTCGACCGATAGCGTTCAGCCAGGTCATTCTGAAATGCGCATTGAGAAAACGACACAGCACGATGCCAAACACGATCGTCAGCAGGCTGTAAAACGGGTTTTTATAGATGCCACCTGCATGATGGGCGATGCCGGCAAGTGCAATCGCGCCAAGCCACAGCCAGTGACGTCCCTTGAGGGCGCTCAGTTCAATTAGCCTCGCGCTGAAAAATACGCCCAGCAGGAAATACAGATAGTTCTGCGCCACGCTGGCCGGGCCCCATCCGGGGATCAGGTTAAACTGCGCAGCGTAGTTCGCCGCTATCGCCGCCGCCAGCAGAACCCTTTTCTGTTGATGGAAAAGCTTAGTCACCAGGAAAAACCCTGCCAACGCGTACAGGTACCACAGGCTGGTCATCGACAGCATCAGCAGCTTAATAAACTCAAGAGGCGAATCCGCATAGGCGGCATTTTTGCTACTGGACAGCCGTTCGCCTAAATGGGTGGAAATGTAGTGGATACTCAGCCACTGAATCACGCCCCACAGCAGGTAGAGGTAACCAATATTGCTGAATTTTTTCGTAAACACCTCTTGCCAGCTTTTCTTCACGACCGCGTTAGCGGCCAGTAACCCAGACACAAAGAAGAAAGCGGGCATACGCAACGGCGAGAGCCAGGTATTAAACGCCACCCATCCTTGTGCCGGTAGCAGACCCGCAGTCAGATGATGAAGCGAGGGTGCGAACGTGGTGATGATGGCGTGATGCAGTACGACAAGTAAAATGCACCCTCCTTTGAGGGTATTGATCCAGAGGATTTCCTTCCTGGGGTGAGTCATTATAACGTCCCGACAGCGCGATGAATTTGTGAAGAATTATTAATATTTTCACTGTCACCTCAATCGGGGAGGTCTTAAAATTTACACTCTGTTACGTCATTGAAACATCACTCCGTATAACCGAAGCGATAACAACAGGTTAAGGAAAGACCAGCCGTAAATTTTCAGAAGAAACTGAGCGCGCATGCAGGAAAAAAATAAATAAAACGCCGCCCGTCTCGGGCGGCATTTTGGGGATTATTGATTAAGAAATTTATCCAGAAACTGTCGGGTACGCGCCTGCTGAGGAGCGCTGAACAACGCTTTGGCCGGGCCCTGTTCTACCACGCGGCCCTGATCCATGAAAATCGCCCGGTCAGCGACATCACGGGCAAAGCTCATCTCATGGGTCACAATCACCATCGTGCGCTTTTCCTGCGCCAGCGCCCGGATCGTATTCAGCACTTCGCCCACCAGCTCGGGATCCAGCGCCGAGGTCGGTTCATCAAACAAAATGACTTCAGGCCGCATGGCAAGTGCGCGGGCAATGGCAACACGTTGTTGCTGTCCGCCGGAAAGACGACGTGGATAGCTGTCTTCTTTACCCTGCAATCCCACTTTTTCAAGCAGGCCACGCGCCCGCGCAACCGCGTCCGCTTTGGTTTCGCCTTTGACGATGACCGGCCCCTCAATAATGTTTTCCAGCACCGAGCGATGCGGAAACAAATTGAAGTTCTGAAACACAAACCCCACCTGCTGACGGAGTTGGCGCACCTGTTCTTTCTGCTTATTGATCCCCAGACTGGCGTCAATCGTAATATCACCGACTTTGATGCGCCCGGCCTCAGGCACTTCAAGCAGGTTGATGCTGCGCAACAGCGTCGTTTTACCGGATCCGCTCGGGCCGATAATCGCCACAATTTCACCCGGCGCAACATCCAGATCGATGCCGTGCAGTACCGTTTGGCCGTTAAACTGTTTCACCAGTTGGCGCACTTCAATGGCACTCATTTCGCCTCCTGATCCTGACGGTTAACGTGTGCTTCGAGCCGGTTCTGTAAGGCAGACAGCACGGTAGCCATGATCCAGTAGATAACCGAGGCCGCCAGATACATCGTAAATACCTCCAGCGTACGTGAGGTAATCAACTGGGCCTGACGAAATAACTCCGGTACCTGAATGGTCGCCGCCAGTGAGGTATCTTTGACCAGGCTGATGAAGCTGTTACCCAATGGCGGTAAAGCGGTACGGGCAGCCTGAGGCAAAATAACCCTGCGCAGCGTTTGCCACGGCGTCATGCCAATGCTGGCCGCTGCTTCCCACTGTCCACGCTCAATCGCCGCAATGGCACCACGAAGCGATTCCGATGCATAGGCTGCTGTATTCAGCGACAGGCCAATCATCGCGGAAGGAATTGGATCCAGCTCAATGCCAAACTGGGGCAGACCGTAGTAGATCATAAACAACTGAGCGATAAGCGGCGTGCCACGAAAAATCGACACGTAGATACGTGCCAGCCAGCTGATGGGCCAAAAGCGCGACAAGCGCATCAGCGCCAGCACAAAGCCCAGTATCAGCCCAAAAAACATCCCGCCAATACTGAGCTGAAGCGTAAACAGCGCGCCTTTAAGAAGGAATGGTGCTGAATCCAGCACCAGTTGTAAACTTTCCTGCATTATTGCGTAACGTCCGCGCCAAACCATTTCTCAGACAGCTTTTTGAGCGTGCCGTCTTTCTGCATCTCTGCAATCGCCTGGTTAATGGCTTTCAGTAAATCTTCGTTACCTTTACGCAGTGCAACGCCCGCTTCAAGACGCGAGAACGCAGGGCCAGCAACGGCCATCGTGTCACCGGTTTTCTTCACCAGATCCAGTGCCGCCAGACGGTCCACCAGAATCGCATCAACGCGACCTGAACGCAGATCCTGGTATTTGGTAGGATCGTCATCATAGGTACGAACATCGACACCTTTCACGTTTGCACGTAACCACTGCTCGTAGTTGGTGCCCAGACCGACGCCCACTTTTTTACCTGCCAGATCTTCGGGGCGGGTGATGCTGCCGGCATTTTTCTTCAGCGTCAGCGCCTGCACGCCCGAAATGGTGTACGGCGTGGAGAAGTCATATTTCTTTTTACGCTCATCGGAAATGGTGACCTGATTAATCACCACATCGATACGTTTGGAATCCAGCGCGGCCAGCATGCCATCCCATTTTGTCGGTTTCAGAACGGCTTTCACACCCATGTGTTTCGCCAGGTCCTGGGCGAACTCCACCTCAAATCCGGTCAGCTTGCCTTTTTCATCCTGGAAACTGAAAGGCGGATAGGTGCCTTCCAGGCCCACACGCAGTTCGCCTTTACTTTTCACTTGCTGCAGCAAATCTTCTGCGGCAAAGGTTTTAACACTAACGCCAGCAACCAGCGCAACCGCCATCATTCCCGTCACCAGCTGGCGACGAATCTGTGAGAAAGCCATGTGTACCCCATTTATTATTCGTGAGTGTGCTGTTGAGCGGCTAAACCCCGTTTGCCGCTCTGTCATTATGGGCGTTATTTACCTGAGACAGCAAAATAACGGCCGGATTATAAACCTTTTTTTCGCGACGTCTCAGACCGAAGGGTGATAAGCAAATAACGCGGGCGCACCGCCGGTATGCACAAACAGGAGCGGTCCTTCGCGGCGGAAACGATTCTGACTGATCCCGTCAATTAACCCCGCCATCGCTTTGCCAGTATAAACCGGGTCGAGCAGCAGGCCTTCCAGCCGGGCCAGCAGCTTGATCGCCTCTGTGCCCTCTTCATTTGGCTCGCCATAGCGTGGCCCAAAGTAGTCATCCCACAGCGTTACCGGCGCCTTTGCCTCTACCGACAACTGCGATGCCAGCGCCTGACGAATAGCATCCACTTTCGGCAGCTGTTCATCACGCTGACGCGATACGGTCACGCCCACCAGCTCGGTTTGCGGCATGAGGTGTTCCAGCCCAATGGCCAGCCCCGCATGCGTTCCGGCACTGCCAGACGCGACGACTACCGCAGCAAAGTCCACCACGCCTTCACTTTGATGCACGATCTCCTGGGCGCACTCTACGTAACCCAGCGCGCCTAGCGCGTTTGATCCACCAACAGGCAGGGTATAGGGTCGAAAGCCCTGCGCCTCAAGGCGTTCCGCCTGTTCCGCCAGTTGTGCGGCAGGATCGGTCAGTGCATCAACCATCACTACTTCAACGTCCATCAGTTCCAGCAGCAGCCGGTTACCGTTAGTGAGGTAATTCTCGCTCTGGGTCGCGATGGGGTTTTCGAGTAATGCCACGCATTTCAGCCCAAGTTTGGCCGCGACAGCAGCGGTCTGACGCACGTGGTTGGACTGGATCGCACCGGCGGTGAGCAGCACATCGGCCCCCTCACGCAGCGCATCGGCCGCCAGGAACTCCAGCTTGCGCAGTTTGTTGCCGCCCAGCGCCAGCGGCGTTACATCGTCGCGTTTGATAAAAATGTCACGACCTAAGAAGTCCGACAGACGGGGCAAAAATTCCAGAGGCGTGGGCGCACCCAGAAGTTCAATACGGGGAAACTGATGAATAAGATGTAAAGACAATGCGGCCTCCAGTCAGGCACAGAGCAGTTATCATTACAGTGTTACAGAAGATGAAGAAAGGATCATCCTGAATTGAGGTCAGGAACGTGGAAGACGGGAATGCACAACATCCCCACGTTTCTTCCGATGGTGAGAAGAAACGTGGGGCGGGAAATCGACTGACCGTGCATCCTGTGCCCGGCATTTTTCCCTTAACGTTGCTGCCAGCCTAAGAACTGGTCGTATTTGCGCAGCGCAATTCGATAATTATTGTTGCCTGCATCGGGTAAATCTTCTTCCAGGCATTGATGCCAGCTATTGCCTTTCAGTTTTTCTGCCGGAAAATTTCGCGCCTTCAGCATATCGTCAAGCCGACGTAACCGAACCACATACTCACGAATCGTGCTTGGGCTCATTTCCGTCTGCTCGAACAGATATTGTTTAAACGCCATAATGTCAAAATAGTTAGGATGTGTATTACAAAAAATATCGCTGCAAAAACGACAAAGTGCCGTTAATTCTGGCTGCAGTTTTAGCCAGAGTGGCTCATCAATCATTTGGTCCATCCGTGCGATGGCCTCTTTATTGATGATCTGGCCACGAAAAACCAGCGCCATTCGGTCTAGTACTTTGCCACAGTGTGAACAATTGGTTTGGCTGTGTTTATAGTCTTTAAGATAGCGACTTAAAGGTCTGGCTTTGGTTTTGGCTCCCACTGTTGAGTCCCCGATTTCTTATATTTATAGATCTCCAGGAACTGAGCCTTCTAGCGCGCTCCCGTAAGTCGGGCACGCAAGCGTTTAATCGCCTGACTGTGCAGTTGGCTGACCCGGGATTCCCCGACATCAAGTACCGCGCCAATCTCTTTAAGATTCAGTTCTTCCTGGTAGTACAGTGTCAGCACCATTTTCTCGCGCTCAGGCAACGCCTCGATCGCTTCTATGACGCGTTCACGCAGACTCCCTTCCATTAACTGATGAAGTGGATTGGCCTCTTCGTGCCCTTCCGTCACCAGCTCCGCACTGTCACCGTGTTCTTCCCGATACTCGTCGTATGAAAAGAGCTGACTATTGTTGGTATCCAACAGAATCTGCCGGTACTCTTCTATCGAAACATTCAACTGTTGCGCGACTTCCTGCTCGGAAGCGGCCCGACCCAGCATCTGCTCAACCTGATGCATGGCTCCGGCTACCTCACGTGCATTACGTCTGACGCTGCGTGGCGCCCAGTCCCGGCTGCGAAGCTCATCAAGCATTGCGCCACGAATGCGCTGGACTGCATACGTGGTAAAGGCGGTACCCTGAAGCGCGTCGTAGCGCTCCACCGCATTCAACAGACCAATGCCCCCGGCTTGCAGCAGATCGTCAAGTTCCACACTGGCAGGCAGGCGAACCTGCAAGCGCAGTGCTTCATGACGCACCAGTGGGACGTAGCGCTGCCAGAGCGAATGTTTGTCCATCACGCCTTCGGCGGTATAGAGATCGTTCACGTTGACTACCCTGCGTTAATGAAGTTATCGGCATGATTATGCAATTCTGTAGGACTTTCGATTGGCAGAATAGGCGGGATAAACCGAGGTTATTTCAAATTTGTGATGTTTCAGAGCGGAAGATTCCGCTCTGTCTCAACAGGCTAACCTAATGACAGTAAACGTTGACGAGTGGCGGAGGGCACGCTGTCCCATAAAGCACAAACCTGCCCTTCCATTTCCTGATAAAAAGGGCTAATGCTTTCGCGGGTTTTTTCATCCCCATTAAAACGGACCTTGCCGGAATCACCATCAATACTAATCATTCGGTTAACAAAAAGTCGCTGTAAATCGCTGCGCAGGAATAATCCGTTATCCACACTGTTATCCGCCAGAAAACCTTCATCATTCTCTCGCGTATCAATATGGCAGGCTTCCACCCATGGCCACGGATGCTGATCGATCAGGCTGGTGCCGGTAATGACACAGGCACCATAACGGGCTTTCACGGCGGCCATAAATTCGGCCTGGCTGGCTCGCTGCAGCACTTTAGCCTTTACCCGCCGCCCGACTTCAGTACCAGGCATCACTGCGGCGGGTGTTTTATGTCCGGGGGTACTCAGTACCACAATAAACTGGATACGCTGTGATTGCGGAAAGCACGGATTGGAGTGCATGTTAAACAACTGCCACCAGGCATCGTCGCCATCTTCTCGCATCAGCACCAGTTTGTATCCCCGGCTGTTGATCAGGTTCTGCGCCTGTGCTGAATGGGGATCGATCATGGCATATACGTAGCTTTGGCCAATCACTTTCCACAAATTCTCCGCTTTGTCCTGCTCTCCCCGGCGGAAATAGTGAAAAGGAGCCTGCTGCTTCAGGTAATACTCAAAACGGCGCAGGTAATTTTTACGTTCATTGTCGTTCGCAATAAATAACAGGTCTTCCAGCGGACTGTTGCTCTCTTCCTGTGCGAAGACAGCACGAATCTTTAGCGTCCGAAAGCTGGTCGAAGGACTCAGCAGCGCTCGCGCTGTTAATTCTTTCTCATCAGGGTATTGCTGTGCATAGCGCCGGGCGATCTCCTCGAAGGAAAGCCGTTCACCCGGTAGCAGGTCATAGTTGAAGCGCATAACCACCCCAGAACACGCGAAGTTGTAGCCAAATTAAACTTATCCTGAAGAGTGTTATCGGCACCATCTGTATGAACTGTAACGTTTATCCAACTTTTATCGCGCCGAAAACCCTAATCCACAATCACTTCCGTCTGGCTGACGCGATTTGCATTACTGCGCGATAAAATGTGCCCGCTTCGCTTATGCTGATTTATTTCATTAGCCGCTATGGATGCGGGGACGGACTTATCCTTGACTTTACCCGCTTTTTTGTCGGTTATTCGTGCCATTACTTTCACTCGAACACTCGTATTCTTTCACCATCACGCTGCACGCGCAGACGAGTTATGAAGGAAGCGAATGATGAAAGGCATAGTACTGGCAGGCGGAACCGGTTCCCGACTGCATCCGGTGACCTGTGGCGTCTCTGAGCAACTGCTGCCGGTCTATGACAAGCCCATGCTCTCTCTTCCCCTTTCACTCTTGATGCACTTGCATCCATTCGTCTCGCGCCCGGACATTGCTGATTTTGAATATACCTGTCCTCACTATGACAATCCTAAGGATGAAGCCTGCCTGATGTGGAATGCCCCTGATGTTGCGATTCAATGGTCTGTCGAACAGCCGATATTATCGGTGAAAAATCAACAAGGACTCTCATTGCAGGAGTTGGTGTAATGCGCGTTTTACTTACAGGTGCTTATGGTCAGTTGGGGCGCTGTTTACTGGATCGTTTTCCCGCCGACTGGATCACGCTGGCGTGTGGTTCGGCGGAACTGGATATTACCGATCGCGTTGCCGTTGTGCGCGTGGTTAAAAAATTTAAGCCCGATGTCATTATGAATGCAGCGGCTTATACCGCCGTTGATAAAGCAGAAACCGACCGGACACGTGCCTTAAAGATCAATGCGATTGGCCCTGAAAATCTGGCTCAGGCCGCCAAAATGATCGGGGCGCGTTTCATTCATATTTCCACAGATTATGTTTTCGACGGGGTGAAAAGAACGCCCTATACCGAACAGGATCCGCCCTGCCCGATTAATTTTTACGGCCTGAGTAAGTGGGAAGGTGAAAAGCGCGTCTTTGAGGTCCTGCCCGAGGCGATCGTGATCCGTACTTCATGGATGTTCAGCGAATACGGTAATAACTTCGTCAGTACCATGCTTCGTCTGGCGCAGAGACGTTCCGAGTTACATGTGGTGAACGATCAGTATGGTTGTCCGACCTACGCGGGTGATTTAGCCCAGGCCATGATCACGCTCGCCGACATGCCCGAAAAGCACGGTCTTTACCATTATTGTGGCGACGTTGCCGTCAGCTGGTGCGAATTCGCTCAGACAATCTTTGTCGCGGCGCAACAGGACGTGGTCGTGCATGGCATTATCAGCTCGCACTATCCGTCTGCGGCGATTCGGCCGGCGCGCAGTGTGATGAACAGCGACGCTCTCAGCACCATCGGCATCCCCCCCTCAGACTGGCAGGATAAACTTCGCCTCTGTCTGAATCACCTGGCGACCCCCTTTCCCTACGCGAATACTTTATAAGGAGATAATGTAATGAAAGTAGCAACGATTGGTAACTGTCAGCTCGAAGTCGTTGGTCAGTTATTAAGTAATTATTCTGAGCTTCATCGTGGCGCAATAACACACGTTGTTAATACACCTCTGTATAAACTTGATGCTCAGCGAGACATTATCAATCTGATGCACGAACTTGAAAGCTGCGATCATATTTATATGCAGTATCATTCTGAACGCTGGGGTTTGCTGTCAACCGCGAAACTGACCGAGTATTTCGATATCCGCATATTACCCACAATGGAATCAAGCGTATCAGCACCGCAGCTAGGGTATTATTCTGCTGCCGTGCCCGATTAGATGGTGTATGTTGATTACCGTTTTTTACATCTCTATTTGACCGCACATGCCTGTGCGGATGCCGTTGCTGCGTACCACAATGTCAGTTACGACGAGGCCAGGCAGCATAACATGATCATGGACGACGCTAATCGCTACCAGCGGTTGTTCAAAGAAGGTAAGGTGGCGTTTGATTATTCAGACTTTTATCGGGACGCCCTGTTAAAAGATAAACATTGCTACAGCACGGTAAGCCACCCCAATAACAAACATTTAAGCATTTTCTTTAGTGCAATCTTTTTTGATTTATTTAAAGAGAATAAGAACTTCGATCTTGGCGGCAACGATTTGCTTAAAAACTATATTGCTCCAGAGGTAGGCAGTGGCGAACAGCATTATTTCATGATGCGCGAAACAGGGCTTTCTCTGGCCTGTAAAATTAACTATCACTTCTTTTCTTCACAACCGCGTGAACAACTCTCAGAAGCCTTACTGCGTTCCACTTATTATCGTAGCCTGAAATCCGGCTATCAAAACCTCTGAGCCTTTGCTGTAAGCCTGAAGATGCATCTTATCGATCAGGCTTGTCAGCACACAAAACAGTACCATTCAGTCACGGCGGCAATGCAATCAATACTGCGATGTTGCTTTACTGTATTAATACAGCGTTATATCGCTTTGTGGCGTCTGCCTGTCTCTGCCATTCCGGTCATTATGACTCTGCATAAAACATTCACGTTGCCGCCAGAAAGAAGCGCGGTTCCTGACGAGCCTGCCTGTCCCCGTTTGCGTTAAATACACACTAAAAAGGGCTTTATTTACGGCATCAGTTCGGCCTGCCGGGATTACAATCTGCTATAAAAGCGCGCCTGGCACCCCATCCATACCAGGAAAAAACTTTGCCAGCTAAACAATGTGTTAGCTGCACCACCTCAGGCAAATCATAATGAGCAGTAATAAAAAAGCACTTATGCTGGATGCCGGTTTTGCTGCCATGCCTCTTTTGATGGCACTTAAGCATTCCGGTTATGAAACAGCCGTATGCAGCGGCAAACCGCAGGATCCGGGTCATCAACTCGCGGCCCACTCTTTTTGCCTGAATTATGCCAATGTACAGGACGTACTGACCCTGGCGAAATCCCTCAATATTACATCACTTCTGCCTGGTGTTACCGATGTGTCTTACCTTACGGGTGCCAGTGTCGCTGAGGCAATGGGCTTACGCGGTTTTGATCGACCTGATGTAGCAGAAATTATTTTTAAAAAAGACGTCTTCCGCCAGTGGGCACAGAATAAGGGTTATCCAGTCCCTGTGGCCGTGAGCTGTCCTGAAGAGGCGGCGCAACTTCCGTTACCGTTGATGATAAAACCTGTCGATTCCTACAGCGGATTAGGGATTTCACTGGTGGCTGAGCGCGAACACATCTCCGCCGCCTGGCGAGACGCCTGTGCGGCATCATCCTGTGGCCAGGCGCTTATAGAGCGCTGGATAGCCGGTGATTTACACAGCCACTCCGCTTTTATCGTGAATGGAAAAGTGGCGGTCGAATACTTTGTCGATGAATTTTGTACCGTTTACCCCTGGCAGGTAAACAGTAGTAGCCTCAGCCTCAATCTTCCTGCGTCGATAAAAGACCAGGTCAGCGACTGTATACAGGCACTCGTTGATGAGCTCGGGCTTTGTGATGGTTTACTGCACACTCAGTTTATCTCGGATGGTAAAAGCTTTTCTCTGATAGAAATGACACGCCGATGCCCGGGTGACCTGTATAATCAACTCATTGAATATTCTACAGACACGCCTTATTCACTCTGGTTCACCCATGCCTTTACCGGCACACCTTTTACGCCAGCCAATCGGCGTCCCGAACATGTCAGATTAATCGCTCGCCATACTGTGTCTGTTGATCAGGAACAAACCTTTACCTCCGTCAGCTTCGCAGCATTACCGGCCAATATCCTTTCTTTTCTGCCACTTAAGAAAACAGGCGAGAGAATCCAGCGCGCGCCTCACGATCGCGCCGCGCTTATTTTTGCTGAATTCCACCAACGTGATGAACTGGCCCGCTTCACACCACAGTTAAAAAATTTTTTTACGCTTGGTAAGTACTAGGAAACCGATATGAAAAAACGACTACAACTTGGTTTTATTGGCGGTGGCGCGAATTCGGCTATTGGTCTTACCCATAAAATTGCCTCACAGCTCGACGGGGATTTTACGCTTGTGGCGGGCTGTTTTAGTCGCAATCCTGAGCAGAATCGTCACACGGGTGAGAGTTGGAATATTCATCCTGAACGTATTTACGACAGTATTCAGGCGTTTATTTTGCAGGAGCGCCATCATCTTGATGCAGTTGCGGTGTTAACACCCACCCCTGACCATCATGAAATTATCACCGCCTGTTTCGAAAACGGTCTGGCTGTAATTTGCGAAAAGGCGATGGTTGAAAGCCATCAAAGCGCTTTGCACATCATGAACAGCGAGCACCAACATCAGGCAAAATTGTTTGTCACTTACAATTACAGTGGCTATCCCATGGTGCGCGAACTGCAAAAGCGCGTACAGCGCGGCGATTTCGGGGCCATTCAGCAGGTCATGGTTGAAATGCCTCAGGAAGGTTTTGCACGCCATAATCAGCATGGCGATGTGCCAAAACCGCAGAGATGGCGGCAGCAGGATGCCGTCATTCCAACCGTTTCGCTCGATCTTGGCGTTCATGTTCACCAGCTTATTGAATTTATCACCGGGGATCACGCCGTCGATATTTATGCGATCAATGATACGTACGCCAAAATTCCCGGCGTTATCGACACCGTACATATCTTATCGCGTTATCAAAGCGGTATGACGTGTAATTACTGGTATGGCAAAGCCGCTCTGGGATACCGAAATGGCCTGCGGATTCGCGTCATGGGAAGTCAGGGCAGCGCAGAATGGCTCCAGATGGATCCTGAATTCCTGTATGTCAGCGGTTTGCAAGGCAGTCGTTCTGTTATCGATCGCACAGCCAATGACAACATTGTTGCTGCTGATGCACGTTACTGCCGTTTTAAAGCGGGTCACCCTGCTGGCTTTATTGAAGCATTTGCCAATTATTATGCTGACATTGCCTCTGCATTGAGAGGGGAACCTAACGATTACGTGATGGGTTCAGACGTTGCGGCTCGCGGGCTTCACTTTCTTGAAAGTGCCGCGAAAAGTGCAACAAGTCAGCAAAAATGTACCCTTTAAACAATAAAAAGATAAAATATAACGGAGTTCCTCATGAGTTTTCTTAGTGAAATAGTCGAGAAAAATAACCATTTTCTCGTTACGCTGGAGAAAATGTACCAAAACGGTAATCCGGTAGTCCTCATTGGCGCAGGCTGTCTGGCTACCAAGACCAGTGAATATATGGCGCGTAATCACTTGCATATCGATTATGTAGCGGTCAATGAAATGTATTTTTCTCCTGGTCAAACGTTAAACGAACTGACTGTTGTCCCTCTGGAAAGTTTGCTCAACACCAATAAAAAATATAATTTTATTATTGCACTACAGTATGTGGAGCAGGCGTTTTTAAATTCATTATCAGACGTTCAATCTGAAGTGCTGGTCTATGACCCCTCTTTTACAGGCGTAAACACCGAAGATATTATTTCCTATGATTTTTGTCAGACCCATGCTGACGCCCTGAATTCCTTATATGAAAGTCTTGGTGATGATAAATCTCGCGAGACGTTTATCGCATTCATGAATCAGCGTATTAGCGCACGCCCTGACTATATTAAAACAGTGTATGATGAGAACCATTACTTCCCAACCGATATTGTCGCGTTGAGTAAGTCCGAGGTTTTTGTTGACTGTGGTGCTTATAATGGTGACAGCGTGAATGCTTTCGAAGCCGCACTGGCCACCCGCGGACTCCCTTCGCCGAAAAAAATCTTTGCCTTCGAACCTGACGACGTCAATTATCCGTTGCTGTGTGCCGCTACAGCGGATAAAGCGTATTGTGAATGCCACCAGGCAGGCGTATGGAGTGAAGAGACAACGCTGTATTTCGACTCAGGAAAAGCGTTGGATTCAAAAATTACTGAAAAGGTCACGACTAACAGTATCGCATTAACCACACTCGATAGCGTTATTGCGGACAGTAAGGTGACATTTATCAAAATGGATATTGAAGGCGCTGAGCTTTCTGCGCTGGAGGGGGCGAAAAACAGTATTCAACGCTGTTACCCACTGTTGGCAATCAGCGCTTATCACAAACCGGATGATCTTATAAAGATTCCTGCTTATATCAAAAGCATTATGCCCGGGTATCGATTTTATCTCCGCGCCCATCATCCTGTTCATGCTTTTGAACTGGTGTTGTACGCGATTCCTGCCTGATTTTTTTGCATCAGCCCGGCTCTCGCGTATCAGCCGGGCAGAGTTGTTCTCATTACCTGTATCCGTCGTCTGTGCCCTTCCCGTTTCTTTTTCGATATACCGCTGTCAGCAACGATTTTTTGAGATGAGAAACGATTAAGAAAGCAAGATCGTGCAGATGGAAAGCATGTGAGATGTGCAGCGTCAGGCAAACGCATGTTCCTTTTTGCCTGACGGGCTTGTAAAGATCCGGATTGAAGCCTTACGCAGCATTCACATTGCTGGCGCGCATAATAATGTTAATAATCTCATCCTGATCCGCTTCCGCCAGGTTTGGATGCACCGGTAAACACAACACCTGCTGAGAAATTTGACTGGCCACCGGCAAATTTGAAGGAGCCGATGATTCATAGCCTTTGTACATCGGGAAATCGGAGATGAGCGGATAAAAATACCGTCTGACATAAATATTTTGGCTTTTGAAGTGATGATACAGTTCATCACGCGTCATCGGGAATAATCCCGCGTGAACAAAGACCGGGCAATACGCATAGTTCCAGTCGGTTTCATCAACGAGCGGTAGTAGCGTAAGTCCGTGTATATGCCCTAATGCCTGCTGATATTTTTCGTAGATGACTTTACGCTTAGCCAGCGCTGAATCCACATGCTTCAGCTGGAGTAATCCAAATGCCGCCTGAACTTCATTCATTTTGCCATTGATACCCGGCGCAACCACCGTGGTTTCATCGGCAAAGCCAAAATTCTTTAAATAATCAATACGTCGTTTGATTTTTTCATTCGGGCAGATAATGGCGCCGCCTTCAAACGTGTTAAATACCTTTGTCGCATGGAAGCTTAAAACAGAAAGATCGCCGTGATTCAGGATACTGACGTTTTTTTGTTTAACACCAAAACAGTGCGCGGCATCGTAGATGACTTTCAGACCGTAGTTGTCGGCAATACGTTGAATGCGTTCGACATCGCAGGGAATGCCATAGCAGTGAACGGGTAAAATTGCACTGGTGGTAGGCGTGATGGCGGATTCGATTTTTTCAGGATCGATATTGCAGGTAACAGGATCAATATCGACGAATATGGGTTTTATGCCGTTCCATAATAAGGAATGGGATGTCGCGACGAAAGAATAGGGAGTGGTAATCACCTCTCCCGTGATTCTGAGCGCCTGAAGCGCAGTCACCAGCGCCAGGGTACCGTTCGCGAACAAACTGAGGTGCTCGACACCGAGATAATCGGCAAGGGCCCGTTCCAGCTCCTGGTGATACGGACCACCATTTGTGAGCTGTTTACTGTCCCAGATACGTTCTAAATAAGGCAGGAACTCTTCCAGGGGCGGCAGAAGAGGACTTGTCACCAGCACATTTGATGAGGGTTTGTTTATCTTCATCGGATAACTTCCTGACCTTAAATAATTGTTGAATGCGTACAGGGCTTTTATCTGGCGCGCTGTCTCTGCACGTCATTTATGCCTGAGTGGCTTCAGATAACGCCTGTATCCGGCCGAAAAGTGTCATAAGCGCGTCCTGGTTTACCTCGTTATACGCTTTTTCTTTCAACTGCTGACTGAGCGTGTCACTCAGCGACGTATCAGCACAAAGCGTTGCGATAGCCTCTTTCCAGGCGTTCGGGTTATGTTTTACTCTCCAGCCGGGAACGGACTCACCGAATGTAGGATGATCGCTATACATCGCCGGTATCCCCATTACTGCTAACTGCATGAGTACGTTGTTATCTTTGTAACGGTTTTCATCATTGTTGCAGCGCGCAAGCACGGCGATATCGGCGTCACAATGCAGCAACTGCGCGACCAGGCGGGCCTCAGTCTGAAAACGGTACGTTTCCCTGATATAAGGCAGCCATTCCGGCGGACAATGTCCAATGACAATCCAGTCAAGCTTTTCCGCACTTGCCGTTATCGCTGGAGTCAGTAATTCACAATCTTTCTTCCTGAGAGCGTATGTGAAACACACGACACGGCATTTGTCTTTTTTCTGCTTAACCCTATCCTGACAGGGTTGCACTAAAACATTGGGAAGAATAACGACAGGTTTATGGCGCTTTTTGAGCCAATTGGCCAGTGCATTGCTGTACGTTAGCCAGTTATCGATAACATTATCTTCAATTAATTTTTTATATTTCCGCGCATTCGGATCGTCCTGAATAAGATAATGAACACGACAGGTTATGGCGTTTTTGAGTTGCCTGATTGTCTGGCAGGCGAGATCCGTTAGTTCGCCGCTGATAACGAGCTCGTCAGGATGATGCCGCAATAATTCTGGCGCGGAGGGTATCTGTTCAAGAAGCACGCTTTTGACGCCACCGGCATTCATCAGCCTGTCCAGCGCGGTGGTAAATCGCTGCACGCCAGTATCATTCTGATCCTGCGCGATAAAAATGACGGTGCGTGTTTCGCCAGGTTTGAGCGGGTTCCAGCCCGTGACTAACGTGCTGTCTGCGGTAAAAAGGGTTCTGTTCAGGCTTAAATTTTTATTATAAGCCGGATCATCTGCCAGAACAGGGAGCCAGGCGTGATAGAAACGGTCAAGTTCCTGTGAAGGCGACAACGCATATTGTGGCGGAAAGTCCGTCACGGCTTCCTGTTTCGCTACAACGCTGTAAGGTGTGCATATTGCCCGACCGCCCTGCTGAACCAGTCGCAGATTCAGGTCCAGTCTGGCCAGCAGAGGTTGTGTATAAGCCGTATCAAATCCACCGACCTCCAGCCATCTGTCTTTTCTGATTAACAGACAGTCTGTGGCCAACGTCGAATAACTACAGTCGCTTTGATAGCGTGACAGGTAGCCTGCATTGCCCCATCTTTCGGCATAACCAACGGGGAAGGCCAGGCCCCTGACCCCAAGAATTTCTCCGGCACATAAGATCTGACTGTCCAGGTTGATAATATGAGGCGCGACGCAGACAACATCATGCCGAAGGGCATGACATGCCAGCGCCTCCAGCCAGCCGCGGCTGACAAATAAAACACGGGGATCCAACAACAGCAGAAACTCGCCTTCTGCCTGCCCTACTGCCTCATTAATCGCCGCTTCCTGGGTTTGGCTGCCATGACTTTTCAGGATGTTGATGTTAACCGACGCTGTTGACAAATTTGTCGTCAGCCAGGCCGTGATGGCCTCAGAGGTCGCCGGCGTCACAATAACAATCAACTGGCATACAGGTTGATGGGTTTGTTCAAATAACGTAGTGATGCAACACTGCAGTTGATGGATATCTGTGCCAGCGACAAGTATGATGCTGAGCGAAATCACCGGCTCCGTGCTGTATCTTAACCGCCACGGCTTACCCGGCTGGTGCTCCACTACACCCTGGCTGAAGCCCTGCTGCTGAAGATAAGATTGCAACACAGCATGTTCCTGCTGCAGATCCTGTGCCACACAGCTGTTCAGAGGCGTCACGGTAAAGACCTCTGAAACATGACCAAACACGTTGCTATCGCGCGTAGCTAACAGTCGCGTAATCGCATCCAGCTCATAGCACGCGGATAAATCAGCATTAAACCCGCCGATAGCCATCAAGGCGTTTCGCGCGAAGATCCCGCGCTTAAGGTAGAGTGAAGGCTGACTCAGAAAAAGGTCCGGGCAAAATGCAGGCTTAAAATGAGGATGAATTTTCCCTTCCTTGTCAGAGAGGCCTTCATCCGCGTAAACAAAGGCGCATCCCGTTCTGCTGTGCAAGGCCTCAGCAAGGAGTCGTAAACTTTCCGCTGTAAACTGACACCCGGCAGGAACGACGTATATCCAGTCGTAAACGTTCTGCTCCAGATGACAATTCATTTCATTCAGCCACACATCAGACCGAATCTGAAAGACACGATCGTCAGAAACGTGGCACGTTTCCTGCGGCGTCGCCAGTAAAACTGCGCATCCTGTTACCTGATCTAACTGAGGCAATAAGGCATTCAGCGTCGAGGTCCTGTCCGCTTCGCTGCCTGGCTGGACGGCAATCAGCATTCTGAGGAGTGGCAGTGATGAAGGACTCTGCACCTCTTCAGCAGGAGCCGGAAGTTGCCGCTTATACAGCCAGTCATTCAAAGCGTGTCGCTTATCCTGCGCGGCACGTTGTTCGGCCTTTTCTTGTGTCAACGTAACGAAGTTTTCAAACTGTTGCTGACTTCGCGCGCGTCGGACCAGAAAATAGTCTCGCATCTTCCATAAATTCTGGCGCTCGGTATCAATAGCTTCCTGGGTGTTTTCCCAGCAAAATCCAGCGCCACCGTTGTCACGCACGGTTTCCTGCGTAATGGCATACTTTTCATAACCCGGTGCGGTTAACGCAACTACAGGACTTCCGCATAAAATCGCCATTGCGCAGGTGCCCGAGGACTCATACGAATAAAATACGCGCGTACGCTTGAGCACAACGGCAAGTTCTTTCAGCGTCAATGGGTTTGCCATGGACAAGATTTTGGTATCCGCGGGTAGCTGGCTGAAATCAACGACCGACTCAGGCACACGATTCAGGTAGAGGATATTCAGGTCTTTCTGCGGGTTGTCGTCACAAAATAATTGCAGATCAAAGGATTCGATTCCCAATATTTGTGGGTCAACGGCTTTTTCAGCAAACTCATTGCGGTACCAGAAAAATAAATCATCCGGTCCTTCATGGATCCGGTTATTCATGATCACGCCTTCCCGGTTCAGCATATAGCGAACACATACGGGCGCGGAAAGAGGATTACCCGATACGATTTCAGGGTAAATGGCAATCCAGGGTTGCCCGCTGTTTTGAATAACTTTCCAGTCTTCACTGTTTATCACCGGCGTATTCCATTCTGGATTCACGCGGCAATTAACCATCCAGGCTTTACCGCCCTGTTCATTAATCATGTGACAGAGCTGATGGATAACCTGAACGCCGGATGAAGATTCGATGTAATCCGGTGCCAGAAGTAAGTAAGGAAAGGTGAACCCACGCATAACAGCCTCTTTTTCTACAGGCGCGACAATGAAAAGCTGGCGTTGCCTGAACGTCGTGTGTCTCCAGGGAGACGTTATATCCAGTCATGTAACGACGGCGTCATCATCAGGACGACGCGCCGCCACTGTCTCAGGCAGAAAGCCAACTTCTCTGCCATTCGTTTAATCCCTGCTCCCTCAGGTACCAGTCCTGATGGACCGCCGCGCGAAGTTGATCGCCCAGACGACGAGTGGCATCCATATCCGCAAGGTGCGCGCGTATAGCGCCCATCCAGTCTTTAAAGCGGTTTTCGACGAGCGTGACGGGCAGGCCACAACGATAGGGTTCGATACTGGTGGCAATGATCGGCACGCCACAGGTGCCGATCTCCAGTAACCGCAAATTACTTTTGCATTCATTGAACTGGTTGACTTCGAGCGGCACCAGCGCCAGATCCAGGTTCAGGCTGGCCAGCTTTTCGGGGTACATATCAAACGGCACGCCAGTGTGGAACTCACAGTGCACGCCCCGCGGTTTCATTCCCATGAAAACCCATTCAACCTTGTCCTCCAGCTCCTTGATAAGCGGCAGCAAAATTTGCAGGTCACCGGCATGCGTACTGCCGCCCGCCCAGCCGATACGCACTTTACGCCCCACGCCGCGCTGGCTGGTCAAATGGCCCCACTGACCTTCTGCGAGACGGTTCTGTGCAATGCGGATGTCATGATGGAAACGGCTGTAGGCATCCGCTAACGGTGCGGTTGACACAACCACCCAGTCCGCGCACTCCATTACTTTGCGAAGATTTTTGACAATCTGTTTAGGGAACTGGTTACGGTTGCCATTTTTCACCGGTACGTTGAGCAGGTAGTCGTCGTACTCAACCACGATTTTGGCATCGCAGACGTCGCGATATTGCGCCATGACCGACGGGAAACGACCGCCACTCAGCGACTCCAGCACAATAATATCAGGCTGTAACAGTGCGATTTCCATTACGCCGGGAATTTGCTGAGTCAGTCCGCCCTCAAGCAGCAACTGACTTTCCATGGCCTTGAACGGTTGCAGGATGCGGTGATTGCCACATCCCTGCCAGTCGACATGGTGTGCCAGCACGACAGGCAGTGGCCTGCCCGGCAGCGGCTGCTGAAAACGCGCCGTCCCTGCACCCAGCGTAAACGGTTTACCTGCCCGCTGCATCAGCGGATGGTTACTGGGATCCTTTAACAGCGTAGCGCGCCACTGCTGGCGAAGCCGACTATAGTCATGCTGAAACGGCCTTTCCTGTACGTTGAACTTTTCTGGCATCAACCGCGTTGCACCGCCCATATGGCGAACACGCGACCACGGCGTCCAGACGTTTAAGTAACCTTGTTGCTGCGCACGTAACCCCAAATCGACATCCGCGAAGTAAAGCGGGAAATCGTTCTCAGCAAAGCCACCCAGACTAAAGAACACGTCTTTGCGGACCATCATGCAGGACGCACTCACTGCAGCAAGATTGTGCTCCGTTTGCAGATAGCTCTGGAAACCTCTGGCATGTTCCTGCATCCCCTCCCACGGACTGTCAACGCCGTTCTGTACCCCCAGCAGATAACCGCCGTGCTGAACCCGGCCATCGTGGTATTCAAGGCGCGCCCCGACTAATGCGACCTCTGGCCGCAGTGCATGCTCCAGTAGCGCATCCAGCCAGTCAGGTTGCGTAATCTGGCAGTCGTTATCCAGGAACAACAAGACGTCGCCCTTCGCCTGCTCTGCGGCGCGATTATGCATGGCGGCGAAATTAAACGGCGCGTCGTAACGCAGTACCTTAATCTGTTCGATATTGAGTTTGTCGAGATCGTTGAGAAAGGTACAGGCCTGCGCATCCACGGACTGATTGTCGACGATCAGTAATTCATAATAGGGATAACGCGTTTTCTCCATCAACGTATCGATGCAGGCACGCAGTAAGGTGGCATGGTCACGCGTGGGGACGATAATGGAAATGAGAGGCTGCGTGTCCCACTGATAGCGCACCCGTGCAAAACCGGGATTCACGCCGGCATCAAGTGACGCTTTTATCCCTAAACGCTGTAAATGCGCCTCGACAACGCGCCGATAGCCGGCTTCACAGGACTGCGCTTCATTCCAGCGCCCGTTCTCTTTTTGGCCTCTGACTACGACATCTGCCACATGTCCGAGCGCGCCCGGTCCCTGATTTTCAATGCAACGCCACAGCCATTCATACATGATCAGAGGATTGACGGCATCCTCGCCCTTCCCCGCCGCCTGCACTTTCCGGCGGTCAAACAGCAACGTGCGGCCTACGTAAGGCGTACTTCTTAACAGATCGATATTGGGATCGGGACGAAGAATCGCTCCCGGCTCATTCATATCATCATTAAAGGTTTCATCGACATACCACACAGCCGTTTCCGGGCGTCGCAAACGCTGCTCTGCCAGCAACAGCAACGCGTCAGGCAAAAGCTCATCCCCTGCCATCACCAGCAACAGCGCGGCTGGCCCGGTTTGGTGATAAACGACCTCGTTAAGTTCAGCGACCCAGCCTGAGGGACAGGCGCTTATCGTCCTCTCATTTAACGCAATATCGACATCGCTCAGTAACATGACCGTCGCGGGCGGCAATGTTTGCTGCCTGACGGCGGCAAGGGAACGTTCACAGGCTGCGGCATCACTGTTTTCATCAATGATCACGATCCCGATGTCGCCACTTTCGGGCACAGACTGAATAAATGACTGTAACGCTGCGCGTCGGGCTTCGGTAATTGACCTGTCTTTCAGCCACTGCTCAATAGAGTAATTTTTATCGGCCCAGGACAGGACGGACTGTCTATGAAAGCGTAACGCATGTTGCGCCGGGTCATCCATGGACCAGCGTTTGGGCGCAGGGAGCTGGCTGAGGATAGTCTGGATCGCAGCAGGCATCGTCCATTTATCGCCAAAGCGGCCCTGGTTTGCCCGGGTCCATGCCACGGCCTCACTGAAACCCCGTTTGAGTGCGGCGATCCACTCCTCCGTCTCCGGGCAAAACTGCAGATTCACCACGGTAAAATGCGATTGTTCAAACTCCTGAAGGTTATGCGCGTTCAGATAACCTTCCACGCCGGTTGTAGACGCTAAAAATACCGGAATACCCAGTATTAACGCCTTGGCCACAATTTCATCGCCACCCATGACCATATCGTAGTTGTCCAGCCACTCAGGCTCAATCCGACTCACAGGCTGGCTACAGTCGAACCATTCCAGCGTAATGGACTGACTTTTCAGTTGCTGTTGCAGCTCATACATTTCGGCGGAAATATCCGGAGCGTAATAAAGTATGCGTTTGAGCGCAGTGCGGGCATTACGAGATGGATAGCAACTGAATGCGGAAGGAACGGTAAACGGCAAAACAGCGATCTGACTGGATAGCAGTCCGTTTTGCAGCAAACGTTCTGACACCACAGGCGACAAACTCAATGACAGGGAGGCGAGCTGATTTTCCAGCTCAGCGCCCCACGGCATATAAATGTCATGATAATCATAAAAGTGGCGGAAAATAACCGGGGCCGTGCCTGTTAACGTTTCCAGCACGGGTAACAATTTTTGTGCAATAAAACCCTTATAGACCCAGATGAGGCTATAAGCATCAGCGAGCGTGCCTTGCTTATCACTGATAATGCGGAAAGCCGGGTTGGATTTGTACTTTTCCAGTTCAAACGACAGCGTTTTACCATAGGTACTGGTGACAATATCCACCTGCCATCCCCCGGGTAAAAAAACATCAATGATATCGAGCGCCTCATTCACGTGAAGAGAAAACTGCTCAACTCGGTCAATGCTTATTAAAAGCCTGTTCATCTGACATCCTCTGGTTGTGCATAGCACTATCCTGCACGTAAGTACCTTACCTGTTTCAGGCTATTGTAAATTTTTGGGCATTAACTTAGGGCGGGAAAAGCTATAGCAAAGCGGGCTAATTAGACCGATTAAAAAAAACGCCCTCATTTCTGAGAGCGTTTTTAATCTGACGGGCTGTGCGGCGATTAACGCAGCAGAGACAGCATGGTCTGTGGCACCTGGTTGGCCTGTGCCAGTACAGAAGAACCGGCCTGCTGCAGGATCTGCGCGCGGGACATGTTTGACACTTCCGTTGCGTAGTCCGCATCCTGAATACGGCTGCGGGCAGCGGTCAGGTTGGTCACGGTGTTGTTCAGGTTGCTGATGGTGGACTCAAAACGGTTCTGAGACGCACCCAGCAGGCTGCGCTGGTTGTCGACCGCTTTGATGGCCGCATCGATGTCCGCCAGAGGTGAACCATCGGTGGTGCCACCGCTTGTTACGGTCCCGCTCATCACGTCAAAACCTTCAGCCGCGGTAGTACGCGCGTTGCCATTGATAGTCTGACCGGTTGTCTGAGCAGTCGCACCAGAGGTATTGAACAGGTTGAAACCGTTGCTTGCACTGATGGTGATACCGATGGTTTCGCCGTCTTTTGCGCCAACCTGGAAGTTATACGTCTGAGAACCTGAACCGGTATTCAACACTTTAATACCGTTAAAGTCAGTCTGCTGAGTAACGCGGTTGATCTCTTCCATGCGCTGGTTAACTTCCGCCTGGATTGAGTCAATGTCAGACGCTGAGTTAGAGCTGTTCTGCGCCTGAACGGTCAGGTCACGTACACGCTGCAGGTTGTTGTTCACTTCAGTCAGGGCGCCTTCAGCCGTCTGCGACAGAGAGATACCGTCGTTGGCGTTACGGGCTGCAACGGTCAGGCCGTTGATGTTAGAGCTGAAGCGGTTAGCGATAGCTTCGCCGGCTGCGTCGTCTTTTGCGCTGTTGATACGCAGGCCAGAAGACAGGCGCTCAATCGCCGTACCCAGTGATGACTGAGATTTGGTCAGGTTGTTCTGAGTAACCAGCGACAGGGTATTGGTATTAATGACTGCCATAATAATTATCCTTCATGATGATAGGGTTCAGATTTGGGCTGCGGCTTTATCGCCTTCATTATTGTTATCGTCGAACGGGGGACAAACTTTATACATTACTTAAATTTTTTTAACCGATTTGGCAAAAAAAAACGCCCTCATTTCTGAGGGCGCTTTTAATCAGACGGGCTGTGCGGCGATTAACGCAGCAGAGACAGCATGGTCTGTGGCACCTGGTTAGCCTGTGCCAGTACAGAAGAACCGGCCTGCTGCAGGATCTGCGCGCGGGACATGTTTGACACTTCCGTCGCGTAGTCCGCATCCTGAATACGGCTGCGGGCAGCGGTCAGGTTGGTCACGGTGTTGTTCAGGTTGCTGATGGTGGACTCAAAACGGTTCTGAGACGCACCCAGCAGGCTGCGCTGGTTGTCAACGGCTTTGATCGCCTTGTCAATGTCGGCCAGCGGTGTGGTACCTGCTGCAGTACCGCCGGTACCGCCGGTTACTGCGCCTTTCAGCACGTCGAAACCGATAGCTGAAGTGGTACGCGCGTTACCGTTAACGGTCTGACCGGTTGTTGAGCTGGTGTTCTGAGTGGTGCCAGACTGGCCCGCTGCTGCCAGGTCAAAACCGTCGCTTGAGCTGATGGTGATACCGATGGTTTCGCCGTCTTTTGCGCCAACCTGGAAGTTATAAGTGGTGCTGCCTGAACCGGTGTTCAGAACTTTGATGCCGTTGAAATCGGTCTGCTTGGTGACGCGGTCGATTTCCTGCATACGCTGGTTAACTTCAGCCTGGATTGAGTCGATGTCAGATGCTGAGTTAGAGCTGTTCTGCGCCTGAACGGTCAGGTCACGTACACGCTGCAGGTTGTTGTTCACTTCAGTCAGGGCGCCTTCAGCCGTCTGCGACAGAGAGATACCGTCGTTGGCGTTACGGGCTGCAACGGTCAGGCCGTTGATGTTAGAGCTGAAGCGGTTAGCGATAGCTTCGCCGGCTGCATCGTCTTTTGCGCTGTTGATACGCAGGCCAGAAGACAGGCGCTCAATTGCAGTACCCAGAGAAGACTGTGACTTGCTCAGGTTGTTCTGGGTAACCAGCGACAGGGTGTTAGTGTTAATCACTGCCATGATGTTTTTCCTTTAAAAAATTGAGCCATATTAGGCGTCTGAATTCGGCTAGCTTACCGACAACCTGATTATCGTCAGCCCTCGTTCAACCTTTAGAAAAAAAATTCAGTAATTTTTCGCCAGCCAAATCCGGGAAGACAATTAAAGAAAGGGGTTTTATTCAGCCATCAATTTTTTCAGAAACAGGCTAATCTTTTGCCACTCGCTGCCGATACCCATTTCACTTAACGTAAACTCGTAAAGGATTAAAGCATGGCAAGTGTAAGTTCACTCGGTGCTGGTACGAACCTCGACCTGAATACTCTCTACAGCAGCCTGGAATCCGCTGAGCAGACTAAACTGACGCCTATTACTAAGCAGCAGGCGTCCTATAACGCTCAGCTTACCGCCTGGGGCGTGGTGAAAACCGGCCTGTCAAAATTGCAGACCGCGGCGGCGGCATTGCAAAATGCCTCGACAATTGCGGCTACGAAAGTCACCAGCACGAATACCGCTTTCACTGCCACGCTGGCGAGCAAAGCCTCCGCCGGTAACTATTCTATTGAGGTTACTCAACTCGCCTCTTCGCAATCGCTGCTGTCAAAATCAGCCAGCAGTAAAGATACCGATTTAGGTGATCAGAGCCTGGCATCTCGCACGATTACGATTTCCCAGTCTGGGCAGAAATCGCCGCTCACGGTAACACTGAGCAAAGATCAAACCAGCCTGTCTGATATTCGCGATGCGATTAATAAACAGCAAGGCAGCGTAAACGCCAGTATTATTAAAGCAGACGATAATACCTATTATCTGTCTCTGACTGCACGCGACAGTGGCACAGCGAATGCGATGACGGTCAGTACGGACGACGGCACGCTGTCCCAGTATATTAATTACAGTTCGGGTGGCAGCAGCAACGCGATGACCGAACAGGTTGCCGCTAAAGATGCGCAGTTAAAAATTAACGGCGTGTCCATCACCCGCAGCAGCAATACCGTCACGGACGCGCCTGAAGGTGTCACGCTCAACCTGACGAAAACCACCGCTGCAAATACACCGGAAACGCTGACCGTCGCCACAGACAATCAGCCAATGACAGCGGCAATCCAGGCTTACGTGGATGCCTACAACTCCCTGCAAACCACTATCGGTAACCAGACGAAATATACCGCGGTGAAAGCGGGTGAGTCGCAAAGTTCCGGTAACGGCGATCTGTTGGGTGATAATACCTTACGTAACATCCAGACCAGCCTGCGCAGTCAACTGTCCAGCGCACAAGCCAGCGGAAACCTGACCAGTCTGTCACAACTGGGGATCACGCAGGACGTTAACGGCAAGCTGACTGTGGACAGCACCAAACTGGACAAAGCCCTGACCAATCAACCGACAGATGTCCTGAACTTTCTGACGGGTGACGGTAAAACAACCGGGTTTGCCACACAGGCAAATAACAAACTGACGCAGATACTGGCCAGTGACGGACAGGTACAAAATGCCACTAACGGCATTAATACCTCACTGAAAAAACTGTCCGATCAGTACGACGAAGTAAACAGCCAGATTGCGGCGACCATGGCGCGTTACAAAACACAGTTTACCAGTCTGTCTACCCTGGTCAGCTCCATGACCCAGACCGGTAACTATTTGACCCAGCAGTTCGCCAAACTATAACAGGAGTGGTAAGCATGTACGCTAAGTCCGGTATTCAGGCCTATGCGCAGGTAGGTGTGGAAAGCGCCGTATTAAGCGCCAGCCCACATCAGCTGGTCGTGCTGCTTTTTGATGGCGCCCTGAGCGCCATGAAAAAAGCTGCCATTTTAATTGAGCAAGGCGATATTCCCGGTAAAGGTAACGCCTTATCTAAGGCCATTAATATCATTACTAACGGGCTGCGCGCAGGCCTGAACCATGAGGTTGGCGGTGAAATTTCCGCTAATCTCGACGATCTGTATGAATATATGACCCGTCGTCTGTTACAGGCTAACCTGAACAACGACCTTGAGGCCATTACGGAAGTCGAAGGCTTGCTCAATAATATTGCGGATGCGTGGAAACAGATTGGCCCTAATTACCAGCCACAGCAGGATACCTTTTAATGAGTCATCCACTCGAGCTGCTAAAAGGATATCAACACTTACTCACGCTCAGTAATGCCATGCTGGAAAATGCCCGGCAGGGACAATGGGATGAGTTGCTTAGTTGCGAATCAACTTACGTTAGTAGCGTCGAGCGTGTTGCGCGTGATAACGATGCCAGTGCGCTGTCCGCATTACAGCGGGCACAAATTCGCCCGGTACTTGAACAAATTCTGAAGAATGAAACCACGCTGAAGACGTTGCTGGGTGAACGTATGAGCGAACTGCGCTCGCTGGTCACGACCTCAACGCAGCAACACAACATTGTCTCTTCTTACGGCAAGATGGCGGGTAATATCCTTTACCCAAAAGACCAGTAAAGGCCGACTTATGCGGGTAAACACTCTTTTTTTAGTTTACCCGCGTAATTTCTTCACTCTTATCCCATACTTCCAGTTCCCTCTCCTCTGACTGGACGTTTGTCATGCACAACCCAACCCTTTTGCAGTTTTTCCACTGGTATTATCCCGATGGCAGCACGCTGTGGCCGGAAGTCGCAGAAAAAGCGGCCCTGCTTAATGACATCGGCATCAACATGGTCTGGCTGCCCCCTTGCTATAAAGGCGAGTCCGGTGGTTACTCGGTGGGTTATGACAGCTACGATCTCTTCGATTTAGGCGAGTTTGAGCAAAAAGGCAGCGTCGCCACCAAATATGGTGATAAGCAGCAGTTGCTGGCTGCCGTCAATGCGCTGCGCAGCCACAACATTGGCGTGCTGCTGGATGTGGTTCTCAACCATAAAATGGGCGCGGACGAGAAAGAACAGGTGAGCGTAAATCGCGTTAACCCGGATAATCGTGATGAAATTTATCCCGAGGTCGTGGAATGCGAAGCCTGGACAAAGTTTACGTTTCCGGCGCGGGCAGGCGAATACTCGACATTCATCTGGGATCATAAGTGTTTTAGCGGGGTCGACCATATTGAAAATCCCGATGAAAACGGCGTGTTCAAAATTATCAACGATTACACCGCTGAAGGCTGGAACGACCAGGTGGATAACGAGTTAGGTAACTTTGATTATCTGATGGGCGCCAATGTTGATTTCCGCAATAAGGCGGTGAGCGAAGAACTCAAATACTGGGCGCGCTGGGTCATGGAGCAGGTCCCCTGCACCGGCTTTCGTCTGGACGCGGTAAAACATATCCCGGCCTGGTTTTACAAAGACTGGATCGAACATATTCAGGACGTCGCTAACGAACCGCTGTTTATTGTGGCGGAATACTGGTCCTTTGAAACCGAAAAGTTGCAGGAATATATCATTCAGGTGGAAGGCAAAACGCTGCTGTTTGACGCCCCGCTGCATATGAATTTTCATCAGGCGTCTAAAGCCGGCAGCGATTATGACCTGAGCAAAATTTTTGATAACTCGTTGGTATTAGCCGACCCGTGGCATGCCGTGACTATCGTGGCCAACCACGACACACAGCCGCTGCAGTCTCTGGAAGCGCCCGTTGAAGCCTGGTTTAAGCCGCTGGCTTATGCGCTGATTCTGTTGCGCGAGCAAGGCGTTCCGACCATTTTTTATCCGGACCTGTTCGGTGCCCACTATGAGGATGAAGGCGGAGACGGTGAAATGCATCAGGTCGATATGCCGGTCATTCCTGAACTCGAAGGGCTGATTCGTGCCCGTCAGCAATTTGGCTGGGGCGCGCAAACCGATTACTTCGACCATCCTAACTGCGTCGCGTTCAGCCGCAGCGGAACCGCTGAAAAGCCGGGCTGTATTGTGATCATGTCGAATGGCGAAGCGGGGGAAAAACAGATTTCAATGGGAGAAGGATATGCCGGGAAAGTATGGTATGACTATCTGGGACATCAATCCGATACCGTTACGACGGACGACGCCGGCAGCGCCGTGTTTCGCTGTAATGCAGGCAGCGTGAGTGTCTGGGTTGTTGAGGCATAAAACCACAGGTCCGCTGCTTTTTCTGGCGCGGTAACAGCCTGCGCATCAGCGCAAAGCGGTCTCGTGGACCGCTTTGCGTCATTTATTTGTTCAGAACCGGACGCATAATCTCAGGTTCGATATTCTGAATCACATCCACACCGGGATGTTGGGCCGCTTCCTGTAAAGCTTTCTGGCATTCCACCGTGGGTCGATCGACCTTACGCAACGTAAGCCCGTCGTAATCCAGCTCACCGCCATCCAGATCCAGTGTCATAATGCGTAACTGACGCGTGACATTGACATAATCGCCATTCAGCTGCGTCAATTTGCCTGGCTTCGCAATGACCCGTTGCCACTGCCGGCAATCCAGCGTACTGCCGTCCGCGTTGATAATCAGACTCCCAATCGCCTTGTCGCTAATCAGGTTACTCTGCGGCCCAACCGTCTGCCAGTTGCCTTGTAAATTTGCCGGGGCCGGCGTTTGCACCGCACTTTGATAACTGTTTATTTGTGCGCAGCCACTCAGCGCCAGTGTGGCAATCAGCATCCAGTTTTTCATCTTTGATCCCTAAATCCGGTTAATGGCGGCTACGTTATAATTTTTACCGCCAGATGTGCAAGATATCTGAGGGATGAAATCAACGTAAAGCGCGCTTTTCCTGAATTCATCACGCACCGGGTGATGTTTATTCCCTTCCCTGCCCGCTTTTATCGCTGTGAATGAACCTGTCCTCTCCGGCCTGACAAGGGAGGCACAACAGGCTACACTGTCGCCCTGCATTACATCTCAGAGATTTGTCATGAAAACTCCAGAAGCTTATTATGCCCAGGCACGCCAAATGTTCTTCACTGCCCATGCCGATTTTCAGGCCGCACTCGATGAACTGACCGAACAGGATGCCCGTGCCGCCAATATGTCCCTGCGTGAATTGCGCGAGTGGCACGCCGAACGCATTTATGCCGCCTTTTTACGCCAGAAAAATCTTGATGGTATGATTTTTTCGATTCAACTGGCAGAGCCGGATAAAGCCGTCGCCGCCGAAGCCATCGAAGCCTATCTCCGATCGCATGCCGAATCTCTGGGAATGAGTTGGGAAGAATTTTGTATTAAGAACGAGCTCTAGCTATACCTCAGCTGTACGGACAGGAAGAATAACGGCTATGGCGTTGCGCAGCGTCGTGACAACAAACGGTTAATGCCCCTGATACGGCCTCGCTGGCGGCAGAAAACCTTGCTGCCGCCAGCGTTAGCCATCACTCTTCTTGTTCGAGCTTTCCCCTCACCTCAACATACTTAGCCACGGCCAGTAATCGGTTGAGGTGCGTGAGCAACAGATCAATATCAGACTGCATGAACTCTGATGAGGAACGCGATGCCGTGACAATGGCATCCTGCACCGTCTCAGAAATCGTTAACGCATTATCTTGTTTCGCCTGGACTAATAAAGCGGCAACCAGCAATGACTGCGCTTCGACCTGAGCAGTCAGTTCCTTTGCATCGACATCCATTTTTGCCAGTTTAAGCAGAATATCAATAACCAACTGTCGCATTGCACTTCTCCCGGTGAGTGAGCGCATATATCGTTAAGAGCGCCCTCAGAGTAAACCAGATAAAAATGCTTTTCTACGCGGGACCTAAAAAACGGATTCATGCAAACATCAGCTTGATACTGTTTTTATTTACAGTAAAATGGCAACGCGATTTTGCCCTGAAGGGATGGTTATTATGTTTGTAGAGTTAATTTACGATAAGCGTAATGTCGCGGGCCTGCCAGGGGCGCGCGACATGATATTGGCAGAGCTTGAAAAGCGTGTGCATCGTGTTTTTCCTGACATCGAGGTCAAGGTGAAACCGATGGAACGTAACGCGATAGAAACCGACCTCAGCAAGAATGATAAAGCCACTGTCGCGCGTCTGGTGGAAGAAATGTTTGATGAAGCCGAGTTTTGGCTGGTGGCGGATTAATCCGTTAATCGCCACCCCTCAGTTAGCGGGAGATACCTTAACTCTCCTGCTCACTGTGGTTGATTTCAATTTCAATATCCTGAATGGCTTTCTCCAGATCTTCCAGCAACGTTCCCTGCTTATTCAGTAATGCGTCAATACGGGCCGCATTCCCTTCATCCTTGTATTCACCGGCATCAAAGGCTAACCAATGGGCGGAAAGCGTCTCAGTGTTCGTTTGCGCATAGTGGCGCATTTCTTTCAACTGGGATGCCACGTCACGCAGATAATCGGTTTTGCTTTTGGTTTCGATTGAATCACTCATGCTGTGTTTCCTTTTGGTTGTTTTTCCAATGAAAATATCGTCTGGAGATTTAAAGGTAGGACAATATAGCGGTTTTACATTAGGAATAATCGGAATTCACTTTTACAGGACATGGCTTCTCGCCGTGGTCAGGCGGAAAACGGCGGTGTCATACCCCGTCCTTACGTGATGATAAATATGCTGACGGGTCTCCGCTCACAGCTTTGTTGTGCTGGTCTAGACTTAGAGGACGACAAAGAGGAGCAAACGATGCACAACCAAAGTAACGATAAACGTAAACATGAAGGCGATGTCAGCAAAGGATTACCCGAAGCCGCACCTAATGCGGGAAATGCCTACGAGGAAGATGATCATCCCGCAAACGATGCACCGAAAGATCACGGTGAAGTGCCCAGAAAAAATGATGACAGTCAGGATGATAAAAAGGATCCTTTCAAAGCATCATGACATGTCACCGTCTGCCCACTGAACCGGGGCAGACGGTGATCTGCACCATGCTTTGAAGCCGGTGCAGCCATTATTTTAAGGCCAGCAGGATGAGAAGCCATGCCTCCCTGCTCGTTAACCCAGCTGGCCTGGCATGTGGGCTGCTCGCCTGGCAACGGTCAGGGACGGGCGGGCAACAGGCTTTGGCCCTTTATTCACACGGATCGCAGGCGCAGAAAAACGCCGGATACGGGAGCGGGCCCCCTCTGCACGTGATCAGGCTTGCTGATTTAAATAATCGACCAGCATCTCAAGATTAATCCGGTGAGGGCCGTCTGGATAAAAAACATCCTGCGCCGGTCGATGGGCATCGAATAACGGTTGCAGATTCACATCCCGATCCAGCAACTGAATCGTCCCCTCAGTCAGTTTGTAAGAAATCACTGTGCAGGAACCTTCCGGGATTTTATCTATAAAATCTGACTTCCGGTTTTCCGAATAGACTTCATATTTAATCTGCTCACCACTTTTTGAGTTCGTGAGAAGTGTTTGAATTAAGTATCTCATGTTGATATATCCGTGAGCAGAATGAATACTGACATTAATATCAGGCGACAGATTTAAACAGTTAAATATTTTAATTAGATTAGAAGAGGAATATTTCCGTTTGATGTGTAACCGGGGATACAAGCCGCGTGGTGCCTGTTACGCTGCTGTCGCAACCCGCGTCGCCGTTAAGGTAAACAGGTTTTGCTGGCTTACGAATACATACCAGATTACATCTTTTGCTTTCAGTATTTCATTTTTTACTTCCCACCTTCAGGGATATTTTTAGTTATTAAGCTAACTAATTTTGCTTTTAAAAGTCGTAGAAAAATTACAACATTAGAAATGATATTTTTTGACGCAGGAACCGTGCTGAAAATACTTTAGCGGATGGCGTCATGCAGCCGTAACCGGCACAGCGAAAATGTCATAGTGAACGCCTGCACGGAAGCGAAGGATAAAGATGCAGGATATATTTTCTTTCGGCAAGAAAAGGAGAATAAACACCGACAGGTAGATGTCTGAAGTAAAGGGATGATGAGGCAGGTTGTGGTGCGACAATCGCGTCTCAGACGCTGCCCTGACAGGCCCAACTCGGCTACCGCGCGCGGCTGGCATGGCCTGAACGCATCAGGAAAGGTTATCAGGTGTACGATTGCATCGTTGAACACGTATAAAGCAACAAGAAGGCGCTTTTGGTAAAGCCACATTCTGTATCGCTCTTGTCCCAACTCAACGCCGCCAGGCATATACCTGATAATAAAGACCCGTTTTCCCGACTACACCTGCATGTTCATGATGTCGGTATAGGCCGAAACCAGCTTGTTCCTGACCTGAATCCCCATCTGCATGGAGATAGACGATTTTTGCAGATCGACCATCACATCGTTTAAAGCGACACCGGGTTTCCCCATTTCGAACGCCTGCGCCTGGCTACGGGCGGTGGTCTGGGTTTCGCTGATTTTGTCCAGAGCGGCCTTCATGGTCGCGCCAAAATCGATATGGCTGTTGACCTCATCGCTTTTGTTATTGGCCTGAAGCGAGGTCATCTGTAACTGCTGTAAAACACCGTCGATTGCCTGAATTGACATGGTTGCTACCTCATTAAAAAAGATGAAGATTTTTGACGTGGGGAGAAGTTAACACATTGTCAATAAGACAAAGCCGCTAAATGACGCTAAAAACCGTGGCTTATTCACCCATCGAATTTTGCGTTTCATCAAATAATGCCAAGCATTGAAGTAGAAATTTTATTTAAGCAGGTCAGGGAGTCTGTTTTGCCATCACAACTAACCCGGTCAATTACGTCAGGCAGGAATCGGTCATGAATGCGAGTGCAGCCGCCACACAAAATGAAGAAACGAAAGGCTTTGGTGACCTTCTCGCTCGCCTGCGTGCCAATCCACGTATTCCGTTAATCGTCGCAGCCGCAGCCGCTATCGCTGTGGTTTTTGCGTTGGTGCTCTGGGCCAAAACACCGAACTACAGCGTATTGTTCAGCAACCTGTCCAATGAGGACGGGGGTGCCATTGTCACGCAGTTGACGCAAATGAATGTCCCTTATCGTTTCGCGGATAACGGCGGTGCATTAATGGTGCCGGAAGATAAGGTGCATGAGCTGCGCCTGCGTCTGGCTGAACAGGGTCTGCCAAAAGGTGGCAACGTCGGTTTTGAACTGCTGGATAAAGAAAAGTTCGGTATCAGCCAGTTCAGCGAGCAGGTGAACTACCAGCGCGCACTGGAAGGCGAGCTGGCACGTACTATCGAATCTCTGGGGCCGGTGAAAACGGCGCGCGTCCATCTGGCGATGCCTAAACCAACCCTTTTCGTACGTGAGCAAAAAGCGCCCTCCGCGTCTGTGACGTTAACTCTGCAGCCGGGCCGTGCGCTGGATGAAGGTCAGATTCAGGCCATCACGCACATGGTTTCCAGCAGCGTGGCCGGTTTACCGCCGGGGAACGTGACCGTGGTCGATCAGAGCGGTCATCTGTTAACCCGTTCTGACGCAGTAGGCCGTGATCTGAACGATGCACAGCTGAAATATGCCGCCGAAGTCGAAGCGCGTTACCAGCAACGTATCGAAGCGATCCTTAACCCGATTCTGGGCCAGGGCAATGTCCATGCGCAGGTAACGGCACAGATTAACTTCGATACCAGTGAACAGACGGATGAGAAGTACCAGCCGAACGGCGATCCGAAAAACGCGTCTATTCGCTCTCAGCAGACCAGCACCAGCGAGCAGACGGGCAGCCCTTATCCGGGCGGCGTACCGGGCGCACTGTCTAACCAGCCTGCGCCAGCCAATACGGCCCCGATCAATACGGCCAATGGCCAGAATGCCAATGGTCAGAACAATGCGGCCAATGGTCAACGGACCAGCACAGCCTCTACCAGCAGTGTACCGACCAACTCGCGCCGTGATGATACGGTGAACTATGAGCTGGATCGTACCATTCGTCATACCAAGATGAATGTGGGTGACGTGCAGCGCCTGTCTGTTGCCGTGGTGGTGAACTATCGCGAAGACGATAAAGGCAAAGCGATTGCGCTGAATGAGCAGCAGCTGAAGCAGATTGAAGACCTGACGCGCGAAGCCATGGGCTATTCACAGACACGTGGCGACACTGTCAACGTGGTGAACTCGCAGTTTAATACCACCGAGCCTGTATCAACTGAACTGCCCTTCTGGCAACAGCAGTCGTTCTTTGATCAGCTGATTAATGCAGGTAAATGGCTGTTGGTTGCGCTGGTGGCGTTCATCCTGTATCGCAAAATGGTGCGTCCGCATGTTCTGCGTAAGAAAGCCGCAGAGCAGGCCGCTGCAGAAGCTCAGGCTGCCCGTGCTGCTCAGCAGAACGATCAGGAAGCTTACAGCGTCCAGCTCAGCAAAGATGAACTTGAGCAGGAACGTAAATCTAATAACCGCATGAGCGCTGAAGTCATGAGCCAGCGTATCCGCGACATGTCTGAAAACGATCCGCGCGTTGTTGCGCTGGTGATTCGCGAATGGATGAGTAACGAACTATGAGTCTGACCGGTACTGAAAAAAGCGCCATTCTGATGATGACCATTGGTGAAGAACGCGCGGCGGAAGTCTTTAAGCACCTGAACCAACGTGAGGTTCAGCATCTGAGTGCCGCGATGGCCAGCATGCGTCAGGTCTCGCATAAGCAACTGACCGAAGTGCTGCGTGAGTTTGAAGGCGATGCCGAGCAGTTCGCGGCGCTGAGCCTCAACTCGAACGATTACCTGCGCTCCGTGCTGACCCGGGCGTTGGGTGAAGAGCGTGCGTCAAGCCTGCTGGAAGATATCCTTGAAACCCGCGATACCACTAGTGGTATGGAAACGCTCAACTTCATGGAACCGCAGGCCGCAGCCGATCTGATTCGCGACGAGCATCCACAGATCATCGCGACTATCCTGGTCCACCTGAAACGGGGTCAGGCTGCCGATATTCTGGCCTTGTTTGATGAGCGCCTGCGTCATGACGTCATGCTGCGTATTGCTACCTTCGGTGGTGTGCAGCCGGCAGCGCTGGCAGAACTGACCGAAGTCCTGAACAGCCTGCTCGACGGTACCAACCTCAAGCGTGCGAAGATGGGCGGCGTGAGAACGGCGGCCGAAATTATCAACCTGATGAAAACGCAGCAGGAAGAAGCGGTTATCGAAGCGGTACGCGACTTCGATGGCGAACTGGCACAGAAAATTATCGACGAGATGTTCCTGTTCGAAAACCTGGTGGAAGTGGACGACCGCAGTATCCAGCGTCTGTTGCAGGAAGTGGAATCCGAGCAGTTGCTGATCGCCCTGAAAGGTGCCGAGCAGCCGCTGCGCGAGAAGTTCCTCAAAAACATGTCAGCCCGTGCGGCCGATATCCTGCGCGACGATCTGGCCAACCGTGGTCCGGTACGTATGTCTGCAGTAGAGAACGAACAGAAAGCGATCCTGCTGGTGGTGCGTCGTCTGGCAGAGTCCGGCGAGATGGTAATCGGTGGCGGCGAGGAAACCTATGTCTGATGCATTTTCCGCCCGCCCCTGGCAACTGTGGCAGCCTGTAGAACTGGGGCGTCCTGAAGAGCCCGCGACGATTCAGACTGAACCCGAAATCGAATTCTTCGAATCAGAAGAAGACGAACAGCAACAGCAGTTTGAGCAGATGCAGCAGCAGTTGCGTAAAGAAGCCCACGGTCAAGGCTACAGCGAAGGCCATCAGCAGGGGTTTAATGAAGGTCAGAAAGCCGGCTATGACGCGGGCTTTCAGCAAGGCCTTGCTGATGCGCAGCAACAGCAGGCTCCCTTACAGGCGCGAATGCAGCAGCTGGTGACGGAATTTCAAAATACGCTGGAATCGCTGGACAGCGTCATTGCTGCCCGCCTGATGCAGCTGGCTCTGGAAGCCGCGCGTTCGGTGATTGGTCAGGCCACCACGGTGGATGGCAGTGCGTTGCTGCGCCAGATTCAGGGCTTACTGCAGCAGGAGCCCATGTTTAGCGGTAAGCCGCAGCTTCGGGTGCATCCTGATGACCTGCTGAGGATTGAACAAACACTGGGGCCAACGCTTGATCTGCACGGCTGGCGTTTACTGGCTGACAATACGCTGCACCCCGGCGGCTGCAAGCTCAGTGCCGAAGACGGCGATCTTGACGCGAGCGTGGCAACCCGCTGGCAGGAACTGTGCCGTCTTGCCGCACCTGGAGAGTTTTAATGACCACTCGTCTGAACCGCTGGCTGGGCTCGCTTGATGCCTTCGAAAGTCGTATTGCGCAGGTGCAACCTGTTCGTCGCTATGGACGGCTGACGCGTGCCACCGGCCTGGTTCTCGAAGCAACCGGCCTGCAGTTGCCGCTCGGTTCGACCTGTGTGATTGAACGTAATGACGGTAAAACGATTAGCGAAATTGAAAGCGAAGTCGTGGGCTTCAACGGTCAGAAACTGTTGATGATGCCGCTGGAAGAAGTGGACGGCATTCTGCCCGGCGCGCGCGTTTATGCCCGTACCACCGGCGATAACCCTCATTCAGGTAAACAGCTGCTGCTGGGGCCACAGCTGTTAGGCCGGGTGCTTGATGGCAGCGGCCGCCCACTGGATGGCTTGCCTTCCCCGGAAACGGGCTACCGTGCCCCATTGAACACACCGCCGTTTAACCCTTTACAGCGCACCCCTATTACCGATGTGCTGGACACCGGCGTTCGGGCGATTAACGCCCTGCTCACCGTTGGCCGGGGACAACGTATGGGCTTGTTCGCCGGATCAGGCGTGGGTAAAAGTGTGCTGCTCGGCATGATGGCGCGCTATACCCAGGCCGATGTGATCGTGGTGGGCTTAATCGGTGAACGTGGCCGTGAAGTTAAAGACTTTATTGAAAACATCTTAGGTGCTGAAGGCCGCGCCCGTTCGGTCGTCATCGCCGCGCCGGCAGATGTCTCACCGCTACTGCGTCTGCAGGGTGCCGCTTACGCCACGCGCATTGCGGAAGATTTCCGCGATCGCGGTAAACATGTTTTATTAATCATGGATTCGCTGACACGTTATGCCATGGCGCAACGTGAAATCGCGCTGGCGATTGGTGAGCCGCCGGCCACCAAAGGTTATCCACCTTCCGTATTTGCCAAACTGCCCGCCCTGGTTGAACGCGCGGGTAACGGCATCGATGGCGGCGGCTCGATCACGGCGTTTTATACCGTGCTGACCGAAGGCGACGATCAGCAGGACCCGATTGCTGACTCTGCGCGTGCCATTCTTGACGGCCACATTGTGCTGTCACGTCGTCTGGCCGAAGCCGGCCATTATCCGGCGATTGATATTGAAGCCTCAATCAGTCGTGCCATGACGTCACTGATTGATGAAAACCATTATGCACGCGTGCGCCAGTTCAAACAGTTGCTCTCGAGTTTCCAGCGCAACCGGGATCTGGTCAGCGTCGGTGCCTATGCCGCCGGTAGCGATCCGATGCTGGACAAAGCCATTCAGCTTTATCCGCAGATGGAAGCCTTCCTGCAACAAGGCATTTTTGAGCGCAGTGAGTACGACGATGCCTGCCTGCATTTACATGCATTGTTCGGTTAATTCGCGCGTTTGATATGAGGACATCGTAATGAAAACAGTCAATGCCATTGACACTTTGCGTGACCTGGCGGAACAGGATCTTGAACGCGCCGCCGTGCTGTTAGGCGATATGCGGCGTGGCCAGCAGGCTGCAAACGAGCAGCTCAGTATGTTGCTTGACTATCAGGATGAATACCGCAACAAGCTGAACAGCGACATGTCCAGCGGTATTGCCAGCAACCGCTGGACGAACTATCACCAGTTCATTCAGACGCTGGAAAAAGCCATTGAGCAACACCGCAGTCAGTTGCAGCAATGGAATCAACGGCTTGAACAGGCACTGGTTAACTGGCGTGAAAAACAACAACGCCTCAATGCCTATCAGACGCTGATTACCCGGGCAGAAGAAAATGCATTACGACAAGAAAACCGTCTCGACCAGAAACGGATGGATGAATTTGCCCAACGGGCTGCACTGAGGAAAGGCGAATGATTACGCTGCCAAACATTGCGTTGACAACGAAAACAACCGGCACCGCTGAAACATCGGGGACAACCGATCTGCTGAGCGGTGGCGAGGCGCTACCGAAGGACTTTATCACTACGCTGGGAAATCAGTTGCTTTCCCTGGCGAAACTGCACAGTAAAACCACGGTTGCAGCAGAAAAAAATAGTGTCGCTGATGACGACAGCAAGGTTGCCACGTCGTTGAATGCATTGATCTCTTCGCTGGAAAACCCGACTGCACTCAGTGCGCTGTTTAAACCGGAAAATATTAAAGCCGGTACAAAATCAGCCGATGATAAGGGTGACGCGAAAGAGGCCGCGCTGAACAGCAGCGATATGCAAAATATTCAGGCGCTGTTTGCCATGTTACCGGCAACCGGCTTGCAACAGGCCGTGAAAGACAGCACGACGACGCGTGACGTGGATATGCAACGCGATGCCGGACCGCGTTCGGCCTTATCGGCACTGACGCAGGCGGTGACCACGGCTCTGAGCGGTGATGACAAAGACGCGAAAAACAGCAAGGTGCAGGATGGCGGTCGCCTGGCCAGTAACGTTGACCAGGCCAGCCGTGGGGTAACGCCCGCAGCCACGACGCAAACCGCATCGACACCGGCACAGTTGACGACAGACGCCAGTTTTCAGCAGATACTGAGCAGCGTCAACAAGCAGGATGAGCGTCCGATAAACGCTGCAGCCAGCGATAATCAGACGATGATTGCCGCGCCGATAACCAGCGTCAGCAGCGTTATGCAACCCTTCACGGCCTCTGCGTCGATAAACACGCCGTCTACGCCGATGCTGAATGCCCACCTGGGTAGCAATGAATGGCAGCAGGCCCTGAGTCAACAAATTGTGATGTTCAGTCGTAACGGCCAGCAGAATGCGGAGTTACGCCTGCATCCAGAAGATCTCGGTGCGATCCAGATCAGCCTGAAACTGAATAACGATCAGGCACAGTTAAATATGGTTTCAGGTCACAGCCATGTCAGGGCTGCACTGGAAGCCGCGCTTCCTCAGCTGCGCACTGCGCTGGCTGAAAATGGTATTAACCTGGGTGAGAGTCAGGTCAGCAGTGACAGTTTCGCGCAAGGGCAAAGCTTCCAGCATCAGCAGGAGGCGCGTCGCGACGGACAGCACGGCAGCTTCTCTCTGACCCAGGACAGTGATAACGACATCACGCCGATTGCCGTACCGCAGGCTCTTCAGGCCCGGTTAAACGGTAAGGGCGCCGTCGACACCTTTGCCTGACAGCGACAAACGCTGAAGGTAAGCGTAAAACCCGTGTCTTTTCTTGCCATTGTTTGACTTAAGACACGCGATAATCTGTTCAGGTGAGCCGAGAGGCTCGCCCATAATTCACAGGAAGTAACTGCTAAAATGTCTGATAACGCGAAAGCTAAAGGTCGCAAACGTAAAATCCTGATTCCAGTGTTGCTGATCGTAACGCTGGCCGCTTGCAGCGTGGCAGGCTATGCAGTCTGGCGAATAATGAATAAACATGAGGGCGATAAGCCGGAGGCCGCGAAAGTTGAACCGCCTCCCGCCCCGGTCTTTTTTGCACTTGATACATTTACGGTTAACCTGGTCAATCCCGACAACGATCCAGACCGTGTACTGTACGTAGGGTTTACTCTGCGTCTGCCGGATGAAGAAACGCGTCGTCGGATGAGTGACTATCTGCCTGAGGTTCGCAGTCGTCTGTTACTGCTGCTTTCTCGCCAGAGCGCTGCTGCGCTGGCGACAGAGCAAGGAAAGCAAGCGCTTGTTGAGCAAATCAAACAGGCGCTGGCACCACCGCTGGTGAAAGGTCAACCTCCGCAGGTCGTAGACGACGTACTGTTTACCGCCTTCATTTTGAGGTGAATCAATGGGCGACAGCATTCTCTCCCAGGCTGAAATTGACGCGCTATTAAACGGCGACAGTGGCAGCGCGGAAGAAGAAAAGAAACAAAACGGGCCAGAGGGCGATATTCGCCCTTATGATCCCAATACCCAGCGCCGCGTGGTGCGCGAGCGTTTACAGGCGCTGGAAATTATTAACGAGCGTTTTGCCCGTCATTTCCGTATGGCGCTGTTTAACCTGCTGCGCCGTAGCCCGGATATTAGCGTGGGCGCGATCAAGATTCAGCCATACCATGAGTTTGCCCGCAACCTGCCGGTGCCAACGAACCTGAACCTGATCCACCTGAAGCCGCTGCGCGGCACGGCTCTGGTCGTGTTTTCACCGAGCCTTGTATTTATTGCCGTTGATAACCTTTTTGGCGGAGATGGGCGTTTTCCGACTAAAGTAGAAGGACGTGAGTTCACGCATACCGAGCAACGCGTCATTCGTCGTATGCTGAAACTGGCGCTTGATGGCTACAGCGATGCGTGGAAAGCGATTTATCCTCTGGATGTCGAGTACGTCCGTTCGGAAATGCAGGTGAAGTTCACCAACATCACCACATCGCCTAACGATATCGTCGTCAACACGCCGTTCCAGGTCGAGATTGGCAACCTTGTCGGTGAGTTCAACATCTGTATTCCGTTTTCGATGATTGAACCTTTGCGTGAAATGCTGGTGAATCCGCCGCTGGAAAACTCGCGGTCAGAAGATACACACTGGCGGGACAATCTGGTGAAGCAGGTTCAGCATTCTGAACTGGAACTGATTGCCCATTTTGCTGAAACGTCGTTGCGTCTGTCACGCGTGTTGCAGCTGAAACCCGGCGATGTCCTGCCGATTGAAAAACCCGAGCGCATTATTGCCCACGTGGACGGTGTGCCTGTTTTAACCAGCCAGTACGGTACACTTAACGGTCAGTATGCGCTGCGTGTAGAACATTTGATTAACCCGATTTTGAATTCGCTTAACGAGGAACAGCCCCATGACTGACAGCAAGAAACCGTCCGATGACACCATCTCTGCGGACGATCTGTGGGCTGAAGCAATGAATGAGCAGGTGGGCTCTGGTGCCAGCACCTCACAGAGTGATGACGTTTTCAAATCGTTTGAAAGCAGCAACACTTCAGGCTCATTGCAGGATATTGACCTGATTATGGATATCCCGGTAAAACTGACTGTGGAACTGGGCCGCACCAAGATGACCATCAAAGAACTGCTGCGTCTGACACAGGGTTCTGTGGTCTCACTGGATGGTCTCGCAGGCGAGCCGCTGGATATCCTGATTAACGGTTACCTGATTGCGCAGGGTGAAGTCGTGGTCGTTAACGACAAATATGGTGTGCGTATCACCGACATCATTACGCCTTCAGAACGTATGCGCCGTCTGAGCCGTTAATATGAATAACCAGAATCATACTGTCCAACCGGCTACGCCGCAGACGCCCGCCATCTCAGCGGGCTCTGTACTGACTCAGGTAAGTGGTGTTCTGGTTGTTATTATCCTGTTGATTCTGGCATGCGCCTGGCTGGCCCGTCGTATGGGCTTTGCGCCGAAAAAAGTCGGCAGCCGTGAGCTGACGCTCACGGCCAGTGTCCAGGTCGGTCAGCGCGAGCGCGTCGTCATCGTTGATACGCCAGATGCCCGTCTGGTACTGGGCGTAACGGCACAGCAAATTACCCACCTGCATACGTTGCCACCGGGTTCACCCGATGTAGACACCGCGGAAAAGGCAGCACCGCAGGATTTTCGTCAGTTATTACAGAATCTGGTTAAACGTCCCGGAAAAAACCCATGATGCGTCGACTGCTCCCTCTTCTGCCGCTGCTGTTGCTGGCACCGGTTGCTCACGCCCAGTTACCAGGCCTGGTAAGCCAGCCATTAGCCAATGGTGGCCAGAGCTGGTCACTTCCGGTACAAACGCTGGTATTTATTACCTCGTTGACGTTTCTGCCGGCCATTCTGTTAATGATGACCAGCTTCACCCGCATCATTATTGTTTTTGGTCTGCTGCGTAATGCGCTGGGCACGCCCTCTGCGCCGCCCAATCAGGTATTACTTGGCCTGACGCTCTTTTTAACTTTTTTTATTATGGCACCTACCTTTGATAAAATTTATCAGGATGCCTATCTGCCTTTCAGTCAGGATAAAATCAGTATGGATGTGGCCATTGATAAAGGCGCACAACCCCTGCGTGAATTTATGCTGCGTCAAACGCGTGAAGCTGACTTAGCGTTATTTGCCCGTCTGGCAAATACGCCTCCCATTGTCGGGCCGGAAGCCGTGCCGATGCGTATTTTATTACCTGCTTATGTGACCAGTGAATTAAAGACCGCCTTCCAGATTGGATTTACCGTCTTTATTCCTTTTTTAATTATTGACCTTGTCGTGGCCAGCGTATTAATGGCGCTGGGTATGATGATGGTGCCGCCGGCAACCATCGCCCTGCCCTTTAAATTAATGTTATTTGTTCTGGTGGATGGCTGGCAGTTGCTGGTTGGATCGCTGGCACAAAGTTTCTATTCCTGATCTTGTGAGTGGCACAGGAGATATTCATGACACCTGAATCGGTAATGGTAATGGGCCAGGAGGCGATGCGCGTCGCGTTGCTGCTGGCCGCTCCGATGCTGCTGGCCGCCCTGGTCAGCGGTTTACTGGTGAGCTTGCTACAGGCAGCGACCCAGATTAATGAACAAACGCTGTCTTTCATTCCTAAGATTATTGCGGTGGCGGCCACGGGCGTCGTTGCCGGTCCCTGGATGTTAAACGTCTTGCTGGATTATATCCGCACCGTTTTTTCTAACCTGCCCTATATCATCGGCTGATGATTACGCTCGACAGCAGCCAGCTTGTTCACTGGATAAGCCAGTTTTTCTGGCCGATGGTGCGCATTCTGGCGCTGATTGCGACAGCGCCGGTATTGAGTGAGCGCGCCATCAGCAAACGGGTGAAAATCGGCCTGGCGGCCATGATCACCTGGCTGCTGGTCCCGCTGTTACCGCCGGTGAACGTCACCCTGTTTTCGCCGGCCGGTTTCATGCTGCTGATTCAGCAAATGCTGATTGGTATCGCCATTGGTTTTACGATGCAGTTTGCCTTTGCAGCTGTCCGGGCGGCCGGTGAACTGATTGGTTTGCAAATGGGTCTGTCATTTGCGACGTTTTTTGATCCCGCCAGTCGGCTTAATATGCCGGTCCTTGCGCGTTTTCTCGACATGCTGGCCATGTTACTGTTTTTATCCTTCAACGGTCATTTGTGGCTTATCTCACTGTTGGCGGACAGTTTTCATACACTTCCTGTAGGTGGAACACCACTTGAAGCTAATGCTTTTATGGCGCTGGCAAAATCAGGCGGCATGATTTTCCTTAATGGCATGATGTTAGCGTTACCCTTGATCGTTCTGCTACTCACACTAAACATGGTCCTGGGTTTGTTAAACCGTCTTTCACCACAGTTATCAATCTTCGCGATCGGCTTCCCGATTACCTTATCAGTCGGCATTTTGACGATCAGCCTGCTGATGCCCCTTCTCGCCCCGTTCTGTGAGCACCTGTTCGGCGAAATATTTGATCTTCTGGCCCAGTTCCTCACCGAACTGTCCCCCTCCTGAACATTAAGTATCTAACTATTTTTCCTTTTCCATACTTAAGAAATTCACAACTATCCGGGCATTTTTCAAACCATATTTTCCAGAAATCAACTAAGGATATTCTGATAAATGTGCGATAAGTCTTAAAATAATTCTTATTAAACCGCGCATCGCGTATTTTAGTCGGGCGGTACACAGAGTCATCGACAGGGTTGTTTTGGTGATAAAATCGGCAATGCATTGAAATTAAACAAGAAAAAATATTGTGTGATTTTTCTTGTCAGAAAATGTTTTTTCCGGCATTGTCAACTCACTCTTCAACCTTACACTTTCGTGAAACAAATGTTTTTAAGACTTGTCCTATCAGAAAACTCTGGGTTTTCAGCGATAGTGACATTGCTCCCAAAAACGGTGTTTCGCGCCGGTACGACTTTACATCAATACCCGATGTGGATTCGACGCCAGGTGTGGGGCCAGAGTAAGAAAAAATTTTGCAGAACGGGTCAAGGAAGAAGACTTTTACGGGCGTTTGCCCGTTGCCACGCTGCATCAGCAGAATAAAAAAAAGCGCTTTGGAAATCTTCTCGTACCGCAACGCGTAATTCATCGTTGATTTAAACGGATAACAAATTGGTGAGGGTCGCTAACATGCCAACGATTATTATGGATTCCTGCAACTACACACGCCTGGGATTATCGGACTATATGTCTTCTAAAGGAGTGAAGAAGAAAAATATTACTTCTGTCTCCGATATTGAGCAATTACAGCAAAGATGTGAGCAGTTGAAACCAGGTGTTGTGTTTATTAATGAAGACTGTTTCATTCACGAAACCGACTCAAGCGAGCGCATTCGCAGCATTATTAATCAGCATCCCGAAACACTGTTTTTTATTTTTATGGCCATCAGTAATATTCATTTTGAAGAATATCTGTATGTCCGAAAAAATTTAATTATTACGTCGAAAGCCATTAAACCTTCAACGCTGGATTCTCTCCTTAGCACGTATTTGCAAAAGAAACTTAACATGTCTCCGCGTATTTCCTCAGGGCTGGACGTTCACCCTCTGACGTTGAGCCAGACTGAGTCAAATATGCTGAAAATGTGGATGTCGGGTCATGATACCATTCAGATATCCGACAAAATGCAAATTAAAGCGAAGACGGTCTCTTCCCATAAAGGAAACATTAAGCGGAAAATTAAAACGCACAACAAGCAGGTTATTTACCATGTCGTGCGCTTAACCGATAACGTGACCTCTGGTATTTACGTTAACGTAAGATAGTTTGCCGCCTCACAGAACTGGCCCAAAAGGCCGGTTTTTTTTAGTGATTAGCGATCAAGATCTCAATTTTCAGCATAAACCTTTTCCTGCTCCTGCCGATGTTTTTTTCATCAGGCCCCCTTAAGAGAGCAAGGAAATGAACACAACGCTGATTAATGAAGGACATCACAACGTCAGTTTTTGGCAAAATCTCAGACTGGTCCCGCTGTTTAGTTTGATTTTCGGCGGGATATTATTTTTGTTCGCACTCTGTATAGGCATTTCCAGCTACTTCCTCATCCTGAGTAATCAGTCGTTGAAAGATGCGACTGAGGAAATTCAGGTCCGCAACGGTCTGATCGACAGCTCCTCAAACCTCCGCTCTGCCCGACTGAATATCATCCAGGCCGGTGCGGCCGCGCGTATTGGTGAGATGGATGATTTCAATGCCAACCTTGCCGCAACGGATGAGCGTATTAAGCAGGCTGAAAATGGCCTCAACGTCTACCTGAACCGCAAGAATAAAACCCCCGAAGACGTCAGGCTGGACGAAGAGCTCACTACTCGCTTCAAAGAGTATGTTCAAAAAGGCCTGAAGCCGATGATTGATGCCGGTAAACAGGGCAGTTTCGAAAGCATCATTGCCCAGGAAACCGACACCACGCGTAAACTGGATAACGCTTATAACGCTGTGCTGGTCAAGGCGATCAAACTTCGGGATATCCGTTCTGATTTCATTAACGCCAAGGCTGCCGAACAGTCACGTATTGGTTTTATTTCCATGGGTGGTGCGTTTGTGGCTGCGCTGGTGCTGGTGCTGCTGACCTTTGTTTTTCTCCGTCGGGTCGTGATCACGCCTTTACGCAAATCGGTTGCCCATATCGAGCGTATCGCTCAGGGTGACTTAACCGCCCCTTCAGTACCGCACGGTCGTAACGAAATCGGCTTACTGCTGGATAATCTGCAGCGCATGCAGGAATCGTTAGTCAAAACGGTCGGTACGGTGCGTGAAGGCGCTATCGCCATTTATCAAGGCTCCAGTGAAATTTCAGCCGGTAACACCGACCTCTCCTCGCGGACGGAGCAGCAAGCCGCCGCCCTTGAGCAGACCGCAGCCAGCATGGAGCAGTTAACGGCGACGGTGAAACAGAACGCCGATAACGCGCACCATGCCAGCCAACTCGCAGCCGATGCATCAGATAAAGCACGCAACGGTGGCGACATGGTCAGTGGTGTAGTGAAAACCATGAACGATATTTCTGGCAGCTCGAAGAAAATTGCTGAGATCACCAATGTGATTAACAGCATCGCTTTCCAGACCAATATTCTGGCGCTGAACGCCGCCGTCGAAGCGGCGCGCGCAGGGGAGCAAGGACGTGGCTTTGCGGTTGTTGCGAGTGAAGTCCGTAGTCTGGCACAACGCAGCGCCCAGGCCGCGAAGGAAATTGAATCCCTGATTGCCGAGTCTGTGAAGTTAGTCAGCAGTGGCTCGCATCAGGTTGGCGAGGCCGGCAGTACGATGGGTGAAATTGTCGAAGCGGTGCGTCGCGTGACCGATATCATGTCTGAGATTGCTGCCGCCTCGGATGAACAAAGCCGCGGTATTCAGCAGGTGAGCCAGGCGGTAACGGAAATGGATAACGTGACCCAGCAGAACGCCTCGCTGGTTGAAGAAGCCTCAGCGGCGGCGGCATCACTGGAAGATCAGGCGGGTAAACTGACGAAAGCGGTTTCCGCATTTCGCTTAGTCGACACACCGGTCGCGAAAACTCCCGATGTTAAAGACGTGGCACCGAAAGCGAGCTCACCCGTGCTACGTCCGGTAGCCACTACCTCTGGTCATGAAAACTGGGAAACGTTCTGACCCAAGCAAACGCCCCTGTCCTGTGACATGCGTGACAGGACAGATAAAAGTAAACGCCCGCGACATCCTCAGACATCGCGGGCGTTTTCATCAGACTGACCGATAATCAGGCGGGAACCCAGGGCTCGACAAAAACGCCGTCCCGGTGATTATTCTCGTTAAAAAACCAGATCCCCTGCGGGTAATCGTCCAGCGCCACCAAAAACATCGTCCCTTCGTTAAAAGGTTCTACCGCCAGGATCGTACCGATTCGCCGGGGTCCACCGTCGGTTTTAACGCTTACGCGATCGTCTACCTTCATCTGTTACTCTCCAGAAACGTTCCTGATAACAGTGTAATGGAAGCGTAGGACGAATGCAGGCATTAACGGCGGGCAATCACCCACACGGCATGGACGATGCCGGGAATGTAGCCGCACAAGGTCAGTAAAATGTTCAGCCAGAACGCGCCGCCAAAACCGACCTGCAGGAAAACGCCCAGTGGTGGAAGTAAAATAGCAATAAGAATTCGAAGTAAGTCCATAACCATTCCTTTAGGTACTGAGAAAAACCGTTTTGCTTACCAATATAGCCGTTTTCTGAAGGGTTACAGGAAAAGTCAGGTAAATCTGAGTCAGGGTTTTTTTCGTTTTCCTGACACTTCACAGCCGGACGTTTAACACGAGAATCGTTACACTTCATTGCGTTGCTTTCCTACCCCAGGAAAACAACACACCCAAAGTAACAAGGATTATTTTGCCCGCGCAGCGCGGGCTTTTTTTTACCCTTCCCTGCTGTCAGCCCGCCGTTCTATACTCAGTATTCACGTTGCTCTTTGGAGGCAGACTATGACGCATTTTCTCGCTTCAGATGAAAACCAAAGTGATCGGGACAGTGAAATGGATGCGCTTCTTCATGCCATCCAGCGTGACACGGCAGGACAGGTACAGGACTATTTTTCGCCTCAGGTTGCGCAGACTGAAAAAAATGCTGGCGGGCCGACAGCCCCGTGCCGTGAACCTGCGGAGCAGTGTGAGATGGACATTCACGATTGCCGCTACAGTGAGATCAATCGCTAGCGGGATCGCTCGCCGGGCGGAATAGCAGGCAAAAAAATACCCGGCACAGGCCAGGCAAGTATTCAAATCGTTACACCAGGGAAGACATACTGCTTTCTCAGAGTAGCTGTTCCGGTAATGAAAACAAGCTTCTGCGATGCACGTTTCGCTCATCTTATTCTGCTCCTGCCCTCCTCCTGCCTACGCAAGCCGCAGCGCGCGCGCCATGCGTCGTGCACATTCTGACCGCTCCCGCTTTTTGTCCTATCGGGTTTTAAGAATCCTCCTGGTTCTGTCTGCATGAGTACGGAACCTCGGGCCTTTTCAGGACTCAACTACACTAAACAGATGCCGTGGCTAACGTGAGCCGTGTGGAGGAGACCTGGATGCCCAACCTGAATGAATCGCTGATGATCGTGACCGACCTCGATGGATCGCTGCTTGACCACCACGACTACAACTGGGATGCCGCCACAACATGGCTGGAGACCTTCAGCCAGCATCAGGTTCCTGTGGTGATTTGCTCCAGCAAGACGGCGGCGGAAATTCTGCCGCTGCAACGAAAAATCGGGATTAGCGGTACGCCGTTTATCGCCGAAAACGGCGCGGTTCTCTACTTCCACGAGGACAAACCCGTTCGTATCCCTGACGATAAGCTGAACTACGTCGCCATCTGTCGGATTCTTAGCGCGATGAAACAGCAGTTCCGCTTTAGCGGCTTTCAGGATTTTAGCGACAGCGACGTGTCGGCAATGACAGGTTTACCGGAAGCCGAGGCCGCGCTCGCCCGCCAGCGCGATGCCTCCGAAGTTATCGTCTGGCGCGATACTGACGAGGCGTTAGACCGTTTTCGCCATGCGCTGGCTGACTACCATTTGACGCTTACCCAGGGCGGCCGCTTCTGGCACGTGATGCCGGCCCGAAGCGGAAAAGGCCATGCCCTGCATAAATTACTGTCGCATTACAGCCATCAGGATTTGATCACGATTGGACTGGGTGATGGCCCTAACGATGCACCTATGCTCGATGCGGTCGATTATGCCATCGTGATTAAAGGCTTCAGCAAAACCCCTGTCACGTTAACGCGTAATGATGGGCAGGTTTATCATACAACGCATCACGGCCCTGAAGGCTGGCGCGAAGGTCTGGACCATTTTTTAACGCAGCCATGAACGGCTGTGGTTCCTCGGGCAACCCCATAAGGATGATGCAATGAGTGATTTCTTTCAGAATGGCGTAATTACTAACTTTCATAATCTCACGCACCGCAGCGTCGAATCGCTGGAAAAAGAGATGGTGCGTTTTGCGCGTAAACGCAAAATGGGGTTAATTCTGCCCTCCCTGTTTTCTGAGCTGGAAGGACCGGCACTGAGCAAAATCGTCGATGAACTGGCGAAAGTGCCGTATCTGAATGAAATTGTCATCGGCCTTGACCGGGCCGATCGCGATCAGTTCCTCCATGCCCGCGAGTTCTTTTCTCGCCTGCCGCAGCGCCATCGGATCTTATGGAATGATGGTCCCCGCCTGAAGGCGATCGACGCGGAACTGGACAAAGAAGGTTTGTCGCCGACGAATCCGGGCAAAGGGCGTAACGTCTGGTTCTGCACCGGCTATACGCTGGCCTCCGACCGCACCAGCTGTGTCGCGCTTCACGATTGCGATATTGTTACCTATGAGCGCGGTATGCTGGCACGTCTGCTTTATCCGCTGGCGAATCCCGCGTTTCAGTATGAGTTTTGTAAAGGATTTTATGCGCGTGTCGCCGACGGCAAACTCAATGGTCGCGTGGGCCGTTTATTAGTCGGGCCGCTGCTGCGTTCCCTGCAAAAAGTGTATGGTCACTCGGAGTACCTTGATTACCTCTCCAGTTTCCGTTACCCGCTCTCCGGCGAGTTCGCCATGCGTACTCATGTCCTTAACGGGATTAAAATTCCGGGTGACTGGGGCCTGGAGATTGGCGTGCTCTCCGAGATCTATCGCAATTACACCACACGCCAGTCGTGCCAGGTTGAGATTGCGGATAATTATGACCACAAGCATCAGCCGCTGGCAGAGGATGACGGAACAGGCGGCCTGAAGCGCATGAGCAACGATATTGTTCAGTCGCTTTTACGTAAACTTGCCACCATGGGCGTGCCGCTCACCAGCGACTCCTTCCGCGTGCTGAAAGCCACCTACTATCGCAACGCGTTAGATATGATGGAAATCTACAATCATGAGGCCGCCATGAACGGACTGAAATTCGATCAGCACGTGGAAGAGGCTGCGGTCGAGATGTTTACCCAGGCTATCCTGGATGCGGGTCAGTCCTTTATAGAACGCCCAAATGACAAGCCGTTTATCCCAAGCTGGAGTCGGGTTCAGTCTGCCTTCCCGGATATTCTGCAACGAATTTACAAGGCGGTAGAAGAGGATAATGACGGTAACGTCTAGCGTGCCATAGGTGGAAGACAGGCTATTACGTGACGTGATGCCTGGAAGGAAGACAGACGGGCCAAGTGTACAACACCGGCCCGGTCATTTGCAATCAGGACGTTAACTGCGGTTGTGACTCACGGGTGTGGCTGAGCTCGTCTGTCCGAAACGCCTCGCTTCTGACCGCATAACCATCATACCAGCGACACTCTACCATGCCACTGGCATGACCGGTCACCACCATCGTTTGCCCGCCGTCCTTATGCTGCACTTCATCACTGATTGCAAAAACCATGTTGCGCCCTCTTTATCCATTGACATTAATTCTTAATATTTATTTATAGCATGGTAAAAAAGTTGCTGCTGTTAAGGCGCGCAGAAAAAGGGCAAATTCAGAATAAAGTAGAAGGTTATCCTGGAAAGGAATAAAGCGGATAAGAGGCTATCCGCTTCAGAGGGAGGATGAATCAGATTTTGCAGCCTTCGCAATCCGCTTCGTCACTCAGGTCGTCAGGCACTTCGGCCGCCTTTTTTTCTGCCTTGGCTTCGGCCTGCTCTAACTGAGCATCTATATCGAATTCAAACATATCGTCGCTCATTGTTTTCTCCCCAGAACGCGTAAAAGAAGGCGCTGTTATACCGATTACCCACGCAGTTTGGCAATAAGGTTAACCACTAAAAGCACGATCGACCCAATGATAAAACCAATCACCAGGTTAGCGCCGTTACTCAGCAGCCCTGATACCAGACCGCTAAACGGAGCGATAGCATTTTCAATAAAGTGGTGCAAAGGCGTTATCCCGTGAACAATGATGCCCCCTCCCACCAGGAACATGGCCAGCGTGCCCACCACGGTTAATATTTTCATCAGCCAGGGTGCCGCAGCCAGCAGCACGGCACCAACTGACTGGGCCACCCGTGACGATTTTTGCTTTAACCAGAATCCCAGATCATCGATTTTCACGATGCCCGCCACAATACCGTAAACGCCAATCGTGACCAGAATGGCAATGCCCGCCAGGATCAGAACCTGATTCAGCAGCGGTGCTTCCGAAACGATGCCCAGCGTAATCGCGACGATTTCGGCGGACAAAATGAAATCGGTGCGCACAGCCCCTTTAACCTTTTTCTTTTCAAATTCACGCGGGTCCTGCTTTGCCAGGTTATCCAGACGCTGCTGACGGGCCTCTGGTGAATTTTGCTGCTTGTCGTGTTGCAGGCTGTGCAGCACTTTCTCGACACCTTCATAACAAAGGTAAGCGCCGCCAATCATCAACAGCGGCGTGATTAACCACGGCGCAAATGCCGAGATAATCAGCGCCAGCGGCACCAAAATCAGCTTGTTCAGAAACGAGCCTTTGGCCACGCCCCACACGACCGGCAGTTCGCGATTGGCTTTTACGCCACTGACCTGTTGCGCATTCAGTGACAGATCGTCACCCAGAACGCCCGCCGTCTTCTTTGCCGCGACTTTGCCCATTACAGAGATATCATCCAGCAGCGTGGCGATATCATCCAGCAACGTTAATAAACTGGTTCCTGCCAAAATATGTCCCTTATTCGGTCATCGACAACGACTTACATCGCAAACAGTGGAAGCCTCATCCTCGACGAAGCCCAACGGCACACGATTCGTGCGTTGTGACTATTCCGGTTCGTTATGTTGACAACATGGGCATCGTTCGATTTCCGTTACCGTCATCTCTGCGATGCCCTCACAATCCCATTCGACGCGCACCGCTTGCCCAGCCAGTCCTTCGCTATGCAGGTATTTACTGACCGGGCTTTCCGTCATGCCGGTAATTTCTTCCGTGGCCACCAGCGTTTCGCCCACATAAATTCTGGCGGTGGCTTTGGTATTCACCATGCGCTCATCACGAATCTGGTAGAGACGTTTAACCGTCAGTTTTATGCTGCTCATCTCGGTCTCCCGGTCACGGAAAAGCGTCTATCTAACATGTTATGTTACTGATGAGCAAGGCCCGATCATTCCTGCTCACGATAATGATGAATGCCCTGATGATCGATTTCAGCACTGTCATTCATCGCCAGTAACCACTCTTCCAGTCGTTCAAGCAACGCGTCGTCGTCGAGACGGAGTTTGCCACGCAGTGCACATTCCCAGATGATGAGAACCTTCCAGCCGCTCTCACGTAACTGCCGTACATAGCGATGGTCTCGTTCGACGTTGCTGTTAATCTTGCCTGTCCAGAACTCGGTGCGCGTGGCGGGTATCTTAAACAAATAGCAGTGATGACGATGCCAGAAGCAGCCGTGCACAAAGATAATGGCCTGATGAGCGGTCAGGACAAAATCAGGCCGCCCTGGCAGGTTTTTGTCCTGAACCCGGTAAGTGAATCCGCGATCTTTAAGCAACAGTGCGATGCGTTGCTCAATCGCAGTGTCCTGCTGGCGAATAGCGCGCATGTTTTTGCTGCGCGTTTCGCTGGAGTGAACGTCGGCCATAGCATCTCCTTAAAGGCTACTCATTCAACTTTAGTCGCCGTCCTGAAAAGCGAAAGCCACCTGGACAAAAGCGGCCATTTTTTTGGCCCTTCCGGACGGTAATCACGCGTCCGGTGCTACCTGTCCTGACTTTCCCACTCGCGTGTTTTGCAGCCCACCGCCGCCGCGTCAGGCGGATTTCCTCATCGGGCAAGGAGTGATAGCATAGGCGCTTCACTGTTAAGGATATTTGCATGCACGCCGTCGCAACCGCTGAACCTCTTCTTTCTGCAGCTCTGCATTCCGATGAACTGAATCTGTTACACCAGGTCCTGTCGATCTATTCCGTCAGGGATATCGTTGCCCGACTGCATCAGGCCGGCTTTGCGCACTGGTCAGCGACGCTCATCAACCGTATTCGTCAAGGTAAAAGCACGCTGCCCGCACTGAGCACTGCGGAGCGGGATCTGTTCGAGCGCTTATTGCCGTCTCGTCCTGCGCATTATGATGCACCTGCGTTTCGTTTTGTTGATCTGTTCGCCGGCATCGGGGGGATTCGTCGCGGATTTGAGCGCATTGGTGGAAAATGTGTCTTTACCAGTGAGTGGAATAAAGAGGCGATTCGCACGTACCGGGCCAACCATTACAGCGATCCGCTTGAGCACCACTTCAATACCGATATCCGCCAGGTCACGCAGCCTGCCGGGCTATACGATGAAGCAGCGATCTACTCCTCCATTGATGCAGCCATCCCCGATCATCAGGTGCTGCTGGCAGGCTTTCCTTGTCAGCCCTTTTCGCTGGCTGGCGTCAGTAAGAAGAATGCATTGGGTCGGGCGCATGGGTTCGAATGCCAGGCGCAGGGTACGCTGTTTTTTGATGTAGCACGCATTCTTGCCGCCAAAAAACCGCCCTTCTTCGTGCTGGAGAACGTGAAGAACCTAAAAAGCCATGACAAAGGCCGGACCTTTGCCATCATCATGGACACGCTGGATGAGCTGGGCTATGCCGTCGCGGATGCCAATGCCAGTGCACCGGATCCGAAAGTGATTGATGCCCGCCATTTCTTGCCTCAACACCGCGAGCGTATTGTGCTGGTGGGCATTCGACGGGACATTGCCGGCTGCGAGAATTTTACCCTGCGCGACATCAAACGCTTTTTCCCTGCCCAGGTGCCCAGCCTGCAAAGTTTGCTGGAAGCCGCACCTGATGATAAGTACATCCTGTCGCCGGTGCTGTGGCGTTATCTGTATCAGTATGCCAAAAAGCATAAAGCGCTGGGAAATGGCTTTGGCTTTGGTCTGAACGATCCGCGCAATCTGCAGTGCTGCGTGCGCACCCTGTCTGCCCGCTACTATAAAGATGGCTCTGAGATTTTGATCGATCGCGGCTGGGACGCGGATAAAGGCGAGCGTGATTTCCTTGATGCCACCAATATGGCGCATCGTCCCCGTCGTCTTACGCCCCGTGAATGCGCACGCATCATGGGCTTCGATGATGCCGGCAGTGAGCCTTTTCGCATTCCGGTCTCCGACACGCAAGCGTATAAACAGTTTGGTAATTCCGTTGTCGTCCCCGTTTTTGCCGCCGTGGCGCAGCTTCTCCTGCCCTACATCCGCGATTTACAGCATAAAACACGCTAAAAGTTGCGCTTAGGCGCAACCTTTCTCCTCTTTTCCCGCTGCCAGGCGATATTGTCACAACCTCGTCATACAAGCCCAGAATACTGCTGCTTTTTCACTTGATGGGTAGAATGATGTCACCTCTCACGTTGTTATCCCTGCGCAGTCTGAAGCGTCGCTATCGCGTCAAACTGCCCCCGGTGCCCACCTGGCTTACCAGCCTGCGCGGCAATTTTATGCTGTTCGTTGTGCTGTTTTGTTTGCTGCAATCCATCGGGATTGTTCTGCTGACCGCGCAGGTCAGCCATACCAAAGTGAACCTGACGCAGGCGAGTGCCATGCGCGACCGGCTGGCGCTGCTCGATCACGCTCGCATAGAGCTGCTGACGGCCAGCGATAACAGTCACCGGGCAGGCATTTATCTGATGGAAGATCAGAAAAGTGGATCGGTGGACAGTTGGAAGAGCCTGGCGGAAACCGCAAAATCCTCACTCGTGCATGCAGAACAGCTGTTTGCTCAGTACCATGCCGTTCCCAAGGGGGAGCTTGAGCAGGGTTTCATGATGTTAACCCAGGGCCTTGAAGAGCAGCTTAAAGGCCTGGAAGCCAATAATATCGATGCGTTCTTTATGGTGCCGATGCAGGCTTATCAGCAGCAGTTTAACAGCGCCTGGTTTAACGAAATCACCCAGGCCAACAAACAGCTTTCTGCCGTCAACAACCTGACACTGGAGACGCTGACCACCAGCCGTAACCTGTCGCTGCTGGTCACAGGGCTGCTGTTTACGCTGTTGCTGACAGGTGGGGTTTTGCTGCTGCGCGGCGTGATTATTCCTTTAAGACTGGCCAGCCGCCAGCTGCATGCTATCGCCACTGGCGACTTAGTCAGTTGCCCGCAACCGCCTCGTCTGCAATCGTTAGAAACCGCCGGATTGTTTAACGCGGTGGCGGATATGCGGCAAGGGCTGCGCACCATTGTGGCAGAAATTAATACCATAGCCGCCAGCGTGGCGGAGGGTGCGCGGGAAATGCAGCATACCAATGACCAGGTAAGCGAGCACTATAAGGTGCAAAACAGCAGCTTTAGTCATATTTCACAGCGCCTGCATCGTGTCTCGGAAGAGGTTGAAAACAGTACGCTGTTTTCGCAACAGGCCGCACAGCAGGCACATGTCGCGGATGAACTGATGCAGCAGTGCGCCAGTCAGGTCGATGAAATGGAGGTGCAGATGCGCCACATCGTCGATTCCTCAGGGGAAATCGCCGGTATTGTCGAGCTGCTGGACGGTCTTTCACTGCAAACGCGTCTGCTGGCGTTGAATGCGGCGATTGAATCAGCGCATGCAGGGGTTTATGGACGCAGCTTTAGCGTCGTGGCAAAAGAGATGGGTACCCTGTCGAATAAAAGCGGCGAGTCGGCACAGCAAATTAACGGGCTGGTGAACAATACACAGCTGCATATTTCTGAGGGATTCAACAAGGTGAAGTCACTGGAAGCCTTGTTTTACCAAATCAGTCAGTCGGTCAGCGCCGTGGTCACCCAGTTAAAAGAACTGGAGGAAAACGCCACAGCACAAAGTCGCCGCGTGTCTGGCATTGCCGCCGAAGTGGTGGCGCTGGACAAGGAACTGCATACTAACGAGGGGCTTACGGCGCGGCAGGTACGCACCGCCGATACCTTACAACATCAGGCCTCACGACTGGCCGAAAGCGTGCAACAATTTCGCATTGCCGTCTGAATACGGCTCTGAATAAAAAAGCCGCCTTTATCAAAGGCGGCTTTCATCGCGAGAACAACCGATAACCATTATTTCTTTTTCTTACTCTGCTTCTTAAGCAGCGTACGCAGTTGTTTGATTTCGCTGGAACTTAAAGCATCCGACGCGCCTTCTTCCGTGTTCTGACTGTCGATGGCGGGATGAGAAGGTGCTTCGAGGCTGGCCTGCAGACGTTGCACGATCTCCTGACTCATTGATACCTGGTTTTCAAGCGCCAGCTGTTTAATGTGTTCTTTCAATGCAGGATCAATTTTAATCGTCAAATTAACAGTTTCGGTCATTTCCTCACTCCTTTTTTGTTATTGCTTCCACGCTACCGGATGACTGTATCGATTCCTATACTGTCATAAAAATTTAATATTCCGCGTGTAAGGGACTAAAATCACGAAGTACCGCCTCATCCAGACTAACCAGATTACCCTGCAGCTCAGCACACAACTTGGCCATATAGCGTACCAGGAAGTCCGCGTTGTGTTCTGCGAGTCTCCGCCCTGCTTCGGTTTGCATCGTTTCAGGCAACCGTAACAGCTTGGTTTGAAAGTGATCCAGTGTCCATTTCACATCATTAAGTTCACGCGATTTCCCCAGCGGGTCTTCACTGTTGAACAGAGGACGGTTCATCGTACCGGCCGTGTAAAACACCCGGGCCAGCCCGATTGCACCCAGCGATTCCAGCCGATCGGCATCCTGAACGATTTTCGCTTCAGGGGTTTCAGGCGTGATGGCCGCGCTAAAACTGTGTGCCTGAACCGCGTGCATCACTCCACCGATTAATTCGGCAGGAAAATCCGTAAAGTCCTGCTGCAGGATACGCTGCGTTTCGCTGGCGGCGTAAGTGGAAGCCTTATGACGTTCAGGATGGTTTTTCGGTAAGTTCACCACATCATGAAAGTAGCAGGCAGTCAGGACGATCAGTGGGTCGGCAGATGTACCTGCCATAATGCGCTGCGCGCTCATCCAGACCCGACGTAAATGCGCAATATCGTGTGCGCCATCATCATGAATCCAGTTTTTTTCAAACCAGGTTTCATAGCGAGCCTGCCAAAGTGCAAGTGACATAATCTTTTCCTGTAAGGGTTATCTTCGTCTCAATTGACGACCTGTTACGCGTATAGGCTTTGTCATCATAACGAATGGCTAATGACATTTTCTTTACATCGCTAAGGAAAAAGCCGGTCGGTACCTTTAAATTCCTCTTAAAAATGAGACGCTGATCATTTTTATGGCAATTTGCTACCAGGAAAACAGCCATTTGCTGCTTTTTCAGCCTTGACTGATTCAGTTTTAGGCAGGATGAATAGTTTAATATTAATAATGATTAATCAGCGCTATTTTATCTCAGAGTGAGGGAATTAATGTCATAATAAAAATGTAAAAAACAATAAAAGCGGCGAAAATTATAGATGGATAAATCTGAAAAGGTTCCTATTTTTGCCGATATAACGTACTGTATTCTCACTATCAGATGTCCGGTAATACGCGTTAACAGCAGTACTGATGATTTTTTATTCACACCTGTCCGGCGGATTAAAAATCATCACAACTGAGCGAACCACACGGTGGCCAATTATCAGGAATAATGATTTATATTTTTTATGATATTGCCACCAATTAGGTGCCCTTTTTGTTTCAGCAGTAACCGGGATCGACTAATAAAAAGAGGTAATCCATGAAAGAGCGGCCGATTCTTTTTTCCGAACAGCGGGTCCGAGCCCTGCTGGTTGGCCAACAAACCCAAACCCGGCGCATAATGAAAACGCAGGCTTTTGGTCCAGGCCAGGATCATCATGAAGGGGTACATGCCTTTGATGTGCAGGCTAATCACCTGCACGGTGACAAAATGATGGCCATGAACGACATTCGTTATCATTGTCCTTACGGCATGCCTGGCGACAAGCTCTGGGTCCGCGAAACCTGGCGTGGCCCCATCGTGCCTGAACATGCGCTGGCGGATTATGAACGCGATCCCACCCCGTTTCGCTCGCCGGACTTTTGCCAGTACCGGGCGGACAGCAATGAACTGGGCCAACATACGTCAGGCGGACCGGACGCCGAGCAGTTTGGCTGGCAAACAGCCATTCATATGCCGCGCTGGGCAAGCCGAATCGACCTGATTATTACGGATGTGCGCGCAGAGCAGATTCAGGATATTAGTGAAGACGACATTATGGCGGAAGGTGTGCAGACCGACTCGCACTTCCTGAACAACTTCTTTACCATGAACGTCAATTCTGAACTGCCTAAAGAAGCCTATCGCAAAGCCTGGCAAAAACAGTACGGGGCAACCAGCTGGCAGGTTAACCCGTGGGTTTGGGTTATTGAGTTCGAGCGTGCCACGCGCGAATCAACTTAGCCTGCGCTTTGTGGGCTGAATCACAGACAATTTCCTTGCTAACAGGTTGAATATTGCTCCTTCATCCCTGAAGCCTGACGATGCCAGCATGCCGTTTTGATGCTGGCATTTTACTGTCTGGTCGCTCAGGGTTCTGCAATTGCAGCATTCAGTGCGGAACCAACGATGTTTAAATGGCCATGGAAAACACACAGCAATACGGATCTGACTGACCTGCCCTGGCAGGCCGGGCTGACACAGCCGATTTTTACCCTCCTCAACCACGATGAACGTCAGTCGCTGCAGGCCATGGCTCAGCATTTTCTGCAGCAAAAAAAACTGGTTCCGCTTGAAGGCTGTCAGCTTGATGCGCTGCGTACCGTGCGCATTGCTTTGCTGTTCTGCCTGCCGGTGCTGAAGCTGGGGCTCGACTGGCTGGACGGCTTTCACGAAGTGCTCATCTATCCCGAGCCTTTCAATGTGGATGACCTGTGGCAGGATGAGCATGGCCTGGTCCATCAGGCCCCCGCCGTCCATGCCGGGCAAAGCTGGACGCAAGGGCCAATCGTGCTCAACTGGCTGGATATTCAGGACTCCTTCGATCTTTCCGGCTACAACCTGGTCATTCATGAAGTGGCGCACAAACTGGATGCGCGCGGTAGCGGTTATACCAGCGGCGTGCCAATGATGCCGCTACGTGAGGTTGCCCAATGGGAAAAAGATTTGCGAAGCGCGATGGCCGGGATTGAACATGAAGTGGAAAGTGTCGGTGAGCAGGCCGCCAGCATCGATCCTTATGCCGCCAGCGATCCGGCAGAGTGCTTCGCGGTATTATCCGAGTATTTTTTTACGGCCCCGGCCCTGCTGGCGGAGCGTTTCCCGGCCATGTACCGTCATCTTCAGCAGTTTTATCAGCAGGACCCGTTAAGCAGAACAGGAGCCGCCCACGACTAAATCGCCTGCTTTGCAGACGCATTGCTTTAAAGCTAGCCAGTTGAATGCTAAACGCTTTTATACTGTTGACACCCTGAGCCGACCTCGTTACTATTCGCCTCGTTCACACGATTCCTCTGTAGTTCAGTCGGTAGAACGGCGGACTGTTAATCCGTATGTCACTGGTTCGAGTCCAGTCAGAGGAGCCAGAATTAAAAAAGCCTGCTTGCGAGCAGGCTTTTTGCTTTTCAGCCGATCGCCTTTCTCTGTCTTCTTTCCGCGCGTTGCTTTACGGCCAAATTTAGCAATCTGCCATCATAAAATGCTGCAGGTTAATAAAAACACAAAGCCAGAATGAACGCATTCTGGCTTTGTCGCTACCGGTCTTTAACAAGTGACGGACCGCAGCACGCTATTTCGCGCCCTCCGCCAGCTGGCGCAGCATCTCAATATGAACAGGTTTATCATTGAGCGCAGGAATATAGGTAAAGGACGTCCCGCCCGCATGCATAAAGATTTCCCTGTTCTGCTCATCCAGTTCTTCCAGCGTTTCCAGACAGTCTGCAGCAAAGCCCGGACTGATTACCTGCAGGCTTTTCACGCCTTCCGCAGGCAGATTTTTAATGGTTTCATCGGTATAAGGCGTTAACCAGGGTTCCCTGCCGAAACGTGACTGGAAGGTCATCACTACTTTTAGCGAAGGCATGTTCAGGGCGTCGGTGAGTAATTTCGTCGTTAACGCACAGCGTTCCTGATATTTGTCGCCTTCGTTTGAAAACCTGACCGGTATACCGTGATAGGAGACCAGTAAGGCATCTGGCACGCCATTGGCCTCAAACGATTCAAGCACGGACGTTTTTAACGCATCGATATAAGCAGGATGATCGGCATAGTCGTTGATGAAGTTGATCGCCGGTGTGTAGCGGTTCTTCATCGTCTGCAGGTGACGACTCACGCTGTCGAAAACGGATGACACGGTGGACGAGGAAAACTGCGGATACAAAGGAATAACGATAATTTTATCGACACCTTTCGCCAGCAGCCTGTCGATAGCGCCCCCGATGCTCGGCTCGCCATAACTCATGCCCAGCTCAACAGGCATGCCCGTCAGCGCTTCCAGTGCGCGCGCCTGACGGACGCTGTACACCATCAGCGGTGAACCTTCCTCCATCCAGATAGAGGAGTATAATTTGGCCACGCGTTTGGCGCGTAGCGGGATAATTACGCCATGCAGAATCGGGCACCACAGGATCCGGGGTAAATCGACCACTCTGTAGTCGTGCAAAAATTTCGATAAAAATGTTTTAACCGCAGCAGTCGTGGGTTCTTTTGGTGTTCCAAGGTTAACAATTAAAACACCCTGTTTATTCGTCATTAGCTGGGACCTCTGAAAACCCAAGGAAAAAAAGTGCCTGAACACTGTAGCACACTCAGGGACATCATCTCCTCCGTCTGCGCCTTTTGCGTCAGTGACGGCGAAACGAAGGCCTGGCGGGGACTTCTGCGACGACGTCGAGTCAGCCTGCCAACGTCTTTGCTGACGTCTTACGCCGCCTTATGAGCCCGGACCATGGATGAAACAGTCGGGCGGGCTTTTACGCCGTAAAAAGCGTTATGCCCTGCGAGCCCGCCTTTATTTGCTTTTTGACACGGCTTTGCCTGACGGTCAAAAAACATTGGCTCGTATCTTATCATCGCTGCGTCGACGAAAGACCAATAGCTCTGATAAGTCGCGTCCCTTCCGATCGGCTCGTACATTTTCTGTGGTGAATGATAAAAAGTAATCCGGCAACTCCCCATTATTCAGCGGGTTAAAATCACATCTTGTCGATATTTTGATTTATTAAATTGAATATTGAGCATGCTAATATTTAGGGCTCTATCTGTGCTGACTGACGCTGTCCATGGCGTGAATATCGCGCGGACCGCCAGGCAGTAACATCACCATGCTTTAGTCAGAAAAAACCAGACCGCATCATGGTCATCAATCAGACTGAGGCAATCACTTTTGCCGCGAGGCTTTTCGGGACAGGAATCAGGATGCGTACAGGCGTTTCAACAGGCGAAGACTCGCTGCTGCAACACAGGTCATTTGTGGCGTTTTGGCTCGCCCGAACCTGTTCTTCATTTGGTTTTCAGATGTTTTCCGTGGCCGTCAGCTGGCAAATCTATGCAATAACCCACAGCGCGATGGCGTTAGGCATGATTGGCCTGATGCAGTTCCTGCCCTCAGTGCTTCTGGCGTTGCCGGCAGGACATCTGGCCGATCAGTTCGACCGCCGCCGTATCGTGGTTATCGGCCAACTGATTGAGTGGGCCGCGCTGCTCGGCCTGGTGGCGCTGACGCTATTGCACTGGGCAGACAAACTTGAAATCTGGGGGCTGGTCTTTCTGATTTCGCTGGCGAAAGCCCTGGAATGGCCAGCCATTACCTCTATGTTGCCGGCGCTGGTCCCGCCACCGATTCTGGCGCGCGCCATGGCGGCAAGCTCTGTTGGCGGTCAGGCGGCGGTGATTGTCGGGCCAACGCTGGGTGGACTGCTGTATATAGCCGGTCCCGAGGTGGTTTACGGGGTTTCAGCCCTGTTTTATTTATTCTCGCTGATACTGGTGAGTTGCTTACGTTATGAACGCCCTCCTCAGGAACGTGTGCCGATGACGCTGTCGAACATGTTTATGGGCGTGCGCTTTATTCGCGAACGCAAGGATGTTCTGGGCGTAATATCGCTCGACCTGTTCGCCGTGTTACTGGGCGGTGCAACCGCCCTGCTCCCTGTCTTCGCCCAGGATATTCTGCACACCGGGCCATGGGGACTTGGCCTGTTACGCGGTGCGCCGTCAGTGGGTGCCCTGTTGGTCGGCGTCTGGCTCAGCCGCCACAAGCTGGAAAAACATGTCGGCATGATTATGTTTGGTTCCGTGGCCGGTTTTGGCCTGGCGACGCTGCTGTTTGCGCTCTCAACAAAACTGTGGCTTTCTCTGCTGGCGCTGGCCGCACTGGGCGGTTTCGATATGGTGAGCATGGTGATCCGTGGCGCACTGGTTCAGCTGGATACACCCGATACGATGCGCGGCCGCGTCAATGCGGTTAATGCCATCTTTATCAATACCTCAAATCAGTTGGGTGAGTTTGAATCCGGGCTGCTCGCGGCATGGATGGGCGCGGTGCCCGCCGCCGTCATTGGCGGTGTCGGGACACTGGTGGTGGTTGGGCTCTGGATGATGCTCTTTCCGAATCTGCGGAAAAGGCAGAAGCTTGAGAATGAGACGGTGGTGTGAGTGAGGGGGGGTATTTTAAGTGTACCCAGCCAAACATTTATTTATAATAATTCTCATAGAATTAAGAATTGCCGCATTAGCGGCATTTTTTTATAGGTTTCTTTCCAATTTATATCTAACATCTAATTTTCAGCTCTAGCTTTAATATAAATTAGCTAATTCACCAAAAAAAGCAAATTTATCACAGAATAAATCATAGCAAAGTAGCACAACTTATTAAAACTTCGCCATTATGAACTAGAGTAATATTATTTTTTTCACATGAAAAAGGAAAACTAAACCCTCATAAAAAACCTTAATTAAAAGGAAAAAGCGAGAAAAAAGAAAAGGCTGATAAAAGCCCTTTCTTGCCATCTAGTCTAAAGTTAGAATATGGCAGGGTATTTTTTTATAAGTCAATTTATCTTTTATAATATCAATAATAACTTGCCAATCTCCGCCGCCCAGACCTGCACCGATCATTGGCATCTGAACTTCTAATCTATTGCACAATGCATAGTCACTTGCAATTTCCAGACACTCTTCAAGAGCCTCATATGAAATGTATCTTTTAGCGTCTCTTTGGGATTTTTTTATTCCTTCCTGTGCAACCATATTTGCTACAAATACTCTATTAAGAGTATCCACTTCAATAAATTGAACATCGCCCATCTTATACCCAATTCGCGAAGAGGCCAAATATTTTTCTTTTGCCAACGGATACCTTTTAGACAAAGAAAGGACAAAACCTTTCCCCCACTTTCCTAGGTTATTCACAACGTGCAAAATAATAACTGACTCTTTAAATGGTATTGATGCATCTCCACTATGATAATGGATATAGGCTATTTGATCTTCATTGACGAGTGTTTTTTTCCATTCGGTTTCAAAATTTTCATCTGTAATCTCTTCAGAATCAGATAAATCTAACTCATTTTTTTTGCCATCATAGAGTAAGTAACCAATATCTTCATGCCAGTCAGTGACAGAAGATGAAGAGTAATGATTCCCTTCAAAAACGCTTATCTGTCTGGTTGCCACTTCCCCGATGAATTCAGTATAGACAACACCGTCTCCCCTCAAAAATTCTGAAACCGCACGGTAGTAACTTTTATTACTCACTAGCATGAACTCCCACTACTCACTATTCGGTTCGAGACATCAAGTTCTTTGTCATTCTTGACTAAGAAAGTACCCGGTCTCGGCTCAGTTATATTCAACCCTGTCACATTAATCTCAACATAATGAGTGATACTACCAGACTTTCTTGCATCACCATAAATGTTAGCCGCAAGTTGCCCCAAAGATATTTTACCAGAGTCTTCTAAATCTTTTAATGTACGCCCACCAATCCTATCTGGGTGAACATTAGTAAAATACTGACCATCTCCAAAACGTGCATGAACACCGCCCGTGGAAGGCCTGATAACTCCACTGTTTTTAATACCCTCCATTCCTTTCAAATCGGTGAAATGGAACAAAGTTTTTATTTCCTCCGTCGTAAGCCCGAGTGGATCACTCCATACAAATGGATTTGGAGCATAACGATAGGGAGTAACCCCCCCCGCCAGCCCTATCGGATCCTGACTGATATACGCCGCAATCTCAGGGTCATAATACCGATAGCGGTTATAATGTAACCCCGTCTCGGCATCAAAATACTGCCCCTGAAAACGCAGGGGGTTTTCGATCTGATCAGCAAAGATTTGGCCTTTTTCACCCCAGACACCGGTTTTTTCTGCCCAGACAATCTCACCAGTAACGGATGTCAGTCTGACTGGTGCGCCATTGGGATCGCAGTGATAGTGCCAGCTTTGTTTACTGTCCCCCTGTTGCGTCAGCAACGCCAGCGGTCGAAACGTGCCGGGATAATAGACGTATTCCCGCATCGTGCTGACCAGTGCAGCCTGTGCTTTTTGTCGCTTAAGGCGACTGCCTGTATCAAAGATACTCTGCGCGGCCAGAGGTTCATGTGTGCGGGTGAGCGTTTCGCCCACCAGCGCGTCCTCTTGCCAGTAGAACCAGCGCGTTTCGCTGTCGGTTTGCTTAAACACCCGGCGGCCCAGCCCATCATAGCCATAGCGCACCTGATGGTTCCCTTTACGCACCGCAATCAGTTGTCGATTTTCATCCCAGAGGAAATCTTCTTTTTCATCCTGATCACCCGCGGTCCCCGCGACTCGGCGTCGCTGGCGTAACTCACCGGCACGATCATAAACATAACGAACGCCCTGATGCACGCCCTCCCGGAACCAACCTTCCGCGCGGTCATTAACCTCACGGGTTTGCGTCTGCAAATGGCTACCTGTTGCATCCTGCACAAACTTTAGCAGTGCCCCGTCAGGGGTGATATGTGCCGTCAGCCTGCCCACAGGGTCATAACGATAGCTATCGTTGCCCCACTGGCTGTCGTGACGCGCAGTCATATTTCCGCTTTTGTCATAGACAAAGCCACTGGCAAACAGCGGTAAATCATTTTGTAGTACCTGCTGTGACGTAAGCCGTCCCTGGTGGTCGTAATTCAGGGTGCGCGTCAATGCCTCTGACAACTGTTCATGAATACACCGTCCCGCGGCATCATAATCAAAGGTGATCGGCGAATCAGTGTTGAGTTGCACGGTGCGTAAACGTTGATACGCATCGTACCGATAAACCACCCGATGGCCACTGTCGCTTTCACGCTCGTGCAAACGTCCCTGCTCGTCATAATGGTAGCGAAGTTGAAAGCCGTCCTGATCTTCTGTCAGTAACCGTCCCGCGTCATCGTAGCGCCAGCTGAGTCGCCGCCAGGGATTCTGGCAGAGCACCAGCCTTCCGCAGGGATCATAGTGGAACGTTGCCTGTAAGGTATCACCGCTACGTCGTTCACTCAGGCGCCCGGCTTTATCGTAGCCATAGTGCACCTCACGTCCGAGCGGATCGCAACGTGCGGCCAGGCGGCTGCCTTTGTCCCAACGGTACTGCGTTTTTTGTCCCCAATAATCCTGCTCGGCCGTCACACGTCCAAGCCCATCTCGTTCCATCTGCCAGCGTTGACCAGATTGATTAATCACGGCCAGCAGGCGGTCCTCAGGATCGTATTCATAACCCAGCCGGGCACCATCAGGCGTTTCACAGGCGGTGAGCATGCCTGTGCCGTTATAGTAAAAACGCGTGGTCTGCCCCACTTCATCGGTAAAGGTGACAGGCTCATCTTCACGGTCATACTCAATCCGGACATCGCCACCCGCCGGGTCGACCGTGGCGATGAGGCGATCTTTCGAATCCCAGTAAAAACGGGTCACACCGTTACTGGCATCAGCACGTTCCAGTAAATTCCCACGTACGTTGTGCCTGAAACGCGTCTCTCCCGCGCCTGCCACGCTGACCACCAGCAGGAAACCAAAGCGGTCATAACGATACTCTGTTTGCGGTGCACCCGGCTCATTCGCCTGGGTCAGTTGGCCAAGCCGATCGAACTGATAACGGGCCGTCACACCGCCCGGATCGCGACTGGCAATAAGGTTGCCACCGCTGTCATAGTCGGCGTGCCAGACCGCACCTTTCTGATCGGTGCTCGCCAGCGGCAGGCCATCCTCATTGTAAACGGCCTGCACCCTGCTGCCGTCGGGTAAATGCTCAGCGATCATGCGACCCTGCGCGTCATAATCCCACCGATGAATGCTGCCATCCGGTTCAATCACTTCTACCGTTCGACCAAAGTCATCGTAACGAAATACGGTATTTCCGCCACAGGGATCGATTTCGGCGATCGGCAGACCATTGTCGTCAAACGTAATACGTGAGAGGTGGCCCAGTGAATCCGTTACTTCAACCTCATTGAGCAGCGGTTCGTAAGCGAAGTGGTAGTCCCAGACGCCGCCGTCACCCCAGGCGTGAATGACGCGCCAGTCCTGATTGTACTGGTAATGAAATCCCTGGCCGTTTCGGTCAAAGTGACTGACCAGATAAAACTGTTGATAGTCAAAACGCCGGGGATGCGATAGCGCATCAATTTCGGCGCTAAGTTGACCATTGGCATGATATTCGTAGCGCGTCAGCGGCGTGATGTCACCGTCCAGCGCATTGTGCAGGCGTAAGCTACTCAGGCGGCCCTTATCATGAGTGACAAGGACCTCTCGTCCGGTCAACCCGTTAAGGCTGAATTCGCGAAGCCGAATCAGCATCTCGTCCTTCCATTCAAAGGCCCAGCCGTTTCCGTTACGATCGGATAATTGCTGTATCGGTAACCGCCCATCGGCACCGGTGAAATGCCACAGGATCCCCGCTTCCTGCTCAACGCACCAGGTCACCTGGCCCTGGGCGCTGTCTCGCCACAGGCGGCTGCCATCCGGCAACCCCATGACAGCATGTTTACGTCCGTCTTCCTGTGGCAGGGCGGCAAAAAGCGTCATCCCGTCAGGCTGAATAAAGAGCGCAATGCCCTCTTCAGTCAGGATTTCCAGCCGGGTATCCGCGGGTGTCAGCCAGCCATAGCCACAAAGTCCTGCCGTTTCAACATCGGCCGACGAATACGTCCGATGCCAGGCCAGCGGCAGCCGGCCCGGCAACAGGAAATCCTGCTGTTCAAGACTGACGCTGCCATCCCGAATATCGACCGGTTCCGCTCGCAGAACCTTACACTTGAGAACCCCTGGCTCCATATTACGAAACAATTTGCGCCTGTAGTCGCCAAAGCGTTTCATGAAATTTTGCCATTTCACCGACTTCCGGAACTTCTTCAGCCCTTTTCCCAGACCGCTCAACCCGGCACGCATCAGCAGCGCCATCAAATTGATTGTTGGTGGCCCGCCTACGATGACATTGTTGGGGATGGCCAGGTTGAACGTCAGCGGTAGCGTCAGGGACAACGGTTTGGGTTTAGTGACGCGCTTGAGGCGAAACGGGGGAATCATACCGACAATATTGCAACTCAGTACCGGCATGCCAATTCGGGAAAACGGTTCACCATCCACCGAAACCGTTTTACTGCCCATAAACAGCTCATCTTCAATCTGTGGGCCGCCGGGCGCACGCAACGGCGGCACCCAAACGCCGCCAACGGGGATATGTATCGACATTCCACCCGTTCCCGCGCTGGCCCGTTTGATGCTGTTAACATGCACCGTAGTGCCAATCAATGGCAGATAGTCAAACACATCAAACACAATACCGATGTGAGGCGTCGGTAAAGGCCAGGGATAGGTGTGAATGTCAAGTCCTAGCTGCGGATCAAAGTGCGCACCTGAATGCATGAATCAGGCCTCAGAAAATGGCACGCAGCAGCGCGCGCAAAAATGTTCTGACTTCCGTCGCCAGACCGCTATCGGACAGGCTTAAGAACAGCAGCGCCAGCACCGTGACGACGACAATAAGGATGATGCGGTTTTTCACAATGTGTTGCTCCCTGCAGGTTGTGTGGCTAAGGGTTCAGTGCTTCCCCACGCAGGCAGGCTTTGCCATTCACCCGGCGGGGCATCAAAAGGATGGGCGATGTCAGGTAAGCCATTCCACTGCGGATGCAGTTTTTCACGGGCCAGGTGGATGACACGGCGAAAACTGTCATCGCCATTGCGGATGACTGTTTCCCGCTCCTCGCGAATAAGTAAAAAGGTTGCCTCGAGCTGGCGTTGCAGCAGGCTGTCAGTTTGGCGGACCTGCGATGGGGTGGGCACAGGCGGCAGGTTCGCGTCGGCCTGCTGAATAAGCCGCTGTTTATCGGATTGCCAGCGAGATGCATAGGCTTCAAGCGCCTCTGTGCGGCGTTTATCGTGACTGCGCAGGAGATCCTGAAAGACCAGCGGCAGCGTGGTTTCGCCCCGCTCGGCCAGCGGCACATTCTCTGCGGCTCGCACGGCCTTACCATAGGCTTCCATGGCAGCCGGGCGTTGTCCGGCGAGCCATAAACAGAAGCCAGTCATGCGCCAGCCCTCAATCGCAAACACAGGATGGGGGATTACCTCTGCCTCACGCGCGGCCTGCCGGTAGCACTGTGCCGCCCGAACGTACTCTTTACGTGAAAACCAGGCACCGGCTTCGCCAAACGTACTCTGCGTTCGAAGCTGGCCTTTGACAACGGGGTCCGCCACGCTGCTGGACGCGTTTTGCGCCTCACGATAGTGGTCGACGGCCTTATTGTGATCCTGGCCTTTCAGCCAGCCGCCCGCAATAAGGTTATGCAACATCGCCTGTTGATCAGGCCAGCCTCGCCGCTGTGCAATGCCTAACGCCAGACTGCCGCGCGCAGCGACCTGCTGGGCGATCCCTTTTTCCAGCAAGAGCATCGCATCGGCAAGGTAACGCCGCAGCAATGCCCGATCGGTATCAGGATCGCTTTGCTGCTGGGCGGTTTGATGCATCACCTTCATGCCATCGACCTGATCGACAATCAGTTGGACGCGATCAGGATGCGCGTCATGAAGTGTCTGCCAAAGCGGTTGTTCAAGCGTATCAATCAGCAGTAAACGCGGCGCAGGCGCGGAGGAAGCCAGCCAGCGTTTCAGCCAGCGCATCAACGCACTCTCGTCACTTACGGCAGCGGGTTTAAGCACCAGAACCAGGTAACGTACATCCTCTGCAAAATGATCGGCGAAGTCCTGTAACAGGCCGCAAAGCTGTTCAATGGTGTAGCAGGGCAGCAACACATCGCCATCCCAATGTGCCGCATCGGGCGTGGCGTCATAATGTTCAAGAAAGTCACGCGACAGTGCATCGCTATAGCCATAACCGGTTTCAAACGCCGTAGACAGACCAAGGAATATATCGGGTACGGAACGCCCCTCCGGATGCTGCTGAAGGGCGATGAACGCATCAAGTAGTGATTCGCCTGCGGCTGGAACGCGCCAGATAAACAGACCCGCGTCGGTCTTTTCCGTGGCGGTTAACCAGCTCAGCTCCAGCTCAGTCATAACACGTTCAGTGGGATTCTTTGCGGTGCTCATTTCTCATCCCTGTCAGGCATTGAGTTCAATCTTTTTGCCATTCACCATGACACCGGCGGCATTAATGGTAATCGTCGATCCGCCCGCCGTAATTTGCACGCTGCCATTGCTGATTAAAATCCCGCTCTCACCGACGTTGATATGAAACGTATCCGTGGCACTGTCGGCCACGCTTCCTTGAGTAAAGCGGGTATCGCCCCCCGTGATACTTAGCGTGCGCCCAGCGCCGATCGTCACATCCTGCTTTTGCGCAATGGTACAGACCTCATTGCTGTTGACACTGACGTGACGATTACCCGTCACGTCGAGTGTCTGATTACCCGTCACCTGCACGGTTCGGTTTTGCTGCACGCTAACCTTTTCATTGCCCTGCACCGTACGGGTCCGATCCTGAATCACCGTTAGCGTTTGATTCCCTTCTACTGTGCCGGTGTTATTGCTTTTCACCGTCGTGGTATGGTTTCCGGTAATGGTTTCATCGCGGTTTTGCTCAACGCTGAGCGTTTCATTACCTTTCACCGTTTCCGTACGATTTTGCTGAACCGTGGTGGTTTCATTGCCGCTGATGGTTTTACTGCGGTCCTGTCCAACCGAGATGGTTTCATTGCCATCCACGGTCCGTGTACGGTTCTGCTTGATATGGCTGGTTTCGTCTTTACCAACGGTTTTGGTGCGATTGCTGCCGACATCATGGGTTTCGTCGTTTTCAACCTCGGTATCCATATTACGTTCAGCATGCAACCAGAGCTGCTCTTCGCCGGGTTTATCTTCAAAACGCAGCGCATTGGCATTGTCAGGCGATCCATCCTTTGAGCGGCTCATGAATCCCATCTGCGTAGCGGCAGCGGGCAAAGCCCAGGGCGGCATGCTGGCCTCGTTATAGACGCGACCGGTGATAATTGGCCGATCAGGGTCGCCATTAATAAAGTCGACCACCACTTCGTCGCCTACGCGTGGAATCTGCACGCCGCCGAAACCTTGTCCCGCCCACGCGCTGGAAACACGCACCCAGCAGGAACTGGTATCGTCACCTTTTGCCAGCCGATCCCAGTGAAACTTAACCTTGACCCGACCATAGCGATCGGTCCAGATACTTTCTCCTTTCGGCCCGACCACCTTCGCCGTTTGCGGGCCGCCCGTGCGCGGCCACGGCGTTTTCTGCTCAGGACGAAACACCACACCCGCTGGTATCACGCTAAACTCCGTACGATGAATCGTCTGGCTGTCCGGGCCACTGGCGTAGCGATTCTCCTCAAACTGGTAGTCAGCAGCAGTCACCAGATATTCACCGACATCGCTGAAAAAGGCCGCATTGGTGAGCTGGAACGTGCTGCCCGGCACAATCCCCATTGCCGTCGCGGTGCCGTGGGTTTGTTGATGCTCTACCTGCCAACGCTCCTGACGGATGCGGGCATAAAATTCGCCATGACCATGTTCCACAAACCGCCCCGGCCAGTCATACACATCAATGGTGCCGGGTGAAGGAGATGTTGGATTTTGTCGTGCCTGGAAGAGCCAGGCGTTAGGTTTGCGAAAATCGTAGTCGTCCAGACTGTATAAACCCGGCGTCACGCTGTCAGTAAGGGCCCACTGGCTTATCCCTTCTTCACTGGTAGAACCGCCTGAAGGCGTTTGATGATAGGGGATCACTTCATAGCCACTAAATGGCGTGTACTGCGCAGTGGCATCCGTGAGCACGATGGTATGCTTACCGGCCTCATGGCGAACGTGCCAGGTAATGCCTTCCAGCTCCATCAGTCGGTTGGTGAAATCAAAACTGCTTTCCTGATACTGAACACAGTAATCCCAGCTGCGATAGCTACCCGACAGGTTATTTTCCACGTTAACCTGATACTCACTGAGTAACGTCTGCACGATTTGTGGAACGGTTTGCTCCTGAAAAATGCGCAGATTCCGGTCACGTTTCATCGGCCACAGATCTGGCTCAAGCGTTAACGTGTAAACAGCATAACGCGTGCCTGACATCTCTACCGCGCTCACCGCCACCCGCGTGATCTTGCCATTAAAGTAACGTGGATTTGCCAGACTTTGCGTCGGCACCACTACGGTAGCGGCTTTACCCAGCAACGCGCTGCGTTCGATACGCGCATCGGTCCCTAAAACCTGAAGCGTTAAGATAAACGATTCAGACAGGGCCTCTCGGCCAGATAGCTTCCAGAACAGCAAGCCTTCAACGGGTAACTGAACAGTAATGCGATTGAGCATAAATCGAACCCTGACGTCAGACTGAAGTCACGCGGGACTTCGTGAGTACGTTTGTTTTAAGGTTTAGGATGGATCGGATCGATTGTTTAAGTAAATAAGACAATGGCTAATATGTTACCCGAATGCAAAGAAGTGTGAATAGCTATTACATTCATAATAAAGCCAGGCAATCCGGCAATCCTCGGTGGAAATACCTTGATTGCAGAAGATCGCTCGCCATTATTGGCCAGCTGTCTCGGAATGAAATAATGAAATTACCTTACTGAGTCAGGCACCGTAAACCGGTCTTACTCAGCGGCGGATTTCAGCATTCAGGGTCGGGCGCGCGTCAGTTGGACAATCACAAACATCCCCCCAATGCCCGCTGTGATGATGCCGATGGGCAGCTCCTGCGGGGCCAGCAGCGTCCGACTGGCAATATCGCCAGCACACAACAAAATGGCGCCCCAGAGCGCGCACAGGGGGATCAGCAACCGGTGTTTCACACCCGTTACGTGTCGGCACAGGTGTGGCACCATCAGTCCGACAAAGCCAATGACGCCGGTCAGTGCCACCAGCAACGCGGTTGCCAGCGCACAGCACAGAAACACCTCGATGCGTAACCGGTTGACGTGAATACCAAGCGAGAGTGCGGTTTGCTCGCCCGCCAGCAATCCATCCAACTGCCGCCCGCGCAGCGCCACAAACCCTGTCAGTAGTGCCAGACTTACCAGTGCATAAGGCAGATTATGCCAGCTGGCTAATCCCAGCCCGCCCAGTGACCAGAACATCACCGAGCTGGCCGCGCGCTGGTCGCCTGAAAAAATCAAATAGCTGGTCACCGCACCAAACAGAAATGACACGGCCAGCCCGCAGAGAATCAAGTGTTCTGCTGAACGTTGCTTTTTGAAATGAAAAAGCAACATGACGGCGGCGGCTGAAAACAGCCCACCCGCGAAAGCGGCAACGGGCAAGGTTAACGCCGACAGCCGATCGCCAAAGCGGGTAATCACCAGTACAGCACCGGCTGAGGCCCCAGAGGACAGACCAAATAAAAACGGATCGGCTAAATCGTTACGGGTGGTGGTTTGCAACAATGCCCCGACGATGGCCAGGCCAGCCCCCGTCATCACGGCCAGCAGCGTGCGAGGTAACCGTAGGTCGATCACGATTCGCGTGATCATTTCAGAGACGGGCGCGTCTGCCATGTCGAGTGCGGACAGCACCTGCGTTAAAGACAATGACACGGTGCCTTCCGCCGTGCTGATCAGCATCAGGATCGCCAGCAGCAGGCAGGACGCACTCATTATTCCTGAATAACGATGCGGCAATCGATTCACGGCGCATCCGTCGAATAGAGCGCATGAGCCAGCTTCTCCACGGCCTGAATATTGGCCGGCCCCGGTGTGAGTTCAGCGTACTGTAACTTCAGGTAGCGGTGGTGCTTCACCGCAGGCGTCAGCTTCATAAGCGGATGATTTTCCAGGAAGTGGCGCAGTGCCTCTGCCCCACCGCCGGTCTGATAGTCCAGCAAGATAATAAAATCCGGCTGCGTGGCCGCCACGCTCTCCCAGGAGGTGGTGCCCCAGCTCATCTCCAGCGATTCCATCGCGTTTTTACCTCCGGCGGCCTCAATGATGGCGGTCGGCATGGCATATTTTCCGCTGGTGAACGGTTTATCTTCGCCTGAGTCGTAAACGAAGACTTTTCGAGGCTGCGTGTCAGCCGGACGCTGAGGTAAGGCCTGCAGTTGCTGTTTCCAGTCCTCTACCAGCGCCTCGGCCTCGGCCCGCTTGCCAAAAATTTTGCCCAGTTTAATCTCGTCGTTATAGAGCAGATCCATCGTCGCTTTCTGCTTGTCCTTCTGTGTAAAGACGCAGCTTTCACTCAGCACCAGGGTTTTAATGCCGTACTGACGCAGTGAAGCAGGCGTAACGTCACCGCCCACTTTCATCCCGTAATTCCAGCCAGCAAAAAAGAAATCAGGGCTCGCGGCCAGCAACGTTTCCAGTGAGGGATATTTCGGTGCCAGCTCAGGGATGGATCCCATGGCTTGCTTAAAGGCCGGCGTCATCTTGTACCAGCCACTGATGCCGGTGAGACCGACAATACGGTTCTGCAGATGCAGCGCAAAAGCCATTTCTGCCATATTGAGGTCGTTAATCACGGCTCGCGCAGGCGGCGAGGTGAACGTCACGGGCTGGCCGCAACTGTCGACGGTGACAGGAAAATCACTTGCGCTGGCCCACATGGCTGGCGTCACGGCCAGAAACGCGGCAAAACCGATTTTACTCAATGCATCATGCACAGTCGGGCACCTCAAAAATACGTAAGCGCTTACCGCTGGCAGGATGTTTTACGGTAAAGCTGTTTAAGCCGAACACGGGCTGGAGATAGCGCGACGTCAGCGCGCGCGACGGGTGATCACACACAATTTGCTCGCCCTGCGACAGGATAAGCACACGATCGGCAAACGTATCAATCAGGGACAGGTCATGCAGTACCGCTATTGCCGTAATCCCTTTGTTTTTAATGAGTGCCAGTAGCTGCTGGCGGGCCAGCGGATCAAGATGGTTCGTCGGTTCATCCAGTAAGATCAATAACGGCTTTTGCGCCAGCACGCGCGCCAGTGCAGCACGTTGTCGTTCTCCCCCGGACAGCGCAGCCAGCGGGCGTGTTTTTAGTGCTGAAAGACCGGTTTCATCAATGGACTCGTGGATGATCCGTTGATTTACTCCTGCCGGGCAGGCGCCTAGATGCGGAATACGGCCCAACGCAACATACTCTTCAACCGACAGCCTGAGATCGGGCATATCATTCTGCGCCATCACGGCTATGCAGGTGGCAAGCTGTTGCCGTGAAAACGTTGCCAGACATGCGCCGTTAAGCTGAATCGCCTGTGGCGGTGACGATAACTCACGGCACATTGCCCGCAGTAATGACGTCTTGCCACTGCCGTTTGGCCCGATGATGACCAGCCGCTCTCCCTCTCTGACGCTGAAGTGAATGTGATGCAAGAGCGGTTCGCCGTCCGTTCGGTTCAACTGCGCAATGTTGACCTGCAAAACAGGATCGGATTGAGGTAACGCTCTGGACGACGGCATGTTTTTCACCCCACAAATAGATATGTTATAACATAACAATTGAGGCGCAGAAAGACAAGCGGCGGGCACGAATGAAACAGGGTGCCGCGATGTCGGCACCCTGAAGAGAGAAAACGAAAACGGCTTATTTAAAACGGTTGTGAAACAGGCTGGCCGTCATCGCTAGCATGCCAGCACCCAACGAGGTATGTAGCATGAGTGTGTTGAGCATCGTCACCTCCTCTTCGTTTTGGTTGCACTTATCGGTTTTACACCGCCTCAGCCAGCTTTTCCTCACTGGCCTCTTTCTCAATCAGCCGCATTAACAGCGACAATCGACGTTCAGTGCGCTCTGGTGTATCGGGCGGCAGGTTGTAACGCAGGGAGTAAAGTTTGCCTTTTTCGTTGTAGAAATCCACCACCAGCACCGGCATGATACCGCCAGGCACTTTGTTGTAATTCACCGACAACCGGGTGCGGCCTAACTGTAACTTTGCCGCCATTACGGTTTCGCCAACCAGCTTGGGATAAAGAGCACGATCTTCGGGCACGCTGATGACTTTCATTACCGCCTCCTGATTCTCTGGCACCTTGATGACAAAGCGCGGAGAACGCCGTCAGCGCCCTCCGCTTTTTCGTTAACCTGCCATTAGGCCTGATGTTCAATGGCTTCCGCCGTACGGTGTTCGATCGGAATGCGACGAGGCTTCTCGCTTTCCGGTATCTCATGGTGCAGGCCGACGCGCAGCAAACCGTCCTGCAGGCGTGCGGTGGTCACTTTCATATGCTCCGGCACGCTGTAGCTCAGACGGAAGTCTGAACGACTGATACCACGGTGCAGCCAACCGCTGTTCTGCCCTTCTTTTTCCGTATCGTTATCGCTGACCTCCTCTTTCTGTCCGGTCACGGTCAGACGACCGCCTGCCACTTCGATTTCGAGCTCGCTTTCTTTCCAGCCCGGCACGCTGACGGTCAGTTCGTAGTGTTCGTTATCAACCTGCTTCAGGTCGTAAGAGGGGGAAACCGACACGGGCGCATCACCGGTCAACTGGCTGAACAGCCTGTCGATACGGTTAAACCGGTCTGAAAAGGCAGAATCTGCGATAGAAGGAAATACGGGAAAATTACGTAATGCCATAGTGATAACCTCCTGAATTAATGGTTCATTCAAAAGCTCATCGGCGTGGGGACCTCCCCCGCTGCTCACAGAGATTTATAGGATCATTTAGTGGGATTTCAAGCGAGGAAAATGAAATTTTTTTGGGCGTGAGTGGCTACATGGTTTTGCCTTTTTCGTTGATATTTTCTGAGCGCCGATCTGAAGTGGTATTTGAACCGGACACGTGTATCAATAGCATCACCATGGCATGCAACTCAGCGGTAATAAACGGCATAATGATGGGCGGTGCAGACGAGGCGGCAGAAGCGATAATACGAATCTTGCGTAATACTGAAGTACCCAGCCAGTAAGACTCTCAGAAATCCGACGCCAGACCGCTTTCCGGAGATTGAACAGGCAACGTAAACACCTGACAGGTAATTCATTAATCCAATGATTTTTAAACCGATATCCTGCGTAAGATGTAGCCATTTATTCAGCCAGCAGTAATGACGGGCAGAGCAAAAGAGATGCCTGTCATTAAATGGTTTTTGATATTGACCATCGTTTTTTCATAGTGTCACCAATATCAGGGATTACGGCGCGCCTCGACAGCCGCCACACATTTAGCAGTCACCACAGCGGCATGCCCCACGCACTGGCTGATTTTGACCCGGATGATGGTTTTACCAGCAAAACGCTCCTCATTCTTCAATTGAGCGATCCGCCGCATTCAGCACGAAGTCTGTCTCCGTGATATATTCCAGAGTGAATTTATCGATCATCCCCATCGTCCCTTGCTGTTGGATATGCACCTGATGGCCCAGCTTTCTTCCCGCTTTCTAAAGCGATTTCGCTGCCATCGGTGTATGCGCTAACCCGGCAATACAGGATGTGACGCCTACAATATTCATGCTTCCTCCTAAAACTGAATTCGTTGCACCATAAACTGGAAAAGGGCATCCTTGTTTTCGAGCGAAAATAAGGCGTGCCTGAAATCATCATCGACAATCTGACTTGCCAGCGCGTTGATGATTTTTAAATGCAAAAGACTGGCACCCGAGGAAGGGCTGTGCAGTTGCCCAGCGCAACATACTCACACGCCAGTTCGTCGTGCCAGAGCTACGAGGTATTAGACAACGACAAATGATATGACACTTTGCCCAGCTATTCCGGACAACTGTAGTAGCTTTTTTATTCCGTATGCTTTTAATAACTTCCCAGGCTTTTTTACCTTTATGAAATTCATCATATCATCCACCTTAAAAGCGATGAATTATTTAAATTAAATTGCATCAATTCCATTATCGCTGCTAAACATTAAATAACTGCTTCCTAATTTCATCTCCTCACCTGTAGTAAAACTAAAATCACCATTTCGACACTAAGTATACAGCAATCTAAAAAGAAAAAGGCGCAACCCAAGGATTCGCCTATCGCTTTCAGTAAGTCAACGCCATTAATACCAAAGCAAGAATTAGTTGCTAGTCAAATATACATCGACAGACTTTTCACTTTTGTTCATTACATCCATTATTGTATGGAGGTAATCGTTATACATCTCAGCATAGCGCCGGGGAAAGCCTCTTAAAGGATTATTCATAAGACTGTTATTTATAACTTTAAGTGACTTTAACTCATCAATAAAGACCTTCACCCCCCTTTATTTTCGTTATTCATAACTTGATCTATGTAAGAAGATGCCTTATCTATTTCAGCCATTAACTCATGCTTGTTCATAGTCAATTTCTCAATTATAAAAATCTTACATCAGTTATCCAACGGACAGGATGTCCGTTCTTGCAGCTTGGTGTGCAACTAATCCGGGTTCAGCATAAAGTTGGGACAGGGCTGCCTGATCCTGACACCGGGTAACTAAAAAGAAAAACCGGAGAGATCTCTGGGATCACTTCCGGCCATGATTTATTTTTCTTTATTTAGCTTATTCTTAAATTCAGTAATAAGATCGGTCCATTGTTTATAAGTAATGTTGTTAACATAATAGTCCCCAAGCCATTTAGGATGACATCGTGATATTAAACTATCTATCGCCATCATTCTTAAAGGATCATTTTTATCCAACGTTAAAACTTTAATCATTAGATCTTTAATGTCATTGGATTCATCAAGATAAGCAGATGAAGCTAATATATCACATATTTTTTTGCCAACTTCTTCTAAATTCATAATGATTCTGTCGCTCCTGAATATCTACCGCCGGCAGTTACTATTTGCCATCCGCCACCGACCTTATCTGCCCCCCATTGCAGTTGAGGCGCAACTTTACCTTCAAGAAGAACTTGAGGTCTGGTCAGGGCTACCTTACCTTCATAAGTTGCTGAGTTATTCGGTGGCAAAGCCAAGTTTGCACGTCTTGCCGCTGGGGTGGCACCTGCACTTCCTCTTGTGACATATACTTGTGAGGCACTACCTGGTGTATGCTCTGTAATAGTGAACACATCTCCAGACTTTACTCTGGATGCATAAATCTGATCATCAAAACTATTGATAGTGTCATGCTGAATTTGCTTATTTAATCCGCGACTTCTCAATAGTTTTCTGGCTGAATTTCGCGTTATTGGCGTTTTATCTAATGAACACCTACTCAACCCCCACGGATCCACCCATCCCAGCGCATTCGGCGCATACTGGTAAAGGTTAATCCCCCCCGCCAGCCCTATCGGGTCATGCTGGGTAAAACGGCCGCTGTCCGGGTCATAATAACGGAACAAATTATAGTGAAGCCCCGTTTCGCGGTCCAGGTACTGGCCCTGCATACGCAGGTTCTGCTCTACCACCGGAATTCGCTGATTCGATTCGCGCAGCAGTTTGCCCCACGGGCTGTTCACACCTTCCCAGGTCTTCTGGCCTTCAACGTCGGTCAGTAGCTCGGGCGTGCCATTTGCGGCGCAGTGGAACCAGAATATCTCCGGACTTTCCACGCCATCAATACGGGCCAGTGGCTCATAGATCTGGCTGTCGCTGTACACATAGGTCAGCGGAATATCGTCGTGGATTTCCTGCAGCAGACGGTAACCTTCCCACACAAACCGCGTTGTGACAGCATGACCAGACGGCTTACCCTGTAATGATTGTTGGCAGGTTTTACTGATGCGTCGGCCCAGCGGATCGTAACGGAAGCTCACTTTGTTGCGTGGCTTATTGCGATCACGCGGCTCGCTGATGACATCCGTCAGACGATGCTCACCATCGTAACGGTAGCGCCAGCGGGTCTGGCCTTCATCCTTCTCAGTGGTGCGGCCATGAATATCGTACTGCCAGCGAATCCCGTTCAGTTCGGTCACGCGGTTATGCATGACGTGGGAAGCGGCATGGCGATCCAGCGGGTTGCCTGCACCGTCCCAGCACCTGTCCCCTTTACCAGGCTGCGCGCCATCCTGAGAAAATAGCCGATTAGTGGACTACCATTAATACGACATCCCCAATACTCCCAAAAATCAATAACCATAAAACAGATGGTTTTATTGAGGCGAAATCCTTTCACAACTCAAAAAAAAAAAATTAACAACACACTCAATAAAACAACTACTTCAATTCCATTCTATATATATACCGCACTCAAAAGTATTGGAGTTTAATTGAACCGCTACATTACCCCACTGGAAGCACCATACATACCCATAGGGAGGATTTTTTATCTCACCATCATAGTTTCCGGGGTATTTATTCCGAGCCCATTCATACAACCTTTTTTCTTCATCCTTCAGCATATTTAAGTCAGCTTTTTTATTCCAATTGTGAAGGCTTTGAAAATAACCACCACTTTTGCTAATAAGATAAACACTTTTTTTAAAAGAAAAAACTGCAGGTCTAAACTCTATAGTAAATGGTTCATTATGCCAGATGATTTCTTTAGCAAAGAAACAATATTTACCAACGCATGTCAAATCATCAGATAATTGAAAAAAATGGGATTTAATGAAGGAATCGTAAGATTCAAGCTCTATCTCATTTTCATTTATCCGCAAACCTCCAGTATTTACATCTAAAGTCATTTTTTTCATATATCTATTATTTTTCCTAGTTTCAGTTTAAGTCTTGCTTCTTCTGGCCTTCAACGTCAGACAGTAGCTCGGGCGGCCCATTCGCGGCGCAGTGGACCAGAATATCTTCGGACTTTCCACGCCATCAATACGGGCCAGTGGCTCATAGCTCTGGCTGTCGCTGTAAACCTAAGTCAGCGGAATATCGTCGTGGATTTCCTGCAGCAGTCGGTAGCCTTCCCACACAAACCGCGTTGTTACGGCGTGACCAGATTGCTTGACCTGTAACAACGACTCACTGGGTTTGCTGATGCCCCGCCAAGGGGATCGTAACGGTAGCGCCAGCGGGTCTGGCCGTCATCCTTCTCAGTGGTGCGGCCATGAATATCATACTGCCAGCGAATCCCGTTCAGTTCGGTCACGCGGTTATGCATGACGTGGGGAGCGGCATGGCGATTCAGCGGGTTGCCTGCACCGTCCCAGCACCAGTGCCCTTTACCAAGTTGCGCGACATCTTGGGAAAATAACCGACTAACATTTTAATATTACTGGATATTTCCTACTATCAGCATTCAGAATGATAACTTATTTGTAATTTTAGGTTTTACAGTTTTATCATTCAATTAAAACTTAAAGGTTATTATGATTGATAAGCAACCATATTTTTTCTTTACAGAATCCAAAAAATTATTAGCTTCACTCCTATTAGCGTGCAGGCGCAATGCGTTCGAGTTTCCCCGAATCCTGATTGAACGAAAAATGCCAATCATTCCATCCATCCAGCTTCTCACTAAAAACACAGACTACCAAAACTTCTTTCTCAGGAGTGATTGTCAAATAATAGAAGTCTCCATTAACGGGAGAGAAAAAAGTCGATAAAACCTTTCCGGATCCGTTTATTACAGACAATCTTTTAGGCAATCTTTCCTTTTTATCGAGAACAAATAATAAGTTTCTACTGGAATCAATCAAGGACTGGTCGATGTTTGTAAAAAACATTGTAATAGTCTCTCCATTGTATCTCCATTCGACAGTTGATTCGCCAGCATTAACTTTCAGATTTTCAATTTTCACTACAAAAATCGCTCATCAAAGTTACTTTAATCGCTAAATATCAATAATCCCAACTTTAAGGATTGAATGCAAATTTCGCGTAGCGAGTTTTCCCATAGACTGTTACCCCTTCCATCTTTTCATGGTTCTTTACATTAGTAAAAATTTCTGACGCGCCATTAGCAGCACAATGGAACCAGAAAAAATGCAAGCTTTTCAGAACAGTTTTACATAGCTCTGGCTGTCGCTGTAGACGTAGCGAAATATCTTCGTGGATTTCATGCAGCATTCGGCAGCCTTGCATATAAATCGTATTATGACAGCGTTGTTAGACTGCTTACCTGTAACGATTGCTCGCGGGTTTTACTGATGCATCTGGGTGGTTGTCGAGCCGGTGGCAAGTCACACATTCCTTTTTCTTTATATAAGTACGGAAATTAAAGTTAAAAATGAGTAATATTAAAAGAAGGGGGAATTAAATAGTCAATACTATAAAATCATACTATCTACAATAAGCTTTAAGGAAAAAATGATAATTTTATTTAAAGTTCACACAACTCCAGGATAATAAAAAACTTAATTCTTAAGGAATACACCGCTCAAATGAGAAATGTACCTGGATGGTTGAACTTCAGAAAAAGTACAAAAAAATTTTATGTTTTCCAGGATCAAATTGAGTTTCAAAATAGCTGATAGCTTCATCATTGTAATGATAAAGACCAGAACCCTTAGTCATTTCTTTTACTCTTCTTGTTTTTTTGACAAAACACTCTATTGCCAAATATCTATTAAGTGTTTCCAAACTTCAGTCTCTTCATCATTTGGTAGGCGATAATCAGCGAATTTCTTACGATAATTTTTAAAGCAAACGTCAATTGCTCTAATTGAAACCGTTTTATTATCACGACTTCCATCAAGAATTATTTGCATTTCTTTCCGGGACTTTTCGTCTTTAATCATTTTATCAAAAAAAACCTCAAGAAAATTCAAAGCTTCATTGTAAGAAAATAGATCAATCATTCTCTCTCCGGCAAAATATCAACTTTATCAAATTCAATTATTTTATTATCGGCATGCATTTGTTCAATTTTTCCAGCGCCATATTCCGGATATGCCTCGGTAAATGGCTCTAGTGGTGCATCTTTTTGGTCGCCAAACATTCGTGGATGGCGTACTTGTGGAACACCATTCTCGTAAAGTTGTAATGTATCATATTCTCCTCTAAGGCGTCCATCGCTCCAAGTTTTGTCCAAAGGATCCAGTGGATCTAAATTCTCTTTTCCTTTTATTTGAAAGGCATCACGCACACCATATCCAGAATTTATTTTTTTAAACCCGAAGTAAGTTACTGGTGCTGACTTAGTTTCAATTACCTTAACTGCACAAACATTAATACCACCATCATCATTAAGATACCTCATGTAACGATATCCTGTTGCGGGCAACGTAGCGCCAGGCCCAGTTGGACCAACATAAAAATCAGGTTTATTAGGCTTCTCATTTGTTTTACAACGTCTTGATAAACCCCACGGATCCACCCGATCCACCCATCTCAGCGCATTCGGCGCATATGATTCAGTCCGCAAAGCTGGAAAACATTTTTTGCCAGGTCGATGCGCATAAATACAATGTTCATAGTCACACTCCTGCTGGATAAATTATGTTCAGTTAAGCGCAGGGGGAAGAGATAGTCCATCCCATTACCTGGCGCAAGAAGTATGGCGGTATGGATGTGCCCGGGGTTAAGCGCCTGAAGTCGCTTGAGGAAGAGAACGCCAGACTCAGGAAGCTGCCTGCAGAAGCCATGCTGGATAAGGAGGCACTTCAGGTGGCTCTGGGGCGAAAGTACTGACGACAGGCCAGAAGCGGGAAGCCGTTGAGTTTATGTGTGATGTAACCGGTCTGTCGCAACGTCGTGACTGCAGGCTTACAGGTTTGTCCATGTCGACCTGCCGCTACGAGGCTCAGCGTCCGGCGGCTGATGCGCAGCTGTCTCTACGCATCACAGAGCTGACACTGGAGCGCAGGCGTTTTGGCTACCGCCGCATCTGGCAGTTGATGCGCCGTGAAGGCCTTCTGGTTAATCACAAGCGCTTGTACCGCCTGTATCATCTCAGCGGGCTGGGCATAAAACGCAGACGACACCGTAAAGGACTGGCAACGGAACGTCTGCCGCTGCTCCGCCCGGCAGCGCCCAACCTGACCTGGTCGATGGATTTCGTCATGGACGCGCTCGCCACCGGTCGCAGAATAAAGTGCCTGACTTGCGTGGACGACTTCACGAAGGAATGCCTGACGGTCACTGTTGCCTTTGGGATTTCAGGTGTTCAGGTCACGCGTATTCTGGACAGCATTGCACTGTTTCGAGGCTATCCGGCGACAATAAGAACTGATCAGGGCCCGGAATTTACCTGCCGCGCGCTCGATCAATAGGCCTCTGAGCATGGCGTGGAGCTGCGGCTTATCCAGCCCGGCAAGCCGACACAGAACGGAATTATTGAGAGTTTTAACGGACGCTTTCGCGATGAATTGTCTGAATGAAAACTGGTTCAGTGACGTCAGTCATGCCAGAGAAACCATCAGTGAATGGCGTCAGGATTATAATGAGTGCCGCCCGCACTCCGCGCTCAATTATCAGACACCGTCTGAATTTGCGATGGGCTGGAGAAAGAATAATTCTGAGAGTGAAGGATCCGACATTACTAACTGAGCCTTGTATCTAATACTGGTGGCAGGTAAATATGTCCAAGCTCATTATCTTGATATGCATAAGCTGAATTATCATTTTTCAATTCATTGATATATGCTATTTCATCCCCATTCATTTATACCTTTCCTTAACAATTGCGGAATTAACCATGTAACTCATAGTCAAGGTATGCATGTGCTTATTCTGTATCTCAGCACTTACTTTGTATTCCTTTTTAATACGTATTCAAACTTAACTTATCAACCCATTCAAGCATATTAGTTTTATTGATAATTATTGATAATTTCAAACTGTCTAATAATACTATTAGGATCAGCAGGGTGTCTAATTAAATTACCCACTAGACCTTCCATTAAAAACGTCATAAAGGAAAAAGATCCCATTAAAAATGACACTCTCTATAATTATCATCACTCTTCATTGAACGTATTATTGTCAAAAACCCCTACAAGATAGGATTCATAACGAGCAGGCTGTAACTCCTTGTAAGTAAACACAACCAAAATATCATGCCCATTAGAACATTTTGTTTCTGAAACTCTCAATGAGCTACTTTTATATCTATACTCTTGAATTTCGCCTCCAATAAATTCCAATCGCTTAATACTGCCAACTATAGCCTTTACTTTCTTTTCATCATACATATCTAAATCTGTAGAGTTGTACAAGCCATAATAAGCCATGCCATCACAGCGAGGGCAAGAAATTAGCTTGTCATTCTTCAGGAATGCATCTTCTAATCCGTCGTGAATTAATACCTTTTTTTTCTGATGATTAATTATTTTCATACTTTCCTCAAATAGCCTTTCTCGATTAGTTTATCAATTTTTAAAAAGGTTTCATGTTGCGTTCCGTAGCCTGGTTGTCCAAACCAAGGTATGGCTGGTCCAGTATCAACCGGCAATGGCTTCAATACTTCATAAATTGAATAAGGTTTATCCAGTGTACTCGATTGTAAAGCCCTGCCCTCAAATGATGAACCTACTGGAGAAATAAAAGTACCAATATCATGGAATCCTTTTTCATCTATCCAACCACCATATCGATCAACTAAAGTGCCGGGTTGAAGAGTTGTTCTTGTTGCTTTTACAAAACCGCGATTAGGTGGCCAAGCACCTTCACCCATAAATTGTTCTAACGCTGCCCAGTCTTGTTTTTTCCATAAAGCATATGCTTTGGATGCTTGTTTCCTTGAAGTAAATTGATTATTGTTCGATTTTTTCTGAAACTCATTCCATTCGTTTTTACACCTACTCAACCCCCACGGATCCACCCATCCCAGTGCATTCGGCGCATACTGATAAAGGTTGATCCCCCCCGCCAGCCCTATCGGGTCATGCTGGGTAAACCGACCACTGTCCGGATCATAATAACGGAACAAATTATAGTGAAGCCCCGTTTCCCGGTCCAGGTACTGGCCCTGCATACGCAGGTTCTGCTCTACCACCGGAATTCGCTGATTCGATTCGCGCAGCAGTTTGCCCCACGGGCTGTTCACACCTTCCCATGTCTTCTGGCCTTCAACGTCGGTTAAAAGTTCTGGCGTGCCATTCGCGGCGCAGTGGAACCAGAATATCTCCGGACTTTCCACGCCATCAATACGGGCCAGTGGCTCATAGCTCTGGCTGTCGCTGTAGACATAAGTCAGCGGAATATCGTCGTGGATTTCCTGCAGCAGACGGTAACCTTCCCACACAAACCGCGTTGTGACAGCATGACCAGACGGCTTTCCCTGTAACGATTGTTGGCAGGTTTTACTGATGCGTCGGCCCAGCGGATCGTAACGGAAGCTCACTTTGTTGCGTGGCTTATTGCGATCACGCGGCTCGCTGATGACATCCGTCAGACGATGCTCACCATCGTAACGGTAGCGCCAGCGGGTCTGGCCGTCATCCTTCTCAGTGGTGCGGCCATGGATATCGTACTGCCAGCGAATCCCGTTCAGTTCGGTCACGCGATTATGCATGACGTGGGAAGCGGCATGGCGATCCAGCGGGTTGCCTGCACCGTCCCAGCGCCAGTGTTCATTACCAGGCTGCGCGCCTTCCTGGGACAACAAACGACCAGCGTTATCGTAGTGCCATAATGTCTGGCTGAACGGATTATCGTCGCGCTCTTCACGGATCAGGTTGTTGCCGTAATCGAAGTCGCGTCGGCGGGACCAGACGCGCGGTGCAGGTCGCTGGGCTTCCCCCCTGAAAACGTCACGGCGGCGCAGTCTGCCAAGACGATCGTATTCACTGCGCGTGGTCAGACCGCCCTGCGTGCGGCTGAGTTCCCGATGCAATGTGTCACGGGTAAACTCCGTCACCGGCAGGTTGTCGAGTGCGATGCTCAGTAAATGACCGCTACCGTAGTAAAGCTGCTTCAGGTTGCGGCCATCCGGCAGGGTTAGGGCTGTGCAATTACCCAGCGCATCGTACTCCCAGGCCAGTGTGCCCTGCTCCCCCTGTTCACTCACGATGCGGCCCAGCGCATCATAGGTAAACGTAATCTCCTGCTCAGCCTGCTGGCTCCACTCGGTGTCAGACAGTGGCAGATGCTGTGACACTTTACTTAGCTGACCACCACCACGGTAGTGATAGCGCGTCTGACCTTCCGGTGTCGTGCGCGCCAGCAATTGTCCGGCTCGACTCCAGTGATAGCGATGGGTAATCGCCTGAGGATGCCCGGCGGCAAAAGTGCGTGCTAACGTGCGGCCCGCAGCATCATACTCATAACGCGTGGCCACGCCGTCCAGTCCAGTCTGGGCCAGCAGCAGTGAATCTGCGCCCCATTCGAACTGATACTGCTCGCCGTTCTCGTTTTGCAGCGCCGTTAACCGGCTACGGCTGTCCCAGCTGCGTTGAACCGTCTCACCCTGGGCATTGCGGTTCGCGATTAAGCGCCCGACGTTGTCATAGCGGAATTCACTGCGTTTGCCATCCGCTGACTCATGGGCCAGCGGCAGGCCGTTGTCACTCCAGCGCAACCGCTCTTCCCAGCCCTCTGCCCGCTCCAGCAAAACAGGACGGCCTGCTGCATCATAGTGATAACGGGTTTCTTCACCATCCGGCGCCGTCACACAACTGAGCCAACCCAGCGGATGATAGCGGTAGCGCGTCGTCAGCCCTGAGCAGTCTGTTTCACGGATGACCTGGCCTGCATCGTTGAACTCCCGACGATAGCTGTTGCCTGCCGCATCGATTTCTTCGATAACCAGCCCAAACTCATCCCGCTTATAAACAGTACTTTGCCCGAGCGCATCGACCACACGCTCAAGGCCATGATGGGGATCGTAATAGTATTTCGTTGTGGAGCCGTCTGCGCCTGCAACGACCGTTGGCAGAGAACGGTGGGACAGCCATTGCACTGCCTGCACACCGCCGTCCGCATCTTTCTCTTCAACACGGTTACCAAGATCGTCATAGGTGAAGCTCACCGCATTGCCCAGCGGATCGATGCGGCGCGTCATGAGTTCGTTTTCATTCCACTCATAACGCCACTTCTCGCCCCGTTCATCAATGAAACAGGTGATAAGGCCCGCAGCATTCCAGTGGTGTTCGCGCTGTTGACCGTCATAGGTCGACACCCGCGTAATGCCTGCTTCCAGATCGTAGTGCATATGGCAGCCATCACCGGTATTGGTGCGGTTCTCGACCACACGCCAGTGATCCAGTTTCTGCCAGCGATATTCACTTTCCAGTCCGCCCGGCAGCTGATGCCAGATCATTAACCCATCGTCGTTATAACGGAAACGGCGCGAGGTAATGCCAGCCGCATCGGTGACGCTGGCAAGCTGGCCCTGTTCTGTATAGTCCCAGTGCGCTAGCGGCCAGTGCTGTTCACCATCAAAGTGACTGGCGGAGGTCGGGCGCTGGGGGTGCTGGTTGTCGCCGTAATGCAGTGTGACGTCGATGGCCAACGGTGCATCATGAATACGCACAAGACGCGCCTGCTCATCCCAGCCCATCTCCAGCGCGTTACCGTATTCGTCGCTGAGCGAAGCCAGACGCAGTACCTGAGGATTCGCCGCGGTAGGTTTATAGAGCCGCCAAACCGCACCATCATCATCGGCAATAGCGATATCGCCCATTTCATTACGGCGCACCATCAGTCCTTCACTGATGCTGTAAAGCACCTCTTTATCCCCCGGCACCGCAAAGCGCAGCTCGCGCCCGTTGTCATCAAACCAGGTTGCCTGTGCGCCATCCAGCACTAAATAGCTGTCGAACACCGTTGCCCAGCCCAGACCAAATAATCCGCTGCGCTGCGTCAGGCTGTTGTAACTACGTTGGAAACTGAGCGGAAAACGGCCAGGAAGGGAGAAATCACTTTCGGCATCATCATTGAGGACTTTGACGCCAGTCGAGGCATGAACCGGAAACAGCGACGAAAAGGCCGCATTAATCGCCATATCGGCCATCATCCCCCCGGCCGCACCGGCGAGTGCACAGGGCATGTTTTTCAGAATCTGACTAGGTCGACCGCGGATCAGGGACAGGCCGATCATCGCTAAAGCCAGCCCGGGTACTTTACCGCTTTTGATCTCTCTTACCGTCACGGTTTCACCGCCAATGATGACATTGGGTGAAACGTCGTCACTTACCGTGGCTTCACAGGTGGTTTTGTCTTTGGCGCGAACGGCTGGCTGCCCGTTAATAAAAACCTGCTTAGAACCCTGTGCCAGATATTGCGGCGCGCCGTGTTTTTCGCAGACAACTTTGTCCTGCTCCAGCGGAGACGTTCCGGCATCGGCAGACGCAACCGTAGGCTGCCACATCGCACTGCCAAACTGGCTGGCTGCAGCGAGCAACATGCCGCCGTAATCGGCAAAGCTTTTGGGTGACTGCGGTTCCGGCGGTGGAGTTTCTCCGGATACGAGCATGCCCGCCGCACGTGCCGCGAGAAGACCGTTCACCAGAACATTTTCTGATCCGCTGGCAATCACACCAGCGGGCGAAGGAGGGAACAGCATGTTTCCCAGCCCATCGGCTACTTTAGTGATGTCCTCTGAGAGGCCAACGGCATTGGCCAGTACGCCGCCCAGAATACCACTGAGCAGGCAGCTGGAACCAATAGCGGCCACACCGGCCGCGGCCATCCCTGCACCTAACAGGGGCGCGGCGGCGGTTGCCGCCGCGCCCACCGCCGCACCGATCACGGCGTAGGCTGCGCCCTCAGCGACAATACTGGTGATATCAGCAAAAATGCTGGAGTGAATGATCTCATCGCCCACGCGGGCCGCATGGTTATCCATAGCTTATGCTTTCCGTGGATTGTTCAGACTCAGACTGTGTTTAAAACTCTTCCAGCGCTCTCCATCTTCTTCATTGAAAGGACGCATCGCGGAAAGGGTAAAAATCATGAAAATGTTGCTGTCAGGAACCTGAGTAGCCAACTGCCGCTGCCACACAGCTTGTCCATTGCGCTCGAAGGCGGTTTCAACTTCCAGCGCCTGTAGCGCGCTATCAATCCCAGCCATAACCCGTACAAACGCTGTTTGCTGAATAGCGCCCATCTGACTGCGTAATGTATCCCATTGACGCTGGAACTCCGTCTCCGCATCGCTACCTTCAGGAATGACACCACGACTCACAACGAATGCCAGCCCACTGGCCTCATCCCGCAAAATATTCATGGTGGTGTCCTGCCACGCAGCAGGAAACAGCGCAAATGCGCCTTCATTGAACTGATAATTCATAGGGTGTCCGTTTATTGATTGGGTGTGGCTGACGTATTCAGGCTTCGATACGTGCCATCGGCATCATCGGCGTTAGTGAGTATTTGAGTGTTATCACGCGCCACTTTAATGTCGAAAAGACGAGGAGAGATATCCGGATCGCCGCCACAACTGACGTCATGGTTGTCTTCGCGAACCGTAATGATAAAGAAACTTTTATCACTGCTGTCGTCAACATCATACCTGAGACATTGATCGCTGAGTGTTGTCAGGTGATAAGTGTGAATGGCTTCCGTTGCCGCGCTGACAGCCTGGTCTGCGCTGATGTCATGCTGCCTGGCAGTCATAGTGGTATTCAACATGATATGGCTGACCTTTTGCTGGTCAATTTCGAACATCAACTGTTTCTCACCCAGCTTGTAGATAAGCCAGTGTTGATTATCGCTGTCACTTTCTTTGCCTGGGCCATAGGCTTGCCGGACCTGTTCCACGCTATCGCCCACCACAATATTGCGAGCCGTCGGCACGCTGGCAGCGTCCACAAGAATCTCCGCCAGAATGGTATGGCTGGCGTTTCCCACCGACGTTGCGCTGAACAACGCAAAGCCGTCATAGCTGTGTTGGAAATAGTTGTATCGCTGTTCATCGATGACCACTTCTCCGGCCACAACCGAGCTCAAGGCTTTGCCCGCACGGACGAAGCTCTGATTGTTCCATGCGTCACCAGGGGTGAAAGCGTAGTCGTTGAGCAGAACGGAAAAATCACCCTCGTTTAAAGCGGGAGCTATGGTTTCTGCAGTGGATTCAGCCCTGGCAATGCACGATACCAACATAAGGACAGCCATAAACAAAAAGCTGCCGAAAAGACGATTTATGAACATGATGTTTTTATCAGGGTAAAGGCAGAAGAGTATCAAATGAAAGTGGTGTTGGCATCATTTTGCCATCAATATTTTTCAAGTGTTACTACTACAAATTATTCTTTACGCTATGATTTTCGCTTCTCATCTTTAAAATTCAATTATGCCAGGTATATTAATAAAGACAGACTTCTATATAATGCATCATTGCCATTTCCCCTTCTGAGCAACTAAAACCTTTCCCGCTTTAATCACTTTCAATGTCAATGGGTTAAAGTTGATAAGATATTGAACATCTGCATTTGTAAAAATCATCCCTACGACTTTTCTCTGCTGTTCCGAATTAATGGTTTTCCCTGAAAGGATAATTTGTTTTTCATCATTATTTCTGAAGTCGATGTACTTAACCCTGTCGCAAACACTGAAAAATCCCCCGCAGCGGTTTAACAGAACAACGGTAAAGCCTGGTGTAGAAAACGTCTTCATTTGCGCTTCTGTATAACTGCTATTTACTTTGATCAAAGTATATTTCAGAGGCGCATATACAACGTCTTCCGAAGCGCTTTCATTCAACAACCATGCAACTGTATTACCTTCACGAATCAGATTCGCACTTCCTTTTCCTCTACCTAAACCAGTGTTAAAAAAGACCTTGGCCTGATTACCTTTTGCTGTGCCAGTGATATTTTTATTTCCATCTTCAGGACAATCTATTTTCTTCCCATTTCTTGTAACATAGCAATAAGTTCCAACAACTTGGTTACCATTTTGTTCCAGTTTAAGTGTTAACGTTGAGTACAATGTGCCGTCATTATTTTTCTCCTGTCCGCCCCATTGCCCCGAAAAAAACGCCGTAGCAGGCAGATGACATGAATACAGTGTTAAAAAAAGACAGGCTGGCAAAAATTTCCTTCATGATATCTTACTAACACTAACCCGATAAATAAGGAGTAATTTAATAATTCTCATTATGCAGACTCAGGACTTTACAAATGAAATATTCAATGAAAATAAACGAAGTATATTTATATTACTGCGGCGCAATGCCTTTGTGGGCTTGAGTCAACCTGTCTTTCTCGCTCTATTCTTTAACTTCATTAACGCCTCGACTTAGATACATTAAACTATAGTAGCCTTCTTATTCTGTATAAGCATAACGTCTGTCACCTGGGACAACAAAAACACCTTTAAGAGCGCACGTTTTATTAGGGGAAAGAATAAGACGGCAGTCGCACAACATCATTGGCTTTGAAATCATTATCAGCATGGTTGAAATTATACTTTTCTTTTAGGCTATACTATCGAGGTTTGCACAAAACCAGCAACTGAAAAGACATTAGGAAGTGACAGAAGAATCATAATATTAAAACCATCATAATCTTCTTTATTTCAACGTTCGTTTATCAACGTAACCATTTTTTATGGGTAAGATTAATTTTAAATATTCAGACCGAATTAACATTCTGGCACATCTCTTTCAACAATTATTGAATCACCCTTGAAAAATAGCCTACCTCATGTATTTTTCATTACGTCACTGACTAAGCATCATGCATATAAGGGTGATCCAAAGTGCTATACCTGCAGGCAAATTTTGTCCACCCAATATAAAAAGATTCAGTTGATACGCTAATATATATGCTTATCAGTTACTCCACTTACCGTCCTGACTTAAGACAACTTTATTATTAACTATGACAGTTAAGTTATTGATTGGCTTATTGAGAATGTAAGTTGTGTCGTGATTTTTAAATTTATAACTTAAGGCAGGACAAACGTCTTTACTGCACTCACTTCTCACCGCCTTACCCTTTAAGGTCATAACGGCACCATCAGATTTTCTTACACCTGTGTATTCAACATCGTTACAATTGGGGTTAGCAGAAGAACAGAGGAAAGAAATTGTTATTTTGAACTTATCCGTTTCGAAAGTCTCATTATGGTTTTCAGATCCTTCTTTCATTTGAGCATGAGTATTAAATTTCAACTCCTTAAATCTTTTCGCCCATTGCTCTATATCTGGTTGTATACTTTTTTCATTCGACGCATCGCTTACATAACTAATATAATTATCGTCTGGTTGCACCCAAGCGGCATAAACTTTTCCATCTGGTTGAATAACAAACGCCGAAGCCTGCTCAAGGTATAAGTCTTTAGGCCACCCCTCAACAAAAAGTCCGCCATCGCGGGTAAGATGTGGAGCGCCGAAAACATCAAAATTTCCGCTAAAAGTATCATAGTTTGATTTAAGCAAAGATTTCAACTTTGCCACTATATCGTTATTTTCAAAAACCCCTGACACTTTATTAATATCATTATAACTTTTCAAATCAATTGCTGCGCTAGCGATGTTTGCAAAGCATAAAGAAATGAACATTAAAAATGTGAAGCATAAAAATTTAACTTTATATTTCATCTTCATTCACCTGAAAATTTAAGGAACTCTGCGGCTTCTTTAGTGTATCGCTTGGTCAGACCGCCCGAATAATAATCCCACCAGTTATGAGCGACACCATTTTTTACAGTAGTTGTTGAACCATATATCGCTTTGTCATAATTCAAACGTGCACTTAAAAGATCATTCTGGAAATCAGAAGGACTCATCTTTTCAATATAGTTTATACTGTCATTAGTCAGAGTTGAGGATTTCACGATTTTTCCTGTACTCATTGAATTCAGTATTGCCTGAGAACCACCAACACCTCTCATGTGAGCCAAAGACATAACAGCAGCCTGTTTACTGGGATCGGTAAAATTGAGCGCTCCCGCCTTTCTGGCTGACTCGTTCATATATTTTGAGACAATGTTGAACTCTTGTTCACTCCCCTGACCATAAGTCTTTCTCGCTGCCGCGATATCATCATAAGCAGGACCGAAACCTTTTCGGAATCCATACATCTCTGGTATGCCGCCTTGTTCACCTGTAGCGCCTTCTGACTTCATAATTGAACGAACAATCTTGTCATCAAGTTTATTGGACTGTGATGACTGTGCTTTCTGAGCAACGGGCGCTGATTGATTTTTGACCCGTCCGCCCCCTCCAGAGGATTTTTGATGATTACTTTTAGGTGCCGCCGGGGCCGCCTGCCCCTTTTGCTTTGGGGGAAAAAGACTCTCCACAGCCTGAGTAATATTGCCTTTATGGCCCGGCCCAGGAGCCCCCGTGCCTGGCTTCGCACCCGATGTATTTAAATTAAGTTTTCCGCCAGATGTGGTGATGTGACCATCACCGCTCACAAACAGATTAAAACCCTTACCGACAATATTAATATGACCATTAGCATTAAGTTCAATCGCGCTTTCGCCGCATTCAAGGCGTAACCTGGTCCCTGACCCAAGAACGTAGGTTTCAACAACGTTGTCGATTTTTCCTTGTCCGGTTAAACGCTCTTCACCACCTTTAACGCCATGTACGCGGTTGGTTTCAACCCGATAGAGTTCATTTCCGCCTGCATAATGGCTGTGATTATTGGCAACGGAATGGCTGGCATCATTTTTAACATGCGTATCCATATTCTTCTGCGCCTGGATCCACAAATGCTCCTCACCCGCCTTATCCTCAAAGCGCAATGCGTTAGCGGTATCCGCCGTGCCGTCTTTCGATCGGCTCAGAAAACCCATCTGTGTGGCGGCAGCGGGCAGTGCCCACGGCGGCATACTGGCCTCATTGTAAACCCGGCCGATAATCAATGGACGGTCGGGATCGCCGTTGATGAAATCCACCACCACTTCATCGTTGACGCGCGGGATCTGCACCCCGCCAAACCCCTGGCCTGCCCAGGCGCTCGACACGCGCACCCAGCATGAGCTCGTGTCGTCACCCTTCGCCAGACGGTCCCAGTGAAACTTCACCTTCACCCGGCCGTATTTGTCCGTCCAGATGCTCTCACCCTTCGGCCCCACCACCCTGGCCGTCTGCGGGCCGTGCGTCTTCGGCCACGGTGTTTCCGGGCGCGCACGAAAGGTCACCGCGGCAGGCAGCACCGTGAAGTCGATGTTGTGGCGCGTGGCACCCACGTCGCCGCTGGCGTAGCTGTTCTCTTCAAAGTCATAGTACGCCGACGTCACCAGGTATTTGCCGTTGTCGCTGAAGTGCGGCGCGTTCAGCAGCGCAAAAGTGTAGCCCGGCGCGATACCCGTCGCCGTTCCGCTTCCACTCACCTCGTGGTGCTCTGCCTGCCACACCTCCTGGCGGACGCGCGCGTAGTATTCGCCGTGACCGTGCTCGACAAAGTGGCCAGGCCAGTCGTACACGTCCACTGAGCCCGGCGTCGGCGACACCGGATTCTGGCGCGCCTGCAGCATCCACGCGTTTGGCTTGCGGAAGTCGTAGTCGTCGGTGCTGTAGATGCCCGGCGTCACGCTCTCCGCCAGCGCCCACTGGCTCACGCCCTCTTCCGTCACGCTGCCGCCCGACGGCGTCACGTGGTACGCGATTGTCTCGTAGCCCGGGAACGGCTGATGCTGATCCGGCGCGTCGCACAGCACCAGCGTGTGCTTGTCCGCCTCGTGGCGGAAGAAGTAGTAAATGCCCTCCAGCTCCATCAGCCGGCTGATGAAGTCGAAGCTGCTCTCCTGATACTGCACGCAGTATTCCCACACCCGGTAGCTGCCCGCCAGGCGCGTCTCCACGTTTACCGCATACTCCTTCAGCAGCGTCTGCACAATCTGCGGCACCGTCTGGCTCTGGAAGATGCGCAGGTTGCGGTCGCGCTTCATCGGCCACAGGTCCGGCTCCACCGTCAACGCGTAGACCGCATAGCGCACACCGCCCAGTTCCTCGCTGCGCACTCCTATCCGGGTGATTTTGCCGTTGATATAGCGCGGGTTCAGCGCGCTCATCAAGCCGTCCGTCGGCAGCGTGAAGGTGACCGGTTTACCCAGCAGCGACTGGCGGTCAATGCGCGCGTCCGTGGAAAGCAGCTCCGCTTCCAGCACGAACGATTCAGACAGCGCCTCGCGGCCGCTCAGACGACGGAACAGCAGTCCCTGCGCGGGAAGTTGTACAGTAATACGTGAAAACATAGACATACCTGTTAAATATGAGGATCAAGTAACCAGACGCCTTCCTGATTAATCGTCAACGTCTGTTCGCGTTCGCCGCTTTGACCTGTCACTGAAAACGTGTAATTGCCTGGTGCCAGTTGCAGTGCGGCAAAACCATTGGCTGCCGGTACAACCGCCTGCGGCTGGCCGTTCACCTCAACGCGCTCGCCGGGCTGTAATTTGATATACACCTGCGCGACGGGCGCAGGTGGCGGTGCCACCGGCTCCTGCGCTTTTTCCGGTTGGGCCTGGGCAGTCTGCGTTTGTGCTGGCGCCGTCTGGGTTTGAGCCGATGTAACAGAGGGCTCCGTGGGTGCCTGCGACGCGGAGGAAGCTGCCGGGGCCGTTTCCGTCTGCGCAACGTCAGCCGGTTCAGCGTCCTGTTTGTCGCCGCCCGCCATCAGTAGACCTGCACACACGCCCACCAGCACGCCCGCCGCGACCAGGCCCGGTAACGCAAAGCGGTTACGCATCAGTTTCTTCAGCGGTGTGGCCGGTGCAGCGGCCTCGTCGTTTTCTTCTACCGGCACCAGCATCGTGCCCGGCCCGGTGTTTTTCACTTCCGGCAGCGGTTCGGGCGCTTTTTCTGGCAGCACCAGGGAGGCCGCAAAGGCGTCAATGCTTTGCGGACGATCTTCCGGTTTCAGGGCCAGCGCGCGATCGACTGCTGCCAGCAAGGTCTGGCTGTAGCCGGCCGGCGCACGCTGAACCAGCGGTTGATAATTATCTTCAATACTGCGTACCACGCTCACCGGCGGCGGTGCGCCAGTGATTAGCGTGTGCAGTACGGCACCCAGCGCATAGATATCGGTCCACGCGCCCTGTTCACTTTCATCGTTGTCGCTGTATTGCTCAATCGGCGCATAACCCGGACGCAGCATGGTTTCGCTTTCATCCGAAAGGTTACCGATGGTTTTGCGCGCGGAGCCGAAATCCAGCAACACCGGATCGCCGTTACTCTGAATCTGGATGTTATCCAGCGAGATATCCCGATGCAGATAACCCGCATCATGGATGGTCTTAATCGCACCCAGCAGGGGCGGCAGCAGGCGACGAATCCAGTTCTCATCGATCAGCTGCGGATTGCGCTCACGCAGGGCTGACAGTGTGGTCCCGCTGTAAAACACCGTGCCCATGTAGGCGGTGTCGTTTTGCACCCAAAAGCGCAGTACATGCAGCAAATTAGGATGGTTAAAACGCGCCAGCAGACGGGCTTCCTGAATAAAACTGTTCAGGCCGGCATGGAACGTCTTACTGAACCGTTCACTGCGCAGTACCAGATTCAGATCGTCGCTGCGCACAGCCAGTGAGGACGGCATAAACTCCTTGATGGCGATATCGCGTTCCAGCTGGTGATCCCACGCGCGATAGACGATGCCAAAGCCACCGCCGCCGATGACTTCCTTGATTTCAAACTCATTGAACCGGTAACCAATCGGTAGCGCATTGGGTACAGTCTGGTGATTATCGTGTTCCGACATATTCGAACGCTCTCTGATAACGAACGGCTTTAGACAGCAAACTGGCAAACAAACTCGCCCTGCTCACAGCTGACCTGCACACGACGATAACGTTCGTCACGGGCATGGGCGCTGAGCAGTATCTGGCTCATTTGCGGCAACAGGGTATTGGTCAGGATGGCGTCGACCATGCGACCGCCAGACTCCACTTCCGTACAACGCTGCACGATCTGGCTGACCACCGAATCGTCAATAACGGCCTCAATACCGTGATTCTCTTCCAGCCGACGGACAATGCGTCCCAGCTGAAGTTTAACAATCTCCGCCAGCATCTCATCACTCAGCGGATAATACGGTACCACCAGCAGACGGCCCAACAGCGCAGGCGGGAAAACCTCCAGCAACGGTTTACGTAACGCGGTGCTGAGAGCCTCTGGCTCCGGCATCAGTTCCGGATCGGCGCACAGAGCGCTGATCAGTTCTGTACCGACGTTGGAGGTCAGAATAATGATGGTATTACGGAAATCGATATGACGGCCTTCCCCGTCTTCCATCCAGCCCTTATCAAACACCTGGAAGAACAGCTCGTGCACGTCAGGATGGGCTTTTTCAATCTCATCCAGCAGTACCACGCTGTAAGGGCGACGGCGGACGGCTTCCGTCAGTACGCCCCCTTCCCCGTAACCGACGTAGCCCGGAGGCGCACCTTTCAGGGTTGATACGGTGTGCGCTTCCTGGAACTCGCTCATGTTGATGGTGATTATGTTTTGTTCACCACCGTAAAGCGACTCAGCCAGCGCCAGCGCGGTTTCGGTTTTGCCCACGCCCGACGGGCCGCAGAGCATAAACACACCGACCGGTTTGTTGGGATTATCCAGACGGGCGCGCGAGGTGCGGACGCGTTTGGCAATCAGATCCAGACCGTGGCGCTGACCAATCACGCGCTGGTTCAGCGTATCGGCCAGATTCAGCACAGCGTCGATTTCGTTCTTCACCATGCGGCCCAGTGGGATACCGGTCCAGTCAGATACCACCGCTGCGACCACACTGGCATCCACGGCGGCAAACAGCAGGGGCGCTTCGCCCTGTACCGCCTGCAGCTTCTGCCGGGTGTGATCCAGCGCCTCACGCAGCGAGGCTTCTCCTTCCGTCACGCAGCGGGCACGGAGTGCAATCAACTCTTCGACCAGTTCGCGCTCCTGCTGCCAGCGGGCGTCCAGCGCATCACGCTCGGCCTCCAGTGCGCTGCGCTGCGCGGCAATGGCGGCCTGACGGGTTTCATCGCCCAGCCCGACCTTCGCTTCGCGTTCCGCGATGTCTGCTTCAATGTCCAGCGCCGCCAGGCGGTGCAGACAATCTTCCAGCGCAGGCGGCTGAGCGCCCTGGCTGACGGCCACGCGGGCGCAGGCGGTATCCAGTAACGCCACGGCTTTATCCGGCAACTGACGGGCAGGAATGTAGCGGTGAGACAGCTTTACGGCGGCGCTGACGGCTTCATCCAGGAGCAGTACCTGGTGATGTTTCTCCAGAGCACTGACGGTGCTGCGCAGCATCAGGATCGCTTTCGCTTCATCCGGCTCCTGCACCTGCACGGTCTGGAAACGGCGGGTTAACGCGGGATCTTTCTCAATGTATTTTTTGTATTCGGCCCAGGTGGTTGCGCCAATCGTACGCAGCTGGCCACGGGCCAGGGCGGGTTTTAACAGGTTGGCGGCATCGCCTGTGCCCTGTTGTCCACCCGCGCCTACCAGTGTATGAATTTCATCAATAAACAGCACAATCGGCGTGGGACTGGATTGCACCTCGTTGATCAACGCCTGTAAGCGCGCTTCAAATTCGCCTTTCATGCCCGCACCAGCCTGTAGCATACCGATATCCAGCAGCCACAGCTGTACGTCGCGCAGCGGTGCAGGTACGTCACCGGCCGCGATGCGCAGCGCCAGCCCTTCTACCACCGCCGTTTTTCCCACGCCGGCTTCACCGGTGAGTAACGGGTTGTTCTGGCGGCGGCGCATCAGAATATCCACCATCTGGCGGATCTCTTCATCACGGCCTGCGACCGGATCGATTTTTCCGTCCCGTGCGCGGGCCGTCAGATCCTGTGCATACTGCGCCAGCGTACTGGTGCCCGCTGCCGCTGGCGCGGCGGCCTCACCGGCAGGCGGCACAACGGCCTGCTGAACCTCCTTGCTGTTCGCCAGCAAGGTATCAAACTGCGCCAGTAACGCATCGGCATTGATGCGCGAAAACTGCGGCGAGATGCCTTTCAGCACGCTGGCCAGATTAAAGGTTTTCAACATCCCGATGAGAAGATGCCCGCCGCGAATGCGGTTCGCGCCATATTTCAGCGACGCATAAACCCAGGCGCGTTCAACGGCGCTGTCGATGTGTTCTGCGAGATCGGAGACCGCACTGGCGCCGCGCGGCAGGCGGTCCAGGGCAGCGACGATATCCCGCGTCAGCGCGTTTTCATCCAGTGAAAAGTGCTTAATCACCTGCTGAAGATCGCCATCCTGCTGCTGCATGAGCTGATGCAGCCAGTGCACCAGCTCCACGTAGGGATTGCCACGCAGTTTGCAGAAGGCGGTCGCACTCTCAAGCGAGGTAAATAACAGCGTATCCAGTTTGCCAAATAGTACGGCACGGCTGATTTCTGACATATCGGTTCTCTTTAATGAAAGAAGCGGCTAAATATCGGGGAAAGCGGTTGCGCCGTTACGGCATGGCCTCAACCTCAAAAGCAAAATCTTCACGATCTATGGGCTGCGGTTGCTGTCCAAGCCAACTGGTATAGCCCAGCCGCGCCTCACCGCCCAGGGTTACCCCTTTCACGGCGTCGGCCGCCAGGATCAGGCTGAGATCCCACTGCATCTCAATCCCTAAATAGTGACGTACCCAGTCGCGCACTTCGCACGCGCCCTGAGCATGGGGTAAAAAACGTTCATACTGCTCGGCACTGAGTGGCCCGATGCGCAGGCGGAAGCGATGCTGCACATCACGCACGGCCACGCCAAGGAAAGCGGACTCACCCAGCCGCGGCATGTGGCGTCCTGCTGACAACCGCGCCTGATCGCGGCTGTCCAGCGCTAACCATTGCGGCACGTTCTGCTGCAACATCACCGGCACACCAAAGTAATGGCGCAGAATCCGCACCAGGCCTTCGGCATCATGACCGTGACGGCTGAGGTGGCCGGACAGCATCAGGCGCGCATGCAGGCTGAGCGAACTGGCTTGTTGCTGAGCCGGTAAGCCAATGCCTGCCACACAGGCCAGGTAATCCTGAAAGCGTCGGTCATCACGGCGATCCAGCGAGCTGGTGGGCTGAGCATTCGCCCAGGCCCGGTAAAACAGCAAGGTGGCGCGATGGTGGAACAGATCGGCAAAGGCGCTCAGGCTGTGATCCTGATGGTGATCGATGCGGCCACGAACGTATTCCGTTAAGTGCGTCGGTAACGGGCCGTTAGGGCCGAACAAGCCAAAGCTGTAGATGGCCACGTCATAACGGTCGTCCTGCTCGCGCGGTTTAACCTGTGACACGGTGGACGGTGCAAAGGCTAGCGAAGGGGTTTGTCCGATGCGCACGGCTTCAAATTTTGGCAGCGGCGCTTTACCTAAGGCATAACGCTGACCGCTCTGGGCATCCAGCTTACGCAACAGCTGAAACAGGTCGTAGCGCCAGGGGGCGGCCATGACCGCCTGCCAGAAGTCATCAGGCAGGCGAACGGCCCGCTGTAAGGGAATGATGTGCGCCGTTTCACTCATAGCAGCGCCTTTTTACCCATGCGCGGTGGCCAGTAGCCCACTTCGCCGCGCTGCTGGCTGCTCAGGGTGAATTCGGTAAAGCTGTTCAGCGCCACGAGGCGAGAGAAGACGCGCTCCAGTACGCTGCCAAACAGCCACGGACTGGCACCTGAAAAAGCCTGTTCATCGACTTCCAGCGCGATGCTCACGCCGCGTGCAAAGACCACCGGGCCCGGTTCCGGTACGCGACGGTGCACGGCTTTCAGGTTGCAGTGCCGTATGCCGTCGATCTGGCGCGTTAGCGGCGTTTCCGCCAGGCTCGCATACAGACTCAACATCTGGCGCAAGGCCGCCGCGCCTTCCCCCTCACTGCTGTCCATCAGGCTGAGATAGTTCATCTGCAGATGACTGATCAACCGCCACGCTGACAGCCCTTCTGCCAGCGCGGGACGTGGCGGCGTGGGCCCTTTGCATAAGGTAAGCTGCCCGACCGGAATTGAGTCGGGCATAACAAAGTTGCCCTGCTCCTGCTGTAACAGCATTAACGGCAGATCGCGGCTGGTACACATCACCTCGGCAGACAGGTAGCGGATATCGCTGTTCCACGGCGTGTGGTTTTGATCGACCAACGACAAAAATACTTCAGAGCCGATATAGCCTGTGCGGGTGCCATAGCGCAGCGCATGTTCGGACAGTGTGCGCTGTTCGCGACGCAGCGAGAAATAGGCGCCGTAATCGCCGCCATCGTGGCTGAAGGTGCTCCAGAAGGGACGGAAAATTTGCTCTTCACGCTGCCCTTCCACCGAGGCAAACAGCCGCTTCACCGAATGAATTTCATAGTCCAGTGGGCGGATGTTATCGACCACCAGATGATATTCATGCTGACTGTCGCTGACTTTGAGTCGCTCAGCCGTTTTCGGGAACAGGTTGATCACCGGCGTGCAGTGCAGCGCCAGGTGCGTATTGTCGACCACGCTTTCCAGCGCGGCATCGGCTTTATCCAGCAGGATAACGATGTCAAAAGACTGTGTGTTGTCGCAGCGGCGCAAAAACGGCGCGAGCTGGCGCAGGCTGACAAACTGGAAACGTGCCGGGAAAGCGAAATATTCCTGTAGCAGACGATAGCCATCGAAATTACGCAGGTCATCCGGCAGCAGCGCCTGATCCGGCGAAAAGCCTTCCTGCTCCAGCGCATCGTCTGGCAGCGACTGGCGCTGTGGTTTTGCTTCCACGGACTGCAAAATAATGCCGCTACGATGCTGCATCAGCAGCTCCATCAGCTTGAGCGCCTGAATATCCGGGCCGCTGAGGAAAAACATAATGTCGTCCAGACTGAGCTGGCTCAGCGAGGAAATGCCTTCGCAGGTCATACGGATGCGCAGTGCACTGGAAGCCCCGGACGATCCGCGTGCCTTCAGTTCTCCCAGCGGAATATCCGCCGGTACGCCCCCTAGGGAGACATCGCTGATGCGCAGCGGCTGCAGCATCACATCATGTGCCGTGCTGTAGCTGCAGGTGACACCGGTTTTTTTCAGGTTCTGGCTTTCCATCATCGTGCCGCGCGGCACTAAAAAACCATTGCTGATATCGCCTTTCCGGCTGTCCGGCGTCAGTTGCGCAATGGCCATGGACGGCGTGGGAGACAGATAGCCGGGCGCCACCATTTCCAGCATGCGCTGCGAAAAGCGCGGAAACTCCGCATCCATCTTTAGCTGCACACGGGAGGTCAGGAAAGCAAAACCTTCCATCAGCCGCTCGACATAGGGATCGGCAACGTCAATGCCGCGCATCCCGAGCCGTCCTGCGACTTTCGGATACTGCGCAGCAAATTCCGCGCCCATCTCACGCAGATAGGCCAGTTCACGGTTGTAATAATCGAGCAGCTTGCTGTCCATGATTAACCTGCATCCTGTAGTTCAAAATGGCCGCTCTCTAAATCCACCTGAGTGCGGAACAGAAACTCCAGCGGGTAAGGTACGCACCATAACCGGCCTTTTATCTCGATCGACAAAACGTTGTGCAGGCTGAGGGAGGTCAGATCGCTGACGCAGCGCACCTGCAGGCCCTGCGGTATAATACGCGGTTCGAAATGCAGGATGGCATCGGTCATTTTCCGCTGCATATCCTGCCACTCAATGTCAGAAATATTCTGTCCGGCCAGCGGCGCGACGCCAAAGTTCAGCACAGAGCGCTGTACCTCATTCAACCCGCTAAGATCGTGCTGTGCTTCATTGTTAATGGTGTTGAACAGCCACTGAAGATCGCGCAGTACATTGCGTCGCAGCGTGCTGTGGGTAATCACCGAACTGTTGCCCGATTCTGTCGCTTTCTCGGGTGCATCATCCGTCAGTCTGTCCAGCAGCGATGACTGAAGCTTATCGCGCGCGGTCAGCGTGTCGCGATTTTTACGCGAACGATAGCCGCCATGCAGCTGTGAATAGCCGTCACCGGATGAATTGTCGTTACGACTCATGAGGTAACTCAGTTTCGTTGAAAATCATCTGTTGCAGCGTCAGTAAGGGAAAGTCTGCCTCGTCACTGAGCCACATTTTTTGTCCGTGCCCAATGAACTGCCCTTCGTCACCGTCCAGTGCCTGCCATTCTGTGATGCTGGCACGCAGGAAGCGTTCGTCCGCGCCTTCCTGAAGAGGATAACGAACCGGGATCTGACAGATTTGCTCACTGCCATCCACCAGTTGCAAACGCGTATGACGCCAGACCAGATCCGTCACGCTTGCTGGTGCCTGGAATTCCATTTCCGCGATCGCCGCAAACGGGATCCAGTAATAGCGACCATTAGCAATCGCTTCACAGATCGGTCCGAAGCGACTGTCGCCGTCCATCAGCCAGGCGAACGGGCTTTCGCCCTCCTGCGCAACGGCACGACCGGCAGTCGCTTCTGCGCTGTCCAGCGCCTGAGCACGCAGTGTCGCCCCTGCTACGCTATCCCCGGCGATATCGGCTTTCAACGCGGCCAGCATCAGATTGCACCAGGGCCAGGCACTGCCAGGCAACTGGGGATCGGCCTCGCCGCGCAGGACAGCCTCACGTAATACTTCGCCCGCAATTGCCTGTTGCAGCAAGGTGACGGTGGGCTGCGCCTGCGGCAGCATCGCCAGCCAGGATTTCAGTTGTGTCTGTGCCCGCTTCCAGTTACCGGCAAGGCACAACAGCTGGACGAAGGCAGCCCGTAAATCGGCATCCGCAGGGTTTGCCTGGATTTGCGCGGTAATGCTGGCCAGGTTTTCTGCCAGAGAGGCGTTAGCCAGACGCTGTTGTAAAGAATCCATTCAAACTCCTTATGCCTTAGTTGATGGTGCGATAGACGGCGGCGGCCGGATCTTTCAGTTCCGGATGGAGTTTTTCCACCAACTGCACTTTGATTGAGGCAGGGCTGCTCAGCCAGGGTGACCAGGTTTTCCGCACTTCCTGCAGGCGCGCCCGCAGGGCATTTTCATCTGCGGCTTCGCTGGCAGGCATCGCCACAACGACCTGATTCACCGCCTGCCAGCCGTTGAATTGTGGGCTGAACGGCAGCACCAGCCAGCTGTCTGGCGATTTTTCATCACTCAGCACCATGCGCTCGCTGTTGACCGTGGTAATCGTCAGCTCATCAAGCTGTTGTTTGTCGCTCAGGCCCGCCACCGGGAAACCCTGTAAGAAGCTGACAGAGACGGGTTTGCTCTGGCCCTTGCCCACTTCCGTTAAGGTACTGTGACCGCTCAGCCAGCCATCTTTGCCACAGGTCACGCCCTGCTTAGCGGGCACGAAAACGGCACTTGACTGCGCGGGCTGATGCCACCAGGTCCGGAAATGACAGCCATCCAGCAAACTGAACTGCAGCCATGGCGTGGTATCGGCTGGTGGGGAATTCAGCACGACCGGCGCGGCGGGTTGCGTCTGCGTCACCGGTGCCTGCTGCTGTGCAGTGGCAGCTGAAGCAGGTTGGGAGGTTGCCGGCGGTGTAATAACCACTTTCCACTGCTGCGCTTTTGCCGCACTGCCGTTACCCAGTTGGGCACCTTCGGTATCGGTTAATGTCCAGTGCAGTTGTTGCAGTGGCTTACATTGCGAGCCCATTAATCCGGCGACACGCGGCAGAAAATCATTTAATACTGAAGGATCTTTATCCCCGTGCGTCACAATGCGCAGGTTCACCGTGCTCTTACACCAGCTTGCGAGCTGGTTATCTTTAACATCATCAATCCAGACATCCAGTTTCTGAGTTGGCGACTGCACAATGCGATAGTTCTCAGCAAAGGCATGGGTACTCAACAGCATTGCAGCCAGGCCCACTAATCCATATTTCATGTTGGCGTTCTCAATCTCGAAGAGGGAAAAACTGCGCCGCATCTGACAGCGAGTGCAATAAAGTGGTGTCTTCCGGGGAACCTACCCAGACAGCCATGGCGCTGAAGTTGTCCTGCTGACCACCCTGCGGTTGGCTGTTTTTGATAATTTGTTGCATCAGGGTCAGCCACTCTTCTGGCGTGTTCACCATATGCAACGATTGCTGCATTTGTTCCAGCGTGACGCCATGCCAGAAGCCGTCCGTGCACAGCAGAAAGGCGTCGCCGTCTTCAATAGGCACCACGTCGCTATAGCTGGCATCACGCTGTTCATCGCCCATGCCGAGGGCGAAATAAAGCAGGTTACTGTTGATGCCTTCGGTCTGATGACCGGCATCTTTCATTTGCTGCACCAGGCTGTGATCGGTGGTGACATGATAGAGATAGCCGCGGCGAAACAGATACAGGCGGCTGTCGCCTGCGTGGGCCCAGTAAGCCAGCTCATAGTCTCTGTCGATAAACAAACTCACCAGCGTGGTGCCCATGCGACTGTGCTGACTGTTGGCTTTTTGCTGTTGCCGGATTGCGTCGTTGGCATAATTGACGTAATCGCGGATAGTTTGCGCATCCAGGTGCGCATTGCCATCGAAGGCTTCCATCAGGCTGCTGCGCGCAATTTTCGCTGCCACATCACCGCCAGGAAACCCTGCCACACCATCGCACACCACAAAGCAGGCCGAACGTTCACCGATGCGCTCACCGGTTTGATCCTGATTGGTGGCGCGGTCGCCCTGATTCGACGTGGAAGCAGTAGAGATATTCATGCGTCATCCGTGTGGGTTTGTGAGTCTTTATACTGATTTACTTCCATGTCGTACGCGTGCAAGAAGGCTTCGCCAAACAAGGTATGGAAGTCATCTTCGATTTCACCGGCGGTTTCGCCATAGCGCTGAACAAAATGTTCCCACAGCGCGGCTTTGCGATTACCGAGCAGACCAATGCGTGAGATTGATCCGTTCTGACGCGCCTCTTCTTCCAGCTGATCGGGATTAAACGATTGCAGCATGGAGGCGATAATCGCACGAATACCGGCAATCATACCCAACTGGTGGGCCTGCAAATCAATCAGCGCATCGCGTACCGCCTGACGTGGTGGCATAAAGCCTGGCATGCGGCTTCCAAACATCTGCATCAGCACGGTCTTGCCCGAGGGCAACAGTTTAAACGGGTTATTCGCGTCGTCGAGAATCACCGTCATATCCGCCTTCACGCCGCGTTTCAAAATTGAGCGCGACGAGAGCAGCGCGACCGTTCCCTGTGAAAACATGCTCAGCATCTGGCCAAATTGCCGCATCTGCTCACGGTCGAATTGCGGCGTTGGTTGCAGATCCTGCAGACCCATGCCTTCGAGCAGCGCATCCAGCAATTCACCTTTCAACGCATCACCGCTACTGCTGTTTCCTGTCGTCTGCTCTGCCCCACCGTTATTGTTGTGCGAGGCAACCGGATCAATACGCAGTCGTCCTTTTGGCGTCGGCGAAGGCGCACGCTGAACCGCCTGCGGCGTCGGTAACGTAATGCCACCGTAATCAATGGGACTCTGCGCCCCTTCAGTCTGCGCAGGCTCCGGCTCGGTTTCGAATACGGGATCGTGAGTGGGCTGCGTTTCAGTGTGATCAAACAGCGGTGAGCTGCTTAACTCGGCCAGCTCAACCGGCGCGCTGTCACGCGGTTCGGGAGCAGGCTCAGGCGTTTGCGGATGCGGGGCCGGTTTCTGAGGGGCTGGCCGTGCTTCAGGTTGTGTAACCGGCACCTCAGGTTGCGCCAGCGGTACCGCGCCGCTCATCATTAATCCAAGGGGATCGTCATGATGACGTGGGTCGGGCGTATTCTGACTGCCAAACAGATTCAGGGGATCCAGATCGCCCGATGGCGCCTCGACTTTCGGTTGTCCCTGAGCATTTTGCTGGGCTGATAAGGTGCTCGGCGTACGATCATCAAAGATGCTTTCCTGCGCAAAGAGCGCATCGCCTTCATCAAACAGACTGCTGGTTTTAGGCTGTTGCCCGATATCCAGCGGCTTATCGCTGATCAACTGTGCCAGCGGATCTTCCGGATTACGGTTCGCCGCCGTCGAAGTTAACGGATTGGCATCTGGCATATCGGGGGCCGGCGTTTTACGCTTCGACAAATCGTCTGAGATGGAAAACTCTTTTGCCAGGCTGTCCCAGATTTCACTCGGAATGGCCGCCGTACTTGCTGTGGCAGTGACTGGTGCGGCGACCGGTGGCGCATCGTTCATGACCGGCGCTTTAGCTGGTGCAGCCGTCACGACAGGCGACGGCTGTGGTTGCTGTTCACCGTTAAGATCGTTAACCAGCAGGCGGTAGTCATCAATACCCAGCACGTCGCCGTCCTGCAATTCCACCTGGCGTCCCCGCTCCAGTGGGATATCGTTTAACAGCACACGCGTCACGTTACCGCGATTCGTCAGGCGGCATTCACCTTCAGCAGTGATATGCACAATCGCCTGCAGGCGGGAAATCGTGCGATCGTCGTCGGGCAGTACCAGATTGTTATCCACGCCACGACCAATTGTGCCGCCGGGAGGAAGAAAATCAAAACTGGTTTGCGGCGGTTGATGGCCGGGTTTAGCGGTTATTATCGTAAAGCGCATCACGGATTCCTGCGGTTAGCTGTTCGACATCTATATCGCGCGTCTCTCGGGGAGAAAGGCGGGATATCAAAATAGATAGAGTTACTAAAGCTTTACAATATAATATGCACCTGTATTAAAACAGGTGCATATTAAAAAACAATCAATCGTACGGGATCTGTTCCAACTGTTTAGTTCTTGCCTCATCAAGTTCTGCAATACAATTATTCGTAAATACCGTATAAGGATTACTGTTTTTATCGGCAATATGCGCAAATAACTTACACTGCCCATCGCGATATTTTAGCCAGCTTCGCTGTGACTCAAGAAATATATTCAAATATTCTTTTTTGACTTCAGCTTCGTTTTGAAAGACTTTATCGATGCGTTTCTTTGCCGCCGAGTACTCATTATTTAACTTTTGCTCTGCAGTGTTTTTGTTTTTTTCAGCACAAGTAAACACTGCCGGATCACTTGTTTCCTTAGAGCAATCATCCATCGCATAAGCTGAATGACCAAATATAAAAAAGATAAAAGCCAAACTATAAATATATTGCCTGCACATAAAAATCTCCGCCTGTTTATGTTTTCTCAAATAATTTTCTCATTGGCGTCTACCCTCATAACTTTTTACTTGGGCATTATCTTCAATAAAATCCATTAACTTATCGATATCGTTATACATGCAGGCTTTCATGGTTCTTTCAAAACCCATCCCTTGATATGCAAAGTCTACAGCTATATCTTTTATAGGAGGTTTAAGGTTTTACAAAGGGGTACTTTCTCGGAAGCCAGAAGTTTTCTAAGATAAATTGATTGCCCTCTAACCAGGTATTTAGGGTATATCATTTAAAATAATTTAGCTTGAGCCACACGTTTAATAATACCATACTCATTACGGTGTTCTTTTACGAACTTGTCTGACTGTGAAGGCGATAATCGAGCACCTCTCGCCAGAAGAATAACTTCTTCCTGTGGAACACCAGCGTGGATCAGGTCTATTTTCACCGTCTCACTAGAACGCCCACCCATATCACAACCACATCCGATTGTTACGCCAGAAGCTCCTTTAGGCCAATGGATATGACGACTAGATACTGTGCTATTAGGCCTATCATTACCTTCTGCATCAAAATTTATTTTTATAGCGGCAAATTCATCAATTTCAACCAATAGTACAAAGGAGTTTAATCATACATCTCATATGCAAACCCCTTTAATTAAAATTAACATAAGCCTTGTTTGTTTTGCTAAAGAGGTTTGATTAAAATTACTTTTGATAAGCCTTACGCAGTTCAGTGAGATTTTTTATATATGAATTTTGAAACTTTTCAGTAACACTCTGATCGTAATAGATGCTGTCATCACCACTTTTTAATCCCAAAATGTAGTAATCATTTCCATAGTGATCAGGGGCTTCAGTGGTATAAATAACCGCAACTTTCGTAGCAGGATCGTCTTTTTTTGAAATAAGGCCGACTGAATCAACTTTATGGCAACCTACTGTTTCCCAATCCCCTTGACCGATTGTTTGAATAAACTGATCAGATTTTTTACTATCCTTTGTCCAGGCAATAAAACATACAGGCTGAACTTCTCTTATCCATCCTTTCCCTTGTACAAGAGTACCTAGTACTTTGCCATTTTTGATTAAATCGAAAGTTTGAGATTTATCTAATTCAACTCGTTCAAGACCTTCATGCTGAGCTTCCTGAATAATAGTCTTTTCATAATCATTTGAATGAGGTTTAGAAAGAGTTATGGAAGCATTCGCTATAGGGCTAATAACAAGTAAAGACAATACCAGATTGAAGATTTTCATATTATATAATATCCTTAATTAATTATGCAGGGCTCTGTCATAATTTCTTGATAAATGAACATCATAATTATTCTTTTTATAATCACTACCATTGTAGTATCTGGCAAAACTTGACCAGTTCTTCGTCCGGATTGCATTCAAAAGAGTCGGCGTATGAGAAACATGATTAACAAAAGCGTATACCTGTCCCGGAATAGTATTCATTCCTTTGACAAACTCTTCGATATTTGCGTAACCCGAAGTGACATAATTACTACCCATAATTTGGAATGCTCCCCAGGAAGCTGACTGGAGCGCTGCTGCACGATCAAGTGCTATTGCTTTGTTTAACTTGTCGTATTGCTCACTAAATTTACCATAATGATCGTATGGCTTTCCTGATATTTCAGGATGAGTTGCATCATATTTGTGATTTGTTAATCTACTGAAATAGTGCCTTTCATATAGAATTGTCGGCCGACCTGATGAATCGAATGGACTTTGCTTGGTTTCCGACATCACAACTGCTTTTATTGCTGCTGGTTCGCAATTTAATGCTTTCGCCATACTAACATACATTTCATCAGTAACAGCAGAGGCTGTAGTATCGAGGCTTAATTTTATATTGCTGGCCGGCGTAATATTTCCATGTAACCTACGCATTGTAGGCCCCCGGGGTGAAACAATACCGTCCGGGTTGCGAAGACCCACAATCTTTTCCTGGAATATTTTTATTTTATCAATAGTTTTTGGTCCCAAAAAACCATCAACTTTTAATTCACTACCAGGAGGTGTAACAGACTTATTGGAATTTAATAATGATTGAACGGTTTTAACATCACGTGATTTATTAGGTTGTCTTAAACCAACGCCCTGGCTTATCTGTATTGTAGTCACGTCAAATCCCTCTCGACTCAGCTTTAACAGATTAGTGTAAAGGGCGCCTCCTGATGGAGGCGCATCTTATTAAGCTTCTTTATTCTCTTTGATGTTCCAGCCCGCGCTGGTTTCTGCACCTTTACCACCAGAAGAGCTCTGCTCCCAGTACTGCTGTTTCACTTTCGCAGCCTGGAATGCATAAGTTACGCCCAGGGTGTCATCGTGCTCTGAACCCACGAACTGAACGTTGGTTACCAGCACATCTTCCAGGGTGATTCGGGTGTATTCGATTTGCGTGCCGCCCGCTTTACAAACTGACACTTCAACCTTAGAAACGTGCTTACCGCTGGCACAGTTTTTCAGCAGTGCAGTTACCGCTTTGTCGATTTTGGCATTAATGTGCAGGTCGTTGAAGTTAACTTTACCAGCACCGCCACCGCCGCCCACGCTCATATTACCCGGCTGATTAGCGCCCCAGGAGAAAGAGGTAATATCAATCCAGCCGGTATGGTTAGAATCTTTAGATTCACCCGTAATGCCGTCTACCTTCAAATACATATCAATAGCCATAATATTTACTCTTCGTTATGGAAAAAGTTGTCGCTTTCGAAAAAGCATCTATATGGCAAAGAGAAAAGCATGGGGCTGAATAAAACAGTCCATATTTTACTTTTGCCTCGACTTCGGGATTGCTACAGGCTTCCCGAAGGGTCCCACTACAATAAACTGCCACAGCAGGAGATTTTTTTTGCCGTATCGGTATGTCAAATGAATGCTGACGCACACAAGGCATCCGTCGTATATACGCTAAATTTAATTATGTCGTTCATTCTGTTGCAGGCTGATGACTTAACCCCTATCCATTCTCACAGCGATAACAGAACAGTTAAGCTAATTATTTATCTGGCCGACCTGGAACAGCAAAATATCTGATTAGGCAGCCTGCCATTATACCTTTATAGCCCGGTCGAAACCCGTAGACCTTCTACCGGAGCCAGTATTTTCAGAAAAGGTTTATTTTGCGGGCAACAGAATTTTTGAAATGAAAAAGGTCATGCTTAATCGTCTGAATAAGCACGCCACCTGGACGTGCTTTACATTGCAAAAAAATTTAATTCTCGTTCGACTTCAGCGAAGGCAGCTTCGATACCAGACGCAGCGACACTGTTAATCCTTCCAGTTGATAATGCGGGCGCAGGAAGAATTTCGCTGCATAGTAGCCAGGGTTGTCTTCCTGCTCTTCCACATTCACCTCCGCCGCAGCCAGTGGCTTGCGTGATTTGGTTTCCTGTGAAGAGTTAGCCGGGTCACCATCGACATAGTTCATTATCCAGTCATTCAGCCAGCGTTCCATATCGTCACGCTCACGGAATGAACCAATTTTGTCGCGCACAATGCACTTCAGGTAGTGAGCGAAACGGCAGCAGGCGAACAGGTACGGCAGACGGGCAGCCAGACGAGCATTCGCGGTAGCGTCCGCATCATGGTATTCCGCCGGTTTTTGCAGCGACTGTGCGCCAATAAACGCGGCGAAGTCAGAGTTTTTACGGTGGACCAGCGGCATAAAGCCATTTTTCGCCAGTTCGGCTTCACGACGATCGCTGATGGCGATCTCGGTCGGGCACTTCATGTCCACGCCGCCGTCATCGCTGGGGAACGTATGGCAGGGCAGGTTTTCCACTGCGCCACCTGATTCCACGCCACGGATGGAGGTACACCAGCCGTACTCTTTAAATGAACGGTTGATGTTGGCCGCCATCGCATAAGCTGCGTTGGTCCAGCTGTAGTTGCTGTGATCCGAGCCATCGGTCTGCTCTTCAAAATCGAAGCTGTCAACCGGGTTGGTACGAATGCCGTAAGGCAGACGAGACAGGAAGCGCGGCATTACCAGGCCCAGGTAACGCGCATCTTCCGATTCGCGCAGGCTGCGCCAGGCGGCATATTCGGTATTCTGGAAGATTTTGGTCAGATCGCGTGGATTCGCCAGCTCCTGCCAGGATTCCATCTGCATAACGCCTGGCGCGGTACCGGTGATAAACGGACAGTGCGCTGCCGCACCGATGCGGGCCATCTCGCCCAGCAGCTCAACGTCCTGCGGGCTGTGGTCGAAGTAGTAATCGCCGACCAGGCAACCGAACGGCTCGCCACCGAACTGGCCGTATTCCTGTTCATAGATTTTCTTAAACAGCGGACTTTGATCCCAGCCCACGCCTTTATAGCGCTTGAGCGTGCGGCCCAGCTCCTGTTTAGAGATGCTCATGAAACGAATCTTCAGCATCTCATCGGTTTCCGTGTTATTCACCAGATAGCTCAGACCGCGCCAAGCGCTTTCCAGCTTCTGAAACTCTTCATGGTGAATAATCTGATTGACCTGCTGAGACAGCTTTTCATCAATCTCAGCAATCAGTGCCTGAATGGTGCGGTAAGCATCGCTGGAAACGGTCACCGTATTTTCCAGCGCCTGCTGTGCCAGCGTTTTCACCGCGCTTTCTACCGCTTCGCGCGCCTGATCACTCTTTGGACGAAACTCTTTGTTCAGTAAGGCACTAAACTCGTCCTGACTAAAACTGGCATCGCCCTGTGACTGGGGTTGTTGAGAAGTCTGATTCATTATTGCTCCTCCTTCCCTTCTGCGGCATCCGCCTGCTTAGGCACATGCGTCAGCGCCTGCAGCAGGGTCGGATCCTGAAGAATTTTGCCGATAAGCTCTTCAGCACCATTTTTGCCATCCATATAGGTCAGCAGATTTGAAAGCTGAGTACGTGCTTCCAGCAGGCTGTTAAGTGGTTCGACTTTACGGGCAATGGCATCCGGGGAGAAATCGTCCATGCTTTCAAAAGTCAGGTCAATATTCAGTTTGCCGTCGCCGTTCAGCGTATTGTCGACCTGGAATGCAGCGCGTGGCTTCATGGCTTTCATGCGCTCATCGAAGTTATCGATGTCGATTTCCAGGAATTTGCGGTCGTCAACGCTGGCCTGCGGCTCCAGCGGCTTACCGGCTAAATCGGCCAGTACGCCCATGATGAAGGGCAACTGAATTTTTCGTTCTGCACCATAAACTTCCACGTCATATTCAATCTGAACGCGTGGCGCGCGATTGCGGGCGATAAATTTCTGCCCACTGGACTTCATTGTTGGCATGGTTCTCTCCATAAATAATGCGCGGTTACTGGCTCGCAGGAGGCGCGCAGGTCTCGCTGCGTTAAGACTTCACTGATAGCTTAGTCGCGGCGTCCAAAAATGTTTTCTAACTGATGTACACCATCCGGCGCAAGGTCGCGAATGATGTCCATAAAGTCGAGTTCGATCAGGCGCTGTACACGGTCAATCATCAACGGTGCCGGATGGCTGGGCTCGTGCTGCGTAAAGTACTGTTTCACTTTTTCCAGCATTAACTGCGCTTCAGCACGCGAGTTAAGCTGAGCACTGCGCCAGTCTGTAGCGGCGCGCGACGCGGCCCTGGGCGCGGTTGGGTTTTCAGTTTCCGGTGCAGACTGTACGGCCGCTGCCAGAGACTGTAACGCGCCGATATCGGTGGCCTGGCAACGCTCATTCAGCATGGCGAAGCTGCGCTGAAGCTGACTCATATCCGGTAAGGCCGTTTCATCCAGCTTTTCAGTCACCAGGCTACGAATGCGCTGCAAACGTTCGCCAATGTCCTGAATGGCCGCAACGCCGGGTTGCTCGCCTCGCGCCAGTTCATCATTAAGACGCGGCAGGCCGCCAGGGTAGTCTGGCACTTCCGTTTTACTGCCGTCACATAATGCAGCGGCATCGCGAAGCGTAATCCCGTCGGAAGCATAACGCAGCAACCACGACTGGCGCACCGCGCCCGCCAGGGCTGACTGGTCGCCCAGCACGGCCAGGGCATTGATGCGGTAAAAGGGATCGGGCTGGCCATCTTCTTCCAGACGTGGCCATAAGGTTTCCCAGTACTGCGACATGGCCTGCTCAATCAGTTGCAACCCCTGTGCATAGCCGGGCAACCCTTTGAGACGAGTCCAGGCGTGCGTCAGCGTGAGCATGACGCGTAAATCTTTGCTGCGGCTCATTAAATCCAGTGCCAGCTTTTCGACCTTGTTCCAGTCAGCCGGTTCGGCCGGAATGATGGTATTGCCGAACTGCTGCTCGGCTTTGCCTACGCTGGCCTGTTCCATCGCCTGAAAATCCGCATCGTATTCCAGGTTATCTCCGCAGGGATTATCGTGGCTTACCGGTATCAGCAACGTGTCAATATCAATACTCATCCGTTTCGCCTCAGGATTCAAACATAGGAGGATAAAGTCCATTTCGCCCGGGCTTTGCACCGCCCGCCGGATCGAATAACAGCGAAAATAACTGCGCTGTCAGGTTGCCGCTGTGGACATGGGTATAAAGCGGAAAACCGTCGCTCTGATTGGTCCACCAAAAACTGCTTTGAAACTGGGGATCAAAACTCTGTGATGGCAAATTCCAGCTCAGGGTGGAGGCATTATTCTCCCCGCTGCCGATCACCGATAAGATATCTGATGAGGCTTCGCCTTCCTGAGGCTGTGGAAGGGGAATACTTAACAACGCCTGATCAAACTGCTCGGGCGTGCCCCCCTCCTGAACCGCCCGCAATAAGGTATTGCCCATCTGGTGATACCAGTCACCGGCGCGGGCCAGCAGTAACGGGGCCCATTCCGTTGGCGTAAAGTAGCGCAACGCACAGAGCGGATAATGTCGCCCGACGCTGTCGCGGGCGGCGGTCAGGCAGCCCATCTGAATCAGCTGCGTACCTAACATGGGCGGTATGACAAAATTCCATACGGGCGCTTTAAGAAAGGCCCGGGACGCGGAATGCTCGCCTTCCGCACTGGTTTGCCAGTGATGCAATCCTACCTGAAACCAGTTCGACCACTGGCGCTGCAGGGTATCGGGGAAACGTCGTTTTACGAAATCACCCGAACTGGGCAGTTTGCCGTACCAGCCAGGTGCTGCGTATTGAGTCATAGTCAGATCCTGTTTCAGGGACAGCTAAATGCAGGGAGCTGGAAGGGGTTCCTGATGCTGCCCGGCGTAAAGGACAACGTCACATTATGGCCGTCCACATTAAAGCTGGCTTCGCGCGTCAGCCCACCGACCGAGGTGACCTGTGCGCGGTCAAAGAAGCGATTAAGCGCCCATGGCCCGCTGGTGGTCAGCGTGGAGGTTGTGCCATTCGTCAGGCCCAGTTGCATGCGCACCTGACTGGTTCCCCCCGGACCGGGCCAGCTGACTAACTGCACCGCCTGTGGACCATGACTGTAGCGTAAGATTTGCCCGTCCACGTCCAGCGTCATATTAAGAATGTCGTTGTCCATTTTTACCGTGCGCAACGTCACGCGGAAAGAAGGCGTGGTGGCACCATTGGCAAAAAACGCATCGCGAATCGACTGAGCCTGCTGGAACGGACGCAGCAGCGCTTCGCCCCCCGGTAACGTTTTGCCATCAATGCCCGGCGTGAAACGCCATGCCGCGCGGGTGGTATCCACTTTACTGGCCAGATTGTCCCGGAAGAAGCTGTCCATCAGTCCGCTGCCTGGCGCAAACATGCGCGCCAGGTCGTCAGGCGTGACTTCACTTCGCGCGTTGCGCACTAAAGGATAGCGGCCGGCAATCGCCTGGCGACAGAAACTGCCAACTTCCATGGTAATGCGCTTGCGGACGTTATCCATATCGCGACGCTGTGCATCACTGCTGGCACCGACAGCCATACCGGAGACCATATTTTGCAGCGAGCCAGGCAAACGGCCCGCGCTGGCCTGCAGACGGCTGATCGCATCACTGGAGGGCGGTGGCATTCCGCTGTTCGCCGCGTCCTGTACGGCCGTGAGGTAACGATAGAGATCGTCAATCTGCTTCAGGAAATCATCCACGGCCAGCACTTTGCTGCCCTGCTGCAATGGCTGTGCCAGTTCGATAATCGGTGCGAAATGGGCCGTTACCGCTTGTTCAGGCGTTTGCTGCACCGCACCCTGTTCACCATTCGAGCGCGGCGAGGTAAACAGTGCCTGTAATGTGCGCGTGGCACTGTTATCTGACGCGGCTGCGGCGTTTTTCGCGCTCTTGTCGTCAGGTTGTGCCCGCGTCAGCGTGAGCTGTTTACTCAAATTAATAACCAGTTGCCGCAGCGGGGAATGGTTACTGGATAACAGACGTGCGGTATTAATACGCTGCGTTAAATCGGCACTGCTGTTGAGCTGAATATCGCTGAGAAACTGCTCCCACTGGCGAATATAGTCCTGAATATACAGCTGACGCACCGCCATATCGGTTTGTTTGCTGTCTTCATGGGCCGTTTCGCCGCCCAGCACCCAGATATCATCCTTGTAGAGGGCATCCGTCACGGGGGCGATCTCTTTATCAACGTGGTTCCAGTAGCCGTCGGGTGTGAAAAGTCCGGACACGCCTTCATTCACGGATTTACCGCTTTTACGTGAGAACACCAGTTCGCTTTGCGGCCCACCCAGGGCAGCCAGGGTCACGGGTGACAATGCACTATCGCGTTCCAGCAGGCGTTTCAGGCGTCCGTAAACGCGCTGTGACAGCGGCATCTGACTAATCAGCGCCTGCTCGCGCTTTACCAGCGCGTCATCCTTCGCATAGGGCGAGGACTGGATCTGTGTTTCCAGCAACTGCTGCAGGTGCCACGCCAGCTGTTTCACCTCCGCCTGCGTCACATCCTGAGGCAGTTCACGGGAGATATTTAACATCATCCACGCCTGAAGAAACTTACCGTCATAGTGCTTTGGCTGATACAGCATCTGATAAGCCTTCAGGGCTTCATAGCTGTAATCGGCATCGCTGCCGTTGTCATTGCGTAACCAGCGGGTAATATTTTGCGCCACTTGTGGCATCAACAGTTGTTTAAGTGCGCGATCGTATAACGCCTGCGTGGCGTCACTCACTTCCGTACCCCGATACAGTCCCATGCGACGCGTCAGCGGCGGATGCTCCAGGGAAAAAGACGCGCTTTCCGGCAGGTGCAACAGCGTGTTGAGATAAGGGACCAGCGCAAACAGGTTACCGTTCACCTCTTTTTGCAGTTTGTCACCCAGTTGCTCGACCTGCGGCGTTTTGGCCGCCATCTCCTGCAGATAAGTTTTATTTTTGTTGTAGCTGATCAGCCACAATGTCCCCGCAATCAGCACCAGGATAAGCAAGGCCAGGTAGCCCGACCAGAGCCCTACGCGATTACGGAGTTCCCACCAGCGATTGCTGCCCGCCAGGCCCGACTCCTGAAAGATGACGTTTTCCAGCACCCCTTTCAGGAAGAAACTCTGGCCTTTGTTCTGCGGAATCGGGGCCTCTTTATCCACCTTGTCCCAGCTACCTGACTCGCCCTGCTGCTGGCCCGGCAAGTGCAGTGCACGTGTCAGTTCGCCCATCACACGGTCAAATGGCAGCCCTTCCTGGGTGCCGCTGGCGAAATAGATCCCGCGCGGCGCAAACTGCGTTTCGAAATCAGAACGGGCAAAGAGAATATCCAGCGCTTCAGCCAACTGTGGGCGCAGCGCGGCAAATTCTTGTGGGAACAGATAACTTTCTGCCCGCGCCTGCGCATCACTTTCCGCCAGCAGAACATCCGCCAGCCCGGCATCCAGCCGCTGTTGCAACAGAGCATATTCCTGCTGGAACTGGCTGCTCAGTTCGAAATCCGCTGTCGACGCTTTCGCCCATGGGAAGGTAAATCCCCAGATCTGTTCGCGCTGTGTTTTATCCAGGCTGGCAAAATAACTGCGGAAACCTTTTAACAGGTCAGCTTTAGTGACCAGCACATAAACCGGAAAGCGAATGCCCAGTTGATCGTGAAGTTCCATCAGGCGCTGACGCAGCGCCATCGCCTGATTACGCATGGCGTCGGGCGATTGCGACAACAGATCAGCCACGCTGAGTGTCACAATGACGCCGTTTACAGGCTGACGGCCACGGTATTTGCGCAGCAGCGCCAGAAAATGGTGCCATTCACTGGCATCACGCTCCTGCTGACTTTCCTGCGTGGTATAGCGTCCTGCGGTATCCAGCAGGACAGCTTCATTTGTAAACCACCAGTCGCAGTTTCGTGTTCCGCCAATACCGCGTAAGGCCGCTTTGCCAAATTTATCGGCCAGCGGAAACTGCAAACCGGAATTCACCAGCGCCGTCGTTTTACCCGCGCCAGGCGCACCGATAATCATGTACCACGGCAGTTGGTACAGGTACTGATGGCTGAAGCGCTGCGCCCAGAAAGGGGCGCCTTTGCTGCTCTGGCGCTGAAAATGCGCCTTTTTCAGCATTTCTGTCGCTTCAGAGAAGCGGCTGGCAAGCACCTGATCCTCACTGGTCAGGCGTTTGCGCTCTTCCTCAGGTGCGTCCGGTTTACTGGTCTCCAGACTGGACATCAGTTTGCGGTTCAGCCAGTAGTTATACAGACGTGGGATCGCCTGACTCAGGCCCCAGACCACATACAGCAGCGCAATACTGATCATGCGGTTCTGTTCAGACTCCAGCGGCCGGGAATCCACTATCGAGAACACCGGGCCGATGACCCAAATGATAAATGATAACGCTGTGATACCGACGAAGCCCCACGCCAGGCGGCTGGTCAGTATCGAAAACAGGACATTCAGCATGGATTAGTTCCCTCTTGCCAGGCCGTTAAGTTCAGCTTTCGTCGTGTCAGGTGCGACCTGCAGCGTGATTTCAACACGACGGTTGCGGGCGCGGTTCTCTGCACTGTTATTAGGCACCAGCGGGTGCGTTTCGCCCCGCCCTTCCGCTTTGACACGTGACGGATTGGCCAGCTGTTTTTGCAACAGGTTCTGAACGGACTGAGCGCGAGCCAGCGACAGCTCGTAGTTCGATGCAAAACGTGCACTGCGAATCGGTACGTTATCGCTGTATCCCACGACCAGGATTTTCCCGCTGACGTTGTTCATGGCCTCGGCAATGCGCTGAATCACCGCATCATAACGCCCACGAACTTCCGTTGATCCAGAGGCGAATAAGCCGTCTCCTTTCAGCGTCACCACGCTCTGATCGGCCTCGTCACGCACCGCGACCAGGCCTTCATCGATTTCTGGTTTGAGGAAGGACTTCAGGTTCAGTGACGGCGGCGGCGGCGGTGCCGGATTTCGAATCTGCACTTCGGGCAGTGTCGTCTGATAAATTTTGGCCAGCACCGGCGAGGTGTAATCCCCCAGCCGCCAGTTAAGCACAATGTAGAACAGGCAGGCCGCCAGGCCCGCCAGCGCGGCACAGGCCCACAGCGGAATCATTGGTCGCCACAGTTTGCGCAACACCGGTTGATCGGTAGGATGCGGCGAAAGCGCAGCGGCAAAACTTCCCCTGACGCTTCGGATCATCTGCAGCAGGCGCTGTTTAATGGTGTCCAGCTGTGAACGCCCGTTGTCGAGTACGCGGTAGCGCCCTTCGAACCCCAGCACCAGACAGAAATAAATTAGCTCCAGTAACAGAATATGCTGTCGCGGATTTTGTGACAGTTTAGCCAGCAGCTGGAAAAACTTTTCGCCACCCCAGGTTTCATTATGAAAAGTTACCAGCAAGCCATTACTGGTCCACACACCGCGGCTGCCCCAGGGCGTCAGCGCAGCGGCTTCGTCCAGCGCCGTACACAGGCAGTAACGTGCGCCAACGATCACTTCGTAGCTCAGACCCGACTGCTGACAGGCCAGCTCGAAACGACGAATCTGTTCGATAAGTTGCTGGCGTAAACGGGCGGGATCGTCGTGCGATACCGAGTGACGAATCTGGGGAATGGCGTTGATCAGCGGATTAGCTGCGGCTACCAGCGTGTTCTGATGGCTCAGACTTAACTCCTGCTGAAAAGCATCACTGTTCGGTTTGTTTTGTTCCTGCATCATGCCTGCTCAGTTTGAATTATTCTGACTGACTGCGAATGGCCCAGAACTCCATGTTCAGGCCCGGAAACTCACCGGCAAGGTGCAGCGCGAAGGCACCCGATCGTTCCATCTCCTGCCAAAGCTCGCTGTTTTTATCCAACTCAAAATAGCTGTATCCCGCGTGCCAGGGGATTTGCGGGGGCGCGCCAGGCATGGCTCTCAGAGCCAGCCCCGGAAGCTGCAACTGCACGAGATCGCGAATTTTGGTCACAGGCGCGACTTTCATCTGTGCCGGGAAATGGGTTTTGAGTGCATCGGCGGGAACACTTGCCTTGACGGCCAACACGAAGCCAAATTCACGCACCATGCTGTTGTCTGGCACGGTGGCGACGTTCAGGCCGTGTGAACGCTGCGTCAGTGGCAGTTGAATGGCGCTCTCTTCCATGACCTGCGACAGCCCCTGACGCAGCAACAGGGTGAGGCGCGAAAAGCAACCTTGCAGATCATCGTGATCGTAAAGGGGAAGCGCATCAGGCGTACGGGCCTGCGTCCAGGTTGCCAGTTCCGCGGCCAGTTGTAACCAGTGGCTGTAGAGCGTTTCAGGATGCAGTAACGGCAGGTGCTGCAGATGAGCGTGCAGCCCCAACTGGCGATTAAGGAGCGCCAGCAGCATGAAATCCACCATATCTGCACTGTTAAAACGCCCGGTACCTGGCGCGCGCTGGCTCAGTTGCTGGCTGCGCTGCTGAATCATACCGTGCAAATCCGTCATCATGCTCTGAAGCGGACGACTGCCTGCAAGCGTTAAGGTAGGAGGGATATAGTCATTGTCTAAACGAATGTGGTTGTCACTGCGTTTTTCAACAATCTGCGCCACGCCCATGGCCGTCCACTCTGCGGTCAGATCCTGCTCCAGCATTAACCGCAGGCGAAGCTTGCCAAACTGGACAGTGGCGGTGCCAACAGCCTGCGCGTTGTCATCTTCGACTTCCGCTTCCCAGGCGAGGTAGCGCGCCAGAGAATCTGGCGCATCTTCAAACGTTACCGCTTCGCGGCCATTACGCCGCGCGGGGATGGCCAGCACCACTTTCGCCCGGTCAATATTCGCGGGCACGTCTAATGGGGCTGGACCTTGCTGGGGCTGGCTGAAAGCAAAAAACGTCCCATCCGGCAGACATCCACTGGCGGCATTGAGCGCCAGCTTGCCCTGCCGTAACAGCGCTTCATCAAATTCGAGATCGAAAAATCCCCAAATGTAAGGACGTTGCGACTGGCCCCATTCACGCAGCGAGCTTTGCAGAAAATTTTCTGCCTGCTGGAAATGGTGAGGACGCAAAAACATCCCTTCCGCCCAAACAACCTTTTCGGCTCTGTTCATAATCATCCTTTGAAGACGGTGTTATTGCTTAACGGGACGCATACCGGCATCGTCAACAATAATGTTGGCGTTTAGCTCACCATCATTGCTTTTCCAGAACTGCCAGAATGAACTGCTGTCGCTGTCCGGGAAAGGCAGCGCCAGCCGCCACACTTTGCCATCCAGCTTTTGATATTCCGCCATGATGCCGATAAACCGTGCCTCAGGCAGGCTTTTCGCACTCAGCGTTTTACTGAGCTGACCGGACATCAGGAAAAACTGCTGACTGTTAAGCAGCGTATTGCCTAATGCTGTCGCGGGTTGATTCTGTAATGTGAAAAAATCAGCGGACATAAACTCGGCATCCGACGTCAACAGCATGATGCGCACTTTGAGCGGCGCGCCAGCGTTGATGGGGGGATGCGCCTGAAAATTCAGGTTGTAGCGCGCGATATCGGGCTTACTGCTACTGCATGCGGTCAGCAGAAGTAGCAGGAAGGGCCAGAGCCATTTTTTCAGGCCAGCGCGCAAGTGGGTATGTGCCATATCTGCCCCTCCCTGCCCCTGACTTAGTTAATGATCCAGGTACCGTTATTGCTGTTCTGGCAGGCCTGGCTGTTGCCATCAACAGAGACGCAGGTCTTTTTCTTCGCGGCGGCACGCGCACGACGCTTAGGCTGATCGGCTTTGATGGTTTGGTCGTATAAATCGCTTTTTACCACTGCACGGAAAGGCACATAGCCAATGACTTTGACCGCATTAGTCGGTGCCTGAGGCGCGGCGCCCTTGCTGTCGGTGGCTTTCGCGTCAGTTGCGGGTGGTGAAACCGCGTCAGCTTCTTCGCCCAGTGCCAGCCAGTTATTTTCTACCTGACCCACAACGGTATAGGTTTCACCCGTTTTCAGCGTTTCCACGACCTTGCCGCCAAAATCCGGGCGTGTCATCACAGAGGCAGGATACAGGGCACGGTAACTCTCATTGACGGCGGTGAACTGTGCAGGCGCAGCTACGGCATGACGGTGAATCAGGGTAGTGCCATCAACGGTATTGGTGACCATTGTGTCATCTGTCATTTTTGGCGGTGTTTTACAGCCTGCAACAGCAAAAACAAACATCAGGCTTAATGCAATTCGAAAGTTCACCATTTTTTTCATATTTAGTTCCATTAATACCCAAAAAAGTGGCCTTTGGCCGGTGGTCAGCGCGTCGTATTGTTGCACAACGTCAACTGGACGCCAGATGACGCCAAGTCATTGATTAACAATACAAGTTGCCTGAATAGGAGCGTTGATTGAGTGTAAATTTTATACGATGAGCATGAACAGTATAGGCACAGTTCATAAAACCTGATGACCGGAGAAGCGGGTCGGCTGAATTTCACCAAATACATTCAGCAAACTGACCCATTCCTAAAAGCAAACGGTATTAAAGCAGCCAGATTATGTTTTGGTAAGACACGATTTTTGTTAGATAATCGTTAAACTTAACGGGGCTGGTTAATCGTTATTCGTGTGGGGAGAATGGTAACATCCTGCTTAAATTCCAGTCGATCTCACACAAATAGCAATAAATCAATGGGTTACAAAAAAATATGCAGCACCATAGCTACCGCACGAGCCTGTACATCCTGCTCGCCTGTGTAAAGTTCTTTTCCATTTATTAACATCTTACACAGCTTTACATATTGCCTTGAAAAATTCAATACAGCTCCCAGTTACGTAACTAAGTAATAGTATTTATGTTTTTTACTAACTCAAACAGATGACAATACGGTGAAACCTGCACATTTCGTACGTCTGATACTCATCTATGGTCTCAGCGCCCCTATCCTTTAGTATAAAAGCTTAAGCCAGATGAATATTTTAAGGTGCCGGATGGCCCTGAACGCTGAGAAAACCGTCAGCTCAAACGCGATGCGTAAGTTGAAAAGAGGAATTAAGTCAAATTTGGCTGCCTGGTCTTTCTGAAACAAAATCAATAACACATATTAATCAAAGAGTTAAACGAAGCAATGGCGTTAAATTTAAGAGTATTCCTACCCGAAGGCGATACGCGCGGCCCTGGATTCGAACGCATTTCGTCCGCTTTGCGGGAAAAGTGGGCACAGAACCGTCCTGACGAATGACGAAACCTGTGTAGAGGCAGGTAAATGAAAAGCGTGGCAGTATTAAAACAGACTGTGATGATGCGCGGCGCGAAGCTGCCACGCATCATCCCCTCTCACAAACGGGTGGCTGAAGGTATTCAGGTGGATTCTGCCCTGGCGAGCATCTTGCGGTAGTTATTAAGCCATTTTCCGCTTTTCAGCCGCCACCAGAAAAATCCGCCGCGCACCGTCCAGTCAAGGAACATGCCCAGCCAGACACCAATCACGCCCATACCGAGTTCAATGCCCAGCAGATAACCAATAACAACCCTTGCGCACCACATACTGAACATCGATACATACATCGTATAACGGGCATCACGCGCGCCCTTCAGGCCGGCGGGGAGCACCCAGGAGGCGGCCCAAATCGGCATAAACAGGGCATTCAGCCAGATAAGGTGTTTGGTAACGCTAATCACTTCCGGATCGCTGGTGTAGAAGCGTGCCAGCAGCCCCGCCAGCGGTATGGTCAGCGCAGCAACGCCTGTCAGACAGATTGTAGCCAACAGATAGACGTGCTTGATTTGCCGCTCTGCCTGAAAAACCTGGCATTTACCTAAGCGTTTTCCCGTAATAATGGTCGACGCCGATCCCAGCGCATTACCAGGCAGGTTAATCAGTGAGGCGATTGAAAACGCGATAAAATTGCCGGCAATTTCGTTGGTGCCCATGCCCGCCACAAAGACCTGTGTCAGTAACTTCCCGCCGTTAAACAGCACGGATTCAATACTGGCCGGCACACCGATGCTTAAGACTTCAAATAAAATACTGCTGTTCCAGCGCCTGAAATAGCTGGACAGCGAAATTCTCAGTGAGGCGTTGAAGCCAATCATTAACACGTAGATGACCGCTATTGCGCCAATGTAGCGGGTAATTGTCAGCCCTAATCCGGCCCCCACAAAGCCCAGCCCCTTCCACGAAAAACAGCCATAAATCAGCACACTGCTGATAACGATGTTAAGGATATTCATCCCACCGTTAATCAGCATCGGTATTTTCGTGTTCCCTGCCCCACGCAGCGCACCGCTACCAATCAGCGTAATGGCCGCCGCCGGATAACTCCATGCGGAAACCTGCAGATAGCTGAGTGCCAGCGCTTTCACTTTCGGTTCTGCTGCGCCTGCGATGGCGTCAATAATCAGATGCCCCCAGAACTCAATGGCGATAACCAGCACCAGGGCTAATACCGTCATCATTGCCAGCGACTGCCGTGTTGCGGCGCGGGCCCGTTTACCATTGCGTCTGGCCAGGCTAAACGCGACCACTACCGTGGTTCCCAGGTCGATGGCGGCAAAAAAGGAGATGACGACCATGTTGAAGCTGTCTGCCAGCCCGACGCCGGCCATGGCTTCTTTGCCCAGCCAGCTCACCAGGAAGGTACTTAACACGCCCATCAGTAGCACACAGGCATTTTCAAAAAAGATAGGAACTGCAAGAGGCGAAATTTCACGCCAGTACAGCGTGCGGTAAGCGCGACGTTTCGGATACCACGCCGTGCGCTTAATCGCCTGCACCACTGCTACGCCGGGATTTTGCAAAGGAGTACCAAATATGAACATGTCGGGAAAGAACTCTAATGATGGTAGCGTAAAGTGAAATATGCAAAACGTTTTGCATTCCTGTTAAATCATCGTTACACACTTTTCTGCTCTCGCCTTTAGTCGCGCCGAATCGGTGCTGCCATGCTCCGGTCCACCCTCTTGCCTTAGCGAAAGCCATTGCTGCCCTGCACATCCTGATGCTGTCGGGTTAATCCGTTTTTTTACTCAGTGCCGCATGATGCCCACTAGCCTCGCCCATAACAGGCAGCCGCAAAATGCGCGCGATCATAGATTCTTCACCCAATCCGTTGTTAAAACCGCTAAGCTGAGGAGCATTGTGGTAAGAACCTGAAAGGAGAAGTTATGCCAGCCCAACGGAAAAAGCTGACACGCGAACAGGCACTCAATGCGCTTGAGCAACTTTACAATGACGCCGTCGATGCGCTTCGTGCGTCCATCAAGGCCTACACGGAAGAAGGCGTGCTGCCGGACCCCGCCGCGCGTGAGCAAGGCCTGTTTGTTTATCCTGAATTACGCATTACCTGGCAGGGAGACGGACCGCAACAGAATCGCACGCGTGCATGGGGCCGTTTTACACATACAGGCAGTTACAGCACCACCGTCACCCGCCCCGCTTTACTTCGTCATTACATTTCAGAACAGCTGGCGATGCTGGAAAAAGAGTACGACGTGGACATCGAAGTCGGCCCGTCACAGCAGGAGATTCCCTACCCGTATGTAATAGACGGCTCTGACCTGTCGCTGGACCGGACCATGAGCGCCGGCATAGCCCGTCATTTTCCCACGACTGAACTCTCGCAGATTGGGGATGAAACGGCAGATGGCTTGTTTCATGCTGACGCCACCTTTCCCCTTTCCCACTTTGATGCGCTGCGCACCGACTTTTCGCTGGCACGCCTGCGCCACTATACCGGCACGGCTGTGGAGTATTTTCAGCCGTTCGTGTTGTTTACCAACTACACGCGTTATGTGGATGAATTCGTCCGCTGGGCCATCGAACAGGTACGCGATCCGTCAACCCCGTTTGACAGCCTGGTGTGCGCCGGAGATGTCATCCTGACGGCTGACACGGAAAACAATGACGCGATGCTGTCCGATCTGGCCTGGAAAAAACATCAGATGCCTGCCTGGCATCTGACGTCACCGCATCGTCGCGGCATCACGCTGATCAATATCGGTGTGGGTCCTTCTAATGCCAAAACCATCTGCGATCACCTTGCCGTCATTCGCCCTCATGCCTGGCTGATGATAGGTCACTGCGGCGGCCTGCGCGAAAGTCAGCGTATTGGGGATTACGTGCTGGCCCATGCGTATTTGCGTGACGATCATGTACTGGATAGCGTGCTGCCACCGGATATCCCGATTCCCAGCATCGCCGAAGTTCAGCGCGCCCTCTACGATGCCACCAAATCGGTCAGCGGTATGCCCGGCGAAGAAGTCAAAGAGCGCCTGCGCACCGGTACTGTCGTCACCACCGATGACCGTAACTGGGAGCTGCGTTACTCGGCTTCTGCCCTGCGCTTTAATCTCAGCCGCGCCGTGGCGGTGGATATGGAAAGTGCCACCATTGCCGCCCAGGGTTACCGCTTCCGGGTGCCTTATGGCACGTTACTCTGTGTTTCCGATAAACCGTTACACGGCGAAATTAAGCTGCCCGGTCAGGCGAATCGCTTTTACGACGGCGCCATCTCTGAACACCTGCAGATTGGGATTCAGGCGGTAGAGCTGTTACGGGCTGAGGGTGACAAGTTACATTCGCGTAAACTGCGAACGTTTAACGAACCCCCGTTCCGTTAAAGAGTAAAATCAAAGACGGTATTAAGGGTGAGTCTCTTTCACATTAATGCCGTCGTCCCTTCTCCGTTTCTGCTGAATCAGGCTGCGTTCAGTACGGCAGTATTTATAAACCAGGCAAACACAGCCAGAATAGCCGGGACCATAAATGTCCAGATAAGGCGATTATTCAGGCTTTCAAATCGCGCATCCAGCTTATCGAATTGCTCATCCACCTTGTCGAATCGCTGATCCACCTTGTCGAAGCGACGATCCATTCCGTCGAGTCGTTTATCAATGCCATCAAGGCGATAGTCGATTCCGTCTAGCCGCTTATCCACGCCATCGAGCCGACAGTCGAGTCCGTCCAGCCGCTTATCCACGCCATCAAGCCGACAGTCGATGCCGTCCAGCCGCTTATCCACACCATCAAGCCGACAGTCGATGCCGTCCAGCCGCTTATCCACACCATCAAGCCGACAGTCGAGTCCGTCCAGCCGCTTATCCACGCCATCAAGCCGACAGTCGATGCCGTCCAGCCGCTTATCCACACCATCAAGCCGACAGTCGAGTCCGTCCAGCCGCTTATCCACGCCATCAAGCCGACAGTCGAGTCCGTCGAACCGCTTGTCCATACCATCGAACCGACAGCCAAGTCCGTCCAGCCGCTTATCTGTCCCATCAAATCGGCTGTCAGTATCATCAAATTTCGCTATGACAACCGAGAAGCTGGCGTCAATGCTGTTAAACCGGTTAGTAACGTCGACTAATACCTTATTGATTTCAAAAATTTTGCTGTCAATACGATCCTGCCTGTTCTCAATACCGGCAAACTGACTCCCGACGTGTTCTACATTTTCTTCCAGGCTAGTGAATCGCTGAAGCATTTCAACGTGAAACAGCGTTTGCTCTGAGCGCAGTATTTCAAGATCGGTTTTCGTCGCAAATGCCGTCGCGCGCCCACTGAACAGCGCCAGATCAATTTTCATCTGATGGCTGTCTTGCTCCAGTCGCTCAAAGCGCTTTTCAAAATTTTCCATTGTTTTGCCTCCCGTCCCGCAATGACGGTCGATTACGTTTGGCTTTCCGCGATCCCGTTTTATACAAAGGTTGCCCATTATCAGTCCCTGACAGGCGGATTACATGCATCCGTTAACGTTATTCACGACCTGCTTCGACGTTATTGAAGCAAAGTCCCGCACAATAAACATTACCTGATTGAATAAGAACGCAAAATAAAACCAGCGTGCCGCCTTATTCAGAAGGTGTTGTCGAAGAGTAAGAGGTGAAAGGCGTGAAGAAAAGGCAGTTCATATTCATTTTGGAAGAGAATGCACAACGATTGAAAAAGCTGAGGCAGCCTGGTGATGCATCGACGCGAAATATAACGCTAAAACCGTTACAGCATATTAAATATGCTGTAACGGTGAAGTTAATTATGCACTCAACCAGCCGAGCTTAATGACAAACAGCAGGGAAAGAATAATCAGCGCCGCATTAATTTCTTTCGTCCGCCCACTCAGCAGTTTCACTACGGTCCAGGTGATAAAGCCGAAAGCGATACCGTTTGCAATGGAATACGTTAATGGCATGGTCAGGGCCGTCACCGTAACAGGAGCCGCAGTAGTAATGTCTTTCCAGTCGATCTCGGCCAGGCCTGAGGTCATCAGCACAGCCACAAAGAGCAGTGCGGGTGCCGTGGCGTAAACCGGCACGCTGGAAGCCAGGGGTGAAAAGAACAGCGCCAGTAAAAACAGCACCGCCACCACCACAGCCGTTAATCCGGTACGGCCACCGGCGCTGACGCCTGCAGCCGATTCGACATAGCTGGTGGTCGTGGACGTTCCCAGCAGAGAACCAAACAGCGCCGCCGCACTGTCCGCCACAAGCGCGCGCCCCATTTTAGGCACGTTGCCCTCTTCGTCAGCCAGCCCGGCACGTTTGGTCACGCCCAGCAGCGTTCCCGTGTTATCAAACACGTCGACAAACAGGAACGCAAAAATCACGCTAATCAAACCCACGTTAAACGCACCCGCGATATCCAGATGCATAAACGTCGGGGCGATGGACGGCGGGGCAGAAAATACGCCGCCAAACGGCGTCAGGCCAATTCCCATGGAGATAAAGGTAATGATCAGAATGCCAATCAAGACTGCGCCCGTCACACGGCGCGCCTCCAGCACGACGATGATGATAAAACCTAACATCGCCAGCAGTGGCCCAGGCTTGGTCAAATCACCAATTCCTACCAGCGTGGCCGGATTGTCGACGACGATTCCCGCCCCTTCCAGCGCGATAATCGCCAGGAACAGACCAATACCGGCGGCAATCCCCGCACGCAACGGCAACGGAATGCTTTTGATAATCCATTCGCGAATTTTAAAGATTGATAACGCAAAGAAGATAACCGCAGACAGGAATACCGCGCCCAGCGCAATCTGCCAGGTGTAGCCCATGTGCAGCACAACGGTATACGTGAAGAACGCATTCAGGCCCATTCCCGGTGCCAGGGCGATAGGATAGTTGGCAATCAGTCCCATCAACACAGAACCAATTGCTGCCGCCAGACAGGTCGCGACGAAGACCGCACCTTTGTCCATGCCGGTCGCCCCTAAAATACTGGGGTTAACAAACAGGATATAAGCCATTGCCAGAAAGGTCGTGATCCCGGCGATGATTTCGGTGCGAACCGTTGTGTTGTGCGCTTTTAATTTAAATAGTTTTTCTAACATCATTATCTCTCGATGATAGAGACGTCACTCAGGTACGTGCTCTCTTGCCAAAGTTATTATCATGCTGTTTGTGGTAATGCCGACGGCTGGCCCGCGCCGTTGCAGGCCTGCTAAAAACCGGGGTTGCTTTCCTTTGTCATGTGAGCAATTGCTAAGGCTTAAGCAATTGCTGTGCCAGTCCGACACGCAATCGATTACCTGAATAAGCGCAAACGAGCCTTAAGAGAATTCTGAACCGAATCAGGGCGCGATTATGGTGCATTGCCCCCTAAATGCGCAAACGTTTTCCTTTCGGTGCCGAAAAGGCGAAAAAAGGGTGCTGACGCACGCTTCAACACTTAGTGAGGCGACGCTGGTCACGTTTCAGCCGCATTAACCTGCAGGCAAAAGGGGAATGTGTAAACTCGAAATTAACTCTTTAGTAACATTGAGGTCACACAATGAAGCCAGCAGTTCTGGTGGTGGATGATGATCCTGCGGTCTGCGATCTGTTGCAGGACGCGCTCAGTGAACATGCTTTACGGGTTTATCGTTGTCATCAGGGTAAAGAGGCGCTGGCGATGGTCAGTGCTCACCCGGACATCGCGCTGGTAATGTTGGATATGATGTTGCCTGATACCAATGGATTGCTGGTGCTCCAGCAGTTGCAGCGTCAACGGCCTGATATCCTCGTAATCATGCTGACCGGCATGGGATCGGAATCGGAGATGGTCGTGGGTCTGGAGATGGGCGCGGACGACTATATTGCTAAACCATTCAATCCCCGCGTGGTCGTGGCCCGCGCACGCGCCGCCCTCAGACGCAGCGGACGTGCCGCAACCAGTGATGACGCGCAGTCAGGCTGGCGCTTCAATGGCTGGGTGCTTGATGAAGCACGCTGCCAGTTACTCAATCCTCAACGCGAAACGGTTCCTCTGACGCAGGGGGAATATACTTTGTTACGCGCCATGGTACGGCATGCACGCAAGGTCCTGACGCGCGATCAGTTATTAGAACTGACCCACAGCGAGACGATGGATGTCTTTGACCGCACGATCGATGTGCTGATCATGCGGTTACGCCGTAAAATTGAAGCCAATCCGCATCAGCCCGGCCTGATCCGCACTATCCGCGGGCTGGGCTATGTTTTTTCTGCCGATGTGGTCAAACCTGAAGGGCTGGGACTTTCCACACAAACCGCCTGAGCCATCCATTCACGCATGTCGCGCAAGGGGCGAATGCCGTCTGTCGCATTGGCGGCACGCAGATTAAAACAGGCGCAGGTATGGGCCAGTTTCAGCGTCGAGACCATATCCTCGCCTTCATGGCTGGCAAACAGCACGCCCGCACAAAATGCATCACCCGCTCCGACGCTGCCCACAATGTCGTCGGGTGCCAGCTGCCAGGCGGGCTGCCAGACACCTTCGCCGTCCGCTTCACGTCCCCATGCGCCCTCGGGCGCATGGATAACAACACGCTGACGCACGCCCTGCTCCGCCAGCCACTGCGCGGCACGGGCAAAAGCGGCGGGCGGCTGAATGCCGCGGCCATCACGTAACAGCACGCCTGACAACGCCTGCGCTTCCAGTTCATTAATCACCAGATAATCCAGCCAGCGTAAGGCGGGCAGCACCTGAGGGCGGTAATCGCCCGCGCGGGAAGCCAGATCCAGGGACGTGAAATAGCCCCGCTGCTGCATGTGTGCCAGCAACCGGGCGCTGCGGGTACCAAATTCGCTGTCCACGCTATCCAGCGTTTCCAGCAGCAGCAAATACCCCAGATGAAAGATGCGCTGTGCGTCATCGACGGCGGCGAAGTGCGGTCTGTCCAGTAAGCTGTTGGCGCCGGGTGAAAAGAAAAAAGTCCGTTGTCCGTCCGGTGTCGTCATCACCTGGGTCATCGCTGTAGGCTTGTCGTCGGTGCGCTGCACTAACCGGTAGTCAATCTGCGCCGCTTTCATCATAGCCAGCAGAAAATCGCCATCGGCGTCATTGCCGAGCAGGCCAATCGCCGCCAGCGGCAGTGCGCACTGCATGCGCGACAGCGTGAGCAGAACATTGAGCGGCGCGCCACCTGCGGCCTTTTCGCTGTGCTGTATTTCGGTCAGCCAGCCCTGTTCCGGCCAGTGGCTGATGCGATGCACATAATCCACCAGCATGACACCTGCGGCCAGAATGCCGCTTCGCGTTGCCATTTACGCCTGGCCTGCGCTGCCGAAAATGTTCATCTGCTGCATAACGGTTTCACAAATCGCCTTTTCCACCGCCATCAGTAACTCTGCGAACTCATCATAACGGGTATTGCGCGAGGCCAGGCTGCGTTCCACCGCGTCAAGGGCCGCCTGAGACATGCCGGTGTAAAAGTTAATTTTGTGGATACCGAGTGAGATTGCCCGACGGAAATCCGCGTCGCTGATGCCCGACCCGCCGTGCAGCACCAGCGGTACACCGGTTTGCTGACGAATCGCCGCCAGCCGGTCAAAATCCAGTTTGGGTTCCCCTTTGTATTTGCCGTGCGCATTACCAATGGCGACCGCCAGCGTATCAATGCCGGTTTCGCGCACAAATTCAGCGGCCAGTCGCGGATCGGTAAATTTCTCGCTGTCGGCTTCCCCAAACAGTGCGCCGCCTTCATCACCCCCGACTGCGCCCAGCTCTGCCTCAACGGAAACGCCGACGGCATGTGCGGCGCGAACCACTTCCCGCGTCTGGCGAATGTTCTCTTCATAGCTCAGGGTCGAACCGTCAAACATCACCGAGGTGAACCCGAGACGAATCGCCTGCATCACCGCCTCAAAGTGCAAGCCATGATCCAGATTCAGCACCACCGGAACAGTATGCTTCGCGGCTTCAAAACGGATTGCCTCAGTGATCTGATCGAGCGTGACGTACTTAAAATGCACTTCGGCAATGTTGATAATAAACGGCGAGCGCTGTCGCTCTGCCGCATCAAACAGCGCACGCAGGAAATGGCTGTCCAGGACATTAAACGCGCCCAGCGCATAACCCTGTTGCTGGGCATGCGCCAGCCCCTGTGCCAGAGAAATCAAAGCCATCATTCACTCCTCAAGGTGAGCCAGCGGGAATAGTCGTTACAAAGCAGCCTCTGGGGTTCCTCATCCTCGTCAAGGTCGTTGAAACGCGCCAGCGGCGTCAGGAAGACGTTGTCGTTGTCATCATCGTTGGGCATGGAGACTTCCCCCACCAGCACGTCACCAAAGCCGTTTTCGCCCCAGAAGCTGTGCCAGACGCCCGCGACGAGCGTGACACTTTCACCAGGGGAAAGCCTGATCTGCGAACCCGCCGCATGGGTTTGCCGGATGCCGTCCAGGGAAACCGTCACCGGCGTGGCGGCTTTGTCATGGCCTTCACGGTTATACAGCTCGACAATCAGGTTGCCGCCGCCGCGATTAATAATGTCTTCCATCTTGCGCGGATGGTAATGCATCGGCGTTACCTGCCCTTCACGCACGTGCATCACTTTTTCTGCATAAGGTTTGTGCCAGGGCGTTCCGTGCGGCGAGCCGTTGCGGAGTGTGAATAACGTCAGGCCGGTTTGCAGAAAATCGTCGCCACCAAAACTGGTCAGATCCCAGCCCAGGCGTAAGGCAACGATTTCAGTGATGTCCTCCTGTTGCTGACGCCACTGCCGGAGACCGTAATCGGCCCAGGACGGCAGAGGGACGTCCTGACGGGTGAAAAAGTCTCGCGTATATTGCAAATGTCTGTTCACGTCGGCGCGTTTCATCTTCCGCTCTCCCGTTAAGGCGGCACCCTGCGATGCCGCCTGCTGGTTTATTTCACGGTCCAGCCTTTGTAGCTGCCGACATTATTACGGTCGATCAGCTTCACCGGGATCAGCACGGGTTTATCCGGTGCGGGTTTTCCCTGCAGGATGTCGTAACCGATTTCGACGGCTTTCGCGGCCATCACCTGAGGATCCTGAGCGGGCGTGGCGGCAAAGAGCGAGTTCTTACGCTTCAGCGCTTCTTCGCCGTCCGGTGAGCCGTCCACTCCGACAATGAAGAACTCGTTACGCTGTGCCTGTTTCGCCGCTAAATCCGCGCCAATTGCGGTTGGATCGTTAATCGCGAACACGGCATCGATTTTCGGGTTGGCCGACAGCAGGCCGGTCATCACTTCCAGGCCGCCTTCACGGCTGCCTTTGGCGTTCTGATTAGAAGAAAGCAGTTTGATGTCAGGATGGCGTTTCAGCGCCGTCATACAGCCTTCCACGCGGTTTTGCACCGCCGAGACCGGCGGCCCGTTGATAATGACGACGTTGCCTTTGTCTTTCAGACGGTCAGCGATATATTTACAGGCCATTTCACCGGCCTGAGTGTTATCCGAGGTGATCGTCGCGTTGGCACCGTCGGCGGCGACGTCGACAGCCACCACCACAATCCCGGCATCCCGTGCGCGTTTCACTGCGGGCGCGATCCCTTTTGAGTCCGCGGCATTCAGGATAATCATGTCGACTTTAGCGGCGATGAAGTTATCTATCTGCCCTACCTGCTGTCCAAGATCGTAGCCACTCGACACCAGCGTCACCTTGACGTTATCGCCAGCCAGCTGGCGCGCCTTCATCTCTGCGCCCTTGGTGATTTGCACGAAGAACGGGTTAGCCAGATCGCCCACCGTCACGCCAATCGATTTCAGTTCTTTTGCCTGAGCCATACCGGCGCTGAGCAGCGTTGCCGCCAGCAACCCGGTTACAATCGGATTAAAACGCATAGATCTTCTCCTGCTGTTATTTATCGGCCAACTGCTGAATGGCGCGTTGTGTACTCTCTGCATAGGGGACATCAGCCCACATGATGACGCGTGCGATATTTGTCGATCAGAACGGCGATGATGATCACGGCACCTTTAATCACCAGCTGCCAGAAATAAGAAACGCCCATCAATGTCATGCCGTTGTTCAGCGTGGCAATAATCAGTGCGCCAATCAGCGTGCCGGTAATGGTGCCGATTCCCCCCACAAAACTGGTGCCGCCCAGAATGACCGCCGCAATGGCATCCAGCTCGTAACCCATGCCCAGATTGCCGTTGGCGCTGTAGAGACGTGAAGCGCTCATCAGCCCGCCCAGGCCGGACAGCAAGCCGCTCATCCCGTAAACGAACAGCAGTACCAGCCCGACTTTGATCCCGGTCAGACGGGCTGCCTGGATATTGCCGCCTACGGCGTAGATGTGAACGCCCAGCGTGGTGCGGCGCAGGATGAACCAGCAAAGCGCAATCACCGCGAACGCAATAACAATCAGCCACGGTACCGGCCCCAGATAGCCATTGCCTATCCACTCGAAATTGATATCGGCGTTGATGACCGTGGTGCCGTTCGCCAGCAGATAGGCGGCTCCGCGCAGTGCGGTATAGGTGCCCAGCGTCACGATAAACGGCGGAAGCCCGGCCCAGGCCACCAGAATGCCGTTAAACAGGCCCATCGCCAGCCCGGCTCCCAGCGCCATCGGAATCGTGAGCGAGGCCAGCATCGGATCCAGCGAAGTGAGCAACGCCACCACTGCCGTCGTGCCCAGCATTGAGCCGACAGATAAATCGATACCGCCGGTAAGAATGACAAACGTCATGCCTGCGGCCAGTACAATGTTGATGGACGCCTGGCGCGTAATATTCAGTAAATTGGCTTCGGTAAAGAAATTGGGTGTGACAACGCCGAAGACCGCCACGATTAAAATCAAAATGGGTAAAATGCCGACGGTCTGCATGATGTCGCCCATCAGGGCTCGTCTGACCGTGGGTGGATGAATCCGTGCCGTTTGTGTCATGGTTTTATCCTCATACTTCAAGCGGTGATGCGCTATACGCACCGGTTGCCAGCGTCATGATGTTTTCCTGACTAATCTCGTTACCTGCCAGTTCCCCTGCGATAGTGCCTTCATGCATCACATAAACCCGGTCACTCATGCCGACCACTTCCGGTAATTCACTGGAGATCATCAGAATGGCCACGCCCTGCCGCGCCATATCCTGCATCATGCGGTAAATCTCGCTTTTGGCCCCGACGTCCACGCCGCGCGTCGGCTCATCCAGGATGAGAATGCGCGGACCAATGGCAATCCAGCGGGAAATCAGCAGCTTCTGTTGGTTGCCACCGGACAGGCCTCCTGCCCGCACCAGCGCGTGGGGAACCCGGATATTGAGCGCGGCAATCGCCTCGCTGGCGATCTTTCTGGCTTGACGGCGGTTCAGCATGCCGTACTGCGCATCCCGTTCCAGCGTGGCCATCACGATGTTTTCCTGTGCAGCCATTTCAAGGAATAATCCCTGCTCTTTGCGGTTCTCGGTCAGAAAGCCAATGCCGTGCGCAATCGCTTCTCTTGGGGAGTGAATCTCTACCTTCTGGCCGTCCACCCAGATTTCACCCTGCTGAAGCCGGTGCACGCCAAAAATCAGCTGGGCCAGTTCGCTGCGTCCCGCACCAACCAGGCCGGCCAAGCCAACAATTTCGCCTGCCCGCACGTTAAGGCTACAGGGCTGTACCTTGCCGCCATCGGACAGGTTGTGCAGAGCCAGACGCACCTCGCCGCGAGGAATGGTGCGGTCTTTATTGAACAGATCGCTGAGTGGGCGTCCCACCATCATGCGCACCAGTTCGCTGGCGTTAAGGTTGTCGCGCGTCAGACTGCCGACGTACTGCCCGTCGCGCAGTACGCTGACGCGATCCGACAGCTCATACACTTCCGCCATGCGATGACTGATGTAGATAATCGCCATTCCCTGGCTGCGCAGCCGTTTGATCAGGGCAAAGAGTTGTTCAGTTTCGCGGCTGGATAAGGCGGCGGTGGGCTCATCCATCACCAGAATACGGCTGTTGCGATGCAGGGCGCGCGCAATCTCCACCTGTTGCTGCTCGGCAATGCTCAGCCTGCTGACTTTGTCCGTTGCGCTGAACTGCGCGCCTAAGTGGTTAATAACCTGCTGCGCTTCACGGGCCATCTGGTGACGCCTGACCATGCCAGCACGGGTGATTTCGCTTCCCAGAAAGATGTTTTCTGCCACGGTGAGATTCGGAGCAAGGTTGATTTCCTGATAGATCAGCGTAATCCCGGCCGCTAATGCCGCTTTCGGTCCTTTAAGCGGATACGGCTCGCCGTTGATCAACACCTCGCCGCTGGTGGCCGTATAGGCCCCCGCCAGAATCTTCATCAGGGTGCTTTTGCCCGCGCCATTTTCCCCCATCAGCGCATGCACCTCGCCAGGATAAACGGTCAGGTCAACGCCTTTCAGTGCGTAGAAGTGGCCAAAACGCCGGGTGATCTGACGCATTTCAAGTATCGGCTTAGCTGTCATCGCCCCGCTCCTGCTGATTATGGATAGCCGCGAGTTAAGCAGGAGAAGATAAATGGATAATGTCAGCGGCCATTCATATTTGTCATATTCCGCTTCGCACTCACTTTTATACTCGCCCTATCGTCGCATGGCCGGAGAGCGTATTGATGCAACGCAGTTTGCCGTGGCAGGTCGGGGCGCGCGGTCGCCTGTTGCTGTCGCATTTATTAGTTGTGTGCGTCACCCTGATGGTGAGCGTGGTGGCCATTACCAGCTTTCGCCATGCCGGAAGCCTTCAGGAACAGGCTCAGGCTCAGACGCTGGCCGATATGAACGGCAGCCTGGCGCTGGCGCGCAATACCGCGAATGTCGCCATCACCGCCGTGCGGTTATCTCAGGTCGTGGGCGCGCTGGAATATCAGAGCGAATCGCGACGACTGCAGCAGAATCAGCAGGCCCTGCAACATTCACTCGCCCTGCTGGCCAGTACGCCGCTGGCTGCACGCGAGCCTGAACGCGTGGCCCGACTGCGTGCACGCAGTCTGATGCTTGAGCAGTCTGTGAGTCTGTTGCTGCGTAAGGGCCATGAACGTCATTTGCAGCGCAATCTTGTGCTCAGCGGGTTATGGCAGTCACAGCTGCTGCTGGAACGCATTAATGACCTGGCACACCGCAACGGAACCGGCGCACCCGATTTCGCGTTGCGCCAGCAGACCGGCAGGCTACTGGATATTGCGATTCGTACGCCCTCCTCGACCGCGGTCATTGATCAGTTGCAGCAGGTGATGACGCAATGGCGCAACGTGGTCGCATCGGGGGCGTTGGGTGACAACGTGCAGCAGTTACTGGAAACCCAACGCAGCCTGATCCCGTTGGCGGCAGCGCTGGAACAGAGCGATCTGTCCATCGCCTATGCCACCTACCGTATCAAGGCGCTCGTAGCCGCGCTGAATGATGACATTACCGCGTACGTTCAGCAGGTAGCCCGGCAAAGTGATCAGCGTAACATTGCCACTCACCGACAACGGGATTCGGTCAGTGGCTTTATCCTGCTTTCTGCCCTGTTGGCACTCGCCATCACCGTCTATACCGGGTACTACATCTACCGCAACCTGGGGTCCAGCCTGACCGCCATTGCCGCCGCAATGACCCGGCTGGCCCAGGGGGAACACAATGTCAGCGTGCCGGGCCTTCAGCGCCGGGATGAACTGGGCGAGCTGGCGCGCGCCTTCAATGTGTTTGCCCGTAATACCGCCTCGCTGGCCCATACGTCGCGTCTGCTAAAAGAGAAAAGTACCCAACTTGAATCCACCTTTCTGGCAATGCGTGATGGCTTTGCCCTGTTTGATAACAGCGGCGAATTGGTGGTGTGGAACGATCAGTATCCGCAGCTTCTGGGCATCGCACCGCGGGATTTGCAGCGGGGACTGCACTACCAGCATCTGCTGGCGCAGCTTGATATACACCTGCACGATCTGGCGGAACCACAGGAAGTCAGGCTGGCCGATGGCCGCACCGTAGAACTGCGCTTCAGCCCGGTCCCCCGGCGCGGTAGCGTGAATACGGTGCTGGAGCGCACCTCACGGAAGGTGCTGGAAGAAGCGCTGGTACACAGCCAGAAAATGAAAGCGGTAGGTCAGCTGACCGGCGGCATCGCGCATGATTTCAACAATCTGCTGGCCGTCATTATCGGCAGCCTGGCGTTAACCGAGGGGCAACTGCCGCCCGGCCCTCTTGCGAGCCGGATAGAACGCGCCCGCCAGGCGGCGGATCGGGCAGCTCTGTTGACCCAGCGACTGCTGGCCTTTTCGCGTAAGCAAACCCTGAATCCGCATGCGGTGTCGGTCGTGTCGTTAGTGGAAAACCTGCAGGGGCTGCTGCAACATTCGCTGTTGCCCGGTCAACACCTGATTATTGATGCCCAACGGCCCGGCTGGCCTGCCTGGATTGATGCCAGTCAGTTAGAGAATGCGGTCATGAATCTGGTGGTGAATGCCAGAGATGCGATGGCCGGACAAAGCGGCGAGATCCGTCTGCGTATCTGGAACCAGCGCCGCACTGAGCGCGGTGAAAAGCGAGACCGGGTCACCATTGAGGTCATCGATCACGGTTGCGGCATGTCAGAAGAAGTGCGTGCGCAGGTGTTTGAACCCTTCTTTACCACCAAAACAACCGGTACCGGTAGCGGCCTGGGCCTGTCGATGGTCTACGGTTTTGTTCGTCAGTCGGGCGGACAGGTAGAGCTGGAAACCGCGCCGGGCCAGGGCACCACCGTACGGCTGTTGCTGCCCCGCGCACCCGATGTCCCGGCGGTCCGATCCGTCGCCTCGCACCCGGCGCAGCCGGATGCCGCGCAGGACCGGTTAGTTCTGGTGCTGGATGATGAACCGGCTGTGCGGCAAATCCTGTGTGAACATCTGCACCAACTGGGTTACCTGACGCTGGAGTGTGACACGGGCGAAGCGGCGCTGGCGCTGCTGCACCAGACGCCGGATATCGATTTGCTGATCAGCGATTTGATGTTGCCGGGTGAGATTAACGGTGCGGAGGTGATTCGTCAGGCACAGCAAAAGTGGCCGCAGTTGGCTACATTGCTCATCAGCGGCCAGGATCTGCGTCACCAGCCCGTCACGTTGCCGTTGTGTGAACGACTGGCGAAACCCTGGCAGGCAGCGCAGCTGGTGCAGGCGCTTCAGCGCGCCTGGCAGCGCAGCGCGCGGCTTAATCGTGCCCGCCAGGCTGCCACAACGGCACCGGCTTCCCGATGATATAGCGTTTACGCAGGCGGCTGGAGATGGCATCCATCACCATGACCACGACAACCAGGATGATCGTCAGGAACATCACCACATCCCAGTTCCACAGGCGCATGTTCTCCGCGTACACCAGGCCGACACCGCCCGCGCCGACAAAGCCAAGCACCGCCGCTGAGCGGGTATTGGACTCGATCTGATACAGGCTCAGTGCCAGAAACTGTGGGAAGGACTGGGTGAAAATACCGAACCGGTGTTTCTGCAGACTGTTGGCGCCCAGCGCGCCCAGGCCGCGACTGGGTGAACGCTCAACCGCTTCGTGGCCTTCGGAATAGAGCTTACCTAACAGACCAATGTCCTGCAGGATAATCGCCAGCACCCCGGCCAGCGGCCCCATGCCGACCGCGCGAACAAAAATCAGGCCCCAGATCGCCATATCAATGCCGCGCAGCATATCGAACAGGCGACGCACAACAAACGCAATGGGACGGGCAACCTTGTCATGCATCACATTACGCGCCGCCAGAAACGAGAGCGGCAGCGCCAGCAGCGTGGCGGTCAGCGTGCCGGCAAACACAATCGCCAGCGTAATGCCGACCTGAGAGAAATAGTAGCCAAACGGCCAGTTCACGAAGTCCTGCCAGACAAACATGCGCAGAAAATAGCGGCCCAGTTGCTGGCATCCTGTGAGCAGGCGGTTCCATTCGATGCCAAACACCATAAAGAAAAAGACATAATAGAGCACCAGCGCCAGGGCCAGCATGGCAAGGCGACGCAGATAGCGGTTTTGTGCAGCAAACAACGCGGGATGCTGCTGTTTCATCGCGCTGATATCGGGCGCAAGCGTAACCATGGTTATTCCTCCACAACGCGACGGCGCAGGCGGCCAGAAACGGTGTCCAGTAGCGAGACCACAATCAAAATCAGCAGCAGCGTCATGCTGACCTGATCAAAGCGATCCAGTTTAATATTGGTCATTAACTCCTGACCAATGCCGCCCGCCCCCACCAGCCCCAGGATGGTCGACGAACGGAAATTAACTTCCAGGCGCATAAAGCTGTATGACAGAAAAACCGGCTTCACCTGCGGCCAGAAGGCATAGCGCATCCGTTGCAGTTTGCTGGCACCGCAGGCCGCCAGCCCGCGCACCGGTTTATCCGAGGCGGACTCAATGGCTTCATAAAACAGTTTGGTCAGGCTGCCAATGGTGTGCAGCGCCAGCGCCAGAAAGCCGGGAATCGCTCCGATGCCAAATGCCATCACAAACATTACCGCCCAGGCCAGTTCCGGCATGGTGCGTAGAAAGGCGACAAAAGCGCGAATCGCCATGCGCAGACTGGCTGGCGTTTGTGTGTTATCGGCCGCAAAGAAGGCCAGCACGCCCGCTATCACCACCGCAATCAGCGTGGAGGCCAGCGCCAGCTGCAATGTTTCCCATATCAACGGCAGCTGGATATTCAGACGATAGCCCCAGTAAGCCAGCGATCCTTCTGTCTTGCCATCCGCAAATAACACCGGCAGATGCAATACGGGCATGATTTCGTGCAGGTAATCAAAAAAGTGCGGTAAGGATTGCCAGATGGTCACGAGATTGAACTCGGCCATATTCGCCGCCGCCAGGTAAAGCCCCACCAGCACCAGTGACCAGACGAGCGAGTCACGCTTCTGTTGGCGGCGGATGCGTTGATAATAGCGTTCGAAGTCGGTCACGGCGGTGTTCTCAGATTGATGTGTGGCAAAGTCAGCAGAGAAAGGGAAATCTGTCTGTGATAACGGGCCGCCCGCACCCCGGCGGGCGGCTCGCTGGCTCAACGTCAACGGCTGTACCGTTAGCCGCGCGCGCCTTTCATCAGCTCGCGCTTCATGTCGATGATGTTCTGGAAGTCAGCCACAGAGGTTTTGCCAATGTGCTGCTGGCCGCCTACGGCTTTGGTGAAACAGGCGTGGTCGTCTTTATCCAGTTTTTTGATGGCAGCAATCACTTTCGCTTTGAAATCGGCGGGCAGTTTATTGCTCACGAGGATAGGCCCGTTAGGAATTAACGGTGACTGCCAGATGATGCGGATCTGTTTCATCAGGTCAGGATGATCCATACGGATCAGGCGGCCAAACGCACCGGAGGTGTAGCCCTTATTGTAATCCCCCACCATGGAGGTCCAGGTGACGGCGCCGTCGAACTGATTATTCAGTACGCCCAGGATGTCCTGCTCATGACCACCGGAGAAGGTTACGCTGGAAAAGAAATTGTTGTATTTGTTGTCGATGTTGCCGCCAAACAGCTTTTTAAAGGCCTGATTGGGTACCAGGAAGCCTGACGTGGAATCCGGATCGGCCATCCCAAACGATTTGCCTTTCAGATCTTCCAGCTTTTTGTAAGGACTGTCAGCTTTCACAATCACGACAGAGTGATAACCGCGAGACTGATCTTTGTCATCCACGACAATGCCGACTAAATCGACGGCTTTCGGGTCCTGAATATACACCGAGGCGTAAGACGACGGCGACATGCTCAGCACCAGATCCACTTTGCCACCCAGCAGGCCCTGAATTACGCCGGAATAGTCGGACGAGTTGCGGATTTTGGTATCCACGTGCAGTTCTTTATCAAAGAAGGATTTCACACACTGGTTATCACCAATCTGCTGGGTGGCGTTCTGACCGCCCAAAATGCCCAGATTCAGTTCTTTAGGTGCATCCGCTGCATTAACGCCAAAGGTAAGCAGTGCCGTAGTCAATAACGCGAAAGCTTTGATTTTCATTAGCCTTGTTCTCTTGCTGTGATAGTTAGTGGATCTGGTTGAATTCATCGCCGTACAGCTGATGCAGCAGGCCGTCGGTCAGGTCAGAAGGATGGCCGTCAAAGAGCACCACACCGCGTTGAATCCCGATGACGCGGGTGCAGTAACTTTTCACCAGCTCGATCGAGTGCAGGTTAACCATCACGCTGATGCCCTGTTCACTCACCTGGCGCAGAACGTCCATAATGCGGGTGGTATTTTTGGGATCGAGAGAGGCAACCGGTTCGTCGGCCAGCAGAATTTTGGGGTTTTGCATCAGCGCCCGACAGATCGCCACGCGCTGCATTTGTCCACCTGAAAGGTTTTCGGCACGCTGTAACGCCTGCGGTAGCATGTTCATCCACTCCAGCAGTTGAATCGCGCGGGCGCGGTCGGCGTCAGAGAAGACTTTGAAAAACGATTTCAGCGTCGACGTCTGGCTGAGACGACCCAGCAGCACGTTGGTCAGCACGTCAAGACGCGGCACCAGGCAGAAATCCTGAAAAATCATGCCGCACTGCGCACGCCATTCGCGCATCTGGCGGCTACTGAGGTTGACTACATTGCGATCGGCTTCGCCGTGATGCAGGCTGATGATTGCGCCCTGCGAGGCCGAAATGGTGCCGTTCAGCATATGCAGCAATGTCGATTTGCCTGCGCCAGAGCGACCAATCACCGCCACTAATTCACCCGCATGCAAATCGAAACTGACATTATCGAGGACTTTGTTGCTACCGTAGGCTTTGCTCAATCCCTGAACAGATAACACTTTTTGCCCGCCGGAGTGGGTCAACGACGTGACGTTATCGACCACCGTTTTCAGCAGTGCCTGTGCCATGATGTTCTCCGTTGTTCCAGTTAACGTTCTGTGCACCCGACGCTGAATCCGGGGCTTCATTACCCTGTCTGGCCCGTACCTGTTGGCTCAGTGCCTTTGCTGGCAGCAGGGACAGCAGGCCCTGCTCACGCAGCAGGAACCTGACGAGAGACCGCTATATTAAGAACACCGGGGATGAAAGCTGTATTACGGTTATGTGATTAAACGATGACAGGCAAAACGGCGTCCAGAGACAGCGACAGGCCGTCATGCGCCGCCTGCACCGAGGCCGGTAGCGGATGCTCGGCCAGCCAGTTGTCCATATCGTGACTCAGATGAATCAGCCAGGCCTGGTGGGGTTTCAGTGCCTCGATGATGGTCAGGGCCGCGGTCACATCGTTATGGTTACGCCCGCCCTGACCGGGGGGATCGTTGCAGTCCACCACCAGGTGGTCCAGCGTTTGTCCACGAAGGAAATCCGCGGTATCCGGCGGCAGACCGCAGGTATCACACAGCCAGGCCAGCCGGGCACCGTGCCAGTCAAACAGATAGCCATGCGTAAGCCGTGAATGCTGGAGTGGTAAGGGCGTCACCCGCAGGTCGCCAAATGACTGGGCCACGAAGGGGGTTAACGCGGGCCGGAAATCCAGTAAGCCGGGATGTTTAAACAAGTCGTCACAGCCCTTTTCATCCGGCGGCCCCCAGACGGGAATCGGTTTTCCTTTGCCCCAGCGCAGGGTAAATAAGCCCTGCACATGATCCATATGATAGTGCGTCAGCAGAATCCGGTTGATATCCTCAGGCTGAAACCGTTCTGCCAGCAAGGGTAAGCCCGCATCCAGTAAAATACGTTCACGTCCGGCTTCGATTAACGCGCTTGTAGGCGCGCGGCGATAACGGGCAAACTGACGGGCGCGCAAACAGGCGACACAGTCACAACCGAACACGGGTGCCCCGGTTACGCCGCCCGTACCGAGCAGGGTCAGTTTCATGAGGCGCCCTCCAGCAGCTGACGTAACTGTTGTACGGTCTCTTCGAGTGCGCCATCGTTATTCAGCCGCAGGCAGCCTTCTGGCTGATGCCGGTCAGCCCGTGCCAGCCGTTGGGCGATCGCCGCTTCGCTCTCACGGCCACGCTGGCGTAACCGTGCGGCCAGTACCGCAGACGACACCTCAAGGCATAGCGGTAACAGTCGCGTGCCGTAACGTGCCCGGACGTGTTCCAGATGCTGGCGCGATCCGTTGACCAGCACGTTTTGCCCGCACGCCAGCCAGTGGTCGATTTCACTGCCCACGCCGTAATAAAAACCGTGCGCCTGCCAGCTGACGGCAAATAACCCCAGCGCATCGCGCCGGATAAATTCCGCTTCCGTCAGGGCGATATGGTTTTCGCCCCCTACATCATGGGGGCGCGTAATATAGCGATGAGCAATCAGCAAGCCCTCAGGCGGTGCCTCGCGCAGCCGGTCCAGCAGGCTGTCTTTGCCTGAACCGGACGGGCCGATAAGCCAGATGAGCCGGGCCATCAGTACACCTGCCGACCTTTACACCAGACATGGCGAATATGGGGATGGCCATGTTGAGTATGCGCCAGGACCAGGTCGGCGCGGCAGCCTTCGCTGATCACGCCACGATCTTCCAGCCCCAGCGCACGTGCCGGATTGCACGTCACCAGCGCAATGGCCTGAGGCAAAGAGAGCGTATTGCGCTCATCGGCGGCCAGGCGGAACGCCGCATCCAGCAGGCTGGCGGGATAGTAGTCCGACGACAGGATATCCAGCATGCCGTGAGCGGCCAGCTCCCAGGCGGCCACGTTGCCGGAATGCGAACCGCCGCGAACAATGTTGGGCGCGCCCATTAACACCTGCATGTTGCGGTAGCGCGAAGCTTTCGCCGCCTCCAGCGTGGTGGGAAACTCGGCAATCGCACTGCCCACGGCGTGCGACTCTTCGACATGGTCAACAGTCGCATCGTCATGACTGGCGATCGCGATGCCGTGATCGCGGCACAGCGCGGCAATCGCCAGACGATTGGGCTGTGACCAGGCCTCGGCCAGTTCCAGTTGCTCGCGCTCAAACGCATCCATCTGCTCGTCATTCAGCTGGTATTTTCCCTGGTAGTATTCCCGGTACTTTTCCAGCGACGCATACTGACGCTGGCCCGGTGAGTGATCCATCAGCGACACCAGCGACAGCTCGGGTGAGGACAGCAAGGCTTCAAATAGCGGCAGCGTTGTATGATGCGGCAGCTCACAGCGCAGATGCAGTAAATGCTCCGCGCGATTAAGCCCCTTTTGGTTGCTGTCACGAATCGCGCCAATCATTTTACTGAGATTTTCCAGTCGGTGGCCGCCATCACGCACATCCCCCACGCCGATAGCATCCAGCACGGTGGTGATGCCGCTGGCCACCATCAGCGCATCGTGGCTGCTCATCGCCGAGTGCGCCGGCCAGTCGACTTTAGGCCGTGGGGTGAAAAATTTGTCCAGGTTATCGGTATGCAACTCCACCAGGCCCGGCAGCAGATACGCGCCTTCGCCATCCAGCGCACTGGCCAGCTGGCTGTTCGTTTCGCTAAAGTTGGTAATACGGTCTTCGCGAAACTCCAGCGAACCGGCAACAACCTCATTTTCCAGCACCAGCTTTACGTTATTAATGATCATGCTTCTGCCCCTGTTTTGAAGGGCTGCATGACGTGCAGGCAATCGGCCACACGTTCCCGCACCGCTTCATCATGAAAGATCCCCACGATTGCCGCGCCGCGTTCACGCGCCTGCTCAATCAGGCCCACGACCGCGGCACTGTTGACACTGTCGAGTGACGCTGTGGGTTCGTCCAGTAACAACACCGGATAGTCCGCGATAAAGCCGCGGGCGATATTGACGCGCTGCTGCTCGCCTCCCGAAAAGGTTGAGGGGGCCAGAGACCAGAGGCGCTGCGGTACGTTAAGTCGCGTCAGCAGCTCTTTCGCGCGGGCTTCGCAGAAGCCGCGTTCCACGCCGCGCTCCAGCAACGGCTGCATCACGATCTCCAGCGTCGGCACGCGCGGGATGACGCGCAGAAACTGACTGACCCAGCCGATAGTATCGCGACGAATGGCAATAATCTGACGGGCCGGTGCCTGCGCCATATCCACCCACTCATCCTGATGCTGTACCCAGATGTGGCCGCTGTTGGCCTGATAGTTACCGTACAGGGCACGCAGCAGGGTGGATTTCCCGCTGCCGGAATGCCCGTGCAGTACCACGCATTCGCCCTGACTGACGTCCAGGCAGGCATTCTGTAATACCGGCAGCGCCGCCCCGTTTTGATTGTGCAACACAAAGGTTTTGCACAAATTTTCTACGCGCAGTTGCGTTTTCATAGTCGCCGTCGCCATTAGTTGAGCACCGATGAAACCAGCAGTTGCGTGTAAGGATGATGCGGGTCATCCAGCACGCGGTCAGTTAAGCCACTTTCCACCACCCGGCCCTGCTTCATCACCAGCAGGCGATGCGCCAGCAGGCGCGCCACGCCCAGATCGTGCGTCACAATCACCACCGCCAGATTGAGTTCCCGCACCAGCGTACGCAGCAGATCCAGTAACCGTGCCTGCACCGAGACGTCCAGGCCGCCGGTCGGTTCATCCATAAACACCAGCTTCGGCTGGGTGACCAGATTGCGGGCGATTTGCAGACGCTGCTGCATGCCGCCGGAAAAGGTTGTCGGCAGATCATCGATGCGGTTAGCTGCGATTTCCACCGCCTGCAGCCAGTGGCTGGCTTGCGCGCGGATCTCGCCGTAATGGCGGTGACCGACGGCCATCAGGCGCTCGCCGATATTGCCGCCCGCCGTGACCTGAGGGCGCAAACCTTCCAGCGGATGCTGGTGGACCACGCCCCACGCCGTGCGCAGTAAGCGGCGGCGGTCGCTTTCGCTCATTTGATACAGATCGCGTTGCAGATAATGAATCGCGCCTGCCTGCGGTGCCAGCCGCGCTGACAGGCTACGCAACAGGGTGGTTTTGCCCGATCCGGATTCCCCGACGATACCCAGAACCTCGCCCGGATAGAGATCAAAACTGACGTCTTCAAAGCCTTTTCCTGGCGCATACAGATGCGTAAGGTTGTTCACCGCGAGCAGCGGTTGTTCACTGTGCATGGTGTTGTTCCTGCTGCTGGTGGCAAAAATCGGTATCGGAGCACACAAACATGCGCGTGCCCTGGTCGTCCATCACCACCTCATCCAGATAGCTGTGGCGCGAACCACAGAGCGCACAGGGTTCGTCCCACTGCTGCACGGTGAAGGGATGATCGTCGAAATCGAGGCTTTCAACTTTGGTATAGGGCGGCAAGGCATAGATGCGTTTTTCACGACCGGCACCAAACAGCTGGAGCGCGGGCATCATGTGCATCTTGGGGTTATCGAATTTGGGGATCGGCGACGGATCCATCACATAGCGATCGTTGACCTTTACCGGATAGGCATAGGTGGTGGCGATGTGACCAAAACGGGCGATATCTTCGTACAGTTTGACCTGCATGATGCCGTACTCTTCCAGCGCATGCATGGTGCGGGTTTCCGTTTCGCGAGGCTCAATAAAGCGCAGCGGCTCGGGAATCGGCACCTGGAAAATCAGGATCTGATCTTCTTGCAGCGGCGTTTCCGGAATACGGTGGCGCGTCTGGATCAGCGTGGCGTCCACTGTGCGCTCGGTCGTCGCCGCACCGCTGACGCGCTGAAAGAAACGGCGGATCGAGACCGCATTGGTGGTATCGTCCGCGCCCTGGTCGATAACTTTCAGAACGTCTTTGTCGCCAATCACGCTGGCGGTAATTTGAATGCCGCCGGTGCCCCAGCCATAAGGCATCGGCATTTCACGTCCGGCAAACGGCACCTGATAGCCGGGAATCGCCACGGCTTTCAGGATGGCGCGTCGGATCGTACGTTTGGTTTGTTCGTCAAGATAGCCGTTGTTATAGCCGCTGAGTTCAGCCATTTTGCTGCTCCTGATAGTCCTGGCGCAGACGTTTCAGCAGTTCCAGTTCCGCCTGGAAATCGACGTAGTGCGGCAGTTTTAAGTGGGACACAAAACCTGCGGCTTCGACGTTATCCGCATGGGACAGCACAAACTCCTCGTCCTGCGCCGGGCTGGTAATGCGTTCATGGTGTTCACGCGTCTGTAGCGCCCGATCCACCAGCGCCATGGACATGGCTTTACGTTCAGCCCGGCCAAAGACCAGGCCATAACCCCGCGTAAAGTGCGGGGCGCTTTCGCCGTCGTGCGTAAAACCGTTGACCATTTCGCATTCGGTCAGCAGCATTTCCCCGATCTCCAGTTCAAAACCCAGCTCTTCCGGACAAATGCTGACGCTGACGTATCCGGTACGGATTTCACCGGCAAAGGGGTGCGTGCGGCCATAGCCACGCTGCGTGGAATAGCCCAACGACAGCAGAAACCCTTCGTCGCCGCGCACCAGTTGCTGAAGACGTGCCGCGCGCGAGGCGGGAAAGCCCATCGGCTCACGGGTGATATCCGTGGGTTCGCTGCCATCGTCGTGTTCTGCCTCCGCAAAGCCTTCCTCGCTCATCATGCTGAACATATGCGGACAGTGTTCCGGCAGCGCCTGCTCACTGCGCGGCGGCGGCGGTGTTTCGCCATTTGCCATCAACGTAAAGTCCAGCAGACGGTGACTGTAGTCGTAGGTCGGCCCGAGTACCTGACCGCCGGGTAAATCCTTATACACCGCCGAGATGCGTCGCTCGATTCGCATGCTACCGGTAGCTAACGGCGTGCTTTGCGCCAGCCGCGGCAGGGTTGTGCGATAGGCACGCAGCAGGAAAATGGCCTCCACCAGATCGCCGCTGGCCTGCTTAATCGCCAGCGCCGCCAGCGCGGGATCGTAAATGCCACCTTCCGTCATCACCCGATCTACCGCCAGACCGAGCTGCTGCGCGACCTGGTCGCAGGATAATTCAGGCACCGCGCGATCGCCGCGCCGCACATCCGCCTGCAGGTGATGGGCGTTAGCAATGGCTTTTTCGCCCCCTTTCACGGCTACGTACATGAGCACACCTCAACGTGGGTTGTCCGTGGCACCGCCATCATCGCTTCGCCACAGGTAAAGATGAGATCCACACCCTGAGGAAACGGATGCGGGCGGGCACGCAGGTAGTCGATCACGCTTTCCGGCAGTTGTGGCGCAATGGCGCGTGCTTCGCGCAGTCCCGGCCCTGTCAACCGTAATGCCAGGCCACCGTTCAGCGCAGGTACCTCAATAATCAGCGTGGTGCTTTTCTCAGGTGCCAGGTTATCACCCGCGGAAAAGTCGGCCGGATTAGGCTGAGCGGTCGCGTGACTTAACGCAAATGCCGCATCACTGCTGTCGGTAATCGGTGCGCCAGTATGAAAACGCAGGTTATCGCGCAGCGTCTGATTATCGACCTGTGGGTCCAGCCATAGGGGGCTTTCCTGATCGACCAGGGTCAGCAGCACGGCAGTGGCGGCGGGAGAAAGTGCGCCCCAGCCCTGTTGCAGCGGCAGCGATACCATAACGCCAGGTTCGCTCATGGCTTTCAGAATGCGGCGAAAAGCATGCTGCGCATCCGCAACCGGGTGATGAAAACTTGCCAGTAAAGTCATTCATTGTCTCCGCGTACCAGCGTAAAGAAGTCCACTTTGCTACTGGCGATTTCACGTGCACGCAGCTGACGCTGCTCGTCGCGTAAGGCCGCCAGTGGGGTAATAATCTTTTCCTGTAACAGCTCGGCGGTGCCCGTCTGCTGCAACAGCGCATCCATTAGGGCACAGCGCTCGGCGTGGACTTTATCCCGGCCCAGCAGGTAGCTGTAGCCCAGGGTGCCATCGTTTAGCCGGACGACCGCGCGCGTGACGGTGGCATCGCCCATCACAAAACGTTTGCCCGTCGCGCCCATGCGGGCCTGCAACCGTGTCAGGCCAATTTCAGCCGGTCGGATCAGCGTAAATGCCGGCGTAAGGTTGAGCGGCTGCCAGAGCGCGTCAAGCTCGGCGGCGCTGCTGTGGGCCAACACCGAAAGCCAGTGCTGGCGTGCCGTTTGCTGTTTCATTCGTGCTCCAGAGTGAGTTCAATCATGTCGCCACGCGTCAGGCTGACGGAGTACTCCGCCATCGCACCATCGGTGGTTTTATTCAGGGTGCGCACGCACAACAAGGGGGAATGCAGTGCGATCTCCAGCTGCTTGCACTCTTTGGCCTGAGCCCGACGGGTGCTGATGCGCGTTTGCGTGCGCACCAGTTGCTTGCCGGTGTGCTGCCGCAGGAAGTCGTGGAGCGAGCCGCTGGTAAAGCGTTGTAGCTGCGGCCACCAACTGAGGTCGGGCAGGAAGTGATTAATCAGGCACACCGGCAGGCCATTGACCCGGCGCAGCGTGCGCAGATGAATGACGTTGTCGCCTTCGTTCACGCCTAATGCGGCCGCGACGTCTGTACTGGCAGGACGCAATACGGCCAGCAGGCGCTCACTGGTGGGATCGCTGCCCTGTTCCAGTAAGTTCTGGCTGAAGCGGGCCTGCGCATGGAGCGGATAATCATACGGGCGCATTAACACCAAAATGCCGACGCCGTGGCGACGCTGCAGCAACCCTTTATTCACCAGTTCATCAACCGCCCGACGTAAGGTGTGGCGGTTAACGGCATAGTGATCGGCCAGCTGTTGCTCCGAAGGAAGATAGTCACCACTGCGATAACGCTCCTGAACAGCCTGCTCCAGTTGCGCCGCAACGGCCTGATACACAGTGGTCGGATGTCTGGATAACTCCATCACAAATAAATCCTCACAGCGTAAGGGGGATTTCGCAGCCGGTGGACTGCGGGATGGCTACAGCGTGACGGGATCAGATGACAAAGAGGTGACGACTTAGTGAAGCGAAGGTGAATTTGTCTGTGAAGCGCAGGACACCGGACAGGTCTGAGAGTAAACCGCTCAACGCCATAGGGCATCCATGCCATAGAGCGGTCAGGGCTTATCCGGCTGTTTAATCAGGAAAATCGGTTGATAATGATGTCTGTTTCCAGGCTTCTACCTGTGCCAGTCGCGCTTTGAGTTTTTCCGTCACCGCCTCATAACCCCATGCTCCCATCACCACGTGGCGCGGCGGTTCAGGGTGTTCAGCAATGGCGATCATCGCGCTCGCCGCACGAACAGGGTCACCTTTCTGCGTGCCGCTGTACGCCGCCGTCGCCTTCATCCTGGCGGCAGCGGTTTCGGCATAATCCGGTAAGGTGCTCGGGGTCTGATGCAGGGAACGTCCTGCCCAGTCGGTACGAAACGGGCCGGGTTCAATACAGGTCACGTGAATCCCTAACGGACCCACCTCCTGGGCGAGCGAGTCAGACCAGCCCTCTACGGCGTGCTTACTGGCAGCATAATAACCTGAGCTGGCAAAGCCGATAAATCCTGCCACGGAGGTGATATTCATAATGTGGCCCCGTCGCGCGGTGCGCATAGCCGGCAGTACCGCACGCGTCAGAGCAAACAGACCGAAAACGTTGGCATCAAACTGTGCGCGTATGGCCTTGTCTTCCCCTTCTTCGACGGAACTTTGGTAACCGTAACCCGCATTATTGACCAGTACGTCAAGGGTGCCGAACGTTTCAAGCGCTTTGTTGACCGCCTTATCAATACTGTGTTGTTGCGTCACATCCAGTTCAACCGCGATCGCGTTCGGATGGCCGTCAACCAGATCGGTGATCGCTGATCGATGGCGTGCAGTTACGACCACCCGGAATCCGCGGGCGATGGTCTGCTGCGCCAGTTCACGGCCAAATCACGTTGAACATCCAGAAATCAGCCACACCGGTTGTGTGTTTGTTCCCATGATCAGGCTCCTGTTATCGGTTTAGCAAAGGGCTGCCGGACATCCGCATGGCCGGCAGCAAGCAGAGTCTTGCCGCAGGGCGAGTGAAAATTTACCCGCTACTGTTTTTTATGAAAAAGTTGGCTGGCCGTGTCACTGAGAATCTGGACCGCGCCACGATCCCCTTTAACCATGGAGGCCATAAAGGATTTGGCCTGACTGAACGTGATATGTGGCGGCAGAGGCGCGACTTCCGGATCGGTTTTTACCTCCAGCAGTACAGGCCGGTCAGCGCTGAGCGCCCGTTGCCATGCACCTGCGAGCGCATCCGGATTATCCACATAGATCCCTGTCAATCCCAGGGATTCAGCGAACTCAGCATAGTTAACGTTCGGCAGTTGCTGGGTTGCTTCGAAGCGCGGATTGCCCTCCATCACGCGCTGTTCCCAGGTCACCTGATTGAGGTCCTGATTATTGAATACACAAACAATCAGGCGCGGATCGGCCCATTGTTGCCAGTATTTCTGAATGGTGATCAGCTCAGCCATATTATTCATCTGCATCGCCCCGTCTCCCACCAGCGCCACAACCGGCTTGTGCGGATGGGCAAATTTGGCCGCAATCGCGTAGGGCACCGCCGCCCCCATACAGGCCAGGCCGCCGGACAGTGAGGCGCGCTGGCCCTGTTTTACACGATAGTCACGCGCAAACCAGTTGGCACAGGAGCCGGAATCGGAGGTCACAATGGCATCGTCCGGCAGTTGCGGCGACATTTCCCATACCACACGCTGCGGATTAACAGGATTGGCAGGAGCATGCGCTCGCGTTTCCATCAGTGTCCACCACTCTTGTACCTGACGTGCAATATCCTCCTGCCAGCGACGATCGGTTTTGTGCTCCAGCAAAGGTAATAAAGCACGCAACGTTTCTGCGGCATCGCCGTGCAGATTCACTTCACAAGGATAACGCAGGCCCAGCATGGCAGGATCGATATCAATCTGTACTGCGCGTGCCTGACCTTCTTTCGGCAGAAATTCCGTCCAGGGAAAGCCGCTACCGATCATCAGCAGCGTGTCGCAGTGTTGCATCATTTCCCAGGAGGGCCCCGTGCCAAGTAAACCAATAGCGCCGGTTACAAAAGGGGCATCATCCGGCAGCACATCTTTACCTAACAACGCTTTTGCCACGCCCGCGCCCAACAGATTAGCCGCTTTCACCACTTCTGTCGCCGCATCGCGGGCTCCAGAACCAATCAGGATGGCGACCTTTTTCCCGCTGTTCAGCACCTCCGCAGCACGTTGCAGATCATGGTCGTAAGGGACAACTTTGGGGCGCTGATAGCCGCTGCCAGAATGGGTAAAACCGTGAAGGTGCGGAGGCGCCTGCCAGGCTTCGTCCTGAATATCTTTCGGGACGATCACCACCGCCACGCCATTCTGTGCAATGGCAATACGAACGCCACGGTCAATCAGATGGCGGACCTGCGCAGGCGCGGAGGCTTCCTGCACAAAATTAGCCACGTCGGAAAAAATCCGGTCAAGGTTCATTTCCTGCTGATAACTGGCACCGCGAGCGGTCGCTTCCGCCTGCCCGGCAATGGCGAGAACCGGTGCGTGATCCATTTTGGCATCGTAGAGCCCGGTCAGAAGATGTGTCGCACCCGGGCCGCCCGTTGACAGACAAACGCCAAGCTCGCCGGTAAATTTGGCATGTCCGGCGGCCATAAAGGCGGCCATTTCTTCGTGACGGACCTGGATAAATTCAATGCCGTCACCCTGTTCGTTGGCACGCTGAATGGCCCCTAAAACACCGTTGATGCCATCGCCCGGATAGCCATAAATGCGCGTAACGCCCCACGCCTTGAGACGCTGGACAAAAAAATCACTGGTTTTGGTACTCATGGTCGCCTTCCCCTCTTAGTCCGTGCAGACTTAAAGGGTAGTCGATCAAAAAAATATCAACGGTCAGTGATGGATTTCGCGCCCAGGCGATGTTGCATTCGTACCTGTCATCGCGAAAAAGCGTTCTTACTGCGCGGGCTACTGGCTTCCGTATTCCATCGCGTTATGTTTGCCGATCAGTGAGCGCAGGGGCACACTGCTTTTCATGACCGGGGATTTGATCACGATGTAGCTGAAGTATTTATCAATGCCGATTTGGGCATCAAGCATCTTCTCAATCACGTCCTGGTAGTGCTCAATACTGCGGGTGATAAAGCGCAGAAGGTAATCGTAACCGCCGGTAATCAGATGGCACTCCATCAGCTCATCGACGTCACGCATCGCAGCTTCAAACTTCATAAAGTCTTCGCGGCGGTGTCCGTTAAGCGTGACTTCGGTAAAGACGGTGACGGAATCGGTAATTTTGGTGAGATTAACGTGCGCTTCATAGCCCGTGATGAATCCCGCCTGTTCCAGGCGCTTGACGCGTTGCAGGCAAGGGCTCGGGGAAAGCCCGACGGCATCGGCGAGATTAACGTTGCTGATACGGCCATCTTTTTGTAGTTGCACCAGAATATTGATATCGATGCGATCGAGTTTCATTAAGCCGTTCATAGCACCCCTCATTGTTTACCGCTGTACTGGACGTTCGTGACTACCCAGAAATACGCTGTGTACTCGCGCAAAGCGCACTTTTGTTACTCCTTAAAATACGCCTTTTAAAATAACAACTGCGCTACTTTTTTGTAACACAAAAAATCCCGGGCTTATCACGCTTTGCAAAAAATGCGCCAGCGTGACACCCGGTTGCGGCCTGGTGGACCGCATCCCGGGTGGCTGCCTTGTCAATGAGGGCCAGTGCAGTTACAAACGACCGGTCGCCCGCGCCAGCGCGATATCGAAAATATGCAGCGCCTCTTCAAGTTGCGAATCGGTGGTCACTAACGGTGCAAGGAAACGTATGGTATTGCGATGCAAGCCACATTTAATCAGCAGCAACCCTTCCTGACAGGCGCAGTCGAGGATCTTTTGCGTCAGTGCACTGTCGGGTTTGTGTGTGTCCACATCCAGAATCTCAACGGCCTGCATAAAACCTACGCCGCGCACATCGCCAATACAGGCATACTTGTCTGCCAGCTGACGCAGACGCTGATTCAGTTGCTCACCTAACTGACAAGAACGCGCCAGCAAATTTTCCTGCTCAAAGATATCCAGTACCGCGAGGGCCGCCGCACAGGCCAGCGCGTTACCGCCATAGGTCCCGCCCAGTCCGCCCGGCGCCGGGCTGTCCATGATCTCGGCTTTACCTACCACGCCCGAAATCGGCAACCCGCCCGCCAGACTCTTCGCCGTCGTGACCAAATCCGGTTTGATGCCAAGTTGCTGGAAGGCAAACATGGTGCCGGTACGGCCAAAGCCGCTCTGGATTTCATCACAGATCAACACAATGCCGTGCTGGGTGGTAATGCGGCGCAGGGCCTGCATAAACGCGGGACCGGCCGGTAAGAAGCCGCCATCGCCCTGCACCGGTTCAATGATAATGGCGGCCACGCGCTCCGGCAGAATCTGCACCGCAAACAGCTGCTCCAGCGCCTTCAGACAGTCGGCCTCCGTGACACCGTGCAACGGATTCGGGAACGGCAGACGATACACATCACTCGGGAACGGACCGAAATTCTGTTTGTACGGCGCAGACATGCCGGTCAGCGTGACGCCCAGCAAGGTACGACCGTGGAACGCCCCGTCAAAAGCGATAATGCCGGGACGTTGCGTATAAGCTCGCGCAATTTTTACCGCATTCTCGACGGCTTCTGCGCCGCTGGTGAAGAAAACACTTTTATAATGATCTTCACCGCCGACCAGCTTATTCAGGCGCTGTGCCAGTTCGATATAGCCGGGATAGGCCACAACCTGAAAACAGGCATGCGACACCAGGCCGAGCTGACGGGTCACGGCATTAACGACCGCAGGATGGTTATGACCGACGTTCAGTACGCCGATGCCGCCCACGAAATCCAGATAGCGGTTCCCTTCCACATCCCATACTTCGCTGCCTTTCGCGCGTTCGATCACCAGCGGATGTGCGGTAACGATGCCACGCGGCACATGGTGTTCTCGGACATCCAGCAACAGGCTGTTATCCGAATAAGTTTGCTGTTCTGCCAGGACATTCTGCATTTCTCTACCTCATCCACGTCGTGTTCGGTTGGCTTAAGTATCGCAATCTGTTGAGCGATGACGGTGCCGTAATTCCGCCAGTAGCGGCATTAAGTGTTAAAATCCCACAGGTTTCAGCAAGGAAATGTTGCCCCCAGCCCGTGGCAGGCCAGCGTGATAAATGCCCGTATTCCATGCGGTATCAACGCGTCGTTAAAGTCATAGGCCGCATGGTGCAGCGGCTTGCAGGGCGCGGAGCCGATCCACAGATAGGCGCCGGGTTTGGCCTGCAACATAAAAGCAAAATCTTCTGAGGTGAGCGCGGGCTGAGCCGCGAGGCGTGCCTGCATACCTGCGGCCTGCAAGGCGGCAAGTGCCTGAGTCGCTTCCGCATCACTGTTGATCGTGGCCGGGTAATAGCGCAGATAGTTCACCTCAGCCTGTAAGCCGTGCGCGGCCGCGATGTGTTCTGCCATCTGCCGCAGGCGTGATTCGATGATGTCCTGCGCCGCGGGATTAAAGGTGCGCACCGTACCGGTGATGTTGGCTTCCGCAGGGATCATATTGTGGGAGAAACCGCCCTGCATGCGCGTCACGGTCAGCAGAGCCGGTTCGCAGGGATCGAGTGCCCGTGGCACCAGCGTGTTGAGCTGGACCACCAGCTCGCTCAGCGCCAGCAGCGTGTCATGGGTCAGATGAGGCTGGGCAGCATGCCCGCCTGCGCCTTTGACGGTGATATTAAAACGGTCGGCTGCCGCCATAATCGGCCCCGGACGGGTTTGAATCTCCCCAAGCGGCAGCTCGGGCCAGTTATGCAGCGCATACACGGCATCGCAGGGAAAGCGTTCAAACAGGCCATCGTCGATCATAGCCTTCGCGCCCGCCAGCCCCTCTTCTGCCGGTTGAAAGATAAAACACACCGTACCGTCAAACGCAACGTCACGCGCCAGTTTCTCCGCTGCGCCCAGCAACATGGTCGTGTGGCCATCATGACCACAGGCGTGGCTGCGGTTTTGTTGCAGGCTGGTCCAGGCAACCTCGCCTTTATCCTGCATAGGAAGCGCATCCATATCGGCACGCAACCCAATCATGCGCGAATTTGTGCCTTTCTTCAGTATGCCCACGACGCCGGTTTTACCGATGCCACGATGCACTTCAATACCCAGATCGTGTAAAAAGCGGGCAACAATGTCGCTGGTACGCTGCTCCTGAAATCCCAGCTCCGGGTTACGGTGCAGATCCCGGCGCAACGCCACTAAATGATCCATCTTAATATCCTCGTGAACGATCGATAACGCCGTGCAGCGGCTCACCGCGCTGAAAACGCCGCAGGTTGGCCACCAGTGCGCTCACCGCGCTGTCGTTTTGTGTGCGGCTGGCAATATGGGGCGTGAGCCAGATGGCGGGATGGGTCCAGAACGCATGACCGGCAGGGAGCGGTTCCGGCTCCGTTACGTCAATCACAGCGGCCCGTAACTGACCGCTGTCCAGCGCGGTCAGCAAATCCTGTTCGTTAAGCTGCGGTCCGCGTCCGGCCTGCACCAGCTCGGCCCCGGCGGGCAACTGGCTGAACAGTCTGGCATTGAGCAGGCCCTCTGTGCTGGGCGTCAGTGGTAACAGGCACACCAGAATGTCGCTGCGTGCCAGAAACGCGGGCAGCTGCGCGTCACCGTGCCAGCACACTGCGCCCGGTATCTGATGGGGCGTCCGGCTCCAGCCGCCGCAGTCAAAGCCTAATGTCTGAAGCTGGGTCAGTGCGGCGCGCCCCAGTTCGCCGAGTCCCATGATCCCTACGCGCCGTTCGCTGGCGGGCACGGCTGAATGCGCCTGCCACTGCTGCGCACGCTGTTGCTGGAAATAGCGCGGCATATCGCGATGCAGTCCCAGCACGGCGAAGGTAATGTATTCCACCATGCCCTGCGTCAGCCCGGGTTCAATCATCCTCACTAACGGCAGGTGTGCAGGAAGCGCGGACAGATCGAACTGTTCCGCCCCGGCACCGACAGAAAACAGAATTTTCAGGTTGGGAAACCGGCGGGTCACATCGTCCGGCGGCACCCAGGCGATCACCGCCTCCACCTGCTCCGGCTCACCCGTTTCGGGCCAGAGATGTAAGTGGATATCCGGCGCATGCGCCGCCAGCCAGCGCTGCCAGTAAAGGCCACGCTGGGGCTCCGATTTGTACACGATATGCATCAGGCCATCGCCTGGGTCATTAAGCCAAACGCCTGCATGCCCTGTGGTGCCCACACCTGGCCACGTACCATGGTGACCGGGGCATCCACATTGGCCAGTCCAAGACTTTCAAGCCAGCTGGCCATCGGCAGCGCGGCATCGGTGTCCATGCGCAGATATTCCCCTTTCAGGCCCTGCATTAACGCGGCGGTCAGTGCCTGTGCCACCGGTAAACTGTCTGCGATCACCGGACCAATCACCCAGCCGCGGCCAAAACGGCGCAGGCTGGCAAACCCGCGCGCCTGTTGTGCGTCGTCCTGCAAAATAACGGTCTGGTTATCGTTAATAAGATGCGCAATAAGTTCAGGGCGGTACAGCCCATGCGCCGCCTGGTCCATCTGCACCAGCCTGTCCTGGTCGTCGGCGGTTGCGGCAGACAGAGTTAACCCCGCCGGGATGGGCACGGCCGGCACGCTGCTCAGGGACGGCGTTTGGTACTGGAGGATGTTGCCGCAGGCCACAAAACCCAGTTTCTCGTAAAGGCCCTTGCCCATGTCGGTAGCGTGCAGACGTACGTTATAGCCGGGGACTTTTTCCAGCAGCGCCAGCATCAGCTGCTTGCCCAGTCCCCGGCCCTGATGCTGATTGGCCACAATGACCAGGCCAATGGTGGCGGCCTCGTCACCCCAGCGCCACAGAATCGCGCTGCCGATGACCTCACCCTGCTCTTCAATGACTACGCCTTCGCCAAGCTGGATGCCGATCGCCCAGTCCTCGCGACGGTGCGGCCAGTTAAGTGCCTGGCTCATGGCGTGAACCTGCGGGATATCGTCTGAGGTCATGGTACGAATATGAAATGTCATTTTGCTTTCCTTACATCATGCCAGGTGCATCAAGTGCGCTGCCGTCAGTGAAACGGCTGTAGCGATAAGGTGTCGGATCGACAACCGGCGTGGCGTCAGTTGCCAGCTCGGCGGCAAGGCGGCCCGCACCGGGGCCAATGCCAAAACCGTGGGCGCTGAAGCCCGCCGACAGCACCAGACCGGGCAGTTTTGCCACGGTGGAGATGACCGGAATCGCATCCGGGGTGCTGTCAATCATGCCGCCCCAGGCCTGGGCAACCTTCAGGTTGGCCAGGGCAGGAAACTCCCGGCGCATCGCTGCCAGGCCGTTTTCCACCACCGAGCGATCGGCGGCCGGATCGAGAATACGCATGCGCTCAAACGGCGAAACGCTATCCAGATCCCAGCGGCCCATGGCTTCAGGCCCATGGAAAAACGGTTTAATCCCGAGGTTCAGGGTAAGGTTTTTACGACGACTTTTGAATGTGGGATAAAACTGCTTCAGATAACGCAGACCCTGCGCGCCGGGCTCCAGCCTGCCGCGGCCGGAGACGGAAACCGTATAACTGCCGTCCAGTTGTGGGCGACAGGCGAAACGTTCGGTATAAAACGGCACGGTAATGGCCTGCCGAATGGGCTGAGTGCGAAACGCGGTGCCAATCACATTGCCAAGCGGCAGATCGAGTCCGTGACGACGGCAAAACATCGAGGTCCATGCCCCGGCAGCACAGATCACACGGCTGGTCTTGATCAGGCCGCGTTCCGTAACGACGCCGCTGACACAGCCCGCCGTGATATCCAGCCCGCGCACGGCACACTGCTGGAAAACCTGCGCCCCGTTTTTCTGCGCCCCTATGACAATGCCGGGGGCGGCGAGTCGCGGCTCAGCAGCACCGTCCGTAGGCGCTGATACGCCGCCCAGCCAGTCAGTGGAACTGCCCGGCGTCATCGCTTTAGCCTGCCGGGCATTCAGAATATCGCTGCGCACGCCGTACTGCTTCGCCATCTGTCCCCACTTATCCCAGGCGGCAATATCCGCTTCATTGCGGGTGGCATACACCAGGCCGCTGCGGCGAAACCCCAGCTCTTCCCCGGTTTCCTGACTCAGTTGTTCCCAGCCGCGCAGGGCTTCAATCACCAGTGGCAGTTCACGCTCGTCGCGATTCTGCTGGCGGCACCAGCCCCAGTTGCGGCTGGACTGTTCGGCCCCGACCAGGCCTTTTTCTATCAGCACCACTTTCAGGCCCTGCTTTGCCAGATACCAGGTTGCGGCTGCACCGGCGATACCGGCACCTATCACCACCACATCAGCAGCATCCGGGAAATCCGGGCTGTCCTGTACATATCGAATCGGTGCGGGCATGTCGTCACAACCTCGTCGTGTGTTGGGGCAACATGGCAATGGCGTGCTGCCCTGCCCCGGAATGGGGGGCGCTTGTTTACCGGTTATTCGGCTTTCAGGATCTCTTCGTGCTCGTCGAGCCAGCCCTGACGGAGTTCAGGCACGGCACGTTTCAGGCGTTCAAAATAGAGCTCGCGGGTCGGCTGCTCGTAATTTTCCCGCGCCAGTTGGGTGACGATAGCGCCATTGCGCATGACGACGATCTCATCGCACACCGCTCTGACGGCGTGCATATCGTGGCTGATAAAGATGACAGACAGCCCCAGTTCACGGCGCAGCTCACTGATCAGATCCAGTACCGCCGAGGCGACCACGGTATCGAGCGCCGAGGTTACCTCATCGCACAGAATGACATCCGGCTCTGCCGCCAGCGCGCGCGCCAGGTTCACGCGCTGCTTTTGTCCACCGGACAGCGACCAGGGACGGCGCGAGAGCACGGTACGTGGCAGCCTGACCAAATCCAGCAGTTGATACAGCCGGTTCTGCCGGGCGATGCCGCTCAGCCCATGAAACAGCGTCAGCGGGCGTGACAGAATTTGTTCCACACTGTGTGCAGGATTGAGCGCCGTATCCGCCATCTGGAAAACATACTGAATACGACGCAGTTCGTTATCCGTGCGCTTTTGCATCTGACCAGCCACCATGTGACCGTTAAACAGGATTTGCCCCTGACAGGCCGGGTTCAGGCCGGCGATAGCATGAGCCAGCGTGGTTTTGCCCGAGCCGGACTCACCGATAATGCCGATAGCCTGGCCTTTCCAGAGCGTAAGATTGATGTTTTCCAGAATGCGCACTTTGGGCAAACCATCACTGCCTTTGGGTCCGTAACCCGCAGACAGGTCGCGTACTTCCAGCAGCGGCAGCTCATTCGCCTTTGCCGGGCACCAGTTGCTGGGGCGTTCTTTCTGTTGCGCCGCCGCCATCAGCAGGCGCGTATAGTCCGACTGCGGTGCGCCTATCAGATGGGCCGTGGTGCCGTATTCGGCAATTTTTCCCTGCAGCAAAACCAGAATACGATCGGCCATTTGTGCAACGACGGCCAGATCGTGGCTGACATAAATCGCCGTCACGCCACGCTGTTTGACTACGCGGCGGAAGGCTTTGAGCACTTCGACCTGCGTGGTGACATCCAGCGCGGTAGTAGGCTCATCAAGAATCACCACCTCCGGATCGCTAATCAGCGCCATTGCCGTCATTAAGCGCTGGAGCTGTCCGCCTGAAACCTGATGCGGAAAGCGATCGCCAATGGTGTCCGGATTCGGCAGCGCCAGCTCCCGAAACAGGCCCAGCGCTTTGGCTTTTGCCGCCTTGCGCGTCATCGTGCCGTGAATCACCACTGGCTCGATCACCTGGTCGATAATTTTCATGCCGGGGTTAAACGAGGCCGCCGCACTTTGCGCAATATAGGCGACCTTATTTCCGCGGAAAAAGCGAAGCTCGGCAGGCGTCAGTGCCATGACGTTGGTGCCCGCGACGTGGATATTTCCCTCGGCGATCTTACAACCGTGGCGGGCATAGCCCATCAGCGCCATTGCGATGGTGGTTTTCCCCGAGCCGGATTCACCAATCAGCGCCAGGACTTCCCCCTTCTGCACGGTGAAGCGAATATCAGAGACGATATCCAGCTCATCGCCATTGTCGTTGTGCGCCGTTACGCGCAGCTTATCCACCGAAATCACAGGCATCGCCGTATGTGGTGTCACGTTCATGCCCCCTCCTTTGCCAGCGTCAGCGGACGCATGCTTTGCAGACTGTCAATAAACAGGTTTACGGCGATAGTAAGACTGGCAATCGCCAGGGCGGGCATCAACACCGCCGGCGAACCGTCAAACAGCCCCTGAATATTTTCGCGGACTAAGGTGCCCCAGTCGGCATACGGCGGCTGGACGCCCAACCCCAGGAAGCTCAGGCCGCTCAGCAGCAGGACGATGTACACAAAGCGCAGACCAAAATCGGCCAGCACCGGATGAACCATGTTCGGCAGAATATCGTGGATGGCGATGTACCAGCGGCTTTCGCCCCGCAGCCGGGAGGCGCGGACGTAATCCATATTGCGCAAACTACTGGCCAGCGCAAACGCAATGCGGAAGGCGCCCGGCCAGTAGGTGAACACCGCCGTGATCAGCAGCATCGGCAGTGAAGAACCAAATACCGCCACAATCATCAGCGCCAGAATTTTACCCGGCAGCACCAGCATCGCGTCGTTAATGCGACCCAAGAGCTCTTCCAGCCAGCGTCCGGTGACCGCCGCGATTAAGGCCAGCATCGTCCCAATCAGGCTGGCCAGAATGGCCGCGCCGAGTGCCAGGCCCAGCGAGAATTTCGCGCCGTACATAATGCGCGTGAGCATATCCCGCCCCAGATAATCGGTGCCCAACAGGTTTTCGGGGGTGAATCCGCCCATCAGCGGCCCGGAACCAATATCGTCGAGGCTGTGCGGTGCCCACCAGGTGCCAAACAGCGCGATGACCAGCCAGAACAGGGTCACGATCAGGCCCAGGCGACCTGATAACGACAGTGACTGAAAAATGCGCCAGGGAAGCAGAAGTTTCATCAGCTCCTCCATTTCGGGTTAAAGGCGATAGTGACAATATCCGCAGCCAGCAGCAGCAACAGATAACAGCCGGCAAACAGCATGACGCAGAGCTGCACGACGGGCAGATCGCGGTTACTGACCGCATCCACCATCTGGCTGGCCAGACCGGGATAGCTGAAGATGGTTTCAATGATGATGACGCCACCAAACAGATAAGAAAGGCTGAGGGAAATCGCGTTCGCAATCGGGCCAACGGCGTTAGGTAAGGCATGACGCAACACGGCGCGCATCGGGGAAACGCCTTTCAGCAACGCCATTTCCAGATACGGGCTGTCGAGCTGGTTAATGATGGCCGCACGCGTCATGCGCGCCATCTGGGCGACCAGGCCGCAACATAGCGTGATGACCGGCAATGCGTAGGCTTTGATATAGCTGGCGAAATCCATGTTGGGACTGCCCAGTGACATAGCCGAGACCCAGTGCAGCTTCACGGCGAAGATCAGCACCGCTACGGTCGCCACCAGAAATTCCGGTACGGCTACCGTGGCCATAGTGCCAATCACCAGCGCGCGATCCAGCTTCGAGCCGCGGTTCATCGCGGCGGCAATACCGATAATCAGCGCAAGCGGCACGCAGATGGCGGTGGTGGTCGCCGCCAGTTCAAATGTGGCCGGAAGCCGCTGTGCCACCAGCTGTGCCACCGGCAGATGACTGGCAAATGAGGTGCCAAAATTCCCTGTCAGCATGCCGCCGAGCCAGGTGAAATAGCGCACCAGCAGCGGCTGATCTAAGCCCAGTTGCTGACGCAGGGCCGCCACGGTTTCGGGTGTGGCGTTTTGCCCCAGGATCATTTGCGCCGCATCGCCCGGCAGCAGGCTGGTGATAAAGAACACCACCGCTGAGACGATAAGCAAGGTCAGGATGCCGGCGCCAATGCGCCGGGCAATCAGGAACATCATGTATCGGTTCATCGGCGAACTCCTCTTACAGACGCGTGATCAGGCAGACAGCCAGGCAAACTCGTGGAAGCGATAGCCCATCAACATGCCTGACGGCCAGGCTTCCAGCCCTTTCAGCTTTTTGCTGTAACCATCCATCGAGCTGATAAAGGCAGGAATCAGCGTGCCGCAGTGGTCATAGATCAGGGTTTGCATATCGCCGTACATCTGCTTGCGTTTGGCTTTATCACGTTCGCCACGCGCCGCAATCACCAGCTGATCGAACTGTTCATTTTTCCAGCCGCATTCGTTATTCGGTGCGCTGGAGAGATAAAACTGTGAGAACAGCATATCCAGTGTTGGCCGCGGGTTGATGGAGCCGTAACCAATGGGATCTTTCATCCAGTGGGTCCCCCAGTAGCCTTCATACGGCACACGACGCACATTGACGTTCAGTCCGACATTGCGACCTACCTGCTGAATCAGTTGCGCGCCTTCGGTTGCGCCTTCCAGCGGCGGCGTCGTAACAATCTCAATGGTTTGCCCGCTCATGCCGGCTTTGTTGATATAAAACTTCGCTTTTTCCGGATCCAACGGACGGGGTTTGAGATCGGCGTTGTACAGCGGGTGCCACGGCGGCACCGGCGTGTCGTTGCTGACGTCGCCAAAGCCCTGCAACACGGTTTTCACCACGATCTCTCTGGGTTGCAGATATTTCATCGCCAGCACGAAATCGGGATTGCTGCCGGGTTTGATATCGGTGCGGATAATCAGGTTGGTGTACATGCCGCCCTTGGTTTCAAGCACCGCATGATCCGGTGTACGGCTGATGCGCATACTGTCCGAAGCTTTCAGCCCTGAAGCCACCTGAATATCGCCTGATAACAGGGCATTGACGCGGGCCGCCTGATCGGTCACGCCGAGCAGTTCCACCTGGTCCAGATGCGGCAGCCCCGGTTTAAAATAGTTGGGATTTTTCGTGCCAAGCGTACTGACGCCAGGCGTAAAGCTTTTGCAGACAAACGGCCCTGTGCCGATACCTTTGCTGAAATCTTTGGTGCCGTCCTGCACGATCAGGAAGGGCGACGTTGCGAGCATGTAAGGAACGTCAAAGTTAGGTGCCACCAGAATAAGCTGCACTTCATTGTCGTTGACGGCGTTGATGGTTTTGAACTGCTCAGCCAGCTTGAAAGCGCTGGACGCGACGGCTGGATCTTTATGGCGGCTCAGTGAATAAACCACGTCTTTGGACGTAAACGGCTTACCATCATGGAAGGTCACGCCTTTACGCAGCTTAATGCTCCAGGTGACGCCATCGTCAGAGTCGATGGATTCCGCCAGCGCAGGTTTCACCGTCAGGGTTTTATCCACCTCTGTCAGTCCGCTGTAGAACATAAACTGGCGCGTAAAGTCGGCGCTGTTATTGCCTTTCGCCGGGTCCAGCGTGTCAGTCGCCGACGCATTGGACATGCCCACACGGATTTTGCCGCCCTGAGTCGGTTTCTCCTCTGCCAGCGCCATGCCAGGGAAGCCGATCAGCCCGGTGCTCATCGCGGCCCCGGCTGAAAGCAATTTCATCAGACTGCGGCGGGACAGCGTACCTTCAGTGATCATCCGCGTCAGAGCAGGATTGGTTACGTCAGATTCTTTATTATCAATTTTACTCATCTGTACACCCTCATTACATTTTCAAGCGAACGGTGAAATTCCCTGCGTTAATCAGACGGCACATGCTGTGTGGCGCGCACCGCGAAGGCGATGATCCGGTCATGATGTTTCGACCCGACAATGCCCCGGCGGCCTGAAAAACAATGTGAAGTTATGAAAGGCGATCCTTTGCTTTGTAGTAGAGCCCGGCGAGAGGCAGGAACCACGGTTTTCCGTGATAACCCGGCAGTGCAGGCCATGTCTCGCGCTGCCAGGGGTTATCGCGGGATTTCTCACTCAACAGATCGGCCATGACCCGGCCCATCCATACCGACATCTGCGTGCCATGCCCGCTGTAACCCAGCGAGTAAAACACACCGTCCTGTTCGCCTGCGTGCGGCAGGCGATCGGCGCTCATATCCACCATGCCGCCCCAGCAGTAGTCGATCTGCGTATGGCGCAGTCTGGGGAACATACTGGCCATGGCGGCGTGCAGGATGTCCCCGCTGCGGGAGTCTGACGTTGGGTTACTGATGGCGAAGCGTGCCCGGCCACCGAACACCAGACGGCTGTCCGCGGTGGTCCGGAAGTAGTTGCCGATGTTCATGGAGGTCACATAGTTACGTTTATGCGGCAGCAAGCCGGTAAGAAGCGCCGTATCCAGCGGCTCGGTCACCACGATAAAGCTGCCTACCGGCACAATACGGCGCTGGAACCACGGGAACGGACCGTCACTCGAACAGCCCGTCGCCATCAGCACTTTATCGGCCAGAATGTCACCTTTGCTGGTCACCACCCGATGGCGGTAGCCGTCAAGCCGTTCCAGCTTCGTAACGTGATGGTGCGTATAAATTTTTGCCCCACTGCGGGCCGCGACTTCGGCCAGGCCGACGCCAAATTTGCCCATGTGCATCTGGCCGCCGTGATGCTGTAGCAGGCCGCCATGGAAATCGCCGCCGTCGATCTCCTGCGCAATCTCTGACTGACTGAGCAGCTCCACTTCCGGATCCACCGTACGGCGCATCAGTTCCCAGGCCTCACGCAGGCCGGAGAAGTGCGACGCCTTACTGGCCAGTTTGAGCTTGCCGCACAGACGAAAGTCACAGTCAATCTGCTCGTCTTTAATCAACTGTCCGACATAGGTCACGGCATCATCGAATGCCTTATAGAACCGACTGGCCTGCTCAAGCCCCTGGCTGGCCACCAGTGAAGCAAAGTTTTGCGCCACGCCGGTGTTGCAGTGACCGCCATTACGGGCGGAGGCCTGACTCATTACCTCCCCGCTGTCCAGCACCACCACATTGATCCCACTGCGCGCCAGCGATAAGGCCGCCGAAACACCGGTAAAGCCCGCCCCGATCACCACCACATCCGCGTGGGCGGGTAACGGACCGCTGGCGGCCGCGCGAAACGCCGGTGCGGTCGCCTGCCAGTACGATTCCAGTTTCATGACGCTGTCCTCACAGACCCACGACGCCGGGCAGGCCGCCAATGTCTTTGATTTCGGTGTATTGGTAATAGGGGTTAGCCGGTTCGTGGCCACGGTTGACCCAGACCTTGTGTTTGATGCCAAGATCGTGCGCCGTCATCAGGTCATAGCGGAAACTGGAGGAGACATGCAGAATTTCATCCGGACGGCAGTCCAGTTTCTCCAGCATGTATTCAAAGCCTTTCATCTGCGGTTTATACGCGCCCGCTTCTTCTGCGGTAATCGTCATGTGGATGGGCGCACCCAGACGAGGAATATGGTGCGGAATCAGATCCTTCATTGAATTGGTCAGCAGCACCAACGGGAAGGCTTCCGCCACTTTAGCTAACCCGGCAGGTACATCCGGATGCGGTCCCCAGGTGGCGCAGTCGGTGTAAATGTAATCGCTGTCTGCCTGCGTCCATGTCACGCCCCACTTTTTACAGGTGCGCTGAATCGCATTGCTGACCACATCGTAATAGGGTTTCCACGCGCCCAGCACTTCGTCCAGGCGGTAGCTGGAAAAGTCGGTCACAAAGGCCGCCATGTCTTTCGCGTCGACGCGATCGTGAAAACAGCGTTTTGCCGCACCGGCCATATCAAAAAAGATCAGCGTGCCATAGCAATCAAACGTGATGAATTTGGGTTTAAACAGTGCCATTACATTAACCTCGTTATTGTCTGGTTAGGTGCTTAAAAATCGATAAGGACGCTTTTCTGGCGCTGGCAGGCCTGGAACGCCTGACGACCCAAATCTTTGCCGATGCCGGATCCCATGAACCCTCCGGTAGGAATAATGAAATCGCCGGACCGCCCGTAGCGGTTGACCCATACCGTGCCGGAAGCGATTCCCCGTATCGCACGCATCGCACGTGGCAGGCTCAGCGTGTGCACCCCGGCGCACAGGCCATAGGTCTCATGTGCCGCCAGCCCCAGCCCTTCGTCTTCGCTGTCGAACGTCTGAATTGTCAGCACAGGCCCGAAGATTTCCTGCTGCACTGCCGGATTATCCTGTTTAACCTGCGTCAGCAGCGTGGGTTGCCAGAACCAGCCCTCATCGGTATCCGCGAAGCGGTCACCGCCCACCAGCACGTCTGCGCCCTGGGCTTTCGCCGCCTCAATCACGGACTGCACTTTGTTGCCCTGACGCGCATCAATCAGCGGGGCATAGCGGCTGGTTTCCTGCCAGGTCACGCCAGGCCGGACCTCACGACACAGCGCCGCCAGCCGTTCCGTCAGCGCATCGGCAATACCGCGCTGCACAATCAGGCGCGTCCCGGCAACGCAGGCCTGGCCGCCGTTGGCGGTAAAGCCACGCAGAATGCGTTGTGCCAGCACCTCAATCTCGCCCGCATCATCAAACACCAGTTGGGGGCTTTTGCCGCCTAACTCCAGCGTGACGGGCTTCATGCCAAACTGGGCCGCATCACTCATAATGCGCGCGCCTGTGACAGTGGAGCCGGTAAAGGAGACTTTGCGCACCAGGGGATGCCTGACCAGGGCGCTGCCGGTCACCGCACCGCTGCCCTGCACAATATTCAGAATGCCCGCCGGTAACCCGGCCTGCACCGCCAGCTCGGCCATACGCACGGTGGACAGCGGCGTCAGCTCTGAGGGTTTTAGCACTACCGCATTGCCTGCGGCCAGCGCAGGTCCGCATTTCCATGAAGCCATGGACAGCGGGAAGTTCCACGGCGTGATCGCCCCGATAACGCCATAGGGCTCCGCAATCAACATGCCCAGGCTACTGTCGCGTGTCGGAAACAGATCGCCGCTGTATTTGTCGGCGCACTCGGCATAGAAGCGAATGGCTTCGGCAGTAAAGGGAATTTCATGTTGCACGACATCGGTAATCGGACGGGTTGAGCCAAGGGCTTCAAGCTGCGCCAGCAGGGGATCCTGTTCGATTAAGTCTGCCCAGCGGCGCAATACCCGACCACGTTCACGCGGTGCACATCCTGACCAGCCGCTGGTTTTCAATGCCTGATGTGCCGTCATGACGGCATGGTCAACATCCTCTGCCTGGGCTTCGCGCAGCGTGGCAAACACCTTGCCATCAGACGGGCGTTTAACGGCAAAAGCGTCGCCCTGTGTCTGTACATGTTTTCCGCCAATATAGTGACCAGGCGGGAGTTGCACGCTTTCCGGGTCGAAACTCAACATGAAAGAATCCTTATTTGTTACACCCATCACATGCTGGATGAATTAATTTCTGGCAATGCTTTTCGGCACGCTTTATTAGGTAATGCAGAAAGTATGCCAGCCGTTAAAAAAATAAAAATGCGTTTAAAACCGCCCAAAAAAATTTTTGTGCCGTATTCGTGAAGGATTTATTGCGGAATTGCCGAAGGGTTAAACAGATGATTTAGTTCACAAAAAAGCCGCATTGCTTTGGTGCAATGCGCATGAAACTTGCACTAAAAAGGAGAATACCGATAAAACGTCGATCTGGCGCACAAAAAAAACGCCAGCATAACGTTCATGCTGGCGAGGAATATCAGAAATTAAAAGTTAAATTACAGGCTGCCCATGTGAAATGTTTTTTGCTCCAGATATTCGTCAATGCCATATCGTGACCCTTCGCGACCTATGCCGGATAATTTCACGCCGCCAAACGGCGCGACTTCCAGCGAAATGACGCCGGTATTAAAACCGACCATGCCAAACTCCAGCGCTTCCGCCACGCGCCAGGCTCGACGAATATTTTCAGTAAAGAAGTAAGCGCCGAGACCAAAGGGTGTGTCATTTGCCATCGCCAGCGCCTGTTCTTCATCATCAAAGATAAACAGCGGAGCCACCGGTCCAAAGGTTTCTTCCTGCGCGATGCGCATCTCACTCGTGACCTGTCCCAGCACGGTGGGCTGCACCCACGTACCGGGTCCGTCGCTGATGCCACCGGTCAACAGCGTTGCGCCTTTTTGCAGCGCATCATCAATGTGCCCGTTGACCTTCTCCACCGCGGAGGTATTGATCAACGGCCCGATAGTGCTGCCAGGGGCAAAACCATCCCCGACCTTCAGGGTCGCCACCGCGTCCAGCAGTCGGGCGGCAAAGCGTTCATAGATGTTACGCTGCACCAGAATACGGTTGGCACACACACAGGTTTGTCCCGCATTACGGAATTTGCTGGTCATCACGCCTGCGACGGCAATCTCGATATCCGCGTCGTCAAAGACAATAAGCGGCGCGTTGCCGCCCAGCTCCAGACTCAGGCGTTTAATGCTGTCAGCGCACTGCTTCATCAGCAGCTGGCCCACGCGCGTTGAGCCGGTGAACGAGATTTTACGCACCAGACGGCTTTCGGTCAGCGCGGCGCCGATGTCTGTCGGCATGCCGGTGAGCACCTGTAAAACGCCTGCCGGGAAACCCGCGCGCTCGGCCAGCACGGCCAGTGCCAGTGCAGACAGCGGCGTCAGGTCAGACGGTTTAACGATAATCGGGCAGCCTGCCGCCAGTGCCGGTGCGACTTTGCGGGTAATCATTGCGATGGGGAAATTCCAGGGCGTAATCGCTGCCGCGACGCCAACCGGTTGTTTCAGGACAATAATACGCCGGTCGGTCGTTGGGGCGGGAATGGTGTCGCCATAAATCCGACGCGCTTCTTCCGCAAACCATTTCACAAAACTGGCACCGTAGAGCACTTCACCGCGCGCCTCCGCCAGCGGCTTACCCTGTTCGGCCGTCATGATGATGGCCAGATCGTCAGCGTTATCAAGAATAAGCTGATGCCATTTTTCCAACAGCGCCGCACGGGTGGCATTGGGGGTTGCCGCCCATGCATGGCGGACCGATTCGGCACAGGCAATCGCCGCCTCCGTTTCCTGGCGACCTAACGCCGGTACGCTAGCCAGCGTTTCGCCCGTAGCCGGATCGTTAACGGCGAGCGTTGCGCCCTGATAACCGTGTTGCCATTCACCGGCAAACAGCGCCTGCTGGCGCAGTAGTGTGTGATCTTTCAGTTGTATACGTGACATCGCATCCCCCTTTTTCAGTTCTCTTCACTTTATCGGTTGGGGGAAGCGCAGGATGTTGTTATTGGCAGCCAGAAAGCGTTCGCTATGGCGAATGACGGCCGAAAAAAAATTTTATGCCGTCAGGGCGCAACGCGGAGTCAGATTTGAAAGTCGATTACGGGCTCATCATCGCCTGCCGTAGAGAGCGCCTGCGCTTTAATTTCTTCAAGCGACAGATTCGCGTTGCACAGCTCAAGGAACTGCCAGACGTAATTGCGCTGCAGTTGTCCCCGTTTCAGGCCCAGCCAGACGGTGTTGGCGTCGAACAGGTGAGTGGCATCCAGCCGGACCAGCTCTCCGCCCGGCTCCTTTTCACAGGCCTGATCGGCCAGAATACCGACGCCCAGCCCGAGTTTGACATAAGTGCGCACCACATCGGAATCCTGGGCGCTGAGCACGATATCCGGTTTTAAGCCGGCGCGCTGAAACGCGCTGTCCACCCGGGAGCGGCCGGTAATGCCCTGCCGGTAGGTAATTAACGGATGCTGACTGAGGGCATTCAGTGAGACCGGCTGCTGTTGTGCCAGTTCATGATCGCGCGGGACCAGCAGTGCATGATGCCAGCTGAACCAGGGAAACGCGGCCAGGCTGTTATTATTGGCCAGCATTTCACTGGCAATCCCGACATCCACCTCTCCGGCCAGTAGCATATTCACAATTTCCTGCGGCGATCCCTGATTAAGTTCAAGCCGGACATTAGGATAAAACTGGCGAAAGGACTTGATGACCGGCGGCAGGCTGTACCGGGCCTGCGTGTGTGTGGTGGCGATAGAGAGAATGCCGCTGGATTCGTTCGTGAAGACATCGGCCAGGCGACGCACTTTACCGGCTTCATCGAGAATGCGTTCGGCGATGGTAAGCAGCGCCTTGCCCGGCTCCGTCATACCAAGCAGGCGCTTGCCCCGGCGGACAAAAATTTCGACGCCAAGCTCATCCTCCAGATCGCGAATATGACGGCTGACGCCTGATTGCGAGGTAAACAGCGTGCTGGCGACCTCCGTGAGGTTGAACTCCCGCCGCGCGGCTTCGCGAATAATTTTAAGTTGCTGGAAATTCAAAATATTTACCTCTCTTTACGCAATCTGATCATTCGATAATAAAAACGCTTATCGATAACCTGAAATAATAAAAAAGATTTATTTATGCGTTTGAAGCATATAGAAGGCGGCAGGACGCACAGAGAGGACAGCCTGGAAGAGGAGAAAAGGCAGCGGCGCGGTTTTACGCGCCCTGCTTGAGAGGGATAAACAGAACGTTGTGTTTAGCTGACCAGCGTGAGTTCGCGTTTTTCAGTCAGTGGCTTGTTGAGCAGCGACAGCAGAATATTTTTAACGGCCTGTGCGGGTGGCGATAATGGCAAGCGGTGCGAAAGATTCAGTGACAGCGGCAGGCTGATGGTCGGGCTGGTGATCCGCGCCATCCAGGCCTGGGTTGAACCAACCAGCGCTCTGGCCGCCGATTCAGGCAACACGGTCACGCCCATCCCGCTGGATATTGCGGCGGTGAGCGTCGAAAGCGATTCGATCTCGCCAATAATGCGCGCGCTCAGGCGGCGCAGTGAGAAAGCCTCATCAACCCGCTGGCGCACGGCGCTGTAATCACGCGGCAGAAACAGGCTCATCTGGGCTACCTCGGCCAGATCGACGTTGGCGCCAGGGCAGGCGGTTGCGCCGACCAGATAGAGATCTTCTTTCAGCAGGGGCACGCTGTTGATGCCCGCCGTGGGGGCGCGGTCATACAGCACCGCCATATCCAGTTGCCCGCTGATGATGTTGTCATTCAACGCACTGCTGCTGTTTTCATGCAGGTAAATCATGATATCCGGGTACTGTTCCCGTACGGTTTGCAGAAGCGGCATAGTTAACGCGGATGCCGCCGTGCCCGGTGCCAGCCCGATTGACACCTGCCCCTCCACCACCTGACCGGCATTCATCACCGCAGACTGGGCCAGCTCACACTGCCGCAGAATGACGCGTGCATGGCTGTAAAGCAGTTTACCGGCTTCGGTCGGTGTGACGCCGCGTTTGGTCCGGTTCAGAAGCTGCTGTTCCAGCTCGCCTTCCAGCGTAGCAACCTGCTGGCTCAATGCAGGCTGAGCAATATGCAGCACTTCTGCTGCCTGTGTCAGGCTACCGATATCGACGATTTTCACAAAGTATTTCAGCCGTCTTAAGTTCATCTTGCCTCCGTCGCTACGTCAAGGTGTCTGGCTGGTCGCTACTCACCAGCCTGCATAAGAGGGAATTGCAAGATGCAGACCAGGTTTATTCAGTTTGCAAAATATCTTTGAAAATTTTTCTAACAGTCGGATAAAAAAGCGTTTCCTGTTACCTCTAAAGAGGTAATCCCCGACGACTGCCAGACCTGCTTTTCCCATTCATGTCGTCCTGCACCGCAATAGTGCGCAACATGACAGACCAGCGTGCAGGGATGGTTAACAGGCAATCTTCATCGAGGATGAGGCTTGACGACCGGGAAATCCCCCCACCTCTCCGGGGCAGGGTTTATCCGTAAAAGGCGGGAAACGTAACAGGTTTAGCAGACCGCCGGGGCGGCGTTATTGCGGCCCGGCAGACGTGCAAAGGCGCATTAGTTAAAAGAAATAACCGAAACGTTTACTACCCTGTTTTTTCTTTTAACAGGATCGCGAAACGGGACGACGCAAACGCATTTGTGATGTAGCAAGGCGGCGGTGGCGCTTAGTCCCGGGCGCAGGGTGAACGATGTGACTGGGATAAGCGCCTGCCGCCAGCGCCGCTACAGCGCCAAGGCGGCAGCGTATTCAGCGTTTGGCACGGTTGCGTCGCATATCGATGGTCACTGCGGCGACGATGATGATGCCTTTGATGATATCCTGGATATACGCATCTACCCCGACAAACGTAAAGCCGCTTTTAATCAGTCCCAGTATCACCGCGCCTATCAGCGTGCCGGTAATGCGCCCTACGCCGCCCATCAGGCTGCTGCCGCCGATAACCGCCGCGGCAATCGCATCCAGCTCATAGCCCACGCCCATGCTCGACTGGCCGCTACTGACGCGCGCTGCCAGTACCACGCCCGCCAGGCCGGACAACGCGCCTGCGATGGTATAGACAATAATCAGGTATTTATTGACGTTGATACCGGACACTTTGGCCGAGGTCATATTACCGCCGATGGCGTACACGTATTTGCCGTAGCGGGTATGTTTCAGTGCGATGTGGAACACCAGCGCAACCACCAGGAAGATAATGACCGGCATTGCGCCCTGGCCAATCGAGGTGAACCCGTCAGAGAGAAAACTGATAGGGTTACCCTGGGTGTAATACTGTGCCAGTCCACGGGCCGACACCATCATGCCCAGCGTGGCAATAAACGGGGGAATACCGGTACGGGTAATTAATACGCCGTTAATCAGACCGCACAATAACCCTACCCCAATGCCGGCCCCAATCGGCACCACCGCGGGCATGTTCACCAGTGACGGAAACATCGGGGTCAGCGTATCTGAAGTTTGCGCCAGACTGGCGGCTACCACGGCAGTGAGCGCGATAACCGACCCGGAGGACAGATCGATACCGGTGGTAATAATGACCTGGGTCACGCCCACAGCAATGATGCCGATAATGGCAACCTGCAGGACGATAAGAATCAGACGATTGGTGTTCATCAAAAAGGACTGATCGCGCACATACCAGCCAAACATTTCGAAAATTAACGCAATGCCGACCATCACGACAAAAATGCCGGTATCTTTTGGCAGTTTCTGACGTAAATGCGCAAAAAAAGAGGGTTGATGCTGAGGAGCCTGCGTGGCCGTTGCTTTCATATTACTCATCGTGGTTTCGCGCCTCATTCGGATGCTAACGACAAAATAGTTTCCTGATCGGCCTCGTCTTTATCGAGGATGCCGGTAATGCGCCCACCATGCATCACCATGATACGGTCACTCATGCCCAGAATTTCCGGCAGCTCTGACGACACCATAATGATGGCAACTCCACGGTTGGCCAGTTCACTGATCAAACGGTAAATCTCTGCTTTCGCCCCGACGTCAATTCCACGGGTCGGCTCATCAAGAATCAGGATTTTGGGTTGAGCCAGCAGCCAGCGGGCAATCAACACTTTCTGCTGATTCCCTCCGCTCAGGTTATTAATGATTTGGTCCATGGTGGGGGTTTTGATATTCAGACGGCGGATCTGATCCATGCAGTCCTGAGCCATTTTCACATGACTGACAAAACCGCCTTTACCGCTGTATTCAGGCATGTTGACGATGCTCATGTTCTCTAACACCGACAACACCAAAAACAACCCGGACTTCTTGCGATCTTCTGTCAGAAACGCCATTCCTTTTTCGATGGCGACCGACGGCGAATCAATAGCGACAGGCACACCATCAATCAGGATTTCGCCGCTGTCGAAAGGCACCATGCCAAACAGGCTTTCCATCACTTCACTGCGTCCGGCACCAACCAGACCCGCCACACCGAGAATTTCCCCACGGCGCACGCCAAAGCTGACGTCGGAAAAGCGGTCCTGACAACTCAGATGACGAACGGTGAGCACCTCTTCCCCAATCGCATTATTGAATTTCGGGAACAGCTGCGTCAGCTCACGTCCGACCATTTTGGTAATCAGCGACTGACGCGTGAATGCGCTGGTACTGTCGCTACCCACCCAGCTGCCATCGCGGAACACGCTGATTTCATCCGTAATGGCGAAGATCTCATCCATTTTGTGACTGATATAAACGATGGCTTTGCCCTGCTCGCGCAGATCACGAATGATGGTAAACAGATGGGCGACCTCGGTTTCCGTCAGGGCGGAGGTAGGCTCGTCCATGATCACAATGTCCGAGTTCCAGGACACCGCTTTGGCGATCTCCACCATCTGCTGTGACGCAATACTGAGTTCGCCCACCAGCCGATCGGCTTTCAGTCTGATGTTCAGGCGGCTTAACAACTGCTGGGTTTCTTCATTCAGTCGGGCGTGATCGACAAAACCAAACTTCACCGGCTCCCGTCCCAGCCAGATATTCTCTGCGACGGTCATATGCGGCACCAGGTTGAGTTCCTGATGAATCATGGAAATACCGGAACGTAACGCATCCATGGTGTCCCTGAACTGCACTGGCTCCCCTTTAATTTTAATGGAGCCCTGATCGGGACGGTACATCCCGATCAGGCATTTCATTAAAGTGGATTTGCCCGCGCCATTTTCACCCATCAACGCATGTACCGTTCCCGGACGCACACGTAACGACACATTATCCAGTGCCTTCACGCCCGGAAAGAACTTGCTGATGCCTTCGGCTTCAAGCGCAAACGCGGTCATACATCACCTCCGTTCCACAGGTTCAGGACGTTTATTTTTGGTTCATGCTGGTGTATTTGGTGTAGTTGTCTTTGGTGATCAGCTGGAACGGGATATCGACGATCTTTTGCACTTTCTCACCTTTGACGAGCTTAACCGCCGTTTGAACGGCACCTTCACCCTGTCCTTTTGCGTCCTGGAACACGCTGGCGACCATTTTGCCGTTCTTAATCATCTGCAGCGCATCGGGGGTACCATCGACACCGGCGACCAGAATATGTTTATCGTTTTTACCCAGCGCCTGAATGGCACCGATGGCCATTTCGTCGTTGTTTGACGCGATAGCGTTGATATCGTCTCCGGCGGTCATCCAGTTACTCACGACGTCCACCGCATCGTTACGGCTAAATTTCGCCGTTTGCTTTTGTACCACTTTAATATTCGGGTATTTCGCCACGACCGCTTCCACCCCTTTGGTGCGCTCGCGGGTGGATTCGTTCGCCAAATCACCCAGCAAAATAGCCACGTTACCTTTTCCGTTCATGGCTTTTGCCAGCGCTTCCATCTGCAGACGGCCCGCCAGTTCGGAGTCAGAACCCACAAACGCCATCTTGTCACCCAACTGCGCCTGGGGTTTGCGGTTGACGAACACTAGCGCCACACCCGCCTTAGATGCCTGATCGATAATCGGTTTCACCGCGTCGGTGTCCACCGGGTTAACAATAATGGCGTCGACGCCCTGACCAATAAAGTTTTGTACCTGCTGAAGTTGCTGCGCGACATCGCCTTTGGCATCTTCAATCTGGCCTTTTACGTCATCCTTTTTCATCTCATTTTGTATAGCGTTACGCACAATGGTCAGGAAGTTATCGTCAAACATCGCCATCGAAACCCCCACGGAAATATCTTTCGCCATCGCAGCGGCGGGCAACATGCAGGCTAACAGTGAAGCAACAATCGTTTTTTTGATGTTCATAGGGACCCTTCTTATTTGTTAACTTGCTAGCGACTGACCTGTTGAATGAAAAATATTTTTTACATTCATACCGCCTCGCTGGCGTTTTTAATGGAAAATTTGAGGTAAGACGACTACGTTGACGCTTTTCTGACACCCCCACCACTTTTCTTATCTTCATGATTTCCATAAACATGCACTACAGGCGACGCGGACACATCTCAGAACATTCCATTTTGTCGCCGTAAACAGTTTATTTATTCCATAAATTACTTTTTTGAAATTTTTATCATAAAAGCACTGAAACAAGTGTTTTGATATCGTCAAATAACAAAAATTTGACATGCGTCTAACATCTACCTGGAAATGGGTTTAAAGTGAGATCCTGTTAGCAGTTTGAAAAGCAAGCGAATGCGTCAGTTCTTCGCCAATGCGCTGCTTTTACACGCACTTGAACGTAAACCGTTAAAGAGTGCTTTGACATCCCGTACTGACGCCGCTACTATTCGCCCCGTTCCAACAATTCCTCTGTAGTTCAGTCGGTAGAACGGCGGACTGTTAATCCGTATGTCACTGGTTCGAGTCCAGTCAGAGGAGCCAGATTAAGAAAAGCCCGCTCAGGGAAACCTGAGCGGGCTTTTTGTTTGGTGCGCTTTTGTGAACGCTTGCAGGACATATGTCCCGTTCGACGGCCCTTACGCGGGAGTGAGGCGTCGATGCAGAGTGAGGACGGCCAGCAAGAAAGAAAATAAGCCCTGTCACTGACGCTGCGGCTGTCTATCCGCTGCGGTGAACGGCGCTTTACCCCTGTTCAGGCTGCATCACCGTTGCGCACTGCACAGCAAACGTGCTCGCGCTGAGGGTGCGCCAGACGGCGATGCGGATCGTCATTAAAATTCAACGATGATATTGTTCTTTGGAATGCTGCAGCACGACAGAATGTAGCCCTCTTCCACATCCTCATCGGTGATGCCGCCGTTGTGGTTCATCTCGACGTCGCCGTCCAGGCACTTCACCTTACAGGTGCCGCAGATACCCATGCCGCACGCTTTTGGAATATGCAGTCCCAGTTTGGCCGCGGCGGCGTGCACGGTTTCGCCGGGGGCGATTCTGACGCTCTTGTCGCTTTGGGTGAATGCCACGCTAAGCAGTTCTGAACTGCACAGCGCGTCGGCCATTTCAGCGGCCTCTTCGGCCTCCTGTTCGACCTGCTCCTGCACGACCTCTGGTGTGGCACCAAACGACTCTTCGTGATAGCGCGTCATGTCATAACCGACTTCCTGTAACAGCGTTTTAATCGCACGCATGTACGGTGTCGGGCCACAGCAGAAAATCTCGCGGTCCTTGAAATCCGCAGCAATCATCTGCAGCATCGCCAAATTGAGGAAACCGCTGAAGCCGGACCAGCACTGGCCAGATTCGTACCGCTCACAGATGATGCTCAGTCTGAAATTGGGGATGCGCGCCGTCATGTTTTCCAGATCGCGTCGGAAAATAATGTCTTCCGGCGTTCGTGCGCTGTGCACAAACACCATGTCCACATCCGCATTGGTATCAAAATACCAGCGCGCCATCGACATCATGGGCGTAATGCCCACGCCGCCAGAGAGGTACAGCACCTTGTTGCTGGGATAGTCGATGCAGTTGAACTGCCCTACCGGACCATGTACTGCCAGATTCATGCCCTCGTGCAGTGTGGCATGTAACCAGTTCGAGACCACGCCGCCCGGCACCTGTTTTACCGAAATGGAGAAGCTGTAAGGCACGGAGGGCGAACTGGAGATGGTATAGGAGCGGAAAACCGTTTCATTCTCGATCAGCAGTTCCAGCGTGACAAACTGCCCCGGTTTGAAAAAGAACATTACCGGCTGCTCTGCCATAAAGCAGAAGGTTTTCACGTCATGGGTTTCCTGTATCACCTTCACACAGCGCACCGCATGGCGGCCATTGGTCCAGGTTTGTGTTGTGACAGGCTCAAAAGCATTGGTATTCAGTACGGTGATATTTCGGTCTGACATACGTTTCATTCCCATCAGAAGTGGAGAGTTCAATTGCCTGTCTGACTGGCGACATCGCAACAGGCTTTTGAGCCGGTAAGCCTGATTTTCCGTTTAACCCTGTTTCAGCATTTAGTTATTCGCGACACGGAAATGCTTAAAAAAACCGTCCCGCTAAGAAATTTCGCGCGCACGTCTTTAACAGAGGGGATGGATGTCGCTGGCAGAACATTGGCGTGCGCGTAACCCGTGCAGCATGGACGTCACCCTTAGCCGTTACGCGTGTATCAACGTCTGGCCTGACGGAAAATTTGGGTGGTTGGCATCCTGTTACGCCTGGAAAGGCGCAAAACACTCTCCTTAACCGCGCGGGAAGATCACTATGAGCCATAACGATCTGCTGAATATCACCTGTACAAGCCTTGTCGATGCGAACGACCGCATACGCGATTTGCTCGAAAAGCGTCAGCCCAACTACTCGCTGCCGCAGGCGCTTTATAACGACCCGACTCTGTTTCGCATTGATATGGAGGCGATCTTTCAGAAAGAGTGGCTGTTTGCCGGAATGAGCAGTGAAATCCCGAAAAAAGGGGACTACTTCACCCTTGAGGTGGGTCAGAACCCGGTGTTGGTCTTGCGGGACGCGGAAGGTAACATTAACGCCTTTCATAATACCTGCCGTCATCGCGGCTCCCGACTCTGCTCAAAAGAGCGCGGCAAAGTAGCGAACCTGGTGTGTCCCTATCATCAGTGGACCTACGACCTGAAAGGCAATCTGTTATTTGCCGGCTCGGAAATGAATCAGGCATTTGATATGAAGCAGCACGGGCTGAAAAAGGCGCACTGCAAAACCGCCGGCGGCTTTATTTTTGTCTGTCTGGCTGATGCGCCGCCACAGTCTGACTTTGACGCCTTTCTGGCCACCCTGGACGAATACATGGCGCCCTATGACGTGGAAAACACCAAACTGGCGGCAGAATCGCACATGTACGAAAAAGCGAACTGGAAACTGGTGCTGGAGAATAATCGCGAGTGCTATCACTGCGCCGGAAGTCATCCTGAACTGCTGAACAGCCTGCTGGAGTGGGACGATACCAACGATCCGCGCGCGCCGCAGAGCTTCCACGATTACTACAATAAACAGGCCGCACGCTGGGACGAACAGGGAATTCCCCATCGCCACCAGAGCTTTGGCCTGCGTAACCGCATCGTGCGGATGCCGCTGAAAGAGGGCACGAAGGCGATGACCATAGATGGTCGCGAAGGCTGCACCAGACTCATGGGGCGCTTTTTGAGTCACGATCAGGGTTCCATGCGCATCCTGCACCTGCCGAACTCCTGGAACCACATGCAGAGCGATCACTTTATTGTGTTCCGCGTGTTGCCCCTCTCGGCGCAGGAAACGATGGTCACCACCAAATGGTTTGTGCATAAAGACGCGGTGGCGGGTGAAGATTTTGATCCCGAGAAACTGCGTGCCGTCTGGGATGCGACCAATGAGCAGGATCGCGTTCTGGGGGAAGAAAACCAGCGTGGGATTAACTCTGTCGGCTATCAACCGGGCCCTTATTCGGAAACCTATGAGTTCGGCGTGATTAACTTTATCGACTGGTACAGCGAAACCATCCTCAAAAACGTGAAAGGCTGATGATATTCCTGCCTGGCGAGGATCAAGCCAGGCAGGATCAGCGTTGCCCTAGCGAATCACTCCCTCCTCCAGCAGCAGATCAAAGACCGCCTGCGCCATTTCCTCTACCGGTTTATTTTGCAGAACCTTTCCGCCGTCGCTCTGTGATTTGGCGGTTGCCGCTTTAAAGCGGTCAGCAGCCGTTTTGGCTTTGATCTTTTTGAGACGCTTCGGCCGTTTGACCGCCGGGGCAATCTGCCATTCCGCTCTTGCCGCATCCCGCACCTCAATGCCCGGCTGCGCCATAATCGTCGCCCGGCTTGCCGGACCAAAGGCGACCTGACGCGGTGCGCAGGCGGCCATGTCGACGCTGGCGATAAACGGCAGCGCAATGCGTAGCAACCGGCGCTGTCCCCGCGGCAGTGCCTGTAATACTTCGGCATCGGTGCCGTTCAGGCTGACGATTTCCGCCACGCCGACCACCACCGGCATCGCCAGCGCTTCCGCCAGCAGAAAAGGCAGCATACCGGACGACTCACCCCGCTCCGACCGGCCGCCGGTCAGGATCACGTCCGGCTGATCCTGACTAAGGTAATGGCTCAATACCGCCACCGCGTCGCCCTGTTCGTCCATGGCGAGCACGCGCAGCGCCTCCACGCCCATTCCGGCATAGCTGCGCAGCGCCGCATCATGCGGATCGCCCGCATGCAGGACTTCCAGGGTGTCCTGCGCCAGCGTCAGCCCAAGCTCTACCGCGCGGGCGTCCTGTTCCGCCCGACGGGCGCGTCCGGATTCCGGATGCCTGCCCACCGACACCAGCGCGGTGATACGGCAGCCGCTGTGTTGCACATTATGCTGCATGATGTAACTCCTCTTTGCGCCAGTCACGCACCCGCCGTGCCAGCGCTGCCAGAACCTCATCACTGTCGGCAATCACGCTGAGCGAGGCGCGGCTGACCATATCACAGCCGGGGTCGGTATTAATGGCAATCACCCGGTCACACTGCGCAATGCCCTGTAAATGCTGTACCGCGCCGGAGATGCCCACCGCCACATAAACCCGTGCCGTTACCCAGGTGCCGGTGGCCCCTACCTGACGGAAACGCGGCATATGACCGCTGTCCACCACGACACGGCTTGCGCCTTCGGTGGCCCCGAGAAGCGCGGCCGTGGCATGAAACTGTTCCCAGTTGCCGATGCCATTGCCTGCCGACAGAATGAATTCCGCTTCGCCCAGCGGCACCGCAGCCGGATCGACCGGTATCAGGCCGCAGTCCTCAATACGTTTTGTCCGGATACTCAATGGCCCGATGCTGACCGGCAAGACCTCATGCCGGGTGTCGTCGATCGGTTCGGCGCACTCCTCCGCCAGCAACATCACGCGCGCAAGCGGTCGGGTAATATCCGCGCTGCCGCCTGCGGCACGGCTGGTGCAGGTTTCCCCGGTTACGCGCCAGACCTGGGTTGCGGGCCGTTCGCCCGTGCGGGCGGCAAACCGGCAACCAAGTTCGAAGCCGCCCGCGACGCTGTCCGGGAACAGCCAGAAACGCGGTGCCCACTCTTTTTCAACCGCCATCAGTGCATGAATGCGCTGCTCCGGGCGGTAGCCGGTGTAGTGCTCGCCGCTGAGATGCAGCAGGCGATCCACACCGGCCGTCGCAAAGTCCCCTTCACGATGCTCGCCAAACACCACGGCCATCACCACGCCAGCGCCACCAGCATGCTGGATCAGCTGATGAGCCTGGCCCAGGATATCGCGATCGTGGCGGGTAAGGCGTCCGCCGGACATGTCGAGCACCACGGCCACGCAGTAATCGGGCTGCTCCACACGATACAGCGGCCGTTCGACCGGATGATCAGCCCCGGCCAGACGCCGGCTGGCGAGCTGCACGCAGGCATTACCGTTCTCGCGGTCAATGCGCCTGAGGCCAGTCGGGCCGGTAAAGCCTACGACGTGCGGGTTTTTGCGCAGCAACCCTGACGGGCCGCGGCTCTCCGGCGGCGGCTGACACCGCTCCGCATGGTCGGGATGCAGGCGGTTGCGGCTGATCCACTCAAGGCGCGGATCGCGACGTATGATCGTTTCCATCAGATAACCTCCACAGCAATTTGGCGGTCGCGGATTTTCGCGGGCAGCGGTTTTTTGGGTTCGCTCAGCGCCTCAGCCACCAGTTCGGCGATGTCTTTTACCGCCGGACGTGGCCCGACAACGCCTTCCAGCATCGCGGTACACTGCTGGCAACCGACAGCGATCAGTTCCGCCCCGGTCTCTCTGGCATCCTCCATGCGCATATCGGCGATACGGCGTTCACCAGGAATATCCGTCACCGGCGCACCGCCCCCGCCACCGCAGCAGCGGGAACGAAAGCCGGATCGGGTCATTTCAGACAGCGTGATCCCCAGCTCCGCCAGCACTTCGCGCGGAGCGGCGTATTCACCGTTATAGCGGCCGAGATAACAGGGATCGTGCCAGGTCACCTTGCCGCCCTTGTAATCCTTCAGGTCCAGGAGCTGCGCCTTAACCAGTTCGTTGATGAATGTCGTGTGGTGCAGCACCTCGTAGTCGGGCTGCGTGCCAGCCGGATAGTGTTCAGGATATTCATTCTTCAGACAGTGAAAGGCATGCGGATCGGTGGTGACGATGCGGTTAAAACGATACTGTTGCAGCGTCGCAATGTTGCTTTTCGCCAGGCGCTGGAATGTGGCGTCATCGCCCAGCCGCCGCGCCACGTCGCCGCTATCCCGTTCTTCATCGCCCAGCACCGCAAAACGCACATTGGCGGCCTTAAGAATATTGACGAAGGCGCGCAGGATACGCTGACTGCGCATATCAAACGCGCCGTCCGATACCCAGAACAGCACGTCGGTCTGTTTCACGTCGCGCATCAGCGGCAGGTTCTGGTCAGCCGCCCAGTGCGTACGGCTGCGCGGATTAAAGCCGTTCGGGTTGTCAGTGAGACTGAGGTTTTCCAGCACTGCCGCGCCCTTGCCTGGTGTTTGCCCCTTTTCCAGCGTCATAAAACGGCGCATATCGACAATGGCATCAACGTGCTCGATCATCATCGGGCACTCCTCAACGCAGGCGCGGCAGGTCGTACAGGACCACAACGTCTCTTCTTTAATCAGCCCCCCGACGATCGGTTGATGCGGCTGGCCGCAGGCCTCACCGACGGGTACACCGGGATAAGGGCTGCCCGCAAAACGGGCATCGTTGCCGCCTGCCATACCGATCACCATGTCCTGAATCAGCTTTTTTGGGTTTAGCGGCTGACCCGCCGCAAATGCCGGGCACATTGCTTCGCACTTACCGCACTGGACGCAGGCGTCAAATCCGAGCAGTTGATTCCATCTAAAATCCGCCGGTTTTTCGACGCCCAGCGTCGGCGCATTGAGATCGACGCTTTTGAGTCCGGTTGAACGTCCGCCGCCAAAGCGTTCCGGGCGGCGATGAAAAGCCAGATGCAGTGCGCCCGCAAAGGCATGTTTCATCGGTCCGCCCCAGGCCATGCCAAACACCATCTCACCCAGTCCCCAGATGATGCCCGCCAGCAGAAGCAGCGCCAGCGCCCAGCGTCCGGCCTCGCCAAACCGATCCGAGATCGGCAATGTGGTGATAAAGAAGGTGAACGCAAACACCAGCAGACTTTTCGGCAGCCGCATCCAGGGGCCACGCGAAAGCCGGGCGGGCGGATTGCGGCGGCGATACCAGACAAACAGCGCGCCTGTAAACATGACGATCAGCGCGGCCGCCAGTACGCCATTGACCAGTACGTTGCTGATGCGAAAGAGGTGAACCGCCAGAATCAGTAACATTGACAGGACAAAGCCACCTGCGGTCGCCACATGGGTGCGCGACATGTATTTATCGCGTGCCACGACATGATGCAGATCGACCAGATAGCGCCGTGGCATGGCCAGCAAACCGCTCAGCAGGGCCACCTTTTCAGGTTGCCCGCGCCGCCAGAGCAGCATGCGCCTGACCATACCGATGAGGGCGAGTATCACTGCGCCAAGCAGTAACCAGGGAAGTAACCGATCGAGTACCATGATGTGCCCTTACCAGACAATTTCTGCGATGTGCAGCGCGCGGGCTGCACGTCAACGACGGCGAATTACAGGTCCTTACACAGACGCAGTGCATCGTAAATCGCGGCGTGGGCATTGCGTTGCGACACGCAGTCGCCCAGGCGCCAGAGGATCATGCCACTGCCCGGCTGCGACAACACCGGCTGCGGTTTGATGTCAAACAGCGCCTCTACATCAATCTGCCCGTTGTTGCGCGATTCGGCTTTCAGCGCGTAGTACAGCGCCTCATCAGGACGCGTGCCGTTCTCGACCACGATCTGATCGACCACCCGCTCCTCTTTCTGGCCGGTATACTCATTTTCCAGCACCGCCACCAGCTTCTCGCCTTCGCGATACACTTTCTCCAGCGCCAGATCAGCGGTCATCACGACCGCTTTTTCATACAGGCTGCGATAGTAGGTTGGGAACGTCGTGCCGCCGATGCCAATGCCGGGTTTGATGTCGCCAGTGACAAGTTCGACTAACGCGCCGCGTGCCGCCAGGAAGTCGGCGGCGGACATGCCAGAGAATTCACAGATGGCGTCGTACACCAGTACGTTTTTGCCCGGCTCCACCACGCCGTTGAGAATGTCCCAGCTGGAGACCACCCTTCCGTCGGCTGCGCCCCATTCCGGATTTTGTTCAAGGAAAGGTTGTCCACCCGTAGCGAGGATGCAGACATCCGGATTCAGGTCCCGGATCATCGCCGTATCCGCTGTCGTATCAGTCATAACGTTAACGTTAAGGCGCGCCAGCTCCATCGCTAACCAGCGCGTAATCCCCGCCATCTGGTCGCGCTGCGGCGCTTTGGCGGCAATGGTGATCTGCCCGCCCAGTTCACTGGCGCGCTCGATCAGTGTCACCTTATGACCGCGCTCGGCTGCCACGCGTGCGGCTTCCAGTCCGCCAGGCCCGCCGCCGATGACCACGACGTTGCGAACAGGGCCGTCGGTTTTGGTAATGATATGCGGCAGCCCCATGTACTCGCGCGAGGTGGCCGCGTTCTGAATACACAGCACATCCAGCCCCATATACTGACGGTCGATACAGTAGTTCGCCCCGACGCACTGACGAATCTGGTCTACCTGATTCATTTTGATTTTGGCGATAAGGTGCGGATCGGCGATGTGGGCGCGCGTCATGCCGACAAAGTCCACATAGCCCGCGGCGAGAATGCGCTGTGCCTGATTGGGATCTTTAATATTCTGCGCATGGATCACCGGCACCGAGACCACTTCTTTAATGCCTGCCGCCAGGTGCAGGAACGGCTCGGGCGGATAGCTCATGTTGGGGATCACGTTAGCCAGCGTGTTATGGGTGTCACAGCCGGAACCGACCACACCGAAATAATCGACCAGGCCGGTTTTATCGTAGTACGCGGCAATCTGGCGCATGTCCTCATGGCTGAGGCCGTCCGGATGGAACTCATCGCCGGTGATGCGCATGCCCACCACAAAGTCCGGCCCCACCGCGTCACGCACGGCAGTCAGGACTTCAAGGCCAAAACGCATCCGTTTTTCAAAGCTGCCACCCCATTCATCCGTGCGCTTATTGACGCGCGGCGACCAGAACTGGTCGATCATATGCTGATGCACGGCCGATAACTCGACACCATCCAGGCCGCCCGCTTTCGCCCGCACCGCCGCTTTGGCGAAATCGCCAATGATGCGCCAGATCTCCTCTTCCTCGATCGTTTTACAGGTGGCGCGGTGCACCGGTTCACGAATACCGGACGGCGACATCAGATTCGGCCAGTTTTCCCCATCCCAGCGTGAACGGCGACCCATATGGCTAATCTGAATCATGATTTTGCCGCCGTGCTGATGCACGGCATCGGCCAGATTCTGAAAGTGCGGAATGATACGATCAGTGCTCAGGTTGACCGAGCTCCACCAGCTCTGCGGACTGTCGATGGACACGACGCTTGAGCCGCCGCAGATACAGAGGCCACATCCTCCCTTCGCTTTCTCTTCATAGTATTTCACGTAGCGATCGGTGGTCATTCCGCCATCCGTGGCGTACACCTCGGCATGGGCCGTGCTGACAATGCGGTTGCGGATAGTCAGTTTATTTATCTTCAATGGCTCAAACAGCAGATCAAACTGTGACATAGCTTCACCTTCACGTAATTCTGATAGCCCGCCGCCAGCCAGCGGTTCCTTCAGGTCATGCGTCTTACGCAGCAGGCTGCGGCGCGTGCGTGTTTAGCGCGGCGAAACGGTGAAGATGCCGTAATCACAGCCCTCTTCCGCCGCACTCTGCGTCTGCACCGCCTGCGTTCTTACGCTGTAGCCCAGGCTTTCGGCGATCTGGTCCATGGCACCGGCAAACCAGCCGGTAAACATGTAGTCCACCTTACGGTTCACTTTGCCGTACTGATACACAAACGCGGAGTGATCGAGCCGGATGCGCGCGGTCCCCTGCTTCAGGTCCAGCGACTCGGTGGTAAAAAAGCCCCAGCCGCGCTGAGAAAGGCGTTTCATGTAGTGTTCAAACACCGCCTCACCCGAAAAACCGTGCAGTTCGGCCTCTTTCTGACACCAGTGCCAGGCGGATTTATAGCCCGCTTTGTAGAGGATCGCGGCATAGCGTTCTGCACCGATTTCCTCTTCGATGCCCATATGGTTATTCACAAAAAAGTGGAGCGGTACGTACAACATCGGTAACGCATCGGTGGTCCAGACGCCGGTTTCATCATCGACGCTGATAGGCATTTCAGGCGCATGTGCCATGGTTTAACCTCACGTGTTCACAGGAATGGGTAACGGATTTACTCGTTCCAGACATTGGCCAGCAGATTGAGCCAGTTTTCGCCCATAAATTTACGCACCTGCTTTTCGGTGAAGCCGTGACGTAACAAGGCGGCGGTTAAATTCGGGAATTCGCCCAAAGTACGAATGCCCTCCGGGTTGATGATCTTGCCGAAGTCTGTTAACTGGCGGGCGTAGCCTTTATCGTGAGTCAGCCATTCGAAAAATGCCTGGCCATGTCCCTGGGTGAAATCGGTGCCAATGCCGATTTGGTCTTCCCCGACCCGGTTAAAGATGTAGTCGATGGCTTCGACATAATCCTCGATGGTGGAGTGGATACCGTTCTTTAAAAACGGGGTAAACATGGTGACGCCAACAAAGCCGCCGTGATCGGCAATAAACTTCAACTCTTCATCCGATTTATTGCGTGGGTGATCTTTCAGACCTGATGGCAGGCAGTGTGAGTAGCACACCGGTTTTTTCGAGGCGAGGATCACCTCTTTCGAAGTTTGCGCGCCGACGTGCGACAGGTCGCACAGCATGCCGACACGGTTCATTTCCGCCACGACTTCATGGCCGTAGCCCGAGAGGCCGCCGTCACGCTCATAGCAGCCGGTACCGACCAGGTTCTGCGTGTTATAGGCCATCTGCACCACACCGACACCCAGTTCTTTAAACACCTGGATATAGCCAAGCTGGTCTTCAAACGCATGGGCATTCTGGAAGCCCAGCAGAATCCCGGTTTTGCCTTCGTCCTTAGCGCGGCGGATATCGCGCGTCGTGGTGACTTTGGTGACCAGATCGGCGTTTTGCGCAATCAGGTGATTCATCTCGACAATGTTATTCACCGTGCTCTGGAAGCCCTCCCACACGGATACCGTGCAGTTGGCCGCGGTGAGTCCGCCGCGGCGCATATCTTCAAACAGCGCTCTGTCCCACTTCGCAATGACCAACCCATCAATGACAATCGCAGAATCATGCAATTCAGTCGCGTTCATATCTTCCTCTCTGGTTTACGTCATAACCGGATGCGGCCTGATGAAAACAGAATAGGGTTTACGCGCGGGCAGAATTGTTCTGAAAACGTCACTTGCCTGACCGCTGGCGCAGATCAGGGCACAGAAAAACGGCAATACGTTGCGGGACCCGAAGCAAAAAACAGCCCCGAAAGGCTGTTTTTTGCTGACGCAGTGGGGTAAGACAGGCGTCAGAGATTGCCCGGCAGCGTGACGGAGCCAAAGGTGGGTTCAAACCGCGCTTCGTTCAGAATACGCAGGGAGGTGGAGACGGTGCTTTCCTGCTGCCAGTTAGTCAGGCCGGGCAGGTCGGCCATGAAAAACTGCGTCAGCGTTTTGCCGCTGCCCTGGCTGTGAACGCCGCGCCGCTCTTCACGCGGCGGCACGCCAAGGTGTTCGCGATAGCATTTACTGAAGTGCGGCGTGGAAACAAAACCGCAGGCCAGCGCAATTTCAATAATCGACATGGAGGTTTGTTTTAATAACTGACGGGCGCGGAACAGACGCAGCTTTAAGTAGTAACGTGAGGGCGAACAGTGCAGATATTTCTGGAACAGCCGTTCCAGCTGTCGCCGGGACAGGCCCACGTATCCGGCCAGTTCATCCAGATCGATGGCCTCTTCGATATTGGCCTCCATCAGGGAAACGGCTTCGACCAGGCTGGGCTGGGCGGTGCCGAGTACATGGCGCAGGGGAATACGCTGGTAATCGGACTCGTTGCGGACCCGGTCGCAGATAAACATCTCTGAAATGGCGGCGGTGAGCTGATGGCCAAAATGCCGTTGAATCATCGTCAGCATCATATCCATCGGTACAGTACCGCCACTGCTGGTCATGCGATCCTGCTCAATCACAAACAGCTGATTGGTGCAGATCACGCGGGGATAGGCTTCCTGCATGGAGGCTATGCATTCCCAGTGGGCGCTGCAGTGATAGCCATCCAGCAGCCCCGCTTCCGCCAGCAGGTACGGGCCGGTACAGATGCCACCAATCAGGATCTTACGGCGCGCCAGACTTTGCAGCCAGCCAATCTGTCGACTGGAATAGCTGCGGGTAATGTTGACACCGCCGACCACAATCAGGACATCCAGTGCCGGCACGTTCGCCATCGAATGGTCGGGTGTAATGGCAATCCCGTCACTGGCGACAACGGGCGCGCCCTCTTCACTGACGGTATACCAGCTGTACAGCTCCTTGCCGCTCAGCTGGTTCGCCATGCGTAAGGGTTCAACGGCGGTTGCCAGCGCGATCATGGTGAAATTATTCACCAGCAGAAAGCCTACGCTGCGCGTTTTATTTTCAGTAGAGGAACGTTTATGAATTGCGTCTGTATCGAACATGTGCGCTGACCTCTATTAGGCTTAACAGGAACATCACCCAGGGGTATTTCACCCAACTGCTTTCCAACACCTATAGAGTAAGCAACAGCCATGCCATTCGTCACCAGGTCGCACGACGCAAAAATGACACACAGTTAACATAAGCGAAACAAATGTTTGTTCAGCTTCACAGATTTGATCATTGCTGCCCTTTCAACGCAGGCAGGCTTCATAACGGTGCACCCGCTGAACCGTTTTAGTCATATGACGGTTTTATTGCACTGTTTTGTGACGTGTTTTTCTGGCTGTTTTTTATTCGAACCCATAAGCGCAAGTAACCAAAAACCAACACATTGTTAACATTCAATCGCGTTGACCGCCAGCCCACCGCGCGAGGTTTCCTTGTATTTATCCTGCATATCCCGTCCGGTGTCGCGCATGGTGCGAATCACTTTATCCAGCGAAATAAAGTGCTGACCGTCGCCGCGCAGCGCCATCTGTGCCGCGTTTATCGCTTTCATTGCCGCAATGGCATTGCGTTCGATGCACGGCACCTGCACCAGTCCGCCAACCGGATCGCAGGTCAGACCGAGATTATGCTCCAGCGCAATCTCGGCGGCATTTTCGACCTGCTCGGGCGTGCCACCCAGCACCTCGGTCAGGCCGGCTGCCGCCATAGCACAGGCGGACCCCACCTCACCCTGGCAGCCGACTTCGGCCCCCGAAATGGAAGCATTTTTCTTGCACAGTGCGCCGATCGCCGCCGCCGCGAGCAGAAAATCGACCACATCGTCTTCGCGCGCCTGGGGTTCAAACTTCATGTAGTACATCAGTACCGCCGGGATAATACCTGCCGCCCCGTTCGTGGGGGCGGTAACCATACGCCCGCCTGCCGCATTCTCCTCATTGACCGCCAGCGCATAGAGGTTGATCCAGTCCATCGCCGACAGGGTTGAACTGATCACATTTTCCGCTGAGGCGCGGCACAGCGATCGGTAGAGCATGGGCGCTCGTCGGCGCACGTTAAGCCCTCCCGGCAGGATGCCTTCATTTTCCAGACCATTGGCAATGCACTGCTGCATCACCTGCCAGATCTGCGCCAGACCGGTCCGAATCCCGGCCTCCGTGCGCCAGACTTTTTCATTCTCCAGCATCAGTGCACTGATGCGTAACTGCCGGTCCGCACAGTGTGCCAGCAAAGCGGCGCCGCTGTTAAAGTCGTAGGGCAGCGTGCACTGTGGCACCAGATGTGCCGACGCCAGCGCCTCATCCTCATCCAGCACAAATCCGCCCCCAATGGAGTAATACACGGTCGAATGGCTTTGCCCGTTGCGGTAAAACGCGCTCAGGCGCATCGCGTTCGGATGGTAAGCGAGCACATCATCAACAAACAGCAGGTCCTCATGGCTGTCGAACGCAATGTTTTCTCCCCAGGGCAGTGTGAGGGAGCCGGTTTCATCAATCGCCTGTATCGTGCTGTTGATCGTAACGGGATCGACGGTATCGGGTGACGCGCCCATCAGCCCCATCAGTACCGCTTTATCCGTACTGTGCCCGCGCCCGGTGGCGCTGAGCGAACCAAACAGTTCGACTTTGATGCGGTAAATCATCCCACGATCCTCACGGTGACCGAGCGGTTCGACAAAGCGTTGTGCCGCGCGCATAGGGCCAACGGTATGTGAACTGGAGGGACCAATTCCGACTTTGAACAGATCGAAGACACTGATACTCATGTTGCGCTCCCGGGCTTATGCCTGCCGTTGAGTGAATGACAGCCGCATTATCTGCGCGGATGAAAAACAAGAGATGCCGGATAACGACGTATTTGGCGATGAATTCGCCATGTTTTGCCCTTTCTGCCGTTCCTCACCGTTCAATGTGTCCGCCTTGCGTGGGTATGTCGCAAATTGACATCGCCGGGGCGCTACCAAACATTCCGGCATCGGTGGCGCTGGTTATTATCCCTCCCACATTCACTCTACCGCTGCCCTGAACGGTTCAGGCCCAAAGCAGGCGCTGCGTGGTTATCCGGGCAAGGAGAAAAGCATGTTTGCGAAGCGCGACGATATTCAAAGCTTTGACAGTGAACTGTGGCAGGCCATTGAACAGGAAGCGGTGCGTCAGGAAGAGCATATTGAGCTTATCGCCTCCGAGAATTACACCAGCCCGCGCGTGATGCAGGCTCAGGGTACGGTACTGACCAATAAATATGCAGAAGGCTATCCGGGGAAGCGCTACTACGGCGGCTGTGAATATGTCGACGTAGTCGAAAAACTGGCAACAGAACGTGCCTGTGCGCTGTTTGGTGCCGATTACGCTAACGTGCAGCCCCATTCGGGTTCGCAGGCGAATGCGGCGGTCTATATGGCGTTGTGCCAGCCGGGCGACACCATTCTGGGCATGAGCCTGGCGCACGGTGGTCATCTGACGCACGGCGCCCATGTCAGCTTCTCCGGCAAAATTTACCGTGCCGTGCAGTACGGCCTGAATGAAGCCAGCGGCGAAATTGATTATGAACAGGTCGAAGCGCTGGCGCTGGAACATCGGCCGAAAATGATCGTCGCCGGTTTCTCGGCCTACTCACGCGTCGTGGACTGGGCGCGCTTCCGCGCCATTGCCGATAAGGTCGGTGCCTGGCTGTTTGTCGACATGGCGCATGTGGCGGGCCTGGTCGCGGCGGGCCTTTATCCCACTCCACTGCCCTATGCCGATGTGGTCACTACCACCACGCATAAAACCCTGCGCGGTCCGCGCGGCGGCCTGATTCTGACAAAAGCCAACCCCGAGCTGGAGAAAAAGCTCAACGCTGCCGTGTTTCCGGGCGGCCAGGGCGGTCCGCTGATGCATGTGATCGCCGCCAAAGCCGTCGCCTTTAAAGAGGCCATGCAGCCTGACTATACCGACTACCAGCGTCGCGTGGTCAACAATGCCCGCGCGATGGCCGACGTGTTTATGACGCGTGGCTACGATGTGGTCTCAGGCGGCACCGACAACCACCTGTTTTTACTCAGCCTGATTAAACAGGGGCTGACCGGTAAAGCGGCCGATGCGGCGCTGGGACGCGCCAACATTACCGTCAACAAAAATGCCGTTCCCGGCGATCCACAATCCCCGTTTGTGACCTCCGGTCTGCGCATTGGCGCGCCGGTTGTCACCACGCGCGGCTTCAGCGAAGCGCACTGTCGCATGCTGGCCGGCTGGATTGCCGACATCCTGGATGTGATGAACAACGCCGACATGCTGGAGACGAAGATTGCTCAGGTGAAGCAGCAGGTGCTGTCCCTGTGCGCGGACTTCCCGGTTTACCGTTAGGCCAGGCGGCCACCGGCTTCGGTCGGCGGCGCGGTTTTATCGTCTGTCAATTCGCCCACGCGCGAGAGTTACTGGAGTAGAAATGATGCAACGCTATTCAGGATTTGGCCTGCTCAGGCACAGTCTGAGCTATCACGAGAACTGGCAGAAAGTCTGGCGCAACCCCACCCCGCAGAAACGCTACGACGTTATTATCATCGGCGGCGGGGGGCACGGTCTGGCTACCGCCTACTATCTGGCAAAAGAGCACGGCATCACCAACGTGGCGGTGCTGGAAAAAGGCCATCTTGGCGGCGGCAACATCTGCCGTAACACCACGATTGTGCGCTCCAACTACCTGTGGGATGAATCCGCAGCGCTGTATGAGCACGCCATGAAATTATGGGAAGGCCTGTCACAAGAGCTGAACTACAACCAGATGTTCTCTCAGCGTGGGGTTTATCACACCTGCCATACGTTGCAGGACCTGCGCACCAATGAACGACTGGCGAATGCCAATCGCCTGCAGGGCATCGACAACGAGATGGTTTACGGCGACCAGTTACAGAAAGAGATCCCCGCACTGGACTGCAGCAAAGATGCGCGCTATCCGGTACTGGGCGCGTCGGTGCAGCGGCGCGGGGGCAATGCCCGTCACGATGCGGTGGCCTGGGGTTATGCCCGTGCGGCGGACAGCCTGGGCGTCGATCTGATTCAGAACTGTGAGGTCATTGATATGGAAATCAGTGACGGCAAAATCACCGGCGTCAAAACCCGCCACCACGGCGTGATTAAAGCGGATCGGGTGGGGTGCGTCACCGCCGGTAACTCTGGCGTGATGGCCAAAATGGCCGGCTTTGAACTGCCGGTTGAATCTCATCCGCTTCAGGCGCTGGTCTCCGAGCCGATCAAGCCCTTCCTGGATACCGTCGTCATGTCCAACCATGTGCATGGCTATATGAGTCAGTCAGATAAAGGTGATCTGGTCATCGGCGCAGGTATTGATGGCTGGGTCGGCTATGGTCAGCGCGGCTCCTACAGCGTCATCGAACACACCATTCAGGCCATTGTTGAGCTGTTTCCGTGCACCAGCCGTGTCCGCATGAACCGTCAGTGGGGCGGCATTGTCGACACCTGCCCGGATGCCAGCCCGATTCTCTCGTCCACCCCGGTGCGCAACCTGTTCTTTAACTGCGGCTGGGGCACCGGTGGCTTTAAGGCTACGCCTGGCTCCGGCAACCTGTTTGCCCATCAGTTAGCGCACGGCACGCCGCACCCGATTGCTGAACCCTTCGCCCTGTCCCGGTTTTATACCGGTGCGCTGGTCGATGAACATGGCGCCGCAGGCGTAGCCCACTAAGGAGTGACAACATGCTGCACATTTACTGTCCTCACTGTGGTGAGTATCGCGAAGAAGAAGAGTTTCATCCCCGTGGCCAGGCGCATATCGCGCGGCCTGCTAACCCGGACCAGTGCAGTGATGAAGCGTGGGGAACCTTTCTCTATTTCCGTAAAAACCCGCGCGGATTACATCACGAACTTTGGGTGCACAGCGCGGGATGCCGCAAATTCTTTAATCTGGTACGTGATACCCAGACTTATGAGATTAAACAGGTTTACACACTCAACGAACAGCCTGAATCCCGTGAACACGCGTAAGGAGCGGAGCGCATGAGCCAGAAGAATCGCCTGCCGTCCGGCGGCAGAATTAACCGTTCCAGTACGCTGACCTTTACGTGGAATGGCAAGCCGTATCAGGGCTATGAAGGCGATACCGTCGCCTCCGCCCTGCTCGCCAACGGCATTGATATTGTCGGTCGCAGTTTTAAATACAGCCGTCCACGCGGCATTGTCGCCGCCGGCGCTGAAGAGCCGAACGCAGTGCTACAGCTTGGCGCGACAGAAGCCACGCAGGTGCCAAACGTGCGCGCTACCCAGCAGGCCCTTTATGACGGCCTGGTCTGTTCGGCCACCAACGGCTGGCCGTCTGTCGAATCCGACCTGATGAGTCTGGTAGGCAACCTTGGCGGCAAAGTGATGCCGCCGGGGTTTTACTACAAAACCTTTATGTATCCGCAATCGATGTGGCCGACCTATGAGAAGTTCATCCGCAAAGCCGCCGGTCTGGGTCGCGCGCCACGCGAGAAAGATCCCGATATCTATGACGCCATGAACCAGCATTGCGATCTCATGGTTGTGGGCGGCGGGCCTGCGGGCCTGATGGCGGCACTCGCCGCCGGTCGCAGCGGCGCCCGCGTCATCCTGGCGGATGAGCAGGATGAATTCGGTGGCCATCTGCTTGCCAGCCGGGAACAGATTGACGGCAAACCGGCGATGGAATGGGTCAAAAAGGTGGTGGCGGAACTGGCGACGATGCCGGAGGTGACGCTGCTGACGCGCGCCACGGTGAATGGCTATCACGACCATAACTTTCTTACCGTTAACGAGAACCGAACCGACTACAAAGGCGATCGCGCTGCGGCGGCCCAGGTTCGCCAGCGTATGCACCGCGTCCGGGCACACTGGGTCGTGCTGGCCACTGGTGCCCAGGAGCGACCGCTGGTGTTTAGCCATAACGATGTACCGGGCTGCATGATCCCTTCTGCCATCTCCACCTACATCAACCGCTATGGCGTGGTGCCCGGTCACCAGCTGGTGCTGATGACCACCAATGACAGCGCTTACCGAACCGCGCTCGACTGGGCTGATGCGGGACGCGAGGTGGTCGCCGTGGTAGATACCCGAACCGTGACCAAAGGTGAACTGGCCGCCGCTGTTCGTGGCCGCGGTATTCGAATCATCACCGGCAGTGCGGTCATTGAAGTAAAGGGCAAAAAGCGCGTCAGCGGCGTCACGATTGCCGCCCTGGATAAAAAAGGTGAGGCGATCGCCGGCAAGCCCTTTTCCCTCACCTGCGACACCGTAGCCAGCTCTGGTGGCTGGAGCCCGGTCATTCATCTGGCGGGCCATACCGGCAGCCGTCCGGTCTGGAACACGGACGTGACGGGTTTCCTGCCCGGGCCGACACATCAGAAGCAGTTGACGGCAGGCGGCATCAACGGGCGCTATGCGCTTGATAACGTGCTGCAGGAAGGCATCAATGCCGGGCAGGACGCTGCGCTGAAGCTGGGACTGACGCCGGTCGAGGTCGCCCTGCCCGATGTGAAAAAGTGGCTGGAACATCCTCCTGCCGCCCTGTTCCATATTCCGCACATCAAACCGATCAGCCGCGCACCCAAGCAGTTTGTGGATTTGCAGAATGACGTTACGGCCGCCGGTATCGCCCTGGCAACGCGGGAAGGGTTTGAAGCGATTGAGCACATTAAACGCTATACGGCAATGGGGTTTGGCACCGATCAGGGAAAGCTGGGCAACATCAACGGCATGGCGATTGCCGCCAAAGTGATGGGCAAGAGCATCCCCGAGACCGGGACCACGGTATTTCGTCCGAACTATACGCCGATCGCCTTTGGCGCTATCGCGGGGCGTAACTGTGGTGAACTGTTTGAACCCAAACGCTTCACCGCAATGCACCCCTGGCATGTCAGGCAAGGTGCGATGTTCGAGGATGTCGGCCAGTGGAAGCGCCCCTGGTACTACCCGCGTGCCGGCGAAACGATGCAACAGACGCTGGATCGCGAATGTCGTGCGGTGCGCAATGGCGTGGGCATTCTGGATGCGTCCACGCTGGGCAAAATTGATATTCAGGGCAAAGATGCCCGTGAGTTTATCAGCCGTGTTTATACCAACGCCTGGGCCAAACTGGGCGTCGGCAAATGCCGTTACGGTCTGATGTGCGGCGAAAGCGGCATGGTATTCGACGATGGCGTGACGTCATGCCTGGCGGAAAACCACTTCCTGATGACCACCACCACCGGCGGCGCGGCACACGTCATGGAATGGCTGGAGCTGTACCATCAGACCGAATGGCCGGAGCTGGAAGTGTTCTTTACCAGCGTGACCGATCACTGGGCCACGATGACCGTATCCGGCCCCGACAGCCGCAATTTACTGGCTGAACTGTGCAGCGACGTCTCGCTGGACAAAGAGACCTTTAAGTTTATGGACTGGCAGGAAGGCAAGATAGCGGGCGTACCGGCACGACTCTTCCGTATCTCCTTTACCGGTGAGCTGTCGTTTGAGATCAACGTACAGGCCAATTACGGCCTGTACGTCTGGGAGAAACTCTTTGCGCACGGCGCAAAATACGATCTGACGCCTTACGGCACCGAAACCATGCATATCCTGCGCGCCGAGAAGGGATTCATCATTGCCGGTCAGGACACCGACGGCTCGGTGACGCCGCACGATCTCAATATGAGCTGGTGCGTCGCGGACACAAAACCGTTCAGCTATATCGGCAAACGCGGCATGGCGCGGGCTGACTGCGTACGTGACCAGCGCAAACAGCTGGTCGGGCTGAAAACACGCGATCCTATGATCGTCTTGCCGGAAGGCGCACAGGCGGTGGCCGATCCTGCTCAGCCTGTCCCGATGGATATCCTGGGCCACATCAGCTCCAGCTACTGGAGCGCTAACCTGAATCGCAGCATCGCCATGGGCTTTATCAAAGGCGGGCTGTCTCGCATGGGCGAAACCGTATTCTACCCGCTGGCCGATGGCCGGGTGGTCGAAGCGGAAATCTGCAGCACGGTCTTTATCGATCCGAAAGGAGAACGTCAACATGTCTGAAACCCTCTTACCTGAAACCAAACCGGCAAAGACTGTCAGACAGGTGGCGGTCATGGATCAGTGTGCGCCTGCGCAGGTACGCGCCGAATCCCCTCTGCATCACGCCGGGCTGGACAAGCTGGCGGCCAGCCATGCGCAGCCCGGTGGCGTTCAGCTGCGCGAACAGGCGCTGCTGGGCCATCTGGTGCTGCGCGGTTCACAGCAGAACCGGAGTTTTATGCGGGGTTGCCTGACGGTGCTGGGTGTAGCGCTGCCCACCGTCCCCCTTACCTCCTGTGAAGAGGGCGACATTTCTGTGCGCTGGCTGAGTCCCGACGAGTGGCTGGTGGTTCTGCCAATGGATCAGCTGTTTCCGGTGGAAAAAGCGTTGCGCGCAGAGATTGACGGTCACTACTCCGTGGTCAACGTCAGCGGCGGACAGACGATACTGACGCTCTCCGGCAAACATGCCATTGATGTGCTGAAGAAAAGCACGGTGTTGGATCTCCATCCCCGTGCGTTCCCGGTGGGCAAAGTCGCAGGTTCGGTATTTGCCAAAAGCAGCGCACTGATCCGCCGGACCGGCGAAGACCGCTGGGAACTGGTCGTCCGTCGTAGCTTCGCCGACTACATCTGGCTGTGGTTACAGGATGCCAGTCGTGAATATGGCCTGACCATTACGAAGTAATGCCCTGTTGTGCCGGCCGGACGCGTTTCCGACGGCACGCGTTTCTCTTCTTCACAGGAGCTGCCCATGAGCGCGCTGCCCGATTCATGGATTTTTACCGCCAGTTGCCCGAGTAAACTGGGTACCGTGGATGTTGTGACCCGATTCATGGCAGAGTCCGGTCACTACATTAATGAAATACACTCTTTTGATGACAGGGTCAGTCACCGTTTTTTTATTCGCGTTGCCTTTTCACCCGCCTCCCCCTTCAGTACCGACCTTTTTCGGGATAATTTCACGCCGCGCGTGATGCCCTTTGAAATGCACTGGCAACTCACGCCGCCGCAGCATCGCGAACGCGTCGCTATTCTGGTGTCTAAATTCGATCACTGTCTTAACGATCTGTTATTTCGTCACCGCACCGGCCAGCTCAATATTGATGTCCCGCTGATCATTTCTAACCATCCCGATCTCTGTTCCCTGGCCGAATGGCACGGTATTCCTTATTACCATCTGCCGGTAAATAACGCGAACCGCGCCGAACAGGAAGCCCGCATTATGGCGCTGCTGGCGCAGCATCATATCGACCTGGTAGTGCTGGCCCGTTATATGCAGGTCCTGTCACCTGCCATGTGCGAAAAACTCGACGGAAAAGCCATCAATATTCATCACTCCCTGCTGCCGGGCTTTAAAGGCGCGCGCCCTTACCATCAGGCCTGGGAAAAAGGGGTAAAAATGGTCGGCGCCACTGCCCACTATGTGAATAACGATCTGGATGAAGGACCGATTATTACCCAGGGCATTCAGAGCGTCGATCACGCCCTTTATCCGGATGACCTGATTAGTCGTGGACAGGATATTGAGCGGGTAACGTTATTTAATGCCGTGCGTTATCACGTTGAAAAACGCGTGTTTTTAAGCGGAAAACGTACGGTGGTGTTCAGCTGAATGAAAGGAAAGGCGACTGATAGCCGCACTCTTGCACCACAGGAAAACAGGGATTGTCAGGGATGAGCGAAACGATGTCCGTTAACTAAAACAGAGCCAGCCCGGCGTGCTGAGGATGGCATTAACAACAACGAACAAATCGCGAGGAAATGATTATGGCAGACGCCAGAGATCCCATGCTGCCTGACGGGGACGTCGCACCTTATGATACTGATTATCAGGTGGGGCAGGACAATATTGTGGTAAATGTTGGCCCCTTCGGTCTGGATATTCACAACCGGGTATTTGTCCTCTCCGGGATGGTCATTATTGCCTTTATCGTTTTAACGCTCGTCTTTCAAAGTGATGTGGCACCGCTGTTTAAAGGAATGCTGAACTGGCTGACCACCCGACTCGACTGGTTCTTTATCAGTGCCGGAAATATTTTTGTTCTTCTCTGTCTCGGCCTGATTATTTCCCCCCTCGGTAAAGTGCGCCTCGGCGGCACGCTGGCCCGCCCTGACTACAACTACGTGACCTGGTTCTCCATGCTGTTTGCCGCCGGAATGGGCATTGGCCTGATGTTTTATGGCGTTTCCGAGCCTTTGTCGCACTTCTCCAGCTCAATGGGTGGCACCGTTGTGGAAAACGGTGTACGTACCGACTGGGCTCCCCTGAATGGCGCAGTTGGCGCGGCCGACAATGCGCACCAGCTGGCGATGGCCGCCACGATTTTTCACTGGGCGCTGCATCCCTGGGCCATTTACGCCTTTCTGGCATTAGGTCTGGCGCTGTTCTCTTTCAATAAAGGTTTACCGCTGACGATCCGCTCGCTGTTTTATCCGCTGTTGGGCGACGCGGTGTGGGGCTGGCCGGGACACATCATTGATATCCTGGCTGTACTGGCGACGCTGTTTGGTCTGGCAACCTCGCTGGGGCTGGGCGCTTCCCAGGCGGCGTCCGGCCTGAATTTTCTGTTTGATGTGCCATTAGGACAAACTACGCAGATTGTCCTGGTGATCGTCATCACCGCGATTGCCACCTTTTCGGTGGTGGCCGGGCTGGATGTCGGCGTACGGCGGTTATCTGAAGCCAACATGATTCTGGCTGGGTTACTGCTGCTGTTTATCATTGTGGTCGGCCCTACCCTGATTTTGTTTAGCGGTTTTTTCTCAAACCTGGCTTCCTATCTTGCGTTTTTGCCCGCCCTGTCGAATCCGGTTGCCCGCCCTGACAGCAATTTTGCCGCAGGCTGGACCTCGTTTTACTGGGCATGGTGGATCTCATGGTCGCCCTTTGTCGGGATGTTCATTGCACGCATCTCGCGTGGTCGCACGGTGCGTGAATTCATGATCTCGGTACTGCTGGTGCCGTCACTGGCCTGCGTGCTGTGGATGACGGTGCTGGGCGGCACCACCATTCATCAGTATTTCACCGAAGGCTATCATAGCATTGCCGATGCTGTTCTGCCGCTGCAGTTGTTCACCATGCTGGATACGTTGCCGCTGGCAAAAATCACCTGCGTGGTGGCGATTATTCTGGTGGTGGTGTTTTTTGTGACGTCGGCGGATTCGGGCACGCTGGTCATCGATATTATTGCTTCCGGTGGCAAGATCGACTCTCCCACTTCACAACGCGTGTTCTGGTGCGTGTTTGAAGGGCTGGTTGCGATAACGTTGATCCTCGGCGGTGGGCTGGATGCACTACAGGCGATGGTGGTCTCGACCGGGCTGCCGTTCGCACTGGTCTTGCTGATCGCCTCAGTCGCGGTGGTGAAAGGACTGATGTCAGAACCGCGGCTGGCACGTTCTGCCCCTGCGGTGCCTAATCAATAAGTCAGCGTTGATCGGACCGCGCAGGTCAGGCTGTCCGCTGTGGCAGAAAAGGAGGTCACCGTGCAGTCAGCCCATCAGGAAATTATCGACTTCATTCAGCGCTATCCGCCGTTTGACACCTTACCGCTCACGGCGCTGGCGCGCATCGCCGCGCACATTGAGGTCAGCTATTTCAAAGCCGGAACGCCTGTTCTCACCTTTGGCCAGCCTGTCGATGCCTGGTATGTGATTCGCAGCGGCGCGGTGGAAATCTACCGACGCAATGGCGATCTGTATAACCGACTGACGGCCGGGGGCTATTTTGGCGAATTTGGTTTGTTGCGCGAAAACAGCGTACGCTTTCCGGTGACCGCGCTGGAAGATACGCTGACTTACCTGATCCCGGCCCCGATTTTTAATGCGCTGTTTCGCAAATACGAGGAATTTGCCGATTTAGTGGAAGTGGAGGACCGCACCCGTCTCCGGCAAACCGTGGCGCGCACAGAAGAGGCTAACGGCCTGATGGCCTCCCGCATTGAGGCCCTGATTAGCCGACCGCCCGTTACCCTCGACAGCCGGGCCACGGTGCGCGACGCCGCGGTGAAAATGAGTAAAGAGGATGTCTCCTCGCTGTTGATCGTGACGCCGATGGCAGAAGTTAACCCCGCCGTCAGGCCGGCGCTGACCGGCATCGTGACGGATAAAGACCTGCGTGAGCGGGTCATCGCGGGTGGACTCGGGTTTGAGACACCGGTGAAGGCGATCATGACCGCACCGCTGAACCATGTGGAACATTATCAGCTGGTGTCTGAAGCGATGCTGACCATGATGCAGCACAATATTCATCATCTGCCGGTGATGAAAAACGGCTGTCCTGTCGGCGTGATTTCACAATCGGACATTATCCGCTACGAATCGCAAAACAGTCTGTTTATCGTCAGCCGCATTTTTCACTGCCAGCGCCCGGACGAACTGAGCGCCCTGAAAAACGAGGTACGTGCCTGTTTCAGCCGCATCGTACGTGAAGATGCCAACTCGCAGATGACTGGCCGCGCCATGGCGGTCATTGGTCGCAGTTTCACGCAGCGCCTGCTGGCGCTGGCCGAGGCGGAACTGGGGCCGCCGCCGGTCCCCTACTGCTTTATTACCCTGGGTTCGATGGCCCGCCAGGAGCAACTGCTCGTCACCGATCAGGATAATGCCCTGATCCTGGATAACCGTTATGACCCACTGCGCCATGCGCCCTATTTTATGGCGCTGACCCGGCGCGTGAGTGACGGGCTGGACGCCTGCGGCTATCGCTACTGCAAGGGAAATATCATGGCGACAAACAGCCGCTGGTGTCAGCCGCTCTCCGTCTGGGAACGCTATTTTGATGAGTGGATCGATTCGCCCTCACCGCAATCGCTGCTGGACAGCGCGATTTTCTTCGACCTGGACGCCGTCTGGGGCCAGGTGGAATGGGGAGAACAGCTTAACCAGCGTATCAGACACAAAGCGCGGCACAACGCCCGTTTTCTCGCCTGTCTGGCGCGCAATGCCTTGCTGCGAAAGCCGCCGCTGGGGTTCTTTAAAAACTTTGTGATGGAGCCCTCCGGCCAGCATACGCAATCCATTGATATGAAACGGCGCGGAACGGCCCCGCTGGCCGATCTGATTCGTGTGCATGCGCTGGCGGCGGGCGCAACGGCGCATAACTCCTTTGATCGGCTGCAGACGATTATGCAGGCCGACATTTTGCCCCACGGACGCGGTCAGGATCTGCGGGATGCGCTGGAGTTTATTTCGATGGTGCGCATCCGCCACCAGGCGCAGGATGTGGAGAACGGCCAGGAACCGGACAACCGGATTGAACCGCTTAATCTGTCTGACTTTGAGCGCAAGAATCTGAAGGATGCCTTTCAGATCCTCAGCAATGCGCAAAAATTTTTAAAATATCGCTATCAGCCAGGGCGGAGCGTTTAATGCTGCATATCAATAAAGCATTGCTGTCGCCCTGTGTCCGCGCCCGCCAGGACAGCGTGCTGCCGCAGGACTGGCCCGCCGTCCTCGCCAGACGGGCCAGGGAAACGCGCCATGCCGCGCTGAAAAACTACTACTTGTCTGGCATGCCGTCACCCGATACACCGTTGTCCGACGTTCCCTTACTGGCGATGGATTTTGAAACCACCGGCCTGAATCCTCAGCATGACGATATTGTCAGTATCGGTTTACTGCCGATGAGCCTGTCGCGCATCCGTATCCAGGGCAGCCAGCACTGGATACTGAATCCGCGTGCCGACCTGCGAACAGAGTCGGTGGTTATTCACGGCATCACACATTCCGCAATTGCCCGCGCCCCGGACCTGAATGCTGTGCTGCTCAGGCTGCTGGCAATGATGGCGGGAAACGTGATGGTGGTCCATCACAAAGGGATCGAACAGCCTTTTCTGGATGCAGCATTTAAAAAGCGCATTGGCGAAGGCATTGTGTTCCCCTGTATCGATACGCTGGCGCTGGAGGCGCGCGTTATTGCGGCACAGCGGCAAAACGGCTGGCGACAGAAATGGTGGCGACCGCGCCCCCGACTGTCGTTGCGCCTGTCTGACTGTCGGGCCCGTTATCATCTGCCGCACTATCCGGCCCACAACGCGCTGACCGATGCGCTGGGCTGCGCCGAACTGTTGCAGGCGCAGATTGCGCATCATTTCTCAGCCAGCACGTTGCTTGGCGATCTTGGGTGACCCGTCGGGTCACGCTTTCTCTGACGTGTTGACACCGCAATGGGTGATAAGCACTTCCCCTGCGATGCTGCACAGTCCCTGGCCTGCTTCGCGCCGATGCCGCCCTCGCTATGCGGAGGAATGCTTATGTCGCAGTTTTATGCGCCGCCAGCGAGGCCATCAGAAGATAACCCGGGCGGGTGCCCGGTTGGTGACCTTTATGCCTCACACCGGCTCCTTGCGGGCGACCGTCCCCACGTGCTTTACCGCACCCTGTTGCCGCGAATGCGGATGTGCGGCGTCATCCTGCAAAGAAATACGTGAGGTTTCGGGCAAGCTCAGCCCGCCCGCCAGCGCCAGCACCGCGACCGCAACAAGATAAAAGGCCGGTGACAGCGTATTGCCTGTGTAGTCAATGAGCCAGGTTGCCACCAGCGGTGCGGTGCCGCCGAAAAGCGTATAGGCCAGATTGTAGGTAATGGCAGAGGCGGTATACCGTGCCCGCGTGGGGAAGACTTCGGAGAGTAACGCGGCCGTCACGACGCCCGAAAACACCGCCCCCGTCGCTAACAGCATATCCCCGAGGATGGCGGCCCAGAGCAGGCCCGAACTGGCCAGCCACCAGGCCGGTAAGACACTTACGATCACCCATCCGCCCGTGACAGCCACCGTCTTTCTTCTGCCTATCCCGTCACAAAGCGCCCCCGCTACCGGACAGAGCCCCGCCGCAAACAGCAGCGCGAGGAAGGAGACCAGCAAGGCCGAGGCCCGACTGAAGTGGCCCTGCAACTGGAGAAAGGTCGAGAAGTAGGTGGTAAACATATAAAACGTCAGCGCGGTTAAGGCGATAAAGGCCCCCAGCCGCAGGATGTTTCCTGTCTGCTGGCGTAACGTGTCAGCAAGTGCCGCATGTGTTCCCGCCTCTTCGCGACGTGCAGCCCGGAAAGCAGGCGTCTCTTCCATACGAATGCGCAGATAAATCCCCACCAGCCCCAGCGGGGCCGCAATCAGAAAAGGAATACGCCAGCCCCACGCGCGCATCTGATCCTGGCCCAGCGCGGCATCTGACAGAAAAGTGATAACTGCCGCAGCCGCGAAAGCAGAAAACGTCGAGACCGTGATAAAGCTTCCGTACCAGGCGCGTTTGCGTGGCGGTGAATGCTCCATCACATAGGCGCAGGCTCCGGCATATTCCCCTCCTGCCGAAAATCCCTGAATACAGCGGGCCAGCGTCAGCAGAATCGGGGCCATGATCCCCAGATGCCTGTCGGTCGGAAGCAGGCCAATCAGCGTGGTCGCGCCCGCCATCATGAGTACCGTCAACGATAAGATACGTTTACGCCCATATTTATCCCCCAGCATACCGAATATCACCCCACCTAATGGCCGCAAGGCAAACGCCACGGCAAACACCAGGAACGTCTGTAATAAGGCGGTCTGCGGAAGTGCCTGTGAAAAAAAGTTTTGGGCAATAATCGTGGCCAGGAAACCATAAACGGCAAAATCAAACCACTCGACAAAATTACCTATAGCGGCAGCGGCTGTTACCTTTCTGAGCGTAGCGGGCGACGCGGGCGTAACAATATTCATTGTCCTGTTCCTTCTACGTAATGATTAACACTCAGCGACCATTGCGGTTGATGATATATTGCGGTCGACATGCCAGAAATAACCGTCAGCGATACGGTAATCCTCTGGCGATAACGATCGCAGGGTATTAAGGCACGATATTCTGACGCTTTATTTCGTAACTGCCGGGTTATTGCAATCCTTAATTAAAACCTGACCGCCTGAAAAAAATGAAGTCAACACGCGTGAGCTAATTCATTTTTATCATAGCACTGTCTGACGTGAAATAACGGCATAGGAAAAGCCTATATAATAATAAGCGACGTTGTCGCCGACAGATAATTACAGGTCGTTTTTAATAAAATCATTTTATTTATTTTCGACAGGATGTCCGGACAGGCTTTATTGCACAATGGCGATCTGTTTTTATTATTTCTTTCGATGTCGCCATTCTGCGTTTTTTCCCGTCCCGATGTCGTTGTCAGATCATTTAAGCACCACTGACTTGCTTACACTGCCTTTGCAGACCGGTAAGTACCTCACCCTACATGCATGATACCGCGCTGCCAGACAGACCTCTTAATCAGCCAGACAGGACATTACTATGGGAAACGCTTCCAATAAAGGTGTGGTATATCAGGGGCCCGGTAAGGTTGAAGTGATGGATATTGCCGATCCGAAATTCGTCAGCCCCGCGGGTAAAAAAATCGATCACGCGGTCATCATCAAAGTGCTGTCGACCAATATCTGTGGCTCCGATCAGCACATGGTACGTGGACGCACCACCGCACCGGCGGGCATGGTGCTGGGGCATGAAATTACCGGCGAAATCATTGAAAAAGGCACCGACGTTGAAATGCTTAACGTGGGAGATATTGTCTCTGTCCCCTTCAACGTGGCCTGCGGACGTTGTCGCTGCTGCCGGGAACTGGATACCGGCGTGTGCCTGACGGTTAATCCGGCACGCGCTGGCGGCGCATTCGGCTATGTCGATATGGGCGGCTGGGTTGGCGGACAGGCGAAATATGTCATGGTGCCGTATGCCGATTTTAACCTGTTGAAGTTCCCTGACCGGGATCAGGCGCTGGCAAAAATTCTTGATCTGACCATGCTGTCAGACATTCTGCCGACTGGCTTTCATGGTGCGGTCACGGCGGGCGTGGGCGTCGGTTCGATGACCTATGTCGCGGGCGCGGGCCCGGTTGGCCTGGCCGCGGCAGCCTCAGCGCAAATTCTGGGTTCAGCGGTCGTGATGGTTGGTGACTTCAATCAGGATCGCCTGGCGCATGCAGAAAAAATGGGCTTTGTGCCCGTCGACCTGAGCAAACACGATCGCCTGGGTGAAATGATCGCGGATATCATCGGCGTGCCGGAAGTCGACTCGGCGATTGATGCGGTTGGCTTTGAAGCGCGGGGCCATTCGGGTAAAGAGCAGCCGGCTATTGTCCTGAACAGCATGATGGCTGTCACCCGGGTAGCCGGTAAGATTGGTATTCCGGGACTGTATGTAACAGACGATCCGGGCGCTCAGGAGCAGGCAGCCCGTGAAGGATCCCTGAGCCTGAAGTTTGGCCTGGGCTGGTCAAAGGCGCAAACCCTGCACACCGGACAAACGCCAGTGCTGCGATATAACCGCCAGCTCATGAATGCAATTTTGCATGACCGGTTACCCATCGCGAAAATTGTGAACGCCAAAGTGCTGCCCCTTGAACAGGCGGCCGAGGGTTATGCCAGCTTTGATGCCGGCGTGGCCGCCAAATATGTCCTGGATCCGCACGGTTTGCTGGCGTAGGCCTTGTCTGCCCCGATGCCGGGACAGGTCGCGGCATCGGCTTACTGTTTTCTTGCCGCCAGTGGCGCGGTTAACCCGTCGGGTTAATGTCATGGTTTAGCCGGGGCGAACCGCGAACACATGCAGCGATCGTCCGGCTGAATCTCAGGCTGGCATACTGCTCAGGGCGTTGCTGGCGGGCAAGCCTGCCAACCCGGTGCCGGACGATACATCAGTGGCGACAATCTACGAATGCTGCCCGTTCGGAACACCAGAACGGGCAGTGTGATGTCCCTTACATTCAGCCGATTGCCGCCGTCCCTTTATAACACCTCAGACCAGCTCATAATCAGCTTTGCCTGCACAGGATCGGCCAGCAGGCTGGGATCGGGTTGCCAGCTGTCCCAGTCGCGGAACGCGCTGAAATCAAGCCCGGTGAGTGTTTCCAGTGAACGAATCGAAACGCGGTATTCATCCACCTGCGGAACCGCTTCCGGCTGCTGAAGCGGCAGTACGCGGCGCGGTTCGTCCAGCAACTTATCCTGACTGACCAGCAGTGCGGTGGCCTGCGGCGTGCCCTGCGGCCCGATGCGCAGTACCACTTTCCAGAACATCAGCGGCACCTGTAAGTTCCCGTATTGCCGGTGTTGATCGTTAAGTACCGGTCCGGTCAGCACGCTAATCTGCTGTTTGGTTTTTAACACACCATATTCCAGGATGTAGCGCTCAACACCTTGCCAGTACTGCACACTCTGGTTAAAGCGAAAATGCTGCGGTGAACAGTTGGTAAAGTGAAACGTGTCTTTATTGGCGCGCACTGCTTCGGCCGCGGTGCCCCAGGTGGGATCGCTACGGCGGGTGAGATGGCCCCGATCAAACCAGCGGCTGAATTCACTATAGAACGCCTGGCCGGTGATATAGCGACTGTCGATACGGCTGTCTTCATACCAGCGGTCGCCTTCAGGGAGCAGCGAAGGTTGTCCACTGCCGCGGTCAATATTGATGTAGCGCGCACCATCAATATTGGTGGCTGTGAAAAAGGCCAGCTTCCGCCCTGCGCTCATGATCAGCGAGAAGTGCTCATAATCCAGCGTGGCTTCTGCACCGCTGCGCCCATTACGCAGCGGTGCGACTTCACTGGCGCGTGGCGCGATAATGCCGGCGACATCAACATGCGTGCCCGACAGAAAGCCCGCCTGATAACCGTCGCGATTAGCGTAATTTTCATCGGGTGCAGCGGCACTGGGCAACACCTGTTCCGCTGCAGGCTCAGCCTTGAGCGCCTGCATCAGCGACGATTGCCAGGCTTCAGGTAACGTCGGCAGCGCGCCTTTAAGCCAGTCGGTAAGCGCGCTGATGCGGATGCCTTCATTGACCCATTTTCCGTTCTCTTCCACGCCACCGTGATGAAGCGCCACCAGCTGCCAGCTGTCATTGAAAACGGGTGCGCCCGACGAGCCACCTTCGCTGTCGGCTTCGTAGTGCAAAAACTCTTCATGACGGGCTAACAGTGCATTATTGCGCAGCGAGACCTGCTGCGGCGCACCGCCGGGATGGTGGATAAGATTAAGGTGGATGCCCAACGCATGTTTATCGTTGCGGTCATTGAGCGCCAGCGGCAGCGGTTGCTCGCCACTGTCGTCAAGCGCGTCGCCTAACGCGATCAGCGTGCAGTCCAATGCTTCGGTCGGGCTGGTGAGCCAGAAGCGTTCCGCATCCACACTGAAAAGACGTCCCTGAATCATCTCACCCGCTTCCCCCTGGCGGTAGCCAAACTGAAGCGTAATACGGCCTTTTTCAGGCGGTTCAGGTAACAAATGGTGATTCGTGACAAACAGGTTGCCCCAGGTTAAAAACCCACTGCCTTTGGGTACGCCATCTTCCCTGACCAGTGCCACCGCCCTGGCGGCGCTCAGCCCCTGCTGCAAAAAAGAGACGGGCAGCAAATCATTCGTGCCGATGATGACCTGTTGTCTGGCACGTTGCTGAAAGGCATAACGCTGTGCGCGTCGTGAATCAGGTTCCGCTGGCAGACCCTGACTCAGCGCCGTGCGCGTCTGTTGCCGCTGTCCGGCTGTCAACGCCAGCCTTGCGGCAATCTGTGCTTGCAGTTGCTCGTTCATTCACTTCTCCATGGTCGACGGTGCCCCTTTAACCATAGCTGTTTAAAACGGAGTACGCGCCAGGTGAGCATATCAACGGGCATACTGCACTTTTGCACTGAGAGGCGAACGACATCACCAGGCTGTTGATTCAGCCTCGTGCAGAAGGGCTTTGCCCCTGGGGTATAAGCTGCGGACAGTCAGAGAGGGAGTGGATAGCAGGCGCATAAAAACGGATGCGCGTCTGGCCGCTGTCAGGCACGAACGCAAAGGTCACGTCCGGGCCTTCAGTCTTACTTTTTCTTATCCAGCATTGCCTGTAAATCCGCAAAGGGATTATAGGTGGCTTCGCCCACGTCTTTTTGCGCGTCCTCACCCGCCACAACCCGGGTGCCGTACTGGTCAGCTTCCGTATACTTCGAGTGTTCGTGATCGTGGCAGTACAGGCACAGCAATTCCCAGTTACTGCCATCTTCCGGGTTATTGGTGTGGTCATGATCAATATGATGAACCGTTAATTCACGCAGGTTGGAATAGACAAACTCGCGCGAACAGCGCCCACAAACCCATGGATAGATTTTCAGGGCTTTCTCACGGTAGCCACTTTCAAGCCGTGAGTAGTTTTTTGGAATCAACGCCATGACGATATTACCTGTGATAAAGAGTGTTTGAGACAAGCTACAGGGACGAATGCTGCATACTACGTCCGTGGATGGCGCAACGCCAGCCTTCTGCGGTGCGTTTGTGGCTGTGGTAAGGAAGACGTAGGACGCTATCGCTTACTGATATGCAGTGGAAACCTGTGGCGCGAATGCACTCGACGTGAATAAACAAAAGCAGGCTATGCACGTTTATCAAAAGCTGGGCTTTGTCATCATGGGCCGCCTGGAACAGGATGGTCAGGCTAATCCGTTTCCTTTGTTGCATAGGCATCGATGATGCGGGTCGCACTCACCTGTCCGGCATGGGTGCTGTGATAAAACCATTTTATGGATGAAGAAGATCGGGAATGCGCAAAGTTGCGCTTGAAACAACCAGAATGCTGAATCCTTCAGCAAACAGACTGTCCGGCGCGAAAACCGCTTTGACTCAGTAAGATCAGTCCATTACTATGCGCCCTGTAGCACGATTCCTCTGTAGTTCAGTCGGTAGAACGGCGGACTGTTAATCCGTATGTCACTGGTTCGAGTCCAGTCAGAGGAGCCAATTTAAAGAAACCAGATGTCTACTGATGTCTGGTTTTTTGCTTTCTATCAATTGGTTAACCCTTCAAGCTTGTCTACTCACGTCTATTAAAAAATACTCGAAGCTACACCCTTTTGCTGGTAAAAATACTGGTAAAGCTGGTTCGGTTTTCCTTTTACCAGCATTCAGGGGGTAACTGCCATGCCACTTACTGATACCAAAGTAAAAAATGCCAAACCCGCTGAAAAGCCCGTTAAGCTCACTGACGGGTTCGGCCTCTACCTGCTGGTACATCCTAACGGTTCAAAGTACTGGCAGTTGGGTTATCGCTTTGAAGCGAAACAAAAGGTGTTTTCCATAGGTGTATACCCTGCCGTTTCTCTGGCAGACGCAAGGCAACGCCGCGACGAAGCCAAAAAGCTTTTAGCATCAGGAGTTGATCCCAGCGCTAAAAAACAGGCTGACAACAAAACCACGATGGATAAACGTAACAATACCCGCGCTTTTAAAACAGTTGCTAAAAGCTGGTTTGCAACGAAAACAACCTGGTCAGAAGATTATCAGCGCTCAGTCTGGACTCGTCTTGAAACTTACCTGTTTCCTGATATCGGCAACAAAGATACAGGTGAGTTAGACACGGGGGATCTGTTGGTTCCAATCAAGAAGATTGAAACACTCGGTTATCTTGAAATCGCTATGCGGGTAAAACAGTACGCTACCGCTATCCTGCGATATGCTGTTCAGCAAAAGATCATCCGCTTCAATCCTGCCTATGATCTTGAAGGTGCTGTACAGAAGCCACAGACAGAGCATCGGCCTGCAATTGAACTGGAAGAGATACCAGCACTTCTGGAACGTATTGATGGTTATCAGGGACGCAGCAGGCTCACGTCACTGGCAATTACACTCAACCTGCTAACGTTTGTCCGTTCCAGTGAACTCCGCTTTGCCCGCTGGTCAGAAGTTGATTTTAAAAGTGCGCTATGGATTATCCCGGAACAGCGTGAAGCCATTGAGGGTATCAGACATTCAGGGCGGGGATCTAAAATGCGCAGGAAGCATTATGTTCCACTGTGCAGACAGGCGGTGGCAGTTCTGAATGAGCTGAAAAATATCACAGGTGATGTCAGTACTGACGACGGCTTTATCTTTACAGGCTGCTATGATGCCATGAAGCCCATGAGTGAAAACACCATCAATAAAGCACTGCGTAAAATGGGTTACGACACCAAAACCGACCTCTGTGGTCATGGCTTTCGTACCCTTGCATGTAGTGCGTTGATTGAGTCCGGACTTTGGCCGGAAGACGTGGTTGAACTTCAAATGAGCCATATGGAAAAAAATAACGTTCGCGCTGCCTACACGCATAAGGCTAAACACCTTGAACAACGCCGCCTGATGCTGAAATGGTGGGCTGATTTTCTGGATGCCAACCGTGAAGGGATGGTCAGACCGTTTGAGTTTGCTAGCAGAAAATAATACAAAAATTCCCTGACAGTTAAATATTCAAATCCCCTGGCGGTAAACCACCAGGGGACTGAACCAGGTTCCTGACGCCCTGCATAACCAAAAGGGACGTTATATTTCTGAATGTCAGGACAAGGTATATAACAACCGCACCACATATAAAAAATAAAAAGGATGACAACATAATTTCAATAACATTTATATTGATAATGTCAACAAACGGTTATAAATTAATTCCTACCGCGCCATCTGGCTTGCTCAACCCTTCACAGCAGAAAACAAGTTTTCGGCTGCTCAGCGTTCTATAAGAAAAATATTACTTACCTTTATCTACTGCCTTACCCAACATGGAAGAAAAATGACTCTGGTAACGCAGATTCAATCCGTTTTCACCCTCTTTATTTTCCTCTGATGTATTACCATTCTTTGATACAGGATCTGCTACTTCGGCTTGCTGTTTTTCCTGTTTACGTTTTACTGTTGAAATTTTATTTTTCTGCTCTTTTTTCATATTTTCGTTTTCTCTGGCTCTGGCCCCGTTACTTATGAACCTTTTGCGTTGTTCTTCTGTTAGCCCGGCACAAGTAATAAGAAAACCCACTAACATATCCTGATCAACGTACAGTCCAAGATACTTTGCAACCTCACCACCCAGCACAATTTTCCTGTGCGTTTTCTCTTTGCGACTCAGTGCTTTTTCTTTTGTAGTTAATCTGTTCAGTTCCTGTTGTGCTGATGCTAATAGCTGACGTAAATCTTTTCTTTCCATAATTATCTCCTGTTTTGTCTTTCATGCCTGGAATGTTCCAATGAATAAAACTGCTTTTCATTGATTTTTCGCATCCAGACGTCAGGCTTTTAAGGTTTTTGATAATTTAAGCTTCCGCGCAGAGGAATAATCATTTTTTTGCATTTTCATTGTTTTAGTTAACTCTTTAATCATTAAATAACATATTTATTTTTACTTGCAAATTTTACAAGATGATAATTCCGGGTTATATTATTAATATAAGCAATACGGAAACATCCCTTCTTCGATTTATATCCCTTTACCCCAAGCTTACGCGCCTCTTCTTTCGGCGCTTAGATCCAGAGAAAAACTTGACCATTTTTTTTATTTTGATTCGGCGCAAGCTGAATAAAAAATAAATAAAATGCCCACTTATACATTGCTTCGCAACGTGTGGGCCTGGCGGGGGCCTTAAAGTCAACACCAGCGTTTTTCTTACGAAAAACTAAAACCAGCAAAGGTCAACACCTTTAAAACAAATTAAAATCAACAGGAGAATTTATTGTAGCATGACAATATTTCATTTATCGTTTAGTATGCTAAAAAGATCCGCAGGAAAATCGTCATGTTATCTTGCCGCATATAATGCAAGAGAAAGAATAGAAGACGTGAGAACAGGAGACGTATACGATTATTCATATCGTTCCGACCTGTTCCACCACTGCATTCTTGCACCAGAACACACACCTTTTAATATTATTGAAAACTCTGCTGTGTTGTGGAATGAAATTGAGAAAGTTGAGAAAAGAAAAGACGCCCAGCTCTCACGTTATTTTGATATCGCTATTCCTGTTGAACTGGATAACGATGCCAAAATCGCGTTAGTGAAAAACTACTGTAAACGCAATTTTGTCAGTAAAGGCATGATTGCCGATATCTCATTCCATGACCTTGACGGTCATAATCCCCATGCTCACGTTATGCTGACGCTACGCGAGATAACACCAAAAGGTTTCGGTAACAAGAACAGAAGCTGGAACGAGCATGATTTGATGGATGAATGGCGTGCGTCATGGGCCAGAATGTCTAACCGTGCACTGGAACGTGTTGGTTCCAAAAATCGTATGGATCACCGTTCCCTTTCAGCGCAGCGTGAAGAAGCGATTGTTCTGGCGAAGGAAGCACAGGAAGCGGGAAGAGAGGATATCGCAAACGAACACCTGGCTAAGGCCATTGAACTTGATCGCCCTGCGCTTACCAGGATAGACCGTAAATCATGGCATACCAATAGAGCCAAAACCCTACGTGCCGCAGAACAGTTGCAGGCAGCACAGACCAAACAAGCTGCTAACGATTTCAGGCAGTTGTTTAACAGTGAGGTGGGTCATCTCATTACCGTCAACCTCAACACATTCCGTATTGAAGGTCTGAAAGCAAAACCAGCGCCACAACAGCCTACACTGGTTGTTCCGGAAAGAAAACGCCGCTTTAAGCCGGTTGTAGGGAAGCCAAAGGATATGTCCCTTTACTATGGTGTTGCGCCAAAAATAGAAAAACCAGCTTTGTTAAGGCGTAAACGTAAGATTAATTTGCACAAGATGTATGATTTTATTAAAACTTTTATTAGTGTGTTGGTTAATCGTCCGACGAAAGAAACTCAGCCAGAACCAGCTGCTATCACTGTGCCAAATCCGGCTGTTCCATACCCGCTTGATGAAGTGATGATTGACCCTGTTACGAAATTGAAGATTACCAAGCGTCAATGGGAGGGTATGGAGACTACCACTAAACCAGCAGAAGTTTGCATTCCTCTGGAAGCTAACTACAACCACAAGTCTGAGAAAAAACAAGATCCAGACAAAACAAGCCGAGCAATTGCCTTTCCACCTTTACCAAAGGAAAGGGAAGTTGCAACAAAATCAAAAGGTTTTACGCTGCCTAAACTTCGATTTGGTTTGAAAAAACCTAATAATCAATGATTTATATTTGAAATAACAGCAAGTAGCATTAATTAACCACAAACTAGGGTTAAACTACCCCAGTCTCAATGCGTGTATAAAATTTAAACACCTTACGTTAGCATCAACGACAGAGTGCGACTATAAATCCTGATATAAGCACTGTATATATTTACATGCATAAAATTCATCAAAAAAAATACCAGAACCTTCTGATTTATGATAAATATTTCAAACTATAACGAAGAAGAAATTACATCGGAGAAAACGAATGGACTTTGAGATCTTGTTTGATGATACGGTTCTAACACTCTTTCCGCCTTTGGAAGCAAACACTTTTTGTAATAACAAATTCCTTTCCATGATAAACGACTTTGAGGATGGTGGATGGCGACTCAAAAAATTTCATCGGTTTGTTTGGGATAACATCATTGAGACTGCATTATCTTTTAAAGAAAGAGAAGCTTTAATTTCAGATCCTCATTCAGCCCTTGCTTCTGCTGCGCAGAATTTAAGATTAACTGATAAGTTCGATGATATTAGTCAAGGCAGTGAACTGGCAGAAATATTTTTATATGGATTGATGAAGCATCATTTCAAGGCGCTACCTGTTGTACCCAAAATATTTTATAAACAGAATGTACAAGACAATGCAAAGGGTGCTGACAGCGTTCATATCGTAATTGATGAAACAGGGGAGTTTACGCTATGGTTTGGAGAAGCGAAGTTTTATAATAGCATTGAAAATGACAGGCTTAATTCAATAACTGAATCAGTTAAAAATTCACTTAACACTGATAAACTCAGAAAAGAAAATAGTGTAATCCTCAATGTAAACGATATAAAGGAATTAATTCTAGATGAGAAAGTAAAAGATGATATCTTTAAATGCCTTTCCAATGCCAATTCAATCGATAATATCAAAGGAAAAATAAACATCCCAATACTTATAATTCATGAGTGTAATATAACCAGTAAGGCCACCTGTATAAGTGAAGCGTACAAGAAAGAGATAATTGATTTCCATAAAGAAAGAACAGTAGCTTATTTCAGAAAGAACAGACAAAAATTACAAAGCTTGTTCGGGTATGAAAACATTAAATTTCATTTAATACTATTCCCTGTACCAAATAAAAAATCCATAATAGACAACTTTGTAAACAGTGTAAGTTTTTATAAGGAGCAATAGAATGGACTCTTTTGATAAAACTATCGGAGATAGTCATGAATATATTTTTGATATCTGCCGTGAAATAAGTGCTCTAATTCAAAAAAATAACGAAACGGAAGCCAGAAACACATTAATTAAATTATTAGACTATCACTATCGAAATGAACTGGATTATAATCCCTTTGTGAATCACCTTATTAGAAAATTAGGGCTATATCCATATCTAAGAGTTAACACATCTGACTGGCAAGATAGACTTATTTATGAAGCGTTTAAAGTAGATGTTGGACTAAAATTTCCAGTAACACTGCATCGTGAGCAATCTTTGGTATTAAAAAAACTTATTAATGGAACCGACTTAGCCATTAGTGCGCCTACAAGTTTTGGCAAAAGTTTTATTATTGATGCATTCATTTCAATAAAAAAACCTACTAATGTAATGATTATTGTGCCAACTATTTCTCTAACTGACGAGACTCGCAGAAGATTACATCGGAAATTCTCAGCAGAATATAAAATAATTACTACGTCTGATGTTGAACTCAGTGATAAAAACATTTTTATATTTCCACAAGAAAGAGCCATTGGATATTTAGAAAAAATAAATCAAATAGACATTTTAATAGTGGACGAATTCTATAAAGCCAGTGAAGCTCACGATAAAGAAAGAGCATCCGTCTTACTCAAGGCAATTATAAAATTAAGCAAAAAGGCTACTCAACGATATTTTTTATCCCCTAACATTGACCAAATAAATTCCAATCCATTTACTAAAGGAATGGAGTTTACTAAGATAGATTTTAATACTGTATTCTTAGAAAAACATGATTATAGCTCCAAAATAAACAACGATGATAGTATGAAAGGTAAATATTTACTTGAAATACTAAATAAAAGCAAAGGCAAATCATTAGTATATGCTGGAACTTATAAAAACATTGACAAGATTACTGATGTTTTAACTAAGAGTTCAGTAAACAGTTCAAGTAATATTACAAGTCAATTTTCCAACTGGCTTAGGGATAACTATTCAACTGGATGGAAATTACCTAAACTCATTGAAAACGGAGTTGGCATACATAATGGGAGATTGCATCGTTCTTTAAGCCAATTGCAAGTAAAATTATTTGAAGAGAGCGATGGTCTAAATACCCTCGTTTCAACATCATCAATAGTTGAAGGTGTAAACACTAATGCCGAAAATGTAATCATATGGCAGTCTAAAAATGGAAATAGAAACCTCAGAGATTTTCTATACAGAAACATAATTGGCAGAAGCGGTAGAATGTTTAAACATTTCATCGGGAAAGTCTATCTTTTCTCTACTCCTCCACAAGAAGAATTTTCTGAACTGGATCTCACAGTACCCGACTCGTTAATCACAGATATAGATGAGAAAGAGTTTTCAGATAGTCTTACACCAGATCAAATTGCGGCTATAATTTCATATAGAGAGGAAATGTCCACTTTATTAGGAGAAGAAAAATTCAAACAATTACAAAGTGAAGGCGCATTTAAATTAAATAACCCTTCACTTATAATACAAATCGCTTGGGATATTATTCAAAATCTTAGGGAATGGGAAAGAATATATTTCTTAAACACTCAAAATCCTGATGATTGGGATTTTTACTTATATAAAATACTCAAACTTCAACCAGGTTCATGGCGTATTGAGTATAGTAAATTTGTAGCATATATAAAATCCGCCAGTGAAAATTGGTCAAAAACAATTCCTCAGCAATTAATTGGTTTATCACCTAATAATATCTCAATAGACAACCTATTTGAACTCGAAAAAACCTTAACACATAAGTTAACATCATTATTGAATGATATAAACGTGCTTTTACGCGAACTAACTAAAAAAAATAACACTGACATATCCTCTTTCATATTTAAATGCTCGCATGCATTTTTGCCGCCAATTGTTTTTCAACTTGAAGAATATGGCTTACCTCGCATGCTATCAAAAAAAATACAACTGAAATTTTTACTCGATTTTGATGACGAGAACTTATCACTTCATCAAGCCATAGAGCACTTAAAATTTATAGACTCAATAATAGGATTGGCAGAGGCAATTAATGCCTCTGAGTTTGAGCGATATATAATTAGCAACTTTATCGATGGGGTAACATTGCAAAAATAGCCCCCATCCCCCGTTTTAGATGAAAACGGGGGAGTCTTAAAATTAAATAATTTTAAGTTTTTTTAATTCACTATCAGTGAATCATACCATTTTGCATTTTAATAATTTTCGATGCCATATTGCCATTGTTATGCGTGTTGAACGTCCTGTCGCCAATGTCATAGACAACACCTGTAATCGTGATCTTTTGTCCTTTCCTGATTCTCAGGATATCATCATCTTGGCCAGCATAGTAAGACAGCAATACAGCCCCACCGCAATATTTCGTATCAGCCGTCTGGAAGATAATAGCGTAGGTTTTATGGTCTCGCTGCGCACCAAGGTACTTCATGGTGTCGTATGCTTCCTGCGCTTCCAGAACAGTGGCATTGCTTATGCTGATTTTCTTACCAATCCAGTTCTTTTTACCAGCCATCGCGTTGGCTTCATAATCCCGGCAAATAACCCCTAAACCGTTAATGGTATTAACCGGAAGATTATCCGCTACATTTGTATTACTTTTATTATCAGAAGTGCTTAAAGCATTACCCAGAGAAGATAATGACGAGTTGATCGACTGCCCCACCTTCCCAGTTGCGTCGCTCAGTTGCTGACAGCCTGCCAGCGCAAAAGAGGCAGACACACATAACACTGCAATTGCATTTTTCATTTAAAATGACCTGAACAGAATTATAAAAAACTCACTGCCCTGAGTTTGTCATTCAGAACAGTGAGTGGTGGTGTTTTTCCCTGATGTGGCAAAGCCATTAACGTGCGGTCGGACGAACCCAACTGACTTTATCTTTGGTTTTAAATTTCAGAATCAGTAAGGGGCCAAGCATTAACGCGAGCAAAGTTATCACCATTACTGGGGTGGATTTGGTTAGATAGGCCATGACAAATCCCGCAGGAATGCCAATAATCGTTCCACCAACTACCAGCCCCTTCATAGTCTGCTGGCTGACATAACCTTTTACTCTTTCCGCACCACATCCCCTGCACACTGACACATGCTCCTGGACTTCTGTACCGCAAAATGGACATTCTGACATGCTCTTTTCCTCGCCAGATTAACTCTAAGTAATTGATATAATTGATCTGAACAAAGGGCGTGTCATATCGTTTTTATCGATCAAACCCACAACTCACAATAGACAAAAACTATCAAAAAAACCATATCGATCGATTTAGACAATTAATGACCGATCGATAAGAGCTTATTGATTGCCAATACCTATTAAAAATTCATATATCGATCGGCAATACAGATCAATAAGTTAATGAAATGTGTGATTAATTGACTGATTTTGCACTACGAAAGCGGGCATCGGCTGAATCAGCCTGTTGCTGAACCGATACTTATCTCAGAACACTTACCTTCGGTAAGTAAATGAAACCTCTGTATAGTAAGCTGCCTGGCCCTGTGGCACACTTAAACCGTCCTGATGCATATGGAAGCTGCTCAATGTCTGATAATCTCCCTCTCTGCGTTTTTACCGAAGGCCACATCACCCTTCCTGACCACTATCAGGATCGCACCGTTAATGTCTTTACCCTGCCCGGTGAGAACACGCCAGCCTTTAACATCTCCCGCGATTCGATGAATGATGGCGAGACGCTGTCAGGTTATATTGACCGGCAGTTAACGCTGATTCAGAAGCATCTGAAAGGCTGGAAGCAAACTAAACGGGTGCCAGCTGTGCTCGGCAATAACCTCTTGCAGGGTGAATGTGTGCATGCATGCTATCTGCGTGACGGTAAACGGGTCTTCCAGCAACAGGCGGTATTTAACACGTCTGCAAACCATATTCTGGTGTTCACTGTGTCCTGCACCGCGATACTGACGGACGGAGACAGTCAACAGTTCCATGCGCTGCTTGCCAGCTTTTCTTTTAACACCTGACAATTAAGGAACGTTGTTATGTTCGAAGCGGCACGCGTGGGTGATGATATCGGCCATTCTCATGCGCTGGCAGGGATGATTGCCGGAACGATTGTCGGTGGACTGATTGCCGCAGCGGGAGGTATTGCCGCCGGGGCATTGATGATTGCCGGTATCGGTGCGTCATGTCTGGGTATTGGTGTGCTTCTGGTCGGGGCCAGTCTGGCGGTTGGGTATTTTACGGGCGAACTGGCAACGAAGGCCAGGGACAGCATTGCGGATGCCGGGGCCGCCAGCATGGAGAAGGAAGGCGTTATCGCCACCGGCTCTCATAATGTGTTCATTAATGGCAGACCTGCCGCCCTTGCAACCGACAGCATGGTGGAATGCGCCAAAGATGCTGGCTCACAGCAGATGGCCGAAGGCTCCTCACGCGTGTACATCAATGGCCTGCCTGCTGCCCGTCTCGGCGATCAGACCACCTGTGGTGGAAAGGTCATGACCGGTTCCGCAGATGTGATTATCGGCGGTGAGCCGGAACAGACACTGCCCATACAGTCAGAAGTCCCGGAATGGCTCTATAAAGCCTCCGACCTGACGCTGTTATTTGCCGGACTGCTCGGTGGAGCGGGCGGTGCAGCAGGTAAAGTCGGTGCGCTGGGAAGACTGTTCAGTAAAATCCCGGGTATCAACAAACTGGCCCGCGTCGCCTGCCGCGCTGGCGTGCTGATGACCAGTGCCGCCGCCGTGGGCATCATCGCCCGCCCGGTTGATATCGTCAGTGGGCAGAAATTCCTCTCCGGTGATGACGAGCTGGACTTTGTATTACCCTCCCGTCTGCCGGTTGTCTGGCAGCGTTATTGGCGCAGTGGCAATCCCGGCGACAGCATACTGGGCCGTGGCTGGTCACTTTTCTGGGAAACGCGACTGGAAAAATATCAGGACGGACTGGTGTGGCGTGCACCGTCCGGCGATTACGTGTCCTTTCCTCTCGTGCCGAAAGGGAAGCGTACCTTCTGCGAAACCGAAAAACGCTGGCTGGAACACCATCAGGATGATACCTGGTCAGTGTATGACATCGGCGGCGAACGCTGGTGTTACGCATCTCTGCAGGGTGATTCCCCTTCCCTGCCGCTGCGACTCACCGAACCTTGTGGTAACGATATTCTTTTTGACTGGAACGACGACCATACGCTGCATGCGCTCACCGACAGCGCCGGACAGCGCGTGGTCTGCCGTTATGAGACCGTCAGCGGACAGGTTCGCCTTGCCAAAGCCTGGCTGGACGATGAGATTTGTCTGGTCAGCTACGATTACGATGCTAAGGCCCGGCTGATTAGCGTCACCGGACGCGGCGGTCAGGTACGCCGCCGCTTTGGCTGGTATGATGACGGAGACGGCACGGATTTACTGCGCAGCCATGAGGACAGCAACGGTCTGCTGAACGAATATCTCTGGCAGAGTCTTGACGGACTGCCCCGCGTGCTGGCTTACCGCAACAGCGCGGGTGAGCAGCTTACTTTTAATTACGATTTTGAAAACGGCACCCGCCGCGCCATCCGCGAGGATGGCGCACAGGCACACTGGCTGGTTGACGACGATGATAATGTTGCACGTTTCACCGATTATGACGGTCGCCAGACCGGCTTCGTCTGTCGTGATGGGGAGTTGTGCGATGTTATCCTGCCTGACGGAGCCATGCGGCGCAGCCAGTGGGACCGTTACGGTCGCCTGACGTCAGAGACCGACCCGGCAGGCCGCACCACAGCGTATTACTGGTTCCGTAATACTGACCGAATCGCCCGCACGGTTTTCCCGGATTCAACAGCCACTCAGTCTGTGTATGACCTGAACGGTCGCCTGCTGTCGGAAACCGATGCACTGAATCACACCACCACGTATCACTACCCTGATGAAGAAGAAACGCTGCCTGACCGCATCACCGATGCCAGTGGTGGTGACGTGCTGCTGGTGTGGAACCACCAGGGACTGCTGACTCAACGCACCGACTGCTCCGGCAGCGTGACCCGCTTTACCTATGACCGCTTCGGTCAGCTTATCACCAGTGAGGACGCAGAAGGCAACCTCACACGCCGCGAATGGAACGATGCAGGCCAGCTTACCGCCTTAATTCGGGCCGATGGCAGTCATGAAACGTTACTATGGAACGAGCACGGGCAACTTGCGGCCTGGCGAGACCCGCTGGAAAGTGAGGTTCGCTGGCAGTATTCCGCGCTTGGACTGCCAGAAAGCGTTACCGACCGCACGGGACGAACCCGCCGCTGGCACTATGACCGGAGAGGCAATCTGCTGCGTCTGGAAAACGGCAACGGTGGCGAGTACCGTTTTACTTATGACCCGACAGGCCATCTACTGAGCGAAACCCGCCCGGACGATACATCCCGGCAGATGGAATGGAATGAACGTGGACTGCTCACCACGCTTATGGAAAGCGGCAGGCCGGACGACGATGGCGGCATTCCGCGACGCACTCAGCAGTTCAGCTATGACAGCAGCGGCCTTCTGACCATACGCACTACCCGCGATGCTCAGTACCATTACCAGCGTAAAAACAGCGGGCAGCTTACCGGCCTGACCCGCAAGCCAACCGCCGATGGCATGGCGCTGGGAATTCAAGAAGATGAAATTCAGTTTACCTTCGACGCGGCAGGAAACCTGCTCGCTGAACAGGGAGTCAACGGTGAACTGCATTCTGCGTATGACGTTCTGGGTAATCTTACTGCGCTGACTCTGCCCGGCGGCCAGCAGATAAGCTGGCTGCATTACGGTTCCGGCCACGTCAGCGCCATCCGCTTCGGTCAGCAAATCATCTCTGAATTTACACGCGACCGCCTTCACAGGGAGGTGGCCCGCACTCAGGGAACCCGTGAACAGACCCGCCAGTATGACAGTCTGGGCAGACGTACCCGGCAGAGCAGCTTCACACCCGACCTGCCGGAACAGACAATCTTCGAACGCGCCTTCAACTACACCGGGCGGGGAGAACTGTCAGACGTCAGTGACACCCTCCGTGGCAACACAATTTATGGCTATGATGAGGAAGGCCGTTTTCTCAGGCACTACGAAGCCCGCCCGGACCACAGCAACAGGACGTTCCGCTACGACGCTGCGGATAACCTGCTGCCGGATAATGACCTCCCTGCCCTGCCGCTGAAGGATAACCGCCTCACGCACTGGCAGAACCTGTTTATGAAATACGACTGGTGGGGTAACCTGGTCTTTCGCCGAAGTGGTCTGTATGAACAGCATTATGTATACGACGCGGAAAACCGCCTGATACGGGCAGAAGGCACCGGCCCGGAAGGCCGGTTTACGGCACGCTACCACTATGACGTGCTGGGCAGGCGCACCCGTAAAACGGTTACCACGCAACACGGCACCACGGAGACCCGCTTCCTCTGGCAGGGCCTGCGACTGTTGCAGGAACAGCAGCAGAACGGACAGTCCCGGACATATGTTTACGATCCGAACGAAGCATACAGCCCGCTGGCGCGTGTTGACCATTTGCGTGACGAAAATAGTGGAGTGGTTCTCTGGTTCACAACCGATCTGAACGGTGCACCGCTGGATATCACTGATGAACAGGGACAGCTTCGGTGGAGCGGTCATTACGGGAGCTTTGGTGAGGTTACCCGGCAGACGGAAGGTTTCCACCGATTCACGCAACAAACTGCCCTTGCTCATCAGCCTCTGCGCTATGCCGGGCAGTACGCTGACAATGAAACGGGACTGCACTATAATCTGTTCCGGTATTACGATCCGCAGGTCGGGCGGTTTACGGTACAGGACCCGATAGGATTGCTGGGAGGCTGGAATCTTTATCAGTATGCACCTAATCCTCTGGGTTGGATTGATCCGTTAGGGTTAGCTAATAGGCCAAATAATGGTGAATATCATATTTTTCATGATTATTCACTTGATCCTCAATATCGATATTCCAGTGATGCAGTCCAGTTCAACAGGGCTAATGTAGATTTCGTTCAAAAAATGGAGGCGAATCCGGAATTTCGACAAGATATGCTTAACAGATATCCAAAACTGAATGACTGGCTCAAAGATGGGGATATGAGCAGAAGCCCTTCGGGATTAACATGGCATCACCATGAAGATATAAACAGACTAACTCTGGTCGACAGAGCAGATCATAGATCTAATCATGCTTTATATCATCCAACTGGTAAAGGTGGACGTGATATTTGGGGTGGTGGAAAACCTGGACGACAAGGAAAACTTGATGGTCCTACGGGTAGAAAAATTTGTAGCTAAGACCTAAATATAAAGAGGATACTATGTCGATTAAAGGTAATTATATTAAATTGAACGATATAATTGACATCATGGTCAAAACTCGTTGCGAAGATGATAACTTTTGCATTTATGGTGCAGATGGAGAGTTATTCGGAGACAAAGAATATTTGGCTTCCGGTTATCCACAGGTAGATGAAAATGATAATGAAGTCTATCCGCAAGATGCATCTAGCAGAGGTTTATCATATATTTATTCAGGTGAGCAATTTGCTGATGTAATCTTATCAGTAATTGAACAAAAACCTTCTGCCAGTAACCAGGATTTTATTGATGCTCTAAACTATTATCTTGAAAATGATGATTTTTTAGACTTCTGAAATTTATCCAGACAGCCTGCGCGTAATCATGTATTGTAGCAGGCTGTATTAAAATTTTCACTGCTTTTTGCTCAGCCTCATCAGTACTAGAAACTAACTGAGGATTTAGACAGACGTTAGTCTCGCGAAGCCAATCACTTGCAATCCAAATAGCAAATATTTCGTTATCTTAGTGAAGCCATCATTCTATTTTAATTCTTTTATCGAGGGTGATTTTGTTAAAATATATGATTTAACAAATGACAGACGATCACCATTAAATATGAAATCAGGATTAATAAAATAAGAGTTCTGAACAGTTGTTTCAGCAATAAAACCTTTGTTAACGAGCTCTTTCATTCCTCTATAATACGTTGACTCCGAAATCTTCACTATGTCTTGATCTACAAGTTCATAAGCAAGGAAAACTCTGTCCGTATCTTTGAACTCCTGAACCGTTCTATACAAAATTTCAAACACCTTGGTTCCGGCTCCGGTAAGTTCAGTTAACGCTTTTACTCCGTTTATGTATAGTTTTAAAAATTGTGTTTTATCCACCTCCTGCCATTGAAAGAAGCCAGCCCCTGCTAACTGTTCTCCGGTATTTTCATTAATAACTAACAATCGATCTTTACCCGTTGTGACCCTTCGTGATCCACTTTTTGTATTATTACTGGTGTTTTGTAAGAATGGATTGCTTTTGTATCTTGGCAATCCTCTCCTTGATTTTCTTAATTTTGAATCTTCTTTTCCTTTTATTACTGTAATATTAAATTCATTCATTTTTTTACCTTTATTATTTTTATTTGGATGGTTAGTTATGTAATACAAACATAATAAAATATGTCAAGTGTCAAAATCAAATTTATTCCTGACAATTCAAGTTCTTTTTATCGATACTTTAAATGCTAACAATAGCAATGTTTTTGACAGTTCATTTTCGATCTGTCAGGAAATAATAAATAATGACAGATTACATTACTAATCCTGACAGTTTAATCTGCAAGACCTGACAGTAACGATCCTTATTTAAAGCGGCCTGAGAGCAGTTTTCTTCTTCATTATTAATATAGAGTGAAGCGAGAGATGTTCTTTATCGATTTTATAAAGTGAAAAACAAGATGGTTTTCTTTTTTTTTAAGTAACCCAACACGGCTGTTGTGCCGTGTCATTGGGGTTCATATTCATTACTTCTCTTTTATTTTATAATCAGAACACAAAACCCTGGGCTCTGCTTATTTGCCTTTTAGGGGCAACCAGCAGACTAGGGAATGATGGTTTGTTATTTAATTAGTTTTTCAATGCAGCACATTCGCTTGCTCATATACTGCTTTAAAATCAAACCCCTTTGATAAAGGAAGCTGTCTTGTTTTTGCTTCCTGCTGTCAGCAAAACCGCTATGCGCTCACGCGCACTGACGACTTAAATAGCATAGATTTTCTGTTAAAACCATTTTCTTCATCACATGAAGACTTTTCTTCGTTTTTAGCGCTTAAAATGAAGTAAATCACTTCATCAGGTGAAGAAAAATGTTCTCACAATTTAAATCAAAAGGGCGAGAGCCAGGTTTTAGCGATTGAGCGCATTAGCTCAATCAAGACCAGCCATTTATCCAAGGTTTTTAATATTGCGCAATGCGAGCAAGCGAGCATGTAGCTTAGTAACACGGTTATTTTACTCATACGGCCTATACAGGCATTGCTGGTTGCCCCAAAAGGCAAAGAAGCAAATGCACTGTTATTGTCTTCTGCTACTGTATAAAAGAAGATCTTCAACCACCATGCCCCCCACAGGCACAACCTTATGTTGTGCAGGGGTCTAATAATACAATTAAGGAAAATGTTTTCCTGATAAATAAAAACTGGCGGGACGTCCAGTTTAAGTAAACATTTTCCAGTCGAAACCCATTGGGGCGATATTAAGATCGCACAGGGTTCCTGTTGTCCTCTTAGATCTTATATTTCTTATACTTCTTAAGATAAAAATATTCATATAAAACAATGCATTAAAAAGCCACTTCCTTCATGTTTGTTGATTTTTCTTCGGGTTTGTAGATCTTTCTTCGGGTTTGTTCTTTTTCTCTTCGGGTTTGTTGTATTTTACTTCAATATTTAAAATAAAAATGAAGAAAACACTTCAAAATATATTTGACATTTCAAAAAACATAGTTATATATGTATATTATAATAATAAAAAAGGAACCATTATGAATAAAAACACCTATGATAAGAACCCATTTATATTGCAAAATGGCATTGAGATCCAGACGAAAGATAAAAGAAGAACAGTAGCTCGTGGAGAAAAATTTGAATCACCAGAGGGAGAACGATACGAAAGTGTCATTCACTCTATACAGGAGGTTGATAAAGAGAAGTTCGTTAAGCTTTTCATTTCCAAAATCCGTGTTCTCTTTGATCTGTCCCTGACAGGTAATAAGCTATTTTACATATTTCTCTTTTCCATTTCTGACGCTATTGGTAAAGACCAGGTTTATATGAATTTTGAAACAGCAAAAGATATAGCAAGTCAGTGTGATTTCAACTTATCCGATCCTGTATTTTATCGCGGAATAAAAGAGCTTATAGATAAGCAGGTCATAGCACCAAGCAAATCCAAGTACATTTACTATATCAATCCTGCGGTGGTATTTAATGGCGACAGAGCCAGATTTATCGAAGAAATAAAAATAAAAAATGGAGATAAAAATGCTAAAAAATGAAATAAACGAAATACTAAACATTCATACCGACGAAGACAGTATAGCCAACATCATAACAAAATCACTTATTCGTTATTACTCCGTTAATGGCTAACACTATGACCAGTTCCAGGATAATTATCTTAACTAACTGAGAAGGATTTTCGCCGGGCATCAGTTCTCTTTTCTGGATAAAGAAAAATTATTGTCATATAAAGACCAGATTCTTAGTACCGTTATGACAATAGTTCGGGACGACCTTTTAGAGAAAGTCGAGCCAGAGGAGCTTTACCTGTCCTACCAGTGGCAACCAGAATCGCTGAAAACGGTTCTGGTTGAGCTATTTGATAACAGGCTGATTCTGGATGTCGGGTATCATTAACACATTATGAATAAGCCAGATGAGCAACCAATTGAATTTTCATCGAATTACAAAACCGCCTTATTTAGTTCTTGAAGACTCTTATTCATCGTTGCACTTATTACATACCCATCCTGGATGAATATGAAATATTTTCATATTCCATATCTAAGGATTGGGAAAGCACATTTACATCATCAAAAGGAATCATGTTTAAATCCCCCTCTTCTGAAATATTCAAAATAAACCCACCGCAACCCTCAGATGTAGTTCCTGTAACAGATTTTATAAAATCCAGATACTCTACAAGCTCTTTATGGTTCAATCCAAAACCGGTGTTCTGTGATAAAACAGCTTTACATAGAGCCGGCAGAGAAATATATTTATCAAAATCTTTATGGATTGAACTATAATGAATAAATCCTAAACCACTCGGAAGTCCAAATCCCAAAAAGTGAGCCTTATTGCTCAGATTTAACCAATTTTCATTCTCTGTTAAGTTCAAAGCATTATTAATACTTTTCTTTTCGTCTTTTTCTAGTTCCGTGCTTATCTTTTTTTTATTTCTTTTAAATTCAAAAATAAAATTTCTCCCGGACCAGTTAATGAATAAATCGTTAAGTATTTCTTCGTCCGGTGTTTGCTGAACTAGCTGGATAGATTTGTCACTCAATCCGCGCTTTGTTTCTGCGGCATAAAATCCAAGAGCAAAGATAAAATTCCCAAGATAAACGTTTTCATATGGCTGCTTCATTACCCTTCCTCATTTACTAGTTTAATCGAATGTCTTAACGAAGACTTACCTCATCTATAATTAAAGTAAAATCAGCTTAAATATCACTGAAATGAATAATAACGCCAGTGACTTTCTGCTTCAATACATTTTATTAAAATCCTCCACACAGACCACATCCCTTCTCATCAGATCAAAGATTTTCTTCACTTTCATCCGCCTTGCCGCCTCTTCACCGATCTCTGCGTAGTGCTCAGCACGCCGTTCAGCGACTACCTTTTTTAACTTAACCAAAATCTCTTCAAGAGTTTTGATATCCGTCATAGCTGCCGCCCGCTGGATTTTTCTGTACTGATACAGGATATGAAACTCATCAATCAATTTTATCACCACATGGTTGTTTTTTTAATTAGGTAGTAATCAAAGCTGACTTAAAATTTTATCTTACCGAAAGATAAGCAATTAATTTAATTGACATTTTATCTAAAATATTAGATAATCACTTTATTAACAAAAGGAGACATTTATGGCTTTAAAATATTACGACAGTCCTTTCCATGCAACATCCGATGCTGACACTGCCAATAAAATCGCAATGAAAATGGATTTGTCCATTATGATCAGCAACCTGATAAAAGAAAAAGGCTGGACTCAAAAGGAAGCCGCCGAAAAGCTCGGCGTTCGTCAGTCCCGTATATCGGAGTTGAAGAATGCCAAAATTGAGCTTTTTACCATAGATGCCATGTTCGATATGCTGGATGCTCTCGGCTTCAAAACCCGAATGACCATGCCGGATCTGCATCATGCTGTCATTGAGATAAATGAGTGCTAAGCAGCAGACTTATATTTTTTCTCGCGTTCATTTGCTCTTACGTCAGCCATAAGCTCCCTGTACCTTTTCTCCGTAACGTTCTGAGCTTTACGATCAACGCCGTTGGTTGTTTTTTTGAAAGAATGCAGCACGACCACCGTATCAAGATATCTGCTCGTATGAATACAGCGATAAGCCGGGCTACCGTTGATTTTTAGTTCGTAAACACCACCGCTGTCAATGCTGTCCATAACACCAATGAGGAGTTCAGGTAATTGTCCATACTGGATACGGCGTAAATCCTTTCCAAATGCGTCCTGCACGTCCTCTGGTAATGCCTTATATTCTCTTTCGGCTGCTTCATTAATAAATGCGAATTTTTTCATAACAGTTCCTTATTAAGTGATTTATTTTGAATGCTGATAATTCCAAAGGCTGTTGCCAGCCCCCACAAGTTAAAATATTTACTACTGGTGTCATGCTACTGTGTTTCTTGATATATTGATTAGGTTCTCAATCCATTCATCTATTTCACTTTCAATAAATGCAACAGATCGCTCACCTGTTTTTACTGGAACTGGGAAACGTTGTTGACTGATTAAGCGGTAAATCCATGCACGGCAAAAGCCCGTGCGGTTTAATACTTCTGACATTCTGATGAGCTTTTTATTTTTCATGTTGATTTATCCTCTGTTGTGTCAACGAGGATAATTATCGGAAAATCAGGGGCGTGAAAAAATTGACAGGAGATTTTGCGTAGGGCCGGGAGAGTACTGAACTGTTGTTTGCCGGGACATAAATATTTTCGCGGTCCCTTGACTTTATCTTTTACTTGCTGATTTTTTCTTCATCTCTATGACATCACGAACTTCCATATCCATTAAATGCCTGTTTTTATAGAGGAAAATGGTAAACAGATTATCAAACTCGCCTGTGAGCGCTTTTCTGGCAAGCGGTCTGTCTGTCTCCTTAATCTGTATCTGGTCGCGTATATCTTCCATGCCCCAGCGATACAACAGGCGTTCAAGATCCTTGTCGCTCAGCTTATAGTCATTATGTTTCGCGTGATACAACAGATCGAGGATGGGTATGATCCGGAAATCAATCAGCTTCTGTACCATGACTTCGCCAAAACCATAGGGCTGTTCTGCAACCTTTGCTTTAATGCCAGTTTGTTTACGCCAGCAAGTGAGGAAGTAGCGCATTGACTCAATGATTTGCTCATCCGTGGAAGTACCAATATCGATTAAGAGCGGCAGGATGCTTTCCGCACGTCTCATTTTACGTTTTACATGATCTTCGGAAAACGCATGAAACTTATTCATACTTTCTGCGCGTTTACTGACATAACTGACCAGCGGTTTTGACAGCGCATGTTTATCGTCCTGCCTGGTCTCCAGATCCCCTTTTTCACTGTAACGGAGCAATCCAGAAGCTTTCAGATGCCGATCAAACATGTAAAATCTGCCCACAGACAACAGGCGGACATGCTGATCGCCCACATACGGATGGTCAATGTGAGCTGTTAAGGCTTTTGTCAGCAATGGCTTTCCGGTGAGGATTAAGGAAAGCGCCTCCTGATTCGCCTGCCCGACCAGCCATTCCGGATCGTCGCTTTCAATCGCCTCTTCAAGCTCCTGATACATAGCCCTGCGCAGACGAAACTCCTGATAAAATTCAGTTAAGGTAATATCTTTCAGGGCTTCATAATTTTCTGGTCTGAACCAGTTTGTCAGTTCGACCTTTTGTGCTGCCGTGACCATTTTAACCTCCTGTATCAGCGAAGTTTTACTATACGGGAGTGTGATAAAAATGTGGTGTGATAGTTGACAAGTATTCTAAGTGGCCGTCTCTTTTCTACTGTTGTCTACTATTGGATACTGACGTAATCAATTGAATATAATTGACTTTTTACTCATACAGATTAAATAATTCTGGTAAAAATGCTGGTAAAAAGTCAGCTAACTTTTTAAAACCCAATAACAGAGGGAGTTACAGATGAAGTTCGAGTCCAGTCAGAGGAGCCAGATTAGAAAAACCCGCTCAGGGAAACCGGAGCGGGTTTTTGTTAGTCTCTTAAACTCTCTCTGCGCCCGAACAGTCGTTTCAGTCAACACCGGGTTGTCAAGATAAACCGCTTCGCTCTCCAGTATTAAACCATTCACTCGCTGTTCGCTAATATAAAACACTCGTTTATCAACGGTTTATAGACCGAAATATACGCCGGGTGCTAGTGTTTCGCCTTATAACAAAAATATTAACCCTTGAGGCGATTAATGAGAAAGCGTGTGCTGTATTTTGCTTTAACGATGATGTTGACAGGATGTGTAGCCCGTTCTCATGAACCCGATCCACTACAAGTGCAGCTTGCCAGTTACGGTACGCTGCCAGACACTTATAAAACGGATGTCAAAAATACGTTTTATTATCATCTGAAAGATCCTTACAGCGCGCATTATCGTTTTTTTAAACCTTTTAAAGGATATACCTGGGTAATGAATGTGCCCGAAGATAAAGAAGAATTGATGTTTGGCTGGGTCATCCCCGGCGTGATTAATGCAAAAAACAGTTTTGGCGCTTATGTCGGCGCGCGCAGATTCGTGGTGATTTATTCAAATGGTCAATACCACAATCTTTACTACACGAAAGGCACGAAAAAAATCGGGCGGGCTCCTTAAAACAGCATTTTGTTTTCTGAACCATTAACACGCCATGGTCAATGGCGTGTTTTTCAAATCACAGCGATAAAGGCGCAGAGTTTCGCGGAATGAATGCCCATTGTGTCGCCTGATATTACCTCTACCCACGCCAGAGACATCAAAATGCCTTTTATGGCACCCCGGCTTTTCCGTCATTTCCTGCTCTTTATAACTGTCGCGTCAACGCTACGTTTAATGCGGCTGAGTCCGGCTGCATCACAGATGCTGCATAAGATTAAGCCAGTCATATCAGTGTGTATTTTTAACCGGATAAGCGGTCAGCGGTTTGATCTCTTTAAGCACAAACATACTTTGCATCTCTTTAATGCGCGGCAATCTGCGTACTACGGACATGGCGAACTCCGCATAAGTTTCGAGATCGCTCGCCACAACCTGTAGCAGGAAATCGGCATCACCACCGATACTGTAGCAGGCCACCACATCATCCAGCGCCGTGACCTGTTGCTCGAATTTTTTTGCCTCATCCTCGCTGTGGCAATCAATAACCACCCGAATAAACACCATGACCCCGGCGCCGATTTTTTTGCGGTCCAGTACAGCCCGGTACCCCTGAATGACGCCCTGCTCTTCCAGCCTGCGCACTTTACGCCAGCACGGTGAGGCAGACATACCAATCTTGTCAGCCAGTTCCTGATTAGTAATACGGGCATCGTCCTGTAAAACACGCAGGATTTTCATTTCTGTCTTATCAAGCAGCATACCGGTCAATTCCTTCCGCTACATTTCGTTTATGAGGTTAATTCTTGCAAAGAATACGATAAATGAATGTGATTGAGACAGCCTATTTCTGTCTCGCCAGGACATACTGTTTTCAGGTGCTGTACAAGGTGCAGATCAAAAGAAATGGCCGGACACGGCAGATTAAGGCGGCAGACGAGTCCGGGTTGTCCTGGTCATGCCGCTTTTCATGGCCAGCCTGTCTGGATTTTATCCCGACATAACATTTATGAAGGAAAGACGATGCCTGCGATAACAGAATTACTGCCTTATATACTGGCGCTGGGTCTGGCCGCGGCCATTCCCGGCCCGGGCATGACAGCGATCGTGGCCCGTACCCTTAACGGGGGCTCTCTGGCGGGTTTGGCTGCGCTTGCAGGCGTGATAATGGGCGATTTATTTTATTTGACGCTCGCCGTGTTTGGCCTGGCCGTTGTCGCTCATACCTATACCGGACTGTTTACACTGATTAACTGGGTTGCGGCGCTCTATTTAGCTTTTCTGGCCTGGCAGTTCTGGTCTTATCAGCCGCATTCCATCACGCTGGACCAAAAAGTGACGCACAAGCAACTGACTTCTGCCTGGCTGTCAGGCCTGACCATCACACTGGGCAACCCGAAAACAATCGCGTTTTATCTGGCCATATTACCGCTTGTGATATCGCTGGAGAGCATATCCTTTACATTCTGGGCAGCCATGCTGGTGCCCGTTACCGCAGCGGTACTGCTGATGGTCGGGGCCATGTTTATTCTGGCGGCAGTAAGCGTTCGCGCATTACTGACCAGCCAACGTGCACAGCGCATCATGTTTAAATCGGTCGGCGTTATCATGCTGCTGGCCGCCATCGGTATGATCCTGAAAACGCTTTAATGCCGTGACCGAGGTGACACGGCTTCCCGTGCGACGTCAGAACAGACTGATTAATCTTCATTTGCTTTCGGTATAAGTAACAGCCCTGATCCGCTGTGGTAACATCTTGCCCTCACCTTCTCGTTACCGGGCACCCTGTTAAGCACTATGTCAGACACTACGAAACGCAAAAATGATCCTGAAGGACTTAAAAAGCGCATTCTTGCGAGCGCACTGACGACCTTTGCTGAGTTTGGTATGCAAGGCGCCCGTCTTGAGCAAATTGCTGAAAATGCCCAGACGACTAAACGAATGGTGGTTTACCATTTTGGCAATAAGGAACAGCTCTATATCGATGCGCTGGAACAGGTTTACCAGCAGATCAGGGAGCATGAAACTGGGCTGAATCTGGCCTCGCTCGCCCCTGAGCAGGCCATCATAAAACTGGTTGAAGCCAGCTTCGATTACCATGTTTCCCACCCGGATTTTGTGCGTCTGATCTGTATGGAGAACCTGTCTCGCGGCCGCTACATCTCGCAGTCTGCCCGTCTGAGCCAACTGAACCGCAGTGCGCTGGACTTACTGGACGATATTCTGAGCCGGGGACAGCAGCAGGGACTGTTCATCAAAGAGATCGAGACACTGGACGTGCATCGCCTGATCAGCAGTATTTGTGTGCATCAGGTCTCCAACCGCTTCACCTTCAATACGCTGTTTAGTCGGGACAAAAATGAAGACGAGATCATCCGTCGTAATCGCCAGCTCGCCGTCACGGCAACGCTGCGCTACATCGGTTGCTCACGCCACGCGTCCTGAGCGCTGAAAAGGATAGTCTATGCTTAAGTGGTAATAACATTATCACTTAAGTAAGGAAAGCAGCTTGAGCAGAGACGCCAGCCTTTATCCGCTTCGCCAGACGCAGCGTGAACCTCATGACAATACACTCTGGAACTGGGCGCAAAACGCGCCGATTGGTACACAACAGCAGGTAAAACGCCCTGCCAATGAGGCGGCTTTGCAGCAGTTACTGCGCGACACTCACAACACAGTGCGCGTTATTGGCAAAACCTACTCACCCGGCAGAATGCTGGCTGTGCATCCCGACGATCTGCTGCTGGATCTGAGCGCCTTTACCGGCCTGCTCCGCAGCGATGCTCACAGCGTTACGTTTGCAGGCGCCACACCGCTCGAACAGATCTACAGCACCCTGACAGACATGGACCGCATGCTGGCCTCTTCGCCGGGCGTGATCTCCGTGCAGACGCTGGCCGGTGCGATGGCAACCGGTACGCACGGTCAGGGTCTGCAGCAAAGCTCCATTGCGGATGAAGCCGAGCAGATCCGTCTGGTGCTGAGCGACGGCTCCATACGGGAGCTGTCGCGCGGTGACGACGATTTTGCGGCGGCGCTGGTGTCGCTCGGCACCCTGGGCATCGTGACCGAAGTGACGTTGCGCACCCAACCGTTCCGCATCTTCACCTGCCACAAGAATGCGGTTTCGGCGGACAACCTGGAAAGCGATCTGCTGCGCTGGAATGAGGATTATGCACTCAGTAAGGCCTGGTGGTTTGTTGACGATAACATCATGCACGTCTGGAATGCACATCAGGCCAGCTACGATGAGATCCAGCGTTACGAGCAGTCGGGACGCGAAGTAGTAGAACATGCCGATGAAGGTGATGACAGCCTGAACGATACGATCGAACAGACGCTGGAACACATGCATCGCGATACGCAGATTCACGGTAAAGGCGGCAAACAGTTCCGCACTGTGACTCGCTTTCGCGACTTTACCGATGTCACAGGCGACATCTACCAACTGTTCTGTCGCGGTATCGCCGTGCCGCAGATCAACGTTGAGATTGGCGTTCCGCTGGCGCGCACGCCGGCGATCATCAGCAAGATCAAACGCTGGTATGCCGAAAATCGTCCGCACATGCACTATCCGATTATCCTGCGCTGCACCGGTGCCTCATCCGCCTGGCTGAGCCCCGCCTTCGACCAGCCCACCTGCTTCTTTGGCTTTGTCGTTTATTACGCGGATGATGGATCGCTTTCTGAGGCCGGCCTGCACTTTTTAAGCGAGGTGGAGAAACTGCTGGCCGAAGAAGGTGGGCGTCCGCACTGGGGTAAATATTACGATGCCTCGCTCTACCACTGGCGGGATCTCTATCCGCACTGGGACCGCTTTCGCGCCCTGCGTGAACAACTTGATCCGCACCACCGCTTCAGCAACGACTATACCGCTGCACTGTTTGAATAATTTAAAAAAGGGATGTTATGTTTGCCTGGGTAACGTTACTGACACAACCGGATTATCTGGTGGGCGTGAAAGCGCTGCACCGATCACTGCAACAGACGAAAACACGCTGGCCACTGCTTGTGATGGCCACCAATGCTATCAGTGACAGCGAGTGTGAAGCCCTCAGGGATGAGGGCTGTATTATCCGCCGGGTTGATCCGCTTTATCCGGACAATGATTTGAATCAGCACTATGCCTCTGAACGCTTTGGCGAGGTCTGGACTAAGCTGCGCGCCTGGCAGTTGACCGAGTATCGGCGCGTGGTATTCCTGGATGCTGACATGCTCATCTTAAAGAATATGGATGAACTGTTTACACTGGACCTGGGTGACTTCGTGCTGGCCGCCTGCCACGCCTGCCGCTGTAATCCCAACCAGATTGAGTCCTATCCTGACAGTTGGGAGCCCGAGTTCTGCCACTATACCTGGCAGGAGCGCGAGCAGACGCCGCCGGCCCATGTGGATTATTACCTGAACGGTGGATTCCTGGTACTGGAACCGGATGAGGCTGTCTTTAACGATCTTGAAGCGCGTATTGCCGCCATTGATGACCTGCGCGCCTATGCCTTCTCAGAACAGGACTTGCTCAACGAAGCTTTTAAAGATAAATGGCTGCCCCTTTCCTATATTTATAACGCGCTAAAAACGCTTCGTTTTCAGCACGATACGTTGTGGGAATGTAAAGAGGTGAAGAACCTGCACTACATTCTGGCGAAGCCCTGGGAGCGGGATTTGTCACAGCCGGTGAGCCAGCGTGACCGCTATTACGCGATGGACAAGCTGTGGTGGGACAAAGCATCTGACTGCTGATAACAACGTGCGCCTGCCTGTCCGCAGGCGCACAGGTTTCAGTCTGTGCGTTAAAGTATGCTGTAACTACTATCAGACTTCCTGCCAGCACCGTTCTGTGGCGGACCGCGCAATCGCCTCCAGCACCTTTTGTACCTGCAAACCTTCGGCAAAATCCGGCCACATACGATCGCCTGCGGCGACGCCATTAATCAGATCACGTATTTCCACGGTCTTTTGATCGTTAAAGCCGATACCGTGGCCTGCTGACACACAGAAACTGGCGTAATCCGGATGAGCAGGCCCGGTCAGAATCGTTTTGAAGCCCTGACGCCCTGCGGGTTCATCATGAAGATAGAGTTCAAGCTCTGCCATCCGTTCCTGCGTATAGCGCAGCGTGCCTTTAGTGCCCGTCACCACATAGGTCAGGCCCATCTTGGCTCCGCAGGCAATGCGCGAGGTTTCAATCACGCCGTGCGCCCCGTTCTGGAAACGCAGCAATGCGCTGGCCTGATCTTCGTTTTCAACCGGTAACTGACGACTGAGATCTTTCGGGTCAGGACGCGACCTGATGACCGTCATCATATCGCCGCTGACTTCCACAATATTGCCGACCAGATAATGCGCCATATTGACGATATGCGCAGCCAGATCGCCCAGGGCGCCCAGTCCGGCCAGTGCTTTTTGGCAGTGCCAGTCGAGCGGAGTGTCAGGTTTTGCCAGATAGTCCTCATTGTGCGTGCCATAAAAGTGCACCACTTCACCGATTTCGCCTCGGGCAATAATCTCTTTCGCCAGCTGACTGGTGGGGTTTTTCATGTAATTGAAGCCCACTAGCGTTTTCACGCCGGCCTTTGCCGCGGCTTCCACCATTTCCCGGGCATCCGCCACGGTCAGGGAAAGCGGCTTTTCGGAATAGACATGTTTACCGTTAGCAATCGCAGCCAGCGCCATCTCTTTATGCAGAAAATTGGGCGCACAGATATCCACCACATCAATATTGGGATCGCACACCAGCTCACGCCAGTCAGCGGTTGAGCGGGCAAACCCAAAGGTGGCGGCCTGCTTTGCCGCCAGTTCCGGATTCACCTCTGCCAGCATCTCACGGATAATCTCCCCTTTTAACGCAAACACCGCAGGGGCCTGGGCATAAGCAATCGCATGACAGCGGCCAATGTAGCCACTGCCGATCATGCCGATTCTGACTTTGTTCATTTGGACTCCGGGCGGACAGCGAAAATTGAAATGAAATTTAAATTCCATTTATGAGCATTTCAAACTAAAAATGAAATAAATGTGACGAACATAAAGAACAATCGTCACTGCCCAGTCCAAGGCGAAATTTTACGCGGAGTGGGGTTTCTGTTTACGCAATAAGAAACCCTGTGAAGCCGCTTGTTAGGGTTAGCGATACGGCACAGCGCACAGAGTTGGCGAGTATTTCAGCAATCAGACACTTTTATGAAAAAGAGCTTTGACAAGCCTGCACGACGTCGATAATATGCGCCCCGTTCAAACGATTCCTCTGTAGTTCAGTCGGTAGAACGGCGGACTGTTAATCCGTATGTCACTGGTTCGAGTCCAGTCAGAGGAGCCAGATTTAGAGAAGCCCGCTCAGGGAAACCTGAGCGGGCTTTTTGTTTTGGGAATGGCGTGAAATACGCAACAATCCAGGTCGCGTTACCGCGCAGGGAACTTAACGCAGGCGCTGCTCCGGCTGCGCTACTTCTTACCTACGATAAAACCCGCTACCGCGCGTAAGCCATCGATGATCGGCATCGTTGCCGCCCCCGCCAGGAAGTCCTCGTAATCCGCCTGGTTACGTCGGCGAATATCCGCAAAGCGAGCGAGTGCCTTTTTCTCACTGGACGCACTCACCTCCTCAAATTGCTTTTCATAGCCCTGCGCAATGAGCTGGGTAGCGTTGTCTGTAGACGATTTTTCCAGCACGACAATCTGCTTACCCTTTTGGAAAAAACAGTAATGTGGCATGTCAGGCTCCTTAAACGGGGCGGTTGATTCTGTAACTATAAACGGTGGTGAGAGCAACACAACCCTTAACGCGCTCGGGAAAGGTTCTCTTCTGACTCCGGTGTCTCGACCTGCAACACGATACAGCCTTTGCTGATCTCTGCCCTTACCTTCGTCCCCGTCTCGAATCCCAATTCACGTAACCATTTGCCACTAATGTTCAGTGCAGGTGTGCTGGTGTCCCCGAATTTAGGTACATATCCAACTGTATAATGTCGCTGGGTTTTAAATGAGGCCGCCGTAAGTGCAGCGTCAGAAGATCGGGCATTCATCGTCATTTGCAAGCTCCTGGTCAATAAGGTGAGTCCATCATTCGCGAGGCCATTTGGCGCGATACAGGCCGGATGAGGCTGTACCTGCTTCTGGTGCACCAGCACCGGGTTTGCGCCTTCAGACAGCCCGCTTACTGTTTATGTCTGCAAGACATCAATGAGTTACAAGAGTGCCGACGCGCTGATATCGGGAGGTTTTCTTACTGGGCTGGTCCCGCTATCGGGTCTGACAAACGCTTGTAAACCATAACGATTTTAGCGGATGACAACAAGTCAGGACCTGGAAGCTAACTCGCATAACGTTGACAATATTCTGCTGTCTGTCCCGTCCGGCCCTGCGGCCGACTGTTAATGCGCCTCCAACGCATACTGCGCGCCAACTGACACGCCGTATGCGCGAATGGATAATGTGAATGGTGGGGCCTGAAGCCTGACTTTTGGCTGGCGCAAAGCAATACCGTTTACCCGGGCGGAAAAGCGCGGGGTAACCTTTATCCGCGCAGGGTAACTTATCTGAGAAGTGAGTCGGTAAACGCAAAATCCAGGCCGTATGCTTTAACCGGTAAGGTGGTCAGTCTGCTTACCTTTATCAAGACGTGAACTCACCGTCCGGCACGCTAAGCGGGCTTGCCGTCTGAATAGCGTTGCCTTCAGACAGCTTTTCGCCATTCCTTACGGGAATTTTAAGTTAATCAGATTACTGTACTGCGTGCGTGAAAGAGAAAGGGGTGCCTGGTCTTTAAAAAAAACCTTCACAAACTCGGCACTTGTGCCATACAGCTCCACACGCTGATATTCATGGCGGATAAATTGCTGAAGGATGGGCGTCATGTCCCGCGCATGATCCTGGGGCCAGGCGTTATGGGATGCCACGGTTTGCTCAAAGGTGAGGGGCGTACGCATTTGATCGTCGGGTTTAAAATTAGCGCGTTTACGCTCCGCTTCTGTTTTGAAGTCTTCAAAGGCTTCATGTGCAGTATTAAAGAGATCCGCGAGTGCTTTGATATGGGCAGCCATCTGATTAACGGCAACGGTTTTTTTGTTGACGAAGTAGGCGCCTGCCGCAGAAAAGAGTGCCGCCAGTACAGGAAGAGAGCCCCGTCCAATAATACTTCCAAGACCCTGGTAAGCGGACCATAAAACCACACCTGTAGCGCCAGTAGAGCTTGATATCGCACCTGTCGCAATCGAACTTGCCTGCTGAACTCTGACGCCGCCAATACGATTGTCAAGGTGCCGAATTGCTCCGCCAGGCCTCCTGACTGAAGCCGACTCTTCGTTCCAGGTTTTATAACGACGGTTATTATCTTCTTTATAATTCGACATCGCATAAGCAATCTGGCTGGTATCGGTTTTACTCAGCCGGGCGATTTCCGCTGGTTCAAACGATCTGACTAAAATCAGCGCTTCATCAAGCACCTCTTTGGACAGAAAGTTAGCGGAACCCGCAGGATTAAAACGAGGGTCCGTAGTCAGGCCCTCAATAAGACTCACTTTTGGAAATGCCATAACGCCCTCACTTTTTGATGCCGCCCGACGAAGTCATTAGTTTTCTTTATTTTGTTTAATATCCCAGCCCATCTGTACAGAAGCGGCTTTCGTTCCCTGAGAAGCCTGTTCCCAGTATTCCAGCGCCACTTTGCTGGCCTGAAAGGAATATTGCATACCCAGCGTTGACGCGTGCCCGACGCCGGTGAAGTCAGTCTGTGTCACCAGGACATCCTCAAGTGTGATGCGGGTATACTCCACTTCCTGTCCACCCGCCTTGCAAACGGACAGCTGAACTTTCGGCAGATGTTTACCACTGGCGCAATATTTCACTAATGCAGGCGTGGCCTTATCAATTAAGGCCTCAACGGTTAAATCGCGGTAATTTACTTTACCTGCTCCCCCACCGCCGCCAACGGCCATATTCCCTGGCTGCTGCGCGCCCCAGTCAAATGAAAGTACATCAATCCATTTTTTATGATTCGCATTTTGCGACTCACCTTCAATCCCGTCTATCTTCAAAAATATATCAATAGCCATTTTTCACCTTTATATTTACGGGCAGATTAACTCAGCTCTCTTTATTTTGTTTAATATCCCAACCGGCTTTGCTTTCCGCACCTTTAGTCCCGCTGGCGCTTTGCTCCCAATAGCTGGTAGAAACTTTAGATGCCTGAAAGGCATAGTCCACAACAATAGTGTCACTTTGCCCGATACCGTTGAAATTTGTTGCGGTGACCAGAACATCTTCCAGCACAATTTTCGTGTACTCAATCTGACTACCGCCAGCTTTGCAAACCGACAGTTCAACTTTTGAAACATGCTTTCCGCTGGAACAGTATTTAAGAATGGCTGGCGTGGATTTATCGATTAAGGCTTTGATCCGCAGATCGTTAAAACTCACTTTCCCCGCGCCACCACCGCCGCCAACAGCCATATTGCCGGGTTGTGAAGCCCCCCACTCAAATGAGAGTACGTCGGTCCATCCTTTATGTTTACTGTCCTGTGATTCACCTGTGGTGCCTTCAACTTTCAAATAAATATCGATCGCCATTCTTTTTTCCGGTTAGTTTGGGGTGGGACAAAATGCACGATGCACATCGCCAGGCTGAGACATTTCGTCAGCATCAGTGCCATCTTAAATTCAGGATAAGCACCGGCCTGTCATTTCTGTTCGCTATAAAGTGGAAATAAAAAGATGACTGCGTTATTCACGCAGCAATTAGGGATAGTTAATCAGGCAACGATTCTTTCTACGCCCTTTACTCATTAATAAAATTAACATGAGTTCATGTCAATTAATTTACAACGCGCATGATTTTATTGAGATAAATCCGAAAGAATTATTCTTAATAAGAAATTGTGTCGCGACGAAATAGTTTTTTAAAATAAAAAAACGGCATTCACTGCTACGTAACCGGGAGAGAAGACAGGACATCAGGATGGAAAAAGAATGAAAAACCCCGCGCAATCCGGACTGCGCGGGGCGATTATTCTCACAGAATCAGTTAGCGTTTAACGCCAGCCTAATTCAGGAGCGACATACTTCAGAATCGCTTCAATCACATGGGCATTATATTCCACGCCCAACTGATTCGGCACGGTGAGCAGCAAGGTGTCCGCTTCGGCAATCGCCTGATCCTCTGCCAGCAGTTTGATCAGCTTTTCGGGTTCAGCCGCGTAACTGCGACCGAAAATGGCGCGGGTTTTCTCATCCAGAAAACCGACGGAATCCTGATCCTGACCACTGCGACCAAAGTAAGCGCGGTCCATATCATTCACCAGCGCGAAGATACTGCGGCTGACGGAAACCCGCGGTTCACGTTGATGCCCTGCCGCTTTCCAGGCGTCACGGTAGGCGCGAATCTGTTTGGCCTGCTGGATGTGGAACGGCTCGCCGGTTTCATCATCTTTCAGCGTCGAGCTTTGCAGATTCATGCCCATTTTCGCTGCCCATACTGCGGTGGCGTTGGAACCCGAGCCCCACCAGATACGCTCACGTAAGCCTTCCGACAGCGGTTCAAGACGCAGCAAGCCTGGTGGATTGGGAAACATTGGCTGGGGATTCGGTTTAGCAAAGCCTTCGCCACGCAGCGCATCCAGGAACACTTCCGTATGGCGACGGCCCATGTCCGCATCCGTCTCGCCTTCCTGCGGCACGTAGCCGAAGTAACGCCAGCCATCAATCACCTGCTCGGGTGAACCACGGCTCAGTCCCAACTGTAAGCGACCGTTGGAAATCAGATCTGCAGCGCTGGCATCCTCCACCATATAAAGCGGATTTTCATAGCGCATGTCGATCACGCCAGTCCCTATTTCAATTTTTTTGGTGCGTGCACCGACCGCAGCCAGCAGCGGGAACGGCGAGCTGAGCTGACGGGCGAAGTGGTGCACACGAAAATAGGCCCCATCCGCGCCCAGTTCTTCCGCTGCGACGGCCAGGTCGATAGATTGCAGCAACACATCCTGGGCAGAACGCGTGGCGGACTGCGGCGAGGGCGTCCAGTGGCCAAATGAGAGAAAACCAATCTTTTTCATCTGTAACATCTCCTGGCGAAAGACGGGTGCTTTCGCATGATAAACATCGATGAAATAAGGTTACGCCAGCCATGTCATGAGGGATAGTGAATATACTTAAGCACTATATTCAAGATTTTTGACATAGGTCGCGCTCAATGGAACACGATCAATGCGCGATTCTGTGCCCATGCGGAATGTAATAATGCTTGCGGGCAGAATGGATTTTAACGCATAACTAAACTTTCTGTCCTGCATCTGGACAGGCGCGTTTAACAGAGGGAAAAGGGATGCGTATTTTACTGGTAGGTGCGGGTGCAACCGGCGGTTATTTTGGTGCGCGGCTGATGCAGGCCGGGCAGGATGTGACCTTTCTGGTCCGTGAAGGCCGTTTCCGTCAGTTACAACAAACGGGCCTGGTGCTGCAGACCCCATCAGGGCAGGAAACGCTGCATCCGACGTTGATCACTGCCGACAGGCTGGATACGCATTACGACTTAATCATCATCACGGTCAAAAGCACCGGTCTGGATCAGGCCATCCAGGACATTGCGCGGGCTGTCGGTCCGCATACGCTGATCATGCCGATCCTGAATGGCATGCGGCATATCGATACGCTGGTCACCCACTTTGGTGCCGACAGGGTGATCGGTGGGCTGTGCAAAATTAACGCCACGCTGAACGACCAGGGCCATGTGGTGCAGTTAACGCCTCTGCACCAGATCTGTTACGGCGCGCTGGATGGTAATAATGATGCCCGGCTTCAGCAGGTTGATGTTGCCCTTCGCAGCAGCGTTGTCGACACAGTTTTTACCGACAATATTATCGGTGAATTATGGGAAAAATGGCTGCTGCTGAGCACGCTCGGTGCCGTGTGCTGCCTGGCGCGGGGGAATACGCAACAGGTGCTGAACCAGCCAGGCGGCGAGATGTTGCTTCAGGGCATTTATAGCGAAGTGCTGCAGATTATCTGTGCTGAGGGCTACCAACCGCGCCCGGCCGTGACCGCCAAAATCTACGCGCTGCTGAACGACGCGTCGACGCCGATGACCTCCTCAATGTATCGTGATTTGACCCAGGGCTTTGCGATTGAAGCCGACCCGATCATTGGCGACCTGCTGTTACGTGCCAGCCGTCATGGCATCACTGCACCGCTGTTGAACGCGGTCAATGTCAACCTGCAGATCTATCAACAGAACCGTTAAACACGGATGTGATGAGCACGCAGCCACGCCGTTGCACGACGCGTGGGTAACGGAAATTTGTTACACTCGCTGCCTCATCTTTTGGAGGAAGAATGACGTCCCGCTCTGTGACCCTTGATGATGTTGCCCAACTGGCGGGCGTTTCCTATCAAACCGTTTCTCGTGTGCTTAATCGCTCTGAGCAGGTTTCTCCCCGTACCCGCGAAAAAGTGGAAGCGGCGATGCAACAGCTCAACTACGTTCCCAATCGGGTTGCGCAGCAGTTAGCGGGTAAAGCCACGCGGACCCTTGGCCTGGCCACCAGCAATCTGGCGTTAATGGCCCCAGCGCAGATTGCCTCGGCAATACAGCAGCGCGCCGCCAGAGCCGGCTACCATTTAGTCATTGCCATGGACAGCGCGGACGATGCCGAAGCCACGGTGAATGAACTGATGGCGCAGCGCGTTGATGCCGTACTGATTAATATGCCGCTTGAGGCCGCCGACGCGGAAAAAATCCGTCGTCTGTGTGGCAAAAAACCGGTGCTGTTTCTGGATGCTGAACCGCACGCCGTTGTGTCTCATTGCCAGTACTCCAATGAAAAAGGGGCGCGGGCCGCGGTTGAGCATCTCGTCGCGCTCGGACATACGCACATCGGCCTGCTGAATGGTCCGGTTCGCTCGGTATCGGCCCGTCAGCGTGAAGCGGTCTGGCGCCAGGCGCTGGCCGGGCACGGTCTGTCTCCCTGTTGTGTGCTGCGCGGCGACTGGAGTGCCCAGTCGGGCTACCAGGCTATGCTGTCTCAGTTACCGGACGCGCTGCCCCAGGCGCTGCTGGTAGCGAATGATGAAATGGCGCTGGGTGCCATGCGGGCATTGCATCAGCATGGCGTGGCGATTCCGGCTGAAATCTCCATTGTCGGCTACGATGACACGGCAGAAAGCGCCTGGTACCAGCCGCCGCTGACCACGATTCGTCAGGATCTCCAGCAACTGGGTGCCACGAGCGTGGAGCAGGCGCTGGCCGCGCTGCAGGGAGAAGCGGTCGCGTCACGGACGCTGGAGCCGGTACTGGTCGTGCGGGAAACCACCGCCGCGCCGGCCAGCAAAGACGCAGACTTATCCGCACTGGCCCGTCAGTTACAGCAGATTGCCCGCAAGCTGTCCCGCTGATCGCGGACGCAAAAAAAACCCGCCCAACCGGATGGTTGGAGCGGGCTGGTTATCAGCGATAATACGCGTTGCCTTATGGCGTTTTCGTCTCGCCCACGCCCATGGTCTTGAGCTTTTTAGACAGCTCGCGGCGCTCTTTAGACAGGTCAGCGTTTTTGATGATGTACTCATCCACGCGATCTTCATAGTCGGCACGCATGCTGGCGATGATTTCCTGAATCGCCTCAACGCTCATGCCGGGTTTGATGTATTCGCTCAGGTTATCCAGCAGCAGCACACGCTTTTGGTTGTCACGAATTTTCTTCTCATTATCGACGATTTCACGCTGCAGTTTGTTCTTGCGGCGGAACGTACGGACAAACTCAAGTACGTCCTGAAATGATTGCTTGGCATTTTCCATGATGGCACCTTTCTTTAAGCCTGCTAAAGCAGGGAGAGAGTCAAAACGATCAGCTTAGCGGCCAGCCAGCCTTGTGGGCAATTCTCACAGCTAAATTCGGACTGGCTCTTATCTTAGCGCAAAAAAACCGGGTTTCGCATTAAGTCATTGTCTGAGGTGATTATTTACGCAGCGCCAGGCGCATCAAATCCGTCATGCGTTCCAGTTGCTTCGCCAGCTCCAGACTCAGCCAGACATAGCCATAAATCGGCGCTTCTTCCAGACGGTCACTCCCGTCAGCGATCAACTGCTTAAGCTCTTTGACGATTTCCGTTAACTCATGATTGGCCGCGATGATGTCGTAGGTTTCCCCCTTCACAGCCATGACCGATAAGGTTCGCAGCGCGTTTTCGGTCATCTCCTGCGTGCGGCGTAACGTCGGAGCATTCAGCATGATCAGATGACTTTCGCGTGATGCCCACCAGGCATTAATTTGCATCTCAATGGTGTACACCATATTACGGTTCAACGTCTGTATCGCTTCAAACACCGATTTGGGGATGCGGGTTTCTTTACTGGACGGCTCCAGCAGGGCACGCATTTTCACCACGCTGGTGAGCAGTTTGCCCAGCGGTTTGTTCAGCCGGGGCTTTTCCACGAGGTTGGCGGAAAACCCTGCATGGTAGATTTTGGCCATTTCTGCCAGCGTATCTGACAGCTGAATACGCCAGTGAATATACGCACGCTGCGCCCATATGGCCGTAAATAACAGCGCCAGTAACGATCCTAAAATGACATCGCCACCGCGCCACATCGCCACGGTGAAATCCCCCATTGGCGCGCCTACAACCACGCACAGCGTGATGCCAATCAGCAATGCCATGTAAGGGTGTTTCCCCAGCGTCAGATAGCCGCTGATAAACATGATCACTGCGCACCATGCCAGCATGCCGGGCAGCGAAATCATCTCCAGCCTGAGGGCGATAAGACCAGAGATTGACCCGGCAATCGTTCCGCCAATGCGTTGAATGGCGCGCGGGAAGACGTTTCCCCAGGTTGAGATCGGCCCCATCACCACAACCAGGGTAATCAGAGGCCAGGTGCCTTCGGGAATGCCCGTGACGCGGACAAGCAGAAACGCACACAGAAACGCCACTGCGATGCGTAACCCGTGCACGCTGCGGTAATGACGATATAACCAGAATTCCAGATTTGAGATGGGTTTATCAGAGCGCAAAGTCGCTTGTCCGCTGGTAAAAAAATGATTCTACGCGTCGCGCCCTGCCGATCCTGGCGCGCCGTCAATGTTTTCGCTTGTACAGCGTTGAGCGGACCATTATCAACAACCCTGCCCCGGAAATCAGCAAAATTCACCACGACGACAACACAAGACGCACTATAGCGGGTTCATCCCTGCCCCGCGAAGGCGAAGCAGGGACGTAACGATTAGAACTTGCGTTTCAGGTAGTCCGTGATGCGGCTCACTACGCCCGCCTCGTTAACGGCGGTGAGTGCCACCAGCGGATAGCTGGCGATCTGCTTGTCCTTGTCCATCACCTGGATTTCACCAATATTCTCATTGGCTTTAAGTGGCGCTTCCAGGTCGGTGCGGTTGATCACGTATTTGGCTTTGACGTTCGGGATTTCGCTGCGCGGCAGTGACAGATAAACATCGTTTGCCGTGCCCACGTCAACCTGGTGCGGATTACCGTACCAGACATGTTCACTGCCAATTTTCTTACCGGCATGGAACAGTTGTACGGTATCAAACGTATTCTGGCCCCAGACCAGCAGCTTGCGCGCCTGCTCTTCACGCCCTTTCGCACTTTTCCCGCCCATGATGACGGCAATCAGGCGGTGCTGACCCACAATGTTGGAGGCAATGATATTGAAACCCGCCGTTTCAGTATGGCCCGTTTTCAGGCCATCGACGTGCAGGTTGTTGTCCCACAGCAGGCCGTTACGGTTGTTCTGGGTAATGCCGTTCCAGGTGAGGGTTTTTTCACGGTACATGGCATAGAAATCGGGCTCGCCATCAATAATGGCGCGCGACAGTTTTGCCATATCCAGTGCGCTGGAATATTGCCCCGGCGCATCCAGACCGTGTACGGTTTCGAAATGGGTATTCGTCAGCCCCAGTTTCTCCACGTAGTGGTTCATTAACTTAACAAAGTTGTCCTGGCTACCGGCCACGTAATCCGCCAGCGCAACGCAGGCGTCATTGCCTGAATCAATGATCACGCCGCGGCTGAGATCACGCACGCTTAACTTATCACCGGGCTTGAGAAACATCAGTGAGGAGCCTTTAAAGACCGGATTGCCTGCTGCCCAGGCATCTTTTCCCACCGTCACCATGTCGTCGCGGGTAATTTTCTTTTGGTCGATCGCGCGGTCGACCACATAGCCGGTCATCAGCTTGGTCAGACTGGCGGGATTCCGGCGCTCGTCGGGATTGCCCGCGGTCAGCACCTGCCCCGTGGTGGCGTCCATCAGCACCCAGGAGGCTGCATCAATCGCCGGTGGCGTCACAGGAAATGGCATATCGTCGGCCTGTGCCAGCGAAGCCCAAAAAACAGTTACGGTAATTAACAGACGCCTTTTCAACACTTCATCCTTAGTTGAGCAAGTAAAACGGACATGAACAGCGGGACGTTTTACGGCAAAACCCTTAATAAGGTTTAAATAAATTGAAAAAAAGTATGAACTGCTGCGCACCATTCAACAGCCTGCGCCCTGGCAGTTGTACTCAGGCACGCAGACGACTATCCTGAACGTTGATTTTTTGCAGACAGGACAGCGACGTGCCCGCCTCTGAATTCACTTTTTTGTTTCACGATTACGAAACCTTCGGCACCAGCCCGCAACGGGATCGTCCGGCACAGTTTGCCGGTTTGCGCACCGACAGCGAGTTCAATCCGATTGGCGAGCCAGAGGTATTCTACTGCCGCCCACCGGATGATTACCTGCCCCAGCCTGAAGCGGTCATGATCACCGGTATTACGCCGCAATTAGCCGCCTCCCGGGGCGTGAACGAGGCCGAGTTTGCTGCCCGTATTCATGCGCTGTTTACCACCGAACAAACCTGCGTCGTGGGTTATAACAACGTGCGCTTTGACGATGAAGTGACGCGCAATATCTTTTACCGCAACTTCTACGATCCGTACGGCTGGAGCTGGCAAAACGGTAATTCCCGCTGGGATTTGCTGGACGTGATGCGCGCCTGTTATGCGCTGCGCCCGGAAGGTATTAACTGGCCAGAGAATGATGACGGCTTTCCCAGCTTCCGGCTGGAGCATCTGACCAAAGCCAACGGCGTGGCGCACGAAAACGCCCATGATGCGATGTCAGATGTCTATGCCACGCTGGCAATGGCGAGACTGGTGAAAGAAAAACAGCCAAAACTGTTTGAGTTTTTGTTTACGCATCGCAACAAAAATAAGCTGATGACCCTGATCGACATCCCGCAGATGAAGCCGCTGGTCCATGTTTCTGGCATGTTTGGCGCGGCGCGCGGCAATACCAGCTGGGTGGTGCCGCTTGCCTGGCATCCGGACAACCGCAATGCGTTGATCGTGGTGGATTTGGCCGGGGATATTGCGCCCCTGCTGACGCTGGATGCGGACAGTTTGCGCGAGCGCCTGTACACACCTAAAAGCGAGCTGGGCGATCAGCCTGCTGTGCCGGTGAAACTGGTGCACATCAATAAGTGTCCGGTGCTGGCACCCGCTAATACCTTGCGTCCGGAAGATGCCGGGCGGCTGGGTATTGATCGTCAGTTCTGCCTGGATAATCTGGCCACGCTGCGTCAGCATCCTGACGTACGTGAAAAACTGGTGGCTATTTTTGCTGAGGCGGAACCTTTTGCGCCGTCAGAGGATGTCGACACGCAGCTCTATGACGGTTTCTTTAGCGATGCCGACCGCGCCGGAATGAACATCATCCGCCAGACCGCGCCTGCCAATCTGCCTGCGCTCAATCTGACATTTGACAGCCCACGGGTGGAAAAGCTGCTGTTTCGTTATCGCGCCCGTAATTTCCCCGGTACGCTGGATGATGCCGAACAACAGCGCTGGCTGCAGCATCGTCGTGAGGTTCTGAATCCAGAAAAAGTGCAGGCTTTTCTGATGGAGCTGGAATCGCTGGCCAGCCTGCACGAAGGGGACGCGGAAAAACTGTCTCAGCTTAAAGCGTTGTACCGGTACGCGCAGGAACTGGTGTCCTGACGTCCCGGCAGACCGGGAAGGTCTGTCGCCCTCCCGGTTTGTATATCAGATTACCCACCACAGCGCCCAGGTCAGGGCAAAGCCGCTCAGCCCCATCAGGGTCGTAAGTACCGTCCAGGTTTTTAAACCGTCCGCCACCGACAGACCCAGATAGCGCGTTACCACCCAGAAACCTGCATCATTCACGTGCGACAGGCCCAGACCGCCGAAGCACGCCGCCAGCGTGACCAGTACACGGTGCATATCATCTATGCCAGTCACGGCCTGGGTCAGTAATCCGCTGGTCGTGAGGATCGCCACGGTTGCCGAGCCCTGCGAAGCGCGTAGCGCCAGCGACAGAATAAACGCGGCAGGAATCAGGGGCAAATGCAGCGTTTCCAGCGCCCGCGCCAGCGCGTTGCCGACACCGGACTCCACCAGTACCTTACCAAACGCCCCGCCCGCGCCCGCCACCAGAATCACGCTGGCCGATCCCGGAATGGCGCGACCGGTCAGGTCCTCCAGCTTGTCCTTGCTCCAGCCACGACGCAGGCCCAGTAGCCAGGCGGCCAGTCCCAGGGCGATCAGCAGCGCAATCGGCGGGGTGCCAATAACCGTCATCACCTTGCGCAGCAGGCTGTCTTCCGTCAGCAGCGAGTGCGACAGCGTGCCTGCCACGATCAGCACAATCGGGACGACGATCAAACCGCTGATGGTCAGCGCGCCCGGCGGTGCGGGTTCATTTTTCTTCTGTACCCCTTCCGGCTTCGCCATCTGCAACTGTTCCAGTACCTCAACCGACAGGTGGTACTGCCGACGGTTCATTGCCTTTGCCACGTAATAGCCGAGGATACCGACCGGCACCGAGACCAGAATTCCCAGCATCATCAGCCAGCCCATATCAGTATGCAAAATGGCCGCGGCGGCGGCGGCGCCAGGGTGCGTCGGCAGCGCCACATGCACAGTCAGCATGACGCCCGCCATCGGTAAGCCAAACTTCAGCGGGGATACCCGCGCCACTTTGGTAAAGCCGTAGATCAGCGGAATGACAATGATAAAGCCCACTTCAAAAAATACCGGGATGCCTAAAATAAAGGCAGCCATCGTCAGGGCGGCAACGGTACGTTTCAGACCCAGCGTTTTGCTGAAACGCTGGGCCAGCGACTCTGCGCCACCAGAGGCTTCGATAATGGCCCCCAGCATCGCCCCCAGCACGATAATGATAGTGATATGCCCCAGCAGTCCGCCCATCCCGCTGATAATGGTTTCCATGATTTTTTCAGCCGGAATACCGGTCGCGATGGCCACCAGCAGACTGACAATTAACAGGGCAACAAAGGGATGGACTTTGGCTTTAATGACCAGCAACAGCAATATCACAATGCTGGCGGTCGCAATGGCTAACAGCAACGCAGTCGTCATAGTAAACCTCTGGAATAGTTATCTTTTTTCGCGTTTTTTCGTTAAAGCTCAACCTGGTGCCGCTCCGTTTCAGAGACGAGCAGAATGGCACCGGTACCGCAGCACCGGTGTGATTTTTTCACGTTAACTCAGCGGTTTTTCATCCAGGGCGCCAGCCAGCTCAGCCCCTCTACGGTGTCGCCGCGCGGGAAATATTCGCAGCCGACCCAACCGTCGTAGCCCACCTCATCTAACAGGCTGAACAGCCAGGGGTAGTTGATCTCGCCCTCGTCAGGTTCATGTCGACTGGGCGCGGCGGCGATTTGCACATGGCGATAACGTCCGGCGTAATGGCGAATCAGATGGCTGAGATTGCCGTCCACAATCTGGGCATGAAACAGATCCAGTTGGGTGAATACGTTGGGCCGGTCGATAAGGTCGACCATCTCCAGCGTGTGATACTGGCTGGCATAGAGATAGTGCGGTTTGGTCGTGGGATTAAGGGCTTCGATCAACAAGCGGATGTTATACGGGGCAAATCGTTCTGCCGCGTAGCGCATGTTGCGGATGAATGTCTCGACATAGCGCTGGCGATCGGCACCCGGCGGCACCGTTGCGGCCATGATATGCACCTGTGGGCAATCCAGCGCCCGTGCATATGCCAGCGCCCGGTCGATATCTGCGCGCGCGTCGGCTTCCCGTCCGGGAATAGCCGAAACGCCCCATTCCCCCGCGTCAACGTTGCCCGGTGCGGTGTTAAACAGCACCAGTTTAAGCCCGTTATCCGCCAGCAGCGCTTTCAGTTGCTCAGCCGGATATTCGTAGGGAAACAGAAACTCGACCGCGCTGAAGCCCGCCTGTGCCGCCGCGGCAAAGCGTTGCAGAAAAGGCATTTCGTTGAACTGGGTAGATAAGTTAGCTGCAAACTTTGGCATTACCGGCTCCTGAGTTCAGCGACGTCGTCGGCGGTTAAATAACGAATGGCGCGATCGCCCAGGGTAAACATCAGACGCGCCGTTTCTTCCAGCTCCTCGGTATTATCCGCCGCTTCGCGCAAGGTTTTGCCGACCACCACCGGACCATGGTTTGCCAGCAGGAAGGCGCGGTAACGCGGGGCAAGCAGCGCCAGATCCTCCGCCAGCCGCGCATCACCCGGTTTATAATACGGCACCACCGGTACATCGCCTACCCGCATCACCACATAGGGCGTGAACGGGCGGATGCAGTTCTGGCTGTCCAGATGTTGCAGGCAGGAAAGCGCGGTCAGGTAGTGACTGTGCAGGTGAACCACTGCCCGGCAGTCCGGATTATTCAGGTAGAGCGCCCGGTGAAAGGCGATCTCTTTCGACGGTTTATCCCCGGCTATCCATCCCCCCTGTAACGTCACGTTAGACAGACGCTCCGCATCCAGTTCGCCCAGGCAGGACCCCGTGGGCGTTGCCAGTAAGGTGCCGTCGTCCAGCAGCAGCGACAGATTACCGGCCGAGCCGGTGGCGTAACCACGCTGGAAGAACGAGGCACCCACTCTGACCATCTCTTCGCGGGCCTGTTGTTCAGTCATGTGAAAACTCCGTTTGTGCGCGGCGGAAGAACTGCTCATCGCCAAAATTGCCAGACTTCAGCGCCAGTGACAGCGGCTGCTGGATATCTCTGACCCAGGGCACACCGGGCGAAATCACCGGACCAATATGGAAGGCGGTCACGCCCAGGCTTTGGGCGACCACGCCCGAGGTTTCGCCGCCCGCCACGATAAAGCGCTGCCAGCCGCGGGATTGCAGATCTCTCGCCACCTGAGCAAACAGTTGCTCTACCGCCTCACTGCTGCGCTGTGCACCGAAATGCTGCTGGATCGACTGCAGCTGTTGCGCATCCGCAGTGGCAAAGAGCATCGGGGCCAGCGGCCCGTCGGCATGCTCAACGACCCAGTCGCACAGCGCCCCGGCGTACTGTTCATCGTTGAGGCAGCGCTCAACGTGAATTTCCCGGGCGGGTGCCTGCTGGCGATACGCGTTGACCTGGCGGTTGGTCATTGGTGAACAGGAACCCGAAAGCACCACGGCCCGCTGCCCTTGCGGATAGCCCGCGCGCTGCGCCTGACCATCGTCGCAGCCAGATGTTGACCACTGGCGCGCCAGGCCAATTGCCAGCCCGGAGCCGCCCGTGACCAGCCGCATCGACGTCAGCGCTTCGCCCTGATTCAGCAGATGCTGCTCAGTAAGCGTGTCGATTACGGCATAGTTCACGCCCTGAGCACGCAGATGTTCAAGTTGCTCTGTTATCGCGCCTGCGCCCTGCTCGACCGTGGCTAACGGAATAAGCCCGGCTTTTCCCGTGCTCTGACACGCCATCAGCCTTAGCAGGTTACTGTCGGTCATCGGCGTGACAGGATGATGGCGCATGCCGGACTCCGACAGCAGGTGTTCCCCCACAAACAGGTAGCCCTGATAAACGGTACGTCCGTTGACCGGCAATGCCGGGCAGATCACCGTCAGCGTCTCATTCAGCGCGGCCATGAGCGCATCCGTCACCGGACCGATGTTACCCGCAGCGGTGCTGTCGAACGTGGAACAGTACTTGAAATAAAAGCGCTCACAGCCTTGCGCCTGCAGCCAGCGCAGCGCCGCAAGCGAATGACTGACGGCCAGCGCAGGCGCACAGGATCGCGATTTCAGGCTGACCACAATGGCCTGGGCATCCGGGACCGTTGTCTGTTCTGGGATGCCGTTAAACTGAATGGTAGAAAGCCCGTTCTGCACCAGAAAGCTGGCAATGTCGGTTGCGCCGGTAAAATCGTCGGCAATCACCCCTAAGCGCATCACATCGCCTCCTCGCGCTGGGGCAGCGTAATGCCGCTGAAGATTTTAATCACCGCACTGTCATCCTCGCGGCCAAAACCGGCATTGCTGGCCTCAGTGAACATATTCAGCGCGGTAGAGGCCAGCGGTAGCGGGAAATGCAGGGCTTTCGCCGTATCGGCGACCAGATTCAGGTCTTTGACAAAGATGTCCACTGCGGATTTCGGTCGATAGTCGCCGTCGACGACATGGCGCATACGGTTTTCAAACATCCATGAGTTGCCCGCTGCGTTAGTGACCACCTCATACATCGTATCGAGCGGAATCCCGGCGCGGGCGGCCAGCGCCATGGCTTCGGCCCCGGCGGCAATGTGCACGCCCGCCAGCAGCTGATGAATGATTTTGACTGTCGATCCCTGACCGATTTCCGTGCCGACGCGGTAAACCTTTGCGGCGACCGCATCCAGTACCGGTTGCAAAGCCGCAAAGGCCGCATCGCTCCCGGATGCCATCACGGTCATCTCGCCACTGGCGGCTTTGGCGGCCCCGCCGGACACTGGCGCATCCAGCATCAGCAACTGACAGTCCGCCAGTCTGGCGGCGATCTGCTGCGCATCCTGCGCGGACAAGGTGGAGGATACCATCACCGCCGTGCCCGGCTTCAGCCTGGCCGCCAGCCCCTGCTCGCCAAACAGAATTGCATTAACCTGCCGGGCATTCACGACCAGCAACAGGACAGCATCCAGGTGTTCGGCAAAGGCATGGGCCGACGACTGCGCGTCACGCGCGCCTGCCTGGCGCAGCGTTTCGCAGGCCTGCGGATTCAGATCAACCCCCCATGTCGCCAGCCCAGCCCGGATGCAGGACTGCGCCGCGCCCATTCCCATTGAGCCTAAACCTATGACACAAATGTTTGAAGCGGGCATCGGTGGCCTCCCTTGTTAAATTAAGTGAATTTTTGGTCTCTGCTGGTAATAGTGGCAGGAAAGTGCAGGTAAAAACGTGCCGTATTTCACATAAATTAACTTCATAAGGCCGCAGTTGAACATTTATTCACATCAGCCACGTAACTGTTATTACCAGGTATCGCGGTCAAATCGCCACCAGCAAAGGGGATCTGGTGCAAAATTTCCGTGCGTCTTTGTGAAGGCATCCCCTACAATGTGAAAAAATGATAAACCGAGGTGTATATGATCCCCGTTGAGCGTCATCAACAGATTCTGGCACTGGTAGCCGAGCGCGGCGTAATGAGCATCGCCGAACTGACCGAGCGTTTTGGCGTGTCACACATGACGATTCGTCGGGACGTGCAGAAGCTGGAGGAACAGGGCGCGGTGCTGTCGGTTTCCGGTGGCGTGCGCTCCGCTAACCGCCTGGCGAGCGAACCCTCGCACCTGACCAAGACCGCGCTGTGTAATGAAGAAAAAAACGCTATCGGCAAATTGGCCGCTCAGCTGATTCCGCCTGACAGCTGTATTTATCTGGATGCCGGTACGACCACACTGGCGCTGGCGCGGGAAATCGCCGACAGAGAGGACCTGTTAGTGGTCACCAATGATTTTATGGTGACCAATTTGCTGATGGAGGCGAGCCGCTGCCGGGTGATTCATACCGGTGGCACCGTCTGTCGGGATAACCGTTCCTGCATTGGCGATGCAGCCGCACGCCACCTGCGGCAACTGGCAATTGACATTGCCTTTGTCTCCACTTCCAGTTGGGGATTGCGCGGTTTGTTTACGCCGGATGAAGACAAGGTAGCGGTTAAACAGGCCGTGTGTGACGTCAGCAGCAAACGCGTGCTGCTCAGCGACAGCTCGAAATACGATAAAATCGCGACGTGGCTGGCCTTACCGCTGGAAAAGTTTGATGTGATTGTGACAGATGATCAGTTAAATGCCGCAGGACGGAATGCGTTACAGGCAGGAAGCTGGGAACTGATGCTGGCAAGTAAAAGCTGACAGAAAACGGCCCTGCTCTGTGAATGAGCAGGGCCGGGGGATTACACTTCTTCGCTAAACTGTGGAACGGGATTGCGGAAGCTGCGCGTCACAAAGGCCAGGTAAACAATACCAATCGCGGCCCAGATCAGTCCCAGCACCATAGAACTTTGCTCCAGGTTAACCCACAGTGCACCCACGGTCAGGGCACCCATCATCGGCAGAACCAGATACTGGACGTGATCTTTCAGGGTCTTATTCCGTTTTTCACGTACCCAGTACTGCGCAATCACTGACAGGTTAACGAAGGTAAACGCAACCAGCGCACCAAAGTTAATCAGCGCAGTCGCGGTGACCAGATCGAAGTTGATCGCCATCAACGCTACGGCACCCACCAGAATCACGTTCAGGGACGGCGTGCGCCATTTTGGATGGATATAGCCGAAGAAACGCTCCGGGAACACACCATCACGGCCCATCACGTACATCAGACGTGAAACGCCTGCGTGCGCTGCCATACCGGACGCCAGTACCGTGACCACAGAGAAGATCAGGATACCGATCTGCAACGCTTTACCGGCCACATACAGCATGATTTCAGGCTGCGACGAATCCGGCTCTTTAAAGCGCGAGATGTCCGGGAAATACAGTTGCAGGAAGTACGACGCGACAATAAACATCAGGCCACCAATCAGCGCCGTCAGGAAAATCGCACGCGGAATGGTACGTTCTGCATCTTTCGTTTCTTCTGACAGCGAACTGATGCCGTCAAAACCGAGGAATGAGAAACACAGAATCGTCGCACCGGTGATCATCGGCACCACATGGGCGTTTTCAGACCAGAACGGTTTACTGCTTACCACTGTTCCCGCACCTTCGCCGTGCGCCACGCCGTAAATCACCATCGCGGTGATACCGACCATGACCACCACCTGAAGGATGACAATCACGCTGTTGAAGTTAGCGACCGTTTTGATGCCCTTAAGGTTGGAGAGCGTCATAAAGCCCACCAGCAGCACCACGAAAATCCACGACGGGATCCCTGGCACCAGGGTTTCAAAATAGTTTTTAGCCAACAGAATGTTGATCATCGGCATGAACAGATAGTCCAGCAGCGATGACCAGCCCACCATAAAGCCGACGTGCGGACTGATGGCCTTCTGAGCATAGGTATAAGCGGAGCCCGCAGATGGGAAGCGGCGTACCAGCTTACCGTAACTCACGGCGGTAAACAGAATCGCAATCAGGGCGAAAGCATAAGCGGTGGCAACGTGACCGTCCGTCAGGCCCGATACGATACCAAAGGTATCAAACAGGGTCATCGGCTGCATGTAGGCCAAGCCCATCATGACAACAGGAAGTAACGTCAGCGTTTTTTTCAGTTGGGCACGTTGTGGTGCGGCAGAGGTATTAAGCGACATGCTTCAGTCCTCCTTGCGCAGCAACCTGGCTGGGTTGATTCACAAGGAAACTGCGCATTAAGCGACAGGGAGTAAGGCTGGCGGCCAGCGCGGCGCCGTAGTCATCACGGAAACGTGTACCAGCCTGGGCTGGCAGAGTGTTAAACATCCCCATCTTTACATCCTCAATCTCACGCGGCTGCGTGTTTTCAGTGTTTATCTATCCGGGTGCGTGCCCGGCCTCGTTGGTGTCAGCTAAATGCTACGCGTTAAAAACAATATGCAAAAAAATAACCGGCGCGGTGAGCGTCGGTTATGTTCTGAATTTGCAGGGGGCGTATTTTGCCCTAACCCAACGCATTATTTCAAGACGTTGTCGCATAGAATGCAAAATTTTAATCAGGCGTTTTTCAGCATCCAGTCAATTTCGGTGGCAGTGATTAATCTTTCGAACTGCATAAGCTCATAATTTTTGCAGCTAAACCACACTTTGGCAAATTTCTCACCCAGTAATTTTTGTAAAGGATAGCTGCTTTCGAAGGCATAGAGTGCATCGCTCTGCCGAATCGGCAGCGGCAGCCCTTCCGCTTCATGGCCGTTTCCTTTAACCGGCTGTGGCAGCGGCAGCTGCGTATCGAGGCCGTGCAACATGCCCGCCAGAATGGTAGCCATGACGAGATAAGGATTCGCATCCGCCCCGGCTACCCGGTACTCGATGCGGCGACTTTCCAGATCGCCACAGGGAATACGCAACGCTACCGTACGGTTATTGTGGCCCCACGACGCCTGCAAAGGAACGTAGGCATCGGGCACAAAACGACGGAAGGCATTGACGTTGGGGGCCAGCAGCGCCATGGAAGCAGGCATAAGGTCAATCATGCCCGCCAGCGTGCGTTTCAGCAGCGGGGAATCGCTTCCGTCATCACAGGCAAAGGCATTATGGTCAGCGGCATCAAGCATGCTGATATGGACGTGCATCCCGCTTCCGGCGTAGTCCTCATAGGGTTTTGCCATAAATGTTGCCGTCATGCCGTGGTTCTCTGCCACCTGGCGGATAAGGCGCTTGAGCTGGATAGCATGGTCGCAGGCGCTCAGCACATCACGGGTATGATGGAGATTGATTTCGAATTGCCCCGGCGAGGCTTCCGCCAGCGCGCCATCCGCAGGAATGCCCTGCAGACGGGCCAGCGCATCAATATCACGCAGGACATCGGCGAAGTGATCGAGATTATCCAGCGAGTAAACCTGGCTTTGTCTGTTGCGATCGTCACTGCCTGGCGCACAGGGCGGTTGAATATAGCCTTCTGCATCGCGCTTTTTATCGACCAGATAGAACTCCAGCTCTACCGCTACCACCGGAAACAGTCCACGATTACGCAGCTGTTGCCACAGCCGGTTCAGAACATTTCGGGGTTCAACGTCAAAGGGAGTGCCATCTTGGTTGCACATGGTTAACAGCAGTTGTGCAATGTGTTGCGGATCGGCGGCGGAGGGGACGAGCGTGCCATGGACGGGAAGGCAGAGGTTATCGGGTTCACCAAGCGACTGGCCCAGACCGGCCTCTTCGACGGTATTGCCGAGAATATCCATGGCAAAAACCGAGGCGGGAAAGTAGCAGCCTTTTTCCAGCCTGGCTAAGGCCGAAACCGGGATGCGCTTACCGCGAAAAACACCATTTAAATCGTTGAGCAAGATATCGACATACTGCGTTTCAGGGTGGCGCTCCAGCCAGTTTTTCACTTCTTGCTGGAACGCGCTGGTTCGTCTCTCTTCACTGTGAAGCGTGAAGTCTTCTACTTCTACCAGGTTAGTCATGATTTCATCCGCCTTTGACCACAAAAATGGGAGTGCGTAATGCTCAAAAAAACCGCCACTCATCTAACATAGCTCTAACGTAAAAAGTGTGCAAATGTAACAAATCTGTTTGAAGATCGACCAATGGATTGCTAGATTGACAAAATATTGCACACTTAACCATCAGACATGCCCTTTTCGTCAAATATTTCGAACAGCAGTTAAGGGGGAAAGATGGGCATTATTTTTGACAAGCCTTTGATTGGCGTAGTGATGTGCCAGACGCACAATCAGGGCCACCCGGTTCAGTCTGTCCACAACAAATATCTTGATGCCATCGTCCTGGCGGGCGGCGTGCCGCTTGCCCTGCCCCATCACCTTATGGCTGCCCCGCATCTATCAGAAAACGCTATGGCTGTGCTGGACGGCATTCTGCTGACCGGGAGCCCCAGCCACCTGGAGCCCTGGCTGTATGGCGAAGAAGGCGAAGAGCCGGAGGCAGATGCCGGCCGCGATCGCCTGGCGTTTAACCTTATTACGCATGCTGTCGGCAAACAGGTGCCGCTGCTGGGCATATGTCGGGGCATGCAGGAGCTGGTCGTGGCCAACGGCGGTGCCCTGTATCGCCACCTTGACCACCATCCGCAGTTTCAGCGCCACCATGCAGACGAGGATGCCTCACCTGAACAAACTTACGCACCCGCTCATGCCATCCAGATTGCACCGGGAGGATTGCTGGACAGGCTGCTGGGGCGTGCGCCGATCACCGTCAACTCCGTTCATCACCAGGGCATTCGTGAAGCGGGACCGCAGGTGCGCGTTGAGGCCCGTGCGCCCGATGGTCTGATTGAGGCGGTCAGCCTGCCAGCGCATCCTTTCGCCCTTGCCGTACAGTGGCATCCTGAATGGCAGCTGAAACCCGCCACGCCGTCCTTTGCGCTGTTTGACGGCTTTATTCAGGCCGCCCTGCACTATCACCAGAGGAAAAAGGTATGAATGATGCGGCTCAGGCTCCGGGACGCCGCCTGGCGCAAATCCGTCAGGCCATGGGACTGTCACAACGGCGCGTCGCGGAACTGGCCGGACTGACCCACAGCGCCATCAGTACTATCGAACAGGATAAGGTCAGTCCGGCGGTCAGCACGCTGCAAAAGTTACTGAAGGTTTATGGCCTGTCTTTGTCTGCGTTTTTTTCGGAGCCGCATGCTGAGGACGCGCCCAAAGTGGTGGTCCGGCCTGAAGATCTGCTGGAAATCGGCAGTCAGGGCGTTTCGCTTAAACTGGTTGATAACGGCACGAAAACCCGGGCGTTAGGCATGTTACTGGAAACTTACCAGCCAGGTGCCAGCACCGGCGAAAAGTTACGCCATGCGGGCGAAGAGACCGGCACCCTGCTGGAAGGGCGCATCGTACTGGAAGTTAACGGTCAGCAATTTCATCTGACGGCCGGCGAAAGTTACGTGATCGATACGGGTTTGCCGCACAGTTTTACCAACCAGGCCGATGTGCCCTGTCGCATCGTCAGCGCCCATACGCCCGCCAATTTTTAATCAGGGACGTTCGCCAAGGAGCTTGATATGAATTACGTAGAAAACTACTACACCTCCACACGGAATCCCCATGCGCCCTGGCCGGTGCTGCAGGAAAGCATCCAGTGTGACGTTTGCATTATTGGTGCCGGTTTTACGGGCTTATCGGCCGGCCTGTTTTTAACCGAAGCGGGTTACGATGTGGTGCTGCTTGAAGCGGCTCGTGTTGGTTATGGTGCCAGCGGCCGCAATGGCGGCCAGGCCGTGAACTCCTACAGCCGCGACGTGGATGTGATTGAACAACGCTACGGCAAAGACAGCGCGAAAATGCTGGGCAGTATGATGTTTGAAGGCGGTGATATTATTCGTGATCGTATCGACCGTTACGCGATCGCCTGCGATTACCGCCCGGGCGGTATCTTCGCCGCGTTTAACCGTCGTCAGATGGCGCACCTGGCCAGTCAAAAAGCCGCCTGGCAGCGTTACGGTAACGACCAGCTTGAACTGTTAGATGAGCGCGGCATTCGTCGCGAGATCGGCTCAGAGCGCTATGTAGGTGGGCTGCTCGACAAACGCGGCGCACATCTGCATCCGCTGAATCTGGCGCTGGGAGAAGCCGAAGCCATTCGTCGCCACGGCGGTCGTATCTATGAACAGTCCGCCGCGTTAAGCGTCAGCTACGGTTCACCTAATCGGGTAAAAACGGCACAGGGAGAAGTCAGCGCCACGTTTCTGATTTTTGCCGGCAATGCTTATCTGCCTTCCGAACTCGAACCGCGCCTGAGTCGCAAAAGCATGCCGTGCGGCTCGCAAATCATTGCCACCGAACCGCTGTCCCGTGACCGGGCATTAGCGCTGTTACCCAACAACTATTCGGTAGAAGATTCCAATTATCTGCTGGACTATTTCCGCCTGACCGCCGACAACCGGCTGCTCTATGGTGGCGGTGTGGTTTATGGGGCGCGCGAGCCTGGCGATGTGATCACGATGATCCGGCCTAAAATGCTACGCACCTTTCCGCAGCTGCAGGACGTGAAGATTGATTTCGCCTGGAGCGGAAATTTTCTGCTGACGCTGTCGCGCATGCCACAGTTTGGTCGGCTGGAAAACAACGTCTACTTTATGCAGGGCGACAGCGGCCACGGCGTGACCTGCACGCACCTTTCCGGCAAGCTGATAAGCGAAGTGTTACGTGGGGATGCTGAGCGCTTTGATGCCTTCGCGAAGCTTCCGCATCTGCCCTTCCCTGGCGGACGGCGATTTAAAGTGCCGCTGACGGCCATGGGTGCCGCCTGGTATGCCTTACGCGACCGACTCGGCGTGTAATCAGGAACAGAACACGACGCTTTCCCCGCTGAGGGGAAAGCCACACTCATTCCAGCGGCATTTTCTGCGGATCGTCGTAGCGGTATTCAAAACCCAACTCGTGACAGATACGCGCGCCGTCAATCAACTTACCGCTGTCGTCGTGCGTCTGCGGTTCAAAGGTGGGCGGCGTCATGCCCAGCTGGCGCGACACACAGGGATAGAAATGGGCGCGGGACGGATGTTTTAACGCACACAGGTTGAACGTCCTGCCGCCTTTTGGCGTTTGCAGCAGCAGCATAATCGCCTCCACCACATCATCCAGATGCACCAGATTCACCCCGTGCGATCCATTGGGTAAATCCTGTTTGCCGGCCAGGAAGCGACCAGGATGCCGTTTCGGGCCCACCAGCCCGGCCAGACGCAATACATCGACGCTGGTGCCGGGTAAGTCGTGCAGCCAGTTTTCCAGGTCCACCAGCGTTTTGCCTGCCGTGGTTTCTGGTTGAAGCGGGCTTTTCTCCGTTTTGATACCGGTGCTGCCGCCATAGACGGAGGTGGAACTGGTAAAGATGATCCGTGGGACATTGCGCGCCAGCGCGGTATCCACCACGTTTTGTACTGCCTGCACATAGGCGTCGCCGCCCTCTGCCGTGCGGCTGGCGGGCAGGGTGACAACCAGCGCATTCACGTCAAACAGCGCCTCCAGGTCCTCGGCCTCACAGACCAGTTCGGGCGTCAGTTCAAGTTGAAACGCATCGATGCCACAACGACGGGCCGCCTCTACGCCATCCGGCGTGGTTTTACTGCCGGTCACCTGCCAGCCTCGCGCGGTCAGCGCCATCGCAAGCGGCATGCCCAGCCAGCCGAGTCCTACAATTGCGACCTTTTTCATATTGTCTCCTGCTGCGAACGTCAAGATTCAGCCATCTTAAGCTGCCCCTGAGTTGCAAACCAGTGCAAAGTGTTTCTGTGCTTTGCGAAGAACAACATTAAAAAAGAGTTGCCAATTTCAACTATCTTCGTTAGGTTAATTCCACACAAATGAATAACTTTTCATTATCGAGAATTTTATGACACGCGTTCAGTTCAACCATCATCACCACCATCACCCTGACTAGTCTTTCAGGCGATGTGTGCTGGAAGACGTCTAGGATCTTCCAGTGGTGCGAACGCAAGAGAACCCCCGGAAGATCGTCTTCCGGGGGTTTTTTTATGGGCTGACGCAAAATACGCATTCAGGACAGGTTAATTAAGGGGACAGGAACAATGTTAGACAATAGCCGTTTACGCATAGCTATGCAGAAATCAGGTCGGTTGAGCGATGATTCACGCGAGCTGCTGGCGCGCTGCGGGATCAAAATCAATCTTCAGCAACAGCGTCTGATCGCCTTCGCTGAAAATATGCCTATCGATATTCTGCGCGTGCGCGATGACGATATTCCGGGCCTGGTGATGGACGGCGTGGTCGACCTGGGCATTATCGGCGAAAACGTGCTGGAAGAAGAGTTACTGACGCGCCGCGCACAGGGGGAAGATCCTCGCTACTTCACGCTGCGTCGCCTCGACTTTGGCGGCTGTCGTCTGTCACTGGCCATGCCGGTCGATGACGCTTACACCGGCCCGCAGTGCCTGAACAATGCCCGCATCGCCACCTCCTATCCTCACCTGTTAAAACAGTATCTCGACAAGCAAGGTATCGCCTTTAAATCCTGTCTGCTGAACGGCTCGGTCGAAGTGGCGCCGCGTGCCGGCCTGGCTGATGCGATCTGCGATCTGGTCTCCACCGGTGCCACGCTGGAAGCGAACGGTCTGCGTGAAGTTGAAGTGATCTATCGTTCTAAAGCCGTGCTGATTCAGCGCGACGGCGACATGCCCGCGGCCAAGCAGGAGCTGATCGATAAAATGATGACCCGTATTCAGGGCGTGATTAAAGCACGTGAATCCAAATACATCATGTTGCATGCACCGAGCGATCGTCTGGAAGAAGTCATCAGCCTGCTGCCGGGCGCCGAGCGTCCAACCGTGTTACCGCTGGCGGGCGATGTGAGCCGTGTGGCAATGCACATGGTGAGCAGCGAAACGCTGTTCTGGGAAACCATGGAAAAACTCAAAGCGCTGGGTGCCAGTTCGATTCTGGTGCTGCCAATCGAAAAAATGCTGGAGTAAACGATGAGCAAAATCATGACACCCGTGAACTGGCAGGCGTGCAGCGCGGAGGCGCAACAGGCGCTGCTGGCACGCCCGGCGCTGTCTGCCTCTGACAGCATCAGTCAGATTGTGCGTGACGTTCTGGCGCGCGTGAAAAGCGAAGGCGACGCAGCTCTGCGCGATTTTAGCGCGCGCTTTGACAAGGTTGAGCTGACGGATTTTCGCGTGACCGCTGAGCAGATGCAGGCTGCCAGCGATCGTCTCAGTGATGAACTCAAACAGGCAATGGCGGTGGCGGTCGCCAATATCGAGACTTTCCACCGTGCGCAGATTCTGCCAGCCGTGGATATCGAAACCCAGCCGGGCGTGCGTTGCCAGCAGGTGACGCGCCCGATGCAATCGGTCGGCCTCTATATTCCCGGGGGGACCGCCCCGCTGTTTTCCACCGTATTGATGCTGGCGACACCGGCACGTATTGCCGGATGCGGCCGCGTGGTGCTGTGCTCACCGCCGCCAATTGCCGACGAGATTCTCTATGCGGCCCAGCTGTGTGGCGTAGAAGAAGTATTTCAGGTGGGCGGTGCGCAGGCCATTGCCGCCCTGGCCTTCGGCACCGAGACCGTGCCGAAAGTGGCTAAAATTTTCGGACCGGGCAACGCCTGGGTCACCGAAGCCAAACGTCAGGTCAGCCAGAGCCTCGATGGCGCGGCTATCGATATGCCCGCGGGCCCGTCAGAAGTGCTGGTGATCGCCGACGACGGTGCCACGCCCGCGTTCGTGGCGTCCGACCTGTTGTCTCAGGCGGAACACGGGCCGGATTCGCAGGTGATTCTGCTGACGCCTTCACAGGGACTGGCTGAGCGCGTGGCTGACGCTGTCGAACAACAGCTGGCGCAGCTGCCGCGTGCCGCCACGGCCCGTAAGGCGCTGGAAAGCAGCCGCCTGATCGTGGCCCGCGATTTGCAACAGTGTGTGGCGATTTCCAACCGCTATGGTCCGGAGCACCTGATTCTGCAAACCCGCACGCCGCGCGACCTGGTTGAGCAAATCACCAGCGCAGGCTCCGTGTTCCTGGGCGACTGGTCGCCCGAGTCTGCAGGCGATTATGCCTCCGGCACGAACCATGTGCTACCTACCTATGGTTATACCGCGACCTGCTCCAGCCTGGGGCTGGCCGACTTCCAGAAACGTATGACGGTACAGGAACTGTCGCCGCAGGGCTTTATGGATCTCGCCGCCACCATTGAAACCCTGGCCGCCGCGGAGCAGCTGGATGCCCACAAAAATGCCGTCACGTTGCGCGTCACCGCGCTCAAGGAGCAAGCATGAGTCAGGATATTGAAAAACTGGCCCGCGCCAATGTGCGTGCGCTGACGCCTTATCAGTCGGCGCGTCGTCTGGGCGGCAACGGTGATGTCTGGCTGAATGCTAACGAGTTTCCGCTGCCGGTGCCCTTTGAGCTGTCGCAGCAAACCCTGAACCGCTACCCGGAGTGCCAGCCGAAGCAGGTAATCACCCGCTATGCGGCTTACGCGGGCCTGTCTCCTGAGCAGGTGCTGGTCAGCCGCGGCGCAGATGAAGGCATTGAGCTGTTGATGCGGGCGTTCTGTGAGCCCGGCAAAGACGCGATTCTGTTCTGCCCACCGACTTACGGTATGTACAGCGTCAGCGCGGAAACCATCGGCATTGAGTACCGTACCGTGCCGGCACGTGAAGACTGGCAGTTGAACCTGCCCGCGATTGCCGAACAGCTCGACGGTGTGAAAGTCGTTTATATGTGCAGCCCGAACAACCCCACGGGCAACCTGATTGATCAGGACGCTATCCGTCAGCTACTGGCGATGACCGCCGGCAAAGCGCTGGTCGTCGCGGATGAAGCCTATATTGAATTTTGTCCACAGGCGACGCTGGCGGGCTGGTTGCGCGAATATCCGCACCTGGTCATCCTGCGCACCCTGTCGAAAGCCTTCGCACTGGCCGGTCTGCGCTGCGGATTTACGCTGGCGAATAAGCCGGTTATCGACCTGCTGATGAAGGTGATTGCGCCCTATCCGCTGGCGACACCGGTGGCCGACGTGGCGGGCCAGGCACTGAGCGACGAAGGGATTGCCTTAATGCGCCAGCACGTCGATGAGCTGAATGCCAACCGTAGCTGGTTGTTTGAACAGTTGCCGCAAATTCGCGTTGTGGAGCAGGTCTTCCCCAGCGAAACCAACTATATTTTGGTGCGCTTTACCGATTCACCAAAGGTGTTTAAAACCTTGTGGGATCAGGGCATTATTTTGCGTGATCAAAACAAGAACCCCGGCCTCGCAGGTTGTCTGCGCATCTCGGTGGGAACCCGCACCGAGTGCGAACGCCTGATCGCCGCGCTGCAAGCCTTATCTCTGGAGTAAGCATGAGTCAGAAGACCCTTTTTATTGACCGCGATGGCACGATTATCTCGGAACCGCCGCAGGACTTTCAGGTGGATCGGATGGACAAGCTGGCGTTTGAGCCGGACGTCGTGCCTGCACTGCTGGCGCTGCAGGACGCAGGCTATCAGCTGGTGATGATTACCAATCAGGACGGTCTGGGCACGGACAGTTTTCCACAGGCGGACTTCGATGGCCCACACACGCTGATGATGCAGATTTTATCATCGCAGGGCATTCGTTTTAGCGATGTGCTGATTTGTCCCCATAAGCCTGAAGACCACTGCGCGTGCCGTAAGCCGAAAACCCAGATGGTTGAGGCCTGGCTGGCTGAAGGCGCCCTTGATACGGCCAACAGCTATGTGATTGGCGATCGCCAGACCGATATTCAGCTGGCGGAAAATATGGGGATTCAGGGCATTCGCTATGGCGCAGAAGGTCAGGACTGGAAAGCGATTCAGCAGCAGCTGACGCAGCGCGACCGCTACGCGCTGGTCCAACGCAACACCAAAGAAACCCAGGTCCGCGTGGAACTGTGGCTGGACCGCGAAGGCGGCAGTAAGATCAACACTGGCGTCGGCTTCTTTGATCATATGCTGGACCAGATTGCCGTGCACGGCGGCTTCCGCATGAACATCGACGTCAACGGTGACCTGTATATTGACGATCACCACACGGTAGAAGATACCGGTCTGGCATTAGGCGAAGCGCTGCTGAAAGCGTTGGGCGATAAGCGCGGCATTGGCCGTTTTGGCTTTGTGCTGCCGATGGATGAGTGCCTGGCGCGCTGTGCACTGGATATCTCTGGTCGTCCACATATCGAATTTAAAGCGGAATTCAGCTATCAGCGCGTTGGCGATCTGAGCACCGAGATGGTCGAGCACTTCTTCCGTTCCCTGTCCTACGCCATGATGAGCACCCTGCACCTGAAAACCAAAGGGAAAAACGATCATCACCGTGTGGAAAGTTTATTCAAAGCCTTTGGCCGGACCTTACGTCAGGCGATTCGCGTTGAGGGAAATACCCTGCCGAGCTCTAAAGGAGTGCTGTAATGAACGTGGTGATCCTGGATACAGGCTGTGCCAACCTGTCGTCGGTAAAGTGGGCCGTTGAACGTCTGGGCTATACGCCAGAGGTCAGTCGCCATCCGGATGTCGTCCTGCGCGCCGATAAGCTGTTTCTGCCCGGCGTTGGCACCGCGCAGGCGGCCATGAACCAACTGCAGGAGCGTGAGCTGATTGAGCTGGTCAAGGCCTGTACGCAGCCGGTGCTGGGTATTTGCCTGGGCATGCAACTGCTGGGCAGCCACAGCGAAGAGAATGGCGGTGTGCCCACGCTGGGCATTATCGATCAGCCCGTGTCACTGATGGACACGCAGGGGTTACCGTTACCGCACATGGGCTGGAACCAGATCACCGCTCAGGCCGGTAATCATCTGTTCCGCGGCATTGATGAAGGCAGCTACTTCTACTTCGTACACAGCTTTGCGATGCCCGTAAATGCCAGCACCATTGCGCAGTGTCACTATGGTCAGGCGTTCACGGCCGCGGTACAGAAAGATAACTTCTTTGGCGTGCAGTTCCACCCGGAACGCTCTGGCAAAGTCGGCGCGCAGTTGCTGAAAAACTTCCTGGAGATGTAATGATTATCCCCGCATTAGATTTAATTGATGGCAAGGTTGTGCGCCTGCATCAGGGTGATTATGCCCGTCAGCGCGATTACGGCAGCGATCCCTTACCCCGCTTACAGGATTACGCACGCCAGGGCGCAACGGTACTGCACCTTGTGGATTTAACCGGTGCTAAAGATCCGGCGAAACGCCAGATTACCTTACTGAAAAGCCTGCTTAACGGCGTGGATGCGGTGGTCCAGGTTGGCGGCGGCATTCGCAGTCGGGAAGACGTTAAAGCGTTACTGGACGCGGGTGCCAGCCGTGTGGTGGTAGGGTCGACCGCCGTCAAACAGCCCGAGGAAGTGAAAGCCTGGTTTACCGAGTTTGGCCCGGACGCGATTGTGCTGGCGCTGGACGTCCGTATTGATGCGACCAACCGCAAAGAGGTGGCGATTAGCGGCTGGCAGGAAGCTGCGGGCGTTACGCTCGAAGAGGTCATTGAACAGTTTCAGCCGGTCGGGCTGAAGCATGTTCTGTGCACCGACATTTCCCGTGATGGTACGCTCAGCGGGTCGAACGTGGATCTGTATAAAGAAGTGACCGCACGCTTTCCGCAGATTGCGTTTCAGTCCTCAGGCGGTATTGGTGAACTCAATGACGTTGCCGCCCTTCGCGGCAGCGGTGTTCAGGGCGTGATCGTCGGACGTGCGCTACTGGAAGGCAAATTTACAGTTTCGGAGGCCATAGCATGCTGGCAAAACGGATAATTCCTTGTCTCGATGTGCGTGACGGTCAGGTGGTAAAAGGCGTTCAGTTTCGTAACCACGAAATTATTGGCGACATCGTGCCGCTGGCGCAGCGCTATGCGCAAGAAGGTGCGGACGAGCTGGTGTTTTACGATATCACCGCTTCATCGGACGACCGCGTAGTGGATAAAAGCTGGGTTGCGCGCGTTGCCGAAGTCATCGACATTCCTTTCTGCGTGGCAGGCGGCATCAAAACCCCGGAAGATGCCGCGCGGATTCTGGAGTTTGGTGCGGACAAAATTTCCATTAACTCCCCTGCGCTGGCCGATCCTTCATTGATCACCCGCCTGGCCGACCGCTTTGGCGTCCAGTGCATCGTGGTCGGTATTGATACCTGGTTTGATGACGCCAGCGGGAAGTACCATGTTAATCAGTATACCGGCGACGAATCCCGCACCCGCGTGACCCAGTGGGAAACGCTGGACTGGGTGCAGGAAGTGCAGAAACGGGGCGCAGGCGAGATTGTCCTCAACATGATGAACCAGGACGGCGTGCGCAACGGTTATGACCTGGTGCAGTTGAAGAAGGTACGTGATGTCTGCAAGGTACCGCTGATCGCCTCTGGCGGTGCGGGTACCATGACTCACTTCCTTGAAGCCTTTGAGCAGGCCAATGTCGATGGCGCGCTGGCGGCGTCGGTTTTTCACAAACAAATTATTAATATCGGCGAGCTGAAACGCTTTCTGATCGACAACGGTGTGGAGATTCGTGCGTGTTAACTGAACAACAACTGGCCCGGTTAGACTGGGAAAAAACCCAAGGCATGATGCCGGTCATCGTCCAGCACTCTGTTTCTGGTGAAGTTCTGATGCACGGTTATATGAATCAGGCGGCGCTGGAAAAAACGCTGCAGGACGGCAACGTGACGTTCTTTTCACGCACCAAAAGCCGTCTGTGGACCAAAGGCGAGACCTCAGGACACTTTCTACAGGTCGTGAGCATCACACCTGACTGCGACAACGACACGTTGCTGGTGCTGGCAAATCCGATTGGCCCCACCTGCCATCTGGGCACCTCCAGTTGCTTCACCCCTGCTGCGCCTGACTGGACGTTCCTCTATCAGTTGGAACAACTGCTGGCGTCCCGTAAGCAGGCCGACCCGGAAAGCTCTTACACCGCCAGACTCTATGCCAGCGGCACCAAACGGATTGCGCAGAAGGTCGGTGAAGAAGGCGTGGAAACCGCGCTGGCTGCCACGGTGAACGATCGTGAGGAACTGACGAACGAAGCCTCCGATCTGATCTATCACCTGCTGGTACTGCTGCAGGATCAGGATCTGGATCTCAGCACCATCATCAATAACCTGCGCGCCCGTCATAAGTGACAGACTGCGTTACGGCTGCTCGACGGTTTGCTGAGCAGCCTTTCCCGTCCATTTGACCTGTAAGGATTTTACCGTGACTACGCATGAAAAACTCATTGCTCTGCTCGACCAGCATCGTGCGCGTTACCGCCTGATGCAGCATGAGGCAACCGGCAAATGTGAAGCCGTTGCCAAAATTCGCGGCACGGCAGTCGGACAGGGCGCAAAGGCGCTGGTGTGTCATGTGAAAGGCAATGGCGTCAAACAACATGTCCTGGCGGTACTGCCTGCGGATCAGCAGGCCGATCTCAGTAAAGTCGCCTCAGCCGTAGGCGGACGCCGGGCATCCCTTGCCTCGCCCGCAGAGGTCGATGTACTAACCGGCTGCGTATTTGGTGCGATTCCCCCGTTCAGCTTTCATCCTGATTTAACTGTGGTGGTCGACCCGCTGCTGTTTGAGCGCTATGACGAGATTGCCTTTAACGCCGGCGTACTCGACCAGTCTGTCGTACTGAATACCCAGGATTACCGTGGCCTTTGCCAGGCTAACATCGTGAAAATCATCCTCTAATTGCCATCATCCCGGGTGAAAGGTACTCTGCGTAATACACTATTACGACAACAGAAGACCGAAAACGATGGCAATCACTTCTCTGAAAACCCGTTTACACAAAGCGTTAGCGCTGGCCCTCCTGGCTGGCTGCGCGTTTGGCGCCCAGGCGAAAATTGAGCAGGTTCGCTTCGCTGTTGATCCCACCTATCCCCCTTTTGAATCCAAAACGCCGCAGGGGAAGCTGGTCGGCTTTGATATCGATTTAGGTAACGCGCTGTGCGCGCAGATGCAGGCCAAATGTGTCTGGGTGGAGAGCCAGTTCGACGGGATGATTCCGGCGCTTAAAGCGCGTAAATTCGACGCCATTCTGTCTGATATGGGCATCACCGAAGAGCGACTGAAGCAAATCGACTTTACCGTGCCGCTGTACGATACGCACACCCAGCTTATCGCGCGTAAGGGGTCGGGCCTGTTGCCCACCCCGGAATCGCTGAAAGGCAAAACCGTAGGCGTAGAACAAGGCACTGTGCAGGAGCGTTATGCCCGGGCAAAATGGCAACCTTTTGGCGTGACGGTCGTGCCCTATGGCGATCAGGCGCAGGTTGAAAGTGATCTGGTGGCCGGGCGCCTTGATGCGGTCTTTACCGATGCGGCTCAGGCGGCAAACGGTTTTCTCAAACAACCTCAGGGCAGCGCGTTTGAACTGGCCGGGCCGATTGTGAAAGACCCGATCATCGGGCCGGGCACGGCGATTGGCCTGCGTAAAGGCGATACCGAACTGAAAACTGCGCTGGATGATGCCTTCGCTGCCATTAAGAAAAATGGCACCTTTGACAAACTGCAAAAGAAATATTTTGCCACGGATATTTCCATTCAACCGTAACGTCAGTGCAGGCTTTTTCCCCCTCCTCCGCCTGCATGACTATACTCAATGACTTTATGGGCGGCATTTGTCCGCCCCTGAACCGACAAAAGGACATTAACACGGTATGTACCAACAACATCACCCTTTGTTAAGCGCCTCTCTCGGCACCCAGCGTGAAATTATCAGTTTTCATTTTGGCGATGATCACAGTCGCCAGGTCTATATTCAGGCTTCCTTACATGGCGACGAGATCCCGGGGATGGCGGTGGCCTGGTATCTTAAGCAGCGTTTACAGGCGCTGGAATCTGCCGGACGACTCAAAGCTTTTTTCTCCCTGATACCGGTATCCAATCCGCTGGCCCTGAGCCAACACTGGCACGGTACACATCTGGGACGCTTCCACGCACAGTCCGGCCAGGATTTTAACCGCAAATTCCCGTCTCTGGGGGCGCTTCTGGCGGGGGAACTGGCCGAGACGCTGACCCAGAATGAGAGTCAGAACCGGCAGCTGATTCGTGATGCGATTGACCGTTACTACCGTGACACAATCGCCAAAACTGAACTGGAAGCCCAGCGTTATACGCTGATGCGCATGGCCAGTCAGGCCGATCTGATGATTGATTTGCATTGTGACTGGGAGGCGGTTCCACACCTTTACACCACGCCACATGCATGGCCGGATATCGAACCCTTAGCACGCTGGCTGGGCAGTGAAGTGCAGCTACTGGCACAGATATCGGGGGGTGAGCCCTTCGACGAAGCCTGTTGTGAACCCTGGCTGACGCTGGCTGAAAAATTTGGTGAAACATTCCCGATGCCGCGCGGCCTGCTGCCGGTAACGCTGGAGCTACGTGGCGTACGTGATGTCTCGCCTGAACAGGCTGAGCAGGACGCAGATGCGATCATTAACGCGTTGCAGGAATCCGGCTATATCTCTGCGGCCGATACGTCCGTGTCTGTTGAAGTCGCTGCGCCGGTGATTGGCGGTGATGAGCTGGTGTCGGTGGTGAGCGGCGGTGAGGATGTGGTCGGTGTGGATGAGAGCGGCACCGGACTGGGTGCGCCTGGTGTGGCGCAGGCCGCAGAAGAAGGCAATATTATCAAGCAGCGACACACTGAAGGCACGTCGGCTTTAATGCCGCCGCTTAAAAATCCCCCGACGCCGCTGGCGGGTTGTGAATATGTTCACTCACCGGTATCGGGCCTGATCCTGTATCGCAAACCGCTAGGCGCGCGAATCCGTCCAGGAGAAGTGGTTGCGGAGATTGTTGATCCTGTCACCGACCACATCACGCCCTTGGTCGCAGAATTTGGAGGCGTGCTATACGCGCGGCACTGGGCCAGATTTGCGACGGCAGGCATGCTGGTGTTAAGGCTGGCGGGCGATAAGGCGGTGAGGAGTGGGGAGTTGTTGGTATGATAAATTCAGCGCTACAGGCTGTGACCTCATTGGAGGCCGTGATGATTCTGCAATCATAGGATCAATAAAATAATCACTTCCTTTCCTTGCATGAGAATGAAAAAAGCTCATTATTAAATGAGCTTTTTGATGAATACAATATATGGATTAACGTGCTTAAAACCAGTGGTCTTCCTACGTTAATTATTCTTATAACTGATTAAAGCATTACGTGTAAGAACGAATAAACCGCCTAAAATTGCGCCACCAATAAGAGAAAGAAATAATATCAGGGCTTTTTTAGGGCTATCACGTCTGAAAGGTAAGTCAGCTTCAGAAATATATCTGTAGGACTGAAGGTTCTCGACCTCAATCTTAAGGTGCGTGACAGCCAATAAAGCGCGCTGTGCCTCATAATACTCCTTGCCATAATCAAGAGGTTTAGAGTTTTCATTTGCTACCATAGCATTAAGCGCATCAGTACCCAGTAAATACAAAGTATCGTCAGAAAGAAAATCAGCTTGTTTGACTTGCAATTTATCGACATTAGATGCCTGAGCGACTTTAAGAGCCTGTTTAATGACATCCAGTCGGTGCTCTTTTTGATTGATTGCAACCTGAGTGTAGGTGTCAAGTGTATTTGTCAATTCTCTTGTTTTAACGCTCAAGTTACGTTTAATATCATCGCCGTAATCTTTTACAACATCGGCATTTATTTTATCAATATACTTTGAAAGTTGCGACTGCGCTTCTTTAGCTGTATGACCGACAAAAGAGACATTAAGCGCATCATCCCGACCTTTTATAGAATCAATCCGCAGCGTCAGTGGCTCTTCCAGATTAGCCAATGCACCTGATAATGCACTTAACGATGCGCTAAAACGGCCAAATAATTGATTTTGTAATCCACTTAACGAAGGTTTATCCTGAGGAGTATCAGCGTATACAATGGCAAGAGCTGCATTATAATTAGCAACTTGACCTGCGGCAGGTAAGGTTACCGTAGCCTGGGATGTCCATTTTTCTTTAACTACGCTAACGTAAATTGCCGCTATGATAAGTGCAATTACCATCCCCAAAATAATAAATTTTTTACCTTGCCATAATTGAAAAAAAACATCCATTAAGTCAAGTTCATCTTTCGAACTAACACTATTTTTAGGGACGTTTGGCTGCTCCCCTCTTGTAGAAAACTTTTCATTCATAAACAGTCAACTCAGGAAAAATTATTTCTAATTGCCTTGTTAAAAAGGCACGAAACCAAAAATAAACCTCCCAGTTGGGAGGTTTTATTAATAATTAATCCAGCCATTCCGTATGGAACACGCCTTCTTTATCGATACGCTTATAAGTATGAGCGCCAAAGTAGTCGCGTTGTGCCTGAATTAAATTAGCTGGCAATACTTCTGAGCGATAGCTGTCATAGTAGGCAATCGCCGCTGAGAAGGTTGGCGTTGGGATGCCATTCTGAACAGCATAGGCTACAACATCACGTAGCGCCTGCTGATATTGATCAGCAATATCTTTAAAGTATGGTGCCAGAAGGAGATTGGCAATACCTGCGTCTTCAGCATACGCATCAGTAATTTTCTGAAGAAACTGGGCACGAATGATACAACCCGCACGGAAAATCTTAGCGATCTCACCGTAGTGCAGATCCCAGTTATTCTCATCTGATGCGGCACGCAACTGAGAGAAGCCCTGAGCATAAGATACTATTTTGCCAAGATAGAGCGCACGGCGTACTTTTTCCACAAACTCTGCTTGATCGCCAGCGAAGGCCTTAGCCTGTGGTCCACTTAATACTTTAGAGGCAGCAACGCGTTGCGATTTAAGCGATGAAAGGTAGCGAGCAAAAACAGATTCGGTGATCAGTGACAGAGGCTCACCCAAATCCAGTGAACTCTGGCTGGTCCATTTACCAGTGCCTTTATTTGCTGCTTCATCAAGAATAACATCGATGAGATAATGACCGTCTTCATCTTTTTTAGTGAAAATATCTTTAGTGATATCAATCAAGTAGCTGCTCAGTTCGCCGTTATTCCACTCGGTAAACCTCTTCGCCAGCTCTTCATTATTCAGACCCAGAGCACCTTTCAGCAGCGCGTAAGCTTCTGCGATGAGCTGCATATCGCCATATTCAATACCGTTATGGACCATTTTAACATAGTGGCCCGCACCGTCTGGGCCAATATATGAGACGCAAGCCTCACCATCTTCTGCTCGAGCAGCAATTTTATCAAGAATAGGCGCAACCAGCTCATACGCTTCTTTCTGACCACCAGGCATAATTGATGGACCTTTTAAGGCCCCTTCTTCGCCACCCGAAACACCGGTGCCGATAAAGTTAAAGCCCTGATCAGATAGCTCTTTATTACGACGTATAGTGTCTTTATAGAAAGTGTTACCACCGTCAATGAGGATATCGCCTTTATCAAGATGAGGTGTTAAAGAGGCAATAGTCTTATCAGTTGCTTCACCCGCCTGCACCATTAAGAGGATACGACGTGGTTTTTCCAGTGAATCGACAAATTCTTTAACAGTGTAGAACGGGGCCAGCTTCTTCCCGGGGTTCTCAGCAATCACTTCATCTGTCTTTTCACGTGACCGGTTGAAGACAGAAACAGTGTAACCGCGGCTCTCAATATTAAGTGCCAAATTTCGGCCCATCACTGCCATACCTACAACACCGATTTGTTGCTTAGACATATCTACTCCTGTCTTAAAGTGAAATCAGCAGTACACGACTGCAATTAATGTCCTGACATGTTATCTCATGATAATGAGATGAGGGAAGAAATTGATGGTTTCAGCATATATCGCTAAATCATGGGCTTGGATGACTGTCGATAAAAACCGCATTGAGGCAACATCACTTGTAGCTTCAAGATTAACTGGCTCAGGCTAACAGGCTTAGTACTTCTGAGGTTTTGGCTTGCATCAGCTGTATGTCACCTCGCGATTCGACGTTCAAACGAACTACAGGTTCGGTGTTCGATCTTCTTAAATTAAAGCGCCAGGAGCCAAAATCAAGACTGATGCCGTCAGTAAAGTCTTTAGTCTCTGCGAGATCCTCATAGTGCTCAAGCACCCTTTTAATTGATGCATCTGGATCAGTTAACTTGCTGTTAATTTCCCCAGAAGAAGGATAAGCGGCAATTCTTTCTGAAACCAAATCGCCTAAAGACATGCCTTTTAGACTAACCAGCTCAGCAATAAGTAACCATGGGATCATTCCACTATCACAATAAGCAAAATCGCGGAAATAATGATGCGCACTCATTTCACCGCCATATACTGCATCTTCTTTACGCATGCGTTCTTTAATAAAGGCATGTCCTGTTTTAGACATGATTGCTTCTCCTCCATTAGAAGTCACTATGTCAAGAGTGTTCCATGTGAGTCGAGGATCGTAGATGACTTTTTCACCAGGATGTTTCTTTAAGAAAGCCTCAGCAAGAAGCCCAACGATGTAATAACCTTCAATAAACTGTCCTTTTTCATCAAAGAAAAAGCAACGGTCAAAATCGCCATCAAAAGCTATTCCAAAGTCGGCACCATGCTGTAATACCGCTTTTTGTGTATCTTCACGACATTCTGGCAAAAGCGGATTAGGGATTCCATTAGGAAAAGTGCCGTCAGCAACATGGTGAATTTTGATAATTTCAATGGGCACATTATTCTTTTTAAATTGACACTCTATAGCATCAATTACATGACCCGCTACACCATTACCACTGTTAATAACAAGCTTAAGAGGTTTTAAATACTCTAAATTAATACTACTCAGGATATTTGAAACGTATTCATTTAGTGTGGTAACTTTCGAATATGTCCCTTTTGCGTTATCCTCAACAGCGCTAAAATGACCTGATTCAGCCAGGTACTGAATGTCTCTTAAACCACTGTCCCCGCTAATAGGTTTAGCACCATGGCGAACTAATTTCATTCCATTATAATTAATAGGATTATGACTGGCAGTCACTTCAATTCCACCGTCACAACCTAAATGAAAGGTGGCAAAATAAATTTCCTCTGTTCCGACCATACCTAAATCCAGTACGTCAACACCTGAATCCTGAAGGCCATTGGCAAGAGAGAGCTTAAGCTCTTCGCTTGTAAGCCTGGCATCACCACCTACAACGACAGTTTTAGGTTTTAAGAACTGACCGAATGCACGGCCAATTTTATAGGCAATCTCATTATTAAGCTCATCTCCAAGTTTACCGCGAATATCATATTCTTTGAAACAGGTTAAATTTTTCATATTTTTATTTTATAAATTGAGGAAGTTTAGAGATATTTTTACACAGCAGAACAGTTGGCCAAAATAAACCATTTTTCTTTATAACATCAATATCTTCACGGGATTTTTTTAAGATGTTTTTGATTGAACGATTGCTTTCGCCGCCGACCCGCATCGAAATGGTAACTTTAGGAAGATATGATACATTAGCTTTATGAACATACAAATAACGTAACAGCGAATCATAATCCGCAGAAATCCGATACGTTAAATCAAAAACGCCCCATTCATCATACCTTTTCTTTTTCATATAAAAGGTTGGATGAGGTGGCATCCAGCCAAGCTTAATTTTTTTCACATCATAGAAGCCGCTCAACCATTTACGAACGACTTTATCCGTATTTTTCTGAGAAACATAATTAAGGTCTGAGTAAACAGCATCTATGTCATCATCTGTAAAACTACTTACAATTTCAGAAATGGCTGATGGATAAGAAAAAATATCATCTGAATGTAAAAAACCAATAATATCGCCTGTAGCATTAAGAATACCTTTATTTAAAGCGTCATAAATGCCTCTATCAGGCTCACTGATAATTTTGGTAATACGTGTACAGTTTTCTTGCGCCACGGCTAATGTATTATCTTTTGAAGCACCATCGATAATAATAAATTCAATGTTAGGATAATCTTGTGATTGCAATGATAAAACAGTGTCTTTAATTGTTTTTTCACTATTATAGGTTGCTGTTATAATAGAAACTTTCATTCTTAATATCCTGTCCCGTCATCACCAATACGGATGACATCATCTTCAGACAAGTACGTTCCGGTACGTACTTCAATAATTTCAAGCGGAAGAATGCCAGGATTTTCAATAGCGTGGGCTTCCCCAATCGGAATATAAATAGATTCATTTTCCGTAATGAGATAGCTTTGGTCACCTTTATGAACTTTAGCGGTTCCTGAAACAACAATCCAGTGTTCAGCACGGTGATGGTGTATTTGCGTTGCTGTACGCTGCCCCTGCTTAATCGTCAATTTTTTTACGTGAAAACGAGCACCTTCACTTATTGTATCGTGTGATCCCCAAGGTCTGAATATTTCACGATGTTGCAAATGTTCGCAACGCGAATCAATTTTTAGCTGATGTACAATATCTTTAACACCCTGTACTTTATCCTTATGTGCAATCAATACAGCATCTTTTGTCTCTACGACAACTAAATTGTTAATGCCTACAGTAGCAACTAATTTGTTTTGAGAATATATATAACTATTGTAAGTATCGGAAGTAACGACATCACCTCTGATAGCGTTTTCATTACCGTCTTTAGCATTTATCTCCCATAAAGCAGACCATGAGCCAACATCACTCCAGGCAGCATTCATTGGAACCAAAGCTGCATCCTGTGTTTTTTCCATTACAGCATAATCAACGGATTCATCAGGACAACTTTTAAATGCATTATCATCTAAACGTATAAAATCAAGATCGTTGTGTTGTCCTAATAGAGCTTGCTCACACCGCTCCAGAATATCTATATGAAACTTGCGAATTTCATTAAGAAACACAGACGCACGGAATAAAAACATCCCACTATTCCAGTAGTACTCACCCGATGACAAATATTCTTGTGCAGTTTCTAAATTGGGCTTTTCAACAAATGAATCCACTTTATAAGAGTGGTCATTGAGTTTTGAGCCTTGTTTGATATAACCGTACCCAGTTTCAGGATGGGTCGGGACGATACCGAAAGTAACAAGTTTACCTGCTTCAGCCAAAGGAATAGCATTTTCAACTGATGCTAAAAACGCTTTTTCATCCTTGATAACGTGATCGGCAGCGAGCACTAACAAAACGGGATCGCCAAAATCTTTTACAGCCTGTAGCGCAGCGAGAGTTATTGCTGGCGCCGTATTACGGCCTACAGGTTCCAGGAAAATCCCTCCGTGTTTTACATTCTGCTGGCGTAACTGTTCAGCAACAATAAATCTGTGTGATTCATTACATATTATATAAGGCGGAAGATGAGGCAATGGCTCAACACGCTTAATCGTTTCCTGTAGCATTGTTGAATCAGAAGTAAGTGCAAGAAATTGCTTAGGATATAACGTTCTTGACAATGGCCATAAGCGACTACCTGAACCTCCAGCCATAATAACAGGTAATAAATTAACTGACATAATTTCAATGCCTTTATTGAAAATAATTCTTGGTATAAAAATGAACAGAGTCAGAAGCTAAAATTTCTTCTTTACTGAACCACTTGAATTTTGAATGCTGGTTTACGGGAAAACTTTCCAAATCAGATCTGTAGGAAATATTATAAGCAAGGACAATGTAATGCGTTGAGACACTATCACTTACATATGAATCGTTGTAGAAATGCTCATACACACTTTTAAAACTTGCGCATTCAATTTCTAAATGAAGATTTAATTCATCGCTGACGATCCGCTTGAACGCGTCAGCAATTGACTCAGATTTAAAAATTCTCCCGCCAGGTACAAACCAATGATGCTGCGCAGGTTTATTATTCCTGTATCCTAATAAAAACTTCCCATCTGAGTTTTCGAGAATCAGGTCTATTGATATCAATGGAGTATTGGCCAGAATATTTTCGAATAAATCCCTACTTAATCGCTTTACCATTTTACTTCCTAAAAGAATGCTGGTTCATTAAAAACCACTTATAAGTTTCTTTGAGGCCAGTATGAAGGTCAGTTGAAAATGACCATCCCATATCTTTCAAGCGTTGTACATCGAGTAATTTTCTCGGTGTTCCGTCAGGCTTTGAACTATCAAAAATTATTTTGCCTTTATAACTAACTACTTCGGCGAGCGTATTTGCCAGTTCTCTTATAGTACAGTCCACACCTGTACCAACATTTATATGCGATAACATAGGCATAGTATTAGCAGCATAACTGACGTAATCCAACTCCATAACGTAGACAGATGCTTCCGCCATGTCATCAACATATAAAAATTCACGCATGGGGTTACCGCTTCCCCATACTGTCACTGTAGGCTCATTATTTAGCATCGCCTCATGGAAGCGACGCATCAGAGCAGGTACAACATGCGAGTTTTCTGAATGAAAATTATCGTTTATACCATACAAATTTGTTGGCATTACACTGCGGTAATCTCGAGAAAATTGTCTGTTGTACGATTCACATAATTTGATGCCCGCTATCTTAGCAATCGCATAGGGCTCATTGGTGGATTCAAGTACTCCAGTAAGAAGAGCAGATTCTTTAATAGGTTGCTCTGCAAACTTAGGATATATGCAACTCGAACCTAAAAAAAGCAGTTTTGGGACATTTGCCAGATGCGCTGCATGAATGACATTACATTCAATTAGCATATTTTCATAAATGAAGTTCGCGGGGAACTGATTATTAGCCTGAATCCCCCCTACCTTTGCAGCAGCAAGATAAACCTCATCAATCTTAGTTTTACAAAAGAAATTTTCGACATCATCTTTTGAAAGTAGATTCAACTCTTCTTTACTTTTAGTAATGATTTCAATATCTTTGCGCTTTGAAAGTTGGCGAACAATTGCAGAGCCCACCATGCCTCGGTGTCCCGCTACAAAAACTTTTTTAGTCATAATTAGCTTTCCACAGAGATTGAAACATTGAAGCCATGACTTTTCAATAATGCGAACTGTTTGGCGTTACCTAAATCATGTTCCACCATTTCTGCACACATTTCTTCTACGGTAATTAGAGGTTCCCACCCAAGTAACTCTTTTGCTTTAGATGGATCACCGAGGAGAGTTTCAACTTCCGCAGGTCGAAAATAACGAGGATTAACTCTTACAATGACATCACCAACTTTCACTTGCGGAGCATTGTCACCTGAAACCGAAGTTACCGTAGCGATTTCATCCACGCCTGTGCCAGTAAACGTTAATTCAATGCCAAGTTCACGAGCCGACATTCTGACAAATTCACGAACTGAAATTTGTTTACCCGTGGCAATAACGAAATCATCTGCTTGGTTTTGCTGCAACATCATCCATTGCATACGTACATAATCTTTGGCATGACCCCAGTCACGTAACGAGTCCATGTTGCCTAGTTCTAACTGTTTTTCAAGACCCTGTGCAATATTAGCAAGCGTTCGCGTAATTTTACGCGTAACAAAGGTCTCACCACGGCGCGGGGATTCATGATTAAACAAGATACCATTGCAAGCATACATGCCATAAGACTCACGATAGTTAACAGTGATCCAATAGGCGTACATTTTTGCTACTGCGTAAGGTGATCTCGGATGAAAAGGCGTAGTTTCTTTCTGAGGAATTTCTCTTACCTGACCATATAATTCGGAAGTTGAGGCCTGATAAAATCTGGTTTTTTTCTCAAGACCACAAATACGAATGGCTTCAAGCAAACGAAGAGTACCAATTGCATCTACGTCAGCAGTATACTCAGGTGATTCAAATGATACCGCAACGTGAGACATTGCACCAAGATTATAAACTTCATCCGGACTGATATCTTTCATTAGTCTTATTAAATTAGATGAATCAGTCAAATCACCATAATGAAGATACATATTGCGATTTTTACTTAAAGCATTATCGATCCGTTCAGTATTGAACGATGATGTGCGTCGAATAATTCCATGGACTTCATATCCCTTTTCCAAAAGAAAATCTGCAAGATAAGAACCGTCCTGACCCGTTACGCCTGTAATTAATGCTTTTTTCATTTTAAATCTCTTATTTCATCATAAAAATTTAATGTTTCCTGTGCCATTTTTGTCCAGGAATATTTTTCAGAGTTTGTAAGTCCGTTAGTGACCAACTTTTCTCGTATTCTTTTATCATCGAGCTGATATAACGCCTGACTTATATCAACTTCAGTAATATTGTCCAGTAAAATCGCTGCACCTGTAGCTATTTCTTTTACTGAGGAAGAATTTGAAGCAATAACAGGACAACCTGAACGCATCGCTTCTATAACTGGGATTCCAAATCCTTCATATAAAGACGGGTAAATTAAGCAATAGGCATTTGAGTAAAGTGCATTAAGTTCCTGTTCATTTACAAACCCTGCATGACTGTAACGCCCAGGTATGGTATTGCGCAATAAAATAAGTTCTTCAGGATTAAAACTGCCGCCACCTACGACGATTAATTTTATGTCTTTATGATCTTTAAGCGCTTTTACACAAGAAACGAAGTTTTTGTATCCTTCTCTTGCGCCAACAAAAAGAACATATTTACCTTTATCGCTTTTAGTGTTTAATGGTACAAAATCGCTTACACCATTATATATAACTTTAGTTGGTATATTTTTAGCTTCGGGAATATATTTCAACATATCCTTTCGGGTGGATTCAGAAATACAAATAATCCCATCACTGTTAAGTATCGCTCGTTTTTTTTGCCAATGATGAATTTTAGTTTTGACCCCCCTGGGGAATACTTCATAGGTAAAATCATGAACCGTGGTAATTATTTTTACATTATCTTTATTAACGGGAAGCCGGTAATAACTTGAGTGAAAAATGTCGCTTTTACTTTCTGGCGATATACTAACATCAATATAACGCTCGATATTAATATTTAGTCGTGGCTTACGATTTACCTGCAATTTTTTTGCATAAGGATTGCTGTTTGGATAAATTATCAGTTTATTTTTAACATTACTTTTATCCAAAAATTTCAAATACTCATCAAAATATACAGATATTCCACCTGAGTTTTGTAATGAGTATATAATTCCATCAATATAAATCATCAATACGCCTTAGTATAATATTTTATCTGTTATCATACATTATATTGAACATAAAAACTCCAAACCCATAGTGTGCAGAACTGCACATTTTTTCTTCGCTCTGATATAAAGCCCATCATCGTTTAGGTAATTAGCGGCCTGAAATATTGTTTCCTGATTAATTATTCCATAACGCGAATGTTCATAAAGCATGGGACGTGCTGCTTGCGCTATGAGAAATAAGTAAATCATCAATTTAGTAACGGGAAAAGATGCAGTGCTTTTTATTTTCTCAAAATAAACAGAGTCGGAAATTTTCGCATTGAGTAAGATAATGATAAAGGGTAATCCGTACCAACCTATTCTTGTCATCACCGGCATCATTTTCCCAATTATTATTGAAAAACTAATATAGAGAATTACGCCTGGTAAGACTAAATTCAAATGATGTAAAACATTTTCATCTTTCTTACGCTTCAGCCCCTTGTAGCAAATATAGACAAGAACGATAAGGATTAAGTCGAAGAGAGTACCTACGCCAGCTGAAAGCTGTGGCCGATAAGCTTCAGAAGTCAGATAGAAATTCAATTTTTCGTACGCAAGCGATCCTGGTTGTAAAAGCGAGAAAGCTATATTTAAAATAATGAACGGTACAAACAAGAATGCGAGAGAAAGTATTAATGTCGACATTGAACTTAAGTGTGATATTCTCGGGGATATCACTGGTAAGATAAAGAGTATACATATTATGGCCGTTGTATGCACTGTACTTGCCAACAAAACCAGAAGTATATAATTTATTATTTTTCTTTTAAAAAGGAATGGTATAGCCAACAATAATAAAGAGATTGCTATCGATTGCCTTACGGCCTCTACATATAACATCCAATACATGAAAGACAGCATTGAAAAATATATAAAAGCTTTATTCTCAAACTGTTTAGAAAATTTATCGAGGCAATAAATATTAAATATAACTATTATTATATTATAACCCAGAAAACCTAAATTGCCAAAAATGTAAACTATTAAATTAAAGCCAGGCTCAAAGCTAGGTGTATTTTCGTCACACTGAACATTTTGAATGCAATCATAATTCAAAAAATATCCTATCCAATCACCCCCGGATGGATAAGAGAAACAAAACACAAAAAGAGTAATAATTAGACAAGTTATTCTTTCACTTTTTTGGTGTCTAAATAAGGAGATAAAAAGGGTTATAAAGAAATAGGTAAAATAAATCATCTGGTTACCACAAAAGCAATGAGCATAAAAAAAGCATACCCTCTTCTGCTACCGAATAAAATTTCAGGTGTAATATTTCTTAACGCAAAAAAAACATCTGATAGCCAAGAGTTTCCGACCGAACCAAGAGACTCGTTACCTCTGATTTTCTTGGTTTCTGCGATGAGCTTTGTGATCTTTTTCCTGTATTTTATTATTTTATCGATTGTGTTAGGTAGACTTTTTATCTTGGTTGTTAATGTTTTTCCTGAACCCCCTACAACATTATTGCTATGCTGACGATAAAAAATAGTCTGGTGATCATAGAAAAACAATCCCTTTTCAGTTGCTGCGTTTAAAGCTAACCAGTTATCATGCATCGTAATTCCTTCTGGCAATGGCAAGCATTTATCGAGCAGTTTTCTGTTCATGATTACTGAACAACCGTATACACTACATTGCCAAATTAAAGTTTTATAATCGCTATTTTTTAATGGGTCAATTGAGCGTGATTTATAAAAACTCTCAGAAATAACTTTCAGATTTTCGTCGACAAGTGTAAGGTCACTAAAAACCATTGCAACCTTATCTTGAGGTTTCTGCATAATAAAATCTAATAAATCTTTGATACGATGCTCGGGCCAATAATCATCCTGATCTGAAAGTAAAACAAATTCTGCATTTGTACATAGTAAAGCTTTATTGAAATTGTTAACTACGCCACCTTGCCTTTCAATATTAATTAATTTTATTCTGGTATCCTGACTTGCAAACTCTTCAATGATCTTTTTCGTATTGTCAGTTGACGCATCATCACTGATATATAAGGTCCAGTAAGGGTAAGTTTGATTTTGAATAGAGCGTAATTGTTCTGCTATATACTTTTCACCATTATAGGTTGCCATTGCAATATCAACGTTCTGCATCCAATTTCCTTGAAAGATAGAATAAAGCAAAAAAATCCACCATCACTCTTATACTCCATGCTACCGCTGCCCCTGTTAAAGCATAGTTTACAGTAAGAAAATAAAGCATAAGTAGATAAGGTATTAACTCGGCCATATGAAGGCTTGCTGTAATATGTGCTTTACCTATAGCCTGTATTTTAGAAAAGGGGATTTGAGCCATTGCATTAAATACAAATCCTATTAATAGAATCTGTAATATTTTTGCTGGCTCTCCCGCATACGCAGATCCCATCCATGTAACAAGGATTTTTTCTGCAAAAAAAATACCAATAAAGACTATGGGTAAACAACACCCAGCCATTAGCAAATAACTAAGCTTCTCAAGTTTTTTTCCGTCAGCGTTTCCAGCGCTTAACTTTGGGAAAAGCGCTCTCGATAACGCTGTAGGAATGTTCAACAGTCTGGAGACAGCTTCTGAAGGCGCAGTATAATAAGCTATTTTGTTAGCACCTAAAAGATGAGAAATTACGAAGCGGTCAAAATATACCATGACTGGTGAGATGATGTTACTTATGGTTATCCAACCACCAAATTTCAAAAGTCGAAAATAAGTTTCTTTACTTAACTGAAACCTTCTAAGGATAATTTCGCGACTAAAATAAAAGCTCATTATAAGTGAAATTACTCGCCCAATTAGCAGTCCAACAATGGCATAATATAAAGTATGCTGTATTAACATCAACATTGCAGGTATCGCTGCGATAGAAGAACTACTGAGCGCACGTTGCATATTAATGATGGCAAATCTTTCATGTCCTTCCAGATACGCTAGCCATATTTGATTTAATAAAAATACAGGTATTGTAATTGCAAGGACTTTAAATGAAGATTTGACATCATCAATATGAAATATTGAAACTTGTAAAAAACCGGGTATAAAAGGAATTAGAATATAGAGTATACTGCCTGCTAAACAACCCAATAAAAATACTGAAACTGAGGCTGTAGATATTATTTTAATTTGCTCTTCATGGTCATTTCTGAATAAAGAAATTTCTCTTATAACGGCACGCGTTAATCCTGCATCAAAGATGCTTGCATATCCTACAATCGCAAATGCCAACGTAAAAATGCCAAAAAGTTCTGTTCCGAGTTCGCGTGCCAGGATTCCCAAACTTGGTATGGCCACAATTGTAGGTATCATGAACCCAGAAAGATTGAGTATGCTATTTTTGATTAAACTCATTTAATTACACAGTAATGAAATTATGTAGATTAGATGAGAAAGGTGTACCTTTTTCATCCTTAGCAGAAAGTTCTGGCAACAATTTATCAGGGATGGGCCAGGAAATATTTAAATCTACGTCATTCCATTTAATGCATCTTTCGCACTCTGGTGAGTAGTAATCGGTAGTCTTATAAACAAACTCAACATCATCTGTAAGAGTGTAAAACCCATGTGCGAAGCCTTCCGGAATCCATAATTGTTTTTTGTTTTCCGCAGATAATCGTATACCAAACCACTTGCCAAAAGAAGCAGAGTCTGGCCTTATATCGACAGCAACATCATAAACTTCACCTCTAACACACCTTACGAGCTTACCTTGAGCCTTGGGTGATTTTTGAAAGTGAAGTCCGCGTAAAACATTTTTCTTTGATTTAGAATGATTATCCTGTACGAAGTTAACTTCATAGCCAACAGCTTCATCAAAAATTTTTTTATTAAAGCTTTCGAAAAAAAAACCGCGATCATCGCCAAATACTTTTGGTTCAATTACTAATACATCTTTAATATCTGTATCTATAATATTCATTTTTTCTTTCTGAATTGAATTTTAGTAAAGAATGATTTTTCTTATAAAGTCAGCGATTATTAACCGTAAGTTATGAGCTGATCATTCTCATCAGGTATTTACCGTATTGATTTTTTTCGAGTGGTTTAGCTAGCTTAGCAACCTGTTCACGATCAATAAAACCTTTTCGGTATGCGATTTCCTCAGGACAAGATACTTTTAATCCCTGTCGTTCTTCAATGGTCTGAATAAAATTACTCGCTTCAATTAAACTTTGATGCGTTCCAGTATCTAACCACGCGAAACCTCTTCCCATCATCGCTACAGAGAGATCCCCCCGCTCAAGGTAAAGCCTGTTAATATCTGTGATTTCAAGCTCACCACGAGGTGACGGTTTTAGATTTTTCGCCATTTCGACGACACTGTTATCGTAAAAATAAAGTCCGGTGACAGCATAATTGCTTTTCGGTTTAGCTGGTTTTTCTTCAAGGCTGATTGCTTTGCCATCTTTATTAAATTCAGCAACACCGTATCGCTCGGGATCATTGACATGATAAGCAAAAATGGTAGCGCCCTCATCTTTCTCGATGGCTGTTTCCATGAGTTTTGGCAAATCATGCCCGTAGAATATATTATCGCCTAAAATTAATGCACAGTTATCATTGCCAATAAACGCCTCACCAAGAATGAAAGCCTGGGCAAGACCATCTGGGCTTGGCTGCACTTTATATTGCAAGTTCACTCCCCATTGACTACCATCGCCTAAAAGTTGCTCAAAACGAGGTGTGTCCTGTGATGTGCTGATAATCAAAATATCATTTATACCTGCTAACATAAGTGTTGAAAGCGGGTAATAGATCATAGGTTTGTCGTAAATAGGCAGAAGCTGTTTACTAACAGCCATTGTGACTGGATAGAGGCGTGTTCCTGAACCGCCCGCCAGAATAATTCCTTTCCGCTTTGCCATTCTTTTATCTCTTTAAGCATAAAATGCCTGATATCAGGCATTAAATTAATTATTTATCTTTTTGCTGCATTAAAACTTCGTTTAACATACGCTCAACACCTGAGTACCATTCAGGTAAATTTAATCCAAATATATGTTGGAAATGGGAGTTATTGAGTCGAGAATTATAGGGGCGACGAGCCGGTGTAGGATAGGCGCTGCTTGGGATGGCATTTAACTTTTCGAGAGAAAGCATGATACCTTTGTTTCGGGCTTCATTAAAAACAAATGAAGCGTACTCATACCAGGTTGTTGTACCACTTGCAGCCAAATGATAAATGCCTGCGACTTCAGGTTTACGTAATGCCGTCTGAAGGGCATGGGCAGTGCAGTCCGCCAGCAGTTCTGAGCCTGTGGGGGCGCCAAACTGATCGTTTATAACAGAAAGCTCTTTTCTCTCACTGGCTAACTTCAGCATCGTTTTAGCAAAATTGTTACCATTTGCCGCATAGACCCAACTTGTACGTAAGATCAAAAACTTCTGGCAATATGCAGCTAGTGCATGTTCACCAGCAAGCTTACTGGCACCATAGGTGTTTACTGGACTGGTCAAATCAGTCTCGGTCCAGGCACAATCACCTTCACCTGAGAATACATAGTCAGTTGAATAATGAACAACCCAGGCATTTATTTTTTTCGCTTCTTTAGCAATTGTCTCAACGCAATGAGCATTGATTAGATATGCCAGACTGGATTCAGACTCTGCTTTGTCAACAGCAGTATATGCAGCTGCATTCACAATAATCTCGGGCTGGATTTGCTGAATTGTCTTTGCTATTTCATCTGGCTGACTTAAATCACCACAATAATTTTTGCTGTGTCTGTCCAATGCTATTACATTGCCTAAAGGTGCCAGAGCGCGCTGAAGTTCCCAGCCAACCTGCCCCGATTTCCCAAACAACAGGATATTCATTACTGGCGGTCTCCATAATTCTCTAAAATCCAAGTTTTGTAGGCACCGCTTTTAATATTATCAACCCATTGCGTATTTGCCAGATACCACTTCACCGTTTTACGTATACCGCTTTCAAAGGTTTCTAATGGCTTCCAACCTAATTCACGGGCTATTTTCCCTGAATCGATTGCGTAGCGGCGATCGTGACCAGGTCGATCTTTGACATAAATTATTTGTTCACGATATGATGTTTTTTTAGGTACGATTTCGTCCAATAAATCACATATAGTATGCACAACATCTATATTTTTCTTCTCATTGTGCCCACCGATATTATAAGTTTCGCCAATTTTACCCGTTTTAACGACGGTTAAAAGTGCTCGTGCATGATCCTCCACATATAACCAGTCACGAATCTGATCGCCTTTCCCATAAACGGGCAAAGGTTTGCCCTCAAGTGCATTTAAAATCACCAGAGGAATAAGTTTCTCTGGAAAATGGTACGGGCCATAGTTATTTGAGCAGTTTGTCACAATCACAGGTAAACCATATGTCCGTGACCAGGCTCTGACTAAATGATCGCTGGATGCTTTTGAAGCAGAATAAGGACTGCTCGGTGCATATGCAGAATGTTCGGTAAAAAGGGGCAAAGTTGAAATATCTTGCACCTCATCTGGATGTGGTAGGTCTCCGTAGACTTCATCCGTAGAGATATGGTGAAAGCGGAAATTAGCCTTACGGGATTCATCCAGTTGCATCCAGTATTTTCTGGCAGCATCAAGAATTGTATAAGTCCCCACAATATTCGTTTCTATAAAGGCTGCGGGGCCGGTAATTGAACGATCAACATGACTTTCTGCTGCTAAGTGCATAATTGCATCTGGTTGGTAACGTTTAAGGATAGTATCCATTTGATCGGCATTGCATATATCAGCATGTTCAAAATTATAGCGTTGATGCTTGCCAACATCTTTAAGAGACTCAAGATTACCTGCATAGGTTAGTTTATCAACATTAACTACGCTGTCTTGCGTATGTTCAATAATGTGTCGAACTACCGCAGATCCAATAAAACCGGCACCACCAGTAACTAGAATATTCACAATCGCTATCCAGAATTTATTCTTTTAAACATTCAGAAAAGATAATGACTATCCATTTCTAAATTTCATGAAAGTTATGTTAGGAGAAAATTACATCTAATAAAGTTTTCCGAACTATATAAATTTCACATCATTAGATTTTAAAATTTATCAGCCAATGCATTCGTATCATTTTGTTTAGCTAAACTAATTTGATTAACTCTATGAAATCGCGCTGAACGGTATATTATTCCATTAAATGAAAGGAATGCAGCAATAAAAAGCAGCAATTGCCAGCTGTCGCTTACGCCCAAAGAATCAAATGCAACGCCTGCTGCTGCCAGTATAGCTGCGAATATGACCATAACGACAAGTGTCCCGCGTCCAGTCAATCCTGCCCTCATGAGCAGATGATGCAAATGTTCCCGATCGGGTTTGAAAGGGCTATAGCCTCGACGGAGACGAGCAGCCATAACACGTGCCATATCCATGAGCGGAACGGCGATTAGCCATAACGCAGTCACTGGACGAATCACGGCTTCTGTGCCTTGTGTCGCCAACATTAATAGCCAAATTACTGTAAAACCTATTAAGGTACTTCCTGCATCACCCATAAAGACCTTAAATTTATTGCCCCAAGGAATGCCCAGATTGAGTAATATGTATGGTAAACATGCCGCCATCAAGCATGTACACCATAGGGCAAGAGGCGTGTTTCCGCCGATTTCAAACACGATTCCTAAGGCACCAAATGTGACGCACGACAAAGCTCCTAATAGTCCATCTATACCATCTACCATATTGAATGCGTTTACCGCGCCGATGACAGCAAAAAGCGTCACCGCATAACCAAAAATACCCAATACTAACTGAAAGCCGAAAAGCACATTTCCTAATGAATACAAGTAATAACCATTCCACATCATGATACAAGCCATCAATGCCTGAATCATGATGCGTGGCATTACCGGAAGATCAAAGCGGTCATCAAGGACGCCGACGACCAGCAGTACCGTGGCACAGAACATGTAGATGGTGAAATCAGGCAGCCAACCTGGCTGCATGATGTATAAAATCCATAGTGATAAGTAGACCGAAACGCCGCCAACTAAGGGAATGTGTCCTTTATGCTGCTTTCTGTCGTTAGGCTTATCGACCAGTCCGACTTTGCGAGCGACCTTGCGCGCAATGAATAGCAACGCGAATGCACTTAGAAAAACACAAACGATCTCTTGCATGTATGCACCACTGCTGAGTTGTCATATTTTAACCACGCTACCGCCCCTGGCTATCGCTACCACTTGCGTGAACATAGTTTTAGCCATCGTTAAGCATAGACTGCATTACAAAATGGCGTTGTCTTGCCCGGTTATTATTTTCGAGAACCTGGCTGAATCGATAAAAAACCTTACGATTCTCGTACTATCCTGGCTTTGAGACAAGGTTTAAAGCGCCACTTTTTGACAATTTTCTGATCACACAAGATTTGGCATCTGAAATCTGACCATTTAATCAACAGATTTTGTTTTCTGTGGCAAGCGGGATGGGTTGAAAGCGCCCTAGATTTTTGATTTATGGACAAAAAATAACTAAGTCCATTTTTTAACAGGTGAGTGCTTACAATGATGTGAACGGTTTAAAGACAATACAGGAACATCCCATACGTGCGGCTGCTTGTTAGCATCGAACGATATGGGATTTTACAAATGCTAATGAGTAATATTAACGAAACCCTTCCGGATTCTTCGACTGCCAGTTCCACGTATCGCGCATCATCGCGTCAATCCCCCGTGTCACACGCCAGTCCAGTTCACGGTTCGCCAGCGACGCATCCGCCCAGAACGCCGGCAGATCGCCATCGCGACGTGGTTTGATTTCATACGGAATCGGTTTGCCCGAGGCTTTTTCAAAGGCTTTGATCATCTCCAGTACGGAGAAGCCTTTGCCACCACCCAGGTTGTAGGCTTTATAACCTTCAATTTTGTCCAGATGATCCAGCGCTTTAAGGTGGCCTTCCGCCAGGTCAACGACATGAATGTAGTCACGCAGGCAGGTGCCGTCTGGCGTATCATAGTCACCGCCAAACACACCGAGCTTATCCAGACGACCGATAGCGACCTGAGCAATATAGGGCAGCAGGTTGTTTGGAATGCCTGATGGATCTTCACCGATCTCACCCGATTCATGCGCGCCAACCGGATTGAAGTAGCGAAGCGCAATGGTTTTGAACTTCGGCTCGGCTTTGGCAAAATCACGGATAATGAATTCGACCATCAGCTTGGAGGTGCCGTACGGGCTGGTCGTCCCCCCAATCGGGGTAGTTTCAACGTAAGGTACCGGCGCGTTAGCGCCGTAAACGGTGGCAGAGGAACTGAAAATGAAGTTCCAGACGCCGGCGTTACGCATTTCTTCCAGCAGAACAACGGTACCGGCAACGTTATTTTCGTAATATTCCAGCGGCATACGCGTGGATTCACCCACCGCTTTAAGTGCGGCGAAGTGAATCACGGCAGAAATACGGTGAGAGGCAAACAGGTCGCGCAGGCAGGCGCGGTCAAGGACATCACCTTCAATAAAGGTGGCTTTCTTGCCGGCGAGTTTCTCAACACGGTTAATCGCCTCACGCGAGGCATTGCACAGATTATCCAGGACGACGACGTCGTCACCGCGCTCCAGCAGCGCCAGTACGGTATGAGAGCCGATGTAACCCGCGCCGCCTGTAACCAAAATTGCCATCTCAACTTCTCCCTTTCTGCCGCGTTAACCGCGGCGAATTATACAGTGATTACTTCGCCAGAATATGCTTGATCGCTTCGCGGAAATCACGGCCCTGCGCATTGTTTCGTAAACCGTACGAGACAAATGCCTGCATGTAACCCAACTTGCGTCCACAGTCAAAGCTGTGCCCGGTCATCAGGGACACATCGACCGTTTTTTTCTTGCTCAGGCTGGCAATCGCATCCGTTAACTGAATACGTCCCCATGCGCCCGGTTCGGTACGTTCCAGTTCTGGCCAGATATCGGCAGAGAGGACGTAGCGCCCTACCGCCGCCAGGTCTGAGTTTAACTCAGCCGGATGCTCTGGTTTCTCAACGAAGTTACTGATGGTGCTGACGTCGCCCGGGTTTTCCAGCGGTTGTTCCGTCGTGATCACAGAGTATTCTGACAGGTCATAATCGGTCAGATGCTTCGCCAGAACCTGGCTATGACCGGTCTCTTCAAAACGCGCCACCATGGCCGCCAGATTATAACGTAAATGGTCAGCGGTAGAATCGTCCAGCAGGACATCAGGCAGGACGACAACGAACGGGTTATCGCCGATCATCGGGCGGGCACAAAGGATGGAGTGCCCCAGGCCCAGTGGCTGCGCCTGGCGTACGTTCATGATGGTCACGCCTGGCGGACAAATTGACTGTACTTCACTCAACAGCTGACGCTTCACGCGCGCTTCAAGCAACGCTTCAAGTTCGTACGTTGTATCGAAGTGGTTTTCCACCGCATTTTTGGACGCATGGGTGACCAGCACAATCTCTTTAATACCTGCAGCTACGCACTCGTCAACGATGTATTGAATCATTGGCTTGTCCACAACAGGCAGCATCTCTTTCGGAATGGCTTTGGTCGCCGGAAGCATATGCATGCCGAGACCCGCAACCGGGATTACTGCTTTAAGCTTGGTCATATTTATTCCATCTAATGAAGTGAAGACATGCGTCAATTATGCCGGATGGACCGGAAAAGGAAGTATAATCTTTATCTGAAAAGCCCACACTAACTCGCTGTGAAATCTTACAAATTCGGGATTTTCCCTGGGTTTTCGCCGTTTGGAAATAAAGCGCAATCCCGCAGACAAGCGAGTCTCTGGCGGTCTGAATGCAACGCCCTTTGCCCTTTTTAAGGCCAGCCATAAAACGACACAGGCGACCCAAAGTCGCCCGTGATAATGACACTTACAGCCACTGTTCAAACCATTCCGGCATCACGAAAAGGTTGAAGTGATTGACCAGCAGCATCAGTCCCGCAAACAGCACGGAGACCGACACCCACTGTCGGGCATAGGGTATAAAACGAATGCCAATGACCGGTTTAATAAAGAACGGATGCGCCAGGGCGGAAATTAACACCTGCGAAATCGACAGCGTCAGCGCGACATAGAGGACGTTCGGCCAGATAAAGGTCGTGGCCAGCACCGCCACCACCACCAGACTCGCGACGATGTTCCAGTAGAACTCCACGTTGGTGCGACCATTAGCCTGGGAAATAGCACCAGTCAGACCGCCCATCGGGCGCAGCATGCCAAACAGCAGCATCAACGGAATGAGATGGTAAACCTGCTCATGTGAGGCACCATACAGCACGCGAACAATGACGGGTGACAAAATACCAATAGCCAGATACATCGCGCTGCTGAACAACATAATCACCAGCGTGCCCTTGAGGAACAGTTTCTTCAACTGCTCTGGATCGTGCTGCTTCTCGGCAAAGCGCGGCAGCGCCAGGCGGTTAATCACGGGCGACACCAGCTTGAGCGGTTGCAGCACCAGCTCTTTCGCCAGTGAGTAAACACCGAGCATGTCAGCGCCCATCACTTTCCCCACCACCAGCGCATCGGCCTGGGTGCGTAACTGGTTAATCGTCTGCGAACCGAGCTGGTAAATTCCGTAGCGTACCGCGTTAAAAAAGGTCTGTTTGTCGAACTCCAGCGTAGGCCGCCAGGACTTCTCTCCAAGCGCAATCATGCACAAAATACGGGTGAACGCATTGATAAACAGGCCCAGAATCGCTGCCGCGACGGTGAGCGACGTAAACTCCAGCATGGCGACAACACACAGAAAGGCGAACAGCTTCGTGCCCATCTCAATTTTCGCCAGCGAAACCATGCGTTTGGTTTTGATATAGTGCGCCTGATACTGAGACAGATGACCGAGCACCAGGAAGTTGAGACTGGTCAGCATAATCAGTCCGGTTAACGCCGGAAGGTGATAGAACCAGGCAACCGGGAAAGCAATGCCCAGCATAACCAGGCCGGTACAGAAACTAATACCGACGTTAACCCAATAGATCGTGCTCTGCTCGCGGCGCGTGATGTCCTGGCGGTGTACCAGATAGCTGCTCATTCCCATGTCCTGCAGGACACCCGCCACCGCCAGAATGGCGTTGATGATGGCCAGCAGCCCCAGTTCATGGGTTTCGAGTTTACGGGCGAGAAAACTCAGTTGCGCGACCTGCAGTACGGCTGAAAAACAGGTGCTGCCAAACAACCAAATCGCCTGTGACTTTATTCCACTCAAACCATTTGCTCCAGAATCTGTGCCAGCTCGCGGTAGGCGATATGCTGATTAAACTCGGTTTCCACTTTCTGTCTGGCGGCCGCAACAACGGGGGCAACGTCTACCTCGCCCTGGGACAGTTTCAGTAAGGTGTCGGCCAGCGCGTCAGCGTCATCTTCTTTGACCAGCCAGCCGGAAACGTTGTTTTCGATAAGTTCAGGAATACCGCTGTGGAAGGTGGAGACCACCGGCAGCCCAACCGCCATCGCCTCCATCAGCGCGACAGGAATACCTTCCATGTCGCCATCGGCGGCGGTTTTTGACGGCAGCAGGAAGATATCGGCATCACTCAGCGCCTTACGAATCTCCTCCTGCGGTTTAAAACCTGGCATGGTGACGCAATCCTGCATCGATTCGTTCGCAATGAAGTCACGCATCATCTTGTCCTGATCGCCGTTACCAATAATCGTGTACTGGAACTGACCGCCGCGCTGCTTAAGCATGGCGCTGGCTTTGACCGCGACATCCAGGCCTTTCTTCTCAGTCAGGCGGGCGACAGACACGATACGCAGCGGCGTGTGAAAACCGTCGCGCGGCTGGAAGTTGAATTTCTCTGGCTCGATGCCCATACGGGTCACGTGAATCTTTTCGGGCGGGCAGCCCATTTCGATTAACTTGTTTTGCCACAGATGGCTGATCGGTAGCATCAGCTCGCTCTGCTGAAACAGGTTGCGGTAATCCTGCTTGTGCTCGTCAAGAATGTGACGACGCGAAATATCCGCGCCGTGGAAAACGGTGGCCTGTTTGCCCTTCAGAATACCCAGTTCGCGGAGTTTATTTGCCAGCGCACCGGCATAGCCGAAGTGCACCAGGAACACATCCGCTTCATAGGTCTGACGCGCATTGGCGACAATGGCGGGAAGCAGCAGTTTGCTTGATTGTGCGCCATAGCGGCGCACGTTAAGCGAACGTAATAAGGATGCCCGGGTGATTTTAGGCAAAACGAGTTTCAGGCGTTGTCCCAGCTTGTCCGTCAGCGACACTTTTTCTTCTGGCAGCATGTAGTGCGTTTTTGCTGCCAGGCCGTACTCATCAAACGCGCCATGCCGGTTGACCAGATCCCCCGGAAATACCGAGATAATCTCAACGTCATAGCCCGCATCAATAAAATGAGTGACCTGGTTCAGAACAAATGTTTCAGAGGCAACCGGGAAACGCATCGTGAAAAAAGTCAGTTTCATCACATCATCCTATTACGTTTAGAATCTCTTCAGTGATTCGGTTACCCACTTCCCTTTCGTGCGCCACGGCAGCAGCAACGTTTTGCTTGATCGCGTCGTAGTCGGCCAGGACGCTCTGCACCTTATCGATCAGGGAACCGTCCATCAGGCTCTGCACATCGGTCGCCATCTGCGGCAGGCCTAACTGATTCATGACGCCCATGGATTTGTGCTCATAGTTAATCGCTACGGCAGGCGTGCCGAAGTTCATCGAGATAATGGCAGAGTGCAGACGGGTACCAATGGTGAGATGACACTCGCTGAGCAGCACACCCAGTTCCAGGTCATTAAACTCGTCCATCACGACGTGATAATGCTCAGACTGTTGCACGTGGTCACGCAGGGTCAGCGCGACCATGCGGTCATCTTTGGCGTAGCTGTCGATACCGGTGCAGGTAGACAGGGCGACGACCTGATAACCGCTCGCGATCATCGCGTTAATCACCCGGCCAAATGCGGCTTCATAGTCTTGCTGCGTGACGCCCAAACGCTTATCAAAGGGGGCCAGTTCGCGTACCGTGATGGCAATGGTTTTACGCGAGCGGATCACGCTCTGCCAGTGTTGCAGGCTGTGGCTGGGATTTTCCACTTCACGGGCACGAACCAGAAACGCGGTATCCACACCGGCCACCACTTTCGAGCTGGTAACGCCATCCCGCTTCATCAGATCCAGACTGACCGATTCACGCAGAATAAGCTTGTCCACCCGATCAAACACAAAATTTGCCAGTTGGTTGGTGCGCGCATTCTGGAACGGACCGACCGAGTGACCAATCAGGTAAATAGGTTTTTTAGCTAACAGAGCACAAAGCGTATGGTCAAACTGCGTTACGCCATAGAGATCGACAAAAAATGAGCCGCCTACCTGGATGATGGCATCATAATCCTTCAGACTTTCCGTAAAGGCTTTAAGGTGCGGCGGCACGGAAAATGACTTGTAAGGACCGCCTTTACCCAGGTGTGCCATCATGATGTTGGGCATCAGGCGGTTCGCTACCTTACGTTTGACTGAGCCAATCAGGCCCTTCCCCGAGGAGTTGTTATGCAGGAACAGCTTGTCCTGCTGAATATGTTGCTGAAGCAGATAACCGGAGCTGGTTGGATAACGGCTAATCACATCAATATCGACATCGTTGCGCGCGGCCTGAATTGAATCAATCAGCCCACGCAGAATCGCGCCATCCCCACGATTCCCACAGGTATGGTTACCCACCAATAAAATTTTCATAAAAACTCCGAATTAAATTTTTTCTAATTCTGACAACCGCCCAGTTCCGAAACGGGCAAAATGAACACTGATAAAAAACAGCAATAACGTGCACGCCAACAGCCCAGATCCTGTTGGCCCTGGCTGCCGCTAAGGGCAGCCCTCTCTCAATTACGCTTTAATGGCAAAATAGGGCAAGGCAACGGTTTTACCGTTAATGACCACCGACACGAAACCTTCTGGTTTACGGGTATCCACGTTGTCAGCCGACAGCGCGCGGGAAGCCAGCAGGAGATCGCCTTGCTCATTTGCGCCGACGCCCGCTTTGCCGTTGTGCAGACTAAAGCGCTGCGGTGCAGCATGGCTGCCACTGTCGGGCGTAGCTTTAGCCATTTTGGCATCGACCCGTGCGCAGCGGCCGGTCACAAAACGGTCCTTCGCGGTGCTTTTGATCATGATGGCAGCAGAAGGCGTCCAGCCTGCCAGCCTGATAAAGACCTGTGTATCGGTGTCCGTTTTCGCCACGTAACGCACGTCCAGCACCGGGCTGCTGCCTTCCGCTGACCAGCTGGCTTCAGCGTGATCTTTCTTACGCTGTACATGAATCACCGCGCGACCACCGGTGTTTCTGCCGTCGATCAGATTCATCAGCGGTTCGCTGTCCGTGCCGTTGTTAAACTGCGACTGGCCGAAGACCTCGATTTCCCACGAGTCACCGACAGTAGGAGAATAAAGGTTAGCCAGTTCGTACCACACGGGCTGACTGGTGTTGTTTTCCAGCAACCAGCGCGAAGTGAGATAGTTGTATTTCAGGCTGCCATCAATCGCGACGCCGTAGGATTCAACGCGGGTCGATCCCATCTCCCAGGCGCTTAACCAGCGATCGCCCTGCTCTGAGTTATCAATCCAGCTCCCCGACTGCAGGTTGGTCTGGCGCGTATTCAGGCGCGAGTGCCAGGCGATAAGCGGGTTTTTGCAATCTTCCAGACTGAGCGCATCAATAATCCACTGACCATTGGAGATATCGCCGGGATTGTCGCAGTGTTCAATCCAGCCGTTATGAATCAGCGACTGACTGCAGCGCGGCAGATTCAGGACCTTGCCACCTTTACAGTGCTGCGCATTGAAGTTGGAAAGCTCAATCGCCGTGCTGTGATCCCAGTTGCCCTTCTTCTGTCCTGACCAGCCGGCCTGAATGACATCACCGGTACAGGCCGAGGCGTACCACTGGTCAATTTTACAGTCCAGCGTATCCAGCAGGCTCAGCGCGGTGCCACCAACGTTGTTGAAACGCAGACAGGCCCCCCGGAAGAATTGCCCTCCCGGACAGGTATTGCGGAACAGGCCCTGCCTATTCGGCTTCGTATCGGTATTGCCATTGAAAATCAGGTTGGAGATTTCCACCCAGCGGGCGCTGACCTCAAACACAAACGGGGATTGACCATCAGAAACGATGGTGGTCGCCGGGAAGTAGCCGAAGTTGACCATGGCCCCGGAGATACGGAAAAAGCGACGCTGTTCTTCGCCAAAGTCACAGCCTGTCACGAAGAAGGTGCCTGCCGGGAACTGGACACAGATAGGCTGATCGCTCTGTTGCGACCACTGATACATGGCTTTAATGGCGGGCGCGCTGTCGGTTTTGCCGTCGGCGATCGCGCCGAAGTCAAACAGCGACAGCCGGTTATAGTCATCCACCACGCGCCGCCAGTGAAAGCCGTCGCCGCTGAAAATCACGCCCTGATCGTCCTGAGCGGGTTGAAAACTGCCAACAAACTCGCCCCCGCCTACTTCCAGGCCGGGATGCCAGCTCTTCAGCTTAATCTTTGCCCCTTCAAACAGCGGCCGCGTTTTACGCAGATCATCGACAGAAGGAATTTCCCCGATGAGCTGATAACCGGCAGGCTGCGCCAGACGCTGACTAAAAGCGGCCTGACCCGGCTGACTGACATCCGGAATGTTGAATACGGTCTGTCCGTTGCTGTCCTCCAGTGCCATGGCGTGCGACGGATTAGCGATAAGCGCCGCATTGTCTTTGACGAACTGATCAAAATTGCCTTTGTTCAGCGTAATCGGCTGGGTGATTTGCGCCAGATTGCCGTTGGCATCGCGCAAAAAGACCGGAATCTGGTTACCGGGCTGGCGGGCATCGCTGCCTGCTTTGCCAATCCACAGCTTCCCCTGAAAATTTTGCCAAAACTGCGGTGGCATGGCGTACACATTTTCAGGGGTAAGAATGGGAACATCCCCTTTCGGGATCGCCGTTGCATCAACCGATTTCAGCGCCAGACCTGTATTTTTGGCGGCGTAACTGGAAAACGTGCTCACGGAAAGCGCACCGACAAGGGCGGAGGCTGCGGTTTGCAAGACTTCTCTTCTTTTCATGCAGTAAATCCCGTCGTCATGAAGGCTATAAACTCAGCCATAAAAGGTGTCCCATGAGGCACAGCAAAAATGAGCATCTCCAGCCCGTTTACACCAGCGCCAGCCAGCTTTGTTTAATCTGTTTGCCGTCAAATTTCAGCGCAGTGTGTTGGGTTTTTTCGCTCATGGCGTAGAACAAGGCATCATCGCTCGCCAGTTGCTCCATCCGCGCCAGAAATTCGCTTTTCTTGTTCATTGGCACCAGGAAGCCGTCTTCACCGTGATTGATGATCTCCTGAGGACCCGTCGGGCAGTCATACGCCACCACCGGCAACGACCACGATTTGGCTTCCAGCAAAACCAGCGGTAAACCTTCATAACGCGAGGTCATCAGCGCCATATCGCTGTCGCGATAGTAGTCGTTGATGTTGCTGACTTTGCCGACGAACTTCACGCTGGAGGTGATGCCCAGCACGGCAGACTGATCGTGCAGCTGCTGGCGCAGCTCGCCGTCACCGGCAATGACCAGGGTCCAGTCTGGATGGGCTTTGGCAAAGTCGCGCCAGATATCCAGTAGCAGGTCAAAACCCTTTTGATTGTCCAGACGGCCGACTGCCAGCGCCTGGCGATGACGCGAGGTGCGTTGCCAGGCTTTGTATACGACCGGGTTGGGGATGGTCTGGCTGGGAATGTGCCAGCGCTGAAAGACCTGATGATCTTTATCCGTCAACACAATCACGCGGTCGTAGTAGCGCAGAAGCAGGAATTTGAGGAATTTAATGGGCTTGCTAAAGGAGTTGATGGCCACGTGCTCACAGGCATAGGCTTTGAAACGTTTCTTTTTAAACGTCATCAGATTCCAGAACGCAAACATCACGCTCAGGCGGCCCATGCTGATCAAAAACACGGTATCAAAGCCTTCCTGCTGGATACGTGCCACCGCACTTTTAATCGGGTTACTTTCCCCTTCAAAGCTGACGATGCGCTTAACCTTTTCAAACGGGTAAAACGGCTGACCGTGCCCTTCCAGCGAGTAAATGGTGACGTCGTGCTCATCACCGAGGCATTCCGACATAAAGTTACAGATATTCTCGGTGCCGGCATACGAGTAAGCGTCTTTGATCACCAGGACGATTTTTTTCATGAAACGTTATCCACCTCAAAGTTTACAGACAATCCTGCCGATCGGCTTAACGGTGTTTCAGGCTAAAAAGCACACCGTTCACCATATACCAGGCGTAATAGTAATAGATTTTTAACGGATTGTTTTTATAGATAATTCTTAATAGTTCGAGGTGCCATTTCGCGGCTTTATTTTTATTACGCGACAGAGAATCGCCCAGCTCATAATAATTCACCAGAATTGTCTGAATTATCCTGGCCTGTTTATAACGGCTAAACAGTTCGTAGAGGAAAAGGAAGTCTTCATGACCTTTGCGCTGGAAAAAAATACCGCCTGGTGGGCGGCGAAAGCACACGGAAGAGAAGCAGACACGGTACTGTTTTTTTACGAAGTTGTCCTGCTGTAAATACGGCTTCGAGTAGCGGATATCGTGGTCAGCTTTGCGGGTTTTATAATGATATTCGGTAATAACCAGATTATCCCCATCGGCTATCGCCTGCATCTGCTGACGCAGTTTATCACTGTGCCATTCATCATCGCTGTCCAGAAAAGCAATGATCTCTTCTTTGGCCGCGCGCAAGCCGACATTGCGGGTTTCGGCTGCGCCCATGTTCACGGCATTGTCCAGAATCGTAATACGCGGATCGTGGCACTGTTCTGTTACCCAGGCGAGGGAGTCATCGGTGGATTTATCGTTGATCAGATAGAGGTGCCAGTCCTGATAGGTTTGATTTAACACGGACTGCACGGCGCGTAATACCGTCTGGCGGGCATTATACATAGGCATCACGATGCCAACGGTACCAGAGTGATTAGTCATTTTCATACCTGAATAAATAAAAAGACGGAGCGACCGGGAGAGGCTTCCGGCAGCACAGAAACGTCACAACATTTAAGAGAATCAGGAAAGTGCCTTTTCACCGCCAAAACGCGCTTTCAGCTTGTCTTTCACGCGGTTGAGGAAGTAGGTGCGATTGTCTTTATTAGTGAGCAAGAAATAGCGGGCAAAACTCACGCTCGCCATCAGGGCGTTGCCGTCCATTTTGTAGCGCAGCGGCAGCTTAAAGGCTTTATAGGTGTGAATATCACGCGCGGTAAGGTGCGGCTTCATGGTATCCAGCCAGAACAGGGAGTATTTGACCGATTCCCCTTTGTGCTTTGAACCGAACGAGGTCACCAGATGATAATTAGCCAGCGGCGCGTCAATCATCTCGAACCGGTAACCCATCCGATCGGCACGGATACAGAAGTCATAATCCTGATGGCGAATAAAGCGCGCATCGAACTGAATTTTGGCGGCATCTTCACGCTTCAGCACAATCGTGCTGGTTTGAATGAAGCCATAACAACCGAACAGATATTCCGCCACCGTTTCATTTTCAGCAGGCGGCTGCATTGGCATGACTTTCAGGAACGCGCCGTCCTGATAGATATTCACCTGACTGAAGATAATGGTCTTGTCTTTGCCCTGCGCCTCAAGTTCGGCAATTTTTTTTGTGACCTGCAGCAGCTTATCGGCGTGCCATTCATCGTCGGCATCCAGGAAACTGACATAGTCGCCCGTGGCCAGTTCAATGCCTTTGTTACGCGCACCTGCGCCATTCAGCTTGACCTCTGACAACACCAGGTTGATGTCCAGGTCCTGGTAACGCTCGCTGCGAACCACCTCGGCGAGCGCGGCGGCATCCGCCGATTTGTCATCAACGATGATGACCTCGAAATGACGATACGTCTGTGCTTTAACGCAATCCAGCGTCGTGACAATCGATTCTGACGCGTTATAAGCCGGAATTACGATGGAGAAACGAATGTCCTTCATTGCCAGCACCTCATTAAAATAGTTCAAAAATAAACAATTCAATCGACAAAGGTCGAAGAAAAACCTGTGTTCTGACTGGCAACCGCCCCTGCGTGACGCCTTTCACGGGAGGACGATCGCCGGGTTGATTAGCGAGTCAACCAAAACTCCTGCGCCACTTCGTAGCCGACAACCGCCTGTTTGGTGGAGATGGTGTTGTAGTAGAGGTAATAGAGCAGGAAGAAAACCAGCATGCCAAACAGTGCGGGCTTCCAGACGCGCCTGGCCTGAAAGATGAGCGAGGTCAGGATAATCGGCTCGACCTGTTGCAAATAGTTGGACAGACGTGAACCCGACGGGAAATTGTACAGGAAGATCCTGATCGCCCCGCCGATAGCAAAACTTAAAATCAGCAGATAGTTAAGACGGTACTGGGCGTAATTTTCGCGCTTCAGCTCTTCCGTCAGCATGAAATAGAAGAAGATAAACACCAGCATGATGTTTTTCAGGTTCGAGACTGACAGGATACTGCCATCCATTGCGTAGGACGGGTCGTTGTTATAGCCCGATGCCCTTTCACCCAGCGACCCCAGATGACCGGCAATCAGCGCGATAAAGCTGGAACCGCCGACAACGGAGAGCGGCAGACTGAAGAGAATGATAACCACCGGCCACCAGCGCCAGTCACGAATAAACAGGAACGGCACCAGCGTCACCACCATAACGGCGGTGTTGTGGCTCATAAATGACAGAATAAAAAAGGTAAATGCCCACCAGTAACGCTTGAGGTAAATGGACCACAGCACACCCAGGAACAGCGCGGAGCTCAGGCCAAAGCGAATCTGGTTTATGTCTTTGTTAATAAAGATGTGCGCGGAATACAGCGCCAGCGCCAGCACCGGATAGGGTGACATCTTCTTAAAGAAGTAAGTATTTATGGAAACTGCAATGGCACAAAACACAAACAGAAAGACGCTGGCATTGTGCGAAAACAGGCTGGTCAGCCAGGCCATGGCGAAAATCAGCGGTTCGTAACGGAAAAAAGCGACGGTATTAAAAAAGCCGTTAATCTGAATGCGTCGTACGAAGTCCTCGAAGAAACTCCGGTACTGAAAGTCATCCATGCCGGTGCCCAGACCGCGAATACCGCCGAAAACAATCAAAATCATGGCAGCAATACAGAGCAGCCAGGTTAAAGCATAATTTGTGCGTTCGTCTTTTTTAACCAGGATTTCGAACAGCGAAAGCAGCAGCAAAAACCCTGATATTGACCAATATGGAGCCATGGTGTGATTCCTTAAATCCACAAGTTCACATGCCAACAGTGGCCAGCGCTGATGACCTTCCAGGCGGCTGTCTCAGCAGGTCTGCGTGAAAGACCAGGGCATGTTGATGATGAATTCTGATGATTGACGTGAGATCGTCGCTTATTGTGCGTTCTATCCAGAATCATCTGTGCAAATCGTTGCGTGTCGTCATCGCAAGCCAGCGATCAAAAGGGGCGGTGAAACCCGCCCCTTCTCACTTAGCGCTTAGCTTTTCGTGGGTTTACCGTATTCGTAGTCGTAGTAGTCGTAGCCGTAACCATAAGAGTTAGCGGCTTTGCGTACCACGGCGTTCAGAATCACCCCTTTAATTTCGATACCGTTCTGGGCAAAGCGTTTGAAGCTGACATCCACTTCTTTCGTGGTGTTAGTTTCGAAACGCGCCACCATCAGCGACGTACCGGCCAGTTTTCCGATAATGGAGGCGTCGGTAACGGCCAGAATCGGCGGTGTATCAATCAGGACCAGATCGTAGTTTTTGCTTGCCCAGTCCAGCAGTTCACTCATACGGCGATGCATTAACAGCTCCGACGGGTTCGGCGGCACCTGACCACGTGGCAGGAAATCAAATCCGTACGCGCCCTGCTGAATCATGGCCGGGCTAAACTCCGTTTTGCCGGAGAGGACGTTTGACAGCCCGGATTTGTTATCGGCACCCAGCAGTTCGTGGGTATAACCCCGGCGCATATCACCGTCGATAAACAGCACTTTCTGACCGGCTTTAGCCACCAGCGTCGCCAGGTTGACACAGATAAAGGTTTTACCAATGCCCGGGCTGGCCCCGGTGATCATCAGGATGTTGTTTTTCGCCTCCATCATGGCGAAGTGCAGGCTGGTACGCAGGCTACGAATCGCTTCAATGGACAGATCGGTCGGGTTACCCAGCGCCAGCAGCGTGTCATGCGGATCGGTTTTCACCTTGTGGCCACGACGTGCCAGCGCCTCGGTGTCTTTCTTACGCTGCCAGTCGGAGAGCGGTACGCTGGCATAGACGTTCATGCCCAGCTCTTCCAGCTGTTCTGGATTTTCGATGCCGTGATGCAACAGGGCTTTAAGCAGAACCACGCCCACGGAAACCATCAGGCCCAGGATAAAGCTGGCGGCGATAATCAACAGCTTCTTCGGTGCTACCGGTGCGTTAGCGGTGGCCGCCTGGTCGATGATGCGAACATCACCCACGGTACTGGCCTTGCTGATGCTCAGCTCTTGCTGACGGTTAAGCAGCTGCATGTAGATTTCCTGGCCTGACTGCACATCGCGGGTCAGACGCAGAATCTCTTGCTGGGTTTTCGGCATCTGCGCAATTTTCTTGTTTAACTCAGCCTGCTCATCTTCCAGCGTTTTGCGCTTCTCAAGCAGCGCACGATAGGTCGGGTGATCTTTGGTAAACAGCTGCGACACTTCGGCTTCACGGAAGGTCAGCTCGTTAAGCTGGCTCTGTACGCTGACGGAAGAATCCAGTGCCGATTTCGCTTCCAGTGAGAGGTCAACGGATTCATTCGCGCGGCGGAAGGCGTTCAGCTTATCTTCAGCCTGATCCAGTTTGGCACGGACTTCAGGCAGTTGCGTTTTCAGGAACTCCAGGCTTTTCTCCGCCTGCTCAGATTTACGCTGAACGTTCTGCAACAGGTAGTTGTTGACGATCTGGTTCAGCACCTTACTGATCTGATCCGGGTCTTCACCCACATACTGCAGGCCCAGCACGCCAGTATCTTTTCCTTTATCCGCGACGGTCAGGTTAGACAGGATGCTGTTAATCGCCTGCAACTCGTTCAGTTTGGTGACGGTAAATGTGGTGCCGGGTTCAGCATTGATATCGCTGACCAGCATGCTGACATCACCGTGTTTTTCAAACTGCCCGACTTTTCCTTTAAACAGCTCATCCCCGTCAGCCGAAACGGTGTAGCTGTCTTTTCCGGTCACTTCCAGCTTAACGCTGCGTTTGTCGATAGTGCGTGGGATCTCCAGACGGGAAACCGCGACCTCGCCCGGTTTATTGCCCATCAGGCGCGACAGACCTTTACCGATAACCGGGAAATAGTTCTGTGAGACCACCGCATCCAGACCAAGGTCCTGAACGGTTTTGCCCAATACCATACGTGATTCCAGAATCTGAATCTCAGTGTCAGAAGCAGGCGTGGTCGGCATCAGCGTTTGCAGTTCATTCAGAACGGTGCTGGTGTTCTTTTGCTCGACCTGAACCATCGCATCGGCGCTGTAAATGGGTGTTGCAAACAAGGTGTAAAGGGTTGCCACCAGCATGAAAAAAGCGGTCACAGCGACGATCACCCACCGGTGATCAATCAGCTGTCCCACAAGGTGTGCCAGATCCCATCCATTCGATTCCTCGCGTGGCGCGGTCATGACTTTATTTTTACTATTCATGGATAATCCCAACTATCGGCTTAAAACGCTGACCCATTTCTGAGTGGCGTGTTCCAGTAACCCGTAAACCTCTTCAAAGGCCTCACGGCTTTTTCTGTACGGATCCGCAATTTCCTTCTGATCGAGCCAGTGCCCAAGCAGCATCGTTTTGCCACGCGCTGCCGGGTCAATGCGGTTAACCTGTTCAATGTGGCGCTTTTCCATCACCAGAATCAGGTCATATTCCCGACACAGGTTGGCCGTTAACTGTTGGGCCTCGTGCCCTTCCAGTGACAACCCGTTATCGGCCGCGACGTCAGAGGCGGTTTTATCCGCCGCGTGCCCGACGAGGGCACCCAGACCGGCTGAGGCGACAGAGAGTTGCGGCAGCGCACGTTTGAACAGGCGCTCTCCGGTAGGAGAGCGGCAGATGTTGCCTACGCAGACGACTAACACAGACTTAATCATGGCGAAACCTTAGTTCGACCAGTTGCGGATGCGTTGTGCGGCCTGCGTCGCATCGTTAACACCGGCTATGGTTGGTATCAACTGCGATATCACGCGGTTCCAACGCGTCAGCGGCGTCGAGGTCACGTAGACGATATCGTAAGGTTCGAGTTGGAATTCGGTACCCATCACCATTGATGCAGCATCTTTGGTGTTCAACTGGTAAATATTGGCGATCTTGTTGCGGTCTGTGCCGCGTGTCGGACGGATAACAAAGACACCGGTCGCATCCGACGTGGTCTGATCCATGCCCGCCGCATTGCCCAGCGCTTCCGCCAGCGTCATGCCACTGCGATCCATCTTCAGGGTGGCCTGCTGTTTCACTTCACCCATAACGAAGACTTTCAGATCGTCGTTGCGCGGCACATACAGAATGTCACCCGGATAAAGCAGATGGTTTTGGCTCAGATCGCCATTCTGCATCAACGCCTGCAATGACACGCGCTGTTCGCGGCCATTATGCGTCAGAACCACGTTGCGCCAGTCGGCGTCCGCAGCCAGTCCGCCCGCGGCGTTAATTGCGTCCAGGATAGTAAGCGGAACGTTGGTAATAGGCTGTTGACCTGAGGTGGTCACCGCACCGGTTACGTAAGTTTTCTGTGACTTAAAGGAAGCAATGCTGACGTCAACCTGAGGACTTTCGATGTACTGTGCCAGGCGACGCGCGATCTCATTACGCACTTCCCCTACGGTCCGGCCTGCGACACGGACCCGACCAATATAAGGGTAGAAAATGGTGCCATCTGAATGGACCCAGTTACCGGTGTCGCTTGCACTGCGGTACTGACCAGCGGGCGTGGTGAGTTCAGGGTGATCCCATACGGTCACGGTGAGCACATCACCAATGCCGATACGGTATTCATAGTTCTGAATCTCATTTTGCAGTGACGGGTTGGCTTGTGCTACCAGTGGCTTAGGACGCATTCTTTCCACCAGGCTCGGCGTTAACGGATACACGTTAACGTACTTGTCGATGTCAAAGTTATTGTCCTGCTGCTCAATGACATCTTTTCCCGAAGTGGATAAATTTTGCCCCGGCACGACGGTACAGCCGGCCATAAACGTGGCAGATACCAAAACAGGTATCATCTTCATTTTCATTGTAATCATTTAGATCTTCGCTATCAGTTAATGTTTGATAGAGGCAAGTACGCCGCTGTGTAAGCGCTCAAAAAAAGTAAACTATCCTGACTCAGGCACTGAACATGTCGTTCATTATTCTTAGCTCCTGTCTTTTACCGATCACGCGCTTTACCCAGAAAGAAATAAAGCAAAGCAGAACATGGCTGTTTATCAATGCCGTACCGCTTTTTTTTAGAAAAATGTACCAACCCGCTCCCCTGTCGTGTGCTGTCAGAGAGAGGCTGGCACCTTTTTCCTGCGGTTAATAAGCACCATCACGCTTAAGCACGACACCGACGGTTTTGAACAAAATGGCGATATCGTTCCACAACGACCAGTTTTTCACGTACCAGGAATCGAAATAGACGCGCGTTTCATAATCTACGTCGTTACGACCACTGACCTGCCACAGTCCGGTCATGCCGGGTTTGGCCATCAGGTAGTAATCCACGTCACCGGCGTAGCGTGCCAGCTCGTCTTCGATGACAGGACGCGGTCCTACCAGACTCATATCACCCCGAACGACGTTCCACAGTTGCGGCAGCTCATCCAGGCTGGTTTTACGAATGAAGTGGCCGACTTTGGTAATGCGTGGATCGTTTTTAAGTTTGAAATCTTTATCCCACTCAGCACGGGCGACCGGATCGGTACGCAGCACTTCCTCAAGCACTTCTTTGGAGTTGATCACCATCGAACGGAATTTCAGACATTTGAATTTACGGCCATTCATGCCCACGCGCTCATGACCATAAATCGGTGGACCGCCATCCCGGCCGACCAGAAAACCCAGCACCAGCAGCGCGGGGAGCAGCATGACGATGATAGACAGTGCGCCAACAATATCGAATACGCGCTTCAGGAAGCGTGACGTACGCTTAGCCAGGTTATTCTGCACGCGCAGGATCATGACTTCATGGCTGAAGATGTAGGCCATATCGGTACCGTACAGCGGTACGCCGCGCAGCGTCGGAATGACAGAAACGGAGCGACAGTTGTGCATAGCCAGTGATTTCAGCCACATATCACGGTACTGGCTTTGCTCGAATTCCACCGCCACGATGAACTGGGTGTCCGCATTGGTCAGCTTCCATACGTCCTGTTCGTCGCGCAGAACAGGAACGCCCGACATGACATCCTGAGGGCAGGTCCCATCAACGTCGTAGAAGGCAATGACATCGAATCCCATGACTTCTTCACTTTGCAGCGCTTCCCACGCTTCCTGGGCATTTTTACTGCTGCCGATAATGATGGTCTGTTTTTTCCACAGGCCATAATTATTTAAGACGCGTTTAAAAACGGAGCGACAGACAGGAATAATCACCAGCGTAATAAGCCAGGTCAGCAGCCAGACAAAACGGGACATCTGCCACTGAGACAGTGCCGTGATTGACAGTTCAATAACGGAAAAAATAAGAATGGTACGAAAAATTTCTTTTAATTCGAACCAGAAAGGTTTGCGATAGGTGTAATGACGCAGTCTGACCCAGAACCAGCCCACGCAAATTACTGACAGGCAAATGTGGGTAGCAATTTTTAAATTTAATTCCCGGTCAGACATATCCGATAAAAGAGACGGAGATGTCAAATTAATTAGCATCATCGCGATAAATAATGCCGCGTTGAAACATATTAAATCAGAACAAGCCAATAATAATTTGGTGATAAGACTTTTAAACGTAAAATGGTTATCGCGCATATTTAACTCTTTATTTTATTTCCTTAACCCACCACGACCAGACCCTGAAGTGAACAGTACTGATGTTGAGCCTGAAGCGTTTCTGAGGGGAGCTCCTGCGGCATTTACGCCATTGTCATTGACTATGAAAACAATAATCCCGTACTCAATACCAACAGATTACTCTGACTTTACCCACACAGGACTGATTAAATATCAAACCACAGCGGCAAGTCAGGCACGCTACCGCCCTTGGCTGTCGGTGCCAATACCGCCTTGATAGCCTCGGGTTCTCCCTGCGCCACAAATGAAGGCGCACAACGCATCCCTTGCCGAATGCGTTTACATTCCGCTGCTTACCCTGACGGATGATTGCGCAAATTACAGGTTCAGACGCAGGCGTTAACTAACTCGTTGCTATACTAGTTATTACTGGCCTGTTTACAAGTGGACCCCGCCATCACCGGACTATTTTAGGAAAAAGACTACCAGTAATAAGTATTGAAGCCGCTCATTTTGGGTGCCAGGGAAGAAAAAAATCAGATTTATTCCATGTTGGCACCAGGATTAATCGCATAAGAAATTCCTCTGAATGGCGAGTGTAGTGACATTAATCTGCAACCTTTATCCCTTACAGTCCTTCCCGCATTAATCATTTCGTCCATTAATTCGCCTGTAATTAAAGTGGTCTGTGTCTAAATAAAGCGTAAAGCGCCTGTCATTCCGCTATTTGTCCCGACGCCGTCTGTCCACTATCATCAGACAAAGCTTATTTTTAGACATTCAGGTGAATAACGCATGCTGGAGGTAATGACCGATCCCTCATTGTGGGCAGGTTTAGTAACGCTAATCGTTCTGGAGCTGGTGCTGGGTATTGATAACCTTGTGTTTATCGCTATCCTGGTGGAGAAACTGCCTGCGGCGTTGCGCGACCGCGCGCGCATTATTGGTCTGCTCATGGCGCTGGTTTGTCGCCTGCTGCTGTTAGCCTCGCTTTCCTGGCTGGTAACGCTGACTCAACCTTTATTCACCTTCGCGCATCATGCCTTTAGTGCGCGTGATCTGTTGCTGTTGTGCGGGGGGATGTTTTTGCTGTTCAAAGCGACCACCGAACTTAACACACGACTTGAAGGCAGCGATGCGGAGGACACTCAACAAAAGGGCGGCGCTAAATTCTGGCCCGTCGTGGCACAAATTGTCGTGCTGGATGCCATTTTTTCTCTGGATGCGGTGATTACCGCCGTCGGGATGGTCAACGATCTGCCGATCATGATGGCGGCGGTCACTATCGCCATTTTACTGATGTTGTTAGCCAGTAAACCGCTGACGCGCTTTGTTAACAACCATCCGACCATCGTGATTCTGTGTCTGAGCTTTTTGCTGATGATTGGTTTCAGTCTGGTGGCGGAAGGGTTTGGTTTTGCGATTCCCAAGGGCTATCTGTATGCCGCGATCGGTTTCTCCGTCGTCATTGAAGCCCTGAATCAGCTGGCACAGTTTAACCGCCGTAAAGTGTTGTCAGCCGGACGGCCCCTTCGCCAGCGCACAGCTGAAGCCGTGCTGCGGCTGCTGCGTGGTGAAGCGGAGCAGGCCGAGCTGGATACGCAAACCGCTTCTATGCTGGCTGACGGTGAGTCTGTTGCCCTGTTTAACCGGCAGGAACGTGTGATGATTGCCAGCGTGATGGGACTGGGGCAACGTCGTATCGACACAATTATGACCACGCGCCATGATGTTCAGCACATTGATTTAAACGACGATCCCGACGTCATTATGGCCGATCTTGACCGCAATCAGCATACGCGCATCGTTATCACCGAAAACGGTAACGAACCGCTTGGTGTTGTCCATGTTAACGATCTGCTGCATCAGTCGCTGCATCAGCATGCCCTGGATCTGCGTAGCCTGATCCGTCAGCCGCTGGTCTTCCATGAGCGAATAACGGTGTTACAGGCGCTGGAGCAGTTCCGCCAGGCACAGACGCATTTTGCGTTTGTGGTCGATGAGTTCGGGTCGGTAGAAGGCGTGGTGACGCTGAGCGATTTAATGGAGGCGATTGCGGGCAATCTGCCGAACGAAGCCGATTCAGAGGCGCGCCACGACATTCAGCCTGACGGTGCAGGCGGCTGGATTGCCAATGGCCATATGCCACTGGACGATTTGGCCCTTTACGTCACGCTGCCGCGAGAAAACACACAGCATTACCACACGATCGCAGGTTTAATGATGGATCGCCTGCAACATGTGCCGCAGGAAGGCGAAGAGATTCAGCTTGGCGAATACCGGCTACGGACTTTACAGGTCGACCAGCATCGGATTCAGAAGGTAGGGATTGTACCTCACGTCGACGGTGCGGCGCTGAAAGCGTAATTCAGCGCCGGCTGCCGACGGTGATTACGGGTGCGTACTGTTCTTGTCTTTTGCCTGTTGACGATCGAGCCACTGATTGAGGCGGGATTTTGCCTCATCCTGTAGCCTGTCACGCATGACATCATCTACCGGCAGCGTATATTGCGGATTAGCCCAACTGCCATAAATACGGAACGGAATCACCTGGTCGGACAGCGCGGCCACCAGTTTTTCGTCGCCGCGCCAGTCGCTCAGTGTCAGGCCCAGCGTCACATCCAGCTGTTGCTGCACCAGATTGATACGCCCCTCGCCGCGCAGCGTCAGCGCCTTCCCTCCACCGTCGAGATGACTTAACGTCAGCAGCCCATTTTTCATGGCCAGTTGTCCGCTCACCTGCTCAATGCCCTCTCCGGACGCCTGAGAATCACTGCTGACACGGTCGCTGACACGAGCCACGGCACTGCGCACCATTTGCTGTAAGTCGAGCTGGGCCAGTTTCAGATCATGCGCCTGGATATCGGCCTTGCCCTGCCAGCTGCGTTTTGCATCCGCAAGCGTCAGATTTTCACCCGACAATTCACCTTTAAGGCTCAGGGTTCCCTGCAGCGACGGCGGCAAGGCCAGCGCTTTTAATAAAGGCTGGATAGCTATCTGGTTCAGCACCGGCGTAAAAGCGACCTGCGTAACAGGCTGACGAATGTCGATACTGCCCGGTACAGAGAAGCTCCCCTGCCCCACATTGCCTGATAATGTACTGAAGGTTACCAGCCCCTGTTGATTAACCGCTTTGAGGGAGAGTTTGGTCAGGTTCAGGCCACGCCAGACCGCGCTATCGGCCTGCAGCGACAAATCAAGATCAATGTCGTTAAGCGGGGAGTCTGCATTGGTCGGTTCAGGCTGGTCCGCGATGACCGGTGCCGGGGCAATCTGACTGTTTTGTCCACTCATCTGCTGGGTCAGGGTCGAGATAAACAACAGATTGTCCATATTGAGTGCGCTGGCATGAAGATCCAGCGCCAGCTTTTGCGGCGGCGTAAGTTCGCCTTCAGCGCGCCCGCTGAGCACGCTGTCGTTAGCGGTCAGCTTAAGATTGCTCACGTCAAAACGATTTTTATCCAGGTCCCAGTTGCCCTGAAAGCTCAGCGTGCCTTTAATGCCCTCTGGCGGCAGGCTCGCTCCGGTCAGGTTATAGTCGACCTGCGCCACCTGGCCGCTCAACTGATGCGGATAGCGTGATTTGTCCAGTTGCCCTTTCAGCGTCAGGACAGCGGTGCGCTGGTTACGGGTCAGACTGGTCGTCAGGCCGATCGTGGCGATTCTGGACTGATCCTGCTCCATATCCAGATTAAGATTACGGAAGGTAAAGGCGTCCCCGCCCGGCTGCTGCCAGATAAGCAGGCTGTCGGACAGTTGCAGATTGTCGATGTCAAACGACCAGCCGGCAGACGAGGTGGGTTCGCTGTTGTGTGGCGCGCGCGGCGCGTTCTCAGGTGCCCGCGCGGCGCTGTCTGGCGTGACCCGCACGATGGCATTTTTTAACATCACCTGGCTTACGCTAAGCTGATGGGAAAGTAACGGCAGAAGATTAACATCCAGACGCATGTTATCGGCAGAAACAACCGGTTGCGCCGCTCCGGGTGCCGTCAGGCTCATCCGTCCGGCGAGAATGCTGAGTTTCGGCCACACATGCCAGCGCAGGTCGCCATCGATAGTGAGTTGATAACCGCTACGCTGTTCGACCTCTTGCACCATGTAACTACGGAAGTCGTTAGGGTTCACCAGCATGACCAACGCCGTTAATCCCGCTACGACCACCACCAGTAGAATGGCCAGCGTGGTTATCACTCTTCTCATCACATCCTCATGAATTAATCTTTGTCGATACGACTGGCATCAGCACCCTGCTGGCCACGATATTTTGCATTCTCCCGGCGATTATAGGGACGCGCTGCCGGACCGGAAAGCGGTTCAAAGCTTAGCGCACCAATCAACATGCCAGGGCGCAACGCCAGAGGCAGTTTGCCTGAATTATAAAACTCCAGCACGATACGGCCCTGCCAGCCCGGATCGATACGGTGCGCAGTGACGTGAACCATTAGCCCGAGGCGGGCAAGTGAAGAACGCCCGTCGAGCCAGCCCACCAGATCGTCGGGAATCGTGACAGATTCCAGCGTTACCGCCAGCGCCAGTTCGCCCGGATGCAGAAAGAACGCCTCACCTTCCGGCAACACGATCTCATCGCTCATGACGCGATCCAGCGCAGCACTGACCTCGTGCTTCGGGCCGCTTAAATCAATAAACGGCGCGGTATGTCCGCTGAACGTCCGGAACTGATTGCCCAAACGCACGTCCACTGTTGCACCATTGATATGTTCCACGGTTGGCCGTGGGGTAATCGCCAGTTTTCCAGTGTCGAGCCAGGCTTCAATATCGCGGTCGCATAATCTCATTACGGTAACTCCATGAAGTAAGTGTAGCGAACAGGGCGCATCTGTGCTTTTAACCTGTTCGCGTCACGCCTTTTGAGACGTAAACTACTCGAAAAACTGATTAATCTTGGCCTTCAGAATATCAATCGCGATGCGGTTTTTACCACCGCGCGGCACGATGATATCCGCGTACTGTTTTGACGGTTCAATGAACTGCAGAAACATCGGGCGTACCGTTTTCTGATACTGACTCATGACGGAATCCATTGAGCGACCGCGTTCATTGACGTCGCGCTTCATTCGGCGCATCAGACAAATATCCAGCGGCGTATCGACGAAAATTGAAAAATTCAGTTCCTGGCGTAACCGCGCATCCGTTAACAACAGAATGCCTTCAAGAATAATGACTTTTTTGGGCTTGAGATGCAGCGTCTCTTGCGTGCGGGTGTGCTCAACGTAGCTGTAAACCGGCAGTTCAATGTCCTGTCCTGCTTTGACAGCGCGCAGGTGCTGTAACAGCAAATCATGATCCATCGCGCTGGGATGGTCATAATTGGTCTTAACCCTCTCTTCCATGGTGAGGTGACTTTGATCTTTGTAATAGGCATCTTCGGGAATAACACCGATGTGTTCATCACCCACCTGATCGCGAATTTCACGATACAGGGTACTGGCGATTAAACTTTTACCGGATGCGGATGCACCTGCAATGCCAACGATCACGCACTGATGGGACTTGTCAGTCATACTTTTAAAAACCTGATACTGGAGCCAGAAACTGTACGCAAACTGCGCACCCAGTTAATGGGGCTGAACGGAGAGGGTGATTTGGCGCTAAGTATAGGGATTTCGGTCTTTTGATGCCAGAGAAATGGCATGGCCGGTTTTCAGACTTTCCCCTTTTAACTCGAATGATTTCATCGATAAACTAGCCCTTTCAGACAGCATGACGATGCACAGCACGTATCAGGTCTTACAAACCTGAACAAAAAGGGCCAGGGGCCCGAAAAAAATAAAGGAAAACTATGCTCTGGAAGACCCTCACCTATTTTGGTGACAGTATGTTGTTAATTCCCACGGCGGTGATTATTGCACTGATTTTGCCGTGGAAAAGTGATAACCGGCGCACCGTATGGTACTGGCTTTTTGCCTTTGGCCTGGCGGGGCTGGTCGTCAGCCTGTCAAAAATTCTCTTTCTGGGCTTTGGCATTGGCAGTGCCCGTTTTAACTTCACCGGATTTAGCGGCCACAGCGCCATGTCTGCCACCCTGTGGCCCGTGATGCTCTGGCTGATATCCGGACGCTGGCCGAGCCTGTGGCGCGGTTTCGCCATTGGCGTGGGCTATATGATCCCCTTAATGGTGGGGTTTTCCCGCCTCGTCATCCATGCCCATTCCCTCAGCGAAGTCCTGACCGGACTACTGTTAGGCTTTACACTGAGCACAGCTTTTTTGCTTTCACAACGCGAAACCGCATTAAAAGGGTTTAGCTGGCCGCAGATTGCCGCCGCGTTGCTGGTGCCGGTGCTGCTGCTGGGGCATGGACGCATCGCCACCACGCAGCAGTTTCTTGAGCACTTTTCAGCCCGCCTCGCGGGCCTGGAAAAACCCTATACCCGTGCCGACCTTTTTCGTTGAATAAGGCGAGACGGGCTCGCCTCACAGACGAGCCCGTCAATCGGTCAAATAACGCAATTTAATGATTTCCCCCCTTTTTTCTCCAACAAATGTGCTAGCATTCTTCAATCAGGATGGCTATCTCGTCACCTGCCATGTCAATACCTTGTACCCTGCTGGATCGATAAATGATCGTTGATGCGCTGGCTTCGTCAGATAAATCACCTAATTCGTGGCTTTATGCCTGCGGGCTTGGCCTGGTTTCGTTCGTCCTGACCTTGTTCTGCCTTGAACTGATCGTAGTGAGCGGCAAGATCTCGCCTTTATGGTTTTCCACCGCCTTAATGACCGTGGTGGTGTTTCGCTGCACATCACGTCAGTTGCCGTTGTTTCTTGCGGCCTGCCTGATTGGCACCGCCGCAGCCAATGCGTTTGTCATCGGTCCTGCGCTTTCAAATTTAAAATTTGCCCTGTTGAACCTTTTGCAGGCGGGCATCGGTGGCATGCTGCTGCGCGCGTTGCTTAACCGCGAGGCACCGCTGGTGTCGCTGCGCGACTGGCTGCGCTTTGTTTTTGCCACCGGCGTGATTTCGCCACTGATTGGTGGCGTACTGGCGCTGTGGGTTTTACAGGTTGGACAACAGGCCTCTTTCGCCTTCTTTTATACATGGGTGATTTCGGAAATCATCGGCATGCTCGCGCTTGGGCCGGTTCTGCTGCTGCTCTCCTGGCCCTTGCCTAAGGGTTACCTCAGGCGCGCCTCGCTGTTTGAAACACTTTTCAGCCTCGTTCTGACGCTGATTGCCAGCTATTTGTCGCTGCGTTTTTTGCCCTGGCCGTTTACCTTCATTTTGGTCGTGCTGTTCTGGTGCGCTGTTCGGCTGCCCAAGGTGGAGGCGTTTGTCCTGTTCTTTCTCAACGCCAGCTTTATGGCGCTGCTGCTTTCTTTAGACTGGATAATCGTCACGCCTACGACGACGAATTACGCCATGATTGTCAGTTGGCTGCCGTTTCTGATGGTCTTAATCCCCTGCCATATTATGTCGCTGGTCATGGATGCGTTCCGCCATGAAACGCGCCATATCAGTGAAAGCGAAACGCGTTTTCGTAACGCCATGGAGTATTCCGCTATTGGCATGGCGCTGGTTTCACCCGAAGGCCGCTGGCTTCAGGTGAATAAATCATTATGCGACACGCTGGGTTATCCCGAGTACGAATTAAAGAACCTGACTTTCCAGCAGATTACGCATCCTGACGACCTGGGTATTGACGATGGCAAAATGGATAAGCTGCTGGCTGGCGAGATTTTGTCGTTCACGCTGGAGAAGCGTTACTTCCGTAAGGACCATGAAATCGTCTGGGTGCGGCTGACGGTTTCGCTGGTACGGGACAGCGAACAACAACCGCTCTATTTCATTGCGCAGATTGTGAATATTTCTGAATTAAAACAGAGCGAGTTGGTCAACCAGCGGTTAATGGAACGTATCACGCTGGCCAACGAAGCGGGCGGCATTGGCGTGTGGGAATGGAACATGAACAGTGGCGAAATGCTGTGGGATAAACGCATGTACACATTGTTCGGTTTGCAGTCGGATGAAGTGCCCAGCTTCGACTTGTGGATCAAACTGGTGCATCCCGACGATCGCGCATTTTGTGTGCAGACCATACAGCAGGCCATTGAAGAAAGCAGCGCGTTTCAAATGGAGTATCGCGTGATGCGCGAAGAAGGACATTACTGGATACGTTCTCAGGCGAATCGTTTACTCAGTCAGGAAGGCCGGATCGAGCGCATACTGGGCGTTGCACAGGACATTACGCCGCTGCGTAACCTGAACGAAGCCCTGTTTCAGGAAAAAGAGCGCATGATGATTACGCTCGATTCCATCGGCGAGGCCGTCATCAGTACGGATCAGGCCATGCGCGTCACTTTCATGAATCCGGTGGCTGAAAAAATGACTGGCTGGTCACAGGAAGCCGCGGTCGGCAGACCGGTAAGTGAACTGCTTCACATCACCCATGGCCGTCACGGCGCGCCCGTGGAAAATCTGATGATCAACCCCACGCATTCTGAAAAGACTGCGCCCTATCTGTCGGAAGAGTGGGTGCTTCACACCCTGAATGGTGAGCATATTGATATCCATTACACGATAACACCGCTAAAATCGGAATCGGGAACCGAACGCGGCGCGGTGATGGTCATTCAGGATGTGAGTGAATCACGTAAGGTCATGAAACGATTGAGCTACAGCGCGCTGCACGATACGTTAACCCGCCTGCCCAATCGCGCCAGTTTTGAGTTGCAACTGAAGCGACTGCTGTCCGATGCTGCTGAACATCAACATCAGCATGTACTGGTGTTTATTGACCTGGATAAATTCAAAGCGGTTAACGACAGCGCCGGGCACGCCGCCGGGGATGCACTGCTGAGCGAACTTTCCGATTTAATGCGTCACCACCTGCGCAGCACCGACTTTCTCGCCCGTCTTGGCGGGGATGAATTTGCCGTGCTCATGCCTGAATGTCTGGTGGACCATGCCCGTGATGTGGTGCAGCGTATCGTGCGTGCAGTCAACGACTACTGTTTTGAATGGCTGGGCCGGGCCTATCAGGTTGGGGCCAGCGCAGGCATGACACAAATTTCACCAAATAATTGTCAAAGCAGTGATGTGTTGTCCCAGGCCGATATTGCCTGTTACAACGCTAAACGCAGCGGCCGCGGGCGCTACATGGTGTACGAACAGCATCCGCTGGCCCTGACCGGCAGCCACCATTCGCTGGATCAGGCAACCCTGGATGCGTTGCAGGTAGAACTCCAGGTCTGGGCTGTCGCACCGCCAGGTAAGCCGCACTCTGCCAGCGTCTGGTTGATTGAAGTGCAGTTGTTTACCCGGGAAGGACTGCTGGTGGATGAACATCTGCTGCGTAACAACCTGACTGACGCGGCGCTGAAACAGCGGCTGGAAGACAATATCGTTGAGGCTTTTTTCCGTCATCGCATTGCGGCTATGAGCCAAAAAGGCATTGCCTTAATTTTGCCCGTGGATGTTAACGCGCTTTATAATCCGGTTTTCGTTGAGAAACTTTGTGTCCGTTTTGCAGAATCCGGTCTGGCGAACAGTAACAGCGGTATCGCGCTGCATGCCGCCAGCGTGTTATCGGGCGGCGAGCAGCTTTTGGGCACACTGATGAAACTGCGCCAGGCAGGCTGTCGCATCGTGCTGCAACAGTTTGGACGTAACCTGGATGCGTTTAATCAGTTAACCGGTAAAGTGGTGGACTGTCTGATTCTGGCACCCGAGCTGGTGGCGAACCTGCATAACAATCTGATGGATGAAATGCTGATTTCCATTATTCAAAGCCAGACCAATGAACGTAATATTATATTGCTTGCGGGCCCAGTCTCCGTGCCGGCCGTTCTGACCACGCTTACCAGCCTGGATGTTGACGGAGTCTGGGGCTGTGCTGTTGCCGAGCGCCAGCCGCTCAGCAAACTGAGTGAAGACCACCTTTTTGCGATTCGCTAATTCTGCCGCTCGCCGCTTGCCTCACCTTTACAGCTGCGCTAAAGTCGCCCCCTTTTTCCTGCCTGGGGGCGAAAAATGTTCATTGGATTCGATTACGGTACGGCTAACTGCTCGATTGCGGTCAGCGAAAAAGGCACACCACGACTGTTAACGCTGGAGAACGGTCAACGCCTGCTGCCATCGATGATCTGCTCCCCGACACGTGAAGCCGTCACGGAATGGCTTCATCGCCATCATCAGGTTGCCACGCCGGACCAGGAAAGCACGGCGCTGTTGCAACGGGCGCTGCGCTATAACCGTGAAGAAGATATCGATGTTCTCTCCGATAGCGTGCAGTTCGGTCTGACCGCGCTTCAGCACTATATGGTCGATCCGGAAGATGTCTGGTTCGTGAAGTCGCCGAAGTCCTTCCTGGGCGCGAGTGGGTTAAAACCCCAGCAGATCGCCTTCTTTGAAGATTTAGTGTGCGCCATGATGCTGCATATTCGTCAGCAGGGCGAAGCACAGCTTGACCAGTCAATTGAACAGGCGGTAATTGGCCGCCCGGTGAACTTTCAGGGACTGGGCAGCGAAGAGGCCAACGCGCAGGCCCAGGGCATCTTATTGCGTGCCGCTAAACGCGCGGGCTTTCGGGAGGTGGAGTTTCAGTTTGAGCCGGTCGCGGCGGGGCTGGACTTTGAAGCCACACTCGAAAAAGAAACCCGCGTGCTGGTCGTGGACATCGGTGGGGGAACCACCGACTGTTCGATGCTGTTGATGGGGCCGCAGTGGCGTCATCTGTCAGACCGGCGGGAAAGCCTGCTGGGCCATAGTGGCTGCCGCGTGGGCGGTAATGACCTGGATATTATGCTGGCGTTTAAAGCGTTGATGCCGTTGCTGGGCGCGGGCGGGAAGACACAAAAAGGCACGGCCTTACCTGCCCTGCCCTGGTGGAATGCCGTCGCCATCAACGATGTGCCTGCACAAAGCGATTTTTACAGTACCGCCTGCGGCAAACTGTTGCGCGATCTGGTACGGGATGCCGAAAATCCTGCCGCCGTGGCACACCTGTTAAAAGTCTGGCAACAAAAGCTGAGCTATCGTCTGGTGCGTACTGCGGAAGAGAGCAAAATCGCCCTCTCCGACCGCCCTGACTTCGCTGCCGCACTGGATTTTATCAGCGCGGATTTACAGGCCGATATCAGCGTGGCAACCCTGCAGGACGCGATCAGCCAGCCGCTGGAGAAGATCCTGGAACAGGTACATCTGGCGCTGGCGACCAGCCACATTAAGCCCGAAGTGATCTATCTGACGGGCGGTAGTGCACGTTCGCCTCTGCTGCGCGCTGCGCTGCAGCAGGCCCTGCCGGGTACACCGATTGCTGGCGGAGATGACTTTGCCTCAGTGACCGCTGGTCTGGCGCGCTGGGCTGAGGTGATGTTTGCCTGACAGCGGGGGGAGTCGAATAAAGTGCAGCACTCTCGGCGGGTAAAATCGCCTGAAGGGGCATTTTGGCTTCGGCTCCCTTTCCTTCGTTTGCCTTTACCGCGAAGACGTCAGGCTGAGCTGCATTGGGATGCTAACCCATTGTTGTGATGTCGGCGGGTGAGATCGCCAGAAGGGGCACTTTGGCTTCGGCGGTCCTCGCGCCGCTCACGCGGTGCCTTCAGGTCGCTCAGCGCTGCGGAATACCTCGCAGAAAATGCCCCTTCTGGCTTTGTCAGTTTGTGCGCGGGTAAAGCGACACAGTATGTGAGCCCGTGCTTTCTTTTGCGGTGAAGGCAAAACGAATGCAGTGCCTGTCCTCAGAAAAAAGCCCTTCTGCCCTTTAATCTTGAGCGGGGTTAAAGCGGCACCATGCGTCAGCCGGTTCTGCCGCGTTAAGGATAGCGCCCGGTCCGGCAATGCACGTTACTGACGGACCCGGCGGTATCGAAGATGATGCTTATTCCTCTTCGCACCGCGTCCCCTTGCTCAGCGCTCAATGTCTCAGCAGGCATAACGTAAGGTTAAACGCTGACCTTCTTCATGCTGCGCACTGCTGCGTAAAGCGCTGGGTGATGAATGTGTCATCTTCCTGAAGGATAAGTTGTTTTTAATCCTGTATTTCCTGATCAGGCAGGATATGATCCGGCGCGCTGTGGTCAGCGTAGTCCGCCTTGTTTCACATCAAATCTGACTCTTTGCCAACGCCGTTTTTTCAAAAAACCGACATACTTACGGTGCGCTGACAGATATCCTTAATTCCTTCAAATTTTTACCCGCAGGGACGACTACAATTCGTGGTTTGCAGGCTAACGTTTACGCCCGCGTCCTGGAACGATATCGCTGGAGAGCAACAATAACAATGAACAACCGACATCCTGGAATGAAAAAAGGCCTGATTTTAGCGGTGGTTATTGCCGCTGCTGCAGGCGGTTACTACTGGTGGAAGCATCCAGCCCAACCCGCAGGCAACGAAACATCCAGCCAGTCAGAACACGGCAAAAGAGGCAACGGTGGACATAAACCGCTTGCGCCCGTGCAGGCTGCCAGCGCCGTGACAGAAAGTGTGCCGCAATACCTCAGCGGTTTGGGTACGGTGACCGCAGCCAATACCGTCACGGTACGCAGCCGGGTAGATGGTAACCTGGTGGCCATCCATTTCACGGAAGGCCAGCAGGTCAAAGCCGGCGATCTGCTGGCAGAGATCGATCCGCGTCCCTATCAGGTCGCCCTGATGCAGGCTCAAGGCCAGCTGGCGCGCGATCAGGCTACGCTTGCGAACGCCCGCCGTGATTTAGCCCGTTACCAGAAGCTGGCGAAAACCTCGCTGGTATCTCAGCAGGATCTGGATACGCAAAACGCGCTGGTCAGTGAAACCCTGGGCACGATTAAGGCCGACGAAGGCAGCGTTGCCAGCGCACAGCTGAACCTGACTTACAGCCGAATTACGTCCCCGATTGCGGGTCGCGTCGGCCTGAAGCAGGTTGATATTGGCAACTACATCACCAGCGGTGATACCAATGGTCTGGTGGTGATTACTCAGACGCATCCGGTGGATGTCGTCTTTAGCGTCGCCGAAAACAATATCAGCCAGATCATGCAGGCGCAGAAAAGTGGCGAACCGTTGCTGGTGGAAGCCTGGGACCGCAGCAATCAACATCTGATTGCGCGCGGAACACTGCTCAGCCTGGATAACCAGATCGACGTCACGACTGGCACTATTAAAATTAAAGCGCGTTTTGATAATCAGGATGACCTGCTTTTCCCTAATCAGTTCGTCAACGCCCGGCTGAAGGTGAATACGTTGCAGGATGCCGTCGTGATTCCGGTAGCCGCGTTACAGATGGGCAACGAAGGCCACTTTGTCTGGGTGATTAACAGCGAAGATAAGGTGAGTAAGAAAAGCGTGACCGCAGGTTTCCAGGACAGTCAGAAAGTGGTCATCAATGCCGGACTGAGCGCGGGCAACCGCGTGGTAACGGATGGCCTTGACCGCCTGACAGAGGGGGCAAAAGTGGAAGTGGTTGCAGCACAGAGCAGTGCAACTAAACAGAGCCGCGCCAGCTTGCCATCCAAGGGAGAGTCAGAGTAATGCAGGTTATGCCTCCTGACCACAGCGGAGGACCGTCACGCCAGTTTATTCTGCGCCCGGTCGCGACGACGTTACTGATGATTGCTATTCTGCTGGCGGGGATTCTGGGTTACCGCTTTTTGCCGGTGTCAGCGTTACCTGAAGTGGACTATCCGACCATTCAGGTTGTTACCCTGTATCCCGGTGCCAGTCCGGATGTGGTGACGTCGTCGATTACAGCGCCTCTTGAACGTCAGTTCGGTCAGATGTCCGGTCTTAAACAGATGGCCTCGCAAAGTTCTGGCGGCGCCTCGGTGGTGACGCTGCAGTTCCAGCTCTCGCTGCCGCTCGATGTCGCAGAACAGGAAGTGCAGGCGGCGATTAACTCTGCCTCTAACCTGCTGCCCAGCGATTTGCCGAATCCGCCGGTTTACAGCAAAGTTAACCCGGCGGATCCGCCCATCATGACGCTCGCCGTCACTACCACCAGCATGCCCTTAACCCAGGTACAGGACATGGTGGAAACACGCGTCGCGCAGAAAATTTCCCAGGTGACCGGCGTCGGCCTGGTCACGTTGACCGGCGGCCAGCGTCCCGCGGTGCGCGTTAAGATGAACACCCAGGCATTAGCCTCTATGGGCCTGACCAGCGAAATGGTGCGTACGGCGATCACCAACGCCAACGTAAATTCCGCGAAAGGCAGTCTTGATGGTCCGACCCGCTCGGTTACGCTGTCAGCCAACGATCAGATGAAATCGGTCGAGGATTACCGCCAGCTGATCGTCAGTTATAAAAATGGCGCGCCAGTGCGGCTGGCCGATGTGGCTACGATTGAACAGGGTGCCGAAAACAGCTGGCTGGGTGCCTGGTCTAACCGTGAACCCGCCATCGTACTGAATGTGCAGCGCCAGCCGGGTGCCAATATTATTGCAACCGCCGACAATATTCGCGCCATGCTGCCCGGGCTGATTGCCAGCCTGCCCAAATCCGTCGATGTCAAACTGGTCACCGATCGCACCACCAATATCCGCGCGTCCGTCACCGATACGCAGCATGAGCTGATGCTGGCAATGGCGCTCGTAGTGATGATCATCTACCTGTTCTTGCGTAATGTGCCCGCGACCATCATTCCGGCCGTGGCTGTTCCGCTGTCGCTTATTGGCACCTTTGCGGCAATGTATTTCCTGGGCTTTTCCATCAATAATCTGACACTGATGGCGCTGACCATCGCCACAGGCTTTGTGGTGGACGATGCCATCGTGGTGATTGAGAATATCTCGCGCTATATCGAAAAAGGGGAAAAGCCGATGACAGCGGCCCTGAAAGGGGCAGGCGAAATTGGCTTTACCATTATTTCGTTAACGTTTTCACTGATTGCGGTATTGATTCCGCTGCTGTTCATGGGCGACGTGATTGGTCGCCTGTTTCGCGAATTTGCGGTGACGCTGGCGGTGGCAATTCTGATCTCAGCGGTGGTCTCGCTCACCCTGACGCCGATGATGTGTGCCCGCATGCTGAGCGCCGAGTCACTGCGTAAGCAGAACCGCTTTTCCCGTGCCAGCGAAGCGATGTTCGATCGCATCATTGCCGTTTATGGTCGTGGGCTGCGCCGGGTGCTGAATCACCCCTGGCTGACGCTGTCCTTGGCGCTCGGCACGTTGCTGCTGACGGTTTTGCTGTGGATGGCCATTCCTAAAGGTTTCTTTCCGCAGCAGGACAACGGCATTATCCAGGGAACGCTGGAGGCACCGCAGTCGGTATCCTACGCCAGTATGGCGGAGCGGACACGCGATGTTGCCTCTGTGATTATGAAAGATCCGGCTGTACAGAGTCTGACCTCGTTCGTGGGCGTGGATGGCACCAATCCGTCACTTAACAGCGCCCGGTTGCAGATTAACCTCAAACCGCTGGATATGCGCAGCGAGCGTATTCCGGAGATTCAGCAGCGGCTGCAAGCGCAGATCAGCAAAATTCCTGGCGTCACCTTGTGGTTGCAGGCGGTGCAGGACCTGACAATTGACACCCAGGCCAGCCGTACGCCGTATCAGTTTACTCTGCAGTCCGGTTCGCTGGATTCGCTCAGCACCTGGGTCCCTGCCCTGCTTAACGCCCTGCAGAAACACCCTGCGCTACGTGACGTCAGCAGTGACTGGCAGGACCAGGGACTGGAAGCCTATATCAAAGTGGACCGCGACAGTGCCAGCCGGCTGGGCATCAGCATGGCGGACGTAGATAACGCGCTGTATGACGCCTTTGGTCAGCGGCTGATCTCCACGATTTATACCCAGGCGAATCAGTACCGCGTGGTGCTGGAACAGGACAACAGCACCATGCCGGGTCTGCAAAGCCTGGACGGTATTCGTCTGAACAGCACTGATGGTGGCAGCGTGCCGTTGAGCGCGATCGCCAGCATTGCCCAGCGCCATGCGCCTTTAACGATTAACCACCTGAGTCAGTTCCCCTCCGCCACCTTCTCTTTCAATGTGGCGAAGGGCTATTCGCTGGAAGATGCGACCAAAGCGATCAACCAGGCAGAGACGGAACTGGGGATGCCGTCAGAGGTGATGACGCAGTTCCAGGGCAGCACGCTGGCTTTCGAGGCTGCCCTGACCAGTACCGTCTGGCTGATTGTGGCGGCAGTCGTAGCGATGTATATCGTGCTCGGCGTGCTGTATGAGAGCTTTATCCATCCCATCACCATCCTCTCCACGTTGCCCACGGCGGGCGTCGGTGCGCTGCTGGCGCTGATGATAAGTGGGAATGAGCTGGATATTGTTGCCATCATCGGCATCATTCTGCTCATTGGTATTGTGAAAAAGAACGCCATTATGATGATCGACTTCGCGTTAGCGGCGGAACGTGAACAGGGCATGAAGCCCTATGATGCGATTTATCAGGCCTGCCTGCTGCGTTTCCGACCGATTCTGATGACGACGCTGGCTGCCCTGCTGGGTGCATTACCGCTGATGCTCAGCACTGGCGTGGGTGCAGAGCTGAGGCAGCCGCTGGGGATCGCCATGGTCGGCGGCCTGATTCTGAGCCAGATTCTGACGCTGTTTACCACGCCGGTAATCTACCTGCTGTTTGACCGCCTGGCGCATAACCTGCGTCGTCGCCTGGGTCAGACGGAGGCGCAGCCGTGAAGTTTTTTGCTTTGTTTATTCATCGTCCGGTCGCCACAACGCTTCTGACGCTGGCCATTGCGCTGGCGGGCATTCTGGGCTTCCGCCTGCTGCCGGTGGCGCCGCTGCCGCAGGTGGATTTTCCGGTCATTATGGTGTCAGCGTCCCTGCCAGGAGCCTCGCCCGAAACGATGGCGTCTTCGGTCGCCACGCCGCTGGAGCGCTCGCTGGGCCGAATTGCAGGCGTCAGTGAAATGACCTCGACCAGTTCGCTGGGATCGACCCGCATTATTATGGTGTTCGATTTTAATCGTGATATTAACGGCGCGGCACGTGATGTACAGGCGGCCATTAACGCGGCGCAGAGCCTGCTCCCTACCGGCATGCCGTCGCGTCCGACCTACCGCAAAGCCAACCCGTCTGACGCGCCGATCATGATTATGACGCTGACGTCAGATCTGTACACGCCAGCCCAGCTTTATGATTATGCGTCGACACAGCTGGCACAGAAGCTGTCGCAGATTAATGGCGTGGGCGATGTCACCGTGGGCGGCAGCTCGCTGCCCGCAGTGCGCGTGGCGCTCAATCCGCAGGCGTTATTTAATCAGGGCGTGTCGCTGGATGCGGTGCGTCAGACCATCGCTAACGCTAACCAGCGCCGTCCGCAGGGCGCGCTGGAAGACGGGCAACAGCGCTGGCAGTTACGGACCAACGATGCATTACAAACTGCCCGGGAATACCAGCCGCTGATCGTGCAATACAACAACGGCGCGGCAGTACGGTTGTCCGATGTCGCCACCGTTGAGGACTCCGTGCAGGATGTGCGCAACGCCGGTATGTCGCGGGGCAAACCGGCCGTTTTGCTGGTGATTCGCAAAACGGCGGATGCGAACGTGATTGAGACGGTTGATCGTATTCGCGCTGAACTGCCCGAACTGCACGAAATCATCCCGACGGCGATCGATCTGCAGATTGCCCAGGATCGCTCACCCACCATCCGCGCGTCGCTCGAAGAAGTGGAGCAGTCGCTTATTATCGCCGTTGGCCTGGTCATTCTGGTGGTGTTTGTTTTCCTGCGCTCAGGTCGCGCCACGCTGATTCCGGCGGCGGCCGTGCCGGTCTCGCTGATTGGCACCTTTGCCGCCATGTATTTGTGCGGCTTTAGCCTGAACAATCTGTCGTTGATGGCGCTGACCATCGCCACCGGCTTTGTCGTGGACGATGCCATTGTGGTGCTGGAAAACATTGCCCGTCATGTTGAATCGGGCATGAAACCGCTGGCCGCCGCGCTCAAAGGCGTGCGTGAAGTGGGCTTTACGGTGCTGTCGATGAGCCTGTCGCTGATCGCGGTCTTCCTGCCGCTGTTGATGACAGGCGGATTGATTGGCCGCTTCTTCGCGGAGTTTTCCATCACCCTGTCGGTTGCTATTCTGATCTCGCTGTTTGTGTCCATCACGCTGACGCCTATGATGTGTGCTTACCTGCTGAAACCCCATGCGCCGCGCAGTCAGCCGCGGCGACGGGGCATTGGCCGCCTGCTGCTGGCGGTACAACAGGGTTATGCGCGCTCTCTGAACGTCGTGCTGAACCATGCGCGCTGGGTCATCCTGTTGCTCGTGGGCACTGTCGCCCTGACGGTGTGGCTGTTCATCAGTATCCCTAAAACCTTTTTGCCCGAGCAGGATACCGGTCGCCTGTCCGGCTTTATTTCTGCCGACCAAAGCATTTCGTTTCAGGCGATGCGCGGTAAGTTGCAGGACTTCATGAAAATCGTGGGGGCCGATCCGGATGTCTCAAGCGTGGTGGGCTTTACCGGCGGCATGCGCACCAATATGGGCCTGATGTTTATCTCCCTGAAACCCTTGTCCGAACGCAAAGATAATGCACAGGCAGTGATTGCCCGCCTGCGTACCAAGCTGGCAAAGGAGCCCGGTGCCAACCTGTATCTTAATGCGGTGCAGGATATCCGGGTGGGCGGTCGCGAAGCCAACGCCAGCTATCAGTATTCTCTGTTAACAGACGATCTGGCTGCGCTGCGCACCTGGGAACCGAAAATTCGTCAGGCCTTTACCGCCCTGCCGGAACTGGCCGACGTTAACTCCGATCAGCAGGATCAGGGCAGCGAAATGGCCCTGACGTATGACCGGGCCAGCATGGCGCGGCTGGGCATTAATGTTTCCGAAGCGAATGCGTTGCTCAACGATGCGTTTGGTCAGCGTCAGATTTCCACCATCTATCAGCCGCTGAACCAGTACAAGGTCGTCATGGAAGTGGATCCGCGCTATACCCAGGACATCAGTTCACTGGATCAGATGTTTGTGATTAACAGCGACGGCAAACCTATCCCGCTCTCCTGGTTCGTCAAATGGCAACCGGCCAACGCGCCGCTGTCGGTTAATCATCAGGGCTTGTCTGCCGCGTCAACCCTCTCCTTTAATCTGCCAGAAGGTGTGTCGCTGTCCCAGGCATCCGAGGCGATCGATCGCACTATGACGGCGCTTGGCGTACCGTCCAGCGTGCGCGGCAGCTTTGCCGGCACCGCACAGGCGTTCCAGCAATCGCAAAGCAGTCAACTCTGGTTGATGCTGGCTGCGGTTGCGGCAGTTTATATCGTGCTGGGGATTCTCTACGAAAGCTATGTGCACCCGTTGACCATTCTTTCGACGCTGCCGTCTGCGGGCGTCGGTGCCCTGCTGGCGCTGGAGCTGTTTGATACGCCGTTCAGCCTGATTGCCTTGATCGGGATTCTGTTGTTGATCGGGATAGTAAAAAAGAACGCCATCATGATGGTCGACTTTGCGCTTGACGCAGAACGCAACGGCAACCTGAGTGCCCGCGAGGCGATTTTCCAGGCCTGCCTGTTACGCTTCCGCCCTATCCTGATGACCACGCTGGCGGCCCTGTTTGGCGCGTTACCGCTGGTGCTGACCAGCGGAGACGGCGCCGAGCTGCGTCAGCCGTTGGGCATTACCATTGCCGGCGGCTTGATCATGAGCCAGCTCCTCACGCTGTATACCACGCCGGTGGTGTACTTAATGATGGACAAACTGCGACGTAAAACGCGCACCCAGATGATGAATGCCACTCAGCATTAAGGGGTAAATATCATGCAGAGCGTCACGGTCCGCTGGCAGTTGTGGATTGTTGCCTTTGGTTTTTTTATGCAGACGCTGGACACCACCATCGTCAACACGGCGATCCCGTCCATGGCGCACGATCTGGGCGTGAGCCCACTGCATATGCATTCGGTGATTGTGGCCTATGTGCTCACGGTGGCGGTGACGCTGCCGCTGAGCGGCTGGCTGGCGGACCGGTTTGGCGTGAGAAATATCTTTTTTAGCGCGATTGTACTGTTCAGCGTGGGATCGCTGTTGTGCGGCCTGTCAGGCACGCTGAATCAGCTTATCATGGCGCGTGTGATTCAGGGGATTGGCGGGGCCATGATGGTGCCGGTAGGACGGCTGACGGTAATGCGCATTGTACCGCGTGACCAGTATATGTCTGCGATGACCTTTGTCACCCTGCCCGGCCAGATTGGGCCGCTGCTGGGGCCCGCACTGGGCGGTGTGCTGGTGGAATATGCCAGCTGGCACTGGATTTTCCTGATTAACATCCCGGTCGGCATCATCGGTGCCGTCGCCACGTTGAAGTTACTGCCGAACTACGCGATGCCGCCGCGACGCTTTGATTTTGTCGGGTTTGTCCTGCTGGCCGCCGGAATGGCTACGTTAACGCTGGCGCTTGACGGTCAACGCAGTAGCGGCGGCTCTGCCTTGTTACTGGCCGCGATGATCCTCATCGGCACCGGCTCTCTTCTGTTTTATCTGCTGCATGCGCGCCAAAACGACAGTGCGCTTTTCAGCCTGAAGCTGTTCGACAACCGCATTTTCTCCATTGGCTTACTCGGTAGTCTGACTGGCCGCATCGGCAGCGGCATGTTGCCCTTTATGACGCCGCTGTTCTTGCAAATCGGCATGGGCTTCAGCCCGTTTCATGCAGGCTTGATGATGATTGCCATGGTGCTGGGCAATATGGGCATGAAGCGTGTGGTTGTCAGCATTGTTAACCTGTTTGGCTATCGCAACGTGCTGGTGGGTTCAACCATAGGCCTGGCGCTGGTGGTCTTGCTGTTTCCACTGGTGGCGATGCTCGGCTGGACAGTCATGCTGCCGCTGGTGCTGTTTCTGCAAGGCATGGTGAATGCGATTCGCTTCTCTTCGATGAATACGCTGACGCTCAAGGATCTACCCGATGACCTGGCCTCCAGCGGCAACAGCCTGTTATCGATGATCATGCAGCTCTCAATGAGTATTGGCGTAACCGTGGCGGGCCTGCTGCTGGGCGCGTTTGGTCATGCAACGTCCGGGGAACAGGGTTTAAGCCATCAGGCGTTTATCTGTGTTTATCTCTGTATGGCGCTGATCATTATTCTGCCTGCGCTGGTGTTCTGGCGGGTTCCGAAAGAGATGAGTAAAAGCGTCGATCTGCGACGTCGGAGAAGTGAATGAGATCGTTCCTGCATTTTGGCATCGGTGCCAAATTATTCATGGCCATATTCTCCACCTGCATGCTGGTCCTGATTACCATGCACTGGGGCGTCCGGCTCAGCTTTGAACATGGCTTTGTGGACTATATTAAACGCGGGAATGAACAGCGGCTGAATTTGCTGGGTGCGGCGCTGGCCGATCAGTATGAACAGCATGGCGACTGGGATTTTCTGCGTAATAACGACCGGCTGATCTTCTCGATGCTGCGCTCGCTGGAGCAAAACCCGGACAGCAGTAACCAGTTACCGCCTCACGGCTGGCGCACCCAGTTCTGGGTACTCGATCAGCACTACAAAGTGATGGTCGGCCCGCGCTCACAGGTTCCCCCGGAAGGGATACGTCACGATATTACGCTCAGTAACGGTAAAGTCGTGGGCTGGATCATCAGCTCGCCGCCAGAGCGCCTGACGCGCAGCACCGATATCAATTTTGATCAGCAGCAGCGACGAACCAGCTGGTATATCGTGGGCCTCTCTACTCTGCTTGCCGCCCTGGTCACCTGGCTGATGGCGCGGGGCTTGCTGGCACCGGTGAAAAGACTGGTAGACGGTACGCATCATCTGGCGGCGGGGAACTTAGCCACACGGGTTAAGGTTTACAGCCAGGACGAACTGGGCCAGCTGGCCCATGACTTTAACCTGCTGGCCAGTTCGCTGGAGAAAAATGAAAGTATGCGTCGGGCCTTTATGGCCGACATCTCGCATGAATTGCGCACGCCACTGGCGATTTTGCGCGGTGAGCTGGAAGCCATGCAGGATGGTGTACGTAAACTCACGCCAGACGCGATTACGTCTCTGCAAAGCGAAGTGGCGCTGCTGACCAAGCTGGTGGATGATCTGCACCAGCTTTCGCTCTCTGACGTCGGCGCACTGGCCTATCGCAAGCAGGCCACCGATTTGGTGCAGCTTATTGAGATCAGCGCAGGCAATTTTACCGAGCGCTACCGCAGCCATGATTTAACCCTGAAGCTCGACATGCCGGATGACGCGCCGTTTTTTGGCGATCCTGACCGGCTGATGCAGTTGTTTATTAACCTGCTGGAAAACAGCCTGCGTTACACCGATGCCGGCGGCGTAGTCCGGGTGCGGCTCTGGTATGACGTGCCCTACTGGCACGTCACCGTAGAGGACAGCGCGCCCGGCGTGGAAGGCGATCAACAGGCACAAATATTTGAGCGTTTTTTCCGCACAGAAGGTTCGCGCAATCGCGCCAGCGGCGGCTCTGGCCTGGGGCTGGCAATCTGTAAAAACATTGTTGATGCCCACGGTGGCAGCATCAGCGCCTCGCATGCGGATTTAGGTGGGCTGAAAATCGCGCTACAATTGCGTTATGTTCCTCCCGTTTAGAAGATTATGAACCAGGAAAACACTTACCCGCTAATCCTTGTGGTTGAAGATGAACCCAAGCTGGCACAACTGATGATTGATTACCTTGAGGCTTCTAACTATCGCACGCATCATCTGGCGCACGGCAACGCGGTACTGGACTACGTTAAACAGACGCCGCCCGATCTTATCCTGCTGGATTTGATGCTGCCGGGTAAAGATGGCCTGACGCTGTGCCGTGAGATTCGCCGTGATTCCGACTTGCCGATTATTATGGTGACCGCGCGCACGGAAGAAATCGATCGCCTGCTGGGCCTGGAGATTGGTGCGGATGACTATATCTGCAAGCCATTCAGCCCACGCGAAGTGGTAGCGCGGGTCAAAACCATTTTGCGCCGGGTGAAGCGATCTCCCGAAGAAGCGCCCGTCGCGTCTTTGCTGAAAGTTCATGAAAGCCGCTTTCAGGCCAGCTGGCGTGATGAGCCGCTGGATTTAACGCCCGCTGAATTTCGTCTGCTGAAAACGCTGTCCCTTGAACCGGGAAAAGTCTTCTCACGTGAACAGTTGTTAAACCATCTCTACGACGATTACCGGGTTGTCACCGACCGAACCATTGACAGCCATATCAAGAACCTGCGCAGGAAACTGGAAAGCCTGGACAGCGAACAACCCTTTATCCGCGCGGTATATGGCATGGGCTATCGCTGGGAAGCCGATGTCTGCCAGTTGATTTAGATTGACCCAGATCAATTTACTTCCGTTTTCACCCTGCCTACAATTCCGCACCTTTTGCAGGGTTTCCCCCTGCACATGTCGCCCAGGCGACATGCTGACCTGACATCAGTGAGCACATCATGAAACCCGAATTACTTTCCCCCGCCGGAACGCTGAAAAACATGCGTTACGCGTTTGCCTATGGGGCCGATGCCGTCTATGCCGGCCAGCCGCGCTACAGCCTGCGGGTACGCAATAACGAATTCAGCCATGAAAACCTGGCGAAAGGCATTAACGAAGCCCACGCGCTGGGTAAAAAGTTTTATGTGGTGGTGAACATCGCCCCGCATAACGCCAAGCTGAAAACCTTTATTCGCGATTTAACGCCGGTAATTGAGATGCAGCCCGACGCGTTAATCATGTCCGATCCTGGCCTGATCATGCTGGTGCGCGAGGCGTTTCCGGCCATGCCCATCCACTTATCTGTGCAGGCTAACGCCGTAAACTGGGCAACGGTGAAATTCTGGCAGCAAATGGGCTTAAGTCGGGTGATTTTATCCCGCGAGCTGTCGCTGGAGGAGATCGCCGATATTCGCGAGCAGGTGCCGGACATGGAGCTGGAAGTGTTTGTGCACGGCGCACTGTGTATGGCGTACTCCGGGCGCTGTCTGCTGTCGGGCTACATGAATAAACGCGATCCTAACCAGGGAACCTGCACCAACGCCTGCCGCTGGGAATATCAGTTGCAGGAAGCCAGACAAGATGACGTCGGCAACATTGTTGAAATTCATCAGCCGGTCAGCGTACAGGACGTGACGCCTACATTGGGCATTGGGCAACCCAGCGACAAGGTGTTTTTGCTGGAGGAGAAAATGAAACCCGGCGAAATGATGAGCGCCTTTGAAGATGAACACGGCACCTACATCATGAACTCGAAAGATCTGCGTGCCGTGGCGCACGTCGAGCGCCTGAGCCAGATGGGCGTTCACTCGCTGAAAATCGAAGGTCGCACCAAATCCTATTATTACTGCGCCCGCACCGCACAGGTTTATCGCAAAGCCATTGACGATGCGGCGGCAGGTAAACCGTTTGATTCTGCCCTGCTGGAAACCCTGGAAGGCCTGGCGCATCGCGGCTATACCGAAGGTTTTTTGCGTCGTCACACCCACGACAGCTACCAGAATTACCAGACCGGCTACTCTGTCTCAGAGCGCCAGCAGTTCGTCGGGGAGTTCAGCGGTGAACAGCGCGAGGGCTGGGCGGAAGTACGGGTAAAGAATAAATTTGTTCTGCATGACAGCCTGGAGATCATGACGCCGTCTGGTAACCTGATCTGTACCCTTGATGCCCTGCAAAACAGCCGTGGAGAACCGACAGAGGTGGCCCCGGGAGACGGGCATCGCGTCTGGATGAAAGTGCCGCCGGAGGTAGATTTGCGGTTTGCCTTGCTGCTGCGTAACTTTGCGCCAGACCAGAACACCCAGGATCCGCATGCCGCTCACGCCACGGCCTGACAAAATTTGACAAAAGCAAGAACAGGATCACAGACGGCTCGGTTTTACTGAACTATAGTGCTGCCTGCTACCAATGAGTAACAATTATCAGCAGCAGTAACTGGATCCACCTCATTCACCCGCCCGGCTCCCCCGTGCGGGTTTTCTTTTTTCTCCCTTTCGCCAATCATTTTTCTCTTCCGGCTATGCTATAACCACTAACTACGCTTTCGATCTCCAAGGAACAGATAATGGACAAACAATCGCTTACGCTGCTAATCCTGAATGGTAAAGGCGCAGGTAATGACGATCTCCGTGAAGCGATCACGAAGCTGCGCGCCGAGGGCTTTAACATAGCCGTGCGCGTGACGTATGAAAAAGGAGACGGTGAGCGTTACGTGGAAGAAGCCCTTGAACTGCAGGCGGAAACCGTAGTGGCGGGCGGCGGTGACGGCACCGTCAACGAAATCGCTACCGCACTGGCGTCGGTCAACGCGGATGAGCGCCCGGTTCTGGGGATTCTGCCGCTGGGCACAGCGAACGATTTTGCCACCAGCGTCGGCATTCCTGAAGAGATTGAGCACGCCTTGCGCCTGGCTATCCAGGGTAAAGCCTGTGATATCGACCTCGCCCGCGTTAACCAGCATCACTATTTTATTAATATGGCGACCGGAGGATTTGGCACGCGCATTACGACCGAGACGCCGGAAAAACTCAAATCCGCGCTGGGCGGCGTGTCCTATTTTATTCATGGGTTGATGCGCATGGACACGCTAAAACCGGACAGTTGTGAAATTACCGGGCCCGGTTTTAACTGGCAGGGCGATGCGCTGGTCATCGGCATCGGCAACGGTCGTCAGGCCGGAGGCGGTCAGCGTTTATGCCCGTCGGCGTTGATTAACGATGGCCTGCTGGACGTCAGCATTGTCACCGCGCAGGAGTTGCTGCCTACCCTGCTGCATTCCCTGACCGGCGATGAAGAGAATCCCGGCATTGTTTCTACGCGCTTATCGTCCCTGACGATTCGCTCACCGCATGAAATGACCTTTAACCTGGATGGCGAACCGCTGACAGGCCAGTCATTTACCATCGATATCATGCCGGGCGCGTTAAGCTGCCGCCTGCCGCCGCAGTGTGCCCTGCTGAGTTAATTCTCACGGGAGCCCTGGCTCCCGGCCTTAATGTAAACAGTTCGTGATTACATTCACAATTCCGCTACTTCAACTTGTATGGTAGTAGCGGGACGCGTAATTTTTCATCCTTAATGCCAGCATGGCCTGCCGTCCGTCTGCCACAAGGATGCTTTATGCTACACATCGATCACCTTCCTGCGGATGTTCATCTGCCCGCCTATGACCGTCGCCAGCTTAAAACCCGTATAGTGCATATCGGCTTTGGTGCCTTTCATCGCGCCCATCAGGCCTTGTGCACGGATAAACTGGCCGAACAGGGTAGCGACTGGGGAATCTGCGAGGTTAACCTTAACAGCGGCGAGCTGATTCAGGCACTCCGCCAGCAGGACTTTCTCTATACGTTGACCGAAAAAAGTGACGACGCCGTGAAAACCCGGGTCATTGGGGTGGTTACCGCGGCACTGCACGGCAAAACGGACGGCATTGATGCCGTGATTACGGCCCTGTGCCAGCCGGACGTGGCGATTGTGTCGATGACCGTGACGGAAAAAGGCTATTGTCACCTGCCCGCCAGCGGCAATCTCGATCTGCAACATGCGGATATCGTGCATGACCTGGCGCACCCCGCACAGCCCCGCTCGCTGCCCGGATTGATTGTCGCCGCCATCCGCCGTCGACGCGATCTGAGTTTAGCGCCTTTCAGCGTGATGTCCTGCGATAACATGCCTGAAAATGGCCACGTCACACGGAATGTGGTGACGCAGCTCGCCCGGCAGCATGATCCGTCGCTGGCGGACTATATTCAGCACAACATCACCTTTCCCTCCACCATGGTAGATCGCATTGTTCCGGCGATGAATGAGGCCGCCTTTGACGCGTTACGTGCCCGAATTGGTTCGTCCGATCCAGTGGCCGTTGAGGCTGAACCCTTCTTTCAGTGGGTGATTGAAGACCATTTTGTCAGCGGCCGACCTGACTGGGACAAGGCCGGTGCCGAACTGGTGGAGGATGTGCTGCCGTTTGAGCAAATGAAGTTGCGCATGCTCAATGGCAGCCACTCCTTTCTGGCGTACCTTGGTTACCTTGCGGGTTATGAACATATCAGCGATTGTATGGCTGACGACGCGTTCCGGGCGGCCGCACGTGCGCTGATGGTTAACGAACAGGCGCCGACGTTAACCACGCAGGGCGTGGATTTACCGGCTTACGCCGACGCCTTAATCGCTCGCTTTGCCAACCGCGCTATCAGACACCGCACCTACCAGATTGCGACCGATGGCACCCAGAAACTGCCACAACGCTTTCTCGACAGCGTGCGCTGGCATCTCGCTAACGGCACACCCTGCCCGCTGCTGTTGCTGGGCATTGCCGCCTGGATGCGCTATGTCGCTGCGGTCGATGAAAAAGGCGAACCTATAGCGATCCGCGACCCACTTAAAGCCCAGCTGGCCACCTGTGTGGCAGAAAGCGCGGAAGGTCAGGAGCGGGTGCGGGCCTTACTGGGCCTGAAAACCGTTTTCGGCGAGGATCTGGCGGATAATACAGCCTTCGTTGACGCGCTCTCCGCCTGCTATATACAGTTAACGAAAGTGGGGGCACGGGCGGCCGTGCAACAGGCCATCGCACAGGGCTAAGGCGTTTTAACGCGCTGGCGAAATCGGGTTAATGTTAACAGGGACAGAACATGACGCTTTCCTACACCATCACGACAAGTGAACCGGTCAATCAGCAGATTTACCGTTATCTACGCAAAGATATCGTCACCTGCGTCATTCAGCCGGGCGCTTTGCTGTCGGAAAAAGAGGTTTCCGCCCGTTTTCATCTCTCTCGCCAGCCGGTACGTGAGGCGTTCATTAAGCTGGCAGAAGCCGGTCTGGTACAAATCCTTCCACAGCGCGGCACCTTTGTGCGTAAGATTTCAGCGAAGCAGGTCGAAGATGGACGCTTTATCCGGGAAGCGGTAGAACTGGCCGTGATACGCCGCGCAGCGCGGGAAACAAGCCAGCGCGGACTGATGGCGCTGGAGCATAATCTGCAGCTCCAGCGCATCACTGCCGCCCGGGGCGACAGCCAGATGTTTCTCAGCCTGGACGATGAATTCCATCGTCTGATTGCGGAGAGTATCGACTGTATGCTGGCATGGGAAACCATTGAAAACATCAAGGCGACGATGGACCGGGTGCGCTATCTCACCCTGAATCAGGTCGCGCCCGCTGAAACGCTGATCGAACAACATGAAGCCGTTTTTGCCGCCCTGAAAGCGCGCGATGCGGACCAGGCAGAAACCGCCCTGCGTCACCATCTGCAGGCAATGATGTTTTCGCTCGCGCCCGTGATCAGGCAAAACCGTGACTGGTTCGAGGCTGAGTAGCGCGCCGTACAATCGCTGAGCGAAGCCGTTACCACCACTGATGAAAATGATGCACAGGTCCAGTCCCGTGGCCCACCTCCAGCGAATCGGCTGCCAGCAGGGCCTGTTGTAGCCAGGTTTTGGCTTCATTAACCGTCTCCGCCCAGTCACTGTGCCGTGGACGCAGGGCCGCCAGCGCAGCAGACAGCGTACAACCGGTACCGTGCGTATGGCGCGTCTTCACCCGAGGCGTGCTGAACCGTTGCCGCCCCGCTGGCGTGATCAGCCAGTCAGGACTTTCGCCATGATCCAGATGTCCGCCCTTCATCAGCACGGCCTGACAACCCAGCGCCAGAAGGGCATCGCCCTGCGTCAGCATCTCGTTCTCATTGCTGGCCATACGGCATTCGAGCAGCGCGGCGGCTTCGGGCAGATTAGGTGTGATCAGTGACACCTGTGGCAACAGGCGCTCGCGGACACAGGCAATGGCATCAGGACTCAGTAAGGCATCGCCGCTCTTGGCCACCATCACCGTGTCCAGCACCACGAACGGGATTGCCCGGCGCTGCAAGCCAGCCGCCACCCGCTCCACGATCGCCGCGTCGGACAGCATGCCAATTTTTGCACTGTCGATGCGCACGTCATCAAGAACGGAATCCAGCTGTGCGCTGACAAAATCAGGATCAATACGGTACACCGACTGTACGCCACAGGTATTTTGCGCCACCAGGGCCGTAATCACGCTGGTGCCGTAAGCGCCCAGTGCGGAGAAGGTTTTCAGGTCGGCCTGAATCCCGGCACCGCCGCTGGGATCGGTACCGGCAATCGTTAAAGCATTGATGCGTTTCACAGGGCGGCCTCCAGTGTCCAGAGCGCGTCCAGAAACGCCGGTGCAAAGCTGCCCGGCCCGGTTGATGCCTGTGCGGCTTTCTCTCCGGCCAGTGCCATCACCCGACAGGCGCTGGCGATATTGATCAGTCTGTCACCCGGCAGGGTGGCAAAGGCGGCGACGACCGCAGACAGCGCACAGCCGGTGCCGACCACCCGCGTCATTAAGGGCGATCCGCCGACGATCGACAGGGTACGCATCCCGTCGGTGGCATAATCCACCTCGCCAGTGACCACCACACAGGTCTGATACTCCCGCGCCAGTTGTTGGGCGGCCAGCAGGGCGCTTTCGGCGGCGTGCAGACTGTCCACGCCACGTCCGCCGTCAGCCTGCTGGGCCAGCGCCAGAATCTCGGAAGCATTGCCGCGAATCACGGCAGGCGACTGCATCAGCACCTGCTGGCAAAACCGGGTACGCAACGTCAGTGCGCCCACCGCTACCGGGTCCAGCGTCCAGGGCGTGCCTGCCAGATTAGCCGCCTCGATTGCCGCGGCCATGGCCTGCTGGCGTTCGTGCGTTAATGTGCCGACATTGATTAACAGTGCATCCGCGATACCGCTGAACTGCGGCGCTTCCTCGCGATCGATGACCATGGCAGGTGACGCGTTCAGAGCAAGCAGGACATTAGCCGTGAGCATTTGCACCACATCATTGGTCATGCAGTGCACGAGCGGTGACTGACGGCGAAACTGTTGCAGGATGGGCGCGCATTGCGCATCAGAAAGATGGTGCGGTTGATGTGTCATCAGAACTCCCAACCGGCGGACAAGAAGGCGAATGCGGTCAGGCATCAGACTTCCCTACGCTGGCATTATCCAGATCAGGTAATACGGGTTTTTCTCAGCCTTCACAAAGAAGGGCACCCCGAGTCGTGTTACGCAGAGAAGAATAAGTAAGCCCCTAAATTTAAGCAAGGTGCTTATTCTTTTTTCAACCTGGCGGGCAAGACTTTTACATGATCCGGATCAACTCCCCACCGCACGAAAAAAGGCTTAATGCTGCGGGCTTAAAATTTGCACGTCAGAGCAGTAAAGGTATTTACGCAAGTAAATTATATCCTTCACCATTATCAGAATGCCCAGCAATAACAAACACCTGCCTACAACATCGCAACAATAAATCTTCATATCACGTAGTTAAAAATTACCAGAACACTTCATACTTGACAGGAAGCATGATGCGATTTTTAGCGCTTATCCCTCATCGTCACCGATGGACTGACATCACCATTACCCGTCAGGGTGCCCTTTCTCCTTCTGGCCGACACTATTATTCCACTTATCTTTCTGCCCGTTGTCAGCGTTGCGATGCGGTTATCCATCGGGTGTATTATCGCGATATCAGTGATGACCAGGCGCGCCGCTGGCTGGGGTAAATTCGCGGGTCGGGTACACGTTTTGCCAGGTTACGCGGCCGACGCAATTTGGTAGTCTTGCCCTTACTGAGTCACTGGACTGCTTACGCTTATGCCCTTCCTGCTGGATACATTAGGACACCAGATTTACCTGTCAGCCCCGCTGTTTATTCTTATTTTCCTGGGTTATTGCCTGACGAAATGGGGCAAATGGCCGCTGAGCATCAGCGAAGGCATGAACCGGTTTGTCTTTAACGTTGCCCTGCCCTGCATGCTGTTTCGCATCATGAGTGACTTTTACAACAGTCCCGCAGTCGATGTGCGCCTGCTTCTGGCATTCTTTGGCAGTTGTCTGCTGGTGTTTATCGTGGGCCGAATCCTTGCCTCGCGTCTGTTTCATCTGGATGGCGTGGCCGGTTCGGTCTTTGCCCTGGGCGGGGTCTTTTCAAATAACGTTATGCTGGGCATTCCGGTCGCTACCGTCCTGCTGGGCCCCGGTGCCTTGCCATCGGTTGCGCTGGTGCTGGTGTTTAACAGTCTGATCCTCTGGACATTACTCACCGTCTCGGTGGAATGGTCGAAACAGGGCAGTTTTTCCCTTCAGGGCTTTAAGCGCACCTTGATTAGCGTGCTCAGGAATCCGTTAATTATTGGCATCTTATCAGGCACCGCCTGGAGCCTGTTGCAGCGGCCGCTTCCCGCCATCGCCGCTGAACCGCTGCGCATGCTGGCGTCCATCGCCGCACCCTTATCGTTGGTCACTCTCGGCATGAGCCTGGCGCACTACCGGGTGCGGGAAGGCTTGAAAGAGAGTTACACGATTTGTGCGTTGAAACTGATTCTGCAGCCGCTGTGTGTCTGGGCGATCGCCTGGCTGACGGGTCTGCCTGCGCTGGAAAGTAAAGTGGTAGTGCTGCTGGGGTCGATGGCGGTCGGTGTGAATGTTTACCTGATGTCGCAGAAATTTAACGTGATTACCGGCCCCACGGCCGCCAGTATGCTGCTTTCCACCCTTTTTGCCGCGATAACCACGCCGCTGTGGATGATGTTAATGACGCTGGCCGGATATTAAAAAGCCCTGTAACACAGGTTACAGGGCTGGCTTTTGCACCGAAAAACTTAGTGTGCAGGTTGGGTGCGAATCAGGTAATCAAAAGCGCTCAGCGAGGCTTTTGCCCCTTCACCGCTGGCAATGATGATTTGCTTGTAAGGCACCGTGGTGCAGTCGCCTGCTGCGAAAACGCCTTTCAGGCTGGTTTCGCATTTTGCATCGATGATGATTTCACCCATCTTGTTGCGCTCAACCGCCCCTTCCAGCCAGGTGGTGTTAGGGAGCAGGCCAATCTGAACAAAAATGCCTGACAGCGCCAGTTCATGGGTTGTCTGGTTGGTGCGATCCAGATATTGCAGGCCGGTAACTTTGCTGCCGTCGCCTTTCACTTCGGTGGTTTGTGCATTCAGGATCACATCCACGTTTTTCAGGCTGCGCAGTTTGTCCTGCAGCACTTTGTCTGCACGCATTTCGCTGGCGAATTCCAGCAATGTGACGTGTTCAACGATACCAGCCAGATCGATAGCCGCTTCCACGCCGGAGTTACCGCCACCGATGACGGCAGTGCGTTTACCTTTGAACAGCGGACCGTCACAGTGCGGGCAATAGGTCACGCCTTTAGTACGGTACTGCTCTTCCCCCGGTACGCCCATGTTGCGCCAGCGCGCGCCGGTCGCCAGGATGATGCTACGGGATTTCAGTACGGCACCTGACGCCGTTTCAATGGCGTGCAGGCCGCCTTTCGCCGCAGACGGAATCAGTTTAATCGCGCTCTGACTGTCAATCACATCAACACTGTAATCGTCAACGTGGGCACGCAGTGCGCCAGCCAGTTTGGCCCCTTCCGTTTTCTGCACGGAAATATAGTTTTCGATATCAACGGTATCCAGTACCTGTCCGCCGAAACGCTCACCCATCAGGGCGGTGCGGATGCCTTTACGGGCAGAATAGATGGCGGCCGCTGCGCCAGCGGGACCGCTGCCAATAATCAGCACATCATAGGCTTCGCGTTTATTCAGCGCTTCTGCTGCGCGCTTGTCAGCATTGGTGTCGACTTTACTGACGATCTCCGCCAGGCTCATGCGGCCCTGACCAAACTCTTTGCCGTTCAGGAAAACCGCCGGCACGCCCATGACATTCCGTTCCTGAATTTCGTTCTGGAACAGGCCACCGTCAATCGCGGTGTGGCTGATGCGCGGGTTCAGGACCGCCATCAGATTCAGAGCCTGTACCACATCCGGACAGTTGTGGCAGGACAGCGAATAATAGGTTTCGAAATGGAAATCCCCATCCAGCGCCGCAATCTGATCAAGCAGATTTTGTGCTTCTTTGGACGGGTGCCCACCGGTCTGTAACAGCGCCAGCACCAGTGAGGTAAATTCATGACCCAGCGGCGAACCCGCAAAACGTGGGCCGTGATCCGCACCAGGGTTAGTGATTAAAAATGAGGGTTTACGCACCTGACGATCGTTCTCTTCACGAAAGCTGACCTTGTCAGACAGGCTCGCGATATCGACCAACAGATTGCGAATCTCGGTTGATTTTGCGCCATCATCCAGCGTTGCAATCAACTCCACAGGCTTGGTGAGTTTCTCAAGATAAGCTTTGAGCTGCGTTTTTAAATTGGTATCAAGCATAGTGAGTTCCTGGTCAAAAAATCGGGTGCCGAAGCACCCGATGAGAAAATGATCGACGTTGCGATGCGGAAATTAGATTTTGCCAACCAGGTCCAGCGAAGGCGCCAGAGTCGCATCACCTTCTTTCCATTTGGCCGGGCACACTTCACCAGGGTGAGAAGCCACGTACTGCGCCGCTTTCACTTTGCGCAGCAGGTCAGACGCATCACGGCCAATACCTTCAGCGGTGATTTCTACAGCCTGGATAACACCCTGTGGGTCAACGATGAATGTACCACGGTCAGCCAGACCTTCATCTTCGCGCATGATGTCGAAGTTGCGGGTCAGCGCGCCAGTTGGGTCACCGATCATCGCATATTTGATTTTTGCGATGGTGTCAGAAGAGCCGTGCCAGGCTTTGTGGGTAAAGTGGGTATCAGTAGACACTGAGTAGATGTCCACGCCCAGTTTCTGGAACTCTTCATAGTGATCCGCGACGTCGCCCAGTTCGGTTGGGCAAACAAAGGTGAAGTCAGCCGGATAAAAGAAGAAAACACTCCATTTACCTTCAACGTCTTTCTCGGTTACTTCGATAAACTGGCCGTCTTTAAATGCACTGTTTTTGAACGGCTTAATTTTGGTGTTGATAATGGACATGTGATGGCCTCCTTTAAAATATGTGATGCAGCTTACAAATTTTCCGGGCCAACATCTAATAAGCCCTCGTTATCAATAAAATAAACGAAAGCTATCAAACGCCGATCGCGTTGATCGTTAAGGGAAAAAACCGCTTTTCTTACCTTCATTTACCCGCAAAAAGATATATTGCGTGCTTCCAGGCAATAACCCCTGTGCGTTAACTGAAGGCCGTTTGCTGTTTTCCCATAAGGCACCGTCGGGCAGTGTACAAGGAAAGTGATGACATTTGTTCTGCTTTTACTTTTTTGAGAATCCCTGCCAGGGTTGTTAAAAGATGTTTAACGGAGCTTGATGTGCATATTCGATTATTTACAGAGGCCGACCGTCCTTTCCTGCGGACGTTGTTTCTGGCGGCCCGTCGGCATAACTGGGACTGGATCGCCAACGATGACTGGCAACTGGAAGACTTCGATCAGGTGATACTCGGCGAAACCGTTTTAGTGGCTGAGCTGGACGGGCATCGGGCAGGATTCGCGGGTCTGATGGAAAACGATAATTTCTTACACAGCCTGTATGTGGATCCTGATTATCAGGGGCGCGGCGTGGGCAGTGCACTGCTTGAGGCCGTCCAGTCACGCTTTACATCAACCGGCGCGCTGAAGTGTCTGCAAATGAACAAGGCCGCCCAGACGTTTTACCTGCAACATGGCTGGAAAGTGATTTCCCAGGGTGAAAGCGATCAAGGCGGCTATCTGTTAATGCATTATCCCCCGGCGTCGCACTATGAGAGCGACGCGCAGAAGGGTTAAAGCGCGCGGAAGGCGATATCGCCGGGAATCACCTCGCCCTGCCAGTAAAGCTGGGCGGCCACACGTCCGGCGAGCTGACGGTACAGCATCGTAAATTCACTGTCCGGCCGACGAATAACCGTTGGCTCGCCATCATCCAGATCTTCACGCAAATGAATATGCAGGGGAAGCTGTGCCAGCAGCCGCGTGCCATAGTCGTCCACCAGCCGTTGCGCTCCGCCGGTACCAAAAATCGGCTCATGGTGACCGCACTGGCTGCAGACGTGGATACTCATGTTCTCCACCACGCCCAGCACCGGGACGTTAACCTTTTCGAACATGACCATGCCTTTGCGTGCATCGATGAGCGCGATGTCCTGTGGCGTAGTGACCACCAGCGCACCGGTGACGGGCACACTCTGCGCGAGCGTTAACTGGATATCTCCGGTTCCTGGCGGCATATCCAGCACCAGATAATCCAGGTCGGGCCACTGGGTTTCGGTAAGTAACTGCATCAGCGCTTTGCTGGCCATAGGGCCGCGCCACACCATCGCGTTATCGTCGGTCACCAGATAGCCGATGGAATTGGTTGCCAGACCATGGGACATGATCGGCGCCATATGGGTGCCGTCAGGCGAGGTCGGGCGCTCTTTTTCACAGCCCAGCATGTTGGGCACGGACGGGCCATAAATATCGGCATCCAGAATGCCCACACGTGCGCCTTCAGCCAGTAACGCCAGCGCCATATTAACTGCGGTACTCGATTTGCCCACGCCGCCTTTACCGGAGCTGACCGCGATAATGTTCTTCACGCCGTTAACACCAGGGTGATTTTTCACGCGTTTCAACGTAGCAATCTCGTGACTTAACCGCCAGTCGATGGCCTGCGCGCCGCTCAGACGCAGTAGCTCAGCGCTGGTGTCTGCTTTTAAGGTCTCAAACGCGCTGTGCCAGGCAAAAGGCATCCGCAGTTCAATATGCAACGTCCCATCCAGCAGCGCCACATGATGCAGCGCCTTCAGGGTAATAAGGTTACGTTGCAGCGTCGGATGCTCAAAGCTGTTCAGAACGCCGGCCACAACGGCGCGTAAGGCTTCTGGTGTATGTGGTTCCCGGGATTGCGCTGTCATCCCCACTCCTTTTCTGCTGTGCTTATGCTGTTTTTCAACGATGTAGTAACAATACTATCAGATGCCGATCGTTTCACGGGCCGCGCGGCGGGAAATCCCTTATGTTTACGCGGCTGTGCCCATCGGTTACCATCTAAGCCCGTTTTTTACTTAACTGAAAGCTACGCAAACTATGACTCAAGTCGCAAAAAAAATTCTGGTAACCTGCGCCCTGCCTTACGCTAACGGCTCAATTCATCTCGGCCACATGCTCGAGCATATCCAGGCGGACATTTGGGTGCGTTATCAGCGAATGCGTGGCAATCAGGTTTACTTCATCTGCGCCGATGACGCCCACGGCACGCCGATCATGCTGAAGGCTCAGCAGTTGGGCATTGCGCCGGAACAGATGATTGCTGAAATGAAACACGAGCACGAAACAGATTTTGCCGGTTTTAATATCAGCTATGATAACTATCACTCAACGCACGGCGACGAGAACCGTGAGCTGGCCGGGCTCATCTATGGTCGCCTGAAAGAGAACGGTTTCATTAAGAACCGCACGATTTCTCAGCTGTACGATCCGGAAAAAGGCATGTTCCTGCCTGACCGTTTCGTGAAAGGCACCTGCCCGAAATGTAAAGCGCCTGACCAGTACGGCGACAATTGCGAGGTGTGCAGCGCGACCTACAGCCCGACCGAACTGATCGATCCGAAATCTGTGGTGTCCGGTGCAACCCCTGTGCTGCGTGATTCCGAGCACTTCTTCTTTGACCTGCCGTCGTTCAGCGAAATGCTGCGCGCCTGGACGCGTTCTGGCGCACTGCAGGAGCAGGTCGCCAATAAAATGCAGGAGTGGTTCGAATCCGGTCTGCAACAGTGGGATATTTCCCGTGATGCGCCGTACTTTGGCTTCGAAATTCCTGGCGCGCCGGGCAAATACTTCTACGTCTGGCTGGATGCGCCGATCGGCTATATGGGCGCGTTTAAAAACCTGTGTGACAAACGCGGCGACATCAGTTTTGACGAATTCTGGCAGCAGGATTCCACCACAGAGCTGTACCACTTCATTGGTAAAGACATCGTCTACTTCCACAGCCTGTTCTGGCCTGCCATGCTGGAAGGCAGCGGCTTCCGCAAACCCAACAACCTGTTTGTGCATGGCTATGTGACCGTAAATGGCGCAAAAATGTCGAAATCGCGCGGAACCTTTATCAAAGCCAGTACCTGGTTACAGCATCTGGATGCCGACAGCCTGCGCTATTACTATGCGGCCAAGCTTTCTTCGCGTATTGATGACATCGACCTGAATCTGGAAGATTTTGTTCAGCGCGTCAACGCCGACATTGTGAACAAAGTGGTCAACCTGGCGTCACGTAATGCCGGTTTTATCACCAAACGCTTTGGCGGCAAGCTGTCCGCAGAACTGGCCGACCCGGCGCTTTATCAAACATTCCTGGACGCATCCGAAAAGATTGGCGAGGCCTGGGCAAGCCGTGAATTTGGCCGGGCGATTCGTGAAATTATGGCGCTGGCCGATCTGGCCAACCGTTATGTTGACGAGCAGGCACCGTGGGTGGTGGCGAAGCAGGAAGGCCGTGATGCCGATCTGCAGGCTATTTGCTCCATGGGCATTAACCTGTTCCGTGTGCTGATGACCTGGCTGAAGCCTGTGCTGCCGTCGCTGAGCGAGCGAGCCGAAGCTTTCCTGAACAGCGAACTCAGCTGGGACGCCATTCAGCAGCCGCTGCTCGACCATCAGGTTGCGCCGTTTAAAGCCCTGTATGGTCGCATTGAGATGGCGAAAGTCGAGGGCCTGATTGAAGCGTCGAAAGCCGACGCGGCTGAAGCCAGTAAACCGACGGTTAGCGGCCCACTGGCGGATGCGCCGATTGGCGATACCATCACGATTGATGACTTTGCCAAAGTTGATATGCGCGTGGCACTGATTGAGAAAGCGGAACTGGTGGACGGCTCAGACAAACTGCTGCGTCTGGAGTTGGATCTGGGCGGCGAGAAGCGCCAGATTTTCTCTGGTATCCGTGCAGCCTATCCTGACCCGGCCGTACTCGTCGGCAAAATGACCATTATCGTGGCGAACCTGGCACCACGTAAAATGCGCTTTGGCGTCTCGGAAGGCATGGTGCTGTCTGCGGGGCCGGGCGGCAAAGACCTGTTCGTGTTGTCTGTCGACAGTGGCGCAGTGCCGGGTATGCCCGTTAAATAAGGCGTTCGCCCTTCCTGCATCTGATGGCAGGAAGGGCCGTTCTGCCTTACGCTGACAGCTGGCACGCCAGATCGTCAGTGCGTAGGATTACGCTCGTTGGAAACAGGAGCCTGTCATGCACACCGTGCTAGCGATAAGTTGGCGTTATCTGCGCGCTTTTACCCTTCTCTATCTCTGTTTATATGCCGGAAACGGCGTAGCAAGGTTGCTGCCCATTACGCTGCCCGGCAGCATTATTGGCATGCTGATTTTGTTTACCCTGCTCGCGTCTCAAATCGTGCCGGTCCACTGGGTTAAGCCCGGTTGTCATCTTATCATTCGCTATATGGCGCTGCTGTTCGTTCCCATCAGTGTGGGCGTCATGAATTACACCGATCTGCTGACCGCGCAGTTTGGCCCTATCGTGGTCTCGTGTCTTGTCAGTACCTTCGCTGTCCTGAGCATCGTGGGGTTAAGTGCCCACAAGCTGCATTCGCGCGCGCCGACGAAAGAGGTGAAGGATGAGTGATATCTGGTGGTCATTGCCCCTGACGCTGGGCGCATTTTTCCTGGCGCGCAGACTGGCTGCCGCGCTGAAGATTGCCCTGCTGAACCCCTTGCTGGTTTCGATGGCGATCATCATTCCCATCCTGCTGTTACTGCAACTGCCCTATACACGTTACTTTGCCGGAAGCCAGGTGCTTAATGCCCTGCTACAGCCCGCCGTGGTCGCACTGGCGCTGCCGCTGTATGAGCAGATGCATCAGATTCGCGCCCGCTGGAAATCCATTATCGGCGTATGCCTGATCGGCAGCCTGACGGCAATGACCTCCGGCACGGCGATCGCCCTGTGGATGGGGGCAACGCCGGAAATCGCCGCCACGATTTTACCTAAATCCGTCACCACACCGATCGCGATGGCGGTATCCGGCTCTCTGCACGGCATTCCCGCTATCAGTGCGATTTGTGTACTGATAGCCGGTGTGCTCGGTGCGGTATTTGGCCATATGGTGCTGAATCTGTTGGGCGTGAAAAGTAAAGCGGCACGCGGTCTGGCGATTGGTAATGCGTCCCACGCGCTGGGAACCGCCCGGGCGGCGGAACTGGACTTCCAGGAAGGGGCATTTAGTTCGCTGGCACTGGTGATCTGCGGCATCGTAACGTCGTTACTGGCACCCTTTGTTTTTCCGCTGCTACTGCACTGGTTTGGCTAAAACTTTGGGAAAGATCTCGCAAAGTTGAAAACTCTAAGACACGTTGCATTGTCAGAGCGACAGAGATCACATATAAACCGATGTCTGGCACATTGCCTGAAGATTGAATGAGGCTTCCATGCATCCACGTTTCCACTCTGCCTTTGAATTACTGCCGGCTCCCCTGCAAACCGCGCTTCGTCCGGTGCTGAGCGAGCCGGGATTTGACGCGATGCTGCGGGCCGATCAGGTCACCCTCCTGCAACAGCAAACCCAACTGGATGCGGACGCCCTCGCCCTGGCGCTGCTTCCGGTCGCGGCGGCCTGCGCGGTCGCCTCGCTGTCCCATTTTAACGTCGGTGCCATTGCACGCGGGATAAGCGGTAACTGGTATTTCGGTGCCAATATGGAGTTTGCCGGTGCCACCATGCAGCAAACCGTGCATGCAGAACAAAGCGCCGTTACGCACGCCTGGCTGCGCGGCGAAGCGCGCCTGGAGACCATCACCGTCAACTACACGCCGTGCGGGCATTGCCGCCAGTTCATGAATGAGCTTAACAGCGGCACGGCGATTCGTATCAGCCTGCCCCAGCGCCCGGTGCAGACGTTAGCGCACTATCTGCCTGACGCTTTCGGTCCCGGCGACCTGCACATCACCGAACGGCTGATGGATAAGGTGGATCATGGCTTTGTTGTCACGGGCGATGCGCTGTCGCAGGCGGCCATTGACGCGGCCAACAAGAGTCATGCCCCTTACAGCCGCGCGTTCAGTGGCGTTGCAGTGCAAACCGCCTCAGGCCGTATTTTTAGCGGTCGCTATGCGGAAAATGCGGCCTTCAATCCCAGCCTGCCTCCGCTTCAGGCCGCACTGATTTTGCTGAATATGGCCGGCGAATCCTGCGAGGCGATTCAGGCAGCGGCGCTGGCCCAGCCCCGACAGCCTGCGTTAGATCAGTATTCAGCGACGCAGGCAACACTGCGCGCGCTGGGCTGCGACAACCTTAACGTTATCGAGCTGGCGTAAAGCGTAATGCGGGGCACGGTTTTAAACAGTTTCTAAATCTTTTATTTACAAAAGCTGTACATCCGCGAGAAATTTCATAGGATCTGACGCCAGGCCTTCTTTATCAAAATAAACTGGCGTCCTCTACCCTCTTATTGCGCCAGGAACACTCGCAACCGGAGCATTACTGCATGGAACTCGAATACGAAAGTAAACGCCCGCTCTATATTCCCTACGCTGGCCCTATTCTGCTGGAATTTCCCCTGCTGAATAAGGGCAGCGCCTTCAGCATCGAAGAGCGTAACGAATTCAATCTCAACGGCTTACTGCCCGAAGCGGTCGAAACCATTGAAGAGCAGGCGAAACGCGCATGGCGTCAGTTTCAGGACTTCAAAAATAATAACGACAAGCACGTCTACCTGCGCAATATTCAGGACACTAACGAAACCCTGTTCTACCGTCTGCTGGACAATCATCTTGAAGAGATGATGCCAATTATTTATACGCCAACCGTCGGCGCAGCCTGCGAACACTTCTCTGAAATTTATCGCCGCGCCCGCGGTGTGTTCATCTCATATCCCAACCGTGAACACATCGAAGACATGCTGCAAAACGCCACCAAACAGAACGTTAAAGTCATCGTGGTGACCGACGGTGAGCGTATTCTGGGCCTGGGTGACCAGGGCATCGGCGGCATGGGTATTCCGATTGGTAAACTGTCGCTGTATACCGCGTGCGGCGGCATCAGTCCGGCTTACACCTTACCGGTGGTGCTGGATGTCGGTACCAATAACCAGCAACTGCTGAACGATCCGCTTTATATGGGCTGGCGTCACCCACGTATCACCGGTGAGGAGTACGATGAATTCGTTAATGAATTTATCCAGGCCGTGAAACGCCGCTGGCCGAAAGTGCTGCTGCAGTTTGAAGACTTTGCGCAGAAAAACGCAATGCCGCTGCTGGAGCGCTATCGCGATGAAGTGTGCTGCTTCAACGATGATATTCAGGGCACCGCTGCTGTCACCGTGGGCACTCTGATTGCCGCCAGTCGTGCTGCCGGAAGCCGTTTGTGCGAACAAAAAGTGGTGTTCCTGGGGGCAGGTTCAGCCGGCTGCGGTATCGCAGAGCAAATCATTGCGCAGATGAAGTCGGAAGGTCTGAGCGATGAAGAGGCGCGTAGCCGCGTAATGATGGTCGACCGCTTTGGCCTGCTCACTGATAAGTTGCCTAACCTGCTCGATTTCCAGAGCAAGCTGGTGCAGAAAAGCGACAACCTAAAAGACTGGGATACGGCCAGTGATGCGATTTCGCTGCTGGACGTAGTGCGCAACGCCAAACCCGATATTCTGATTGGGGTTTCAGGCCAGCCCGGACTGTTCACCGAAGAGATCATCCGCGAGATGCACAAGCACTGCAAACGTCCTATTGTGATGCCGCTCTCTAACCCCACCTCGCGCGTTGAAGCCACGCCAGCGGATATTATCGCCTGGACCGATGGTGCTGCACTGGTCGCGACCGGGAGCCCGTTCTCACCGGTTTCATGGAACGGTAAAACCTATCCGATCGCGCAGTGTAACAACTCCTATATCTTCCCGGGCATCGGTTTAGGGGTGATTGCCTCGGGCGCATCACGCGTAACCGATACCATGCTGATGACAGCCAGCCGCGCACTGGCAGACTGCTCGCCGCTGGTCAACGATGGTGAAGGGCCGGTACTGCCTGAAATCAAAGATATTCAGGGCGTGTCGAAAGTGATCGCAATGGAAGTGGGCAAAGCCGCGCAACTGGCGGGCGTTGCCGTGGTGACCTCGGAAGACGTGCTGTCACAGTCTATTTCGAACAACTTCTGGCTGCCGCAATACCGTCATTACCGCCGTACCTCGATCTAAAAAGGTCTGCGCTGGATCATCCTCTGATCCAGCGCTGCTTAAAATAGCACCAGCCAGACGGGGTAAACTTGCTTCGCGAGGGTTGCTCAAGTAGCCTTGTCCCACCAAAACCTCTCATCTCGAGTGCTCAGGCGCATGTTGAAACGCGTTTTCATTGCTCTGCTTTTCATCATCTTAACGATGGTGGCGACGGCGCTTGGCCTGGATCGCTGGATAAGCTGGAAAACCGCCCCCTATATTTACGACAATCTGGCCTCACTGCCCCATCGTCAGGTCGGTGTTGTGCTGGGCACGGCAAAATATTACCGCACCGGGGTGATTAATCAGTACTACCTCTACCGGATGCAGGGCGCGCTTAACGCCTATAACAGCGGCAAGATTAACTATTTACTGCTGAGCGGAGACAATGCGCAGCAGAGCTATAACGAACCCATGACCATGCGGCGCGATTTAATTAAAGGTGGCGTCGACCCGGCGGATATCGTACTGGATTACGCGGGCTTTCGGACGCTGGACTCCATTGTCCGCACGCGCAAGGTATTCGATACCAACGATTTTATTATCATCACCCAGCGCTTCCACTGTGAGCGGGCACTGTTTATCGCCCTGCACCTTGGCATTCAGGCTCAGTGCTACGCTGTGCCCTCGCCGAAAAATATGCTGACGGTGCGCATGCGTGAGGTCGGTGCACGTCTTGGCGCGCTGGTAGATTTGTACCTCCTCAAGCGTGAACCGCGCTTTCTCGGGCCTCTGGTGCCCATTCCCGCCGTACATGATGTGCCGGAGGATGCGCAAAGCTATCCTGCTGTCACCCCTGAGCAACTGCTGGAACTGGAACAAAAGCGCCATCAGTAAGCCGCCTTTGTCTGGCTGACAGCCCGCTGACCCTGGCGTGAAGATAGACTGTGAGAACGGATGATAACGCCGGCGCGGCAGGCTCCGCCTTTCTGACAGGAGTGCATCGCCGACGCGTAGCATCCTTGCTATGGCGAAACAAGGCTTAGCGCGGGACTTTGCGATGGCGTCAGGGCTTATCACGCATCGTTACCAAGGATGACAGTCAGTCCAGCGCGGCGGATTTGCTGCTTTTTTACCTTACTGACCGGCTGACCTGCTGACCTGCTGACCTGCTGACCTGCTGACCTGCTGACCTGCTGACCTGCTGACTCAGGATTTTGCGTCCACAGGACAGCTTTCTGTTCCTGATTAAAGTCAATTCGAACACGCATTCTCATAGCGGGCATCCTGCTGGCTCGCCGTGAATCCGCGTTCTTTCCTGCTTCCGGGCGCACGCTGGCGGCTTCCGTGCCATAAAAAAAGCGGCCCGCAGGCCGCTTAGCTTACATGATGACTTCTGCCGTTATTTTTTACGTGCGTACTTCAACGAGTCGAGCGCCACAGCAAAAATAATGATGCCGCCCTTGATGATGTACTGCCAGTACGGGTTAATGCCGATGTAGGTCAAGCCGTAGTTGATGACGGTGAAGATCAACACACCGGTCACGACACCGGCCACCGTCCCCACACCACCGGCAAAAGACACACCACCGACGACGCAGGCCGCGATAGCATCCAGCTCGTACATAAAGCCAAGGTTGTTCGTTGCCGAGCCGATACGGCCCGCTTCCAGCATGCCGCCGAAAGCATAGAACACGCCTGAAAGGGCATAAATCAGAATCAGGTTCAGGTTGACGTTTACGCCGGAGACTTTTGCCGCTTCCGGGTTACCGCCGATGGCAAAAATGTTTTTACCGAAACGCGTTTTGTTCCACAGAATCCAGACGAACACGATCGCAATCACCGCATAGAAGGTGATGTAGGACAGCTTAAAATCCCCGAAACGCAGGAAGCCTTGCGTAAAGGTTGAGAAGCCGTCATAGAAGCCTGCAATTGGTGATGCGCCTACGAAGTCGTAATACAGCGAGTTGATACCGTAAACGATAATCATGGTACCCAACGTAGTGATAAACGGCGTCACTTTCAGATAAGCAATGATCACGCCGTTCACCAGGCCAATAACGGCACCAATCGCACAAACAATCAGGATCACCACAGGAATCGGTACGGTTTCCAGATGTGGGAACACTTTGTTTGGGTTATCCATAGCCTGCAGCAGCGAAGCGGCCACGATAGCGGCGAGGCCAACCTGACGACCGGCTGACAGGTCTGTCCCCTGAGTCACAATTAGTCCCGCAACGCCCAGCGCAATGATAATACGCACCGAGGATTGGGTCAGAATGTTACTCAGATTCATTAAACTTAAGAATGTCGGATCCTGGAAAATAATAATCGCCAGCAGTACCAGTAGCACGACATAAATGCCACCCTCTTTCAGCCAGGTTAGCGCATTCTTTTTTGTAGTCGCTTTCATGTTAACAGCCCTTACTTCATTAAAGGTGTAATGACGCTAAACGCAATATTTCGTTCTGCGTAGTCGTTTTTGTATCAACAATGCCAGCGACCAGACCGTTACTCATGACCAGAATACGATCGGTGATGCCTAACAGCTCTGGCATTTCGGAAGAGATAATAATGATGCCCTTTTCTTTTTTTGCCAGCTCAGCCATCAGCTGGTAAATCTCGAATTTGGCCCCCACATCAATACCGCGAGTGGGTTCATCGAGCATCAATATTTCGGGCTGCGTCAGCAACCAGCGTCCAATAATCACCTTCTGTTGGTTACCACCTGAAAGCGAACCAATTTGGGTGTGGTGGCCTGGCGTTTTTACCCGCATGGAGTCGATAACCCATTGGGTATCACTCTTCATACGCTTATTATCCAGCAGACCAATGTTGTTCTTATATTTTTTAATATTGGAGATGAGAGAATTAAAACCAATATCCAGAAACGCATAAATACCGGTAGAGCGACGTTCTTCCGTCACAAGAGCAAAGCCATGATTGATGGCTTCGTTCGCCGTGTGATTATTAATCGTTTTACCGTGCAGTTTAATTGTGCCGCCCGATTTTTCGCGAATGCCAAACAGCGTTTCGACGATATCCGTACGTTTTGCACCGACCAACCCGGCAATACCGAGTATCTCCCCTTTACGCAAATCAAACGAAATATCACGAATAGAAGGCTGACGCAGAGAGGTTAAATTGCGCACCTCAAGAATGGTCTCGCCCGGCACATTTACGCGATCCGGGAAGCGCTGGCTTAATGAACGCCCCACCATCATGGCGATGATCTTATCCATGTCCAGCCCTTCGAGCGGCTGGGTTGCAATCCACTGACCATCACGCAGAACCGTAATTTCATCACACAACTGGAAGATCTCTTCCATTTTGTGTGAAATATAAACAATGCCGCAGCCGCGATCTTTCAGCTTACGGATAATCGTGAACAGATGATTAACTTCTTTTTCCGTCAACGAGGATGTCGGTTCATCCATGATCACGATTTTGGCGTCATAAGAAAACGCTTTGGCAATCTCAATCATCTGCATTTGCGAGACGGAGAGATGCGCGACTTTGTCACGGGGATCGATGTTAATATCCAGCTCGTCAAAAATCGCTTTGGTATCACGGTACATTTTTTCCTGATCGACAAAGAAGCCTTTGCGTGGATAACGCCCAAGCCACATGTTGTCCATCACGGTACGCTGTAATACCAGGTTTAATTCCTGGTGCACCATTGACACGCCATTTTCCAGCGCCTCTTTGGAACTTTTAAAATCTATTTCCTGCCCTTGAAAAAGAATACTTCCGGTATCTTTTTTGTAGATACCAAATAAACATTTTAACAACGTTGATTTACCAGCGCCGTTTTCACCCATCAGTGCATGAACGGAGTGAGGCCGCACTTTTAAATTTACGTTGTCGAGAGCTTTAACGCCGGGAAATGATTTACTGACGTTGGTCATTTCCAGCAGATATTCGCGCTGCGCGGTCGTATTATCACTGGCCATAATTTACCTGGCTAAAAAACGGTGATGACATAAAAAAGGCGCAGCAGCCGCCGCGCCCGTTTGCACATAATTATTTCTGGAACTGAGACAGGTTTTCCTGATCAACCGGTACGTAGGGTACGCGTACGATCTTATCGACCATCTTGAAGTTGGTGCCTTCGGTGGCCGGTTTACCATCGGCAAGGTTCTTCGCCATATCGATGGTGGCTTTCGCCTGGTTTTCCGCATCGTTCAGCACCGTACCGGCCATCGCGCCAGATTTAACCAGCGCCAGCGCCTCAGGTAAGGCATCCACACCAAATACCGGGATAGAAGACATGTTGTGTGCCTTCAGCGCTTCAACAGCCCCCATCGCCATCGCATCGTTGTTCGCGATTACCACTTCGATTTTCTTGGCGTTAGGGCCTGACAGCCAGGCGTCCATTTTGTCTTTAGCCTGTGCGGTATCCCACATTGCCGTATCCATCGCTAACTGCTGGGTTTTCACACCATCTTTGTTCAGCGTATCGATAACATATTTGGTACGCGCTTCAGCATCAGGATGGCCTGGTTCGCCTTTCAGCAGCACATACTGGATCACACCGTCTTTGTTCAGATCCCAGGCCGGGGTCGCTTTCCAGTGCTTCTCAATCAGTTTGCCCTGAATCACGCCAGACTCTTTCGAATCGGTACCGACGTAGTAGGCTTTATCGTAGCTGGCCAGTACTTTGGCGTTAGGTTCTTTGTTGAAGAACACAACCGGGATATCGTTCGCACGGGCTTTCTGTACCACGACGGCCGCTGCAGCCGGATCGACCAGGTTGATGGCTAACGCTTTCACGCCTTTTGCCATCAGCACGTCAATTTGATCGTTTTGTTTTGACTGATCGTTCTGCGAGTCATTCATCAGCAGCTGGATGCCGCCCAGCGTTTTGGCTTCTTTCTCGATGTCTTTACGTACCATCGACATAAAGTTGTCGTCGTACTTATAAATAGTCACGCCGATACGGGTATCAGCGGCGTGGGCTACTGCACCAAACATCATGCTGGCAACCAGTGCTGTGAGCGTGAAAACCTTCTTATTCATGGTATCTCCGGTTTTTCTGTAGGGTCTTTTTATGTTCTGCTGCGTCAAGCCGCGGAAGAACATCGGGTAAGAATTATCCGGCGAGGCAAGATGCGCTCTAAATCAGACTGAGCCACTGCTGTGCCGTGCCAAACTCGACTTCCATGTAGGTCAATGCGTCCGTAAAGCGTGTGTTATAAGCCTGAACCAACGATGCTGTCGGTGCCCTCAACGGGAGAGTGGCGTTACATAATGTTTCAGTACTGTAAGACGTTGCCATCATAGTGATAGCAATGTTAATTAACTGTGAATACAATCACAGATTGAAAACGGTTACATCGCGGAATCGCCCGAATTAGTGACGGACTCCACACTTTGCTTTTGCGCGACGGAATGGCGGCGAACGAGGGTGGGCATAAAGATATGTTTCGCCGTAGTGTCAAGACAGCCTGCCGCGCCCTGCAGGGCCAGTTCAGTGGCAAGTTTTGCCATAGAAACAATAGGATAACGGACTGTGGTAAGTTGAGGATCGGTGTACCGCGAAACCGGAATATCATCGAAGCCGACGACAGAAAAATGGTGCGGCACCTGAATGCCATTGTCTTTCAGAGCGGTAAGGGCACCGGCCGCCATACCATCGTTATAGGCGAAAATGGCGCTGAGATTCAGATTGCGTCCCAGCAGTTCCACCATTGCGGCTTCGCCCCCTTGCATATCCGGCTCTGCGCTGGCTATCCAGCTTTCCTGTGGGCGGATTCCCTGCTCTGCCATCGCCTGTAACCAGCCTTCACGCCGTTGATCCACATCTTCAATGGGATGACTGGAACAGAGATAGCCGATGCGGGAATGCCCCTGTTGCAGCAGCATGCGTGAGGCCATTAAGGCCCCGGTCACATTATCCAGACTGACGCAACGGGCCTCATAACCCGGTATACTGCGGTTGATAACCACCATACCTGGCACCTGACTCATAAAGCCCGCCAGCTCTGCGTCTGAAAGCGTTTTCGCATGGACCACCAGCGCATTGCACCGTTGCCGTATCAACACTTCGATAGCGTGACGCTCTTTTTCTTCCTGATGCCAGGAGTTGCTGATCAGTACATGTTTCTGGACGCGCTGTGCCACGGTATCCACCGCTTTGACCAGCGCGCCAAAAAAGGGATCGGAGACATCCATGACGACGACGCCGATCGTATCGCTCACCTGGGTTGCCAGCGCCTGAGCATTGGCATTTGGGCGATAGCCCAGAGCGTCAACCGCCTGTAACACGACGTCACGTGTTTCAGCGGTGACCGCGCTGCTGTTATTTAGTACGCGCGAGACAGTCGCTACGGACACGCCCGCCTGACGCGCAACATCTCGAATGGTTATCATGCAGCACTTCCAGAGAAAAGGCATTACGCCGGTTATGGCACCGGCGCTATTCTGTCAGGGAAGTGCATGGGACAGCGTGAATTGCGTCACATCAATGAAAACGGTTACATACAATTCTGCAACCTTTGTGATGACCGTCATTATCTTTCTGAGGATGACGTGGGGTGCGGCGTGGCAAGAAAGCGTGTCAGACGACGCCAGATCCATTCCACCGGCCCCTGCGGGAAATAGCGTAGCCACAGCACGGAAAACAGCAGGTTAATACACCATATGCCTGGCACCATCATGACCAGTTGCCAGCGCGTAAAGTGCATAAAAAGCCCGAAGCGGTAGAACAGCGTAGTGCCGATCAGGGACTGCAGCAGATAGTTACTGAGCGCCATACGGCCCACGCACTGGATAGCATAACTCATCCGCCAGCGCTGAATGGCTGGCCAAAATCCAAAGCACAGTGCGGCATAGCCGATACTGATTAACGGGCTGGCAAGATCACGCGGCAGTTGTAAATAGAACGCACTCCAGCGTGCATCCCAGTCCACAAACCATTGCGCGGCCACACCTGCCGTCGCTATCCCCAGCCCAATCGGCAGTAACATCCGCGCAACGCGCCGGTAATGGGACACGGGAAACGTTCCTTTCAGCCAGCCGCTACGTAACAAGGCCGCGCCCAGCAGCATCAGTCCGGCCAGTTGCCAGCCATACTGCGCCACTAGTGCCATTAAACTGGAGGAGAGGTTATCCAGGCGGATGCGTACCGCCGCCAGCCCGCCGTTGACCTTCCAGAACTGTTCATACTGAATGTCTGCGGCGCCGGGCAACCACGAGCGTGACGGCTCGGCGCTGCTAATCAGGGCAAAGATCAGCAACAGCGCACAGCCCACCAGATAAAGTAAAATCCCGGTATTGATTAGCCCACGCGTGGACGGCGCATCGCGCAGCATCCGCCAGACGATCAGGCCGATAATGCCGTAATCCAGCAGGATATCGCCTTCCCAGATAAAAATGCTGTGAAGAAACCCCAGCAGCACCAGTAATGACAGACGGGCGGACAGCCAGCGACTTCCGCGCGGCAGCTGCAGTTGCAACCCCGCGCCAAACAGCAGCGCAAAGAGCGTCAGAAATTTAAGCTGCGCGAAGATATCGGACAGCGCCCATGTCCACGCATCAGACAAGGTGACGCTGCCCTGCCAGGCAGGATTGAGATAGGCCGCAGAAGGTAAGCCAAAACCAATAATATTCAGCAACAGGATGCCGAGAATGGCACAGCCGCGAATAAAATCCAGCGCAAGGTAGCGTTGCATAGCGGCTCCTGACGGACCCGGCAGGCGCATCTGCGCCCACCTGTCGATATTAACTGTGACGCACCGCGCGCAGAAATTCCTGACGGGTATTCTGGCTGGATTTAAACAGACCGCCCAGGGAAGTGGTCGTGGTGGCACTGGTGGCATCCTTCACACCGCGTGCTTTTACACAGTAGTGGACGGCATCAATGGAAACAGCAACGTTATTGGTGCCTAACAATGTTTGCAGCGCCAGCAGCACCTGCTGGGTCAGACGCTCCTGCACCTGAGGTCGCTGGGCAAAAAACTGCACGATGCGGTTAATTTTGGATAAACCAATCACTTTGTCTTTGGGAATATAGGCGACGGTGGCTTTACCATCGATAATCACAAAGTGATGTTCACAGGTGCTGGTCAGCGTAATGTCGCGTACCGTGACCATCTCGTCCACCTTCATCTTGTTTTCGATAAGGGTGATTTTGGGGAAATTGGCGTAATCGAGACCGGAAAAGACCTCATCGACATACATTTTAGCGATGCGGTGCGGGGTTTCCATCAGGCTGTCATCTTCAAGATCCAGATTCAGCAACTGCATGATTTCCGTCATATGGCCTGCAATCAGGCTTTTGCGCGTTTCATCGTCCATTTCACGCGTAGGTACACGCAGCGGCGTTTCCAGCCCACGCGCCAGCAGCGCTTCGTGAACCAGTGCAGCTTCCTGACTTAAGGTACTCATCTTACTCTTCTCCGGCAGGTGTTGCGCCCGCAGTCTGTTACCTGCGGGTCATATTACTGAGCGCGTATTGTGAAACTTTCTGTGCAGGGAATCCAGCAATCAATCTGATTGGAGATGAAAGCTTTTCACGCGGCCCGCCGCCACACTAACAGGCCCGCCCAGACCAGGCTGGCGCCTGCTACCCATAACGCAGGCTCAAGGTGGTGCAGAAACAGGGTTGAAAGCGAGGAAAGTAAGGGGCCAGCCAGTTGCCCAATCGCATAGCCGGTGGTCAGTAAGCCCGCCATATAGCGCGTATGCTGCGGAGCCAGTTCACGCGCGCAAAGCAGCGACAACTGCACGACACTCAAAAAGCCCCCGCCCACCAGCAGCGCACCGAGTAACAAACCACCGAACCCCGGCAACAAGGCGGCCGCCAGCACGCCCAGCGCCTGGGCCCAGAGCGTGATGGCCAGGCGGGCATGCGCCTGCCCCATTCGACGCGTCACAATACCGATGACGATGCCCAGCATCGCCGCCCCGCCAAATACCGGCCAGACCAGCTGCGCCAGCGCACTGCCCGGAAAACGGGCTGCCGCCATTTGCGACAAAAAGGTGGCAGGCAAAATATAGCCAAACCCCGCCAGGCTGTAGCTCAGGACCAGCCGCCGCAGGTTGGGCGTCAGCGTCAGCGGCGCTGGTACCTGCCCTGCCCGGTGCAGCGCCCCCGTACGCGGCAGGTTGCGGCAGATGGCCGCCACCAGCACGGCGGCCAGCACAGCGTAAATGCCCCACGCCAGCGTCACAGAGACCTGTAAACTGTGTAAGATGACCGCCAGCAGGCCGCTGATGAAAATGCCAGCGCCGGGACCGGCAAAGACCGCCGCCGACAGACCAGGACGACCGTAGTGATGCAGTTGCTCATTGCTCCACGCGGCCACCAGCACCATGGCCCAGCCGCTGGCCCAGCCAATCACAAAGCGAATGATCCCGTGCAGCCAGGGGCCCCCGGCACAGGCTGACAACGCGGTTAACACCACCGCGCCCCAAACCCCCAGATGCAGGCGCCACTCCACACGCTGCTGCGCGCGCATCGCGTCAAAGGAACCGCACAGGTAACCCAGATAGTTTAATGCTGCGACCACACTGGCACTGGTCAGGGTTAACTGATCAGCCTGAATCAGTAAAGGCACCTGGGGCGTAAACGCAAAACGGCCGATGCCCATGACGACAAACAAGGTCAAAAACGCACTTATCGCGACGCGAAATGCCATTGGGCACCTCAGTTTTTTTAAATTGAAACTTGCGTACAGCATGAACGATGCTTAGAATCACGAAAAGTGAATAATATTAACCAACTTGTTTACAGGAAGAGAACACATGGATTTAGTCCAGCTACGTATGTTCTGTTCCGTGGCAGAGAGCGGTTCTCTTGCCCGTGCTGCGGAACAACTGCATCGGGTGCCTTCTAACCTCACCACGCGCCTGCGCCAGTTGGAAGAGGAACTGGGTGCCGATCTGTTCATTCGGGAAAAACAGCGTATTCGCTTATCCCCGATGGGCCATAACTTTCTTAACTATGCGCAGCGCATTCTGGCCCTGAGCGATGAAGCCTTAAGTATGGCGCGCACCGGTAAGCCTGGCGGGAATTTTGCGCTGGGCTCGATGGAAAGTACGGCGGCAACGCGCCTGCCTGGTCTGCTGGCTGCCTATCATCAGCGTTTTCCGGCGGTCGCCTTATCGCTGATCACCGGCACCTCCGGTGAAATTATCGATCGGGTTCGCGAAGGAACACTGGCCGCGGCGTTGGTCGACGGGCCGGTTCAGCATGACGATCTGAATGGCTGTATTGCGTTCCGTGAAGAGATGGTGCTCATCACTGACCTTGACCACATCCCGGTGACGAGCGCACGCGATACTCAGGAAGATACGTTGTTTGCGTTCCGCAACAGCTGCTCTTACCGGGTGAAACTGGAAGCCTGGTATCGCGACAGCCAGGCCGCGCCAAACAGCGTCATGGAGATTCAGTCTTATCATGCCATGCTGGCCTGTGTCGCAGGCGGTGCAGGCGTGGCGATGATTCCGGCGTCGGTCCTGAAACAGATGCCAGAGCGCGCACGGGTTCAGGTACACAGCCTGCCGGCGAAGTATCGTGATACTGCGACCTGGCTGATGTGGCGACGGGACGCCTTTACGCCCAATGTTGAGGCACTCAAGTACCTTATTATCGAACAGTTTCACGATCGTCCGCTCAACGATGAGCTGATGCATCCTTTACAGGCGGCGGAATAAGATTTCCGCGCTATTTTTAATGAATCACGACCATCCAGACGCCATAACGCGTCACAATCTGACTGGAAGAGGGATTGCATGAACATGATCAAAACCCGTGCCGCTGTCGCCTGGGCCGCTGGCGAACCACTGAAAATTGAAGAAGTGGATTTAATGCCGCCGCAAAAAGGGGAAGTGCTGGTCCGTATCGTTGCCACTGGCGTTTGTCATACGGATGCTTATACGCTGTCAGGTAGCGATCCGGAAGGCGTGTTCCCGGCGATTCTGGGTCACGAAGGCGGCGGTATCGTTGAAGCGGTCGGCGAAGGCGTCACCAGCGTGGAAGTGGGCGATCATGTTATCCCGCTTTACACGCCGGAATGTGGTAAATGTAAGTTCTGTCTGTCAGGCAAAACCAATCTGTGCCAGGCCATCCGCACCACACAAGGTAAAGGCCTGATGCCTGACGGCACGACGCGTTTCTTTAAAGACGGTAAACCCATTTTTCACTATATGGGCACGTCAACCTTCTCCGAATACACCGTCGTCCCGGAAATCTCTCTGGCGAAAATCAGTAAAGAAGCGCCACTGGAAGAAGTGTGCCTGCTGGGCTGCGGCGTAACCACCGGTATGGGCGCGGTGATGAACACCGCTAAAGTTAAAGAAGGCGATACCGTTGCCATCTTTGGTCTGGGCGGCATTGGTTTGTCAGCGATTATCGGCGCGAAAATGGCGAAGGCCGGCCGCATCATTGGTATTGATATCAATACCAGCAAATTCGACCTGGCCCGTAAACTTGGTGCGACCGATCTGATCAACCCTAAGGATTACGATAAACCTATCCAGGACGTGATTGTTGAACTCACCGACGGCGGCGTGGATTTCTCCTTTGAATGTATCGGTAACGTCAACGTGATGCGTTCTGCCCTGGAGTGCTGCCATAAAGGCTGGGGCGAGTCGGTGATCATTGGCGTCGCCGGTGCAGGCCAGGAAATCTCTACGCGTCCGTTCCAGTTAGTCACAGGGCGCGTCTGGCGTGGCTCTGCGTTTGGTGGCGTGAAAGGTCGCTCGCAGCTGCCTGGGATTGTGCAGGATTACCTCGATGGTAAATTTGCGTTGAACGACTTCATTACGCATACCATGCCGCTGGAAGAGATAAACGACGCCTTTGATTTGATGCACGAAGGGAAGTCGATCCGCTCCGTCGTTCACTTCAATAAGTAATCGGGGGCGCTATGACATCTTCTCTTGAGTTACTGGAAGAACACCGTATTTTTGGCGGCTGGCAGCAGCGCTGGCGTCATCCCTCCCAGGTGCTGAACTGCCCGATGACGTTCAGCATCTATTTGCCCCGTCCGCGCGGGGATTCGCCCCCACCGGTGGTGTGGTTTCTGGCAGGCCTGACCTGCAATGATGAAAACTTTACCACCAAAGCGGGTGCGCAGCGCGTCGCCGCTGAACTGGGGCTGGTGCTGATCATGCCCGATACCAGCCCGCGCGGTGAGGCGGTGGCCAATGACGAGGGCTATGATCTGGGCCAGGGCGCGGGCTTTTATCTCAATGCGACGCAGCAGCCCTGGGCGAGCCACTATCGGATGTTCGACTACCTTAGTGAGGAGCTGCCTGCGCTGATTGCCGATAACTTTAAGGTCAGTGAACGTCAGTCGATCATGGGGCACTCTATGGGCGGACACGGCGCGCTGATGCTGGCGTTACGCCTGGCAAACCGCTTTGCCTCCGCCTCCGCCTTTGCGCCGATTGTGAATCCCGCCGATGTGCCCTGGGGACAAAAGGCGTTCACCGCTTATCTGGGAGAGGATCGCCAGGCCTGGCGGGCATACGACAGCTGTCAGCTGATGCGCGAGGTTCAGCATCGCCTGCCGTTATTGATCGATCAGGGCGACAGCGATCAGTTTTTGGCGGATCAGCTTCAGCCGGAGCGATTAGAGGCAGTGGCGCAGGAGATGGATTTCCCGTTAACTCTGCGTATTCAGCCAGGCTACGATCACAGTTACTTCTTTATCGCCAGCTTCGTGGAAGATCATCTGCGCTTTCATGCGCAGCACTTGTTGGTGGGATAACACAACCGGGGATGGCGTGCGCCATCCCCGTTTTTTTACATCAGCCCTTCCCGGACTAATCCGTCAATCATGACCTGCGGCATTCCGCGGGAACAGTGCTCAATGCGGCCCTGCACGCCATAAACCTGCGCCAGCGTAGTGGGCGTGATCACGCTATCCGGTGCGCCTTCTGCGATTAACTGTCCCGCTTTGAGCATCAGCGCATGCTGCGCGTGACGTAAAGCGATATTGATATCGTGGACCACGACCACCGTCACCATATTGCGCAGCGCCGTCTCACGCCGCACTAAATCCATAACGTGAAACTGGTAGTTTAAATCCAGCGCACTCAGCGGTTCATCCAGCAGTAACAGCGCAGGCCGGCGAATCAACGACTGGGCCAGGCCAACAAGCTGCTTTTGTCCACCCGAGAGCTGATCCAGATACCGCATTGCCAGATGGGCAATGCCCAGTTGATCCAGCAGTTTCATGACATCGGCTTCACTGGCGGGACTGTGCAGGCCCGATGACGCACGCTGCGCGACAATAATGGACTCCAGCACATGCAGATGCACCCCCGCAGGCAACGATTGCGGCAGGTACACAACCTGTCTGGCCCGGCGGGCAAACGGCTGAGTCATCAGATCTTCGCCGTTTAACCACAGTTCGCCCTGCCCTTTATTCAGCCCGGCCAGCGCACGCAGTAAGGTGGATTTACCGCAGCCGTTCGGTCCCAGCAGGACCGTGATTTCGCCACGCGGTAACGGCTCGACGTGAAGGTTATCAATGACCTGACGTTTAGGATAACCGGTGGTGAAGCCGCGCAGGCGTAATCCCTGTTCCATTACACATGCCCTCGGTGACGCAAAATGATACTCAGGAAAAACGGCACCCCAATGAGCGAGGTCACAATCCCGACCGGGATAATGGCTCCGGGAATCAGGTTTTTGGAAGCCACTGAAGCCAGCGACAGCACAAGGGCACCGGTCAGCGCACTGGCCGGTAGATAGAAGCGATGATCTTCGCCGAACATCATACGGGCGATGTGCGGTGCGACCAGGCCAATAAAACCAATCGGGCCGACAAAGGCGACCGCTAAGGCGGATAGCACACTAATACGCAGCAAAGTCGCCAGGCGCAGACGGCGCACGTCGATACCAAAACTCACGGCCCGGTCTTCCCCCAGGCGCAGTGCGGTCAGTTTCCAGCTACTGAGCAGGGAAAACGGCACCAACAGCACAAAAGCCGCGCTCAGTACGCCCAGTTTTTCCCAGGACGCACGCGCCAGGCTGCCCATGGTCCAGAACACCAGCCCCTGTAACGTATCTTCACTGGCGATAAACTGCATCATCGACACCAGCGCATTAAAGGTAAACACCAGGGCAATACCAAATAACACCACGCCAGATGACGAGACCTGCGTCCAGCGCGTAATGCCGTCCAGCATTAAGGCGGCCAGCAGAGCAAAGATAAACGCATTGGCTGAGATAAACCACTGACCGGAGATCCCCGGAATCCCTACGCCTAAAATAATGGCCAGTGCGGCGCCGAACGCCGCCGCCGAGGAAACGCCCAGCGTAAACGGACTGGCAAGCGGGTTATTAAGGATGGTTTGCATTTCTGCACCGGCAAGGCCCAGTGCAAGGCCGACCACGATGGCCATGAGCGCATAAGGCAGGCGGATATCCCAGACAATGACGCGCGTGCCTGCATCAACGCTCTCGGGTGAGAGCAGCGTGTGCCACAACGTCGATAGCGAAAGTCCGGCCGGGCCGAGCGTAAAGTCCAGAACCAGTGACGCAAGGATCGCCACCAGCAACGCCCCTATCCAGAACAGGCGGCGGCGCAAAACCTGATGATAATTTTTCAGTATGGGCTGATGGCCTGCTTCAGCACCAATCAACGAGGATTCCGTTGTCATGGTTCAATCCAGTAATGGCTCCAAAATTAAAAACGCAGCCACAATAGTGCAGGTGATAATAATTATCAATTCATGGAATGTTAATAGTGATGACGTAACGTAAAAGCGCACGGCGTTTACCGTGCGCTTTTAACCCGTTATGAGCGGGGAAATTCCATCTCACTGTATTTCACAATGCGTCCGCCCCGCACCAGCCTGTAACCCAGCCAGATCAGCAGGAACAAAGGCAGGCCAATATAGGTCGCTGCAACGCTGTACCAGTCAATGGTGTCCTGCAGGAAGGCCTGGTAATTCTGACCGAGCGTAATAATCAGACAGAGTACAAAGGCAAAAATGGGCCCCAGTGGGAAGAAGCCTGAGCGGTACGGCAAGTCGCTCAGATCGCGCCCCTGAGCCACATAACCGCGACGGAAACGATAGTGACTGATGGCAATCCCTAACCAGGCGATAAAGCCTGTCATCCCGGAGGTATTCAGCAGCCAGAGATAGACTTCCTGATTACCAAATTTTGAGGTTAAAAAGCACAAACCCGCGACGACGGTGGTGGCCCATAACGCATTACGCGGTACGCCGCCTTTTGACAGTCGGGCAAAAATGCGCGGCGCTTTACCTTCACACGCCAGGTTATACAACATGCGCGTTGAGGCATACATCCCGGAGTTACCGGCCGACAGTACCGCCGTTAAAATCACCGCGTTCATGACCGCCGCCGCAGACAGCAGGCCGGCATTCTGGAACACCAGGGTAAACGGACTCACGCTGATATCTTTAATATCATTGTGCAGCAGTTGCGGATCGGTATAGGGCAGAATCAGACTGATAATCAGAATGGCCAGCACATAAAACAGCAGGATGCGCCAGAACACCTGACGCACGGCGCGCGGAATGTTTTTCGCCGGATCTTCAGATTCACCCGCCGCTATGCCGATGAGTTCAGTCCCCTGGAAAGAAAAGCCGACAATCATCGCAACACCGATCATCGCCGCAAAACCTCCGGCAAACGGCGCATCGCCTACCTGCCAGTTATGCCAGCCTGCATTTTCCGCGCCACGCATAATGCCCACAATCATCAACACGCCCACCACGATAAAGATCACGACGGTGGCGACTTTGATCAAGGAGAACCAGTATTCGGTCTCGCCAAAGCCTTTGACTGAAATGTAATTGATCAGGAACATCAGGCTCAGGAACAGTGCGCTCCAGATCCAGCCCGGCGTGTCGGGAAACCAGTAATTCATAACCAGTTGCGATGCCACCAGGTCGACAGCAATGGTGACCGCCCAGTTGTACCAGTAATTCCAGCCCAGGGCGAAACCAAAGCCCTCTTCCACGTATTTGGCACCGTAGGTGGCGAAGGAGCCGGAAACCGGCATAAACGCGGCCAGTTCGCCGAGGCTGGTCATCAGGAAATAGACCATTAAGCCAATTAAGGCATATGAGAGTAATGCCCCGCCGGGGCCAGCTTGAGAGATGGTGGCACCGGATGCCACAAACAGACCTGTACCGATTGATCCGCCAATGGCGATCATGGTGAGATGGCGTGCTTTTAGATCGCGTCGTAACGCAGGTTGTTGTGTTGTATTTGTGTCATTATGCATGTGTAAACATTACGCTGGGTAAAAATAAGGCGCGATTGTAGCAGCAAAGGCCACGCTGTATAGCGAATGCTACGCTGTTATTAGTTACCTTCATGATTGGCGCGAAATTATTAGCGGCGCCGCCTGTTTCCCTGAAATTCAAGGGGTTGAACCGCTGATTAAACCACCATTCATCGGGCGTTTACGTTTCCCGGCAGTACGATAAAAACCGCGACAGGGCCTTTGAGATGTGTTTTTGTCGATGGTGGATGCGATAAAGCGTGCGCGTCAGATTCGGCAAAGGCGTTTTCAGCTCAATCAGCGTCCCGGCGCTCAACTGCTCGGCAATCACCCGACGTGATAAGCAACTGATGCCCATCCCGTGCCGCACGGCATGCTTTATCGCTTCGGAGTTGCCCAGCTCCATGCCCAACTGAAATGTCGGCAAATGGGACAACAGCAGATAATCGACAATCTCGCGCGTACCTGAGCCGCGCTCGCGGAGAATCCAGGTGGCCTCAGCCAGCGAGGTCAGCGTGACGGGCTGCTGCAAAATGGCGGCGTCCGGTGCGGCAAAGACCACCAGTTCATCTTCCAGCCAGGGCTCGCTGACCAGTTCTGTCATATGGCACGGCCCCTCAATTAATCCCACATCGACGCGAAAATCGGAAACGGCTGTGATCACGTCCTGACTGTTTCCCACGCTCAGCTCTAAAGGCAACGTGGGGAAATCACGGCGGTAACCGGCAATCATCCCCGGCAGCAGATAATTCCCGATGGTGCTGCTGGCATAAATACGAATAGCCCCGTTATCTTCTTTAAATAACTGTTCGATTTCTGTGGCCTGTTCGAGCAGGCCAACGGCACGGGGATAAAGTAACCGGCCATGTTCGTTGAGCACTAGCCGCTTTCCTACCCGATCGAAAAGCTGCACACCTAACTGGTTTTCCAGATCAGCCAGGGCGGCACTGACAGCAGACTGGGAGAGCGCCAGCACCTGAGAAGCCTGGGTGGTAGAGCCGCTTTTAAGCACCTCGGTAAACACTTCAATTTGTCGCAGGGTAATATGCATGAAAACTCCGGAATCACTTAGCGCGCGACAAGGTAAACGATCAGGGCGATCCACAGCAGAAAAATCACACCCAGTACACCCAATACTTTTTTACCGCGTGCACGCTGTTGCTGCGCACGCGCGACGCTGCGGGCCCGAACCTCGCGCGGCAGCATTTTCAGCAGTAACATGACACCGGCAGGGATAATGACGGCATCGTCTATTAGTCCCACAACCGGGATAACATCCGGAATCAAATCGATCGGACTTATGCCGTACGCCAGCAACCCGGCGGCCAGGCCTTTACACCACAGCGGTGTTTGAGGATCGCGACAGGCAAAGGCGAGCGTCAGCACATCGCGTTTGATGAGCGTGATTAAGCGTTTCAGTCGTGCAAACAGCATAGTTCCTGCCTTATCACTTATAGCGGTAGATTATAAATATATAATCAATTTCACTTTTAACAAGCCCCGCATGATGATGAGCGCTCAACCAGGAGCGTAATCATGGCAGACATCACCCTTTCAAAAAATCCTTTCGTTCAGCAGTGGCTACCCGGCCTGTTGTTATGCGGCCTGATCGCCAGCGTGACTGCCGCTGTGGCCCAGGTGCCAGGCATCGCTCGTCTGGGTCTGGGCTCATTAACTCTGGCGATTATGCTGGGCATCATCGTCGGTAACAGCGTTTACTCGCCTCTTGCCGGCCAGTGTGACGCGGGCGTGCAGCTGGCAAAACAAAAACTGCTCAGGCTCGGTGTGATTCTGTTTGGCTTTCGCATCACCTTGCAGCAAATCACCGACGTGGGATTAAGCGGCCTGCTGATTGATGTGCTGACCCTGAGCAGTACGTTCTTTGTGACCTGCCTGCTGGGCCGACGTCTGCTGAAGCTTGACCGCGAAACTGTATGGTTAATTGGTGCAGGCAGCAGCATCTGTGGCGCCGCGGCGGTGCTGGCCACGGAACCGGTGGTCAAAGCGGCGCCGTCAAAAGTGGCCGTTGCCGTCGCTACGGTGGTGCTGTTTGGTACCCTGGCGATTTTTATTTATCCCGTTTTGTGGCCACTGGTGCATGACTTTTTTCCCCGTGTCACGCTGACGCAGTTTGGCATTTTTACCGGTTCAACCATTCATGAGGTGGCGCAGGTCGTTGCTGCCGGACACAGCATTGCGCCCGAAACCGAAAGCAGCGCCGTTATCGCGAAAATGCTGCGCGTCATGCTGCTGGCGCCGTTTTTACTGTTGCTGAGCGGCGCCCTGCGACGTGAGCAGGCAGAACAGCAGAGCGCAAAGCCGGTGACGTTTCCATGGTTTGCCCTGATGTTTGTCGTTGTCGCCTTGTTCAACTCGCTGCACTGGCTGCCGGCCGGATGGGTGAATATGTTCAACACGCTGGGAGGAATATTGCTGACCATGGCAATGGCGGCACTGGGTCTGACCACCCGTTTCACTGCTCTTCGTGCAGCGGGCTATAAACCTGTGCTGTTGGGGGCACTGGTCTTTGGCTGGCTGGTGCTGGGCGGCGGCACGATTAACCTGCTGGTTCAGCGTTTTATCGCGTAAGGCACGTTCATGCCTTCATCAAACCGGCCGCATGCAGGCCGGTTAGCCCGTTTGCTCGCGTACTGAAGGTGTTCATCTCACCCAACGTTGCGAGAAGCGCCGTAAATTAAACCATTGTTATTAGGTAAGATCCTCCCGTAGCTCTATTGTAGACCGGTGATTTTTACGAGCCGGAACTGATGAAGAGAACGTCCCCAACACCGACACCTCACGACGCGCTGTTCCGACAGTTTCTGACCGAACCGGACGTGGCGCGGGATTTTATGGCGATCCACCTGCCACAAGCGTTGCGCGCCCTGTGCGATCTGACCACGCTTAAGCTGGAATCGGGTTCTTTTGTCGAGGACGACCTGCGGCAGTACTATAGCGATGTGCTGTACAGCGTGAAAACCGCGTCCGGCAAAGGCTATATCCACGTCCTTATTGAACACCAGTCTGGTCCGGATAAACACATGGCCTTCAGGTTAATGCGCTATGCGGTGGCCGCCATGCATCGCCATCTGCAAGCCGGACATCAAACGCTGCCGTTAGTCATTCCCGTCTTGTTCTACACCGGTAAACGTAGCCCCTATCCCTATTCTCTCTGCTGGCTGGATGGCTTTGCGTTACCGGATCAGGCAGGCAAACTTTACACGGCGGCTTTCCCTTTGGTTGACGTAACGCGTATCCCTGACGACGAGATCCTGCACCACCGCCGTATGGCCGCCTTAACGTTACTTCAGAAGCACATCCATCAGCGTAATCTGACCGTGATGCTTGACAGGCTGGTGGCTATTCTCACAAATGAATATCTCTCTTCATCACAGGTTATCTCGCTGGTAAACTACATGGTGCAGGCGGGCGAGGTGTCGGATGCGCACGCCTTAATCCATAAGCTGGCACAGCGGGTGCCGCAACACGGAGACGCACTGATGACCATTGCAGAACAGCTGGAACAAAAAGGGATTGAGAAAGGTATCCGTTTGGGCGAACAGCGTGGTCTTGAGAAAGGCAGAAAGGAAGAAGCGCTGAAGATTGCCCGGGTCATGTTAACTAACGGCTTTGACCGCCCTACCGTCATCAAAATGACCGGCCTGAGCGAAAAAGATATCGCGCAACTCCGCCACTGACAGGTTTGCCCAACCTTTTTAGTCCCCGCATCATTCTGTTGCAGACGCTTGCCAGCTCGCCATGCTGGCAGCCTGTCCTTTCTGACGCCGCTCTGTTCTGCGGGGCAGCAGATATTATCCTGTCGCGCTGCTGTTTGCCTGCCTAATCCGGGTGTAAAAATTTCCGCCGCGCTGCGTTTTGCCCCAGTGTCATCGTGTATCATGCCGTTCAGACTGAGTTGAACCCTTCAGGAGAACGGCATGAAGTATATTGGCGCGCACGTCAGCGCATCGGGTGGTGTGGATCAGGCAGTGATCCGCGCGCATGAACTGGAAGCCACGGCGTTTGCGCTGTTCACCAAAAATCAGCGCCAGTGGAAAGCCGCCCCGCTCTCGGATGAGACTATTGCTGCCTTTCGCGCTGCCTGCGAGAAATACCACTTTTCATCAGATCAGATTCTGCCTCATGACAGCTATCTGATTAATCTGGGGCATCCGGTTATGGAAGCCCTGCAGAAATCCCGCGATGCCTTCGTGGATGAAATGCAGCGTGCAGAGCAACTGGGCCTGACACTGTTAAATTTTCATCCGGGTAGCCATTTACAGCAGATTGACGAGCTGACCTGTTTAAAACGTATCGCTGAGTCCATCAATATCGCACTGGATCAGACCCGCAACGTCACCGCCGTGATTGAAAACACTGCCGGACAGGGCAGTAATCTGGGCTTTCGCTTTGAGCATCTCGCGACCATTATCGAACACGTTGAAGATAAATCTCGCGTAGGTGTTTGTATTGATACCTGCCATGCTTTCGCCGGCGGATATGACCTGTGCAGCGAAGCAGCCTGTACTGAAACCTTTGCCGAGTTTGATCGCATAGTCGGATTTAATTATCTGCGTGGCATGCACCTGAATGATGCCAAAAGTACGCTGGGCAGCCGGGTTGACCGTCACCACAGCCTGGGAGAAGGCAATATCGGTAAAACCGTGTTTAGCTGGATAATGAAGGATTCGCGCTTCGATGGTATTCCGCTGATTCTGGAGACCATCAATCCGGATATCTGGAAAGATGAAATAGCCTGGCTCAAATCAGAGCAACGTTAAAAAAAGGAGCCTGGCGGCTCCTTTTTCCTTTTAAGATCAGGCTTTCGCCAGTTCTTCTTCCGGGCGTTTCAGCACCGCATACCCTAATCCGGCAATGGCTGTGCCGATAACAATCGACAGCAGGTAACCCAGTACCGGGGTAATTGCACCTGGAATCAACAGCACGAAGAGGCCGCCGTGCGGTGCCATCAGTTTGGCACCAATCGCCATAGAAGTGGCACCGGTCACCGCACCGCCGACGATACAGCATGGCAGGACGCGCATGGGGTCACGAGCAGCAAACGGAATCGCACCTTCTGAGATAAAGCACAGGCCCAGAACCAGCGCGGCTTTACCTCCTTCCTGCTGACCTTTATTGAATTTACGACGGGCAACCAGCGTCGCCAGCCCCATTGCCAGGGGTGGCACCATACCCGCAGCCATAATGGCGGCCATCGGTGCATAGGTTTGTGAACTCAGCAGACCGACACCGAAAGCGTAGGCAACTTTGTTAACAGGACCACCCATGTCGGTACACATCATACCGCCGAGAATAGCACCCAGCAGGATAGCGTTAGCCGTTCCCATGTGAGCCAGCCAGCTGGTCAAACCGCTCATGATGCCCGCGACGGGTTTACCGACCACATAGATCATCAGCAAGCCGGTGATCAGGCTGGCAAACAGCGGAATAATCAGGATAGGTTTTAACGCTTCCATACTTTGTGGCAGCTTCACTTTGCCGCTAATGAGTTTGGCTGCATACCCCGCAATAAAGCCCGCGATGATGCCGCCAAGGAAGCCCGCGTTGATGCTGGTGGCGATCATCCCGCCAATCAGGCCCGGCGTCAGGCCCGGACGGTCCGCGATAGAGAACGCGATAAAACCCGCCAGTACCGGCACCATCAGGGCAAACGCGCTACCGCCACCGATTTGCATCAGCGCAGCCGCCAGCGTACCCGGCTCTTTAAACGCCGTAATACCAAACGCAAACGACAGCGCGATACTCAGACCACCAGCCACCACCATCGGCAGCATGTAAGACACGCCTGTTAACAGATGACGGTAAGCGCCTGCACCGCCCTCTTTTTTCTCTTCCTGATTGCTGTTTTGCGCGCCGGACGGTTTAAACGGCTTCGCTTCAGCAACGGCTTTATCCAGTTCCTGAGCGGTCTTCTTCAGCGCCAGGCCGGTTGAGGTACGGTACATCGGCTTACCCGCAAACTTCGCCAGGTCCACTTCGATATCCGCCGCCACGATCACCAGATCGGCCGCCGCCACTTCTTCTGGCGTAATCGCGTTACCTGCACCAACAGAGCCACGGGTTTCAACTTTTACCCACCAGCCGCGTTTGGTCGCTTCAGCCTGAATAGCTTCAGCCGCCATAAACGTATGTGCTACGCCCGTTGGACAGGCCGTTACGGCAACCACGCGTTTTGGTCCGTTAGCTGACGCTGTTGCAGGGGTTGCAGCCGGAGCGGCTGCGCGGGCCTGCCAGGGTTTCGCTTCGGCTTTCGCACGGTTCAGGAACTGTTCTGGCTCACTGACCGCCTGTTGAACATCGCCCAGCCAGACGGATTTTCCGTTCAGCGCAGCATCGTCAGGCACATGTTGACCGGTGACAATCACCAGTTCGGCTTCCGCCGGGTTTTCTGTCAGCGTCAAACCCGCCTGCGCAGCCGCAGCAGCCAGACGTTGTTTTGCCATGTAGGCAGAGGCCAGTCCTGTTGAAGGATCTTTTATCAGCAGCGTTTTCACTATCGCTCTCCTGCTGTTAGTTAACGGGTTGTAAGTCGACGCGCGCCATCATTGCGGCCAACTGGGTACGATCGGTAACGCCAACGTTGCTCTGGCTCACGGCCATCGCGGCTACCGCAGTAGCCAGACGTAACGTATGTTCACTGGATTCACGCATTAACAGGCCATAAATCAGGCCACCTACCATGGAGTCACCTGCCCCAACGGTGCTGACAACCTCGCACACCGGCGGTTTAGCAATCCATTCACCTGAGGCATTGACCCAAAGTGCGCCTTCTGCACCCAGAGAAATCACCACATGTGCAATGCCCTGCTCACGCAACTCGTGCGCTGCGTTAATCACATCCTGCAACGTAGGGAGTTTACGTCCCGCCCAGATTTCCAGCTCGCGACGGTTGGGTTTGACCAGCCATGGTGCGGCCTTCAGGCCTGCGACCAGCGCTTCACGGCTGCTGTCGAAGATAATGCAAGGGCAATGGGTGCGCAGTTCAGTCATCCAGCGGGTAAAGGCGTCAGGATCGACACCTTCCGGCAGGCTGCCGCTGACGCAAACCATGTCGAACTGACCCAGCCAGGTTAATGAATCGCTGGTAAAACGATCCCAGTCCTGCGCGGTCACCCTGAAGCCGGAAAAGTTGAGATCGGTGACGTCCCCGTTTTGCTCGGTGAGCTTGACGTTGATGCGGGTACGGCCATTGACCACCTGAAAGCGGTTAGCAATCCCCAGTTCACTGAACAGCTGTTGGAAACCATCCTGGTTATCTTTCCCCAGAAAGCCCCCTACGGTGACATCAATCCCCAGATCTTTCAGCACTTTGGCAACATTGATGCCTTTACCGGCAGCATGCAATCCGGTGGTCTTCACCAGGTTCACTTCACCGCGCTCAATTTCAGGCGTATAGCCGACCAGGTCGTACGCAGGATTCAACGTGATAGTTGCCACACGTCTGGTCATGCTGCCCCCTCACCTAATCCGCTATTGATTGCTTCTTCGATGGCATCTAATGCCTGCTGTGCATCATCACCACTGGCGGTGAAACGCAGGCGATGGCCTTTTTTCACGCCCAGCGCGACCACTTTCATCAGGCTGCGTCCGTTTGCCGGTTTGCCGCTGCCGTCGAGGTTCGTAATCGTGATCTCACTGTTAAACTGCTTGATAACGCTCACCAGTGCCGTACCCGGACGCGCATGTAAGCCATGCTCGTTGCGGATCGTGAATTCTGCAGTCAGTTGGTCCGCCTGCTCGTCGACTTCGCTGGTCAGCAGAGCATAAACACCTGCCGCATCCGCTTTTAATAAACGATCGGCCTTATTACTCTGCAGCAACGCGCTGAGGTAGCCCAGCACGTCCAGAGGACGCTCATCAACGGCTGCCACGCTTATCAGCATGTTGACCGGTTCGCCCTGGTGCTCAAACGCGCTCGCTACGCGGCTGACGGCTACGCCGCTTTGCAGATTGCCTTTACCGCTGTCACTGAGCCAGATGCCCTGTCCCAGACTCAGAGGATGGCGGGACACCACATCCGCGACATAGCTGGCATCAACCACGCCCGCCGCCTGTAAACGCCCGGCATTTAAGGCCTGCAACGTCATCAAATCACGTGCATTGACGTCGAGGGTAATCAGGGAGGTGTCAAAGCTGAACGCTGCGGGCTGCTTCTCACCCATCAGCAGCGCACGCAGATCTTCCGCTGAGGCCGTTTTAAGCTGTTCGGCAACAGAGTCATCACTCAGCACATGCGTAAGCTGACGTAACAAGGCCAGGTGTTCATCGGATTTGGCCGCAATACCAATCGCGACATAGGCGGTCTGATCGTCGCCCCAGGCAATGCCCTGCGGAAACTGAAAGACCTGCACGCCGGTTTTCAGCACCAGATCGCGCGTGTCGGTGGTGCCGTGAGGAATGGCAATACCATTACCCAAAAAGGTAGAGGTCTGCTGCTCACGTGCCAGCATACCGTTGACATAACCTTCCGCCACGTTACCTGCAGCAGTAAGTGCCGCCGCAACCTGACGAATCGCATCTTCTTTATTTTGGGCGCTGGCTCCGGTATGGATGGCCTGCAATTCGAGCTGGAACATAATTCTCCTCGCTTGCTGATTGAATCGTTTCAGCTTACTGGTGTCGAATCTTGCTGTTCGTGCCACTAAAGGCCGCTACAGCAACGCTGAAACGTTTCAAGAATTGTGCTGAACATGCGTGTCACTGGCAAGAAAATGCGTCAACGACGTAGCAGATCTTTGACGTTACGCACAATTCAGTGAGATCAGAGGATAATCTTAAAAAGCGTGCTGAAGTCTGGGTGACATGAGGTCGATTAACAGGAGGGGAATTTCAGCAACGTCAGCTCCTTGCCATTAATCGCATGCCTCTGCTCTGCTTCAGCGTCAGCAAACACTTTCACAAAGATACGAACAAATTCAGGACGCCATGCAGGCAGGGAGCGATTAACATGCACCAGAGGATAAATTATGCCGTCGACAATACAGCCAGAAATGCGGCGTTTTTAAACAGTGATGATGTCTCAAAAGACAACGAACGCAGCGAAGACGGGAACCTGCACCGGGGAAATCAGGGGGCGGTACTTTGCTCAAGGTGAATCAGATAATCCATCGCATAATGACGGTTACTACCGCACATCTCAACCGATGGCTGTAGTCCGGCGCACACTTTCGGACGCAGAGGCGATCCAAAAATTTTACAGAGGTTATTATCCGCAAGTTGAACGCACCGGGTATTAGCGGGTTTGCCCTGTGGCATTCCCGGAATGGGCGAGGAAATGCTCGGGGCAATACAACATGCGCCACAGTCTGTACGACATTCCATCTTTTACCTCCTCGAACCGCTAAAGCGCGCACGATAACAGAACGTGCCTTACCCTGACATCACCTTTACAGAGAAACAGGCCAGGCGCCGATCGCCGGTCATGCTGTGATGTCGCCTTTGCAACGCCAATGACGTCATGATCCATGATGTATACTGAGGTGGCTTTATCCTGTTAGTCGCCATCGGGCACAAAATTTTTCGCGCTGTCTTGCCTGTTCACGTCCGCGCGAGTAACGTTGCGCGCACGATCACTCTGTCAGCGAGAACCGCAATGCCAAAAGCGAACGAAATCAAAAAAGGAATGGCCGTCACCCATAACGGCAAACTGCTGCTGGTGAAAGACATTGATGTCCAGAGCCCAAGCGCCCGGGGCGCGGCAACGCTGTATAAAATGCGCTTTACCGATGTGCGCACCGGCATGAAAGTAGAAGAACGCTTCAAAGGCGATGAAATTATTGATGCCATTTCGCTGAGCCGCCGCAGCGTCACCTTCTCTTATATTGATGGTGATGAATACGTCTTCATGGACGATGAAGATTACACGCCTTACGCCTTCAAAAAAGAGCAAATAGAAGAAGAACTGCTGTTTATCCCTGAAGGGGGCATTCCCGGTATCCAGGTGCTCACCATGGACGGACAGGTGCTGGCGCTTGAACTGCCTCAGACGGTTGACATGGAAATTGTGGACACCTCGCCCGGAATTAAAGGCGCGTCGGCCAGCGCACGCACTAAGCCTGCCGGGATGAGTACAGGCCTGGTCGTGCAGGTGCCCGAATATCTCAGTAACGGTGAGCGCATTCGCATCCATGTGGCAGAGCGCCGCTATATGGGACGCGCCGACTGATCCAGACTGGCGCGTGCGGCAGGCGAATATTGTTATACTATAACAATATTCGCCTAATGCTTTGCAGGAGCCTCAGGCATGACACGTGTTAACCTCCTTACCGGATTTTTAGGCAGCGGAAAGACCACTACGTTGCTTCACCTGTTAGCGCATAAGCCCGCCGGGGAAAACTGGGCTGTACTGGTCAATGAATTCGGTGAGATAGGTATTGATGGCGCATTACTTGCCAACCGCGGCGCCACGCTAAAAGAGATTCCCGGCGGCTGTATGTGTTGCGTTAACGGACTGCCCATGCAAATTGGGTTGAACAGGCTGTTAAAGCAGAATAAACCCGACCGTTTATTAATCGAACCCACTGGACTCGGCCATCCCCGCCAGCTCCTGACCATGCTGACCTCGCCTGCCTATGAGCCCTGGCTCACGCTTCAGGCGACGCTGACGCTGCTGGATGCGCGCCAGCTTGCCGACCCACGTATCCTCAATAATGAAAACTTTCGCGATCAACTCCTCGCCGCCGACATCATCGTTGGCAATAAACGCGATCGCTGGAGTGACCATGATAAGCAGCGCCTGGCACAATGGCGGGAAGCGCATCAGGCCGATCGCCCGTTTGTGGCTACGGAATTTGGCCGTATCCCTCCAGCCTTACTGGACAAACCGCGAGGTGCGCCGCGTGACATTCCGCATCCTGCACATCACTCTCATTCAACGCCCCCGGGCAGTGGTATTGCGGCAATTCGTCTTGACGGGCAGAGCGCGTGGCGTCGGGCGCTCAATCAGGGCCAGGGTTATGTCGCCTGCGGCTGGCTTTTTGACAATGAAACGGTGTTTGATGCTCAGCCCCTGCTTGAATGGGCGCGGCTTGCCCCTGTAGATCGGGTCAAAGGCTTCCTGCGAATAAAGGAAGGCTCAGTCAGTATCAATCGTCAGGGGGAGGATTTTCATTATGCATTGCTGGACACAACGCCGCCAGACAGCCGTGTTGAGATGATTCATTCCGCACCTGCCGACTGGAATAGTTTACAATCCGCCTTGTTGAAGATTCGTTTAAGCTGACATGGTTATGGTCGGCGGTTATTTTTTTACTGGGGCAGATTTATGCACGCAACACGTCTTGTCACCATCCTCCTGCTTAATGCACTGGGGATGATGCTGTTTTTTTCTTGGTACTTACCGCCTCATCACGGGTTTTGGTTTGAAATTGATAAAGGGATTTTTTTCGCCTTCAATAATGAGATGGTTGCTCACCCGGCGTTTGCCCTGCTGGTTGCCATCACTAATTTTCGCGGCTTTGATGCCGTGTCCTTGCTGGCAATGGGCTTGCTCTATCTGTGGCTGTGGTACCGCGAAACGCCCACCGGTCGACGTCGTATGCTGGCCATTGGCATTACCATGCTTGTGACTGCGGTCGTTCTGAATCAGGCCGGCCATCTGTTGCCGGTCAAACACGCCAGCCCGACGCTGTTTTTTGACGGCGTGCATCGTGTCAGTGAGCTGACCGGCATTCCCGCTAAAGATGCGTCAAAGGACAGTTTTCCCGGCGATCATGGCATGATGCTGATGATCTTTGCGGCATTTATGTGGCGTTATTTTGGCTTTCGCCCGTTTTTAGTCGGCGTAGTTATTGTTGTTTTATTCGCTTTGCCGCGCGTGATGGCTGGCGCGCACTGGTTTACGGATATTACGGTGGGTTCGCTTTCTGTTGTTCTGGTGGGATTGAGCTGGTGGTTATTAACACCGGCAAGTGATTATCTGGTTAATTGGTTTTATCACAAATTACCGGGCAAAAATAAACCCCAAGGGTAATTAATTAGCGAGGGCGGGTTAATGATTAAATTTTAAACCGCCCTTACTTATAAAAAACTCAAAGTAACAATTAGCACGCTAACAAAAAATCACGCTAAAGCCGATGATATTATGGGATTTATCCTGTCTGATGAAAGCCAGCCGCGCCGCCGCCCTCCCCGTAACCCGCACTATGCCTGGAATTAGCGTCTGTTTTCCCCTTTCATCCTGTTATTACACTTGCATTCCTGTTGATAAAGTGATCAAGTCATTTAAGTTTGATAAGTATCAAAAAAACCTATCAGAATTTGATTAAAAGCACTCGCCACGGCCTCGGGAATCGGTTAATCTCGGTCGCAGTGAGAAAGAAGTCGCGGTATTAAGCATTCTTTAACAGATAAATTGTGGTGATTTACACATTTTTATAATTAAAGCGTTGTCTTGTTCTGGCTGGCTTATTAATCTCATTCCGTTTTGTCATCTGGCTGGCGACAATCTTGTCGTAAGGACTTCGAAGGAAAACCCGAATAATGGTCAAGTCTCAACCAATACTGAGATATATCTGGCGGATAGCGCCCGCTCTGGCGCTGGCAACACTCCTCTCAGCTTGTAGCAGTACCCATAACGCAAAAATCGAGAATCATGAAGTTAACAACCAGAATGGTTTTTTACTTCAAGCGTCTCAGGATGAGTTCGAAGAGATGGTGCGTAATGTCGATGTTAAGACACGCATCATGGATCAATACGCGAGCTGGAAAGGTGTACGTTACCGTCTTGGCGGTGATACTAAACGCGGCATTGATTGTTCCGCTTTCGTACAGCGTACTTTTCGTGAACAATTTGGATTAGATCTTCCTCGTTCGACCTCCGAACAGCAGGGAACAGGGAAAGAAATCGCACGCAGCAGACTGCGCCCGGGTGACTTAGTCCTCTTCCGTGCAGGTTCCACCGGCCGTCATGTTGGTATCTATCTTGGCAACGACAACTTTGTTCATGCCTCGACCAGCAACGGCGTGATGATCTCCAGCCTTAATGAAGATTACTGGAAAAAACGTTATCGCGAAGCACGTCGGGTATTAAGTCGCAATCCGAGCTAGTGTAGAACGAACGTCCTCTCAGCCAGAGAAAAAAGAACGCTGCCTATGCAGCGTTTTTTTTTTCTGAATCCAGCGAATCAACGTAAAAAAATACTTGTTTATCAAAATAATAACGAGACATTACTAACTGACTCGTTATATTCTCAAACGCGAAAATGTGTGCGATTGTGCATCATTTAGTTTTGTATTTTGATCAGGGGAAGCACTTCATGCCATTGTCGCGGGCGCTGATACGCCAGGCAACTTATCCTCGTCGCATCGCGTGGAAGAGCGCGATTGTTGGTAGTTTGTTTTTCTTGTTGTTAACGTCTGTTTTGCTTATTCAGACCCAGCACCATCGCAAGCAACAACACAAGCAGTTGCTCATCGACAGCAGCACCGATTTTCAGCACAGCGTGAACGCCCTTATTTCAGATACCCTCATTCCGCTGCTTCCCTTAGTTAAGTCTGAATGCTACATCGTTAATCACGAATTAACCGCGCGTGCAGCCTTTGCGGGTGACATACGCGCCATTATCCTGGTTAAAGACGGTAATGCCTTTTGCTCCTCGGCGACGGGCAGTTTCTTTCAGCCGCTCAGCGCGCTCTCACCGCGCACCGATCCTACACGTGAACGGGATATTCGTTTACTGCCCGGAACGCCAATGCAGCCAACAAAACCGGCGCTGGCGATCTGGATCAAACAACCTGGCACCCAGCAGTCAGGCCTGTTTGTCACGCTGAATGTCAGCCTGTCACCTTATCAACTCAAAGCGTCATCTCACCCCGAAATTACCGGTATCGCGTTACTTGCGCATAATACTGCCCTGACAAGCTGGCAGCCCACGCTGGTGCGAAATCACCTGATCCCCTCACCCCTTATGCAGACGCCAATGGACGGATTGCCGTTTCAGTTTGCACTTTATGGTTCAACCTTATCGGCGAGCGACTACCAAACGATCATGCTGATTAGCCTGTTGTTTGCGTTAATTGTCAGCGGGATGAGCTGGGTGCTACTGTCCCGGGTGCGCCGTCCCGGTAAAGAAATCACGATGGGCATTCGACGTGGCGAGTTTCATGTTGAATATCAGCCCATCATCACAGCAGCAGACAGGCAATCTTACGGCATTGAGGCGCTGCTTCGCTGGACGCACCCTTCAGGCGAAGCAATCTCACCCGACATTTTTATCAGTTATGCCGAAGCGCAAAACCAAATCATTCCCCTGACCCGGCACCTTTTTGAGCTGGTTGCACGTGATGCACATCTACTGCGCCACACGCTGCCGAAAGGAACCTGCATCAGTCTTAATATTTCGCCGCTGCATCTGGGTGCCTGCAGCTTTCGCGATGATGTGCTGTACTGGCAAGACAGCATGCCGCACGATCACTTTCAGTACGTTTTTGAGATTACTGAACGTGCTGTGGTGGAAAACAGTAACGCGGCCGCACTGTTTAACTGGCTTCATCAGCGCGGAATTAAAATTGCGGTAGATGATTTCGGTACCGGGCACAGTGCATTAATCTATCTTGAAAAGTATGCGTTTGATTATCTGAAGATTGACCGTGGGTTTGTTCAAAGTATTGGCACCGAAACGATTACCTCGCCCGTACTGGATACAGTCTTACAGCTGTCAAAGAAACTGAATCTGATGAGCGTGGCGGAAGGCGTTGAGACGGATGAGCAGGCAAGCTGGCTGATCAACCGTGGCGTGACACATTTGCAGGGCTATCTGTTTAGCCGCCCGCTACCGCCCGAACAGGTCAAGGCGTTCTTTCTGCGCCAGACCAGCCAGTCCATCAGCCTGTAACACCGCTGCGGTGTCAAAACGTTCAGGAGACCGCCCTCTTTATGCCGTTCCGCTATGTTGTTTTGCTGCTGTGCTGCTGGTTGACCAGCCCGCTGCACGCCAGCCCGGTGCAGGTCAGTTACACGTTTGCTCAGTTGGGCACGCCGAAGTATGCCGTGGACTTTCATCATTACGACTATGTGAACCCTGACGCGCCGAAGGGCGGCAAAATTGTTCAGGCTGTGCCCGGCACCTACGACAATTTCAACCGCTACGCATCGCGCGGCAATCCGGCGGCGGGCACCGGCACACTGTATGACAGCTTATTTACCACGTCGGATGATGAACCCGGCAGTTACTATCCGCTGATTGCCGAATCCGCCCGTCATCCCGCTGATTTTCGCTGGATGGAGATCACCCTTAACCCGCGTGCGCGATTTCACGATGGCTCTGCCATTACCGCTGAGGATGTCGCGTTTACGTTTCACACATTCATGACCGAAGGCGTGCCCCAGTTTCGTCTCTATTATCGCGGCGTGACGATGGAGGCGGTTAATCGTCTGACGGTGCGTATTACGTTACCGGCACCCGACAAAGATTTGATGCTGAGCTTACTATCGCTGCCGGTGATATCGCATACCTTCTGGCAGAATAAAAAGTTTAACGAACCGCTCAGTCAGCCTCCTCTGTCGAGCGGACCTTACCGCATCAGCCGCTGGAAGCTGGGCCAGTTTATTGAGTACAGTCGCGTGAAGGACTACTGGGCAGCCGATTTGCCGGTCAACCGCGGGCGCTTTAATTTTGACGTCATGCGTTACGACTATTACCTGGATGACAACGTGGCGTTTGAGGCGTTTAAGGCCGGCGCTTTCGACCTGCGAGAAGAGACGTCCGCGAAAAAATGGGCAACGCAGTACCGTGGCCGTCACTTTGACGATCAGCAGATTGTGAAAGAATCTATGCCCAATACCGCGTCAATTGATACGCGCTGGCTGGCGCTCAATAATCAAAAACCCCTGTTTCAGGATCGACGGGTACGCCAGGCGATGGCGCTGGCCTTTGATTTTGAATGGATGAATAAAACGCTGTTCTATCATGCTTTTAAACGTACCAGCAGCTATTTCCAGAATACAAAATATGCTGCACAGGGCCAACCTGATGCCGCACAGCAACGGCTACTCACCCCTTTCCGTGCGCAGTTACCGCCGGACATCTTTACCGACGCCTGGGCACCCCCGACAACCCATGGCAGCGGTTACGATCGCACGAACCTGCTTAAAGCCATGTCCCTGCTGAACCAGGCTGGCTGGCATGTTAAAAACCAACGCCTGGTGAACGATAAGAACGGAAAACCCTTTACGGCAGAGCTGCTGTTGCCCGGTGGCACCAATAGCGAATGGGCCCTTCCCTACCAGCATAACCTTTCCCGCCTGGGGATCACCTTAACGCTGCGTCAGATTGACAGCTCTCAGTATCTGCGTCGCCTGCGCAGCGGCGACTATGATATGGTCAGCACGGTGTATCTCGCGATGCCAACGCCCTCACGTAACCTGCAGGCTAGCTGGCAGTCGGACTATATTCAGTCCTCGTGGAACCACGCCAGGGTTCAGGATCCCGTCGTTGATCACTTCGTTAAAGCGATTGTCGACCATCAGGGTGACGCCGACGCCTTGCTGCCACTGGGGCAGGCGCTGGACCGCATTTTGCTGTGGAATGCGTACATGATCCCGATGTGGTACAGCGCCGACCAGCGCCTTGCCTTTTGGAATAAATTTTCCCATCCTGCGAGGAAACCTGATTACAGTACGGGACTGGATAACTGGTGGTATGACGTCAGTAAAGCCGGCCGCCTGCCCGCTAACCGACGCTGAGGACATCCTGTGGCAATGTACTTTTTTCGCAGACTGTTACTGATCATTCCGACCTTGTGGGCCATTATCACACTCAACTTTTTCATTGTGCAGATCGCGCCCGGCGGCCCGGTTGATCAGGCGCTGGCGAACATTCAGTTTGGCCAGACCAGCGGCATGCCCGGCGCAGGCGGCGCTGACAGCAGCGGAACGCGGGCCGGCCTGAACCGCTCAACGCCTGGCGATAATCAGTATCGCGGCGCACGTGGTCTGGACCCGGAAGTTATCGCCGAAATTGAAAAGCGTTACGGTTTCGACAAACCCATCGGGCAGCGCTATCTTTCGATGCTGTGGAACTACCTGCGCTTTGACTTTGGTGACAGCCTGTTTCGCAGTGCGTCTGTGTTGCAACTGATTAAAGAGAGTTTACCGGTATCCATCAGCCTCGGCCTGTGGAGCACACTGATTATCTATCTGGTGTCGATTCCGTTAGGGATAAAAAAGGCCGTGCGGAATGGTAGCCCGTTTGATATCTGGAGCAGCACGTTCATCATCATTGGCTACTCGGTGCCTGCTTTTCTGTTCGGTATTATGCTGATAGTCCTGTTTGCCGGCGGCAGCTATTTCGACTGGTTTCCCCTGCGCGGGCTGACCTCGCCGCAGTTTGCCACCCTGCCCTGGTACGGCAAGGTGGGGGATTATCTCTGGCATATTGCGCTTCCGGTGCTGGCTACGGTCATTGGCGGTTTTGCTACTTTAACCATGCTGACCAAAAATGCGTTTCTTGATGAGATTCGCAAACATTACGTCGTCACCGCCCGGGCTAAGGGGGTTTCCGAGCGCCGTATCCTGTACCACCACGTGTTCCGCAATGCGATGCTGCTGGTGATAGCCAGCTTCCCCGCCACCTTTATCAGTATGTTTTTTACCAGCTCGGTCCTGATTGAGGTGATGTTCTCGCTGAATGGTTTAGGTCTGCTGGGATTTGATGCCACCGTCCAGCGGGATTATCCGGTGATGTTTGGTACCCTGTATATTTTCACCCTGATTGGGTTGCTGATGAATATCCTGAGTGATTTGACCTACACGCTGGTTGATCCTCGTATCGATTTTGAGAGGCGATAATGCAGATTTCGCGTTTAAACCAGCAACGCTGGCAGCGCTTCCGGCATCATCGACGCGGCTACTGGTCGCTGTGGATTTTTCTGTTTATCTTCGTTCTTTCCCTGTGTGCCGAGCTGGTTGCCAACGACAAGCCGCTGCTGGTGCACTATCAGCACCGCTGGTACGCGCCTCTGTTTTTTAACTACAGCGAAACTGACTTCGGCGGCGACTTTGCGACGGCAGCCGATTATCAGGATCCCTGGCTGCAACAGCGGCTGGAAAAAGCGGGTTGGGCGCTCTGGGCACCCATTCGCTTTGGAGCAAATACCCTCAATTTTGCGTCACAGGTGCCTTTCCCTTCACCTCCCTCGCGACAAAACTGGCTGGGTACTGACGCCAACGGTGGCGACGTGCTGGCGCGGTTGCTGTACGGTCTGCGTATTTCGCTTCTGTTCGGTCTGCTGCTTACGCTGTTTTCCAGCGTCATCGGTATCGTCATTGGCGCAATACAGGGCTACTTTGGCGGCAAAACAGATCTGATAGGACAACGACTTACAGAAGTCTGGTCCGGTATGCCTTCGCTGTTTTTACTGATTCTGCTGTCCAGCGTGGTTCAGCCCAGCTTCTGGTGGCTGCTACTGGTGACCGTGCTGTTTGGCTGGATGAGCCTGGTCAGCGTGGTCCGTGCCGAATTTTTGCGTACCCGCAACTTTGACTATATTCGCGCGGCGCAGGCGCTGGGCGTCAACGACGCACGCATCATGCTGCGGCATATGCTGCCGAATGCGATGGTCGCTACGCTGACCTTTCTGCCTTTTATTCTGTGCGGTTCGATTACCACGCTGACGTCCCTCGATTTTCTAGGTTTTGGCTTGCCCATCGGTTCGCCTTCGCTGGGTGAACTGCTGCTGCAGGGAAAAAATAATTTGCAGGCACCGTGGCTGGGTTTATCTGGCTTTTTTACGCTGGCGATACTGCTGTCGCTGCTGATTTTCATTGGTGAAGCCGTACGCGACGCCTTCGATCCCAGTAAAGGAGTCTGAATGGACGCGCCACTGCTTGCCGTTAATCACCTTTCCATCGCCTTTCGTCAGGGCAAACAGCTGCATCAGGTCGTGAAGGATGTTTCACTGTGCGTTGAGGCGGGAGAAACGCTGGCGCTGGTAGGCGAATCCGGCTCAGGGAAAAGCGTCACGGCCCTGTCAGTCATGCGGCTCCTGCATGAGGCCGCCGTCGTCTATCCGCAGGGAGAGATTCTGTTCGCCGGTGAGAACCTGTTAACGGCATCAGAGCAGCGCCTTCGCGGACTGCGTGGCAATCAAATGGCGATGATTTTTCAGGAACCCATGGTTTCTCTCAATCCGCTGCACAGCATCGAAAAACAGCTGTACGAAGTTCTGTCTTTGCATCGCGGGCTGCGGCGGGAAGCGGCACGGGCAGAGATTATTCGCTGTCTGGATCGCGTCGGTATTCGCCAGCCCGCCTCGCGACTCAATGATTTTCCGCACCAGCTCTCCGGCGGTGAACGCCAGCGCGTCATGATCGCCATGGCGCTGCTCACCCAACCGAAGCTGTTGATTGCCGATGAACCGACGACCGCTCTGGATGTCACGGTACAGGCGCAAATCCTTACCCTGCTGCGTGAACTGCAACAGGAACTGAATATGGGGATGCTGTTTATTACGCATAACCTGAACATCGTTCGTCAGCTGGCGGATAACGTGAGCGTCATGCGCGCCGGTCAGGTGGTGGAGCACAACCGCAGCGCGGTTCTGCTTCGTCAGCCGGAGCACGCTTACACTCAGCAACTCCTTGCGGCCAACCCGGAAGGCCGCGCCGTGCCGCTCGCGGCCGAATCTCCTGTGATGCTGAACGTGGCGCATTTGCGCGTCACTTTCCCCCTGCATCAGGGGCTGTTTAAGCGTAAAACGGGCGAAAAGATTGCCGTCAACTCGATCAGTTTTCGCCTGAAACGCGGGGAAAGCCTGGGGCTGGTGGGCGAATCCGGTTCGGGGAAAAGCACCACCGGGCTGGCCCTGCTGCGACTGATAGCCGCTCAGGGCGAAGTCTGGTTTGATCATCAACCGCTGCATCAACTGTCACGTAAACAGCTGTTGCCGCTTCGCCGCCGTATTCAGGTAGTGTTTCAGGATCCTGACTCTGCGCTTAATCCGCGCATGACCGTCCTGCAAATTATCGCCGAAGGGCTGGCGGTGCATTTTCCGCAGTTGAGTGCGGCACAGCAGGAAGAGCGGGTTATCGCGGTGATGGCAGAAGTCGGGCTGGACACGGAGAGCCGCCATCGTTATCCGGCAGAGTTTTCGGGCGGACAGCGGCAGCGAATCGCTATTGCACGCGCACTGATTCTGGAGCCTGAACTGCTGTTGCTGGATGAACCCACATCATCGCTGGATCGCTCGGTCCAAAAACAGATTCTGGATCTGCTGCGTGGGCTGCAACAGCAACGTCAGCTCAGCTATGTGTTTATCAGCCACGATCTGGAAGTGGTTCGCTCGCTCTGCCATCAGCTGATCGTCCTGCGACAGGGAGAGGTGGTGGAACAAGGTGACTGTGAAACGTTATTCGCCGCCCCACAGCAAGCCTATACTCGCGAGCTGCTCAGGTCAGTGGCGCTCAGCGACCAATAAAGGTCTCCGCAATCGCAACGCCCTGGTTTTTCAGACAGCAGTTAGTGGCGCTTTCATCACAACGGCGGATAAAAAGACAGGGTTGCCCTTCGCACTCGGCAATTTTGCCATCGACCTGAATGGCGGCCAGCATGTCTTTCAGTTCTTGCAAAATCTCCCAGGCAGGCACGCCATCGTGGCTTATCAGACGAAGCGCGATAACATCGTGCTCTTCTGAATCCGTATCGTCAGTCTCAATCACGCTATGACGATCGCTCAACCAGCGAAACCGCTGGGGTAAACGATGCACCACCGAAAGTTGCAACATAGTGATCAGTATCTCCAGAGAATGCAGCCAATTCACCACCAACGGTATCAGCATCGCGCGCCGAACCTGTCATGCGCGTTATCAGCCAAATTGCGAGTTGAATCTCATTTTGGGCTATATGTACCGCGTTTGATGATAACTAACAATCATTTTAGACCCAATGTGATTACTTTATTTGCTATTTTTTTTCACAAATAAGAAACATTATTGTCTTTGCAGGTCAGGACAGGCGACAGCGAAGGCTGCCGCCTGCTTAGCGGGCGGCAGAATGCGGACGTGACGCGTAGAGAAAGAGCGCAACGGAGAGCGTTGCACAGAGCGCAATGGTGCCCACCATAGGCCAGGCACTGTTAAAGCTGAACAGGGAGAGCAGCGCACCGGCCAGTGCGCCCACGCCGAAACGTAGCGTGCCCGCCAGTGAAGACGCCGTACCGGCCATGTGCGGAAATTCATCCAGAATTACCGCCATGGCATTTGATGACACCATGGACACACAGCCGATAAACATGGCGATACCGAAGACCAGCGGCAAGAACCCCAGATCAAACGCGCTGACCACCAGCAACCAGATGCCCATCGCAAACTGCACCAGTAACCCAAAACGGAACAGGGTGACAGGGCCAAAACGGCGCACCGCGCGGCTGTTAATCAGGGTCATGATGAACAAAAACACGATATTCAGGCCAAAATAATAGCCAAAGCTTTGCGGCGAAATATGATTGAGCTCGATGTAAACAAACGGGCCCGCATTGAGAAAGGTAAACAGTCCCGCAAAGGAGAACCCGCTCGACAGCATATAGCTGAACGCCCGTTTATGGCGAAATAAAGCCACAAAATTCCCTAGCGTCGTGCGCAGATGAAAACGCTGGCGCTGCGCAGGCTTCAGCGTTTCCCGAATCTGAGTCGCGACCAGAACGGTGGTAATCAGCGCGGCTATCGAGAGTGTCCAGAAAATGGCGTGCCAGCTCCAGAGCAACAGCAGCCAGCCACCGATAATGGGGGCCAGCAGTGGCGCAATGGTGGTGATTAACATCACGAAGGACATCATGCGCGAAAACTCCTCTTTCGAGTAGCTGTCGCGCATCAGGGCATTAATCACGACACTGGCAGCCGCAGCGGACAGGCCGTGCAAAAAACGCATCGCGATAAGCTGTTCTATTGACTGAGAAAGCGCGCAGGCTGCCGCCGCACAGGCAAATATCAGGGTGCCCAACGTTATCACCGGTTTGCGACCATAGCTGTCGGCCAGCGGACCGTAGATCAACTGCCCAATGGCGAACCCCAGAATATAAAGATTGAGCGTCATCTGTACGCTGCCTGCGGATACCGCAAACTGACGCGCAATTTGTGGCATGGCAGGCAGATACATATCTATCGACAATGGCATCAACATCGCTAACAGGCCGAGAATGATCACCAACCCCATTGGCGAATTTTTTTCCTTGCGCACCGGCTTTCTCGCTATTTCTGTTTCAGTTCGTCAGGCAAGCCAATGCTGGCTATCTCTTCTTCTGTTAACGGGCGGTATTCTCCCGGTTCCAGGTCCTCGTCCAGGACGATGGCGCCAATGCGCTCACGGTGTAACTCCACCACCCGATTCCCCACGGCGGCGAACATGCGTTTGACCTGATGATAGCGCCCTTCGCTGATCGTCAGCAGGACTTCCGTCGGTGTGATGATCTCAAGCTGTGCGGGTTTGGTCAGGCTCTTTTCGTTATGCAGTTGTACGCCTGCACTGAACTGCGCAGCGGTATCGTCGCTTACCGGCGCTTCAAGCGTCACACGGTAGGTTTTCTCACAATGGTGACGCGGTGAAGTGATACGGTGCGACCACTGTCCGTCGTCCGTCAGCAGCACTAATCCGGTCGTATCAATATCCAACCGGCCTGCGGCGTGCAGTTTGAATGCCATCGGTTCTTCGATGAAATAGACGATGGTAGGATGATCGGGATCGTCCGTGGAGCAGACATAGCCCTGCGGTTTATTCAGCATGAAATAGCGCGGCCCGGTCTGCATCTGAAGCACGTTGCCGTCATACTCGACCTCGTGATCGGGCTGGAGTTTGAACGCGGTATCGCGCACCACCTCACCATTAACGGTGACACGTTGACCACGGATTTCGCGTCCGGCGATAGCACGGCTGATTTCCAGTTGCTGAGAAATGAATTTGTCGAGTCGCATGAATGTGTTTTGCCTGTTACTGCGGAGGGAAACTAAAACGGCGTTATTAACCGTTGAAAAAGTCTGGGAAGTATAGCCTGAACGGCGTCTCTCTGACAGCGCGTTTATAGCCGATTCGTGGCATAATTGCAGCAGGTTTTCCAAAAGTGAGCAGCATGTCTTTTACTTTACGTCCCTATCAACAGGAAGCGGTGGATGCCACCGTCGCCCACTTCCGTCGTCATCATGAACCTGCCGTGATAGTGCTGCCCACCGGGGCAGGAAAAAGCCTGGTGATCGCGGAACTGGCACGCCTGGCCCGCGGCCGGGTGCTGGTGCTGGCGCATGTCAAAGAGCTGGTGGCGCAAAATCACAGCAAATATCAGGCTTACGGCCTGGAGGCTGATATCTTTGCGGCAGGCTTACAGCGCAAAGAGAGCCAGCGAAAAGTCGTGTTTGGCAGCGTGCAGTCCGTTGCGCGAAACCTCAGCCTGTTTGACAGCGCCTTTTCGCTGGTGATCGTGGATGAGTGTCACCGCATTGGTGACGACAAAGAGAGCCAGTATCAACAGATTTTTACGCATCTGCGTCAGCACAATCCCAACCTGCGTTTACTGGGCTTAACGGCCACACCATTCCGTCTGGGCAAGGGCTGGATCTACCGTTTTCATTATCACGGAATGGTGCGTGGCGACGAAAAAGCCCTGTTCCGCGACTGCATCTATGAACTGCCCCTGCGCTATATGATTAAGCACCAGTTTCTGGTGCCCCCTGAACGGCTGGATATGCCGGTCGTGCAGTATGATTTCAGCCGCCTGACCGCGCAGGCGAATGGCCTGTTTAGCGAAGCCGATCTGAACCGGGAACTCAAACAGCAGCAGCGTATTACCCCACAGATCATTCGTCAGGTTGTGGAATTTGCCGACGATCGCCAGGGCGTGATGATTTTTGCTTCCACGGTCGAACACGCACGGGAAATTCTGAGCCTGCTGCCGGAAAACAGCGCGCTGGTCTCGGCGGAAACCCATGCCAAAGACCGCGATGCCCTGATCGCCGCCTTTAAAGCCCAGCAGCTTAAATTTCTGGTGAACGTCGCCGTGTTAACGACCGGCTTCGATGCGCCGCATGTGGACCTGATTGCCATCCTGCGACCCACGGAATCGGTCAGCCTGTATCAACAGATTGTCGGGCGTGGTCTGCGTTTGTCTCCCGGCAAGAAGGACTGCCTGATTCTGGACTATGCCGGTAATCCCCATGATTTGTTTACGCCCGAAGTGGGGACGCCAAAAGGGAAAAGCGACAATCAGCCCGTGCAGGTGTTTTGCCCTGCCTGCGGTTTCGCCAACACCTTCTGGGGCAAAGCCACAAGCGATGGCATGGTGATTGAGCACTTCGGCCGGCGATGCCAGGGCGTTTTAGAGGACGACGAGGGCGAGCGTGAACAGTGCGACTACCGTTTCCGCTTTAAAAACTGCCCGGAGTGCAACGCAGAGAACGACATTGCCGCGCGTCGCTGCCGCGAATGCGACAAGATTCTGGTCGATCCTGACGATATGCTCAAAGCCGCCCTGAAACTGAAAGATGCCCGGGTTCTGCGCTGCGGTGGCATGACCCTGGAACAGGGCCGCGATGAAAAAGGCGAATGGCTCAACGCTACCTACTTCGATGAAGACGGCACCAGCGTCAGCGAGCGCTTTCGCCTGCAAACCCCTGCACAGCGCAAGGCCTTCGAACAGCTCTTTATGCGCCCGCACCAGCGCGCACCCGGCGTGCCGCTGGGCTGGCAAACCGCCGCCGATGTGCTGGCCTTACAGCCGCTGCTGCGTCATCCCGATTTTGTTGTGGCGCGCGCCAAAGGCCGCTTCTGGCAGATTCGCGAGAAGCTGTTTGACTATCAGGGCCGTTTCCGCCGGGCCAATGAACTCCGCTAGGTCGTATTAGCGTTTGCCCCGGTGGGGGATTACGGCTATAATGCCGCCCGCTTTTGCATGTGCATCAGCGGTGTTGAATAACCCTTCTGTTACTGGGTCGCCTGTAGCAGAAATTATAAAGAGACGTATTAATGTTCACTATCAATGCAGTAGAACGTAAAGAGCAGGGTAAGGGTGCGAGCCGCCGCCTGCGCGCAGCAAACCGTTTCCCGGCCATCATCTATGGTGGTTCAGAAGCGGCTGTTTCTATCGACCTTGACCACGACCAGGTAATGAACCTGCAAGCGAAGCCAGGCTTCTACGAAGAAGTTCTGACGCTGGTTGTTGATGGTAAAGAAACCAAAGTTAAAGTGCAGGCTGTTCAGCGTCACCCGTTCAAGCCAAAACTGCACCACATCGACTTCGTTCGCGCTTAATCGCCGGGTGAGTTGAAAGTAGAAGGGCCGGTTGCGAAACCGGCCCTTTTATTTTGTCTGCGGTCAGCCGGAACGCCGTGTCCGGCTCGCCATTATTTACTGCTGGTACGGCGCTGTAGCTGTTCGCGCAGGTTGGGCGGCGTGCCCTTGATGGTCAGGGTATCCGTCACCGGGTCCCAGAAAATGCGCTCGCCAAGCAGCATGGCATCAAAATTTAGCGTCAGCCCCCTGCCGCTCCCGGCAAATTTGGTTAACTGACGTAAGGTGCTGCGGTCGGCCGGGAAATGTTCTTCCAGTTCATAGCCCTGCTCCTGGGTAAAGGCTTCAAACGTTTTATCCCCCAGCGGTGGCAGTTCGCCAGACAGCGCCTTCAGCGCAATCTCTTCGCCTGCCTGAAGTTGCTCATTACAGTAGCTGTAAACCTGCTGGCGATAATTTTGCCGCTCATTTTTATCCAGATTCGACTCGTCACAGTAATCATCTACCGCCTGTAACAGGCCACGGTTTTGTGCTTTGGTATCCAGGCCGACTTCCGCGCCCAGGAAATCCATAAAGAAATCGGCCACTTTGCGCCCGACCCGGCCGCGCAAAAAAGTCAGGTAACGGGTGGATTCCGGATTGGTTTCCCATTCGGTGAGATCGATACGTGCCACGATATCCGCATGATTGATATCCAGATAGTGTGTGCTACTGATATCCATTTGTTCGTTGACGCGCATACTGGACTGGCTGTTCAATACCGCCACCAGTAAATACTCTACCGCCAGGTAACGATACTGAATAAACAGCACCACGCCGCCTTCTGCAAAGGGATATTTTGCCAGTTCATCACGCAGGCGTCCGGTCGCCGCCCGGCTGAAGGCGAGGAAATCATCATGTCCTTTGCGGCAGTTACGCAGCGCCTCGGCCAGTTCGCTTTCCGCATTAAACAGCCCGTAAGCTTTACTCTTCGCACTGTAAACACGGTGCAACTCTTCCGACATTGCTTCGACCGTGCTGGTGGCCGGCAGTAACGAATCACGCAACACCAGCTCTAGCTGATTTTCATCACGTTTAATTAACTGATGCAAGGCAATCTGGTCGATATCCAGACTCATGGTAAACTCCTCCTGGTAGCACAGGCGCGTATTCAAACACCGCCAGCAGCAGCTTTCAACTCTCTGCATAACGCAGACCGGATGCTTTCGATAAATTTGCGGAAAAAAGTGCGTTGTTCCGGTACTATATCGCCTTTTGAGACGAGATAAGTTTTCGCTATGCCACAATCATCCCGTTACAGCGACCAACGCGTTGAACAACTCCTCGCGGAAATGGCGCAGGTTTTGCAAAAAGACCAGGCTCCCACCGATCTCTCCCTGATGGTTCTGGGGAACATGGTAACCAACCTGATTAACAGCGATGTTGCGCCTGCGCAACGCCGCGCTCTGGCTCGTTCTTTTGCTGATGCGCTACAGGCGTCGGTAGACGACAGTACTCATTAATTTGCCGGTCTGACGTAAAACTATGGTAACCAACCGACAGCGCTACCGCGAAAAAGTCTCCCAGATGATTAGCTGGGGACACTGGTTTGCTCTGTTTAATATCTTTTTCGCGCTCATTTTGGGTAGCCGCTATTTGTTGGTTGCCGACTGGCCTGCCTCCCTGGCGGGACGTATCTATGCGTACAGCAGTTGGATTGGCCACTTCAGCTTTATTGTCTTTGCCGCCTATTTACTGATTATTTTTCCGCTGACGTTCGTCGTTATGTCGCAACGTCTGATGCGGGTCCTGTCGTCGGTGGTGGCCACGGCAGGGCTGACACTGCTGATGGTCGACAGCGCGGTATTTAACCGTTTCCATCTTCACCTTAATCCGGTGGTATGGGAACTGGTGATCAATCCTGATCAAAGTGAGATGGCGCGCGACTGGCAGTTGATGTTTATCGGCGTGCCGCTGATTTTTCTGGTGGAAATTTTGTTTGCCACCTGGAGCTGGCAGAAGCTACGTAGCCTGAACCGCCGCTCTTTTGGCAAACCGCTGGCGGCCCTGTTTATCTGCGCCTTCTTTGCCAGCCACCTGATGTATATCTGGGCGGACGCCAACTTCTACCGCCCTATTACTATGCAACGCGCCAATCTGCCGCTCTCCTACCCGATGACCGCGCGACGTTTCCTGGAGCGCCACGGCTTACTGGATGCGCAGGAATATCAACGCCGCCTGGTACAGCAAGGCGATCCCGAAGCGGCGGCCGTGCAGTATCCGCTGAGCGATATCACCTTTGCGGATAAAGGTACGCGCGATAACCTGTTAGTGATCACGGTGGATGGCCTGAACAGCGCCAACACCGACACGGCGCTGCCCGCGCTAGGCGCGTTTGCCCGTCAGAACGTGCGTTTCACGCAGCACTTCAGCGCAGGGGATAACGCTGAAAGGGGGCTGTTTGGCCTGTTCTACGGTATTTCACCCAGTTATATGAACGGCGTGCTGGCGCAACGTACGCCTTCTGCCCTGCTGACGGCGCTGAGTACGCAGGGCTATCAGTTTGGTTTGTTCTCTTCTGACGGCTTCAACCAGCCGTTGTACCGTCAGGCGCTGTTGTCAGATTACTCGCTGCCTGCCAGCGGCGATCAGCCCAATGCCAGCACCGTATCGCAATGGCAAAACTGGCTGAGCACGCAAAAAGTTGACGGCACGCCATGGTTCTCCTGGCTGGCCCTGAACGGACCGGATATCAGCGGCAACAATGACAAAACCCGCCAGCGCAGCTATCTGCGCCAGGCACCGGCACTAAATGAACAGATTCAGGCGATCCTCACTACGCTACAGCAGCGTGATTTGCTGAAAAACACCGTGGTCGTGATTACTGCACAGCACGGTATCGCGCTGGAGGGCGATCCGGATAACGAGGGAAATCGCCAAAACCTGCAGGTGCCGCTGGTGATTCACTGGCCGGACACGCCCGCACAGACGGTGGCGCGCCTTTCCGATCATCAGGACGTGATGGTGACGCTGATGCAGCGCTTGCTGCATGTGCGAACGAATCCGGTGAATTATGCGCAGGGTGAAGATCTGTTTGCGGCACAGCGCCGTCATGACTGGGTGACCAGTAGCGAAGACAATAAGCTGGTCATCACCACGCCGAAAGTCACGCTGGTGCTCAACAATAACGGTAGCTATCGCGCCTACGACGCAGACGGCAATACGTTGAAGGATCATAAACCCGAGCTGGCGCTGTTGTTGCAGGTGCTCACAGAAGAGAAGCGTTTTATCGCTAACTGATTAATAATAAGGCAGTTAGGCGTTGGAACGCTTGCATTCGTGCTGATAATCAGTAGACTAGCTCTCCAAAGTTCGGCACGTAGCGCAGCCTGGTAGCGCACTGTCATGGGGTGTCAGGGGTCGGAGGTTCAAATCCTCTCGTGCCGACCAAATTATCCCGAAAAAACCAACCTTTACGGTTGGTTTTTTTATGTCTGTCTCCGGGCCCGCCAACCTGGCCGGCCCGACCTGTATTCAACCCCGCAGATCAATCAGCACCCGGTTCCAGCTCAGCGGCGGCAACGTCACCTGCATCTGACGACGTTCAGCCTCAGTGAGCGTGCGTGACGTTGGCACCACGTTGTCGGGCTGAGCAAAAGTGTTTTTTGCGTCCAGCGCATAACCTGCCAGTATGCTGTGTTCGGCTATCGTCCCTTCACCAAAGCCATCGAGCATAAAGGCCACATCCGCTGCATCATGCGCGTGCATATTGAGCGCGAAGAAGGCAATTTGCTGTTTCTCTTCGTTGTACACCGCCGCGCTCTGTATCTGCCGGGTTTCGCCATGCACCGTCTTCAGGGTAGGAACATTGGCAAAATAGCGTAACGCATGCCCTCGCCCGGAATGGCTCACCATCTGGAAAGGCCAGTAGATCGTCTGGCGAATGGCCTCCCCTCCCGGACGGGTAAAGATGGGGGCAATCACATTAACTAACTGGGCCAGAGAAGCCATTTTTACGCGGTCACAGTGATTGAGTAACGAGCACATCAGCCCGCCAAACGTCAGCGCGTCAAGGAAGGTGTAAGACTGTTCAAGTAACGGCGGTGCTTCCTGATAGCGATTAGCGGGATCGGTGAAGTAATCCTGCCAGGGCTCGCCTTCAATGGACCAGATATTCCATTCATCAAACGACAGCATCATTTTTTTATCGCTACGCAGTTTGGCTTTCACATAGTCGGCTGTGGCCGTGATGGTATGAATAAAATCATCCATTCGCTGGAAAGACGCCAGGAAGTCCTGCGGATTGCCGGTGCTGTTTTCAAAATAGTGGTGGCAGGAAAGGTAATCGATCTGATGATAAAGCCCTTCCAGAACGATGCGATCCCATTCCGGATAACTGGCCTGTAACGAGTTTGAACTGCCACAGGCGACCAGCCTGATATCCTGATCGACCCAGCGCATGATTTTTGCCGTTTCACGGGCTTTTTTCACGTAATCTTCTGCACTCAGTTGCCCGGTTTGCCAGTCACCGTCCATCTCGTTACCCAGGCACCAGAGTTTGAAATTGTACGGCGCTGCCCGACCATGCTGGATACGCAAGTCGCTCAGCGCGGTACCCGATGCCACATTACAGTACTCAATAAAGTAACCGGCCTCCTGCGGCGTGCCGGTGCCAAGATTTACGGCAATCATGGGCGTCAGCCCATAGCTTTCACACCAGGTCGCGAACTCATCAATGCCAAACTGATTGCTCTCTTTGGTAAGCCATGCGTAATCCAGCCGCACCGGACGCTCAGCTTGCGGCCCAATACCGTCTCGCCAGTTGTAACCAGAGACAAAGTTGCCGCCAGGATAGCGTACGGTGTTAATCCCCAGATCCTGCACCAGGGCCCCCACATCCTGACGAAAACCGTGCCGATCCGCCGTGACATGACCGGGTTCATAGATACCGCTGTAGACCGCACGTCCAAGATGTTCCACAAAAGAACCGTACAGCGCGTCATTGACCTGGCCGATGTAGTTTTGTTTTTGAAAAAAGTACTTAATCATTTTCTCCCCTTCTGTCTTCTCTGTGGCCAACGCGCAGAGGCTCACTCAGGATGCGTCGATAACAGGTCGTCTTCGATGGTTTTCATTTTGGCCGTGGTCAGTATGTAGCGCGTGCGGACCAGCCACACAGAAAGCAGATAACCCACGACCGGAATCCAGACCATCAGCGTATAAATGCCCGCAGTCGCGCTAGCTTTTTGAATGGCGACATTGGCCTGATAACCGGTAACCGACAGCACTGCCCCCACCATCGCGCCACTGACAGCCAGCGCAATTTTGAGTGAAAACAGGTTACCGGAGGCACAGATGCCGGACAGACGTTTACCCGTTTTCCAGTCGCCATAGTCATCCACATCGCCAATAAACGACCACAGAATGGGCGCGCCAATCTGATGAATCACTGACAGAACAAAGAACCAGACAAAGACCACCAGCACACTCTGCGCGGGCAGAAAAAAGAACCCGACAGACATCATCAGCGCGATAGCTTTGCATGCCTGGTAAACGGTGACTTTGCACCAGCGGTTGGTGAAATACGGTGTGATATAGGAACCCAGAATCCCGGCGACAATCCCGGTGCTCAGAAATAGCGTGGCATAATAATCGTTTAGCCCCATCACGTATTTGGCAAAATAAATACACGCGGCCCCGCGCACAAACGACGGAATACAATCCAGGAACATGGCAAAGACACAGACGACCCACTGATCGTTTTTCATGATTTGCCGGATAATGTTAAAGATGGAATCCCCGGCGTTGCTTTTGGGGATCACGCGCTCCCGTGTCGTAGCCACGCAAAAGACAAACAGGAACAGGGAAATCACGGCAAAAATCGTAATGACCCAAAAGAAGCCCATTTGCCGGTTGCCGTTACCGAAGAAAGCCACCATCGGCAACAATGTCAGAGTACAGAATAAGCTGGCAAAGCCAGCGCCCATAAAACGAAACTGCTGACAGGACACCCGCTCCTGCGCATTGGTGGTGATAACACCACCTAGCGAGCAGTACGGAATATTCACACCGGAATACAGCAGTGACAAAATCAGATAGGTAATAAACGCATACAGGATCTTTGCATTGCCCTGCAAATCGGGCGTGTAAAACATCACCATACAACTCATCGCAAACGGTACGGCGAAGCCAATGATCCACGGACGAAAGCGTCCCCAGCGTGTGGTGGTTTTATCAATCCAGGCGCCATAAAAAGGATCAAAAATCGCATCTGCAAAACGGACAACAAGAAAGATGGTCGCCACCACGCCCGGAGCCAGACCAAATATATCCGTATAAAAAAATGACAGGAACAGGGTTATCGGGTTGAACAGCATATTACAGGCTGCATCACCGGCCCCAAATCCGGCCTTCTCAATAAAGCCTACACGACCCGAGCGGTCTGACTGAACAGCGTAATCGGCATGAATGGTTGACGTTATGTGCGTTTTCATTTTCCACCTTCCTGAAAAGAGGTGGCGATAAGCATATGTTTTAGAGGTATTTTTAACCTACGATAACGCTCTCATAAGCAAAATAATAACCATATATTCCATGTATTCAGCGTATATGGGCATATATTCAGACATCATCTCGCCTGGGATAAAACCGACAGCAGCCTGGTTAATACGCGTCAGTCACCATCAAAAATTTAATTTTCTGCAAGTATAAAACCTGACGCTAATCACCTTCCCTGTGCAAAGGAGAAAAACGCCGACGATATTATTCCTTCTCTGATTCGTCTCTTCCCTGTCTTTATCTGCAATGCGGTTTGCTGCGATGGAGACCTCCGCGCGTTACCCGCACTCACCTTCATGAGACAATGCGATGCATCGACAAAACATCGTGGTTAACGACCCGCGCTGAAACAGATAGCCGCGCACGTCAACAACAGCAGGGTCACCACCCCCGGGCTGACGGCCCGTGCCGCGCGGCTTACATTCAGGCACAAACAACATTTATTTAACCGCGGTCGCGCGAAGAGCAGGCGCACGCTACGCTTATCGCCATCAACAGGTTTGTGGTTGAATACCAGCAACATTTCCAGGCTTACGATTAACATGAATTATTTTAACGACATACAACACTTTATCGAGAATAAACCCGCCCTTTCTATTGCTGTTAACCTCCTGGTGTTGATTGTCGCGGGCCTGGTAGCCCATCTGATATGCAAATTTTTTGTGGTCAGAGTGGTGCGTAAAGTGTTCTTCAGCAGTCACAAGAATCAGGTGCCGCTGGATAAAGATGTCAGATTGTCTGAAAAACTATCCAATTTTATTCCGGTCATCACGGTCTACTTCCTGTTACAGTTTATGCCGGACCTGCCCGAGCACCTGTTAATCGCCATAAAAACCATTTGCGGCATTTTATTTATGGTTTATCTGTCGCTGTTTTTTAATGAAGTACTGGAGATTGTGAACATCTCCTATGTCAAAAAATCAAAACGTAAAAATCATTCAATCAAGGGCTATATTCAGGTCGGTAAGATTCTGGTCCACATTATCTCTGCGATAATGATCCTGGCCATTATGTCGAATAAGTCGCCAGCCATTATCATCTCCAGTCTGGGTGCCGTGGCAGCGGTTCTGATGCTGGTCTTTCAGCACACCTTGTTATCACTGGTGGCGAATATTCAGCTCTCATCGAATGACGTGCTACAGCTTGGCGACTGGATTGAGCTGCCCGCGAATAATATCAGTGGCGAGGTCATTGATATCGCGCTGCACACCATCACCATTCGTAACTGGGACAATACACTTTCGCGTGTGCCCACAAAAACCTTTCTGACCGAAACGTACACCAACTGGCAGGCAATGTTTTCCTCCGGGGCACGACGCATTATGCGGAGTTTCTACCTTGATCAAACGTCAATACGCTTTGTAGATCATGCCATGCTGGAGTCGATGGTTCAGGTCCGCGGCATCAGCGAACAACTGTCAAAGCTGATGGATGGTCGGGAACTGAGCGCGGTCGGTGACCGTTGGTTTGTTGAAAACGGCATGACTAACCTGATGGTCTTTCGTCACTATCTTACTGCCTGGCTGACACAGCGGGAGGATATCCACAAAGACATGTATATCGTGGTGAGATCGCTGAAACCGTCAGCCGAAGGGTTACCGATTGAGATCTACTGCTTTACCTCCTCCGTACTCTGGGTGGACTATGAAAATACGCAGTCGGCAATCTTTGAATATATCTATGCCATCGCTAACGTTTTTTCATTACGTATTTATCAGCGCCCGTCCGGCAGCGATCTCAGTTTTCTGTCGCAGGGGCCTGTCCGGCAAGCAGCAGAAAGTGAACCCCAACCGTGAAAGCGGAAAACGCAGAACAGATAGCATGGCAGTGAGCGGATAGTGAGTCGGGCCACGCTGAGGCGGTTTCCCTCTGGCTTGCCAGAAAAAGGCCTGAAAGGGAGATTCAGGAAAAAAGTCATTGGGTTAACGTGACATGCAAAGTGTTTGTGGCTTCACAAAACGGGCAAATATGACAGCCATTCATGAAATTGAAACAATTTTGTAATAAAAATAACTTATTCTGTTGCTTCCTGAAATCGAGGATACAGATATGGTCATCAAAGCTAAGAACCTGAAGGATGCAGAAGACTTACTGCATTCAGGCATCAGTAAGGTGGAGCTGGCATACGACATCGGTTGTGACGATTTCTTCCGTCTGGCAAGTCAGTGGTGCGATCGCGGTGCGCGCATCAGTAAAGGCCAACACCACTTTGTCGTGTCACTGAAAAACTTTGCCATCCCACCCAATGATTGATTATCTCAAGCGACCAACCCACCGTTGTTGGCTCTGGCACTGTCAGGCCTGAGTGGAAGCTGAAAACGCCAACCCAACATTGAAAAGCCGCTGATTTGAGCGGCTTTATCTTTTGTCTTATTTCCGTTAATCGTCGATGCGCCGGCAACGGCTGCCACGCGTCTACAAGCCGGTGTCGGTAAGCTTTATCGCATCCTGCGTGGCCCGCTCGCGCTCACTGTCGGTTAACTCATACAGCCTGCCATCGCGCATCTCCAGCAGACGATCGGCATGAATGAAGTAGTGATCATCATGGCTGATTGCAAAGACGGTCTTGCCCGCCGCCTGCAACGCAGGCAGCAGTTCGCGGTAAAACACCCGGCGGAAATGCGGGTCCTGATCGGCGGCCCACTCATCCAGCAGCAAGACGTCGCGTTGTTCCGCCACCGCCAACAGTAACGCCAGCCTTTTGCTCTGCCCCTTCGACAGTTGCAGATTAAGTATCTTATTCCCCTCAATCTTCAGCTTGTCCTGCATTTTTAGCTTTTCAAGCCATAGCTGGACGCGGGCAGGCGAAGCCGGTTCGCCCTGACTGTCAATCAGGCGATCAAACAGGTGCACATCGGTAAAGACGGCTGAAAAATGCTGCCGCCAGGCATCCCGGTCGCCAGCATCAACCGGCTGACCGTCGATCACCAGACAACCGGACTGGGGCTGATACAGACCTGTCAGCAGCATCGCCAGCGTCGACTTACCGCTGCCGTTACCGCCAATCAAAAACACCAGTTCGCCACGACGAAGCGTCAGGTTGACCGGCCCCACCCGAAACCCGTTTTCACCGTAATGAAAGGTGACGTCGCGCAACTCAAGCGTTTGCCACGGAGTTGTTGCTGCGGGGACAGGAAAATCAGGTTGATAAGGTGCAAGTTCAAACAGCGCGAGTTTGCGAAAGGCCACCTGCGCGCTGAGCAATGTCGGCAAGGCCCCTACCGCCGACAGCAGCGGCGTGCGCAGAAACAGCAGCGTCAGGGAAAACGTTGCTGCGACAGCCGTATTCGCCCAGCCCAGACTGTTTGCCATGAAAAAGACCATGCCGATGGCACCCAGCGTCATGATATTGGACCAGTTGACGGCACTGAGGTGGAAAGTATCGGCGCGCACAATGTGGTGCCGGTAAGCGCGGGCATCCTGCTGATAAACCGTGTCATAAATCAGTCGGGCACGCGCGCGGTTAAGCTGCAGCTCTTTACGTCCTTCAATCACCGTCTGGTAGTCACGGTAAAGGTTGTCTTCAACTTCACGCAGTTTCGCCATGTGCTGATAAACCCGGGAAACCAGCATCCAGCCGCCCACCAACGTCACAGCCAGCCAGCCGCTGGTCACCAGCAACATTTTCGGCGACAGCCAGGCAAGATAGAGCGCTGAACCCAGCGTGATAATGATGCCCTGAATCAGCTCCGGCAGACGCACAAACGCAAGGGTAATGGCCCGGATATCGCTGGTTAATCCTGCCAGCAGTTGCGCACTGCCTGTTTGCTCAATGCGCTCCACGCGCGTATCCAGAATACGTTTGATAAATTCGCCGCGCAGCCGCCAGACAAACTGATGCCCCAGCCAGGTCAGCGACAGCTGTGAGGCCAGGGTCACCGCCATCAGCAGCGCGACCTGAGCCAGAAAAGCCGGCAACACGCTTAGCGAGGTATTCACCGCAACAATCATCTGGCCGTTAATAAACGCAATCATGCCTAATCCCAATGCCGCACTCAGCAGGGTGAGCAAAATCACACCAATAAACGGCCAGCGATACTGATTAAAAACAACCTGTAACAACGCCATAAAACCTTACCCGGCAATCCAGTGAGCCTGCAGTGTAAAGTGATGGCAAATGATAGCAATAGTTATTCGCACTAACTTGCGCACGTTAAAACGCCCGGCGAAATGTCAGGTTATAGCGGAACGCGCCAGTCAGCGGATAAATACCGGCTTTCAGCGGCAATATTCCATGGTAACGCAGGCGAGACGGGCCGCCCCAGACCACCACATCGCCGTGTTCAAGTAGCACCCGCTGCGCCTGATCGCTGCGTTCAAAACCACCAAACTGAAATACAGCAGGCAACCCCAGCGACACAGAAACGATCGGCTGACGCAGATCTTTCTCGTCTTTATCCTGATGCAAAGTCAGTTTTGCCCCAGGTTCATAGCGGTTGATGAGGCAGGCATCCGGGTTAAACGCCGGAAAGCCCGACTCTTCTGCCGCCTGACGGGCCAGTAGCCGGAACGTCTCCGGCATCGCAGGCCACTGGCGTTGATGTGTGCTGTCATGCTCACTGTAACGGTAGCCGCGCGCATCCGTGGACCAGCCAAAATCACCACAGTTGGTCATGGCGACGGACATGCGGTGTCCTCCCGGCGTAATACGGTGTTCAAACGGATTGCTCGCCGCAATCGTCATGATCGCCTCATACAGTGCGTCGGCCTGATCGCGGGCACGTCGCCGCAATATCACGGCGCCGTCCGCCAACGGTTCCTGCCAGGGTGAAGCGTCACTAAACAGATCCAGCATGCGTTTCTCTCTGTCAGTCAGATGGAATAATGAAAGCGGTAAATTGTGGCGACATCCAGCTCACAAATTTGTCCCCTTCCTTCGTAATCAGGTACACCGCCAGCTTCTCTTTCAGAGCCAGCGCTTTGGCTTTTTCTGTGCCTAGCACCATAAGCCCGGTATCCCAGCCGTCGGCTTCCATCGCGGTCGTGGCAATCACGGTTGCCGAAACCAGCTTGTGATCGACAGGCCGGCCTGTGGCCGGATCAATAATGTGGGAGAGGCGTTTACCGTCCAGTTCATAATAGTTGCGATAGCTCCCCGACGTACTGATCCCATGGCCCTGCAGATCGACTCTGGCCTGAACCGCATTTTCTCTGTCAGTCGGTTTTTGAATCGCAACCCGCCACGGCTGGTTCTGTGCATTCATTCCACGGGATAAGACGGCTCCCCCGACCGACACCAGATAGTTATTGATGCCTTCCTGCTCCATCAGGCGAGCCAGATGATCGGTGGCAAATCCTTCGCCCATAGTGGAGAGGTCGACATACAAGCCTGGCAGATCTTTCTGCAGCCATTGTCCGTTGCTGCCCTGTATGACGCGCAAATGCTGTAAGCCGGTCAACGCTCTGGCCGCAGCAATCTGTTGATCATCGGGAATATGCACGGGCTGTTTATCCGGCCCAAACCCCCATAAATTCACCAGCGGTCCCACCGTAATATCCATGGCACCTGCTGTTTTTTTACCGATACGTAAAGCCATCGTCACAATATCAGCCATGTTTTCACTCACCGGCTGCGGCGTGGTGGCGCGGCTCTGATTAAAGCGAGAGAGCACGGAGGTAGCCTTCCAGGTTGAAAGTTCGGCATCGTCGGCATCCAGTTGTTGCTGAATGCGCTGCTGCAGATCGGCTTTACGCGTTTCATCCACGCCCGCCAGGCTCACCCGCCACACCGTTCCCATCGTTTTCCCTTCCAGCACCATTCCGTCTTTGGTTTTTGATGCGGGATGATCACATCCTGCTACCAGCAGGACCGCCGCCACTAACAGCAGATTAATCTTACTTCTCATCATTATTCATCCATAACGGGCGTTTTATGCCTGTTTCAAAGCATAAACATTAAGTAAATTAAATTAAAACTGGTTGATAAAGCTGAGTGAGTCGCACAGACTGAATCGTTCTCCTCAATACTGAGGGCGTAAGCATAAGGAGCAACAGATGATTTATATAATCCTTGCCGTTGCGCTGGGCCTGTTCGTTATTGGCAGTTATAAAACCTGGCAACAACGCCGTCACCGCCACATGGTTACGACTTATCTGCGCCGTCGTTGATCACGTCTGCACCATCAAAGGTCATTCTCTTCCCCTGAATCGCCGGCCATTGTAGCAAAACGGGCGAGATGTCCGTGGCTATGAGAGCGGTCGGACTGGCATGAATCCTGCACGTGTAATGCTATCTGCGTTGCCGGGAGAGAGAGGATGGAAAAGCCAGAAATCGGAATGACGGCGTTACAACGCTGGTTGAGTTACGCCGCGTTTACCTTGTCAGGTGTGGCGTTTGAAGGGGCGAGATACGGCAACGTTCTTGTGCCGTCAGACGAAAACCATCCGCCAGCCTCGGTGGGTGAGGAATAACGCAGGGAGCGCATAGCGCTCCCTGCTTTTATCAGAACTGGTAAACCAGTCCTACGCCCACCACATCGTCGGTATTGATACCGGCCGCTTTGGTAAAGTCATTATCGTCCAGCAGGTTGATTTTATAATCAACATAGGTCGACATGTTTTTGTTGAAGTAGTAAGTCGCCCCTACGTCGACGTATTTCTTCAGATTTTGTTTGCCCCAGTTCTGGACATCAGTACCGCGTGAGTTGATGTACGCCAGAGACGGACGCAGACCGAAATCAAACTGGTACTGCGCCACCAGTTCCCAGTTGTCGGCTTTATCGGCGTATCCGTAAGCGGTGTTCGCCTGGTTGCCGCTGGTGCTGTCGCCAAAGCTGATGGCGTTATAGGCGCGCGTGTACATCGCGGCCAGGTAAATATTGTTGGCGTCGTATTTCAGGCCACCGGTATAGGCTGCAGCTTTATCACCGCGTCCCAGAATGCCTGGCGCATTACCATTTTGGTTATTAGTACGATCGGACTGGAAGGTCGCGGCACCGATGCCGAAGCCCGATCCCAGATCGTACGTGGTGCTCAGGCCCCAGCCGTCGCCGTTCTCACCCAACACATCACGACCGCCTGACGTTTCAGTGGGGTTATCGTTCTTGCCTTGATACTGAACCGCAAAGTTCCAGCCATCGACCAATCCGAAGAAGCCGTTGTTACGGTAGGTTGCCATGCCGTTACCGCGCTGGAACATAAAGTTATCCGCGCCATAGGTATCGCCACCAAATTCAGGCAGCACGTCTGTCCACGCGCCAATGTCGTAAGCGACACCGTAGTTACGGCCATAGTCGAATGAGCCCGCATCGCCGAATTTTAACCCGGCAAAGCCAACACGGGTATAGCTGTCAGCTGTTCCCTGGGCTTCTGAATTGTTGAGCGCGGCCTGGTATTCCCACTGGCCGTAGCCGCTCAGTTGATCGGTAACCTGGGTTTCACCCTTGAAGCCAAAACGCACATACGACTGATCGCCATTGCTACTGTCGTTGTCCGAGAAATAGTGCAGGCCGTCTACCTTGCCAAATAAATCTAATTTATTGCCGTCTTTATTATAGATTTCAGCCGCATTTGCCGATCCTGCCGCTGCGAGTAAAGCAGGGATCGCCAGGGAGAGAATGTGACGCTTCATTTTATTACCCTCTGTTATGTGCCTTTTATATTTGCCACTGCTGACCGATGATAAATCGGTTGAAGGCCCATTGTTATTTCAACAAGCGTAATAATCCATCGCTAAAATGATACGAAATTTCAGAAAGTGTTTCTTTAACTGTAAAATTTATTTCAGGATATGAATATTACGGAACTAATTAGCCGCACAGAGTGATAAAAAATAAAGCACAAATTGATAATCCCTTACTTAATAATAGTTACCCCTATGATTTTAGTGGGAATATTCCTAAGCACTCAATGATAAAACATCTTTCCCATAATCCCTATAATTACACCCGCTATCATCATTTATTTCTTATCTTCATTCACCCCCGAATGATTTCTTAAATGCTAATTAAGCGCCGGGCATATTGCCCGGCTTTTTTTTGCCTGCTGTTCAGTGTCTGGTCAGCTGTGCGGAAAATAGCACCGCTAAGTGCTGAATTATTCGTCACTTATGCCGCTTCGCCCTCGCCAAATTAACCCGCGCCTCTTACAAAGTTTCCCCTGTATTTTATCACGGACCGAAACCAGCTAGGTTACCGGTCCGGTTCCACGCCTTATTAACGTTCACGCATCGATTCTTTAACCTTATTCAACGGCTTAAGCAAATAATCCATGACAGATTTCTGCCCTGTCTTGATCTCTACATTCGCCACCATGCCCGGCACAATGGGGAAGCGTCGTCCGGCCCGGTTTGTCAGCTCCGCTTTTTGTGTGCGGACATAAACACGGTAATAAAACTGATCGCGCTTAACCTCATCCTGCAAGGTATCCGGCGAGACCGTTTCCACCACGCCCGGCAGGTCACCGTAGATGGAAGAGTCATAGGCGGTCACTTTCACCACGGCTGGCAGGCCGGGCCGAATATAGGCGATATCACGAGGATTGATACGGGTTTCGATTAGCAGTTGATCTTCCAGCGGCACGATTTCCATCATCTTACCGCCCGGTTCGAGCACACCACCGACCGTGGTGACCTGGATATCCTTCACGATACCCCGAACGGGTGAAGTGAGCGTGGCACGCGTCAGCAGGTCTTCTTTGCCTGCGGCAACCTGTAGCTGGGCATCCAGTTCCGCATTGTTTTTTACCTGCTCTTCATGGGCACGGACCAGATAATCGTTACGTGCCTCATCGATTTTACCGCGCAGATCGCTGACCTGACGGCGCAGGCGAATGACTTCCACCTGCCCTGCGGCGCCCTTCGCCACCAGCGGTTCCGTTAAACGCAGCTCATCCTGAACCAGCCGTAAAGACTGTTGCAGGTTGCTGATCGTCTCTGTCAGGTTACGGCGACGTGATTCGTACAACTGCTTCTCACGCGCCACCAGTTGCGGCTCTTTTAGCGTCTCTGCGCTGAAGGTGAGCGGTGTACCAGACAGCTCTGCGCTCAGTCGCTCAGACGAAGCGCGCAGCGTCCTTACCCGTGCCTGCACTTCACCAAAGTTAGACTGAAAACGGGTGGGATCCAGAGTGGCCAGAATCTGGCCTTTTTCGACGATATCGCCCTCATGCACGTTAAGCTGCTTCACGATGCCGCCGTCCAGACTGTCAATTACCTGCGCACGGGTTGACGGCGTCACTTTTCCGGTGCCGACCGTGACTTCATCAAGAATGGCGAAATGCGCCCAGATCAGAAAAAGCACCAGCGCGGCGGTGCACAACCAGATGATGGTGGATGTGCGTCGCTCATGTTTGGCCAAATCTTTATCTAACATGACGATGCTCATGCTGCCCCTCCCTGACCGGCATCCGCGGTCGCGCGCCGCAGAATCTGCTCTTTTGTCCCGTCCGCAATGATGCGGCCGTTTTCCATCACCACGATACGATCAACCATCTTCAACAGTGCGGGACGGTGCGTGACCAGGATTAACGTTCGTCCACTGATCCAGCTCTGCATCTGGCGGATCACATGATCTTCAAGTTGCTCATCCATTGAGGCGGTGGGTTCATCCAGCAGCACAACCTGTGGCTGGCGCAGAATCATCCGGCTGAGCATAATCATCTGGCGCTGTCCGCCCGACAGCCCACGGCCACCTTCATTAATAATGCGATCCAGACTGGCCGCATCCTGCTGAACCAGCGACAACGCACCGCTGATACGCAGCGCCTGCAGCATCTCCTGTTCACTGGCGTGTGGATTCCCCAGCAGCAGATTCTGGCGTAACGTGCCGAAGAACAGTCGCGAATCATGAGAAAGCCAGCCGAGCTGACGGCGGAGATCCGTGGGGTCGATTTGCGCCATATCCACGCCATCGACCAGCACTTTCCCCTGCGTGGCCTGTGCCTGACCGGCCAGAATTTTCAGCAGGGTGGATTTACCTGCACCGACCTTGCCCAGAATGGCGATTTTTTCACCGGGCCTGATGGTTAACTGCTGCACGTTGAGTACGTTCTTTTCGTTCTCTTCATCATAGGTGTAATGCACGTTGCGCAATTCATAGTGCCCGGTCAGCGTCGGACAGTGGGCCAATGTCGCGGTCTCAGGTTTATCGAGTGGTTTTTTCAGTAGCTCATCCAGCCCTTTCATTGCGGTTTTCGCATGCTGCCAGCGGGAAAAGACCATGGTGAGTTGCATCAGTGGCGCGATGGTGCGCGAGGAAAGCAGGCTACAGGCGACCAGCGTCCCGGTCGTGATTTGTGCGTCCAGCACCAAATAGACCCCAAAGACCAGCATGCCCGCATAGGTCAGCTGCTGCACGGTCGATGCCCAGCCCGTGAGTCTGGCCCCCCACAGGCGTTGCTGATTACCGATTGACGCACTGACCTCATGCGTTTGCTCCCACTGGCGTTGAAAATACGGCTCTGCCTGCAATGCCTTGATGTCTTCAATGCCTTCGATGGTCTCGACCAGCACCGCATTACGCAGTGCCCCTTCACGTAAGCCGGCTTTCGCCAGCCGGGCCATAGGAAACTGTACCAGCAGGCCTGGGATAATAATGAGGGGAATGGCGGCCAGCGGAATCAGGACCAGCCAGCCGCCAATAAACGACATAATAAACAGGAAGAGAATGACAAAAGGTAAATCCGCCGCCGCGCCGACGGTCGTGGAGGTCAGTAACTCGCGCACCTGATCGATCTCGCGCAGTTGCGAGATAAAAGAGCCGGTTGATTTAGGTCGGGATTCGTTACGAATATTCATCGCCCGGGCAAACAGCATGGCAGAGACTTTCAGGTCAATGCGTTTCCCCATCAGATCGGATACCTGCGTGCGCATCAGACGAATCAAATATTCAATGGCGGCGGCAATCAGCACGCCCACAAACAGCACCCACAACGTAGCTTCGGACTGCGCAGGAATGACCCTGTCGTAGACCTGCATGGAAAACAGAATCCCGGCCAGCGCCAGAACATTACTGATGATCGATGCCAGGGAAATCTCAGCAATACGGCGGCCCATGCCCCGAAAGTTTTTCCAGAACCAGTGCGGCTCATAGGGCTGAACAAACTCATCAATGCGGGCATCCCGCCCACGAGCGGCAACGCCAATAACGCCCACATCTCCTTGTGTACGCGAAAGCAGGCCCGCCAGCTCACCTTCGCGAATCACGTCACCGCCTTCGCTGAGCCAGTAACGTGCGCTTCCCTCCCCATCAATGCCTTCCAGCACCGCCACGCTATGGTTTTCCATAACCAGCACGACAGGCGTGATGTCCTGGCGCCAGCGCAGTTTGTTGGGGGACACCATGGTCAGGTGCAGGCCGAGTAAACCGCAAAGCCGTTCAAGTTGCTGTTCAGCAGGGAGATGTTCGAACCAGCGCATCTGCTGACGCAGCGTTTTGCCATCGGCAGGCTTGCCGAAACGCGCCGCCACACGCAACATCGCGGCAATCCAGTTTTCCGTCTTCAGGTTTTGTACACTCATTATTCACGCCTTTTAGTGCAGACTGGCTATTGCAGCGAAGGAAGAAGATCGCCACTGTTTTTCTGGCGGTCGATGCCCATGATATCGAGCAGGTTGTCAACGGCGGCCGCATAGCGGACGGTGGCATCCCAGCCGTCGTAGAGGGCGATGATGCGGGAACTGTCGGCCTGAAAGACATCCTGCTCAACGCTGAGCAGATCGTTCAGGCTACGTTTGCTGAGCCGGTATTCATCGGCGTAAACATTGCGCGTGTGCTCCGCGCTGGCCAGTTGCACTTCCCCCGCCTGCTGGCGTTGCTGGGCGCCAATCATATCGGCGTAAGCCGTGGAGGCGCTTTGATTAATGGCCAGTTTGGCTTGCTGCACCGCCGCCTGTGCGGCCAGACGCTCACCCTCGGCGGCCTGCGTTTTGGCATTGACCAGCCCGCCCTGATAGAGCGGCGCCTCAACCTGGAGCTGCACTTCGTCGTCCCAGTATGAGCGTTGATCGTTTTCATAACGCGTCCGGCCCGCCTGCACTTTGATACTGGGCCAGTGGCCAGACTGGGCCTGCCTTACCCGCTCACGCGCGGCTTCCTGCTTAGACTGCGCGCTGCGCACCGAAGCGCTGTTTTCATAGGCAATACGATCAAGAGTGACCTGCTGCCTGAGCAGCGCCTGAGGAAGTTCAGGCAGCGTCGCCGGTACCACGCCGGTCAAGACCGTAAGCTGGGCTTTGGCCGAGCGAAGCTGTGCCAGATACTGTTCACGAGTCGCCTGCATCGCAGCAATGCGGGTTTCCGCCTGCAATACATCGGACTGAGAATTGAGACCGGCATCCGCCCGCATTTTGGCAATTTCGCGAACGTGCTCAAGCGACGCGATGTTTGTCTGGGCCGTCATGGCAAGTGACTGATAGCGTTTGACCTCAAGATAGGCCTGTAACGTATCTTTCGCGGCCTGCGTCATGGCATCGAACAGGCCAAAGCGATATGCCTCTGAAAGGGCATGCTGTTCATCGATGGCGCCGTTGGTGCGGCCAAAATCGTACAGGAGCTGACTGAGCATAATGCCGCCAGAGCCGTTGTTGTTCAGACTGCCGGAGGAATCCGTTTGATGTGAGCGCCCCGCTGCGCCCTGAAGCGATATCTGGGGATACCAGGCGCTCTGGGCCGCACTGAGATCCCCTTCCCCTACGTAAATCTGAGCGGCCGCTTCCGAAATCTTCGGATTGCGGGCAAACGCGCGCAGAATCGCCTCACGCAGGGTTAAGGTTGCCACCTGTTCTTCACTGGGCGCGGCACGCCAGTTAAATTCGGCTTCGGGTAAAGGCGCAGCCAGGGCTGCAGGGAGTACCATGCCATTTAAGGCACAACAGATCAGGACCAGACGCGCGTTCTTCATTCTTCATACCAACAGGGCTGTTTATCATCGTTAGAGGATTACCTGGTGATTTGGGGCGTAAAAAACAGCAATGCGACAGCAGAACACGCACTTTATTGTTAATTTAATTTATGTTTTTGAAAGCCTACCGCTAAGCGCGCGTTAATATTAATAGTATAAATTGGCGAGAGGTTCATGATAAAAATCGCCAGTTATCAAATATCTCGTCTGAAAGCTGTTTTTTTAGCCAAATTCAATCCCAAAAAGTCATTAGCATAATTAAACAACCTGCCAGTTAATAAAGTTAAGGAATTACTCTATCCGTTGATGGACGAGGCGTCAGGACAGGGCGTGACGTTATATACCGCTTTATCCCGTGCCAGTCCTCCGCCTGGGGGATGGATGACCGACACGCACTATCGAATGCGGCGCATTAACTGCGGTACGGTCAGTTAAAACGGATTAAAAAAGCGGGTGCTTGCGCACCCGCTGTGTTCTGCGTGTAACCATCAAACTGCACCGTTTAGACGATGGCGACCTGCAGGTTATGCTGGACCAGCACATCACCCAGCGTGTTGTCATTGGCAAGCGCCGAATTATGGTAGACCTCATAGGCCTGGCCATTCAGCATACGCTCACCACTGATTTCCCAAACGCCACCATCGCTATTGACCAGCGTGACCTGACTGCCGTCTGCGCCTTTAATCATCAAATCATCGCTCTGGTTGTCTGTAAGCGTAAGCGCCTCATTCAGATCAAGTTTGACCGAATTGGTGCCACTTTTACCCAGATCGAGGATTTCAATGTTTTCGACTTTCAGGCCAAGCGCAGTCAGATCCAGCGTGATGTGATCACCGCCCAGCACCAGGGTATCGGTACCGGCACCGCCATCAATATGGCTGAAATTCAGATCGTTGACGGTCACGGTATCGGCACCACTGCTGCCGCTTACCGTCGCCCCTTCAATCTGTCTGCCATCTTCCAGCGTAATCACCACCCCACCAATACTGTAAGCCTCCTCCATTATGGGGGTTTCAGGCACGACAACGGCTTGCTCCGCGACATTCACCGACTCGGTACTGCTGGTCGGCACCACCGTATCGGCTTCCGTGGTCAGTGTAGAGACGGCATGGAGCGCCGGTGCTGTTTCCTCGCCAGACTGACTGTGATGCTGCGTTTCCAGACTGGCCGCCGTAACACTTTCGTCCGATACCGCGAAGGTGGCAAACGACTCCGCCGACAGCGTGGTCGTGGCAGGCAACAATGACCCCAGCAACAGCGTGTTTGTGGTGGTAAAGCTGTTACCGGCCACATCCGTAATGGTCACTTTCGCCAGCGTATTCACTGACAGCAAGAGTCCCCCTACAGAAAGCAGTGACGAGGCAAAATTAGCCGAGTAACGTCCCAGAGCATCGGTAGTCGTATTGATGGTTGGCCCGTTACTGCCGTTCGCCAGCAGCAGCGTCACGCTGACTCTGGAACCCTGGGCTGCGTTCAGCGATCCGCCCTGCACCGTCAAACCCGTCAACAGTGCGGTCACGACGCTGAGCACCGGATCCACCCCGACGACAGGCTGGTTGTGCGACAACGCGGTAAAGGCACTGGTCGTCGTGGTGCTGTTACCGCCGATATCCGTGACGGTGACCGCGACCGAATGGCTGCCGTCCGATATGCCTTTCAGTGTGGCTGACGGTACGCTAACGCTCCAGGTGCCATTTGCGCCTACAGTAGTGGTCAGAATATTACCTGCCACGTTAACGGTTACGCGCCCGCCGACAGCATTACTGCTGGTGCCGCTGATGGTTTCAGCAATATTGGATTCAGAGATGTTCAGATAACCATCACCGCCAAAGTAGCTGTTCACCCCAACGGTCGGCGTACTGCGGCTGGCGACGCCCAGCGAAGCAGACGCGCTGCCGCTGTTGCCGATACCATTGGTGACGCTGGCGGTAACGGTATAGAGTCCGTCTGCAATCGCCGCCAGGTTTGTTGCGGAGATCGGCAGGCTCCAGGTCCCGTTACTGTTTACCGACGTGGTAAAGGTCTGGGTACCGATGGTGACCTCCACCAGCGATCCTTCCGCGTTAGTGGCCGTCCCGCTAATCGTCTGCGTGGTTTTCACATCTGCGACGCTCAGCGCGTTGTCACCAAACAGGGAGGTAATGGTTAACGCCGGCGCACTGTTACTGATGACGCTCAGGTTGCCCGAACCGGACACGGTATTACCGTTAAGGTCGGTCCCTGTCACGGCAACAGTTTTCGCACCATCGCTGATGCTCAGCAGATCGGCCTTCGGTACGCTGATCGTCCACCCACCGCCGCTCACCACTTTGGTGGAGTAGGTCACGCCGTTTAACGTGGCGCTGACGGTTGCGCCCGCTGACAGTGACGACGACCCACTGATGGTCTGATTAGTTGAAAGGTCTGCGGCGCTCAGGACACCGTCGCCAAACACCGTATTGACCGTCAGAGTTGGCTGCGTCACGGCCAGCTGCACGCCTGCGCTGGTGGAGGTGGTGTTACCGACCGCATCCGTTACCGATGCACTGACCGTAAAGTTGCCGCCAAGCAATGTCGAAAGAACTGCCGGGCTTAACGAAGCAGAGAACGTGCCGTCCGCATTCACCACCGCCGTCGCCGTGGTGTTGCCAATCGCCAGGCGCACGGTGCTGCCCGCCGCCACGCCGGTTGCGGTCCCCGTAATGGTCTGCGTCACGAGCGACTCGGCAATATTAAGCACACCGTCGCCAAACAGCGGGTTCAGCGTCACTTTCGGCAGATTGTTAATGCCTACGGTCGCCGTGGCCGAGCTGCTGCTGGTATTGCCTGCGGCATCGGTGACGCTGACGCCTACAGTGAGCGTGCCGTCGGACAAGCCTTTCAGCAAAGTCGGCGTTAAGCCGAGGCTGAAGTTGCCGCTGGCATCGGTGACGGTCACGAGCTGCTGGCCCGCAATCGTCACAACCACGCGAGATCCGGCTTCCGCCCCGGTTACCGCGCCGCTAATCGTCTGCCCCGCCAGGGCATCAGCTACATTCAGCAACGTATCCCCAAACAGCGGATTGAGGGTGATGGTTGGTACCACGGTATCGACGCGAATGCCCGCGCTGGTCGAGGCCGTATTCCCGGCAGCATCGGTAACCGTTGCCCCGATGGTGAGGTTGCCCTGCGCCAGCGTGCCGAGGATATCTGGCGTCACCGTTGCGGAGAAGGTGCCGTTCGCTCCCACCACTGCGTTAATCTGCGAGGCGCCTACCGTAAGCGTGACTGTCGAACCTGCTGCGACGTTGTTGACCACGCCGCTGAGCGTCTGACTGGTCGCAATGTCGGCCAGGTTAAGCACACCATCACCGAACAGTGAGGTCAGACTGATAGTCGGCGTCTGGGTGAAAATGCCAATGGTGGTACTGTTGCTGGCCACGTTGCCGACAGCATCAATCACGCTGACGCCCAGTGTCTGGTTACCCGCCGTCAGCGCCGTCAGGTCGGCAGCAGGCAGCGTCAGACTCCAGCTTCCATTGGTGCCCACTGCGGTGGTGTAGGTGCGGGTGCCTAACGTCACCGTCACCTGCGATCCCGCCGCCGCATTTTCGATCGTACCGCCAATCTGTTGGTTGACGGCCGCTTCGGCAATATTCAGCAAGTTGTCGCCACCAAACAGGCCGGTCAGGGTTCCCACAACGGGTACGGCATCGACAATGGCCGTCACGGTTTCCCCCACGGTACGGACGTTGCCCGCAGCATCTGTCAGGGTGACGTCCAGCGCCAGCTGACCATCACTGATCAAACCCAGTACATTCGGTGGAACCACAATGGCCCATTTGCCATCCTGTCCGACCGCGCTGGTCAGCGTTGTGCCACCAATCGTGACCGCGACAGTCGCGCCCACGCCGGCCGATGTGGCCGTGCCGGTAATGGTCTGTGCAATCGTGGTATCGATCGCACTGAGTGTGCCGTCACCAAACACAGAGTCGACCACCAGATTTAACGCCGCGTTCACCAGCTTGTTGACGGTGATCGTCGCATCGGTTTGGTTGCCTGCAACATCGCTGACGCGAAGACCAAAGACCAGCGGACCATCGTTAAGGCTGGCCAGCACGTCAGGCGTTAAGTCAATGCTCCAGGCACCGTCAGCACCGATAACCGCCGTAGCGATCGGCGCACCATCACCCACGAACAGGGAAATGGTTTGGCCCTCTTCTGCGCCCGTTGTGCGACCGGTCAGGACCTGACTGGTTGTGATATCGGCTGCATTAATCAGGTTGTCGCCCAGGAAGGCGTCAGTCTGAATCAATGGTGCGGTCGTATCTACAGTCACGGTGCGGTCGACGGAAGTCACGTTGCCCGCAGCATCGCTGAGCTGGGCATTGATGACCGTTTGACCCTCGGCGAGTGCCTGCATATCACTGGCCGGTACGCTGGTTGACCAGGTGCCGTCAGTCTGCACGACGGCGGTGTAGGTTTTGCCGTTGAGCGTCACCGTTACTGCGCGGCCCGCCTCACTGGTGTCCGAGGTACCGCTAATGGTCTGGCGTACCTGAGTTTCGCCGTCGTTAATGACATTGTCACCCGCAAAGTCATTGATAGTGAGTGACGGCGGTGTCAGATCCAACTGCACGGTGCCAGTGGCCGTGACGGTTTCCGAACCATTGGTCGCGTTGACCGTAATGGTGACCGGCCCGTCGGTGGTGCCGAAATCGGCGACGGACAGCGCTCCCGTCGTCCAGTTGCCGTTCGCATCCAGCGTGGTGGCGTAAGGGGTCCCGTTGATGACAATGCTGACCTCGCCGGTAGCACCCAGGTTTTGCGATGTTCCGCTCAGCACGACACCATTTGCCTGATCGACCGTACTGATGATGTTGTCACCCGATACGGTGCCCAGCGTGACCAGCGGTCCCGGCGGTGGCGTCAGATCAACCGGAACTGACAGTTCCTGCGTCACCGGGTTACCGGCCTGATCGCTGACGGTCAGCGTCAGTGTGGTAGTCGGCTGCGTAAAGTCACGCATTTGTTCAGGCGTCAGTGTGAGGCTCCAGCTTCCGTCTGCCCCAACGATGCCCGTGCCCAGCACCGTGCCCGCAAGGGAAACGGTCAACGAAGTCCCGATTTCAGCCCCTGTTACTACGCCACTCAGCACCTGCGGCTGAACACTTTCGGCGTAATCCAGCCCGTCATCCCCTGCAAAGGCCACCGTGGTGATCACAGGTGCGGTAGTATCAATGGTCAGCGTCTCTGTAAGGGTGGCACTGTTGCCAGCCGCATCCGTCGCGACCACAGAAAGACTGTAATTTCCGTCGGTATAACCTTGCAGATCGGCTGTGCTCAGGGCTAATGTCCAACTGCCATCTGCCTGTACCACCGCATCGAAGCTTGTCCCTCCTAAGGTGACCACAACCGTCTGCCCTTCACCGGGTTCCCCTGTGCTACCGGTCAGGGTGACGCCATTCGCGACATCCGCTGAATTAATAAAACCGTCACGTGCGAGCGGGGCCACGGTTGGCACCGGTGTCGTCAGATCGGCCGTGAAGTTAAACTGGGCAGTACCCGGGTTGCCGGTAGCATCAACGACGTTAACGGTGACGGTATACGGACCGCTCCCTAACGAATTTAACGCATTCGGCGGAATCGTCACGCTCCAGTTGCCATCGTTATCGACCGTGCCGGGATAGCTGATGCCGTCCAGATTCACGATAATGCTGACGGCCTGATTTGCGCCGCTGCTGCCCGTCGTTCCCGTCAGCGTGACGCCAGCGGCGGCCTCACTGATGCTCAGCACATTGTCGCCACCAAACTGCGTGGCCGCAAAAGTCGGCACGGGCGCCGTCACCGCGGTCACCACGTTTAATGTGGTGTTGTCGGTGTTCCCCGCACTATCGGCTGCACTCACCGTAATGACATGGCTACCGTTAGGAATTTGCGCCATCTGATCCGGGGTCAGCGTGAGCGACCAGCTTCCGTCATTCTGCACGACCGCATTCAGCGGTTCGTCATTGTTGAAGCCGCTGATCACCACCGTAACGGTTTGCCCCGCGCCACTGATGCCGGTGGTACCGGTCAGGGTCTGGTCCTGTGTCGCCTCAGTGGCATTCAGCGCACCATCGCCAAACGGCAGATTGAGACTCACATTCGGCAGCGTTTGCACAGCGACAATGATGTTGTCAACGGTGCTGGCCGTATTGCCATTGACGTCGGTGACGGTGATCGTCACCGGCCAGGTCCCATCCGGCAGCGTTTGCAGGACGCTCGCGGGCAGATCCAGTGACCAGGTGCCGTCGCCGTTAATGGCAGCCGCATAGAGCGTCCCGTTGACCGTAACGGTCACGGCGGCGGCGTTATCATTATTCAGATCGCCACTCAGGCTACCGCCAGCCTGCGCCTCGGCCGCGTTAATGCGTCCATCGCCAAACGGCGTATCAAGCGTAGGCGCGGCAATCGGTGCGGTTGCCGTCGTGAAATCCTGTGTGGTCGTCACCGAGGTATTGCCTGCCCGATCGGTCGTCACGATACTCAGGGTATGGCTGCCATCGGCCAGCCCCGCCATGACTTCCGGCGTCAGGCTGGCTGTCCAGTTACCCTGGGCGTCAACGGATACCGTCAGCGGTGTGCCGTCCACAGTCACGTTCACGGTTTGCCCGTCGCTCAGTGGTGTGGTGCCGTTAATCAGCTGTACTGACGCAGCTTCACTGGCATTGATGACGTTGTCGCCAAACAGCGTTTCCGCAACCGTTGGCGTCGCTGGTGGCGTCAGTATGATCTCAACGCCGACGGATGCTTCTGCCGGATTGCCCGCCACATCACTGGCCGTCACCTGCACCTGCGTCACGCCATCGGGTAAACCGCTGAGCGCGTCCGGTGCCAGATTGAGCGTCCAGATACCGTTGGCAGCGACCGTCGTGGTAAAGGGTTGATCCCCAATTGTGACGGTGATTTCGCTGCCTTCGGCCAGATTGGTGGCTGTGCCCGTCAGCGTCAACGCACCCGCAGCCTCTGCCTGACTCAGCAGGCCATCGCCAAACGGGACGTCCAGCGTCAGGACAGGTACGTTTCTGATCGCCACATCCAGCGTCGTGCTGCTGTCGGTCGCGACGTTACCGCTGGTGTCCGTTGCCGTCACGGTGACAGTCTGAACACCATCAGTCAGCGCTTGCAGATCCGCTGCCGGGATGGCCAGCGTCCAGGCACCGTTTCCGTCGGCCAGGGCGGTGTAACTGATTTGATTTAGCGTCACGCTAATCTGTGCGCCAGGCGCACTGTTACCGGTGACCGTCAGATCCTGGAGCGATTCGGCCTGATTCAGCGACGTGCCTGCGCTCAGGGTAATATCGACCAGCGATGGCAGGGTCGTTTCGATGGCGACATTATGGCTGGCCTCCGCAGGATTGCCCGCAGCATCATTCGCCGTCACCACAAAGGCCTGTTCTGTCCCGGACGGCAGATCAGCAAGGGCATCGGCGGGCACGGTTACGCGCCAGTTGCCGTTGGCATCAATGGTGGTCGGGTACGCAATACCGTTAACGGTCAGCGTAACAGGCGTCCCTTCTGCCAGTAGCCTGCTGCTGCCCGTCACCTCCAGCGCCGTTCCGGCTTCGGTTGCGTTGATGATGTCGTCCGCTGCCACTACATCTACGCTAAGCGTTGGCTGCGCCGCCTCGCTGGCGATGACAGTGAGGCTGGCAGTGCTGCTGGCAGGATTGCCCGCCGTATCGCTCGCCACCACCACCACAGACAACGCACCATCTGGCAGCGCGCCAGCATCACCCGCAGGAACGGTCACGTTCCAGCTGCCGTCTGCCTGAACGGCACCGGTGTAGCTCTGACCGTTCAGGGTGACAGTCACAACCTGCCCCGCCGTCAGGTTCGTGCTGCCACCGCTGATGGTGAAATCCGCAGCGGCTTCTGCCCGGTTCAGTAAGTTATCGCCGCTGACGGTATCGACTGTCAGCACGGGCAATGACGCGCTGTCGGCGACGCGGGTCAGATTTTGCGTCAGCGTGGTCTGGTTACCCGCCGCATCTGTCAGGGTAATATCCAACGCATACGTGCCATCCGGTAAGCCCTGCATGACGCTGGCAGGAATATTGACCTGCCAGCTTCCATCCTGAAGCACCAGCGTCTGATAAGTCTGGCCTTGTAAGGTCACGGTAACCGTTTGCCCTTCATCAGCCAGCGATGCCGTGCCGGAAACCGGGATGGTCTGCAGCACCTCCACTGCATTGATTTGATTATCTCCGGTAACCGGCGTCAGAGTCAGTTCAGGCGGCGTGAAATCCACCGTGATGTTACTGTCCAGGCTGCCCGTGTTACCCGCCGCGTCAGTCACATTGACGACAATGGGATTGACACCTTCTGTCAGTGCCTGAAGGACATCACTACCCAGAGTCAGAGACCAGTTACCCTGTGCATCCACTGTCGCGCTGTAATCATTTCCCCCCACGGTCACCGTGACGGTCTGACCTGCGCCAGAAGCGCCGGTGGTGCCGCTGAGTGTCTGGTCAGTCGTGGACTCGATCTGGTTCAGATAGCCGTCTGTGAAAGGTGTAACGATACTGATCGGCAGACTGTTCGTTGATACGGTAATCTCGCGGGTTTCTGTCACGCTGTTTCCGGCCAGATCGCTGACGGTCACGGCCAGTGCATAGCTGCCTGCGGGAATACCTTCCAGTGCGCCAGCGGGCAATGTAAAGCTCCAGTTGCCTTCGGCGTCAACTGCCGTGGTCCATACCTGATTGTTTAAGGCGATCGTTACCACCTGACCTTCCCCGGCATCACTGCTGCCGCTGAGCACAATCGGTCCGGTGCTCTCGGTCGGGTCGACAACATCATCACCTGTCACCGGATCCAGCGTCAGGCCTGGCGGGGTGAGATCCACCTCGACAGTGCCCGCAACGGAACGGCTGTTACCGGCCGCATCCGTGACCGTCACCGTATAGCCGGTGCTGCCCTCAGTCAGAGCGGTAAGCGCATCAGCAGGCAGCGTAACGCGCCAGTTGCCGTTTGCGTCCACGGTTCCGCTGTAGATATTACCGTTAAAGGTGACGTTAACGGTTTGCCCAACGCCACTCACGCCAGTTGTGCCGTTCAGCGCCTGCGCACTGGTGACATCGTCTGCATTAATCACGCCGCCATCAAAAGCATTAATAACGACAGGGTTGGGTACATTGTTAATGGCCACGTTCAGCGTACCTGAGCTGCTGAGTACGGCCCCCGTGGTATCCGTAGCCGATACGGTCAACGTGGTCGGCCCATCCGTCAGGCTTGCCAGATCGGCAGGTGGGATCACAATGTTCCAGGTTCCGGTGGCTGAAACCGTGCCGGTATACGTGACGCCATTGAACACCAGCGTAACCGTGCTGTCGGGCGCGACATTGAACGTGGTTCCGCTAACAATCAGCGGGTCGGTTGCCTCACCGGCATTCAGATAGTTATCGTCGCTCAGGGGGGCCAGCGCGATGCCTGAGGCATTGCTGTTGAGCGTCAGATCCAGACTGCCAGTGGCGGTATTGCCTGCGGCATCACTGACGGCCACGGTGTAACTGGCGCTGCCGTCAGCCAGCGAAGCGAGGACCTCTGCCGGAACAGTCAGTTGCCAGGTGCCATCCCCCAATACTGTGCCGCTGAAAACATCGCTGCCTACAGTGAGGGTGACGGTCTGACCCTGCTCGACATTCGTAGTGGTGCCGGACAGCACCTGACTGACCTGACGCTCTGCGCCATCGACGACATTATCGCCTGCGAAGGGATTCAGGGTTAACGTTGGCAGCGAAGCCGCATCCGCTTTTACCGTCAGGTTACTGGTATTGGTAGAGACGTTACCGGCACTGTCTGTCGCCGTCACCGTTAAGGTATAGCTACCGTCAGACAATCCACTCAACGCAGCATCCGGTACATTCAGCGTCCAGGTGCCATCTGTATTAGCCGTTGTTGTGACGGTTGTACCATTAAACGAGGCGACGATGGTCGCACCGTTTTCACTGGTGCCGGTCAGCACAAGAGGCTGCTGAATTTCCGTGGCGTTGAGTACACCATCGCCAGAAGGCGTGGCAACCTGCAGCACCGGCGGCACGGTATCCACCGTAACGGAGCCAGAGGCCGTACTGGTGTTGCCGGCAATATCGGTGAGCGTGACGGTATAAGGTACCGTTCCCTGATCCAGCGCAGCGAGGATGCCTGACGGAATGCTCACCTGCCAGTTACCTGCACCATCTACCGTGCCGTTATAGTCAACCCCATTGAAGTTGACGACGACGCCTTGCCCGGCACCGGTCACACCGCTGTTGCCCGTAATCGTGCCGTTGGCCGTGGCTTCAGCGCCATTCAGCACGCCATCACCAAAGGCGACGCCAGCCGTTGCGATCGGCAGATCGGTAGCAAAGACGTTAATATTCGTTGTATTGGTGGCAAGCGTGTTACCACCGGCATCGGTGATAGTGGTAATGACCGGCAGAGCACCGTTTGGCAGTTCAGCCAGTGAACCGGCAGGCAGCGTCACCGTCCAGTTGCCCTGCGCATCGACCGTGCCGGTATAGCTGGTGCCATTAACACTAACGGTCACCTGACTGCCCGCAGGAATGTTGATTGTGGTGCCACTCAACACGACATCGCTGGCCACATCCTCAACATTGAGGTAGTTATTTGTCCCTACAGGCGACAGCGCAACGCTGCTGCCCGTATTGTCGACCGTAAAGGTCAGCTCGGCACTGCTGGTGTTCCCGACGGCGTTTACGACCTCAACGGTCAGCGACTGCGCACCATTCGGCAAGCCGGAAAATGCGGTGGACGGCAGCGTGATTTGCCAGTTACCGTTGGGCTCTACTGTCCCCGTGTAGGTCACGCCATTCAGGGTAACGCTAACCTGTTGTCCCGCCTCAACATTGGTTGTGGTGCCGGTAAGGGTTTGTGGCTGCTGCTGTTCGGCACCATCCAGAATGCCATCGCCAGCAAAACTACCCGAATTAACCGTAATGGTAGGCTGGACTTCTGGTGCCGTCGCGACATTCAGATCGCTGGTGAACGTCGTCTGGCTGCCATTGGCATTCGTCACCGTGACCGTAAACGGATTGCTGCCTGACGGTAATGCAGCGAGATCAGACTGGTCAACTCTCAAAGACCAGCGGCCATTGGAGGCCACCAGCGTCCGGTAAAATCTGCCGTTGAGCGAGAGTGTGACCTGATCGCCATTCTGGCCGGTACCATTCAGGATCAGTGGCTGTGTCAGATCGCTGACGCTTAGCGTGTTATCGCCGCCCACGGGATCAACACCCAGCACAGGTGACTGGGTATCCACCGTGAGGTTATTTGTCTGGGTAACCACGTTGCCAGCCTGATCAACCACACTGACAACCAGTGGGTTATTCCCCTGCGGTAAGGCAGACAGATCGGTGGCAGGAATCGTCGTACTCCAGCTGCCGTCCGTATTAACCGGAACGTTGTAGGTGTTGCCGCCGAGTTGAATCTGTACCTGTTGTCCGTCACCGGTAATGCCGGTATTCCCGCTCAGTACCTGATCGCTGGCGGCGTCCAGATTATTAAGGACACCATCGCTGATCGCGCCGCTGTCGAGGTTAACAGCAGGCAATGTTGTGGCCTGCAGGATCACGTCAGCTGTGCCGGTCACGAGGTTACCGTTAGCATCCACGGTGCTGACGGTAATCGATTTCAGCCCGTCTGCCACGCCGTCAAAAGCGGCTGCAGGCATCGTGACCGACCATAATCCGTCACCATCTACGGTACCGTTGTAATTGACACCGTTAAAGTTAACCGCAATCTGCTGACCCGGTGTCCCACCAAGGAACGCACCCTTAACGATAACGCCCTGGCTGGCCTCCAGCGCATTAATAAAACCATCTCCGCCCAGCGGTTGGGTAATCGTCAGCGATCCCGGTGTCCCCGCTGCGGGTTCAACGATAATGTCCTGGTTGCCCGTCGCGATGTCTCCGGCATTGTTAGCCACGCTGACGGCAATCGTCGTTGTGCCCGCCGCTAATGCGCCCAGCGCTGCCGACGGCACCGTCACGCTCCAGCCGCCGTCCTGGCCCACCGTGGTGGTATAGGTCTGCCCGCCCAGGGTCACGGTCACGGTCTGGCCCGGCTCCACATTGACGGTGGTGCCGGACAGAATCTGATCCGTTGCTTTTTCTGCATTATCCAGCACGTTGTCTCCGGCGAAAGGATCGACGGTCAA